>NZ_CP017641.1:2681250-4021875 GCF_001983935.1 Fuerstiella marisgermanici | reverse complement strand
GCAAACTGCGGCGCCAGCTTTGCCATTCGTGAGCCGTGTCCGGTGAAACGTAGTAGTGGCTGTTGATACCGGCTTCCTTCAGCGCCTTTGAATTCGCTTCGGGATCGCCGCCGCGTCGTGGTCGCCGTCCGCCGCCGACTTCCTTGCTGCCGTAACTCACGAAGACGAGCTTGACGTGTTCCTTGAATCCCTCGGTATTGTTCACGTCGTCCATGGAGATTGATCCACCGCTGAACAGACCGATGTGTGAGAACTTGTCGAGGTTCCGCAGCGTAATCATCTTGGTTTCCATGCCGCCCATGGAAAGACCAGCCATGGCTCGGTTGGGCTGATCCGTCAGCGTACGGAAGTTCGAATCGACATAGCGAATCAGTTCTTTGACCAGTACCGTTTCGAAATGTTTGATGTCGAAGTTTCGAAGTCCTCCAAAACGCACTTCGTTGGTCATTCCATAGGTCATCACGATGATGAACGGCTTGGCCTTACCTTCGGCGAGCAAGTTGTCCATGATCAGACCGGCGTGGCCCTGAACGCTCCAGCCGTACTCGTTCTCGCCCCATCCATGTTGCAGATAGAGAACCGGGTAACGCTTTTTCTGATCGCTATCGTATCCCGGTGGAGTGTAAACGAAGGCACGGCGATCCGTTTGGGTGCTCTCGGAATAGAAAAGGACTTCACGCATTTGGCCATGCGGGACTTTCCTGACAGCGTAAAAGTCTTTGTCCTTCGCAGGAACTTCCACCCCGCTGCCCCAACGCATTGCACCGAAGAAGTACTTGCTGTTTGGGTCGGGAACTTTCGCGCCGTCGATGATCAATTCGTAGTAGTGAAAGCCTTCATCCAGCTTGCGAGTGTAGCCCGTCCAAAAACCTTTATCGTCTTTGACAAATTCGCTGCTTTCTCGGAACGTACATGAAACGGCGGTCGCCTCAGGAGCGTGGATGCGAAATCTAACACGGCCTTCAGAGTTAACCTGAGGGAACTGTTTGCCGTTCTGATTAGTGACGGCCGGTTTCCAGTCATCGACCGGAACAGAGTCCTGTGCCGAACTGATCGAATCGATCAGCAGCACGCTGCAGATGAGTACGTTTGCGCGTAACAACATGGGTCTTCCTCTTTGACGGTTGACGAGAATGATTACCTGGCTCGTTTGGCTGTGAACTCTTCCGTTGCGAATTCGCCCACTTTGCGAGTCAGCTTCATTTCACCGTCGCTCAGTGTGCCTGAGTAGCTGATTGACAGATCGTTGCCCCGGAAGTTCAGGATTTCGTCGAACGAAACTTTGCCATCTGCGAGCTTCACGTTGGACAGTTTGCTGGTGTGCTTTTCGCCGTCGAGGATCATCACTGCCGAGCCGCCAACTTTCCCGTCCTTGCTTTCAATGGTGAAGACGTAATCTTGATCGCCAATTTGAGTTTCCACCGTGCCGATCCATTTGCCAATCACAGAATTGTAGGTCGCTGCATTCCTGGCGGGATTGTCCTGGAACACGCTTTGCGCGAACCAGTACAGGCTGCTGCTCCAGTGCTGAGGATCGTGGCCGTGTCCGTCGACGTGCCAGACATGATCGATCTCGTTCTTCTTCAGGAATCGTTGCACGTTCTGACTGATCCGGATGAGTCCATCTTTGTTGCCGCAGGAAATCCACAGCAGCTTGAGTTTCGCTTTCGCAACGGCAACGTCGGGAATCAGCTCTTCAGCTGGCTTCGTATTCGGTGCCGCAGAAAATGGTCCGACCCACGCGAATTTGTCGAGATTACCGAGGCCGAAGTTGAAGGACTGACCGCCGCCCATTGAGAGTCCGGCAATGGCACGTTTTTCGCGGCTGCGATCGACTGAGTACTTTGCTTCGATCGCCGGAATCACGTCGTTAAGCAAATCTTTCTCGAAGACCGCAAAGGCTGGCGCACTTGCCATGACGTTGCCTTCTGCCCGATCGTTCTTTTGTGCTCGACCGTTGGGCATCACGACAATCATCGGGACGGCTTTCCTGTCCGCAAAAAGATTGTCAAACAGGACAGCCGGATTGGCGAAGCGCTGCCATTCGGACTCATCGCCGCCGATTCCGTGCAGCAGGTAGAGAACGGGATATTTCGTGTCCGATGAATAACCAGGCGGAGTGTAGACATTCATTTTCCGCGTTCTGCCAACGGTCTTCGATTCGTACTCGATCATCTCCAGTTTACCACGCGGAATGTCGTCACGCCTGGTTTTGAATCCTTCCGGTGGAGCGTCATAGACGGCGACGTCATCTGGCCCGAGTTCAATTGGCCCGCCAAATCCGCCACGCCTGCGGCGTCGCTGTGGCTGCTTGTTGCGAGCTTCATTCGCCCCGGCAGCATCCTGCATATTTCGTGCAACAGGTTTCGCTCCGGCGGAGAGTCTTTCGACGGTGACCGCCATCACGATCGGAGCACTACTGTCCTCGCCTTTGACGAACTCGATGGTCTGGATCTTGTCCGCACGCTTCGGCTTGACGCTCAGATATCGAAGCTGCTGCCGACCAAGTCGGAATGCAAATTCACTCATTGGCACATCGACCTGGCGAATATAATCGGCGAAGTGAACCGCATTCCGCAATTCATGATCTTCCGTTGTTCCATCGTCGTACGTCAGGCGAACGATCATCGAAACGGTCTTTTCGCTGTTGTACGGATGGTTCCAGCCGCCAACGCCGCTGAGCAAATGAATCGCCGCCGCCGACGTGCCACACGGCATTGAAACCGACTTGGGCATCTGTGGAGGCAGCGAACCGTTTGGTCCGTGCAACAGAATGATGTTCGGCTTGGACTTACCTTGCGGATTGGTCAGTGCGAACGGAACGCCCTTGAAGAGCTTCGGTCCCCAGTCAGGGAACACCATGCGGTCCGGGCTATTGTCTCCATCATGAAACAAGCCCTTCGTGCTGATTGCCGTGGCAACTTTGTCCAGCGGCAGCGGGATGTATTGGCCGCCCGCAGTCAAAAATTCCAGCAGGTCCGTCAGTCCCTGTTCGGTAATCTGCTTTTCAACACCTTCCGGCATCACCGACTTTCGGGAAGCGATCAGCTCTTCGATGTCCTCGCGAGCGACGCTGATTTCCTTCGCCTGCGAATCAACGATGGTGATCGACGTCCTGGTTTCTCCCGCCAGCATTCCGTTGATGACTTTTCCATCGAGCGTCAGCACGCTGTACAGCCGAAAGTTTCCTTCGACGCTGCGTGACGGATCGATGATGTGAGTGAGCAGTTCGTGTTTCGGATGAACTCCCATGCCGGTCAGATTCGGGCCGATCTTCTTCCCCATCTCACCATGCTGATGACAAGCCGCGCAGATCTTTTTGAAGACTTCACGGCCCGCATCGACGTTTCCCGTCTTTTCTGTCACGTGCATCAGTGACTGCAACACCTTGTCGCGATCGGCGTCGGGCAATCCGCCGCCCATCGCTAACAGTTTTTCAGCCCGAGCTCGCAGGGATCGATCTGGAAACGATCGCAACGATTGTTTTTGCTCCAACGAAAGTTCGTTCAGATCGAACTCTTTGGCTTCGACTGCGGCAAGTAACGACCTGGCCCAGACCGGCTTGCCCAACACGACACTGAGCGCCGTTGATTTCGTCTTCGGTGTCATTGAAGGCAGAGCTTTGATGATCACTTCACCTGCATCATCGGATTCGCTCAGCGGCACGGCCTCAAGCATTTGTTCGACGGCGTTCGGTGGCGTCTGTGGAGTCAACTGGTTGATGATGGTCGCGACGGCGTTCTTGTCCGTTGATCGGAAACCCACAAGGTCTCGGGCAGCCGCACCACGCTTGTCCGCAGTCGCATCCGAATCTTTGATGGTCTTCACCAACGACTTAACGATCTCATCGGCGTACTGATCGAGAGCCGTGGTTCCCGTCCGCGATGCAAGCCGCAGTAGTTTTCCTTTGAGAGTGCTGTCGCCGTTCTCAAACGTTTTGACAAACGCAGCATCAAGGGATTCACTCGACTTTTTCTCGTAGTCCGCAGGTAAGCCCCCTGTCAGTCCGTCGAGAATTGGCGTTGATAGCGCGGGATCAGCACCGGCCAGATTCGCGACGATCCGCTGCAGACTGTCTGCGTCCGGTTTCGCTCGAGCAAGGTGTTCAGTGACTCGTCGAGTGATTCGAAGCACTGCGTCCGAAGGCTTGCCCTGTTGTGACGTGATCTGTTGGAGGTAAGAAACGGCATGCGCGGCGGCCGCCGATGTCAAAGCATCAATCAGAACTTGGTCCGTCTCAGCGGAAGCCAGCTCACCGACAAATGCACCAGCCACCGTCGAAGCCGGCATGTCGGCCAATGCTAGAATTGCCTGCAACTTTACCTGAGCATCGCTGTCTCGGAACAACTCGCGATTCTGTAGCAGCAACGCCAGTCCGGCTTCGTCGTGTGGCAACACGGCAATCGCACTGCGGCGTACTCCGGCGGATGCATGCGCGAGCGCCTTTTGGAGGCCGCTTGTGACGACACCGGCCGATTTGAATTGGGGATCCAGCTTGACGTATCCCAATCCGTCCAGCGTATGCAACGCGTGGATCGCACCGGCGTTAAGTCCGATTTCATCGACCGATTCATCGGCGAGTAGCGCCAGCAGCCCCTGAAGGACATCGTCCACGCGGCGTTCAATCAGCAGCCGCTGTGCCTGCCGTCGCCACATAAATGACGGATGCTTCAGCTGCTTCAAAAGTTCGTCGTTCGACGCGTTTGCCAGACTTGTGAAGTCGTGAAGCTTTGCTGCTCCACTTTCAGTCGGAACCACGCGATAGATACGACCGTGTTTTTTGTCGCGAAGATCGCTTTCGTACGCCGCCCCCTTGCCCGTCTTGAACCCATTGGGCGTTGGATTGTGCTGGACGATGTAGTTGTACCAGTCGATGACCCAAACAGCTCCGTCCGGGCCAACTTCGGCCACCACCGGAGCACTCCACTCGTCATCACTGGCCAGCAAATTCAAGGGACTGGTCGACTTGTAATTTGCCCCATCGCGACTCAGCACGAAAGTTCCCACAAGGTGCCCCGTTGGGCCGCACACAAATGCCGTTCTGTTCCACCATTGTTCGGGGAACGTTCGAGCCGTGTACAATGCGTGTCCAGCACCTGCCGTATATCTGCCATGGTGATCCACCTGACGAACGTTTTCAGTGATTGGCTCAAATCTTGCGGAGTCAGCGATACTCCCCAGCGTCGAAGGCGACCATCCACGCACACTTTCGTAGTAGCGATTCGGAATCGGGACGAACATGCTTGGGTTGCCGTTCGCCGTTGAGCCGAAAATCAGGCCTTCTTCACTGATTCCCAGTCCCCATGTGTTGTTGTTGCTGGAACGAACGAACTCCAGATCGGTGACCTTCGGCGGATCGCTTTGCGACAGCTTGAAGCGAAAGAAACCCTGTCGAAACCGCTGAGTCTGCTTGCCGTCGAACTCGGGCGCACTGTTGTTGTAGCCCTGCATGCCCCAAATCCAGTTGTCCAGCCCGTAGCGAAAATTACTGACTCCACCATGCGTGTCACCGGACGACCACCCGGTAATCAGAGTCGTCCTCTGATCAGCCACGTCGTCGCCATCGGTGTCTTTCAGGTAGAGCGTCTCGGTCGCGTTTTGGACCACTGCACCACCGCGAACGATCACAATGGCTGTCGGAATACTCAACCCTTCCGCAAAGACGGTGAATTTGTCGGCAACATGGTCGCCATCGGTGTCTTCGCAAATGCGGATGCGGTCGCGGTCCTTGCCAAGCTCATTCGGATAGTCCACTGTCTCGCAAATCCACAACCGGCCGCGTTCGTCCCAGTTCATCGCAATTGGCTTCGATTTGAAATCGCGTTCGTCCGCATATCGCTGAACTGTCATGCCTTCGGGAGTGACGAAATGCTTTATCGATTCTTCAGGCGACAATGGATTTTGCATCAACGTTTTCGGTGCGCCCTGGGTTCCCCACTGCCGACTGGGTGTGTAGTTGGGAATCTTCGGGCCGACATCGGTAAATTCAAACTCGGCCACGTCGGTGCGAAGCGGTGTCATCTTCGGAGCAACAAAACGTTGCCTCTCCTGGAAAGTTGGCACTTTCCCGGGATCGTCGCCGCAAGCCCAGCGAATGCCACGTTCGACGAGGTTGTGGAAGCCGGGCTGGTTGAAGGTACGCTGATCATGTCCCCATGCGGTGTAGAACACGCGACCTTCGCCATGCGTACGAATCCAGGTCCATGGTTCACGTTCGTTGCCGCTCGCCTGCTCACCTTCGACTCGGTATTCCAACACTGTCCGATTCTTCTCATTGTGCAGATGATGAATGTACGTTTCATCCCAACTGGTAAAGCTGCCATAGCCTTTCATGATTGGATGATCTGCCGCAGCGATCTGCGTTGTAAACACCTGCCCACCGTGGCGCTGAAACTGCCCACCCATCAAAGCAACCATGTCTTTGTTGTTTCGCCAGCAAAACGTCGCACAGTGCAATGGAATGAACCCCTTGCCGCTGGCAACGTAGTCAAGCAACGCTTTGGCCGGTGCTTCGTCGATGCGATCGATATTGGCGTACAACACAACTCCGTCGAACTGAGCAAGCGTTTCAGGATTAACGTCCTCCATCCGGTCGGTGTACTTCATTTCGATTCCACGATCGGCAAGCACTGGTGCAAGTTCTTGAAACCGCCGTGCCGGCTGATGGGGCCCATTGTCGCCGATGAACATCAGGTTCAAGTCAGCGGCCTGCGTTGAAGAAGCCAATACTGAAAGACACAACAGGAACAGGCTGGTGAGCCGGAGCCTTGAGCTGAGCGGTCGGGTGGGGTTCATTGCAATTCTCACGGAGTTGGATTGAATAAGTCGTCGCTGGCGATTTAGGTCAAAACATCAGCCAAGGGTGAACTCCGGCAGACGAACGATCTCGCCGCCTTTGGTCGCGGATTCATGGGCGCAGATTCCGACGCATGTCCAGTTTGCACTGGTGACCGCATTTGGCTTCGGATCACGATCTTCTAGCAGAGCCGAAACGAATTCATGAACCAAGTGTGGATGCGAGCCGCCGTGACCACCTCCCTGTAGGAACGACAGGTGCTCGGCGTCGTGAATTTCCGCAGGAAGCGTGAATCGTTGAATCTCTTCCGGCAACAGATGTGCGAAGTCCGGAACTTCGATCTTCTCCGGAATCTCTGGTTCCGGCTTCTTCGCCGTGTGAATCACGTGAGGTTCGTTTTCGACCAGCGTCCACTCGAAACTCTTCTTGGTGCCGTATACATCAAAACTTTCGCGATACTGACGAGCAACATCGTACAGACAACGCCAGATGTGAGCAGTAACATCGGAGTCTTTGACCTTGATGTGAGCCGACTGCAGTGCAAACGTGTTTCCGGACTTCTTGGCGATATCGTCTCGAACTTTGCCGGAACCGAAACAACTAACATACTCAGCCAATCCATCAACTAGTCCCAGACAAGGACTGACGACGTGCGTCGCATAATGCATCGGGATCATTTCTTCCCAGTAGCTCGGCCAACCGTCCATGTCCTGTGGATGTGACGCTGCCAGATGCTGGATTTTTCCCAGTTCACCTTTGTCGTACAGGTCTTTGATGAACAGGTATTCGCGGCTATAGACGACGGTCTCTGCCATCATGTACTTCAGACCAGTTTCTTTGACTTTCTCGACGATCTGGCGACAGTCGTCGATCGTCGTTGCCATGGGGACCGTACACATCACGTGCTTGCCTGCGTCGAGCGCCTTCAGCGACATCCACGCGTGATCGGGAATCGGACTGTTGATATGGACGAAGTCGATGTCCGGGTCAGCAAGCACTTGATCGTAATCGGTGTATCGCTTCTCGATGCCGAATTGGTCGCCGGACTTGTTCAGTTCAGCTTCGTTGCGACGGCAAATCGCGGTGACATCTGCGTTTGGGTGTGCCTTGTAGATGGGAATAAACTCAGCACCGAATCCCAATCCAATCATGGCGGCATTGACAGTACGACTCACAGGATTCTTCCTTTCATTCACGTGTGCAGTCACGACACGCTGGGAAACAATTTCGAGTAAACGGCCCATACCGACCGCGTGAACTGGGCGCGGAGACCACTCCGATTGTGCTTATTGTCGCATCCAACAGTTGTTCCGCCATGACATATCGCGCACAATAATTGAGATATTTCACCGACAAATTGCGGCTTTCAGGAAGCAAAGCGGCTCAACTCCTACTGCGTCAAACGCAACTACTGAGTATTTTTTCGATGCCGCGACGAAGCGTTGCCCTACTGATTGAAACCTCGAATTCGTACTCTCGTGGCGTGTTGGACGGAATTACGGAGTACGTTCGCCATCATGAACGATGGTCCATCTTTTTGCCCGAACAGGAACGTGGCGGCAGGCCACCTCAATGGCTTGGACGGTGGAGCGGTGACGGAATCATCGCGAGAATCGAAACCGACGAGATCGCCGCGTCGTTGCGAAGAACCAAGTTGCCGGTCGTCGATGTGAGTGCTGCTCGACACCTGCCGGATATTCCGTGGGTGGAAACCGACGACGAGGCCATCGCCGAACTCGGTGTCCAGCATCTCCTCGACCGAGGCTTTCGGAATCTGGCCTACTGCGGCGATCCGGGTTTCAACTGGTCGAACTGGAGGCGAGACAAATTCCGATTGCTTGTGGAGTCGGCCGGAGTCGCTGCCAATGTTTACGATTCGTTGTCGCGCAATGACCCGAAGTACTCTTGGAACCGTGAGAAACGAGGCCTTGCAAAATGGCTGAAAGACCTGCCTCGCCCGATCGGGATCTTTGCCTGTTACGACATTCAAGCTCAAAAGCTGCTTGAAGTCTGCCGGGAACTGGACATCGCCGTACCTGAACAAATCGCGGTGCTGGGAGTCGACAACGACCAGCTTCTGTGTGAACTTTCCGATCCACCGTTGTCGAGCATCATTTGCAATACGCAAAGGACAGGGTTCGAGGCAGCAGCTTTGTTGGACCGCATGATGAACGGTGAACAAATTGATTCTGCGCCGGTCCTCGTCGCTCCGCAGGGCATTCAAACTCGGCAGTCGACCGACATTTTGGCCATCGACGATCCGGACGTCGCCACCGCGTTGCGATTCATTCGCGAACATGCGCTGGAAGGAATCAACGTGGCGGATGTCGTGCGACACGTGCCGCTGTCGCGACGAGTTCTGGAAAGCCGATTCAAGAAGATCCTTGGTCGGTCACCACATGAAGAGCTGACCCGACTAAAGCTGGAACGGATCAAAGAGTTGTTGACTGAAACAGATCTCTCGTTGTCCGAAATTGCAAGGCGGACCGGATTCGAGCACGACGAATACATGTGCGTGTTCTTTCGCAAGCTGGAAGGCATGCCACCGGGACAGTTTCGACAACCGAATCGGTAAACGCAGATGTTGGCCAAGGGGAAACTTTGCCGCCCGCATGGTAAGATTGCTGGGATAGATGCAAGTCGTTTTAAAACCAAAAGGTTAAGCATGCACTCACCAAGCGAGAGCAGTTCACTCATTCGACGGGAGTTCATCCGTCTGTCCACCGGAATCATTAGCGGGATGGCAGTGCCGGGGCTTATGAGCCGTTCGGTTTGCGCCGAGGATGTGCGAGCAGCAACGGCCACTCCGATCGCCGAGTCTTTTCTTTCAAGTGGTCTCAATGCACTGGCGCGCGCTCACCATATGAGTTCGATGGCCGGGCATCTGGGAGCCTCCCTGATTGCCGGCTACTTCGTCGGCGAGCAGCGTCCCAACCTTGATCCTTCAGTTTACGAGGGCATCGAAGGCGATCTTGCACGAGTCATCCGCGGCGAGTCGGTCTTTGGGAAGAAGATGTCGAAAAAGTCGACGCTGTCGGACGCAGAGTTGTTTGAGCCTTTTCCGAAGCAGAAACCAGATGAAACACTCATCGATGGCATCGCTGAAGGGCTTGAAAAAGGAATCGACAAACCTCGCCAATCCGGGCACAACGTCATCTTTGCGTGTTTGGCGATCCGCGCGCTGAAGCAGCATCCTGAACTCGCCACGCCTGCCATCGTCGACGGAATCCGGAGGCTAATGGCTATGTTTGCGAACGAGACACCCGGTAGTGGCTACTACGGTGCGAAGCGTGGAAGAATACACGGGAACAAGATCACTCTGCCAGAAGACGATGGAACCCCGGCTTACAACGACATCGATTCGATGGTGATCGCTGTTCTCGATGAAGCGATTGAATTGACTCCTGAGGTTCACCGCAGCGGTTACGGAGGTCTTGTCCATGTCATCAACCATGCCGCCGCAATTGTCGATCTTGCAGATTGCGGTTACGACGAATTAGCACAGCGGGCGATTCAATCGCATCGCCATCATCTTCGTCTTTGGAGGAACCTCCCAAACGTCGCCGACGAAAAAGGCCCAACGCAGGTTTCCAAATTCACGCCTCACGTGGCTGAATACTGGAAATCTGGGTCGGTACCGTACGATCGTGCTTTACTGACTCACCGAGTTAAGACCATGTTCGGCTTCGATGAACTCGCTGCGGCGGTTGACAATCAGGCGAAAGAGAAGGCAGCGTACGAAAAGCTGCGTTATCTGATGTAGCCGCTAGATTACTTTGCTTCGTCAGTTCGGACATCGTTGCGCCACCCCTCGAAAGTGTTGTCGGATTGTGACAATCTTGACCCCTTCAGCGCCCAGATGCCGATATTTGGTGGGCCGCCATTGCGAGGTTTGGGACAGACGAAGTTATTGTGGACAGCTTGCAGTTCACCGGCCAGTCGAATGCAAGCAACTCCCGAGCCTTGAATCGTATTTTCGACGAACGATGCTTTGCTGCCGGCAAAGATCATCACGATCGGAGGAATGCCTCCGTCTCGCGACAGTTCGTTACGCGTCGCGGTCACGTTCCATCCGGGGTGGATGCCGATGGCCACCTTTGCATTGTTGATCACCCGGTTCTTCGTCAGTGTTGACTGCCCGTTCGTACATTCGGCAAAGCCGATTCCGGCAGCCTCGTTGTCGTGACAATAATTGCCTGTGAGGATTGTCACAGCATCACTCTCCTGACCGATTCCAGCCGCTGCGTTTTCGTAACATTCGTTTTCGATGATTGTCGGGTGCGAGCGTGTTCGAGCTCCGATGCCTGCCAGTTTGTTGCGGTAACACCGATTCCTGCAAATCGTCGGAGCTGCGTCTTCTTCCGATCCGATGCCCGCCATTTCGTTCTCGTAGCAATCGTTGTCTACAATGATCGGTCGAGTCGTTTCGAGCGTCCGGACACCGATCCCTGCGCGGCGATTTTCGTAGCACTTGTTACCGCGTACAACGGGACAGGCACCTTCGCTGATACCGATGCCCGCTCGAATGTTGCCATAGCATGTATTTTCGCCAACGAGTGGGCTGGCGTTGTCGTGGCCAATTCCGGCGTAGAAGTTTTCGTAGCAAACGTTCTTTCGGATCGTGGCGGTCGATTGTTTCATCGAACCGATGCCGCCTCCCATATTTCGGAAGCAGACGTTGCTGACGATTAAAGGAGAGCAGTCCAGATTTTCGTTTCCGCTGATCGCGATACCAGTGTAGCCAATATGATGGACAATGTTGTTTCGCACGATGCAGTTCACGCTTGTCACGGCGATTCCCGGCGTTCCGGGAGCACCGATGTGTTCGTGACTTTGTTCGTTGCCGTGAGTCGCATGGTGATGCCGCCATTTGTCCTCATCGTATTGGCCGACACCGGTCACCGTGAATCCATCCAAAACCGACCCCTCAGCCATCGTGACCCCGGCACCTTTCACACTCGCTGAACCATCAATGATCGTCTGCTCAGCTCGAAGGAGTCCGATTTTACGGGCAGCATCATCACCAGCACTCTTCAACGTGACACCGTCTTTCATGACGACACGTTCCAGATATCGTCCCTTGTCGACGAGCACTGTGTCGCCCTGTTCTGCTGCGTCGATTGCCGACTGAATGGAAGTGTATTCCGACGGGACTCGCAAGGTCTTGGCTTGTGTCATTGCGGAATGGCAATGAAGCAACACAAATGCACCAATCAGCATCAATCTGGTCATTAGTCATACCTCGCGAGTTTGCTGTCCAGCAGCAACACACTTCTGTCGCTATCCGGCTTCGGCTGCCCCTGAATTTCCCGACATCATACCGGAACTCATCCAGAAGCGTAGCTCGGTGCGGCACAACGCATTTCACGTTGCACGACAAACGCCTTCCAGGTCGACACGCTGGCTGCCAATTTTTGAATTGCTTTCGGGTTCACGATGGTCCAGAAACCGTGATGACCCCGGAGAGAGGCGTCATGAGAATCAAGTACTCTATTTTTTGTTTAGATGCGGCCCAACGGCATGGCACATAAGAGGCCAGACATAACCTGACGACAATCGCTTCTCCGTTCTCCGGCGGTGAACAATTCAGGAGTTGAGTTTCGTGTGGGCCATTGCCTGCGGAATGTCAAGTTCCGCAGGTGTATCGGCTTGTCGACACCAGTAGCTTCTGGCTTTTCGCCGCTTAAAAACTGTCGATCATTCGTAAAGTGTCGAGAGGAACTGTGACAGCACTTCGCAGGTACGGTTCAACTGGTCGTGGTGAAGATTATGGCCCGCGTTGTCGATGTGCACGAGTTTACCGTTCTGCATCGCACTGGCTGCTTCATGGTGGGCTTTGCGATCATCAGGAGACGCATCGGTTTTCAATATCAACGCGGGAACGGAAATCTTCTGCAATGAATCACCAATCCGCATCGCTCCCGTCATGACCGCGAACTGCTCACGTGAGTAAGCGCCGTGATATTGCTTCTTTGACAACGCCCAGTACTGGCAATCCACGAAGTCCCATTTGGGGCTGTCACGGCGACACTTGGCGACCAGTTCGTCAAAGGGGTAGTTGTTCTGAGCAACAAGTTCCTCTGCTGAACCGAACATACTGACGGTAAGACGTTTCGTTTTGGGGCGGTCAGCCTGCCGGTCTGTGCCGTCCTCAGAGCGACGCTGACGACTGCCGCGTTGGCCGCCCCTGTTTCGAGCGCCTTCCAGCAGTGGATCGAGCATGATCACCGCTTTGGCCAGATCCGGATACTCCGCGCCCAAACGCATCACCGTGTGAGCACCCATTGAGTGCCCCACAACGATCGGCTTCTTCAATTCCAACGCGTCGATCGCAGCAGCCACGTCTTTGATCAGAGTGTCTGCGTCGTCGGAAGCAGTGAAAAGATCGGAGAGTCCGTGTCCGCGAGCATCGAGCATATAGATGTCGTAGTCGTCTTGCAGCTTCAAAGTCAGCGTTGCCCAGCAGAGCCCGTTGTCGGTGATGCCATGCACCATCACCATCGGCGGTTTGTCGGCCGCCGGAACCGCGCGGTAATAGTGCAGGCGAATGCCATTGGCATAGAGATAGCCGTCGGACCATCCATGAGGAATGGCCGGAGGGTAACCGGTCCGAACCGTGGCGTCAGCTGGCGAAGCGCTGGACATCTTTGATGTCTGGGTTGGAAAGTTCTTCGTCTCGACGGTCCACTTTGGATCTTTGGCGAGCGTGCTGTCTTCACCGAGGAACATCTTTGACGCTTCGCTTTTGCCTTTCAGTTGCCAGTTGAGCCAGGCGAGTGCGACTGGTGTGTATTCTCCGCCGTGAGGTCGCGCATATGTTCCAGCGTGCCCGACGTCGAAGTTGGTCATCACGATCGGTACATGGTTGACTCGGGAAAAATCGTCCATGGCGTTCTTGTAGGCGATGTCCGACGGACCACCCATGATGTACAGGACCGGAGCATGAAACTTCTTCAGCACTTCTTTCTTGAGCGGTGGCATTCCGGGAATCGGAGACGGTTCCGGTAACACACCGCTGTTGCAGACCACTGTCGTGGAAATTCTGGGATCAACAGAGATTTCGATCGCTTGAAGTCCGCCACATGACATGCCCATCGCGGCCACCTTCCCGCTGTCAACTTTCCCGAAGTAGTCGCTCTGCTTGCGTTTGCCTTCCGCGACAATCCAATCAAGTGCTGTGGTGAGCTGGCTGGACTTAGTCTTCTGCCGCAAAGTTTCGTTACGCGTTTCAATTTGATCGAGCAGGCCGATTGCCAGAACAACGTATCCGTGCGAGGCAATCTCATTGAGAAAGTTCTTGTGTTCCTGAGTCGTGTTCGCACAAGCTCCGTTTCCCCACAGCAGGATTTGCAACTTCCGCGTTTCGCCGAATGGCGACATGTCGCGCGGACGATAGATCGTCATGCCGGCCAGCGATAAATCTTCGGTCGCGATTGCCGAAAACGGACCAGTCCCACCATCTTCGATCATGACTTCCGCAGCTGCAGATGTCTTGCCTGAAGCTGTCTTTTCTGGCGGCGTGGGCTTGAGATGCTCGGCGAAGAATTTCTCGATCGCCGGATCGGTCACGTGCAGTTTTTCGTTGTAGGCCAGTCCGTGCTCTGCGCCATCGATTCGCAGGTATTTGATTCCCGCCCCGGCGGCTTTCATCTTTTTGACAAAGTCATCGGTCAGCTCTGCACGAACAATTCGGTCCTCGCTTCCCTGAATCAGAAACAGCGGTGGATGATCCTTGGCGATATAGCCGATTGGCCACCATTTGGACTTCGCCATGGGAACGTCTCGTCCCAGTTCGGTTGGCGGCGAACCGGCGGCAGCGACGTTGACGACACTGGAATACTCCTCCCAGCCCCCGTCGCCCTCCAGGCGGGCCGACTTCGGAGCCATCGCCAGCATCAAAGCCAGGTGTGCTCCGGCAGAATGTCCGTAAGCTCCGATTCGTTCGGGATCGACATGATAGTTTTCGGCATGAGCTCTCAACCAGCGGACGGCGCACTTCACATCTTCAATACATGCGGGAAACGGAGCCTCGCCGGTCAAGCGATACTCAACGTTGATGGTCACGTAGCCCTTCGCAGCGTAGTCCGTCATCATCTTTTGATAGACGTCGACCGATTTTGAACCGCCACGCCAGCCGCCGCCATGAACGATCACCAGCGCCGGACGCAGGGCGTCGGTTTGTTCTACTGGCATCGCAAGATCCAGCCGCCAGGCTTTGCTGGGGCCGTCGCGATACGCGATGTCATGGATCACTTTGACATCGTCTTCCTGTATTGGAGCTGGTTCCTGCGATCGAACAGGCCCGGCAAAGATCACCGACAGACACAGCGTCAACACCGCCCAGCGTGCATGGTCATTCATCGCATTCTCCAGACTCGTTATTTGCGGGCACTCGGACTTTGATCTACTTGGCACCTTCGGTTGATTGCGGCGTCAGCGACTCAGCGACCTGCATAAGGATTCGCACAAGAGCGTGCGCGTCCTCGTTGCTGATGTCACTCACCGTCTGCGTACGAATGGACTCGCCTGCTTCCCAGAGTTGGCGAAACTTTCGTCGCCCGGCTGAAGTCAATGCTGCCGTCCGCGCCCGGCCGTCGGTGGGATGAGCATCTCGACGAACCAATCCGCGTTCTTCCAGCAAAACCAGCATCGCTCGGACAGTGCTCGGATCGGACGGCATCCGAAGCGCGAGCTCCTTCTGTGTCAAAGGCTCTTCCTCAGAAAGAGCTGCCAGTAAGACAAACTGGTCCGCCGTCACGCCGTGCGCTACGAAGGCTGCATCGGATCGGCGGTGCATCGTCAGGTAGGCAGCGCGAAGCATCAACGGGATCTGTTCTTTCGGATTCAACGAGCGGCTCCACTTTCAAATAGTGCGTATACGCACTATATTAAGGCAGGTGTAACCGGGTTTGCAACCACCATGTCAGGTTCGCTCGAACCTTGTGTGATCCATCGAAGAAAAGTCCGACGAGATTTCCGAAATGAACAAAACACTTTTGGCTCTTCCGTTGTGTCTGGTTGCCTGTTTCCTGTTGGCTGCAAAAAGTCGAGCGGACGAGACGAAACCGTCGGCCAATGACGCGCTCACGATAAAACTGGCGAAGGCAATCGAGCGACTCGGCGAGCAGGGAAGCTATCGCTGGACAAGTGAAGCTGCGGTTCCTGAGGAAACACGTTTCCGCCCCGGTCCCGAGACAGGCGCAACAGTACAAGGCGGTGTAATTCACGCCACGCTGTCGTTCGGCCCTCGTTCCACGCAGATTGTCATCGATGGAGATAAAGCTGCGGTCAGCAATCACGATGGTCGTTGGGAGACTGTTTCGCTTTCCGATCAGGGGTATGGTTCGGAAGGGTTTGCCGCGTCGATCGCACGAGGTATTGACACACCAGCAGCAGAAGCCAAAGAGTTGGCGGCCGAGTTGATATCGCTTGAAGCAGGCGGTGATGCCCTTGTCGGAACATTGTCTGTTAATAACGCAAAGAACCGGCTGGACACACCTCGTCGGGGAGAATCGGTGCGAGATACGAAGGGCACTATTCGCTTCTGGATCATCGATGGCGTGCTAACAAAGTATGTGCTTCGAGTCGAAGGTACAGTCGGCGATGATGACCGGCGGCGCACGAGTTGGCGTCAGACCACGGTCGAAGTGAAAGACATCGGTGCTGCGAAGCTTGACCTGCCGCGTGGAGCAACCGAAGCCCTGAAGCGCCCGTTGCCGAAGCGCGCGCCTCGACTTAGCGATGCACAGGAAGCAGCACTGCTCAAGTTGCGTGGCAAACGCGACGTCGGCGTTCACGATCCGTCATCCATCGTCAAGTGTGGCGACGAGTATTGGTTCTTTTCGACCGGAACCGGCGTCTCTTCGTGGCGATCTAAAGATCTTCAAACCTGGCAGCGTGGGCCACAAGTTTTCCCTGAGATTCCGAATTGGGTGACCGATGTTGTTCCCGGCCAGCGCGGTCACTTCTGGGCACCCGATGTTATCCAAATGGGTGATCGGTATCTGCTTTATTACTCGGTCTCCAGCTTTGGAAAGAATACGTCTGCTATCGCCCTTGCTTGGACCCCGACGTTGAATCCCGAGGACCCTGAATTCGGCTGGACCGACCATGGAGTCGTGATTCAGTCCAGCAGCGAAGATGACTTCAATGCGATTGACCCGGCGGTGATTCGCACCGAATCGGGTGAGTTCTGGATGTCACTCGGGTCTTTTTGGAGCGGGTTGAAGCTGATCCAACTCGATCCGCAGTCGGGCAAGCGGATTGCAGATGATAAGCCAGTTCGTTCCATCGCCAGTTACCGCCAGATCGAAGCGCCGCAAATCTATCAACATGATGGGTGGTTTTACCTGTTTGTGAATTGGGGCAAATGCTGCAGCGGCGTCGACAGCACTTACAATATTCGCGTCGGACGAAGTCGAAAGATCACGGGGCCGTACCTGGACAAGGACGGAGACGATTTAGCGAAAGGTGGCGGCACGCTATTGCTCGGCAGCGAAGGACCCTTCATCGGCCCGGGGCATGCGAATATTTTTCGCGATGGCGACCGCTATCTATTGAGCTGCCATTACTACGATGGAACCGAACGAGGTCGATCCAAGTTGTCGATCCAGGAATTGACGTGGTCAGAGGAAGGTTGGCCGTTGGTTGCCAGGGCACCGGATCTTGAGCAGGCGTCAAACCCTACCGATCAGGTACCGACGGAGTGGATCGATCCCAAGACCGGACATCGAGTTGTACGGCTGTCGAAACAGGCTGGCAGTGCGAGTTTGTACTTTCACCAAAACGCTTACTCACCCGAAGGCGACAAGCTGCTGGTTTCGACTCCGCGTGGCTTGGAGACTGTCGATTTGGACACTCGCGAATTGAAAGTAGTTGTGCCCAGGCAGAGCTACCGGATGGGCGGCAGCAGCGGCGTCGAAATGGGCCGCAAGTCACGATATGTCTATTACTCCACACGGTCTCGGGAAGGAACGGTCGTGCGAGCGACGCATATCGACACCGGGAAGACTCGCGAGATCGTCACGCTTCCGCGCGGCTCCAGTTTCAACGGCGTCAATGCCGACGAAACATTGTTGTTTGGATTGATGCAGGAATTCCGCCGCGATCGCGAGCGTTTGAGAAAACTCTTTACGGTCGAGATTGATTCCGGAAAACTCGAAACGTTTCATCCGTCGCGAGATTGGCTGAACCATCTGCAATGTTCACCCACCGATCCGAACTTTGGGCTGTTTTGTCACGAAGGATCGTGGCACGAACTAGATCGTGTCTGGACGATTCGCTTTGGCAGCGATGAGCCAAAACTGATGCATAAGCGTCAGCAGAAATATGAAATTGCTGGGCACGAATTTTTCAGCGCCGATGGCCAGTGGGTTTGGTATGACCTGCAAACTCCGCGAGCCGATCAATTCTGGCTCGCTGGAGTTCACGTCAAGACCGGCGAGCGGATTGGATATCGCCTCGCACGCGAAGAATGGTCGGTTCACTACAACATTTCGCGCGACGGCAAACTGATTGCCGGCGACGGAGGCGGCCCGGAAAGCGTTGCCAACCAGACGCCTCTCCCTGAAAAGCGACGCCTGAAGCCGTCTCGCAATGGCCAGTGGATCTATCTGTTTCGCCCTGACAGCGAATTCAACGCCGGAACTCTCAGTGGTGAGCAAGCAAAGCTTGGCACGGTGACGGCAGAGAAATTAGTCGATCTCTCCACGCACGATTACGACCTCGAACCCAACGTCACCTTCACACCCGACGGAAAGTGGATCGTCTTTCGCTCCAACATGCATGGCGAGCGTCATGTCTACATGGTCAGCGCCAAGCGTGTGGCCAAACCGAACGAAGTCGATCCAACAACTTCGCAGTCAAAAACTGAATCAGACAGCGGCAAACGTCGCTTGGTTCTGATTGGTGACTCAACGGTCAAGAACGGCCGGGGTCGCGGTGACGACGGCATGTTCGGTTGGGGCCAACTGATCGACAAGCACTTCGATTCCGAAAAGCTGGAAGTCGAAAACCGCGCACTCGGCGGACGCAGCAGTCGCACCTATCTGACGGAAGGGCTTTGGCAGAAATCACTCGACCGATTACGCGAAGGCGATTTCGTGATGATGCAGTTCGGTCACAATGACGGCGGCAAGATGTTCGAGGGCGATCGACCACGTGCATCCATCAAAGGCAACAGCGACGAATCGATCGACGGGGTGGTGGAAGCAACCGGCAACCCGGAAACCGTTCATAGCTTTGGCTGGTATCTAAGGAAATGCATCGCTGACGCGAAAGCCAAAGGAGCCATCCCCATCGTCTTGTCGCAAGTCCCGCGCGACCGCTGGCAGGACGGCCGCGTGATTCGATCGGACAAAGACTACGGTCTGTGGGCGCGAGAGGCCGCCAAACAATCCGGCGCTCTGTTCATTGATCTGAATGAAATTGTGTCACGCCGCTATGAAGAATTGGGCGAAGCAAAAGTCGGACGCGACCTGTTCACCGGTGGGTCCATTTTACGCGCCGATCAGACCCCCGAAGTGGGTCCGTTTTACACGCCGATCTCCAGCGGCTGGCGTATCGGTTGAAACATGTACCTTTTTGCGAATTCACGAGCACTGTTTCGCCGCTCGTGATGCCAAATGGCGATGGCATCGCACCATCAGACGGCCCACTTTTGCAGCCTGTGACGGTCGCCAAATCCGGGCTCAAAAATGCGGAGATTTGAGGGCGAAAATCGCTCACCAAAAAGGTGCATTTCGGGGTACAACGAATGTGTACACCCAGCCTTTTTAGCACGTTCGACGATATCGGCGATGACCAGACTATTCCATCCTTTACTTGCTCTAATTGCCTCAGCCAGCGACCGTGAGTTGGCTCGGTACATCGAATATCTGAAGGAAGAGAACAAGATTCTCCGGGCACGCATTCCGGGGCAGGTCCACACCAAGCCCGAGGAACGAAAACGGTTGCTGAAATTGGGCAAGGCACTTGGTAAAGCGATTGAAGAACTGATCACCATCGTCAAGCCAGCGACCTTCTATCGATGGATTCGGGATCAATCTGAGGAGCCCAAGAAGAAGCGAAAAGGTGGTCAACGGAAGTCACGTGAATTGCGTGAGCTAGTGATCGAGATCGCCAAACAAACCGGCTTCGGATATACCCGAATAATCGGCGAGTTGCGAAAAATGGGGATCAAGAGGATCAGCCGTCAGACGATTCGCAACATCCTGAAAGAGGAAGGCATCGAACCGAGTCCTGATCGCACTTCGGATTCATGGACGAACTTTTTGGAACGTCATGCGGGGACACTGTGGGCGTGTGATTTCTTCTCAGTGAAGACTGTGACCGCACGTGGCATTCGAGAAGTGTATTTGCTGGCCTTCATCTGTCTTGAGACCAGAGAAGCAATCGTTTCTCCGGGAACAGAACACCCGAATTCTGCGTGGGTTGTCGAACAGACTGAGATGTTTCTCAGCCGCACGGCGAAGCGTGAACTGAAACCATCTGTCGTCATTCACGACAGGGATACGAAGTTCACCAAAGAGTTTGTTACGAAGCTCGGCGAGAGCGATGTGCGAACAAATGCGTTGCCGAAAGCGTCACCGAATCTGAACGGACGCTGCGAGAGGTTTATTCAAACGATAAAGCTGGAGTGCTTGGCGAGATTCGTAATTTTCGGCACACACCATCTCGACCATTTGGTCAGCGAATTCGTCGCTTATTACAACAATCATCGGTCGCATTCTTCACGAGAAAGCCTGCCTCCGATTCGGCACATACCGGATGAAATTGACACGATTCAACTGGATGAAATTGTGGTGAAGTCACATGTCGGAGGGCTGGTGAAGTCGTTCGAGAAGAAGGCGGCGTGAACTACGGTGTCCCGTAATTTGTTCCGAATCGAGTCGGGTGACAACGGGCTTTCAATGGCCCAACGATTTTCGTTGGCGGCCTACTCTTGATTGCATAATCAGAATCGCCTTTGATCTCACCAGATCACAATGACATCCTGACTTGAACCTTGGAGCAATAGAATGGCAAATCTTGGAGTTTGTTCGTCGAAATGGGAGATTGGAACACCGACTTCAGCTGTTTCGACTCTTCGAACACTCAGCGAAGACGAATTCAAGTCATACATGGATGCCTCAACTGCACTGGGACGTTTTGCCCGCAAACGCCACTTGTTTCAAATCGTGGAGCTGAATCGTGACGCTTTCCACGATTGTTTGCGAACGCTCGGATCAGAATTTGAGGACGATACTGCCATTTCATGGGATCGTGCAAACACGATGATTTTGACTGTTAATGGACATATCCTCAATTTTCTTTCAGCGGTTCGCACATTTCTTGATCACACCGAAACAAATATCAAAAGAGAATATGGTGACCCTTCTGACAACCTGACGAATTTCAAGAAACAGACCGCAGAAGAATTCGATGATTGCTTCTCGTACAGGTTCTTGTACCTACTACGCAACTTCACGCAACATTGTGGTATGCCTCTGGGTGAGTTGAGTCTGCGAGCCGACGCTCGCCCCGGGACAGAGCGACCAGATACGACTTTGGAATTACTTTTCTATCGAGACCATTTACTGACCAATTTCTCAAATTGGAAGATGGTCAAAACTGAACTGGAACAATTGGAAGAGAAGTTTCCGGTGACACAGCACGTCGATGAAATGGTCACCTGCCTTGAACGAGTTGACTCAGTTGTGATCAGAGACGATGCACCACAACTTTCGCCCCATGTCGCCACACTCGAAGCAATGGTTCAAGAAGTGTCGCACTTGAGCGGTGCTCCTTGTGTACTGACCGAAGTCACGCCGATTTCTGGCGGGGTCAACATGACACTTCAACGAATTCAACTGGAGCAGGTTAGCATGGTAAAGTCGCTTTTAGCATCACACACTTAGCGACTTGGCATGGTTGGCTTCATCTGCTTTCTTCACGCTCAGTGACGACGTGTCACTGAAGCAATCGCTTGAGATCAAACAGATTCTAAACCACTTACCACTGTGCAAGGCAGGCGGCCAGATGTGTTGGTAGATTCCACTCACGGCATACTTCCTCGTAGTTTCGGCTTAAGACGTTCAGGCCATTCCAGAAATTGCTCATGTCGAGGTTAAACATCTCCTCACGGGAGTGGGAGTGATTCAGAGACCATTGCGTGAATGGATGAGAAGCAAACCACCCGTCCAACGGAACGCCGGGGAGCACCGAGTCGAGATGCAGCAACCATCGGAAGTAATCTTCCGATATCTTCCAATCATGCCCACCCCACACGTCGAGTCGGCGGAGGCTGCCTAGAAAATGTTTAGCTGTATTCCTTTGCTCTTCCCCGTCAGAACAGAATGAAAGTTCGTGTCGTTGGTAAGCGAACAGATTGAAAGCTGAATAGAACTTCGAACGCTTCGCTATGAACCGGATAATGGCTGTGCCCGCCCCGTGAACTTCACTTCGAGACAGTTCGTTTTTCATAGGAACGTTCAGGGTAATTGTCGCTTGCTCGTAGTACAGCGGTTTTTCTGGCACAACAATTTTGTCGATGTAGTCGTTCAAACATAGGAATAGGACACGACGGCTATCTAACGACACCAAAAAAAGCATCACGACTGTGGATGCGCCCATTGCCTGCACTGTTCTAAGTAACGACGTGTCAATTTGGTGCTTGACCACCTCAATGTTCTGAGTCTCATCGTCGCTAGTGTAAGAAGTGGGCTGGGGCTTTGTTACGTTGTGGCGGGGTTGTGCAGTCAACGTTGTCGTTGAAAACTTACCAACTGATTTCACCTGCACGAAGAAATGTTCACCTAACGTCTCTACCTGCCCGGAACCAGCAAAGTCTTCAAAGGTCTCAACGGCGAGGTCAAGGCCATAGTCAGGACGATACTGCCGGACCACCCACGATCTGGGTAACGCCGCCGAAACGATCTGAATTGATTCGTCTTCCATCACGTGCTGCTCTGCACGTTGCTTTCGCTTACCCATTTGGATGTTCATTCAGTTACTGAAAATCGAAGGAGCTTACAGTCTATTCGCCAAGTCGCTCGTGTCCATGTTGAAGCCGGATGCAGTCAATCGCTGGTGTACAAGCACTCCATCGTTGACCTCCAACGATAGGCTGAACTTAATCGAGAATCACTGTTGTTCATTCTCCCCACGCTTCCTTCTCGAACGGGTTGTCATGGTAACCGTCTTTACCTCGCAGCCACAGAAACAGCGAACAAGCCCAATAAGCCGGACCAAGGAATGGCCCCCATCGCTCATATTGACGAACATGGACCAATTCATGTTCTCGTGAAATGTCGAGAGCAGCCTTGGTTCGGCCAAGAATCACATGGCCCAATGTCATCGCCATCACAAGATCACTCGGCAGTCGTGACAGGAACCATTCGACTCCGCCCCCGTAGAATTCCAGCGGCCAACGCCGAAGTACACGGCCACGAGTACACAGGCCGAAAAGCCCGATCAGCAAACCGAGAATTGTGTAGGGCAGTGCCCAGATGATTGCGATTGGGCGGATGATGAGCATCTCGTAATTCTATCAGGGCTCCATCAGCCGTAAACGGCCTTGCGGACGACCGTCGTTGTCACGAAGTCGGCTTGTTCACTCTCTGAAATATCGTCATCGGCCGACAGTGACACGGACGCAATCATCGTGGAGTTGACGACTCGCACAAGATCTGGATTTGGATCAACGATTTCGGCTGTGTGGAGAACCCCAAGTAGCCGACCGTCGCCAATTGGGTTCGTGCTGTTGTTGATGATCAGTATTTGAAAGCTGGTGTTGTCGAAGTCGTCGGTTTCGGTCGTGTAATCGGCAAGTTTATTCTGCCCACTGACGAACATCGGATTGAAACGATCCAAGAATTCAGCCGGGGTAATTCCAAGGGCGTGAGCACACTTCGAATAGTCCGACATTGCCACACGACTTTGCACAAGCGTCGGCTCATATCCCAGCATCAAAACTGACTCGTTCGGGCCACCGTCTCTGTGAGGCTTCGTCGTGACTTGCTGGTCGAACCTACCCATTGATTGGTAAATAAGCCGTCGCCCCCGATATTGAACTTCAAGCTGATCAAATTGACGTTTCAATTCGACCATCAGTTGTCGCTGAGCTTCGGAACCATAGTCCGCCCCAAGGTTGAGCAAGGCGAATCCCGGCTGACTGAAGTCTGTTCGGAAAACCAAAGGGTACAGGTTCCGGGCAATTTCAATTGGTGTCTTATTGGCTTTCATGACCGCATTCTCCATTCACTTGAGTCATTCTTCGGACACCTCAGATGACCTGCCTGTTCGTATGTTGCTCAAAAATGGCGAACCAGATTTCGATTTCGGTGTCGATTGTTCCACCAACGAAAGATAGGAAAGGAAGGTGCGCCGTGCGAAACTCAAATCATGAACATGACGAACTGCCATTTTTTTCGAGACGATGAGCAAACGTCGCCGGGGATTCCCCTCCGAAACTCAGGTGAAGCAAGGAGTACGAATCGTCCACGGTGATAAACTGCTGGAAGAGAAGCTCGGACGTAACGATCTGTGTCCGTGTAATTCGGGCAAACGCTACAAGAAGTGTTGCCTCAAGAAAGGCTGCTTTTGACGGTGTGAATCGGGATCACTTTTTTCAGGGACTGACATCCAAGGCCCACATGGTTCAGGTCAACCGTGTGGGCTGTTTTGTTAGACTTTACTCGCTACGAATGGATTTCCTGACTTGAGGCGTGGGACATGACTGAAGACCGATTGGGTAGAGCGTGTTTGTCGTTAGACGGTCTGTCCATTGGCGATGCATTTGGGCAGCAGTTTTTCTCACCGAATGTTGCCGCAGAATCAAAACGCAGCAACCCACCAACACCACCGTGGAATTACACAGACGATACGGAAATGGCGATTGCACTCACAGAAACACTGAGAGTGTGCGAGTCCGTTGATCAGGAGTTTTTCGTTCAGCAGCTTGTCGAAAGATATCAGTCAGAACCGAATCGTGGATACGGAGCCGGTGCTCGACGGCTCCTTGAAGACGTTGCGGAAGGTGGATGCTGGAAGACGCTGAGCCAACAGATGTTCAGTGGCAGTGGCTCACATGGTAACGGTGCGGCGATGCGGGTCTCTCCGCTTGTCGCATGGTTTGCTGATGACATTGACCTTACGATAAAGCAGGCAGCACTTTCTGCGGAAGTTACGCATACTCACCCAGAAGCGATTGTCGGGGCCATCGCAGTAGCCCTGTCATCTGGTTGGGCGTGGCGGCGTAGATCCGAGCAACCCGAAGAGTTGATTCCTTGGGTTATCTCAAAACTTGACCAAAGTGAAGTTCGTCGCCGACTGGAATGGGTGGCGACATATCCACTTGATACGTGGGCGTACACGATAGCCTCACAAGTTGGTTGTGGGGATGAAATCAGCAGTCAGGACACCGTGCCGTTTTGCCTTTGGATGGCTGCGGCACATCTCAATGACTACAGCGAAGCAATGTGGACTGCCGCACGAGTCGGCGGAGATATGGATACGACGTGCGCCATCATTGGTGGAATCGTCGCCATGAGTGTTGGATCTGAAGGAATCCCAGCCGACTGGAAGCTGAACCGTGAACCACTCGGCTGGAGCAGCCGTCCGAATTGAATTTACCGCCAACTGGCTAATGAGAAGAGCGTCATGATGGGTACATCAAACGAAACTTTCACGAAGTATCCCCGGACACCGCATCTTTTCGGCTCGAAGGGAACTGACGATGACAAACATCTCGGTGAGGCTGAATCCAATGCCTTCATCGCTGATGAGTCATTGATCGTAGAGGAAAAGATCGACGGCACGAATGTGGGTATCCATTTCTTGAAATCCGGTGAGATGGCCCTGCAATGTCGGGGTCATCTCATCACCGAGGGAATGCATCCGCAGTACGATCTGTTCAAGTCATGGGCGGCGGTGAAGCGGCATACGCTGGAAGACCGGCTGGAAAACCGCTTCATCATGTTCGGGGAGTGGGTGTACGCTCGGCATTCCGTCTTTTACCGACAGCTTTCGCACTACTTCTTCGAGTTCGACATTTACGACAAGACGGAAGCGGCGTTTCTGGACTTGGAACAACGTCTGAAGTTGCTTAAGGGGACGGGAATCGAAACGGTCCCTGTTGTTTCAATAGGTGCGTTGAAGCGATCTTGTCTCGACGAGTTGATCGGGCCATCGAAGTTCGATAGCCGGTTCGACAATCCGTTGACGAATCAAACGGATAACCTGATGGAAGGGCTCTATCTGCGAACAGAAGCAGACGGTGTCGTGACAGGGCGGGCGAAAATGGTACGGCCTGAATTTGTTGAGAAGATTAAGCAGAGTACCCACTGGCAGCATCAGGAGATGGTGCCGAATGAATTGGCTGACGGCGTGGATATCTGGAAATGAATTGGCAGACACTTAAACAGATTCCATTGGACGACATCTTGGCTTGGGCCGAATCCCAGCCATGGTGTCGAGCAATGGCTGATTGCCTTCAGGATGCCGAATGGCATTCCGAAGGCGATGTCTGGACACACACGAAGATGGTCTGCCATCAGCTTGTGAAGCTTGAAGAATGGCCGTCGCTGACTGAACAGGAGAAGACCGTACTGATCTTCACGGCGTTGTTCCATGATGCGGCCAAACCGCTGACTTCTCAGACCGATCCCGATACAGGACGTGTGACATCCCCCAAACACGCCGTGAAAGGAGAGCATCTGGCACGAAGCATTCTTCGAGACATTGATTGTGACCTGATGACTCGGAAAGAGATCGCCCGGCTGGTTCGGTTTCACGGTCGGCCAGCATTCCTGCTGGAGCGTGATGACCCAACACATGAAGTCGTGCGGTTATCGTGGCTGGTCAACAATCGACTGCTTTACTTATTCGCATTGGCTGACACTCGTGGTCGTGATACAGATTCCATGACTCGACCTGAGGAGAACCTGCAATACTGGAAATTGACGGCGGAAGAGAGCGACTGCTATGACCAGCCGTATCCGTTTGCCAATGATCAGGCTCGATTCCTGTTCTACCGGAATACGGACCCCAATCTTCACTACGTTCCGCACGAAGACTTTTCCTGCACGGTGACGATGCTGTCAGGACTTCCGGGCAGCGGCAAGGATACATGGCTGTCACGCCATCGTGATGATCTTCCTGTTGTGTCGCTGGACGAAATTCGCAACGAAATGAAGGTCGAACCAACAGATAATCAAGGTGAAGTCGTTCAGCTTGCACGAGAACGCTGCCGTGAACATCTGCGGGCGGGAACTTCATTTGCATTCAATGCGACGAACACACAAAAGGACACTCGGCAGCGCTGGCTGGATTTGTTTGCCGACTACAATGCGGCAATTGAAATTGTTTACGTTGAGCCGCAGTTCAATCTTCTGCTTAAACAGAACAAGGGCCGCAGCAATTCAGTGCCGGAAAATGTCATCCGAAAGCTGGCGGCTAAGTGCGAACCACCGACGTGGACTGAAGCACACACCGTGATATTGACCAATGGAGAATCGAATTGACTGAGCCTACTCGGATCAAACAAGTCATCGTGATGCGACATGACCTGAAAATGCGGCGAGGCAAGCAGATCGCTCAGGGAGCACATGCTTCCATGGCGTTTCTCACCAGACGACTGCAAGAGTTGGGCACCATGTCACTCAGTGATTTCACGGACACAGAACAGGCGTGGCTCACCGAATCGTTCGCCAAAGTGTGTTGCCGAGTGAACAGCGAAGAAGAGTTAATGGAGATCCACGATAAAGCGATAGCAGCCGGGCTTCAGGTCTATTTGATTACCGACAGCGGCAAAACTGAATTCCACGGCGAGCCAACTCGCACTTGCTTGGCGGTCGGGCCGGATCTGGTTGAGAAGATCGACGTAATCACGGGCGACCTGCAATTGCTTTGATAGGCAGAAGGCGACCGACAAAGCATTACTGACCATTCTCCACAATCGGTCCCAGTAACGGACACCAACTACGAAGCCTCAACCCAAACTGAGGCAAACATGACCAAACAACCACTTCATCTGTCCGTCCTCAACCGAGGAAGCATTCAGTTTCCTCGTTATCTGATCGGAAACGACCACCGATGGTTCTGGACCGGATTCGATTGGACGGACACCGAATCCAACGCACAGCTATTCACGGACTGGAATGAAGTCGCCTCAGAAGTCCAAAAGTTGTTGTTGCAAAACCGGATCGCTGAACCGTCGTCAATTCGGTCGTTTGTGGCCCCTATCAAACTGCGGCTCGTCGGTGGTGATCATTGCTCTGTGGCAGACTTGAGTGCTTGGGCATTCAGTGCAGCCCGACTACTCATGGATCACCCAGCCGACAGCGTTGGCCCCGGAAGCAACAGTCTGGTAATCAGTTCAATTGAATGGGATCAGTTGAGCGAGGTTCGGCAATGATCGGTCGCATTTTTCTTCTGTCAGCTTTCCCGGCGATGTGGTTGAACGGCAGTTGCTCGTTCATGGCATCGATTTGGTGGGCACTGCTGGTGCTTCTATTTCTACATATCATCGATTCAAGCCGAGGGATTCGTACACTGCCATCAACCATCATGGGTAGATTCATGTTTGGAATCTGCATGTTCGTGTTCTTCCTGTTCTTCTTGCTCGGAAATGAGGCAGCAGGAAGAACTTACTGGACCTTTGCTGACTGTTTCATTGTCCCGTTCTGGATCACCGTCATTGTCACGGCGTTGTTCTGGACTTGCCTTTGGTTTGGAACTCTGATTGTCCGAAACGATCCTGAGTACCAACAATGGGCTCGGACAGGTGGGCACTATTTTTGGGACACGTTGCCACGAGTTCTAAATCCAGATTCTGAACTAATTCGGAACGGTGGATTTGCTGAGCCCACCTATTCAGGCTTCGTTCCCCCGGAAAACTGGACTCATCAATGCCCTCGGTGCTTGTCTCGTGTGCAGCACGCCGTCGATGTTTGCTGGAGGTGCAATTACGGACACGACGGTGACTCGACAGCCTACTTCGAACGGCATGGACTCTAAGGGACACCAGCTACACACGCAGAAAAGGAGCCGAAATGAGCGATGACAAGGAAAATTATCGAACGACTGAGACGCAGGCATTGAAGTGTGACTTGCTCGCCATAAACGCAGCTACGTGCCAAGACGGTAAGTACGTCCTCCTGACGATCCGAATGAATCCAAATTCGTTCAAAGTGACAGAGATCCTGATTCCGCTTTCACAAGCTCAAGATCGTCTTCAAGTTGATCTGGCCGATCTGCTGGAAAGATCCCCGGTTTTCAAAGCATCGGGATAGATACCTGTGAAACAGGAGGATGAATGGAACTACAAGAACGTGAGAATAACGGAGTGCCGAAAGAATGGCTGACGGATGAAAACCCCAACCATCGATTTCTTGCCGCCAAGGCGATCATCATGAATGATCCCACAAGAAGGGAAGTGGCTGTCGGAGTATTGGAAGAACTGCCGAACACGACTTCGCTCTTGGGGGCTCGGGTTCGCCGAGCGTTGGCGAAGTTTCAGCTTAACGTTGAAGACAAACTCGACATACTGAGAAAATGCAGCTTCAGAGAACGATTTGATTTCGTGACCAGTGAATTGCAGAAAGCGGTTGTCTCAGTCGGCAGCGTGGATTCTCCTGAAGAAGCCGACAACTGGTCCCTTGAGAAGAAGCGAACTTACTGCGAGTCGCTGCTCAGGGAATTCGCAACCTATCCACGGTATCGAGATCGCACTTCGGACGCTGCAAGCATCCTTGTTCACTTCGGCGACGTTGGGCTTCGAGTAATCCTCGACGGCACCGACGACGACGATTCTGAAGTTCGATTAGTTGCAGTCACCTGTATCTCGGAGTTGCTTCTGTCGCACTTTCAGAAGTTGATCGTTGAAATCGCTGATCTTCTCGGCCATTGGGATGAACGAGTTTCTGCCCACGTCCCACGGATGCTTTGGCGCTCAAAGGCAAAGTTCGCTATTCCAAAACTGGAGGCTTGCCTTCAACATGAGAGCAGCGATTTCGCTGCTCTTTGTGCGAAAGCAATCGCAATCATCGATCCGTCGAAAAGAGAAGAGTCGTTGCAGTTTGTCGAAGGTCTGGAGATCAATGCGTTCTACAAATCAAACCTGCTTGCTGAACTTCGTGGAGAGAAACCTTATCTCGGGCTGTGACGTCGAACTGAATGACAGGGTGATCCTGAACTATTTGTCTGGCCGGAAAGCTGATCCTTCTCGTGCCATCGAAATCAGCATCACATCTGGCAGGTCAGTTTGGCCTGCTTGTCTCAACATGTTGACCAGTTGTGCGGTCGTGTATTGAGCGTGCGTGCAGACATGAATCAGAATATCACTTCGCTGCGTTGGCAAGCGTTGCCCTGAAACGGAATTATTTTTGTAGACCGTTTCTGACAGAGACTCCGGCTCAAGAGCAGCGAGATACGCAACCCATCGCTGGTCAAGCTCTCGCCATCGTGCTCGTAACTCAGTAAGCGAAGCCATCGCCCCTTCGCCTTCCTGATTGCCGGGGAGTTTTCCACGTGCGTCACCCGGTGTCAGCGGGCTCTCATTTCCGGTGAGTGCTTCCAGCCAAACGTATTCGGCGGCGTAAAGATGAGTCAGCGTTTTCCAAATCGAGCCTTGGCCGATGGGATATGCTTGGTGCAGCTGTTCGTGATTGAGTTGCTCTGCTGTATCCAGAAGTCTGTGGTTTGCCCACCGGCGATGTTCATGCAGGCGCCTGAGCAATTCGGTCGAATTCATCTTGAGTGAACCTTCGATAAGATATGGTGTCGGATTTGTGGGCCGCTATGCGCTCAGGACAATGCTGTGGTCGAAAGGTTCGTTTAGGCGACGTTGGAGACCTTTGTGATTGGAAAGTGGCTTGATGATACTGCAACTGCCAGACGATCCTGCTGGCTCGATTCATTTAACGAGAACCACATGAAGATATTCATCGTTGATGCATTCGCTGGTCGCCCGTTCGCAGGTAATCCTGCCGCCGTCTGTTTGCTCGAAGGCGGTCATGATTCAGACTGGATGCAATCTGTTGCTTCTGAGATGAATCTGTCGGAGACCGCCTTCGTCCGCAAGCTCGACGATGGCTTTGAACTCCGCTGGTTCACGCCTGTCTTTGAAGTCGAATTGTGCGGTCATGCGACGTTGGCATCGGCTCATGTGCTCTGGATCGAGGGTCTCGTGAACCCAGATCAAGCGATCCGATTCCACACGAAAAGTGGCGTCCTGACTTGCACCAACAACGATGGGCTTGTCGAATTGGATTTCCCCGCAACACCGGCACAGGAAGCCGATCCACCTGCGGAACTCCTCGATGCTCTTGGTGTCAGACCGTCGTTTGTTGGAAGTTCCAAATTCGACAAGCTGATCGTCGTTGAGTCCGAAGAAATCGTTCGCTCCCTGAAGCCGGATTTCGGAAAACTCGGTCAGATTGCATGCCGAGGTGTGATTGTCACCAGCACGTCAGGCGATCCGAAGTTCGATTTTATCTCTCGCTTCTTCGCTCCCGCAGCGGGGGTGAACGAAGACCCTGTTACCGGATCAGCCCACTGCTGTCTGGGACCGTATTGGAGCGAGCGTTTGGGCAAAACGGAAATGACAGCGTTTCAGGCTTCGGCCCGTGGCGGCGTCGTGCGAGTTCGAGTTGCTGGTGATCGAGTTCTTCTTGGCGGGCGAGCCGTCACGGTCGTGAGAGGGGAACTTGACGCTGGAGGCGGCGATGCTTGAATCGATTGAATTTCGTGAATCGAAGGACGTGCATAGAGAATCCGTGCTGGACCTCTATCGTGCCAATCATTGGTCGTCAGCCAACAAGCCTGATCAATTGCATCAAGGACTGCTCAACTCACATTCGCTTGTGACAGCTTGGCATGGCGACAGACTCGTTGGCCTTGCCAATGCGATTTCGGACGGATTCTTGGTGGTCTACTATCCGCACGTTGTCGTTCACCCGGATTACCACCGAAAAGGCATCGGGCGAGCATTGGTGCTGCGTTTGAAAGCACGCTACGAGGGCTTTCACCAGCATTCAGTTTTGGCGGACAAAGACGCTGTTGCATTCTACGAAAGCTGTGGCTTCGAGCGTTCTGTTTGCCCGGCAATGTGGATTTACGATGGCGACGATCATTGAGGAATATGCTTAATGAAACTGGATTACCAAATTGAAACGGGAACGACGCCCGAGGAGTTCATTGATTTACTGCACAGATCGACGTTATCAGAGCGTCGTCCGGTCAATGAACCGAAGACAATCAAGGCAATGCTTCAACATGCTGACCTTATCGTGACGGCTCGTTCAGACCGATTGCTGGTCGGCGTGTCACGTGCCATCACCGACTTTGCCTACTGCACCTATCTGTCGGACCTCGCCGTCGATGTCGAGTTTCAGAAGCTCGGTATCGGGAAAGAACTGATTCGGCGGACTCACGAGGCAGCAGGACTCGGCACGACTTTGATTCTGCTCTCGGCACCCAACGCCACTTCGTATTATCCGCACATTGGAATGACAAAGCATGAGTCGTGCTGGATTACTCCACGACAAGCCGGAGGTGATGCGTGACTGACATTTGGAGTCCCAATCTCTACGACGGAAAGCACTCATTCGTCTGGAAGTTCGGTGCATCCGTCATAGAATTGCTATCCCCGCAGCCCAGCGAACGCATTCTGGATGTGGGTTGCGGCACAGGGCAACTGACGGCTCAGATCGCCGAATCGGGAGCCAGCGTTGTTGGCCTTGATAACTCACCGGCAATGATCGATGAAGCTCGCCGTCTGTTTCCTGAAATCGAATTCAGGCTGGCAGACGCTCATGACTTTCAGACCGACGAATCGTTTGACGCCGTATTCTCCAACGCCGCTCTGCATTGGATCAACGAGCCGGAAAAGGTCGTCCGATGCATCGCAGGTTCGCTGAAAACGAATGGACGGATGGCGGTTGAATTCGGTGGTCAGGGCAATGTTCGCCATCTGTCCGGTGCCATTGAAGCGACAAGCCAATCACTACTTGGTGAAGTCGTTCCGCATCCGTGGTACTTTCCGAGTATCGCCGAATTCGCCTCGTTGCTCGACAGAAACGGGTTGGAAGTCACACAGGCTGCGATGATTGATCGTCCAACACGACTCGAAGGCAGCGACGGCCTACGAAATTGGGTACGCATGTTTGGACAGCATTGGTTGACGCAGATCCCGGAAGAGAAACATGAACAGTTTCTGACGCAGGTTGAAGAGATCGCACGTCCACATCTGTTTCGAGACTCTGCGTGGTATGCCGACTACCGACGTATTCGAGTTTTGGCATTCAGGAAAGAGCGAGGTCGAAAGCAATGAGTCCACCCAATAGCGAACTCAGGATACGACAACTCGATGATGCCGACGCAAAAGAAGTGAGTGAACTGGCGGTTCGGTCGAAGGCCGTCTGGGGATATTCCACCGAGCAGATGGAAGTCTTTCGCAGAGAACTTACAATCACAGGTGAAGAGATTGATGCTCGAATTGCCTTTGGAGCGACCGCTTCCGGCAGGCTTGTTGGATACTACACCGTGGTTCTCAACAGCGATGATTCCGGTGAACTGGAACACTTGTTCGTGGACCCCACTCGCTTGAAATGCGGAATCGGTTCGATGCTGCTGCGGCACGCTCTTGCCGAATGTCAGCCCCGTGGTTTGCGATCACTTAATGTACTGAGCGACCCCAATGCCGCAGGTTTCTACGACGCCTTTGACGCAGCGTTGATTGAGTACATTCCGTCCAGCATTCCCGGACGAAGTATCCCGAAATATCGTTTTGATGTGGTGCCACCCGATTTCCTTGAAGCCACGGACATCATCGATTTTCAGAACCCCAACATTCAGGCTCTCGCTGCGGAATTGAGGGGGCAGAGCCCAGACACACTGTCACTTGCCAGATTCTGCTTTGAGTGGGTGCGTGACAACATTCAGCACAGTCTTGACTTCCAGCGAACGGAAGTCACTTGCCGAGCATCCGATGTTCGTTCAATTGGAACGGGCTACTGCTACGCCAAAAGTCATCTACTGGCAGCGTTATTGAGGGCCAACGGAATTCCAGCAGGATTCTGCTATCAGCGTTTGACGCTCAGCGGTGATCAGCCGCCGTTCTGCCTCCACGGCTTGAACGGTGTTTACCTGCCAGTGTACGGCTGGTATCGAATCGATGCCCGTGGAAACAAAGCAGGCGTTGACGCTCACTTCAGTCCCCCGGTCGAGCAACTTGCGTTCGCAACAGATGTCGATGGAGAATTTGACTTCCCGGAGATCTGGCCTGAGCCATTGTCTGTTGTGACGGACGCTCTGCAATCCGCCGAGTCCGTCCAGACGCTTGCAACCTGCCTGCCAGACGTTCTGCCCGATGAGATCGAGTCAATCTGGGAATCAGTTAATAAGAAGCCGATTGCACGAAACAGAGAGGGCTAATGATGAACGACTACGAGAACCTTGCCACCGAAATAGCGGCAAGCGCAACCGCTTCGTTTCGAGCCAACAAGAGTTGGGCGGACAATGCGATTGCTCAGGTCGCCGATGAGAAACTGCATGTTGCACTGGATGAGAATACAAACAGCATTGCGGTGATCATGAAGCACGTTGGCGGTAATCTGAAGTCCCGGTGGACTGATTTCCTGAGCACTGACGGTGAAAAGTCGTGGAGGAATCGGGACGACGAGTTCATTGATTCGTTTACGAATCGGGAAGAGATCCTCAATCACTGGGAGGAAGGATGGGCCTGCCTTTTTGCGACATTGGCAGTACTTCAGCCCGAAGACTTGTCAAAGTCAGTCACGATCCGGGGAGAAGCTCACTCGGTCCCTCTGGCAATTCACAGATCGCTGGCACACTGTGCCTACCACATCGGGCAGATCATTTTGGTAGCCAGAGTTCTCGCTGGCGACGAATGGGAAACGATCACAATCCCCAGAGGCGAATCGGGGACGTATAACCAGTCTGTCTGGGGCAAGGGGCATTACAAGAAGTGAAACTGGTCGAAATCGAAAACTCAACAGACGTTGCTGAATTCAGAGATCAACACGAATTACTGAACGCTGTCGTTGATTCGACCGTAGCGCTGTATCAGAAAGTTGGCTTTCTTCGCCCGTGGATCGGCTATCTTGCCGTCGAGAATGGTCGGGCGTTGGGGACTTGTGGCTTCAAGTCGCCCCCGGCAAACGGACAGGCGGAGATCGCCTATTTCACATTCCCGGAGCACGAGGGCAAGGGGGTTGCAACGTGGATGGCGAGACAGATTGTGAAGCGTGCTCAGGACGCTGACAACTGTGTGACCATCGCTGCCCAGACGCTGCCAGCAGAGAATGCATCAACCTCCATTCTCAGGAAACTTGGCTTCAGGTTCATCGGCACCGTTGAGCACGACGAGGACGGCACGGTTTGGGAGTGGAAACTAACGTCCGACGTTTGACGAAATCATTTCGGCGGCAATGATCTGACGAACCTGACGGCTCGCTCGACCCATGCCTTGAGGTCTTCATCCGACTCGATACCGGCGGGTTCAACTCTGGCCCAGCCTTTCATCACCTTGCCGGTGATATCCATTGGCTTCACATGCGGCTCACATTGAGTCTCGTCGTGCTTTTCCTTTTCGAGCCGTACAATCAGCGACCCTTTCCACGGACCAACGCACATATTCCCGTTGATCATGAAAGCAACGCCGCCGAACATCTTCTTCTCCGAGTAGCCCTTACGGCGCTTCATCAGCGGACGGATTCGGGCGACCAATACTTCATCGATGTTTCTCACGCTCTAATCCTTGTCAGCCAAGACACCGAAGTATTTCTGCATCGGTGCAAAGCAGTGCGTCCTCCAACCGGGTTCATGGCTGGCTTGGTCGTTCGGCACATTGGTGTGAGCGAGCGTGATCTTTGTGCCGCCTTCGACTGGCTCGAATGTGACTTCGATCTGCGAATCGGCGTCCGAATCTTTGTAACTTGAACCTCTCCACGATTGAACGATTCGTTTGCCCGGTTCCAGTTTGAGATACTTTCCGCTGATGTACCCGTCCCATGCATCGAATGGATCACCGACAATTGCCGTTGAGTGTGCCGGACTGCCTGTCATCTTCGTGTGGCCGTCACTGTTGAGCCATGCATCGTAGATTTCTTTAGGCGATGCCGGAATGACAGCAGAGACGGTGAATTCAATCGTCATTTTCGAGTTCCTTTGCTGTTGAACGTCCTGCTCGCTGATTCTGGCACACGACAACGATGATTCCAACCGACGTGCCATGGATGTATTACAGGTCGAAGGTAGAGTTCGCCATTCCAAAACCTGAGGCTTGCCTTGCTCACGAGAGCAGAGAACTCGCTGCCCGAAACTTAAATTACAGAAGCCTGTGGCTTAGCCACTGACGATGTAGGTAAAGGCGGCGAAGCAAATCAGACGGATTCATGTGAGGCGAACCTTCGATAAAATGGTGTTTCGAGGATGCGAGGCAGTATGCGATCAGGGCATTGCTGGCCCCGAAAGATTCATGCAGAAGCCAGAGCGCTTTGGGATTGGGAGCAACGATAGCCTATGGATATCCACCTATTTACATCAAATGGTGATATTGAAGCGGTACAGGAAGAGCTACAAAAAAGCGTTCCTGTGGATTCCCGTGATGAGCGTGACTTCACGCCGCTGGCCTATGCAGCGAGCAGTCCAGACGCTGATGAATCCCTGCTCAGGCTACTTCTCGACTCGGGAGCGGATGTTAATGCACCCGTCGATCAAGGGAAGAAATCACCGTTCGATCTGGCTGCGTGTTCAGGCAGTTCGGGAAAGGTCATGCTGCTTGCAAATGCCGGAGCGAACGTGGATTTCGTTTCCCCAAGCGGCTACACCGTTGTCGTCAATATCATGTACAGCCTTTTCGATAGCGATGATCTCGTGCCGATGATCAAGTTGTTGGTGAGTTTAGGTGCGGACACTGATACCGAAACGCAATATGGTGAGTCGCCGTTGAGTGTATCTTCCCGTTTCGGTCGATTTGACGCTGTGCAAGCTTTGCTCGAAGCTGGGGCCGATCCATCTCGACTTCAGTGGACGGAGCCAATGAATGCTGTCGCCCTGCGCTCAATCGACGACCTGAAGCAGCTTTTTCCTATTGGCGACAGCGGCCTTGAGCAACGTGATCGATGGGGACGCACACCTTGGTTGTTGGCGTCAGTTGTTGGAGACATCGAGAAGGCAACATTCTTGCTATCCGCCGGGGCTAATATCGAAGATCGAGAACGTGGTGGATCAACCGCTCTGGCAATCTGCGCTTCACGAGGCAATGCCGAGATGCTTTCGTGGCTGATCAGTTCTGGAGCCGAGATTGAAGCTGTCGATGATGCTCAGAACACGCCCCTAATGCTTGCGGCACAGGAAGGTCACGATGGTTGCGTGAGGGTGCTGCTGGACGCAGGTGCGAAGACGAATCGGAAGAACGAATACGATGACAGTACGATGTCGATGGCTTCGACTGAGCAGGTGATGCGTTTGCTTATCGCTGCGGGCGAAGACATCGGTGAAATCAACACTGAGTTGAAACGGATACTTCTTGGACTCGAAGGGGGCAAGCCACTGAATATCAGCGAAGCCGAATACAGACTCGGTTGTCGCCCACGGTATGGGAAATCTAACCCAGAGGTGATCGATGTTGCGTTTTGGCACGAGATGGTGCGATGCGGGATCTCGGCATACGAGGCGAAGTCGCAGTTTGGCGACGAGGACAACATGGCAGAAGCTACGTGGTGCTTTAGCAGATATGGAGTCTCATTCACGGAGCTACCTAATGGCCGATTCGTGCAAATTGGTGGCGAGCACGAAGACTTCTACGACCCGGATTTCTGCATCTACAACGACGTTCTGATTCACGAACGTGGTGGTCAGATTCAGATCATGGGCTACCCCAAAGAAGTCTTCCCTCCCACGGACTTCCATTCAGCCACGTTCATTGACGGATTCATCTACATCGTTGGCAGTTTGGGTTACCACGGTGAAAGAAAATTTGGCACTACGCTGGTTTACCGATTGAACTGCGAAACATGGGCCATTGAGTCGATTCCAACAACCGGAGCAAGCCCCGGATGGATTCATGATCATAAAGCGATGTTGCAGGAGCCACACGTTCTGTCGATCTCTGGCGGAAAAGTCTGTATCGAAACGAATGGGCATGAAGAACTCGTGGAAAACAGTGAGATTTACCTACTGAATCTGACATGCGGTGAGTGGACTCGCAAGACTTAAGTCGGATGTCGATCATTGAGCCGCCGAATTTGTTTTGGCGGCGGCGATTTTTCGATCTTCGAATTGTTTTTGTGTTTACGCCATGCGGCTGTGTCAGGCCGATGGCGATAAAACAACTTTTGTATCGCCCGTTGCGATCCGTCGAAAATCTGGCGGCGGCGATTTTGGGAATCCGATTTGTCTGAAACAACCAGCGCATAGGGCGGTCGAAAAACGTTGTTCGATAAAAAAGAGACTCATGCGTAGTGTCTCCCGAGCGTACGACGGGGACTTACTTCACCAACTTTCCGTTATTAATTGTTGGATTGTTGGTTTTGCTACCCGAACTCGGATGAGCCACGCCAATCAAACAATCGGTTCAACTTCTCGCAGCACACGGTAGATCGTTGGGCGTGACAGCCCCGTCACTCGTGCGATCTGCGTGATCTTGCGGCCTGCGGATTTCATCTCGTGGATTGCGTTGACCTGATCGACCGTCACTTTCCAACGCCATCCCTTGTCGCTGCCGCCCCACGTCTTTCCTCGCTTGCGTGCTGCTGCCTGACCTGCGGCAACTCTCTCGGCTCTGATCTCGGTCTCGTACTCGGCGACACTCGCCAATATGCGTGCGTGCAATCGACCGGCTGGTGATGCCAAGCTGAACCCATCCTTCATGCTGACCAGATCAACGCCACGTGAGTGAAGCTCGTCGAACAGTTGGCAGAGTCCCTTCGTTGTTCGGCCAAGTCTATCGAGCCGCCAGACAACGATGCGGTCAAGCTTGCCTGCTCTCAAGGCTTCCATCATTTTGTCCATGCCCGGTCGAGCCATGGTGCGGCCCGTGAACGTGTCTTTGAAGTAGACCACTGGTTCACCGTGTGCTTCAGCCCAACGCTCAAGGTCAGGCATCTGGCTGCGGTGATCTTGCTGTCGGCTGCTGATCCTCGAATAGATTGCTGTCTTCTTCGCCATGTTTCCTACTCCGCTGACTGGTGAACTCAGCGATGTAGTTGGTGTCCGTTAATGTAAACTGTCAATTTTGCTCGACCCGTTACAGTTCCAGTCTCATGGATTTCGGGGCATCTGATCGATTCCACACCAGAATCTGAACATTACTGACACTTTACAAATTGAAGAACAATGATGTCCATCAACTACCTCGAAGGCGACGCCACCCAGCCGGTTGGCGATGGGCCGAAGATCATCGTCCACGTATGCAACGATATCGGCGGTTGGGGGAAGGGCTTCGTTGTCGCTATCTCGAAACGATGGAAAGAACCGGAAGCGGAGTACCGACGCTGGCACAAAGAAGATGGTGCCCAACCGTTTGAGCTTGGCGAGGTTCAGTTCGTCAAAGCAGAAGACGGCCTCTGGGTTGCCAACTTGATCGGCCAGCACGGGCTCCGTCGCAAGGAAGGGCAAGCTCCAGTCAGATATGCGGCTATCGAGCGTGGGCTTCAGTCCGTTGGCAAATTTGCCGCAGAGTATTCCGCATCTGTTCACATGCCGAGAATCGGCTGTGGCTTGGCGGGCGGGCAATGGGAAGAGATCGAGCCATTGATCGAAAAGGCATTGCTCAATCGTGACATCGAAACATATGTCTACGATTTCGGCTGACTTTGTGGTGACAAAAAGACCACAACGGTGTTGTCACCTATTTGTCGCATTTGAGGCTTTGGTTTTTTCGGGGTTTCAGGGAACGACTCCGGCTGAAATTCTGACTATCCATTTTTGTCACTAACTGGTGTCCGCTAGAGTCAGCGGAATCGAATTTCTGTTGGTACTGACGGATCAGCAGGTACAATGCTGTTGGCCTGTCAATTCTTTGAATGGCTGTCCTTCATGGAGATCCCCAATGACACAGTTGAGGCATATTCGCTGGCTGGCGCTGTGCCTCGTGCTGATCCTCGGGGGCCTAACATATTTCACTGGGACTCCCATTCCGCTTTGGCACTTCGAAGAACTCAACAATCCGGTTGCAGTTACATCAGCGACGGCAAACGCCCTGATTCTTGAGGATGGAGTTGAAGTGACGTTGCCATTCATCAGTGAGATCCCGTACGACAGCCCATTGTTCAAAGCTGCGATCACGGAAGGCGTCGAGATCAATGAAGACGGGGCAGCATTGGGATTGATGTGGCTGGACCGCAATTGCGGTCTTGATCCAGTCGTGTGGCGCAAAGTCCGAGTTAACCTCAGTGATCTTGCTGGTGCCTTGCATCCGTCCGGGATTGACGAATCAATCGTTCACCCAGAAGCGATTGAGCATTTGGCAGTATACAAACGAATTGACTACGAGCCATCAAGTCGCAGTCATAAGAAGAATCACTTGACGCTCTGGGACCGAAGCAACATGCAGGCTGTTCGTCGGCAGTTTGAGTTTTCAGCAACGCTGGCAAATCCGACACCCCTTGACAATGCGGCGTTGACTCCCCGACATTGAATTAGCTGGTGTCCGCACACAGTTGCCAAGGGTGTTGCTCAAGCAAAGAAGATGGCAAAGAATTGATCTAATAATCAGTCGCCAAGAGCAAGCATGTGCTACTTCGATCTTCTTCCGTGATCACGTACAGCTTCACAGACTTTGAAGTGTGGTAGACGCTGAGAATCCTGAAGCCGACTTGCAGAGCCTCTTCGTTTGCCAGAGCATCATCGGCACATACATCGCCCCAATCGCCGGTGTGGTGCCGGTGGATGAATGTGTCTGCTGTTTCACCGGATTCTTCGAGGGCCTCGATGGCTCCCGGAGTGGCAACGACTTGTCCCAATTCAAACTTTGGGTCGTTGTCGTTGTTTTTGTTTGGTGCGATCATATTTGATTCCTGTTCCCTGCCGTTCATCGGCTGTAGACACCGATGTAGTTGGTGTCCGTCATTCACACTCGCATTCAAATTCAGTTGGACAAACGCCATCGATACAGCCACCGGTGTACTTGCATGGAAACGGTGTGGCCGAGCCTTCCTGCCCGTAGATCATGATGTGATCGAGATCCAGCACCTGCCCCGATGGGCCGTAGTGACACGATTCAGAATCGTAGTCACCGAGGTTTTCTTCTTCGACGACGATGTGATGGCTGTGCTTTTCGTCATCCGCCAATTCGTCGATTGCGTCAGACATGCTCCCAGCTTCGACAACCAAGTAGAACGACGAATAGGAGCCACCGATTTCAATCAGCCATGTTTTCCCGAACCATCCACCCGGATTGATGACAGCAATGTCGCTGAGTTCGTGCCCGTGAAAATTGGTGTTGGCTTTGACTTGGCACATTTAAGGACTCCAGCAAGTGAAAGTGTTGTTTGCACCTTCGTAGCCGGTGTCCGTTACAATCTGGCGATTGCGCTGGCGAGGCTTTGCAGGAGAGTTCCGTTGAAAACACGAGGATGGTTCCCTGATGAGGAAAAGGAGGCTCGGTGTCTTGCACTCCCGGAGTTTGCAACTGCACCGGGAACGTTCTTGTGCCTTCACTTTTCTGAAGGGCACTTCAATGACATGCCTGCACTTGAAAGGAGTTTGAAGAAGATCGCCGAAGATCGAGAGCAGAGATTGATCATTGCTCGACCAGCGCAACCAATTCGGTCGTGGTTTGGGTTCAGGCAGCAAACTGCAATCGGCTGGCTGATGAAATGTGGCATGAGCAGGGAACAAGCTAAAGCGACTATCGAGTCGCTTGGTGTGCATGTTCGCCCAATATTACCTCAAAACGCAGGTGATGCTCGTGGCCTTCTTGGCATCGCTGCTGCGTTCCATGAACAGCCAGACATCTTAGTTTACACCACTTGCGGAATGTCCCCGAATGGAATGCAAGCAGCCCACAACTTCGTTGAAAGTCATCGAGATGGTCGATGTGCGATACACGTTTTGCCATCGCCGGTGTCGATCCCTTCAATGGGTTTGCAGAACATAAGTCGATTTTGTCCAACATCCGCAACGTGTGTTGAACTTTCAGAATCAGCCGCCTGAATACCCGTGTCCGCCAAATAGCCGGTGTCCGCTATGCACCTTTCTTCATTCGGTTGATCGCCCGATAAAACGTTGCCCTCGACTTCTTCGTTTTGTCGCAAAAGTACCGCTGTTGTTCAGACACTGAATCAGGAAATTTGGCTTGAGCCTCTGCCAGTAACCGTTCTTGTTGCTCATGGTTGTTGAGTCGTTTCGTCGCCGACACCGGTCGTCCAAGATTTTGCATCTGAGCAAGAACGACTGGACGCCAGTCCGTGTTGTTCTCAGTGCAAAACTTGTAGATGCGAATCGCTGGTGTCAGCAGTCGCATTGACAATTGCTTCTCGTCACCGTGTTGCTCTATAAAGTCAACGATTTCTTCGGCGGCTTCAGGAGGGCAACCGGGGTAGCCGTTCTCACTCATCACACGAAACTGTTCGATGATCTCCGGGTTGGTCAGATCCATTCGGTAGACCAAACAGCGTGAAACAACAGCGTCGAAGATCGGGCACTTCTTTGGAACTTTGTTCGCACAGAAGATGAACCGTGACGTGGTTTCAAATCGAGCGGGGAGATCAGGTGGCAAAGTGCTGCTGTTGTACGTCACCAATCGGTTTGGTTGGCCGAACAAGGCACTGCGAAGGAGTCCTAGTGCCGGTCCTGATTTGTTGTAAAGCTCATCGCAATCGTCGATATAAACTATTTTTTCGGATTTTGAGTTTTCCCAAAGCAACCGATACAAAGCCAACGGCGTTGTATGCGAATTGTACGTCACAACGTCTTGTCCTTCGTCACGAAGGACGTTTGTGATGGTTCGGGACTTGCCGGTTCCACCCTGTGAAATCACAAACAGGGCGTGATATTGGCTCTGAGCAATCATTCGCACCATGTTTGCCAAGTGCTCCTGTTTCTCTTCGACTCGTGTTCGTGGGCGTTCGATTTGCATGGCAGGCTCTCTGTAGATAGCGACGTTGATTTTGAGGCCACTCCAAAAGTTGGAGTTGGCATTCATTGACAACCACGTAGTTGGTGTCCGTTATTCCAACCAGACTTTGTGAAAGCCCTCCCGGTCGATCCAGTAGCCGTAGCCACCGTTGTCACACGTACCGTTCTGCTCGACCAGTTCAAAGGCTCGGTCAGCCAGCACGTCATGTGGCAGTTCGTTGATCCGCTTTCGTTCAGCATCAGCAGCCCGTTTGGCGTGATCCATTCCTGCCTTCTCGTAGACCGCATCGAACTTGTCGTCTGTGATCGCTGCGATCAGATCTTCACGATTCCAGTCGTCGAGTTTTTCACGAATCTCTGACCAGCCTTCTGCGGTGATTGATATTTCCCACGCCATCGTTTGCTCCCGTTCCAAATGTTGGAGTTGCCTTTCGATGAGGTAGCTGGTGTCCGTTATTCCAAACCCATTGCCTCCCTTCCCACGTATTGGCCGTAATCGTCGATTCCCAAGACGATGAAGATCGAGTTTTGCAGCGATGTGGCTGCATCCCAGAGGTCGTCAGCCGAATGATCTTCAGTCGCCTTGAATTCAGTGTCGCCAAGTCGCTTCAGCAGCACGCAGAGCGAATGTGGCGATATCTCGCAGGTGCCGTTGTCATAAACATCCGTGCCCTTGATGAAAGACGCCTCAAGGTGAGCATCGATGCCCAGACTGACGCACTGAGCAATCGCAACCCACTCGACCTTACAACGAATCTTCATGGTGAACGGGTCGCTGTCAGTGGCTTCGATGGCTTTCAGGACAGTTGAATAGGGGACGCTTACCAGTTGGCAATTTACGATCGTGTTTTCAATTTGAACGTCGGACATGGTTTTCTCCGTCAGTTGTTGGTTGTGTCTGACGAAGTAGTTGGTGTCCGTCAAAGTTGAAAAACCAATCAGGACGCACCAGTGATCAATAGCGGCTTGAAGCTTCGCAGAGGCAGTGATCTTAAGCGGCTGCTGCACAGTCCAGCCAACTCGATTCATGCTGCTTGATAGGCGTCAAAGCCAAGCGGCGACTCGATCAGTGATGTCGTCCTTCTCGGTGTGTCCCGATCGGAACGACGCTGTAGTTGGTGTCCGTTGAGATAATGCAGCGACTCCGTTCGCTGCCATGACAACACACCACTCAAACAACAATTGCCGCTTCTCGGACTTCGGCATCTTGCTTGCTGCAAGCCAGCAGCCAATCAACTGCCTTGCTGGCTTGCGACGATGCCTTGAAGATGAACTTTGGATCGTCGTTCATTCCACTGAGCCAGTGTTTGAGGTACGAAACATGATTGGATTGATCTGAGATCGGCAGGCCAAGTTCTACCATCATCAGGACACTTCCGAGTTCTGCGATCAATTCACCCATCGCATAGCCTTCGTTCTTTCGATTCCAGTTCAGACGACTCTCATTCTCGGTGAAGTGAACGTGTTCATGGAAAGCCGTTTCGTAGAAAGCCTCTGCTGAATCAAAGCGTTCACGGTGAGGCAACTGGATGTAGTCTTCTTTTGACGAGTAGAAGGCTTCGCTTCCGCCGTATCGAATGTCGGCACCGATGTCCTCGATAAGCCGATCGGCGTTTTCGTAGTTTTCAAACGGCACGCCCGTTTCTGGCTCGTCGCTGACTTGAAATTGCTCAAGAGTTGTTTGATCGGCGTTGAAAACTTTGAAAGATCGCATGACGAAGAAGGAATCGTCAACTTCGTTACCGGTGTCGTCGATCTTCGTGCGGTCAACAGGTCGGTACAGGACAACAGTCGTCGCTTTCGATCCCTTCAGAACGCTGCCGTTCTGTTTCTTGATTTGATTGAACGTGGCCCAATACTTGGAACGAAAGTTGTTCTTCATCGCCGAGCACATCAAGATCAACTGGTTGATTCCTCGGTAGGGCTTGCCCGAAGACAAACTGGTGTGAAGCCCCGATGCATTCGGATCACATGACCATGGTTTTCGCCAAGGAGGAAGGTCGCCAGTGGTCAGTGCTTCGATGATCGTGTTCGTGATTTCGGTGTGAAGTGCGTTGGGCATGAGCGTCTCCAAGTGTGGTGTGTTTGACGCTCAAGTAGTTGGTGTCCGTTATTTGGCTGGACTACCGTTTTCCTTTCTCGTGGGAAATGCGACTGGGTTTCAAGCAGCCGTTTGTCGCACCTTTTTGTTTCAGAGGATTGACACCTAAAGGCCGGTTTCTACCCGTGGCCCAAACACCCGAAAATTAAAGAACATGCGGCGATGCAGAAGATCGTTGTCGCAATTTCCACAAAATGTGCTGCCTCAGAGAGAGACAGGCGACAGGCAGTGTCATAGAAGTGAAGGACACCTGCTAAACTGACATGAAAACGACTAAGGAAGCAGCCATGCCAAAGAAGCAAGTAATCGAATTCAACGAAGCCAACTCGCCCATCACCGAGCCGGTGACGAAGTTTGGTGGTCAACCAGTTTGGATCGACGAGCCTGCTTGGCCGCTAAGCAAAGAAACCGGCAATCAGATGCGATTCATTGGACAAGTTGAACTGCGTGAAGAGTACGGGTTCACCACGCCAGCAAAGATGGCCTACCTGTTCATGACGGAAGAGGAAGACGACAGCTTTATAGACGGCACGTATGAGCCCGATGGTGGCGAGAATGCTGTTGTTCTCCAGCCGGGAACTTCACGGACACCAACTGCGAACAAGACAGATGGCCCAACGCTGTTCAAGATGGTCCAAGTGGAAGGAAAGGATCGACTTCAGAAGCAAACCTGCGAATTCGCTGTCAAGTTGGTCGAGTCTGACGATATCGAGTTTGTCACCGAAGACGAGCGATTCAAGATGTCCGAGGAAGATGCAGAAGCAGCCACTGGGAAACTCGATGAAAACAAAATCGGTGGATCGCCTGTCTTCATGCAAGGCGATGAATTCCCGTTTGAAGGACCATGCCAACTGTTGCTTCAGCTTGATTCATGCAGCGTCCCATTCTCGATCAACTTTGGCGATGCCGGTGTCGGCTACGCATTTTTGAACGAAGCTGGTGATGAAGCAAAGTTTTTGTGGCAGTGTGGGTAGGGCGTTATGAGCAAAGCATCAGAACAAATCCGTCAGTTTCACAGCACTGGCTCGTTTGGAAGTCGAGAAAACCTCGTCACACAGTCTCAGATTGCGACGGAGCTTTATCGTGGGCTCACGAATGACGACATTGATTGTCTTGTCAGCGATGCGTTGAATGGCGACGAGAACGGTGGCGACTACCTTACGTGCCTGTCATGTCTTCATCCGGGTTGCTTGACTCCGTTTCATGAACGATTGCTCGACGCCGAGATATTCTATCCCGGACTGATCTACTTCGATGCGAGTGATGCCGTGGCATTGAGGTTGGCGACTCTTATTGAATCTGTGGATGCTCAGCTATCTCGCAACCACCTGTTACTTTGCCTTGCGTGGGCTGGGAATCAAGAAGCTCAAGCTGCCTTTACAAAATGGCGAACGGAGAAGCCTAAATGGGCGAATGACCTTTATGTTCCACCTCATGCTTATGCCAACGAAGCTGGCTGGGAACTCACAGCAGACGGTCAGCGTCGAAACCTTTTCTTCAAAGAAACGGTTCCGCTTGTCCAACCGGGAAACGACGATGTGTCGAGTGCCGTAGAAGTTGGATTGCGTTCGGAAGAGAAGTGCCCATGGTGCAGCCGAAAACTGACATCACTATTCGACATTGATGCCGCAAGCGAAAAAGTTGCGTTCCTGAACTTGATGCCAAGACATTGGCAAGTCCTGACGTGCGATGTTTGCACGGCGTACGGCTTGGTCTATGGCAAAACAACTGAGACTGGTGTCGAATGGCATCCTGCAAACGAACGTCCCGAGTATCTCCCGGATGAGTCAGACGACTTTGACTTGCTTCCTGAATGTCCGCTGGTCCTTGCCAATCAGCCAAGGCATTTCATGGAGTCCGCAAGCTGGACTGGAATTCCAAGCGGCAAGTTCTCGCAAATTGGAGGTTTGCCAACGTGGGTTCAGGATGCTGAGTTCCCTGACTGTCTTGATTGTTCTCGGAAGATGGTCTTCATTGGGCAGGTCAGCAACGAGGACTTTGATCCAATGATGGAAGGGATTTTCTACGCCTTCATTTGCAGTGATTGTGGCACCACTGCGACTCACTATCAGCAGTCTTGAGGGAATTGGTTGACCGGTGTCATTCAGTGTCGGACACCAGCTACTGGGGTGACACATCGCTACTGCCACTGTCTCCCACGGCACCTGCGGCGTTACCAAGGGAAGAGAAAAGTGGCGCTGGGCCGGATGGTCCACATGGTCCAGACGAATTCGCAGTTCTCCTTCTTGTTTTGTTTACATCCTTCCAATTCAAAATATCTAAATGAAAGTAGATTTCGTTAGGACCATGTGGACCACCCCTGTTTTTACAGGGTTTATTGCCACTTTTGTCTGGCCCATGTGCGGACCTTTGTTCGGCCCATGTCTGGACCACCTTGCCGCCGACGCTGTTGATGGGGGTGACTATGGAAGGAAAACAGGTCACAAAACGCAAATGGGCCGGAACCTTGGCAGTTCCGACCCACATGAACGGCAGTTTGTCTGGCCCACTACGAAATCATCGAACGACAATTCTGCTGAAGAATCGTTTCAGGATTCAGCCCCAAACCTTTGTACCAGCGGTCTCGCCCGGCACCATTTCGGCGTCGTTCATCATCAATTCGTGGTATTGCAGCACGAAGCTTTCGGCCAAAGTCGTTATTGCTTCCAGACACATGCCCGTTCTGTTCACACCAAGCCTTCCATGCTGTCTGTATGTCATCGAAGCGAACACTTTTGTCTGATCCAACAAGACAACACTCGTCCAAAAAGGACTGAACTGGTGACGACAGATAAACAAAATCACGCATGATCTTTTCACCTGCAATCGGATTCTTGAAACGTCCATTGGCTCGCAACTGTTTCAGTCCTTTCAGCGACCAATTGGTGATTCCCGAGACTTCCTTCAACAAGCTATCAACAAGCCCAAAGTCCTCTTTGCCTTCGTAGGTGTTGTTGAAGGGAATGATCAGTAATCGAGACCTCAATGCTGCTGAAGAATCCGACAACCGTGGCAGTTCATTGACCGCCATGGTGAACCTGACTTTCATTGCAACACTGGATATTGCCTTCACACCTTTTCGGTCCACCGTCTGTTCAGAACCGCCAGAGATGGCCTTCAGTCGCTCCAGAATTAGCGAGTTGTCGCTGTACCTGCCAAGATGACCTTCGTCAATCAGAGCAGACATCTTCCCGACAAGTGGTTCCAGCCCGAATCTGCCTCCAAGTGAAGCCAATGAAGTGTTGGCGATGTTATGACGACCGAGCATTGCTGACATCATCGCCATCGTGGTGCCTTTGCCACTTCGAGGTGGGCCAATCAGCATAGCGATTTTGTGCTGACGGTTGTCACTGACAAGGTTGTAGCCAAACCACTGCTGTAGCGTGTTGATCCGTTCCTCATCTTCATCGAAGACTTGGTTCAGAAAATCCAGCCATGTGGGACAGTTTGCGTGGTGATCAAACCGGTGTGGCAGACAATTTGGTGAAAACCAATTCGGCGTGTGCGAAAGGAGGTTGTCTTTCCCAGAAAGAAACTCCCGGACATTTAGCAAGCCGTTGTCAAAGGCGATGATCTCTTCTGGTCCATTTGAAAGCCAGCAGGGTGCCTCAAGTTGAGAAGACTGATTGGTCACCGCCTTTAAACCGTCCATGACACCACCGACAACATTCCTTGTCGGCTTGAATGTCGTCCGCTTATCCTTGCTCCACGTTTTGCAAGTCGCCAGCCACTTCCACAGACGAGCCTTTATGTCGTCATCACTGATGACCTCATACAGCTTTCCTGTCCAGCCATGCCATGTCGCCTGATGATGAATCAGTGTTGGCTTGTGATTGTGAGCAAAGCATTCCCGCCGAAACAGTTCGGCAGTTTCGAGATGGTTCTTGGGATCAATGGTGTGGTTGTCATCAACTGGCTTAACAACGTCGTCAACCTTGGCTTCCATGGGACCAACATCACGAAACGGTGACAGTCGGTCTGCGATTCTGCCCTCGTAGGACTGTCCGAGACACCAATCGATCTTTCTGGCAATTTCGTCGTCGGTCCACGGATACCAAGCACAGGAAGCGTCAAACTGGTCCGGTTTGCGTCCCCATTCGCTCAGCATTTCCTGAACGACGTTTACTGGCAAAGCGAAGCCGTAGAGTAACTTCATGGTCAATGCTGAACACTTATTATCAGCACCAGTGCCTTCCTGTGTTCCGGGAACAGAATCCAGATAACACCGAGCCTGCGACTCACGTTCTTCGACTTCCGTCTGAACCTGAGCAATGAGATCTTCGTGTTCATCGGAAATGATGTCTGCTGTGATGAAGGCAGATGTCTTCTTTGTCTTCGCCCTTTCATATGGCAACCACGCTGGATCATAGACAGGGCACTCCATCAGAAGCTCCATGGTCCACGATGTTACTTCCTCGTACATGCTCCCTGTCTTCGGATGAATCGATCCGGGGATCATGATAAGCCCGCCATCGCCCCGAATGTCGAGGTTGTACTGTTTGCCATCCAGTCGCAGCTTTGTCGGACTACCGATGAACGGCTGGGCCTCGATTGGCGGTCGTCGATAGACAAACTGCTTGTTACCACTGCCTGTAACCTGCATCATTGGCGTTGGTGGACAGTGATTCCGAACAAGCTCTTCAGCTTCTTCGTCATCGCTGTCCACGACGATGATGCCGGGATTGTCGTCTGACCATGGGATGGCACCGGTAAGCAAAGCGAAATTGTGGTTTCTTGCTTTCCAAATTCGCCTGCCGTCCTTGGTCGGAAACTTGCCGGTCAGCCATTTCCTGAGGTCTTGTGGCGTTACTCGATGAGTCTGAAACTCGTTCCATTCGACGCACGGATTCTTACCGTTCATCGGGATCAGATTGAAATTCATTTCGTACAGCCGAGAGACGATCTCTGTTCTGTGATTTCTCGTGCTTTCGTCAACGAGAATTGGTTCGGTGTTACTTAAATACATAAGGATGTCCTTCTCCGACTGACCACCAGTCGGAACATTTCAAAAGTTAAAAAGACCAAAGACCGCCAGCGACGACTCATCGCTGGCGGTTTGTTGTTTTAGGACAACAAGAATTTTTCGTTGCCACATACACGGAACTCACCGTTGTCGTCCCTGACGACAATTAGGTCGGGCTCTGCGTCTGGAGCAGCGGGTCCGACGAGTGTTGGAAATCCTTCAGCATAGATTCCGCTGGAGTCATCGACTTCCCACTCGGATCGTTCTTCAACTTGGTTGAAGTGATCAGCGTTGACGCATTCAACCTCCTCGTCGAGCATGTCCTCTGGGACTTCCATAATCACACTGCGAATATGGCGAATCTCTTCTTGGCCCTGAATATCCACAGTCACTCTCCTTGTTTTATTTTTCATCGCTAATTCCTTTCTTGGTAATGCGTGGCGAGGTTCGTCAGAGCGTCCGCAGTGAAGTAGTATCGTCTGCCAACGCACGTTTGTGGCGATGGCACACGACCAGCCCTTATGTCCCTGTGAAGCCGCTGAATGCCAACATCGAGTTGACGAGCGGCCTCAGACACATTGAATAGGCCAAGGACATTTCTTCTTTCTGCTGGTGTTGCTCGCACGTACCCTCCACGCAATGTTTGTTACTTTTATGTAGTAACGTGGTGAAAAAATTCGGCAGCGTTTTTCAATATTCCCTGACTGCGGCGCAAAACGGTGCCACGGAATTGACTGGGAAGTGCTGAGCCGGTGCCGGTGGTCAGCGGGACGCCGAAGAGGTTCAAAACGCTTGGACGCAGGGCGTCAGTCGATGTGCGATTTTTCGCTGTAGTTTTTACGGTGACTGAGCAGGGATCTTAACAAAATCGCCATTTTCTGGACAGAGCAATTCTTGTTTCGACTTTCAGTCCAAAAGTTGTTCTTTAGTTTTCAGAAGGCGAGTTATCATGCCCCTTGAGAAAAGTGATCTGCGTTAAAGTAGTGTCGTGCCAACAAGTACCGTCACTGTTTTCAGAAACAAAACTTGCCTGTCGCCACGACAGCACCAATAAAGATCTGAGCCGCACAAGGACATCACAAGTGAAACATATCGCCATCCTGCTCACCACCATTCTTGTGGCACAGTTCCTTGCTGCTGAGGAGCCCATCCGTGAACGCATCGAGTGGATCGACATCTGGGTCACCGACGCCAACAAAGATGACTTGCCACGAGTTCTGCTGGTTGGTGATTCGATCACACGAGGGTATTTCGGCGGAACAGAAAAGCTTCTCGCCGGAAAGGCATCCTGTGCTCGCTTAACCACCTCCAAGTGTGTCTCTGCCCCGACTTTCAATGACGATCTTCAGTTGCTGCTGAAACAATACAACTTCTCGGTGATCCACTTCAATAACGGTCTCCACGGTTGGGGCTACACCGAAGAGCAATATCGAGAAGGTCTCGCTAAGACTGTTGCTGCCGTGAAGAAACATGCAGCCGATGCGAAGTTCATCTGGGCAACGACGACACCAGTGCGTGATAGAAGCGATCTGCAAAAGTTCGGGGATCGGACAGCGAGAGTCAAAGAACGGAATCTGATTGCTGCTGAGATCATGAAAGAACATGGAATCTCCACGAACGATCTGTTTGGGCTCGTGGAAGAGGATCCCGACTGGTATTCAGGCGATGGGACTCACTTCAACGGAAAGGGCAAAGTGGCTCAGGCAAAGCAGGTAGCCGAGAGTGTCATGAAGTGTTTGCCTGTATCGGTGTCCCGTGCTGGCGAGTCGAATGGCATGTAGCGACCCTCCAACATTTGAATCCGCTGCCAATAGCTTTAATTCATCTTAACTCGACATCAGTGCTCCGAGATTCAATGGGTCTTTGGGGAAGATGTTGTGGAGCTTGGATGTAGTGTCTTTATTCGACTTCCATCGCTTGACGCCGCTGACACCTCTTGGGATTGGGCTGGCGATTCTCGGCCTGTTGATCGTTATGTTTGGTGATGAATTCAGCACATACCTTTGAAATGAATACCAAGCTCAAAAAAGATGACATCACTGAGCGCCTTAGGGTGCTCAGCAACACCGACCGAAAGCGAGCCGTGTTCGGTTCATCGGGTCATGACTATCTTCTGAAGTCACCACTGGATGTCTCTGAGATTGAAGTCTTCGAGGCAAAGTACAACATCCGACTGCCGGAGGATTATCGTCGCTTCGTCACTGAGATCGGCAACGGTGGTGCCGGGCCAGCCTACGGCTTTTTTCAGTTCGGGTACGAGGAGGATGGGCGATGGGGAGAGCATCTACCCTTTGGTGATCCGGGGACACCGTTCCCCCATTCTGAAGCGTGGAATCTGGGGAAGGAGTTCTTTGATCAGGAGCCGGATATTCAGCAGGGGATGTCTCGGGACGATGAAGACCGTCTGGTGGAGAAATGGGATTCGCTGCTGGAGGAGCGGTACTGGAGCCCTGCGATCATGGACGGTGCCATCCCGATCTGCCATCTTGGATGCGGTCTGCTTCAGTGGTTGGTGGTTCATGGCGAACAACAAGGCTTCGTCTGGGATGACATGCGGGCCGATCACGGTGGAATCGCTCCGGTCAAAGACGAGAACGGCGATCAGGTCACGTTTACTGACTGGTACTCAAATTGGTTGACGAAAATCGAATCGGGCGAAGGTCGGATTTTGACACCATCCTCAATTTACGGGGCTCACCCCAGAGTTCCGCTTCATCGGGATTTGCTAACCCTGTTACTACTCATTGTGCTCGGCGTCCTGCTTGCCCTAGCCCGTGAGTGGTTTCTACGATAATCCAACTATTCCGAATCCCCCATGATCATTCGCCTTTCCCAGAAACTCGCCAAGAAGATCAAGGTCAGCAAACTCGTTGAGAAGCCGCTCGATGAGAACCAGTACGCTGACTGGTCTGCCAACGTCTTTAATGTGGGGCGAACTCAGTACGTCATTTTGTGCAACACGAAATCGATGTATTCGTGTGTGATGTACGGAAACGGAATCACCAACGACAATACGTTCATTCAGAGATCGCTGAGCCTGATTCGTGAGTTCATGGAAGACGATGGCAAGGAGAGCGTTTATGAGCAACACATCATTCCGGCGACGAGATCGGTGACGTTTGCGAAGTCGCTGAATCGTTCTGTCATTGGCTCGATGAATGAGCTTGTGATGGCGGCTGATGCTGTGCTGTCAGATGACGTGGCTCCACATAGCGTTGGCACGTTCCTCAACGACTTCCTTCTGTCGGCCATCGCCGCCGATGGCGATCATGGTTACGGCAAGCCAAAGGATGCCTTTGAGCGTCTGACATCAGTGGGGACATAATGAACGCCACAGCGACAATCCGACATGAGACTGACGAAGACCAGCAGGACATCTGGAACGTCAATCAAGCGGCATTTAATGGCGTCGATGAAGCCAACCTCGTCTATGCACTACGAGATGGTGGCTTCGTGGAGGTTTCGCTTGTGGCTGAGTGCGATCAGCAGATCGTCGGGCACATTCTGTTCAGCAGAGTAACCATCAATACAAATACGGGGCCGGTGAATGCCCTGTCGCTCGCCCCAATGGCCGTGGCACCCGAGCACCAGCGGCAAGCGATCGGTACAAAGCTCGTAGAAGCTGGATTGGATGCCTGCCGGAAATTGGGCCACAAGATCGTTGTCGTGCTTGGCCATACCGAGTTCTATCCACGATTCGGATTCAGTGCCGAACTGGCCCAGCCCTTGGCGTCCCCATTTGGCGGCGGGGAAGCATGGATGGCGTTGGAACTTGTTCCCGGTGCGTTGGAAGGCGTGATCGGCTCGGTCAAGTATTCTCCGCCATTCGGAGCGTTTGGGTAGCCATGAACTGGGGAGCCATTACCGTTTTCTTTGTCATCGCAGGGGTAGTGAACCTGATTGGCTTGGAGATCGTCCGCTCCATTGTTGATCGACGACGAAAAGAACGGGATGGCCTTGGCGGTACGCAAGACATCGCAATCTGGGGCGTCCTGATTGGTTGGGCTTTGCTCATTGCTGCCTTGGTCAGCGGTGCGTTGTGGCTTTGGAATCGCTGACCGCCAAATCCGGCAAACAAGACGATTAAAGCTGCGGGTTCGTGCGAACCAAACTTCGGCAAGAGTGTCTGCTTCTCCATGGACACTTTATTCCTCAACAAGAAGTTTGAACGCATTGGCGCACGGCTGAAGATCGTGGATCGTCCTCGACAACGGCGTGGAACGACAGCAGGACTGCTGACGCTCGACATTGGTGAAGATCGTCGAGGCGAGTTCTTCGAGATCATGCCGCAACGTGGGGCTGACCCTGAAGTTGATGTGCTTGATGTACAGCCTGCGGATCGACACTTGCTGCTGCTTGTTCGTGAAGACGGAGCGAAGAACAAGTATCTTTGCGGTCATGACGAGCGGCACTGGTTTGTTGCAGGAATTCCTGAGTCGGCTCCGGTCGGTACAGTTCGGCAAGCGATGGAAGCACTTCAGCCAGTCGAAGTTCGAAGTGCTGTCGCTCGAAAGCGTGTGTCCGGGAAGTCTCGCAATCGACGCAGGAACGCTGCGTTCATTCGGCAGGGCGAATGGTTTTTCCTTCCTGAAGCACACATGGCCGTCGAGGAATCACTGGTTCTGACGAATGAGCCGTTAAGTCGTGGAAACGGAGGCAAACCGCATTGGGCGGAATTCTGCTACCGAACCGGTGGTGAAACCGTCCATGTATGTGGTCGTCATCCAAATGGTGTGACCGAGAGCCAGTATCGGAAGATACTGTCAGGCAACAGTCATGCGAAGAACTGGAGATGGAGAACAATGCGTCGGAATCCCGGCGTGTATGTTCGGGGACGAGTTCGTCATCCCGACCATGCGACCATCACTTTGCAGGGCTGGCACAGAGTTGTGATGAACACCGAGAACGAATCACGAGCCATGAGGAACGTGGCGTTCCTGGATTGAGGACAAGATCGGACGGTGCAGTTCAGAGTTACTTCATTCTTAATGAAGAGGTCGTGGGTTCGAGTCCCACCTGCCGCTCTTTTTCATAAGCGGCAGTAGCTCAGTTGGTAGAGCACTTACACTTTGGGCGACGATTTCTCCGGTCTTTTTTGTACACGCCAGATGGTGCAGGACAGAGTTACTTCTTGAATTCGACGGTTGTGGGTTCGAGCCCCACGGTCTGAGCCAAGCTCGGACGTAGCTCAACTGGCAGAGCATCGAAATAGTCTCTGACCGATGATTTCTCTGGCGTTTTAGTTTACTCCATATGCACTCGCTGAATGGTGCAGGCACGGGATACTTCTGGCAACCATTGGGTTCGAATCCCATTCCCCATGCCGGTGATTTCTTCAGCAGTTTTTTTTAGTTTATGGAGCGGGAGGGCATAGGAATGACAAAGTTTGGAATCAAGAAGACTTCAGTACACGACCGAGCACATGCCGAGCAGGTTGCTCACAAGCACGTACCGGGCCGAGCCTACAATGTTGGCGACCCGGTCACCAAGCTGATTCACACAATCGGTGGTGGGTTCTTCAACGAGCCCAAGTATTACGACAGCAACCGCAACGCTGCCGACTTTTACCGTGAACTGTTCTCCACCGGTTCTATCTCTTCAACCATTGTCGATGAGATGGGACTGACGGAGCAGGCACGGGAAGTCTTGGAGACTGCTACGGCTGTTGCGAACGGTGATTCACCAGAAGACCTGTTGGTGATCGCTGCATGGGCTCGTGACACAAAGAACGGCCTGAAGCTGCGAAGCACTCCGCAGATCATGCTGGCCCTTGCTGCTGCACATTCGCAAACGAAAGCGTTCGTGCCAAAGTATGCCAAGTTGATCATGCGACGAGCCGATGAAATCCGTCAGGTGTTCGGAGCATTCCGTCACTTGTTCATGGCTGCGGGCGATGACCAGAAGACTGCTGATGCGAAGTCTGGTCGGAAGGCTCGTGGGCATCGTGGAGCGTTGCCACATGTGCTGCGTAAGGCGCTGGCTTTGTCACTGGCAGATCAGCGTGATGCAAACTTATTGAAGTACAACGGCAAGGATCGTCCGACGTTCCGTGACGTTCTTCTGATGGTTGGTGGTTCAAAGGCCATCGGCAAGTATCTGGAGAAGGCAACGGGCGAGCAGCGAGACAACTGGCCTGTCAGCAAAGCGATGTTTGAGTACATCGTGAACGATAAGTACGTTGAAAACCTGCCGCCAATTCTTGAGGCACGGAAGAAGTTCTTCGCTACAACGAAAGCTTCTGATGTGACGCTGGATTTGGTGAAGGACGCTGGCCTGACATGGGAAAACGTCGTTTCGCACTTGGGAAGTTCTAAGGATGTTTGGGAGTTATGTATTCCAGTCATGGGAGAGATGGCTCTCACTCGCAACCTGCGTAACTTTGAGCAAGCGAAGATTTCAGATGCCGCATGGGATCTGATCTATGAGCGGCTGCTCTCGGTTGCCGATACGGTGCAGTTACCATTCCGATTCTTTGCTGCTGAACGAGAAGTCTCGTCAACGGCGGCAAAGACCGTGATGGGTAAGATGCTGGATCGTGCTGTCGAGAATGTTGCGGATCTACCGGGCATCACGATGGTTCTGACCGACAACAGCGGAAGTGCTGTTGGTTGTGCGATCAGTGGTAAGTCTCGAATCCGAGTTTCCGATTGCGGCAATATGCTGTCGGCGGTCTTGGCAAAGCGTCTTGGCCGTCGAGCAATTGTTGGAGTATTCGGTGACAGCAGCATGTGGGTTCCGTTCTCACAGGCTGATAGCTGCATGGCAATCAAGCATCAGATCGATGCGGTGGCTCTTACAGAAGAGCGAAGCAAAAATGGTGCGTTGGCGATCCCTGAATACCAAAAGGGATCGGGAGTCGGCGCTGGAACGGAAACGGGATTGTGGTTCTCAATTGATGACCTCACAAAACGGAAGGTTCATGTGGATCGCATGATCTTCCTGTCTGACCTGTGTTGTTACACGCAAGGCGACAACGGCACGGCACAGAACTGTGGAGTCAACTTGGAGAAGCACTTCGGCAAGAAGGCGACAATGCAGTCGATGGTCGATCGTTATCGTCAGGCTGTCAATAAGGACTGTTTCGTGTATTCGGTAAACCTGAACGGACACGGGCAGAGCCAGTTGCGACCGAGTGATGATCGGACTCATCTGTTGTCAGGATGGTCGGAGAAGCTGCTCGAGATGATTCGAGACATCGAAGCTGGAAGCAGCGACGAACCTGAGAAGGCCGTCGAGGTCCCTGCCATCGAAGTCTTGCGGTCACGTTATCAGCAGGTCTGAATTGTGGCACGGCGGATGGACTTCCCGTTCGCCGTGCCATATCTTGAAACAGCCGGGACGGTGCAGGCTTGGGTTACTTCTCTTGTAACGAAAACCACCCGAGTCGCTTATTTCTCCCGGTTCTTAAAACGATACCCACAACCTCTTTGGACATTGTGGGCTGTTTTCTGCTATCGCAGGCCGTCTGGGACAACCTAATTCCCTAACAGGTCCGGTCGGTTGTCCTCGTCAAAAATCCACGGCAACTCCACGGCCTCCATTCGATCAATTAAAGCATCTGCGCCGTGATCTCTTCTGTAGGCCATTTCCTCATCCGAAATTGGAACGTGCCAAAGGAACGACAACGAGTCGCCCTCGACTTCGCAGACCTCTTCTCTGTGTGGCTTTATGAGCGGAGTCAAGAAGAACGCATTCTTCCAAGGCGTTCCCGAAACAGCGGGATGCTCCCATGTGATCGAATGGTGAGCATTAAGCAGGAAACCGTCAAAGAGTGGCAACCAAGCCATATTGTGCAAGCGGCGGGCATGGCCCTCGGTGCATTTCGGGAAATATTGAATTAGCTCTCGCCGGGACCAGCAATGTGTTTCGGCAGCATCGACCATCCGCTGGTCTGACATACCATTGGTTACGGTGACTTCGATGTCGCCGGAGTCGGCTTCCAATGTGTACACGAAAATATCGATCAGAAACCGTTCGTCGGGTTTCTTAAACAGGGTATCGGGGGAAAAGGTGACTGAAGGTAGGCCGCCGAAAAATTCTTCATAGGCTTTGGTCCGCACCGCCGTCAGGGCCTCGTGCTTTTCGTGGGGACTCAGCATGGCCTGTCTCCAGTATTCACCAAATTCTTTTCGCTGATTGATTCCTTTTGTGCCAAGTTGGTCTCGTGAATCATGAGTTCTCCGTTTGCTCTTTTCTAAATTCGCCCCATTCGTTTACCTGCCAAATCTCACCGGATTCAACATCCAGAGCGGTGAGCCAGCCGCCGTTGCAGACACCCGTGTCAATGCAAACTAAGTGGCCCAAGTCAAATATCTCATCGTGGGGCGTATGCCCGACGACGGCAATCTTCCCAGAGCTATGGATTCTCTGCGGCACATAGTCTCTCAGTGAAAGCCAGCGGATTGTGTGGTCATCGTGGTCGTGGAGTGAAAGGTCAGGCGTATAGTTGGCGTGAAGAAAAATGTGAGTTTCAGTCTCGAAGTACGAATGACAGGACTCCAGAAACCGAGTGTGTTTTCTTGGGATGAGATCAAGCTGCCCGGTCGAACCGTAGGAATCCAGTGCCGAGTCGCCGCCACAGTTGAGCCAGAACTGAAAGTCTGATTCGCCGTCACGGGCATGAAGCATCATCTGGTCATGATTACCAAGAATTGGGACCAGCTTGCAACGCTCGCTGAGTTGGATCAGTTGGTCGAGGACACCCTTTGAGTCGATTCCTCGATCAACATAATCGCCAAGCGGAATAATCGTATCGTTTGGCTTGGGATCGATGGCTTCCATGAGTGCCGCCAATGCAATGGAGCAACCGTGGATATCTCCGATGGCAATGGTTCGTGTCACAACTATGTCGTTTCGTTAAATACATTTGAGCGGGACATCTCGTTAAGCCGACGCTGCGTTCCTCGCAAGACTATGTACACTGCCACAAGTAGCCACTCACCTTGCAGGTGTCACACCAGAAGACGTAGCCCATGCCACCACTGCCCCAGAGCCATTCGTCGCTATCAGCAGTCGGTAAGTCCGAATCCAACTGCATAAGAAAGTCCATCGTTCGTTCACACGAAGGGCAACTCGGATAATCAGCGTCCTGAACCCAGCATGGTTCGCCGCCAATGCGATTGAGGTTCTCACGGCTGTTGCTTAGCCCCCAATCCTGCCAGTACCAGCGTCTTGGAGTTTGTGCCAAGGTAACAGTGGCTTCCTTCAGCGGCCCAACAGCGAATTGTGGATCGCCAACTTCACCCTCAAAAAATGAATGCTCAGGAGCACCATCGCCATCATGGCTGAAGAACAACCTTTCTTCCTCCCATCCCAAACACGACAGGCAGACGGCGAGCTCCAGCCCTGAGAGTCCACTGATCACAATCTCATCGGGGACAGACTCAAACTTCATCAATCGATGCAGCGTCCCACCACAGCGTTTGCATTCCGAGTTACTGTTTCCTCCGAACTGCGCTGTCGGGGCGCTGCTTTTCAAACGCCAAGTCGGATGTTGCTCGACGAGCCACGCAGGGGTGCTATCCGCCGCAAAAAAGGAATCCGGGAAGACAATATGGTACGGATTTTGGTTGCACAGCCTTGTGTAGCCTTCCTCAGAATATTCAAGGCCAATCTGATGAAGCCAACAGTTCAGCCAATCTTCAAGCGTTCGTCCAGTATCGGACGGCATCACGGACCTCAAATTTTGACGGGCGAAATCCACAGCAAGCAAGTATCGAGAATGAATCATGGCTTCCCATGCTGCCATCTTTTGGTCAGCCGATTCGGCATTCTCAAAGACTCCCTTCAAAAAACTGAAATGCTGCGATCCAGAATCTCGCCACGGATAGGCAGAGTAATAACTTGACCCATTGGGACGGATCGAAAAAACAGACTCAAGATACGGATGAATCGCCTTTGGGTTTTGAAGGCTGGCATAGGCAATGACGGATTCTGCGGCATTATTGTCATTGTCTTCTTCAAGAATATTCAGAGCGTTCTCAACGAGGCAACGCCACTTGCCTTCAGGTAGAAAGCTCAAGGCGGCGTCTAAGAATGTGCCGCCCTTTGGATACTTCGCAACTACAGCAATCGCCAAGTCAGCAACTGCATCTGGATACTGCCCTGCAAGCGTTAATGATTCTTCAATGGGGGCTGCATGTTGGTTCCGTGCCAGCAATTCCAGAATGCCATCTATTTGTTCGCTTGCAGATCTCTCTGTCATTGCATTTCCTCTGGGTGAAGCAACGCCTCGGCGATTTCACGCACACGATCCATTGTAATCGCTTCACGTTGTTCGACAGCCAACGGATGATCTGTCGGCTCAAGTTCAACGAATGGTCGCAGTCCCAAGGTGCGAGTGTGAACGTGTGTTTTGAGTAGAAAAGTGTCCGGGTAAAGTGGCAACATGGTGCAAAGCCATCCAAAGAACGGTGGCTCGGATTCTCGTGCCGGAGTTTCCCAGATTTCACGGAGGCGTTGATAGCTCTCGAGGCTGAGCGAAGTTCAGACACCCCACACGAATGGCCGTGGCCCGTTATGCACAGGAAGTTCGATGCATCCACGAACAAAGAACTCACTGTTGTCGATGACGCAAAAGTCGGGTGTGAGTTCACAGCGTGCATCCCGTTCATTTGCCGGGATCGAATCGTAGGCTGCAGGCGTATCCGCCCCGAAATCCATCGGCAGGTGGTCGTGATACGAACCGCACGTGGCGCAATGGAAGCCGATCTCCAGTTTGTTTGATTTGCTGGTCAAGACGGAATGCCTTCACGAAGATGGCTGATCTTCTCTAAGAGTTTTTCAGCAACAAGTCTACTGCCGGTAGCAGTGAAATGACTTCCCGCCCTGAGTAATCGAATCCCCCACCGCCATGATCGTGACTTCTTCTCCGACGCTCACGCTCGCAAGAGTGACCAGCAACATTAGCAGCGAAGCTGGGGCAATAGAATATGGTGTCATGGGATGTGGTCCTCGGTCTGGGTTACGGAACAAACCACTCGTCGTCCTGAATTGCTTCCATGCTTTCATCCACCGACATCGCATCGTGAATGCCAACCCATTCGCCAGTGTACCGCATGAAGTACAAGGCGAACTTGTCGTTGCCGATGTATTCCATCCGGGCAAACTTCTGCTCAAAGGTGGGCTCAAGAGCATCCGGGTGTGGGCACGTGTACGTTGAAATGAAGTAGAAGAACTGCCTGTACCACTTCGCCGTAATGTCGCTGATGTAATTGAATTGTGCATCTTCTTCGGGTGGTCGAATATGCTTGGGCTTCAGGACATCACTGATCAAGGCGATGGCTTTCGACTCCACTTCTTTCTTCAACGCAGCCGGTATGGATGACGCCGACTTCTTTGAGGGACGAATGTCCCATGGTTTCCTTTTTGCCGCCATCCTTGTCATTCCCTGAGTGAGTCGTGAGCCTTCGGGTTTCTATACGGCCACCGATTTCGTCAGCGTCGAGCGGACTCAAAACCAGTTCGTTTACCCGCCTCCTGATTTCCTGTTTTCAGCGATCACGACACCTTCTGCCAAATCGCCCACATGTCGCATTCGGCATGGCGTTCTTCGGGATATTCGCTGACGAGCAATTCTTGCACACTTTTTGTCTTCGTATGTTCGGTGAGCAGGCCGTATTCTGACAGGTCAGCAGTCGAGAACGCCTTGTCGAATCCGCCACAATTGGAAATTGCGCTGATGCTGCCGTCCATTTCGATGAGATCAAAGCCACGAAACACAAAACGGGGATCGACGAACGAAGAAAGATCAGTGGCAAATGGCTCGTGCATTACCGCCAACACGTTCACCTGTTTGTTTCCGGCTATTCTGCGAAGAAGATAGTCGAGGTTATGAAAGAGATGAGTCTTGTGGTCTTCTTGGACGTTGTACTGCCAATCCTCATCCGTCAGTGTCTCAACGATAGTTGGGCAGAGAAGGCTGTCCAAAGAAAGGACTTCTCGGAGATGTGACAGTCCAGACCATTCGATGTACTCTTTCCAATCGTCACCACGATTGGGGTCGAAGCGAGTTACGGCGGAATACATAACGGTCATTGACGGTTTCCTTATTCAGCGATTTCCATTGCGACTCATCAACGACCCAATATCCGAATTCCCCGACCGCCTTCTCGTCGTTGCTCACGACTGAACGCTCCTCATGAAGTCGGCCACGGCATTCATGTACTCAGTCAGATTCGCTCGAAAGATTGTGTTGTGATTCCCGTTCGGAAATCGCACGAGTTGTTTCTGTGATGAGCCCGACCACTCGTAGTTTCGTTCGGCGTGGGAAATGTCGATCAGGCCATCCTCTTCTGTGTGCAGAATGAGCAACGGATTCTCGTACTCCAACAGTTTCATCTGATGACTGAAGTAGAGTTCCACTTCCGTCAGAACGTCAGCCTCTTTGAGTCCCGCCGACTCAAGGTCTGCATACGTCAGAAATCTCTCGGACGGATTGGCGATTCCGCTCTCAATGATGAGCCCAGCTATGGTTGGTTGGCGATCCGCAAGTTCGATGGCGTAAAGCGAACCAATTGACCTGCCAAAGACGATTACCTTCTCGGGCACAATACCAGCAGCCTTCATCGCCGCTTCGCCGTCGCCGAGCATGGCAACTAACCGAGCTTCGCCAGAGGAGCCACCGTACTGCCGATACTCGATGAACAGAGAGTTCAGACCCATCTCAGCAAACCAGTCCGCCAGATATGGAAGGTAATCGGCAACCGCCTCACCATTGCCGTGGAAGTGGATCATCGTGAAACCGTCAGGATCGACGATCTTCCGAAAGCACGCCAACTCAGCACCTTGCACATCGACAAGGAATGGATCGTCAACGAAACGATCCTGCGGAAAAAGATACTTACCGCTTATCGCAGGATGGTCGAGGATGCTGTCTTCGTCTGGCGGAAGCTGTTCAGACTCATCCCATGGGCCTTGATGTCCGTTTCTGAGTGACAACATCAAAGCGTTGTCAGCCGAATACATCTTGCTGACTTCCGGCTGGATCGTGCGGTAGTACGAATATCGGTCGATGACTCGGGCTTGAGGGTGCATTGCCAGATCAACAATGATGTCTCCAAGCTCACACCAAGCGTGTTCGATTCGTTTTTCAAGCTCGCCACTGAAGACCGTCCCGTGAACGACCTGCCAACCCGAGTCTTTTGTGGCTGTAATCCAGCGCATCGCCGCTGAGTAGCACAGGGCGTCCCAATCCTGCTCGAGCAATTCCTTTTGCTCCTCGCTCCATTCGGGGAGACAGACGTTGAAGCACGCATCCAACATGGCTTCCAGCGACTCTTCATCGGCCAGCCGGTGATCGTCGCCAACCTCAACGAGCGACTCAGGTGGTAGGCCGCTGTTGGCTATCAGTTCATCGGAGTCAGTGAATGGGATCACGTCATCTTGGCGTGAGTGCAGGATGATCGTGTTCGGCTTGACGATCGTGGCCGTGCCCCATTTTTTCCATGCGGGACAAAGCAAAACTAACGGCGTATCACGACTCTTCATGTTGACGGCTACAGCGCCGCCACGAGAACTTCCAACGATCACATCCGGTTGTTGCTCAGTGTGCTCCGCTTCGGCAATACGCACGGATTCCTCGAAGTCCTCATCGGGCAAAGCCGGATTGATCAATTCGTGGCCGTTCTCCGTCAAGAACGTTGGCTTGCGTCCGCCGACCACACTGGTCCAGCCATGGAGGAAAAGGATTCTCATTTCGTCTAAAAGTTCCTGCTTTTGAACTTCTCAATCCAAGAGTGCATCGTCTTTATCTCGACTCCTAGTCCGGGAAACAGGTCGATGAATCGCTTCATTGCTTGGGCGCATTTAGTTTCCCATTCGGTACGCATCTCCTCAACAGTAAATGTCTTTCGATACTCGAACACCTGCGCTCGGCATTCTTCGGGGTCACGCAGATTGATGTTGAAGTCCGTTGTGACCAGTTTCCTACCGTCAAGAGATGTGGCCTCAAGTGATATCGTAACTTCCTCACCTGACTCGTACTCTTCCACGAGTCGAGCGGCAAACATGAACATCTCCGTCAAGGAAAAGATATTTGGTTTGAAGTCCAGCCACTTTCCGGGCTCTAGGCTCGGTTCGGATGGGTTGCCTTGCATATCACGTCTGCCGCAATCGTATTTCTGTTGGTTCTCCCAGAACGGACGGACCATTAGAAACTGACCTGAGCGAGCTAGAGACCACGTTTCCCGATACATGTCGTTGCAGATGCCCCACTCTCTCATGTGCGTGCCACGATAGGAGCCGGGAAATTCATCACGCAGTCGCACCGCACGACCACGGACTACTGACTCTAGCTGATCGGCGTGTTCCCAGCGTTCAGCGACATAGTTCACAGGGCGAATAACCAACTTCCAAGCACCGGCTTGAATTTGATCAGAATACGACTGCCCGAGCCCCTGTTCGATACTGGCCAACTCATCTTCAAACTGGTCAAGGTCGGATTGCTGGCTTAGTAGCGGTCGGCCCTTCAGCATCGCCTCGAACGTTGTCAGCATCTCGTTTGCACGCTTCGACGTTGCCAGACCAATCAGCAACCGAAGTTCTTCAACCGACTCAAGCGGCGCTGACTCAGCGTTTGCATTGCGAACATAGAGCGTTCGCTCACGCAATAGGTGTTTCTTGGGATTCGCAGGGTCTTGGTACTGCTTCGTACAAAGCACAGGAATATCCTCAAACTCCTCGATGGTGATGACGACGAAACGCCTGTCCTCATGGCGATGCTGATGACAAACAATGTTCATTGGTGGAGCAAATCGATTATTGACCCATCGGGCAACTTTTGTCGTCTCGAACGATTCGGCTTGCTCGTCCGTCAAGCCCGTCAGTTCAAAGTCGCCTGATTCAGTTTCGCTTTTGCCGATCACAAGTACCCCGCCATCCTTTGAGTTGGCAAATGATGCAATGTCTTTTGCGAGCGATGCTGACTCAACTGCGGAGTCCCACGACATTGGTCCCTTCGCATCAATATTGCTACTTTCGCCAGTCGCAGTGACAAAACGGTCGATTTCGTTTTCGTTGTTCATTTTCAATGATTGCCTACGCCTATCTTGGCCCGATTTGGTTGAATAGTGATTTCAGTTGAGTGCAGGCAGGTGATAGCGCCGACGCCAGCTTCTTGGGGTCATTCGGGTCGTTGGGAATCTTGAATGTTAGTGGGTTCAAGCCAAGTAGATCGCTGGGCAGCTTGAGATCGATGTGCCGAGGAGTAACAATCGCCGCTCTTTCCCGACCAAGCTGACCCATCAGGGGGATTGCACGCTAAGTCATTTGCCGAACAGGACTTTCGCGAGGTATGTCTCATCCCAGGCAGCGTTGAGTCTTTTGTTTTTGATCCCCACCCTGGCTGTGGATTCGTTTTTCAGGAGACTCAACGCCGTGCGGCGAAGGATGCTGAAGTTCATGTCTGCGTGGCCTTTACGGATCCTCGATTGATCTTCCTGGAAAGTGACGTCCAGTTGCCAATGCAAATTGTTCTCGACACCCCAATGGCTCCGCACAGCTTCGGCGAAACGACGGCCGGAGACATAACGGCTTAAAATGTAATAGCGGATGCCGATGCACATTTTGCCGTCGCGGAGAGTGTTGTTGATCGCGATCCCGATCGCCTTCAGGTTCTTCCAGCGATGTGCGTCCGGAAGATCCTCCGGCGCACGACAGATCAGATACTGTCGCAAATCTTCGCGGCCGCCGGTGTTTTCTTTCGTTTCAAATCGTCGCACCGGACAGCGTGCAAAGTCATCTTCCAAATGGTCGGCGAAGAACGCGACAAGACCTGCGTGTAGCGTGGGCTGATTGCCTTTCGCGGCAAGACAATAGTCCGCCTCTGCGTCGACAATCTTCGACGCGATTTCCGTTTGGCAACCCATGGCGTCAATCGTCACTAAAGCACCGGAAACCTCGATCAATTCCAGCAGTTTGGGAATCGCCGTAATCTCATTACTCTTCGCATCGACGACGACTTGCCCGAGACTGATATGATTGGCTGTGGCCCATGCACTGACCATGTGGATGGCCGACTTGCCACTGGCTTTGTCATAGCTGCGACGGAGTGTCTTACCATCGATCGCGATGATTTGTCCGTCACTGATTTTCTGCAGAGAAGTGATCCAATTCAGTAAGCACTTTTCAAATTCTGCAGGACGAATCAGAGCGAGGATGGCGTTGAAACGATCGTGCGACGGAATCCCTGCGGACAGATCGAGATACTTCGCAAACCAATCTCGTTTCGTTCTGCCAAACTTCGCAATCGCGACAAAATCATCCGCGCCACTGATCACAGCACAGACTGCAATGAACAGAATATTTTGAAGCGGATAGACCGGCTCACCGCGCCTTGGATCCGTAACATCAGAGAAATGATCGACAAAACTGGTGGACAAAGGCATGGCAGGAATCCTTTCGCGGCTCAAACATTTCAGCACACATAGCAGCGTGAAACATCACACTGACACTGAAGGGTAGCTGTCCATTTCCGCGTGGTGCGCAGCGTGAGGTGTGGTGTTCAGTTGGCGGGGACGAGTTTGGACAGTCGCGACTGACCGGGCGGCGCGGAGGTCAGGCCGACTTCAAGTTTCAGTCGATCAAACAGACTGAATCCATCCTGCTGCCACGTCATGACCTCGGCCACCACGGAACTGAGCGTTGGTGTTTTCAGATGGAGATTCAGCGATTCCAGGACGCTTGTAAGAATGCTGCGGCGACGGGCTCCCTTCGATGTTTTGCTCGTTCGACCTGTGCGACGGTCCATGGCCGCGCCGCGAAGACTGCGTTCCGCTTCGTTGTTCGTTGCTGGCGCGGCCGGGCTTGTCACAAAACAAAACAACTCCTCTTCCGTCATCAGCCGAATCAGTTCTGAGACCAGGTTGTCAAAATCCTTGCCGAAGTCGGCCGCCCGAACATCGGAATCCTCGGCGCAGTAACGCACCAGCAGAGCCGCCAGCGTGTTATCAAGTTCATCGACCTTCGCCGCACGACCGGCATCGCCAAGACGACCATCGGCGGCGTGGCGTTTGGCCGCGTAGAAAATTTCCAGCAGGCCGTCGAGCAGTCGCTGGTACTCTTCGTTGTCCGGCTTCAGCAGCGTCAGACGGATGGCCTTCCGCAGCAGGTGAGCCCAGCATTTCTGTGCGTGACTGAAACCTCGGTACACGGCCGCATCGTCCGAAACAAGCACGCCTCCAAACAACTCTTTCGACAGGATCTGAGCCAGTGTGTCGCCGTCTTTGCGGCATCCGAAGATCAGCACGCGCGCCTTCTCCGACAAAAAAGCCCACACGCTGTTGATACTCCAACTGGTTTCGTCTGCATGCACAATCGCACTGAACGCCATCAGGTCACACAGAGATTCGAATTCCTGTTCCCAACGCCGTGCCAGTTGATTCAACAGAGCGTCCGCCTGGGATTTGCCGAGCGGCAGATTCCAGAAGAATTCAATCAATGCACACGTCTTGTCGATCGACAGTCCCGTGATGGTCACAATGCGAGCCAGCGCGATATGAACTTCAATGCCGAATTCGGACCGCGGCCACACGCCCGGAATTTCGGATTTCTCGCCGTTGGGGCCGTGATAGATTTCATAGACGACCTGCACGGCTTGGCCGTTGATCACTCTCCAGACGAAACGTTCCCGAACGAAACGGCACTCTGCGACGTTGTAACCTTCCGGCAGAATGAGTTCGCGTCGTTCGGCGTTGTCCGCTTTCTGCTCGGTTGTGCGACGACCGCGACGCGCCGAGGATTGTTTTTTGCGACCTTTTCGGCGGCCCGTTTCAGCGCGGCGTCTCTCTTCCGCCGTCACCGAAAACGCCTCGTCGAGTCGCTCTGTGGGGTTCTTACCTTCGAGCTCTTCAATCCGATCACGCAGCCGCCGGTTCTCGTCCCGCAGCTCCGCAACCTCACGCTGCAGGCTAAGCACAAGCTGCTTCACTTCCACAGCGATGATCTGACTGACATCCGTGTCCATCCACCTGTCGTATCAAAATCTAACCGACAGAAAAAGACCAGTCTCCAAGCTGAAATGGACAGCTACCACTGAAGGTTGCCATCTATACCATCTTATCCAATGTCGCGCAATCCGCCTAGCTGACCCATGAGCAACCCAAGTTCAAAAACCACATTGTCCCGAGGTGCCGCCTTACTCTCGTTTCTCGCCTGAACAACATCCTCGTCCATCAAAATCGCAATTCCAAAGTCGGCCAAGTGAAGTTCTCGCTCTAGGTCTTCCATGGTTTGCTTTGAAGCACCGAAAACTTGGTCTTTCCATACCGTCACATCGCTCGCATGATGCTCTAACCCCAACTGGATAGCCTCTGCGTAAATCAGGTTCTCACTCGACGAACAGATGAAGACGTTCGGTACTTCATTCGGGGGTCGAATCAGGCGATTTCGATTTCGCAAGCGATCACAAAGCTCCACGGAGATTCGACGCCACAGATCAGGGTGATCGTTTGCCGCATTGCTGAAGTCTGGCTCAGAAACAGTCGCAACGACCGACTTAGTTGATGCAACAACCGTCGCCGACCGAGCGGACTTTGTGTCAATCAAAGCCATTTCACCGACGTGTGTGCCAGCGTGTCGCTCAGCAACTTGGCGACCGTTCGCTTTGATTGCGAAGCTACCAGCAATGACGAAATGGACTTCCGTGTCCTCATCACCTTGCTCGATAAGCACATCTCCTATTTTCAGTTCTTTGAGTTCAGCAACCTCCGCCAGTGCCGACGCTAGGTTATCACTTCCAAATGCAATCGTCTGATTGCGTAGCTCTCCAATCAAACGCCGCTTACCTTCATCACCTTCAAATCGCTCTATCATTTTCATACACCTCGTGACCGCTGTCGGCCATCAACGTTGGAACTTTCGTAAGTGACAATGCTTGTACTTCTTTCCGCTACCGCAGGGGCACGATTCGTTTCTGCCGACGCCACCCTTTGCCCGAATCGCTTCTCGAATTCCCTCTTCACCATGCGAGCGGTCTTCGCCCAGCCACTTGGCACCTTCACCCGTCAGGAATGACTTCGCCAATCGCTTCTGAAAGATGTGTTGCTTGAACAGGAATGTCTGAATGACCGCAAACAAATCATTGAGCGATGAAGCATCAGCAAATTCGATTCCTGATTCGCCGGGAACGAACAGGCAAAGCCGCCAATCGCCTTCGATGTGGCTATCTCCAGAGTTCTTCCAACGATCCCGATGGCTCTCCAGATAGACCGAGGGCGGTTGGTTCCTGAGTGGAAACGCAGCTGGATACTCGATGCGCAACTTCACCGACTCGTAGAGGTGCCCGTTCTCGGAGCAGACATCAAACGAGCCCCGGATGATCGCCGTTTCGCTTGAGGTGATTTCGGCTTCAAAATTGTCAAGCAGTTGCGATGCGATTGCTTGTTCCTGATTCCATCGGTCAGGATTGGCCTTGTGCCAACACATTGGCTTACTCCGACCTCCAAGGCTTGCTGTCGTGCCATGGTCGAGCCGCTGGGGCGGTCGCCTTTGTTGTCACTCGGACAAGCCCTTCGTTCACGCACGCACCAAGGCTTCCAGCCTCCGCTGCTTTCTCTTCCTTCTTCTCGTCGAGTTTGGGGCGAGTCAAATTGGTGGCAACGAATGCCGATCCACGTTTAGTAAATTCCTCGGTGACATCTTCGTCGTCTAGTTCGTCAAAAATGTCACTTGCTATGCGAATTTGCTCTGCTTTGGAAATTACTTGAAGTCGCTCAGCCTCAGTAACTTCTGGGCCGAAACAGATCGTGATCCGTTCACCTTGCTTGCCAAGCCTTGACACAATCACCTTTCCCACGTCCATGCCAATGGCAACATGGATCTCCTCACGATCTGTCAGATGATCGTTTAAGACGTGCTCCATTGATGACTGGAGGCCGATGGCCATATCCACTGCATCATTGCAGCGTCCTTTGTGTTTCCCTGCACCGGAGGGCAGGTGCATGATGCCAAGGATGCAATCACCACGATGCTGCAACGGGAGTCCGTCGTAGTCAGATTCCACTACGGAGTGGAACTCTGACCGGATCATGTGGAACTGGCGGATGAGGCTGATGACTTTTTCGTCTGTCTCAGCCTCTTGCACATAGCGAGTGAAACCATCGAGGTCAGCATAGAACGTTACTGCTTCTGTCCGCTTGCAGTTCCGCTCCGTCAGCTTTGTTAAATCAATCAGTGTTGTTGCTTCGGAAATCGTGATCTTGTCGAGCGGAAGATTGTCTCGATGCTTCTTGGTTTCCTTCTTCCACTTCCCCTCGTCCCAATCAACCCCAAGCTCATCTGCCAAGTCGCTGTTGCGACCCCAGCGAATCCCTGTTGCACGATAGGTTTGCACATCAGAGACCTCTTTGTCCTTCACAAATTCATCTTGAAGGCATTTCGGCAGCACGTCATACATCTCGGCGGTGATGGTGATCGAATCCCTACCGCCGATGATCTTTGCTGAAAGGTTGGCGCAAGTGCCAAGCGAAATGAGTTCTCGTTTCCCATTCTTGCCGATGTTGCAAACGTAGCTCGTTCCGCTGGCGAGCCCAGCAGCGCTACTGAAGTCTCGAACGTCGCTAAAGACACTATTGAACACGTCCAACACGTATGTGTTCTGGGTGATAGCGTGAATAACAGCTTGCTTCGCTCGCTCAGCGTCTTTTGGCTCATCTTTCCCGTTGTACGGTTTGAACACCAAACCATGTGCTCTAACGGTTTGTCGCTGAATGTCACCAACGTCGTCATCGCTCATCAAGCTCCCTTGGATTCGCCGAAGTACGCTGGACGCTCGGACGAGCTTTCGCTGTTTCTGCTTGTCGTTACCAGCATCGTCCACTGCCCGGTGGAAATTAGGTACGTCCACATACAGGTGAACGCCCTCAGCCCGTCGAACGTCCTTTTTTCCGAGTTTCGTGAAGTCCATTGACCGGGCTAAGTCCTTAACGTTCAGGTCCAGATCGCTGAAGTCGTTCTTCTTAACTCGCTCTTTCGAGCGTTTTTCGTTCCAAGCCATCTCGATTTCTCCGTGGCATACCAAAGAAACACTGAAGCGGCAAACTCGCCGCAATCACGAATATCGCTACATGCTATGTGTTCGCTATGCAAGATGTCAAGGAGCTGGCGAATCGGGATCTCTGGTTGAAGCGGACACGGCAAAACCGTAGCATGCTCGTGGATTTACGTTTATGCAGTTGCAGAAAAAGGTTGTGCCGCCATGGCAACAGTCGGTGAACGCATTAAAGAACGACGTGACGAGCTTGATTGGACTCAAGATGATTTGGCGACCAAAGCCAACATCAGCAAGAGTTTCCTGTCAGACCTCGAGAACGGCAAACGCAATGTAGGAGCAGACAAGCTCCTCGATATCGCCCGTGCGCTGAGTTTGTCGCTGGACTACTTGATGACGGGCAAAGACGCCAAGAAGAAAGCGACTAGAGAACCAGAGAAAGAGGTCCAGATACCGAAAGCTCTGGCCGAGTTTGCAGGCGACGAAGGGATCAGTTTTCGACAAGCGATCGCTCTTCTAGAGATGCAAAATCAGATCATTGCGCACCGAAGCAGTACAAAGAAAGGCCATCTGGACAAGGTCGATTGGCAGAAGTTCTATGAGGCGGTGAAGGAATTCCTATGAGCATATTGGATCAGGAACAAGACGTTGTTGATCTCGCTGAAGAATTGGGGCTAACTGGTTCTCCGGTCGCAGCGATTGTCAATTTTTGCCAAGCCCAGATAGACACGTGGGTTCAAGAAGCTGGGGGCGTGACATCGGTTAGCGTACTTGAGGCTGTTGTTGCGAAAAAACTGAACGTTGTTTTTGAAGAAGTTCACGATGACGACGATCTGGCTGACCTGAAACGTCGGTACGTGCAAAAGGGCGAGATCGTATTCGCACACATCGTCGAAAACGATCTCACGCCCGACACATTCGGTACAATGGTCCTGCTGAAAGATGGCGCCCACATTGCCGTGATTGACTGCCGTGGAGATAAGGCTGCAAGGCGTTTCTTTACACGCTGGCACGAAATTGCTCATCTCTTGGTCGAGCCCGATTGCGAGCGGCAAGTGTTCCGCTCCAGCGATGAACCGTTGGAAAGGCTCATGGATCAAATTGCCGGTCACGTTGGCTTCTACGATTCGATCTTCACGCCTCTGTTTGGCGAGCATGTCTCCGCAGGGGATCGATTAACTTTCGACATTGTCGAAGCGATTCGTCAAGAGTTCTGCCCCCATGCGAGTTTTCAATCGACGCTGTATGCCTGTCACCGGCGACTCGCTACGCCACTGCTCTACACCGAAGCAAGCATGGAATATTCGGTCGGTGAGCGTCGGGGATTGAGCCAGATGACGATGTTCGATGACGACAAACCGAAGAAGAAGTTGCGTATACAGCGGGCTGTGCCGAACGACGCCGCAAGCGAGATGAACCTGACAGCCCGATGGAACATGCGTGTACCGGAATCATCGGTCATTCACATGGCATTTCAGGAAGACCTCACGGATGCGACAGGAGAGGAAAATTTGAGCACATGGACCTTCTCAAAAGGCGGCTACCTGATGGACTGTGAAGTGTTCATTCAGGCACGAAATGTCAATGGAACGGTGATGGCAACAATCCAGCCAGTCGAGTGCGAATAGAAGAATCCCATTTCAAGGATCATGCCATGCGGCAAATACCCAAAGAACTCATCGCTGCCTTGAATTCGGGACAGTGCATTGCAGTCATTGGCTCCGGCCCCTCCAATGAACTGAGATTTCCGTCGTGGAAGACGCTCGCTGAAGAGACTGTGGCTCTCGCCAAAGAAGCTTCGGGAGATAAATTCGAGGAAGACTTATTCGCCCGACTTTTTGAGAAAGACGATTACCCAAAGATATTCAAGTACGCAGAAACGTTGCTTGACCGTAATGTAATCCTGACACACATACAGAAGCGACTCGACGGTCATGAAGCGTTGCTCAGGGGGTCGTCGCAGAAAGGGAGTGCGTACTCGTGTCTGACTTCGTGGCCCTTAAAGTTCTACCTCACGACAAATTGGGATTCGGAGATCATTCGCCATCTTGAATTTGATACAGAATTCTGTTCGGTGCTATCGAACTCGAAGCCCGAATTGACTCAACTATCCGTTGGAATGACAAAACAGATCGTCCACCTACATGGAACGCTCGACGACGGCGATTCTGTAGTTTTGACAGATGACGACTATCAGTGTTTCAAAACCGAAGACTCGCACAGATATTTTCGGGAAACACTGGTCTCGCTGTTTCGAACATTTCCCATTCTTATTGTCGGCCACAGTATGCGAGACCCGGACATCCAGACGATATTGGAGTCCGCTAAAAAGATTGCTCCTTCGAAGAGAACAATTTTCATGATCGCAGCAGATGTCCAAAAAGAGGACATTGACGAATACTTGAGCAAGTACAACATACACATCATCCCGTACAGCGGAAACAGAAACCACAGGGAATTGCAGACACTCTTGAAGGGCATAGAACGGTTTGTAATCCCTCGTCGCCAGATTGCACACCTCCCCCTTGACCCAATTACGGAAGACGAAATTGACTTTGCCAGTTCGCTGCTTTTCTCAAATTCTCTTTATGACAAATCAACCGACGCAACGATCTTGCGGCGTCTTATTCGTCCTCAGATCCTCCGCACCTTGGATCGTTCCCCCACAGGTTGCGACGAAGAAGAAATTCGCAAGAAGCTGATTCCAAATACGCTTCAGGCGCTACCCACCACGGCATCTGCACTTCCAGAGATACTTGAATCTTTGTCCGAGAGCGGATTGCTTTCGCTCGATGGAGAGTCGTGGAAGCTGACCGACGATGGCAAATCGGAATTGGGCAACACAAAAATACAAGCGAAGCTGCAAGATGAGGAGGTTGTCAGCACGCTAATTGCACATCTGACAGCAAACGGTTTTTCGACCGAAGACGTCAGTCGAGTGAAAACTTCACTTGTTTCATCTATTGCAGATGTCTTCCGACGACGAGGAGTTGCCGCAGCATCATTCATTTTCAGAGATCAGGCTTTTGAACCAGTCGACATGGCCGAGTTGTTTGAGGCCATTACTCGTTCCATGAGTTGGATTGAGTCTTTCGAAGCCCGTCAAACCGTTGTCGATTTCGCAATAGATCTGTTTACCAAGCCCACGGAAGCCCAGCGATCATTCTTGGCCCGCCTTTCTCAGGGGTTCTTTGCAGTACACATCTTCGGTTCAGCGCAGTTTGCGTCACAACCCCGAACAGACCTGCTTAGTCAGTCAAGTTGGCTGCTCGACTCGAACGTGCTGATCTATTTGTTTGCAGTAGGGTCACCGATCAGCAGATTGTCTCAGGAAATCTGCAACAAGTCCAAACAGCTTGGGATAACTCTGACGACAACAGAGGCTTTAATAGAGGAGTCGCTCAAAGGTCTTAGCTGGGCGACGGACATGTGCGAAGGATTAACTGCTGAAGAGGAAATGGAATTCATGCTCCAAGTCTTCAATGGCGCAACTTACCGGCAAAATCCCTACATAGAGGGATTTGTTGGACTTTCACGAAAACAAACGCTGCGTCGGTTTAGCGAATATCGTCGTTTCCTCTCCCTCGACACGCTTGATAAAGCCGTGAAGCGTGTTCAGGAAGTCGGTGTGGAGATTGTAAGTGTTGAGGACGACGTATCTGATGACGCCGAGTTGTCCATATCGGAAGTCGCTAAGAAAATCGAGGAAGAACGTGCTCGAAGGGGCACAGGTCGAGGTGGCGAAAAGCAAGCATTCGTCGAGGCTGAGGTGCTGTGCCTACTTGCAGAGGAACGAGGAGGCAAGGTCAGTGATTTCGAAGGTCTTGCCCCAGCGTATTTTGTCAGCAGCAGTCAACTTCTCGATCAGATGTACGGAGGTGAATATGGCGTACTCACTTGGAAGCCAGAGATGCTTTTTCGTCATCTGTCGTTGCTGTGCCCCGACAGTAAAGATGACGCTACCATTGTTGAGGCGATGGCGACCGAATACTCTGAATTGGGTATCTCACTTATTGATGAAGACGCATTTCGCTCGTATTTTGAGCCGTTAATCAGCACCAGTAGACTGTCTTATCAAAGAGAAAAAGCTTCCTTCATTTCTGCCGTCGAAGGAGAAGCGAAGAGGTCAGTCGAAGAATTGGATGAAGAATTCCAGTCTGTGTCAGACTTGGCGAAGCCACTGTTCGTGTCTCAGATGTTCTGGCGAGAGCAGACTAGCGAGAAGACTCAACTAAGAAGGGAACTCAAACGAGCGTTAGAGCGGAAGGAAGCTTTGGACACAAAACTCAAGAAAGAAGAAGCAGATTGGGAGGAAAAGAGGAAAAAGACAATTGAGCACTATGAGAATCGAATCCGAAATCTCACAGACCCAAAGCGAAGACGCCATGTCGAAAGAAAGTCAAAAAACAGACAGAAGCGTAGACGCAAATGAAATACTAGGAACTCGATGTTCCGATTTGGAGACAGGATTCTGAATTCGGTGGACTTCATTGTTTCAAAAAGGCCGATGTCCGGGAAATTGACAATCCACTCTAGCTTGCCAATCCGTATCTCATTGCGAACTGCACCCATTGCGAACTGCACCCACATACGTGATCTTTCCGCCCTTGTGCGAAGTCGGTGTCAACGATTCCAAACGAAAATTCAGCAATAAAAAAGTCGCAGTTCGTAGGCCGCTACCGAATCACATCAATGGAGTTGTGGGATCAGGACTTCGTTGACGCCGAAGTGCCGGGCTTCATCGAATTCAAGAAGAACGGTCTCGGCGAATTCCACTTCGGCAACGTCAGGTGCGATATCGACTGGCAAGAAACGGAACGTGACGACAAGCCTGCCGTTTAATTTAGCTTCCAAGGCTTCGATGAAATGGAGCAGACATCAGGGCGTGGCTGGGCGATGCTGGAAGGCGGAGAACTCAGCGGGATGATCATGTTCTTTCAGGGTGACGAGTCGGGATTTGCGGCAAAGAAGAGTAAGTCATGAATTCTACGGACAACAAGAGCTTCTCTTCGGCGACAAGCAGTGACGTAACGGCGAACATTCGGCTACGGAACATTGAACCCAACGACCTTCCGCTTCTCTACGAGTTTCAACTCGACCCAGAAGCAAATCAGTTGGCACTTACTCATCCCCGAAGTGGAGAAGCGTTCGACGAACATTGGGAGGGAATCCTTTGTGATTCAAGTGTGATCGTCAGGGCGATTGAAGCGGGAGATATTCTCGCCGGATGTATTTCTTGCTTCAAATGTGATGGTGTTGATTCAATCGGCTATTGGATTGGCAAAGAGTTCTGGGGACGAGGAGTTGCGACTCAAGCCTTGAATCTGCTGTTATTGGAAGTTCCGATTCGCCCTCTTCATGCTCGTGTTGCAGTGAGTAATGTCGCTTCAATTCGAGTGCTCGAGAAGTGTGGATTTCGAGAAATTCGGCGAGAGTCGTCGCCAGCCACAGAGAGATACGTGGAATGCGAGGAAGTGGTCTTGAAATTGCGAAGCACTGCCTCACGAATCTCGTGAGAGACCTTCATACGGGCTTATCAGCCCACGCAGTTCCGTTAGTTTTTGATACGATCAGATGTGGATTCGACATTTCTGTTATCTGATAGGGGCAGTCTAACAATGGGCACAGTTGGCATACTTTGCGTGGTGGCTGGTTTCGGCGTCTGTCTTGCTTCGACGGTCGCCTCAACTCCCAAGACCACCTATCTGCGCCTCGGATTAGCATTCGTTTTGTTGGTTGCCGGATGCTGGCTGAGTCGAATGGCACCCTACATCGCATGTTTCGGAATCGCTTTCGTTGTCGTGTCAGCGCTGAGATTTCTCAACCCAATCGCTTCGAAAACGGCACGTGTTTTTGGCTCTCTTGCAACTGCCGCTGCGTTGCTTACGATCGCTCTGAGGCTGTTCCAGAGTCCGACCGACAGCGGAACCGAGATCGGAGAGGGAGGCGGTTTGGGACCAACTCATGCGGAAGAGAAAACGCCACTTGAAATACTCGCCATGGATTGGTCGAGCAAGGACCCAAACTGCCACTGGTCGGTATCAAAGCTTATGCTGGATCTCTGCGAGATTGCATACGCCCCTCCTGTTGAGGCGAGAGAACAGATCGCCAAACTCGGATTCGACTCCGAATCGATCAATGCAGGTTCGATGCAAGGGTATGTCGTTGATGCCGGTGATGATTCGATTGTGGTATTGAGAGGGACGGAAAGTCACGAATACGACATCCTTCAAGATCTGCGTTTCTTGGAATCCGAAGAACAACAGGGAGCGATGCACGGTGGATTCGTGAAGGGATACAAGCCTATGCACTCACAAGTGATTTCCCTCCTTGAACGCTACGAAACGAAACGGGTCTGGATCACCGGGCATAGTCTTGGTGGCGGTCTTGCGATAGTGTGCGCTTTCCAATTGGTTGTGAAAGACGAGTACCCGATTGCTGGCGTCATGACGTTCGGACAGCCAAAGGTCGTTGAGGGAGAAATGCTTGCGTTCTTGGAGCCACGCCTTGCAGGCAAATACGTCTTCTTCGTTAATGATATGGACCCGGTGCCCCGCCTCATCGACCCATACCTGCACTTTGGACACATGGTTCGTTGGACGGATGATGAAATTGTTCGATCTCGTCGCATCATGCTGGTTGGCAACAATGAAAACGTGGCAAGCGAACCTCAACTGGAGGCTGAATCTGGTTACGTTGAGCCGATGAGCGATGCTGACCTCGAACTGTACATTGAGCGGATTGGAGTTCCGCAAGGGCCCAGATTCGACCAAAACGGCAACCCGATGGTTCAAGGCGTCATTCCAAGCGGCACTGATCACAAGTTGTCAGCGTATTCAGCTATGCTGGAATCGATTCGAAGGCACTCTACGGCGGAATAGCCATTATGGTCGATGGCCGCACAGCAGACGATAGCATCCACGGCGACAGGAAATGCCAAAGCGGCATCGGCGGCGGCATGGTTGGAATTGAATACGCCGAAAACGTGAAGCAACGTGTCCGGGAGTCGATAATGACAGATCAAAAAAGAGATATGCTGAGCACAATCGCCAGCATTCTGCTTCGCTGCTGGATCTGCGGCTTCGTATTGCTGTTCATTTGGCTTGGCGTCACTCAACTGATGCCGGAAATGATCTACAAGCTCCACGGCCCAATGTTTGGACCGAGCAATCATGAACTCGATGTGATTTTCTACTGTAGAATGGGATTGCTGAAGCTCTGTGTGCTGACGTTCTTTTTCATGCCATGGATAGCGATTAGGCTGGTGTTAAAAGCGCAGGTCTCGATTGACTCAGCGACGTGAATGCAGTGCAGGGATATTCACAAGATGCCTACCGAGAAACGAAAGATGCTGGCGGGCGAGCTTTACGATGCTCTCGATCCAGAGTTACTTGAAGCCCGAGAGCGAGCACGGGATCTGTGCCACGACCTCAACGCTTCTCGTGAACGTGAGCAGGATGCCCGTCGCCGAATCATGACGCAGTTGTTGGGCAGTGGTGGAGATTCTGTCTGGATGCAGCCACCGTTCTACTGCGACTACGGAAGCAATATTTATTTGGGTGAGCGTGTCTACTTCAATTTCAACTGCGTGGTTCTTGATGTGTGCGAAGTGAAGATCGGCGACTTCACGTTCTTTGGTCCAGCCGTGCAGATTTACACGGGCACTCATCCGTTGAACGCTGAGTTGCGACGAACTCAGGAATTCGGAAAACCCGTTTCCATCGGTTCCGATGTCTGGGTTGGAGGTGGGGCTGTCATTCTTCCCGGCGTGAGTATCGGATCAAAGACCGTGATCGGTGCCGGAAGCGTTGTCACAAAAGACATTCCCGATGGTGTCGTCGCTGCCGGAAATCCATGCCGTATTATTCGAGAGATCGACGAGGGCGATGATGACGCAATGTCCTGACAACCTGTTTGCTGACTTTCCGACTGCCGTCCCGGAAGAACTCGTCAATGTCCTCGCTCAAAGCACGAGCGTCCGCATTGAGCGCATCGTCTCCACAGGCCATGCCAGTCCGAAAGACTTTTGGTACGATCAAGACGAACACGAATGGGTTGTCGTGTTACAAGGCGAAGGCAAACTTCTGTTTGATGATGCCGAATCTGTTCACCTCAGACCCGGCGACCACATCGGCATCCCCGCCCACAAGAAACATCGTGTCGAGTGGACATCTCCCGACGAGCCCACCGTTTGGCTGGCGGTTTTCTACAAAAACTGAGAACCAAGGCCACATTCCTAAGAAGACCCACTGTGCTATTCAGAACAACAGGGAAGTACGATCTGGTTATCTGTGACATCGACGGTTGTCTGTCTCCTGAATCACACGCACCGATCAACGGACCAGCCCTTGCAGCGATTGCTGAGCACAATCGTCAGGCGATTGAGGACCGTGATCGGCCAGTGGTCACCCTTTGCAGCGGCAGGCCGATTGGGTTTGTTGAGTGTCTTTGCCGACTGATCCACAACACGCTGATTCCGTGCATCGGGGAGAATGGAGTCTGGCTCTGGCGACCTGCCGACAACTCGTTCGAGTGTGATCCCGCCATTACTGACGATCACTTTGACGTGATTCATGAAGCCCGGAAGCTCTTGCGGTTGCTCTATGAGGCACACGGCGTTATTCAGCAGCCGGGGAAGTCTGCCTCTGTGGCCTTGTACCATCCCGACACAGATTACCTTCGGTCTACAGTTTCGACGATTGCTGAGGAATTCCAGAAACGTGACTGGCCGATCCGAGTTTCGATGACATGGCTATACATCAACTGTGACCTTCAGCACGTCAACAAAGGAACAGCTATAGACCGGCTGCTGGCGGAGACGGGCATCGATCCTAAACGAACGGCAGGAATTGGCGACACGATGGGAGACCGCTTTATCGCTGATCGTGTTTCGTGGCTTGGCTGTCCGGCGAACGCTGAAGAAGAAATCAAGAAATCAGCAAGCTATGTGTCGCCGCATCAGGAAGTTGAAGCTGTATTGGATATTCTTGATCAACTGTCTCGGTGACAATGACGCTTTTCGGTTTTAGTTTCAATGAAATGCTGTGCATAATGGCGGTGGCTTTATCGGGGATCATGAAGATCGCCAACACCTACTTTGAAACTGATCAAATTCGTGACACGGAGAGCTGGCTCAAAGCGGCGGCGTAAACGAACCAACCGTGACACCTAAATATGTGAAGGTCGTTTGTTATGCCATTTTGGCCCTTCAAGAAGTCTGAGCCTGAACAACTGACGCCGGTCGAGTTGCGAGACAAGCTAATTCAAACGGCAATATCAGGCTCGAATCGCCAACTGCGTTCGCTGTGCCAGCGGCACAACGAACAGGTGGCTAACAACGTCGAGTTTCTGGCGAAAATTCCCGAAGAGATACAGTCCGACGAAGTTAAGACAAACCAACACGTTCAGGCAATGATTGCTATCGCTCAGTGCCTTGCAAATGAATGTCGTTCGCCGCAATTGTGGCAACAGCTAACGGGTGGGCCAGACGACAATCCGCTGCTTGCGCTGGATCAGTGGTTTGATGATTTCCCAAAGCGAATGCAACAATTGGAATTTGAATCGTTGATTTCCGAGGCGGAAAGCCATCTGGAAAAATTCCAGACGCTCAAAGGAACCAACGCCGGTCATTACGAGACGTTCGTTGTTGGTAGATTGGGGGAACTGTTTTTCCAGTCAGGCAATGTTGAATCAGCATTCGAGCTTTTTGGGAAGGCGTTGGACAGGTGTGAGAAAGCTGGTGACTTCGAAGGCCAGATTGTCTATCTCAACAATCTTCACGAAGCACATCGTTATCTGGGCCAGACGGAAGAAGCCCTCAAATGTCGCAGGCAGGCGCTCCTGATAACACGGCAACACGGAGGCGACACCGAGAGTATCGAACGTCGCATTGCAGTGATGGAGCAGGGAGAGCCGCTGTGTCGTGTTATATGCCTGAGAGATGGCGTCCAGTTTGAACTCAGTGAAATCACAAGCGTCGGTGAAGGTAGTTATAAATTCCAGTTTGAACGCAATCGGATTTCTCTTCAGAAGACAGGCATTTTGGTTCAGCAGGGAAACCACTTGGCATCGTCCGGGCAGTATTCCGATGCTTTGGAAAAGTACAACGAAGCAAGTGAAGTTGATCCGCACGACCCCGATCCTGTCTACCAAAGCGGGATGTGCTTGCTCGAACTTGGTGCCTACGCCAAGGCACGAGAGGCGTTTGAAGAGGTTGAACGACTTGCGCCCGGCTGGTTTCGGTGTCGGACTGACTGCTGGATTGCAGATGGTCTGGACAAGGGGACGATCTCGAACGAGGAATTTATGCTGGTCCGTACTCTGGACGACGGCGGATTGAGCGACAAACAGGCCGCCAGTCTTGCACGTCAGGGCGTTGAGCGATTCCCGGACTTTGCACCGTTGTACCTTCTTCTTGGAGATCGTTGTAACAAAGAGGTGGACGCCATTGCAGCTTACCGAAAAGGGCTCGAACTTGTGGAAGAGCCCGACTTGGAAAGTCGTCTTCTGTGTGCTCTTGCCGGTCGATTGCCTGCCGATTCATCGGAAAGGAAGCACTTGGTAGAACGAGCGGTCAAACTGGATGGAAGTCTTATCGCTCTGGCTACTGCGAAATTGATGGGATTGCAGTAGCGGTCAGATTCAGCATTGCTACTCACCCATGTGAGTGATGGCGTTGTCTTCATGCGCATCGTCAGGGAAACTTGCCCCAATGATTGGGTGGTCGTACTTCATCTTAGGTCATCCCCGGTGACCGGTGTCCATCGTTCGTCGAAGATGTCTCCCTTTTCCACGAGCAATTCGTGCATAGTCGGCGTGAGAAATATCACTCTGCCATCGTTTCCACCTGCGATACCGAACAATCGCTCGTTTGAACCGGCTTCTTCGAGAAATAGGTTTACGATCTGGATCAGCCTCCGAAACGCTTCCCCCCAGATCTCTTCCATTGAGATCTCATTCAGATCGTAGATCAGATGAGGTGTTCCGTTAATCCAGACCTCGTAACGTTTGTGGCTGTCCGTGAAGCGGTCTTCGACAGCGTTCAGCGACACACCTTCCGTGGATAAGATTGCACGCATTCCTCGAAGGCATTTCCCAACGTCTCCTTCAGCTAGGTTCTCAGCATCTGCCGGATAGCTGCGTTTGTCGGCAGACACACATTCATCATCCCATTCGCTGTCCAAGTAATTGTTTCGCACGCTTTCTATGAGTTGTGCTCGGACAACATCATGGGCAGTCTCTGGCAGATATTTCAGGAAACCAAGTTGGATGAGTTGACTGACTGCCTGCTCGGCATCCTCTTGTGATGGCTTATCGGATCGACAAAAGAAGGATTTGATTCTTGAAAACACGCCGTTCAACCTTTGGCTATTCATTGCCCGTCGTCTGTATCCGCTCAACGCCGACGAACTGGCTCTTGGAACGATCTATTAGGACGGTGGAATCGGAGTTTGGCAATCGCAAATCGGATGGGACCATTCCCCAAAGAATGTCATGCTGAATTCCGCCGTCAGCCATACCATGTCCGGCTAGAACGGTGATTCGTAGATAATCGTGGGAAAAATAACCAAGCACTCTCGCTGGAGCCTTGAGGATGGCTAGCAGGTGTTTGCTCGGATTCATTTCGCCGGCTTCTAATCAAATAGCTGTTTGACTCTACGAAGTGTCACTTGGTAATCCGCCTGCCGAACCAATGGCCTATTCCACTGTGGGTTTTCGTTTCTGTGCCAACAACCACTCGTAGAAGGCTGGGTTGTTGTAGGTTTCTGTCCATGAATCGTGCTCCGCTTCGGGATACACGGTCAGCTTCGGCGCACCGCCTTTTTCTTTCATGGCGTCAACCATCTCCTGTGAGCGTTCGAGAGGAACACCTTGATCTCTGGCTCCGTGAAACGCCCATGTTGGCAATCGTGGAAAGCGACGTGCCCAGTATTTTTCTCCACCGCCACAGACCGGGGCAATGGCCGCAAAGCGATCTGGCGTGAACGCCGCCAGTCGCCATGTCCCAAATCCTCCCATGCTCAAACCGGTAACGTAAATACGATCCTCATCGACTTTGTGAGTTTTGATGACCTGATTGAGTAATGCTGTCAGTTCAATCGGCTCCCACCAAACATCCTTGGGACACTGCGGTGACACGACAATAAACGGGAAGTCTTTGCCTTCACCAATCAGCTTCGGTGGACCATGCTTCTTCACCAGTTCGAGATCATCGCCTCGCTCACCAGCCCCATGAAGAAACAATACAAGCGGCCATGAGTCCTGTTTGTCATAGCCCTTGGGCAAGAACAACAGGTAGTTCATCTCAACTTTGACGGTTGTGTCTAATCGTTGAGGGGTTTGGCGGGGGGCATCGGCGAGAGCAGGTGCGTGCACACATGCAGCAGCGGCGAGTGGTAGAAGAATGATACGCATGGTCACGGTGTTTCTTTCGTCGTGGTGATGTGCTGGCTCGGTTTTTGATCGTTGGACTTCGTGTGCCAACAAGCCCACACGATGAAGATTCCCTGCAAAGGAAGTCTCAGGAAGTGAACCAGAGGCGGGGCTGGCATGATTTCTTGATGCTGATACAGATACACATTGGCTGGAAAGACGGCAATCAACAGGGCGACAATTCCCCACGCAGCCAGATGTGAAGTCTGAGGAATCAGCAGCAGGACACCCAACAGAATTTCACAAGCACCGCTGACCAGCACCAGTTCTTTGTGAAACGGAAGATACGGCGGCATGATCTTCAGGAAGAATGCTGGGTTCACAAAGTGCATCGTTCCGGCAACTATCATGAAGATCGCCAACACATACTTCGAGATCGCTTTGACTCGGTTTATGTCTTGGACTGCCTGAACGCATCGAGAAACGTTTCGGGCTCCTGAGCACCGGACAAGCCGATCTTCTGGTTAATGACGAAGAACGGAACGCCTGTCACCCCAAGCCGCTCAAACATTTCTCTGCCGTTTGCGATGACATCCATACCATTATCGGTGGTCAACATAACTTCGGCAGTCTTTTGATCCATTCCAGCTTCCGAAGCAACGGCAATCAGTGTCTCACGACTGCTGATGTCATGTCCCTCAGTGAAGTAGGTTCGGAACAGAGCCTCAACAACAGCGTCTTGACAACCGTACTCAGATGCCAGCCAAACCAATCGGTGGGCATCAACTGTGTTTGGCGTTCGTTCAGTCTTGTCGAAGGCGAAATGAATTCCTTCTTCTTTGCCAACAGCAATGACTTTGGCATCCAGTTCCAGAGACCTCTCCCAGCTTCCGAATTTTCTGGTGCGGTATTCCTTTCGACTAATGCCTTCCTTCGGCATCGTCGGGTTGAGTTGGAATGGATGCCAGTGGACCTGAACTTCCTTCTGGCGATCAAATGCGGCAATCGCCTTCTCAAGTCGCCGTTTGCCAATGTAGCACCACGGGCAGATCACATCAGAGATCACATCCACTGTTAATGCTTGCGACATCGGGGTTAGTCCTTCACGATCTTCCTGAACGTCAAATTGATCCGTTCGCCGACTTTCTTCTTCGTCTTTGGAACTTCGTGTTGCCAATAGTCTTGCATCGTCCCTGCCATGATGATGAGCGTTCCATGACCGACCTCAAACGTCTGTGTCTCTCTCGTCACGTTGTGCCTGATTCTGAACTTCCGAGTTGCTCCCAGCGAAAGTGACCCAATCACATTGCTCATCTCCGGTTCATTATCAGCGTGCCACCCCATGCTGTCCGTTCCTGAACGATACCGATTCATCAGGCAGAAATTGTAATCACCATTAACGGCTTCCATCTTCTTCCTGATTTCCAACAGTGTCGCCGTCCAAGGAAGAGCGACATTCTCAACGCCCGAATACTTGTACGTGATGCCGTCGTCGCCATATGAGGCGATCAGTCTGGGCTGCATGTAACCGAAGATTCCCGGTTTCTGCTCCCATTGACAGTTGTCTCTCAGGCTTTCGAAATAGCGATCAGCAACGTCGGGCGTCAGAAAAGCATCGTCGCAAAGAAGCAGTCCTCCGTCTTTGAGTTCAATTGTGTCCATCAAAGTTCGTCCGCCTGCTCACGCTCGTATGATTTTCTCACAGGCGTTGTTCGAGGTTTCGTGGTCACCACCAAGAAAATCGAAGACTAAGGGTTCGAATTTTTCGAAACTGTTCAACGATCACATCGTCTCATCGATGGTCAGGCCCTCACAGTACAACTTTTGGAGTGCCAAGCAGAGAGTATTCACAGTACATTCCAATCATTATTCAGGCACTCATTGACGCAATCTCACTGACAGACATCTCACCAGACAAATATTTGGCAACCAATTCAGAGTCTGGACAGAACGATGCTGCGTAATCAACTATCGTTGGGTAGAACTTCCACTCTCTGGATTTAACGAAGGCCAGAGACTCAATGGCAGTCTTCTCCCGAAAAAGCAAAATGTCCATCAGCCACTCAGGCTCCTGCCAATCGGCTTTGTAACCAATGACAACTGTGTGATGTTCCCCCGAAACGAATCCCCAATTCAGTTGTGGATAAATCTTTCGACCAATCGCCCAGCAGAAAGGGGCGATGTGATGACAACGGCCCACTGGCTGATACCACGACAGGCATCCTTCACGTGGCGATCGTCCATTGGGCAATCCTCGCCCGCAATGCCACGGGGGATTACCATCTTCGTAGTCTGGCCTCAGAAGCTGCATTCCCCATGTTAACGTGAACGCAACTTCCTGATCATTTAGGTGAGGAACAATTTGTCCACGCCAGCGGCCTGCAAAATCAAAACGCTTCATCATTCCTCGATTCCCTTCGAAGTGTTTTCGCCTCCAGAGTTCAGTACAGTTTCAATCACCGCAATCAGCGCCGATGCGAACCCATGCCGTATCAGCTTGTATCTTTCCATGATTTCCGAATAGACCGCCTCGGCTCGTTCGTTGGGTAGCCCATCGCCTTGAGCAGCCTGTGTTAAGATGAGAACGATCATGGACACTCTGTCTTCGTTGGTGATGGTTTTCATATGATCAGAATCCTTCCTTAATCCAGTCAACCTTAGGCTTGCCTTCGGACGTTCTATCTGGAAGCTCGAAGCATTCAAGAAGTTCGTCCGTGTCGAAGTCTTGATCCATCGGCAACCCCAGAGCTTCCTTCGCCATAGCGTTAGGCCAAAACTCAGACCATTCGAAAATCGGCACAAGCACTTCTTCCGCAATCTCAGGTAAATCTGTCAGCAGTTCTCTCAGAGCATCCACTGCCGTGTGAATCACATGCTCATTCAGATTGTTGACTATGTGAGGCAGCATTCGCATTCGCAGTTCATGCTCCTGTTCGAAGGTGCTATTCATCATCCCACTCCAATTCGATTGGCTGGTGCGGAGTCAGATATGTGCCGCTCCTGCCTGATATTCTGTTGGTGCGAAAGCAAAGGGCGGTCTTCATGCGTCCGCAAGATAAACGCCTTTGGCTTGCCGAATCAGTTCGTGTTTTCGATCATTGTTCAGGCTCTTTTCTTCAACATGGATGACATGATTGAACTGAAGTCCCATCGCCACATCCACTCTCCACGCTGCCGATTGGGACGAATGAATCTCTGATCCATGCTGGAACAAACTTGGGTCGGCCAGATGCACAGCGTCGGTCCCATGTTGGTCAATTTGGTTGTTGATGTCCTCACACACAACATCGGCTAACGGCTTGCCCTCCGAAGAGGGCAAGCCTGCCTCCAGAAGTTGTGCATTGATTCATCCCATCAAGTCAGGCTGAACCAACACTCTCGTTCGGCATCCGAATTTTTTAGTTCATAGACTCCAGTTCCCTGAAGAATTCAGGATCGGGTTCGGGTTCGGGTTCGCCAATTTTGGCCTCAACGCTATCGTCGCTTTCTTCAGCCAGTCTGACGTCGAAGTCCCCACACACAATTTGGAATATCCACCACTCGAGAAGGAATCGTTCACCTACAGCGTTATTGACGTGCTCGTCGTCGTATCTGCCGAACCAGCTTTCTCCCGTCTGTACCATTAAGTCGGTCCATGCTGATGCCTTTTTAATCGCTTGGTCAACGTCGCACGCACCGACTAAGATCGAGACACCTACTGTTGTTCTCATTTGCACCTTATACGGTTTCTCCACATTCGTTTTTGGCGAATTGTTTTTCGATTCGGATGTGCTCATCTCTTTACCCTCATTGAATGGTTATCGCAGCATCATCGCTGCGACCTTGGATTGGAAAGTCGCCACACCACTTAGATGCAGCAACAGGCGAGTCCTTGGTATTGTTTTGCCATTTGGGCTTTCGTGCGGGGAATGTTACGGCGTCTGCTGTGAGGCAACTTCGGACAAATAGGTGCGAAGCTGCCCCACTGCCACGCCATCCCAAAACCTTGCCGCCGAAACAAACTCTAGGGCAATGCAACTGTGGCGGGAGCGGACAAATACGTGAGCGTAGCTGTCCATTTCCGCGTGGTGCGCAGCGTGAGGTGTGGTGTTCAGTTGGCGGGGACGAGTTTGGACAGTCGCGACTGACCGGGCGGCGCGGAGGTCAGGCCGACTTCAAGTTTCAGTCGATCAAACAGACTGAATCCATCCTGCTGCCACGTCATGACCTCGGCCACCACGGAACTGAGCGTTGGTGTTTTCAGATGGAGATTCAGCGATTCCAGGACGCTTGTAAGAATGCTGCGGCGACGGGCTCCCTTCGATGTTTTGCTCGTTCGACCTGTGCGACGGTCCATGGCCGCGCCGCGAAGACTGCGTTCCGCTTCGTTGTTCGTTGCTGGCGCGGCCGGGCTTGTCACAAAACAAAACAACTCCTCTTCCGTCATCAGCCGAATCAGTTCTGAGACCAGGTTGTCAAAATCCTTGCCGAAGTCGGCCGCCCGAACATCGGAATCCTCGGCGCAGTAACGCACCAGCAGAGCCGCCAGCGTGTTATCAAGTTCATCGACCTTCGCCGCACGACCGGCATCGCCAAGACGACCATCGGCGGCGTGGCGTTTGGCCGCGTAGAAAATTTCCAGCAGGCCGTCGAGCAGTCGCTGGTACTCTTCGTTGTCCGGCTTCAGCAGCGTCAGACGGATGGCCTTCCGCAGCAGGTGAGCCCAGCATTTCTGTGCGTGACTGAAACCTCGGTACACGGCCGCATCGTCCGAAACAAGCACGCCTCCAAACAATTCTTTCGACAGGATCTGAGCCAGTGTGTCGCCGTCTTTGCGGCATCCGAAGATCAGCACGCGCGCCTTCTCCGACAAAAAAGCCCACACGCTGTTGATACTCCAACTGGTTTCGTCTGCATGCACAATCGCACTGAACGCCATCAGGTCACACAGAGATTCGAATTCCTGTTCCCAACGCCGTGCCAGTTGATTCAACAGAGCGTCCGCCTGGGATTTGCCGAGCGGCAGATTCCAGAAGAATTCAATCAATGCACACGTCTTGTCGATCGACAGTCCCGTGATGGTCACAATGCGAGCCAGCGCGATATGAACTTCAATGCCGAATTCGGACCGCGGCCACACGCCCGGAATTTCGGATTTCTCGCCGTTGGGGCCGTGATAGATTTCATAGACGACCTGCACGGCTTGGCCGTTGATCACTCTCCAGACGAAACGTTCCCGAACGAAACGGCACTCTGCGACGTTGTAACCTTCCGGCAGAATGAGTTCGCGTCGTTCGGCGTTGTCCGCTTTCTGCTCGGTTGTGCGACGACCGCGACGCGCCGAGGATTGTTTTTTGCGACCTTTTCGGCGGCCCGTTTCAGCGCGGCGTCTCTCTTCCGCCGTCACCGAAAACGCCTCGTCGAGTCGCTCTGTGGGGTTCTTACCTTCGAGCTCTTCAATCCGATCACGCAGCCGCCGGTTCTCGTCCCGCAGCTCCGCAACCTCACGCTGCAGGCTAAGCACAAGCTGCTTCACTTCCACAGCGATGATCTGACTGACATCCGTGTCCATCCACCTGTCGTATCAAAATCTAACCGACAGAAAAAGACCAGTCTCCAAGCTGAAATGGACAGCTACTACGTGAGCAGCTAACGACACAGGCGTTCGATATCAATCCAGAAACCTCTGGTATCGCTGTTGATGTACTCACCGATCCCAGACTTGTGTCTTTTCAGCTTTCGCCGAATGGTTGTATCAAGTCGTTCATCAACGATGTGCTTTGGATACGTTCGCCTCATGTCGCTCTGCGACCGTCGTTCACCATTCGAATCGAGCAGACATTGCACCACAGCAGCCATTTGCTGATCGATATCGAATGTCTTACCTCGGAGCGTTATGGCCTCGTCTGCAATGTCCACGACAACGTGACTTTGAATCACAGGCACGGCCTGTCCGGGATGATGAATCGCTGATGATGTGCCCACCAGCAATAAATCCTCGACATCGCTGCCAATGCTGTCCGCAATCGTCTTAATATCCTCCATCTCGATTCCAGCTTCTTCAAACTGCCTTTGATTGATCCGCATTCTCTCTCTACGTGAGATGACTCTCGCCACTTGTTTTGCTCGTGCTAAGAGGTCGTCATTTGTCATGATTGTTACTCCTTGAATAGTTGGTGAATTGAAGCTTCGGTGTGATCCCAAGATCCCCGAACTCGTCTTGAAAGACTCTGTTCACGTATTCCACGTGTTCAGGCGTTGTCATAATCGAGTCATGGATTGTGAACACAGGGATCTCTGGACGCTCCATCATCAGGCGACGACAGACCGTGTTGATCACGAAATCTGATTCGACGTTCTGAAGCAGCCGAGCAAGGAAACGATGATCCTTCCGCTTATGCACTCGAACGACTTCCGCAACCTTGGGAAACATCTCGGTGAAGCAGGACTTGGCTGGCGTCCTCAATGTGTTCTTCCCATACAGGATCTCGAACATTGCCTCTTTGGCCCATGAACGAACAGGGATCTCAGCAGTCTCCATTAACTGTTCGTACAGTCTTCCTTGTTCACAAAGCTCTACAAACCACTGCTCATCGTTACTCAGGAGTGCGTTATTAACGGCCCTTGCTTTGGGACAACCTCCTGTTGTCCTAAACTCGTCTGCAGCAATGTCTTGTGACACGCCCTGTACGGTTTGGACCGTAGTATTGGACAGGAGGACTGCCGGGGACTGCGGATTGTTTGTGTTTAATATGATTGGATGAACTGTTTTTCTTATCAGTTCATCAAGACCTGCATAGGGGTTGGAAGAAGAGTCCTGAAAACGTTTTATTGGCAGAATCCTATTACCGGACCTTCTGTAGTTGATAAGAAGAAGGGACAGGAACAATGGTTGACTGTTCTTGATATCAATTGAGACAAGATGATCACCATTAACAGTCAGTGAAGATCGGATGAGGGAATGGCAATTTGTCAGGTCAGTGTGAATTCGACCGTACCGACAGACTGAAAAGCGAAAGTCCTTGTTCGCAACTTGCAAAGCCGGGATCTTCACGACTTCAAATGAGTCAAGGTGCGCCAAATCTTCTAAGGCTTGTTCAAGGTTGATGTCCAACTGTCGAAACTGCTTCCGCAAATGACAATGCACATCAAGACGGATTGACTTGTATTTAACCCGCCGTATTCTGCGGATGTTCTCTGCCACCTTTGTGCCCGAAAGTTGATGGCGAACAATTGGCCGTTGGAAATAATCATTACTAAGCCGATACCCGAAACATTTTTTGCCCCTAATAAAATACCGGTCGCACTCAATGATGTTGCGATCAATCAGACAGTCTATTAACCGTTTCAGGGCTCGCTTTGGGATGACATCTCGGAGGTAATCGGCCTTCAGGTTCACGAAACCAGATTCGCTGGCTCTCTTCGTAGCCCGCCCCCAAATGATTCGGTGCAACAAGTAGCAGGCGCTATCAGCGTGCTGCTGCAATTGATTAGGCAAGACCTCCGATGGCTCAAACCCATCTGGAATGTAGATGAAGACAGGATCACGGCGACCTGCGACGTTTTGCGGCGTGTTTTTTCTCTTTGCGTGTCGGATGGCTTTGTCCTTTTTGTGAACAGATCGAGGTCTGGTGGCGGAAGAAAATGCGTTTACACGCCCTTTAGACACGCCTAGCGCAACCTTAAGGTGTCAAAGACTTTAAGGGTGAGCCTGTGCAGCCTGTTAATAACTGGCGAGATCCTGCTTCCCGACGGTCATCAGTCAACAAGCAGGATCTGGACCCAGTTGTTATCAATCTCAGATAGCCTTTGCGTACAGCTTCGTTTCAGACTGAAGTACCTGCGGAACACCGTGGTCATGAAACCATTTGAAGAGCCAACAATCTGATGCTGACTTGATCTTGGCGATGTCCAAATCGCCAGCACCACGGAGCAGTCGCTTTCGTTCGTGCCATGGCAATCCTGAACGATGAATGGCGCTACATTCGGGTGTTCCGTAATACCCCGGCAACAACAGCGTCTTCGCCTTAATAAACCCGCCCTCAAGAACAGCCGGGCAATAGCCAATGCGAAGATAGAAGTTGTTAATGTCCTCATTTTTTCTGTCGATAATTTGGTCAACAATCGCTTCGCCAATTGGGAATTGTCCGAAGAACGTGAAGGCCAAATGACCGCTGTGCAAATCGCACCGTTCGAACTTCAGGCATTGCTCAAAGAATGCAAACGCATCTGCGAGACCGGCGTACGACTGCCAGCGAGGCACAATCCGTTCACAGATCCTCTCGATTGCGTGGCGGGTGAAGCCGACAATTGCTAGCTTCCCATCAACATTGACTGTCGGGCAATGTTTGGAGAAATAGATCGTGCCATTCGGCGACGGTTGCCGCCGAAGTGCCCGGAAATGCAAAACAACATTTCGACCGTCTAACAAAGCAGCCACGTCGTTGTAAGGAATGTACTTTGCAACTTCCTCGGTTGGCATTTGTGCGAAAAGTACCTTGCCGATCTTCAGTGCAAAGTTCCTATGCAGCTCTGGATACTGCTCGAGCGAGATCAAGAAATCTCTGGTGAACGCCAATCCCTTTCGCCCCATCGACTTGAAGATCTTGGTTTCAGTTTCTGTGAAAATGTTTGAATTGCGGAAGTCGATTCGGGCCACGGCTTTTCGAACCAATTTCACGAAACTGGGGTCGGCCCAGGGCCAGCGCGCACTTTGGGCAATTTAGGCTGGCGCGACAAGTGAGTATTGGTTAGTCTTTTCGTGTCGTAACATCGGACTTCACGAGGAGAGGACAAGAGATGTCGACAGTTGAACTGGCGGTCACCCAGGAGCTGACAGGAAACATTGTTCATTACTTTGATCAATTGAAAGACCCGCGTTCCAACATCAATCGTCTGCATCTGCTTGGTGATGTGATTGTGATCGCCATTTGCGGAGTGCTGGCCAACGCCGACGGCCCCAGTGCGATTGCGGAATGGGCGCGACTGAATGCCGATGGCCTGCAGAAACACCTGGCACTTCCGCATGGCATTCCGAAAAAAGATACGTACCGGCGCGTCCTTTCTCTCCTGAAGCCGAACGACTTTCAAGCGTGCTTCGTGCAATGGATTGAATCGCTGGAAGGACTTTCCGACGAACAGAAAGAAGGCTACAGAAAACAGATTGCGATTGATGGCAAAGCACTCCGTCGATCACATGACAAAAAGAATGGGCTGGGTGCGTTGTTCATCGTGAGTGCGTGGGCTTCTGATCAGGGGATTTCTCTGGGACAGGTGGCGACGGAAGAGAAGTCGAACGAGATCACCGCGATCCCGAAATTACTGAACGAAATCAATATCGATGAGGCGATCATTACGATTGACGCAGCGGGTTGTCAAAAAAACATTGCGCAGCAGATCGTGTCTGGCAATGCAGACTATGTGTTAGCCCTGAAAGGCAACCAACCGAAACTCTATGAGGTCGTGCAGAAGTTTTTTCTCGATCACCTGGAGGATGACTTCGCTCGCTGTCCCGTCAGTCGCTATGAAGAAACAGAGAAGGGACACGGTCGGCAGGAACAGAGAATCTACTATCAGGCGACCGTGCCTGTCGATTTTGACGTGGGCCACAAATGGGCCGGACTCAAGACCATCGGAACGGCGATCCGAATGTACGAGCAGGACGGCATTCATCATTCTGACGTTCGCTACTACATCAGCAGTCTGCGTCGCAAAGGCGAGCTGTTCGCAACAACGGTTCGTGGTCACTGGGCCATAGAAAACACGCTGCACTGGAGTCTCGACATGACCTACCGCGAGGATGAGAGTCGAGTCCGAAACCGAATCTTCGCGAACAATTTGTCATGGCTCAGACGACTCACACTCAGCCTCATCAAGAAACATCCTGGCAAACAAAGCAACGTCATGAAAAGAAGAATGGCCGGATGGAACATTGACTATTTGATGCAAATCCTTACCGGCAAAACAACTTAGTATGCGCTGGCCCTGGGGTCGGCCTCATCTTCGTTTCTGAAAATAAAGCATGGGAAATTCAGCCTGTACGTTCGTCGTTCTTTGGCTGCCACAGCGTTCTTAGTCTTCGACCGCTGCCGAGCTTTCTGTTTTTGCTGTTTTCTTGCGGACGGTTTGCTCACTGGTCACCCTCCCCATTTGAGACAGCCTGTACTTGAACACCATGAGGGTCAGGACCAACAACTCCATCTTTTCGAACCACGTCAAGAATCATCTCAGGGCCTGCGATTCGATAGCGACCGTCTTCCACATGATGTTTGACAGTTCGAAACATCTGATCCTGTGTGCCAGCAGCGAGTGCCTTGCCGGATGTATCAAGCAGCTTGTAGCCGTCTAACGTTTTCGTCTCTGTCGGGTCTCCTGACAGTTCGCCTTCGTCTTCCAGTACGAAAATGCGGTACTGTAAAACGACATTGGCATTCAATGTGATGGCGTCACGGATCGCAGCAAGATTGTCGTCCTCCAACTCATCGCACACGGCAATCTCAGTTTCAATTAGCCCTCCTGCACTGTCTGAGTTTCCGTCAAACACAACTCGGACATTGAATCCTACGTCCTGAAGGATGTTGACAATCTGGTTCCCAACGTCCTACGTCTGGAATCCACGAACGAAAATTTGAAGGGCTTTCATTTGGTTTCTCCTTGATTAGTGAAATGAACTGGTCGAGACTTTCCTCAACTGAACTTGAGCGTGCATTTTGGCCCAAAAATACTTCGGCGAAATCGGAGCAGGGCGGAGCAAAGACGGAGCAGAAATTAGTCTGCATTGATCACATGCCACGTCATCTGAGAACCAACCTTCGATGTCCCGAAGCGAATCCGATCGGGAGTTATGTGGTCACGACAGAGGTCTTCTGCCGTCCGTTTTGCTGGATGGCTGTAGTAGAGGAAGTCGAAGCTTCCGAAAGGCTGAGCAATTGCTGACGCCCACGCACTGGCTTGAAACGCATCGAGTGCCAGCCTCTGATTGGGTGCTTCTTTCTGAAACTTCTTGATCAGGAAGTCATCGAACCAAAGCTCACCAGCCCCAGCGTCCCATAACGGGACATTTGCTGGCTCAGGTAACTCAAGTTCCAGTGGACATTCCCAGCTACCAAGATCTGCTGCACAATCGGTGTTGACTACCAGATAGATCAGACTGGCCGACGCTGAGATACTGTTGCCAACAATGATGTTGCTGACACACTGTCTATCACCGATTTGTTGCCCTCGACATTCACCTTGAAGATCCACGGTCGGAAAACGAAATGCAGTCTCGTGAAGCAGTGCAAGCCACTCGGCAGCACCAGACACTCCGACTCGGGGGCGTATGCCATCCACGCAGAATCCGGGTGGCATCTGGCCCGAACCTTGACGTGTAACAGCGAGTAGAAGTTGCCACCCACGTCCGCACAGTTGTTCGAAGAGTGGAATGTGCCCAGTGTGTTCATTTATTGACCAGTAGCGACTGCACTGCCCCCCGTCATCTGACAGTCTGAACTCCTGCCACGATGAGGTTCCGTCGAAAGAGCGTTGAAGTAGCTCAAAGTCTTCGTCGCTCCAAACGTCTGGCCCTTCTCCAACCCCTTCTGGTGGGTAGAGCAGTTCGTGATTGAAGAAGTTGCCGGTGCTTGCCAAAGAAATGAAGTCGTCCGCAAGCTCAATCAGTGCTTCTCTGATTTGAATATAATGTTCCAAACTCATATCAATTGCCCTCCTTGCTGCTGTGCAATGTCGGATTCGCAATCTGTACAAGCTCGTCATCAGGCTCTTCACCAAGTTGCCTAAGAAGCTCAACAACTGCACGTGCGACGACGGTTGTTTTGTGCGCACGTGGTGACAATGGTTTTTCTGCTGAAAGTAAAACCTTCGCAGCTTTCGCTATTCGATAAACAGCGCTGGACGTTGGGTGAAACGAAAACTGTTTTTCGATTCGAGGAAGCAACTCGGATGCCGCAACCCCTGTCGATTCCAGTTCCTTTTTGTGCGATAAAAGCCACGCACTTAGTTGCACAACTTGTTCTTGATTAAGCGTGTTTTTTCGACTCATCTTGATTCTCCTTTGGTGCCAAAACCGGCGCATATTGCGAGACAGATACTGCTGGCGAAGACAATCCTCGTCAGCCTTTCTTATGGGGAGTTAGCGAGGGCTGCGTCGAATTTCTCGCTTCGCAGCGACAGGCAATTCGGTTTTGCACTTCACGCAAACCCTGTTGCTCATCGACTGATACGTGCTGCAGTTCGGGCAGCGTTTTTTGAAGCTCGATGGCTTCTTTTTCTGTTTCTTGACGAGCTTCAATACAAAGGTGTCGGTCTCGAAATTATCCAAGAGGACGACATATCTCTTCGACTCGTGCGTAACAGCGGCGAGCTTTCCTGACTTTGCTCCAGACGCCTTGGCCCAGTCCACCATATTCTTCCACTTGGGTGTTTTTCGCTTCGCCATCGGCTTCAAATCAGCTTCCGACATGTACAGCGAAAACTCCTCAAAGATTTCATCGTACAAGGTGTCAGTCTGCATGTAGCCGCCGTCAGTTTTCAGCATGAACAGAATGTAGTCGAGATAACTCGTGGCTGAGATCTCCCGCCCTTGAACTGCGACACCTGTGCGTTGCGGAAATTTGCGAATTCGCAAATTCTTCGGCCACTCCGTCCAGTCACCTGCGTGTGCGTCGTCAAACTCCAACCGTTTACCGTTTCGTACAACTTTCGCACCAAGCTGCTTGAGAAAATACGGAACACCACTGTTCTTGCACTGGCTGATCAGTTCCTTTGCCCACGCAGTGTCGAACATTCGACTACCATGCCCTGATTCTCCACCATGGATCACCCAATCAAGATTCGGAAGTACATCTCCCAGATCGGCTGGTTCCACCTGCGGTTCGACGGACAAGAACCGAACGGTAGATGAATCTCCGACATCAAGCAGATCTCGTGCCCGTGCTGTCGATGCTTGGTCTGTGACGCTTGTTCCAGCCCAAAGATTGGACGGCCACTGAGTGCCTCGTTTTTCGAGCCATCGAGAAAACTCTGCCATTCGCTTGGGACGTTTCGTCAGCCAAAGCCAGCAGTGCCTCTGACCATCCTTGCTCCTGACGTTTTCGATGATCTCTTGTTCGAGATACTCGAACTTGACGGCCTTCGACAGCGAGTCACTCATGTCTGAGACGAAGATGAGCCGTGGCAGGCCATTCAGCCATGGTTTGTCGGGACGTTCTGTTCCCGTGAGGTCACTCCACTTCGCCGCTTCTCTCATGCGGCCGGGGAACGGGGTCACGTCTTTGAAAGTCGGGGCATATCCTTTCGAACTCCCGCCGAACCGTTGATGAAGGGTGCCTGCATAACAGGTCTTACGATGTTTTGACCATAGCTCGCAGCCATCACACCCCATTGTCGGGTTTACTGTTGAATCACACCATTGAATTACTGTTTTCTTTGCCACTGGCGGACCTCTTTCTCTATTCGTGTTTATGGTTTTGCTTTGAGTAAGCGCAGACCTTCCCCGGCAAATGGCGACGTGCCATTTTCTAAACGTGGATCTGCGGACGGATTGCGTTGTGCTGTGGTTCACGGCATGTTTTCTTTGGTTAGCCGATTCAGGAGTTGGATTCGTAACGTCGCTAGTTGTTCATGGTTCACCTCCTTTAAGGTCAGCGCATATTGCGAGACCGTTGTTTGGGTATGGGGAAAAATCCGCCACCGCCGTGGCGGATTGAATGAAGCAGAGCGTGAACAAGGCGATTCTTCTTCACCGCTACGCTATTGTACGATTTGAATTCCGACGTGCTAAGTTGACGTTCAGAGTTTCTGCGGATCACCACTCTGATAAAGTTCGTCGGCGTCTTGCTCGCTCTGTTCATGGTGGGCCAAGTACGAATTGATTGGTACTTGCAACTTTGACACGCTGCCATGTTTTGTGCCGAGTACGACGGAGCAGAATTGAATCCGCTGCTTTAGCATGGAATCCAATATGGTCATCCAGACTTGCTGACTGAGACGCTTCACTCGATATCCATTTTTTCGTGTGCCGACAACTTTTCGCCGATATGACTTTGCAACCTCAATAGATGGAAAACACAGGAGTGCTCTGCGGCCAGAAACCGTTGCACCCCAAGCGGGTAGATCGGTCTTCTTGTCGATGAGGACAACAGTGGGCAATGACTCTGTAAGTTGCAGTGTTTCCGAATTCATAATTTGGCTCCTGAGTCTGAGTGAGTGAAAAGTGTCGTTTCGACGCCCGTGTAGTTGGTGTCCGTTATTTCGGCGCAAAGTTTGACCACACTTTGACCACGAGCTATCTTGTGAGTCATGAATCGACGCACCAAGAACGATCGAAAGCACGTATTCCGCCGTAATTTGCAGGCTTTCATGAAGCAGGCAAATTTCGACACAAACTCTCTGGCCGCTCGAATGGAGCTAGATCGAGATGGTCGAAAGTGGCTCGGTAGGCTGCTGAGTGACGGCTTGGATCGCACAAACAGCAAGAGCGAGCCGAAGCTTCAGCAACTCTGTGAGTGCCTCGGACTGGAATCAACGAAGCAGCTTTGGGACGCAAGCTTGTCTTTAACGGCGAGTGATGACTTTCACATCAACACCGTTAGGCGACTTCTTAAACAGGGTGGCTCACCAGCCGAATACTTGCGTATCTCCATTGAGTTTGCGGCTAGGACCGTTGGAGAAATCGAGAGTTTTTTGGCGTCTCATAGCGAGCCGGTGGGACCAATCCAGAAGCGAAAAGTAGTTGACTGTCTTTTCGAATATCTTTGTTATGCGGATGACGCTTCTCTCACGCATCTTGAACTGACCGATGATGAACTCGATTCGCTCGACGATGATTGGCCGACTGATCCGACGAAATTCATTCGTGCTTTTCAGGAAGAACACCCGAAGGAATGGCAACGTTTTGAAATCTGGGACGCCAAAGTGGATGCAGAGTCGGAGGTTGATACATGCACGCCGTTCGAGACCATTCAATACTTCATTACTGCAAACGGTTCGTCTCACACCTTTAGATGGTTGCTCAAAGCGTTCGGTGACATTGACATGCTCTCGCTGATATTGGAATTAGAGCGCAAGAAGAACATCACTGAAGACGGTTCATGTGAGTGACTGGCTCGTCCGTCACGAGTTAGCACAGCGTGAAGATCCAGCCCTACTTCTCACGCTAACTCCATTGTGAGACTGATAGCTCACACTCAATTCTGTAAATCTACCTGACACGTAGAATCGGCGTCCGTATAATGAAGGCATAACGGACAACACACACTCAGTTACTTATTCAACACCACCGGAGACCTACTGCATCCACCGTGACTTCACGGCGGATGTGGTTTGCGGTTGGTGTTTTTTTTGTGCCCGGACTGGAGGTGAGAATTGAACAGCGTTGACGATTTACAGCAGAGAATTCGTGAGGCCATCGACAATGTTGAGCCGGGGTCACGACTGGACGAGGTTCTTCAGCGATGGGGCAACTATCGTCCGACAGTCAGAATCGGTGATAGGCATCTGATTCAAGGATACATCGACATGTTCCGAAGCTGCCACGAGATCTCGTGCGCAGTCGATCCAACCATTGATTCACGACTGCCAAGCCACTGCTGCGACCCTGAATCGATTGCCAGCTTCTTTCGAATACCGCTGGAGGAACTGGCCCCAGACTATGTTCAGGAGTCCTCTACGACGGAAAACACTGGCCCCGAAAAGGATATCGAACGGATTGCCACTGCAATTGAGCGGCTCACGGAACACTTGGCTCCCGAGCCAGCAGATATTGTTGGCACTCCGTATTTGGCACAAAAGCTTGGGTGTTCGTCAGCTTGGATCACTCAGCAGATCCGTGATGGACAGATCCCTCAAGCGTGCATCGTGGATGGTACGGGCAATGGAAAGCCGTGGAAGTTTCATCGGCACAAGATCGATCGCTGGATACGTGACAGATAACGGACACCAACTACACGGGAAATTGATTCACATGCTGGAGGTCACAAATGCCACGAAAATCTCAACCGAAAAAGAAGAAGATTCCGGTCGTTATCGACGGGAAATCGATCGACGTAACACTCACGCCACCGTCTGGTCGGCGAAAGTCGTGGTATGCGTATTGGGCCGGGTTAGTGACAAGCAGGAGCACAGGGCAATCTGAGTTTGATTCGGCGGTCATCGCCGTAACTGACATGCTAAAAAATGGCGGACGCAAGCGAGTAGCTGCCGACATGGTTCTGAGCGATGCCGAGTTCGAAGAGATACAGCGGCGACATTTCGGCAAGAAGAAAGATCCCGAAGCAAAGAAGCGAGCGGAAAGGTCTTTGGAAGCTTGCCTCGAAGCCATCTTTGCGTTTCGTGAGATCTCGAAGCGGTCGCCAATTGCCACAGCAACGGCTGCTGACTGTGAAGAATTTCAACACGAGGCATTGACAATGCCGAACAACTGGCGGCGTCCAGCGAAGGGAAAGAATGCGGAAGAAGTTGAGCCCCTGAGTCCCAACACTGTCGTAAAGTGGTCAACTGCTCTTCAGGCTGCATTTGAACGAGTGAATCGGAATGCTGGTAAGAAATGCGTTCGTGGCTTCGTAAAGGAGGAGAAGCTCCTGCACGAAAACCCGTGGCACAAGTTCACTTGGATCGAGCGGCGCAAGAAGAAGCTGCGACAATTCGATCATTTCGAACTGATTGCACTCTTAGATTACTTTGACGAAAAGTGGCCGGGACTGCGGTTCGCCCCAGCGTTGGCGAAAGTGCTTCTCTGGTCGTGGGGCCGAAAAGAGGAAATCAGCAGCTTGCAGTGGACGAGTCTGAGAGTGGTTGGGAGCGAATACCACTTCGATTCAACAGGGAAATGGGCAGTCAACAAGTGGTTCAGAATTCCAAAGCCGCTCTTCGAGGAACTGGAAGCCATGAAGACCGGCAGCACATATGTCTTCGCCAGCTACGCAGAAGATCTCAGAAGATTCTATGAAGAACGTGGATCGCACCGAGGGGGACAGGTCCGAGACGATTTTTCCCCGGAGAACGTAGGAGAGTGGTTCTACCGCAGAATCGCTGATTGGTCGGCTGACCTGCCAAACGGCTCTGCGAACGTTCACGATTTCCGCAAGACGACTCTTCAGTACGCCAGAAGTGGAGAGGATGTGAATCGCCAAGTGGCCGCTGACGCCCATGTATCAGCAGAAGTGATGATGACTCACTATGCGAAGGAGTCGGATAGGGAAATGCGTGCCAAGAGCAACAGAATTTACAAGCGAATCTTGAACAGCTTGTCGGTCGATGTTGCTGTCCGGTACGGCTACAAGGAGACCGAATTTGATCGGCTAACTGAAGACCTTGATGCAGCCCGTTCTCGGGGAGATTGGGGGCAGGTGGCGGAACTGGCCGAGCGGCTTGGAACCCTCAAGCGTCCAACTCCAACTGAGTCGGTAACTTGACCGCAGGGGCCAGTTTTGTGAATTCCTGTGAACACGACTTGCGGCTGTGAAACTCGCTGTTCACAGAAATGACGTAAGCCCCTGTAAAAACAGGGGCTTACAAATACACCCGGGAGGATTCGAACCTCCAACCCCCGGTTCCGAAGACCGGCGTGACGGGGCGAAAAGCACTGAAAAACAAGGACTTCGACTGCTATACGATTCCATAGTTTACATAGATTCGCATGGTTTGCGATGGGTTTAGTGCATTAAATCGTGCATCGACTGGCGTGAACAGCCGTCAGAGCGTCACCGTAACGCCGCCCAAAACTGACCTTGGAACCCTGTCTTTGCGGTCTGTAACGGTCGCAAAAACGAGCCTCAAAAATGCCGTGAATCATGAACGAAAATCGCTGCCAGAAAACGTGCATTTCGGTGTACAACGAATGTGCAGCACCAGCGTTTTTAGCACGTTCGACAATAAAGCCAATGTCCAGACTCTTCCACCCTTTTCTCGCACTTATTGCCTCATCGACCGACCGCGAACTGGCCCGGTACATCGAATATCTGAAAGAGGAGAACAAGATTCTCCGCGCCCGTATTCCGGGGCAGGTTCACACGACGCCGGCGGAACGCAAGCGGCTGTTGAAATTCGGCAAGGTGTTGGGCAAGGCCATCGAGGAACTGATCAGCATTGTCACACCGTCCACTTTCTATCGATGGGTGCGCGACGAATCTGACGAGCCGCGAAAGCGGAAGGCGAAGGGCGGTCGACGGAAACCACGCGAGATCCGAGAGCTGGTAGTAGAAATTGCGAAACAAACAGGCTTCGGATACACCCGAATTATCGGTGAACTGAGAAAAATGGGGATCAAGAGGATCAGTCGTCAGACGGTTCGAAACATCCTCAAGGAAGAAGGAATTGAACCCAGCCCGGATCGGACGTCGGACTCGTGGACGAACTTTTTGGAACGACATGCCGGCACACTGTGGGCCTGTGATTTCTTTTCGGTAAAGACGGTGACAGCTCGCGGGATACGTGAAATGTATCTGCTGGCCTTTATTTGCCTTGAGACGCGAGAAACAATCGTTTCACCAGCAACGGAACATCCAGATTCCGCGTGGGTCGTTGCACAAACGGAAGCGTTCCTGCGTGACACTGCAAAGCGGGAAGTGAAACCGGAAATCGTGATGCACGACCGCGATACGAAGTTCACGAAGGAGTTCGCTACGAAACTGACCGACAACAACGTTCGAACAAATGCTCTGCCCAGGGCCTCACCGAACCTGAACGGAAGGTGTGAGCGAGTCATCCAAACTATTAAGCTGGAGTGCCTTTCACGGTTTGTGATCTTTGGCAAGCGTCATCTCGATCTCTTAGTGCGTGATTTCCTGACGTATTACAACTGTGTTTCATTATGCACCTTTGTTCTATTTGAGTTAAAACTCAAGGGATTGCTGTTTGGGATCTGGTACCGCGGGGTTGCGGTTTCGAGTTTTTGCCTTCCGGACAACGGCCTTTGCCGCTGGCGTCTCCAGTTCGCTGCGATTGATGATCCACGGTCCGTCCGGAAGCGGGTGTTGACCTTTGATATCGGCTCGTTCAATCGCCAGTCTGAGTGTCCGCGTGCTGATGCCAAGATGTTTTGCGCTGTCGGTTAGGTTCATCCAGCCTTGATCAGATTGAGCCTGTGCAGTCCAGCGGGCAATCTTGTGGTAGTTCCGCATCGATGTGACCCGCTCTCGAGTCCACCGGTTTCCTCGTCCCGTTGGTAACCCGTTGCGGTTGAGCAGTCCGGCGATGAGATCGTCGGAACAGATTCGTGCGAGTGACCGGACAGCATCGACGGCCTCTGCTGACGTGGCTGTCGATTTTCCGCGACGACGGCGGGGAAGTCGCAGTTCGGTATGCACACCACCAACCCAGTGGATTGTAAGAATGACTTCGCTCACGTCGTTGTCGACATCCGCAACGATATCGCGGATCAGAGTCCGAACGATGCGTTTCTTGATTCGAATGTCAGCATCAGGATTGTTCCAGACTGCGTCAAGGTCAGCCACGACTGCCATCAGACCCTGCAAATCAGGATCGTCGATTGAAGATCTGTCATTTCGCTGCTGATCGATCCGTGCTTCGACGTCGCTGACGTGTTGCATCGACGCATTCCATCTTCGTTCCAGTTCCTCGGTGACAAGTCGATTTTCCGGGTCAGCTGCATCGAATTGACGTTGTGCACGCGATGCTTCATAACGAGCAGACTTAAGTTCCCCTTCCAGTGCCTGAAGGATTTCGTTGTCACGTTCGGTTGTTTTCTGGTGAGCGAGCATGGCGGCCTCTTGAGCGGCAGGAGCAACAACACGGAATATCTGTTCTGCAACGGCGATGTCAACGGACGTGGCACCGAATGCGATGCACTTGGCTTCGCCATTGTCCAGATACCCTCGGTGGCAGCAGTAACGTGGCACTTTCGCTCCGACTCCGCTGTACGCGACGGCCAGTCGCCGTCCACATTGCTGACAGCCCAGCATTCCCGACAACAGTGCCGAACCTTTTCGAGCAGCGCCTCGCCCGGAACGCAGATTGTTTGACGAAATCAAATCCTGCAATCGTTCGAACTCCTCCCACGATACATAGCCTTCGTGATGTTCGGGAATCAATGCGATCCATTCTTCGCGACTGCGCCGCCGTGTTTTTGAATCAACGAATCCACCTTCATACGATGGCTGATGTTCGGTTCGGCCATACGCATACGCCCCACCGTACACCGGATGAGTCAGGATCTGGTACACCATCCCGTATGTCGGACGCTTCCACTTCAGGACTCCGGCTTTGTCTCGTGTCGGCATCTGCAGATCTTCTTCCAGAAGCCACATCAAAGCTTGCCGTGCACTCCCCAGTTCGAAGCACTTGCGAAACACCAGATTGATCATCTGTTGCACGCGAGTATTCGGGTCTTTCTCAATGCGCTGATCTTTGCCTCGAGTCGTTCCCGTTTTCAGATATCCGACCGGTGCCGAAATGATCAGTTCTCCTCGGCGCGCCTTTTCACGCCGAGCTTCTACGGATCGCTGACGAAGGAGGTCCAGCTCGTATTCGTTCAAACTTCCTTTCAGTCCCAGCAACAGTCGGTCATTGCTCCGGCGAGGAGCGTAGACCGTTTCCTGATCGATCAATAACGTGTCCACGACTCGACACACTTCAACCAGTTGCTGCCATTCACGACTGTTGCGAGCAAACCGCGACACCTCTCGTGCAGCAACGGCCCCGATCTTCCCGAGGCACACATCGGCGACCATGCGTTCAAATCCCGATCGAACAACGCTGCCGGACGCGCTGCGCCCCAGATCTTCATCGATGACTTCAATGTCTTTCCATCCCAGTGAACGCATCCGTTGCTGCATGGCATACTGCAGCCTGCGGCTTTCTTCGTTGTGAAGCACCTGAAACGGCGACGACTGACGAATGTAAAGAACGGCTTTCCGCTGAAGATGGATGGCTTCAATCTTTTCACTCATCTTCGGACTCCTTTCCGCTGTTGAGATTTTCAGCATGATGACGAACGAGTTCCGCCAGATATCGGGTCGCTTCTTCCCGAGTCTCGCTGGGCAGATCACTCCATCGCGGCCGGGGCGGACTCACTTCAAACAGATCAAGCTGTGTTGTCGGTTTCGTTCTGGGTTGTGGCATCAGCATCTCCCTGAGAAGATTGGAAATGCTGAACATCTATCAGAAACTCATCGCCCGCTGTGGCGTCCCGCAGCAGTGCTGAAAGATTCAATAGTGCTGATATTGAAACGCAGGGTTCGTCGCGTAGCTGCATGACGCAGCATACAGACTGATTCAACATCCACTGCGGAACTTCACGAAACTTTCCGTCCGTCACGTCGGCAGGACGACACAAATAGACAGCTCCGCGATCACGACGTACGATCGCTCGATCAATCGTGACGGGCTGATCAAACCAAGGGTGCCATCGATACCGAACTACTGCCTCGGTAACATGGCTATCGGTACGTGAGGTTGTACAACAGGCATCGTGCGCATTCTGCCCGGAAAAGTTTGCCGCCGATTCGAACGGTTCCTGAAGAAGTGGACACGGTTCCGCTCGGCGAGGTTGAGGTCAAGTCATACGTTGGCGGACTTGTAAAGTCGTTTGAGAGAAGAGCTGCCTGATCTGAATCTCCGTCTTAGTGTTGTGCCGCGGAAGCATTCCAGCAAGCTTCCAACCACGATCGTTCGTCGGCGTCGAGAATCAGATCCCCGGCAGTTCCGTCCAAGACCGCAGGGGCAGTGTTCCAACCGATGTCACCCCCACGAAGAAGGACAACGTCCGTCTTCCGGTCGAAGGTGAATATCCACTGTTCGCCAAAGCGATTTTGGAAATATCCGATGTATGCACGTACATACTCAAATCTCCTGCAGAGACGATTGGCAGATCGCTGAAGAAAGCGGCGTGGTTGTTTCGGATTGCCAGCAATGGATCAGACATCAGCTTCAACACTTCTCCGCAGTACAGTGATGGTAGAACGCTCCAATGGTCCGCAAAACTCATGACCGGTATCACGCAGTGGCCGCTTGGAGCCTGCTGCGCACATTAATTGAACCGCGCGGGGCATCAGAGCAGCGAAGCCGCCCTCCCGGCGACTTCGCTCTAATCTTCCAACCGCCGGGCTGACAAACAGGAAGGAAGGCTACTTTTTCTTTTTGCCATTTCCTTTGCTGTTCTGGTCAGTCCAATCATCGCCGCCGAACAGTAGAACCCAATCACGCGACGAACTCCCCGTCAGTTTGTCGGCAGCTCCGCCGTCATCGCCGACGGAAGCGAAGAACGCTGCCAGAGCAGCATCGTCTAACGGGTCCTGATCGCCGGAGAGGATTCCGTCGATGTCTCCGAGCCAGCGGTCCTGCGTCGCGAGCAGCGAACTGTAGTTATCCAGCAGAGTATCTGAGCCGTTCGTGGTGTGAACGCCACCGGTCATGATGTCCTCACCGGGACCGCCAACCAACCGGTCTACGCCCATGCCTCCGATCAGTAGATCTCGCCCTGACCCACCATTCAGGCGGTCGTCCCCGTCACCGCCGAGCAGGATATTGCTGCCACCTCCACCGTTGATGTGATCGTTCCCGGCTCCGGCATCAATAATGGTTGGCAAAGTAACTTTTCCCGAGATCGTCAGATGATCATCGCCGTCGCACAGCATTCCCATGATCCGGTCCACATTCGCCAGCGGGAAGACGCGTGGATCATCTCCGAGAAAGTCCCAGTGAACCTTCAGTTGGCCGTTGCCGGTCTGATTGATGCTGATGTGGTCGTCCGCATCGGTTCCAATGATCTGCAAGACGTCTTCACCGTTCACCTGCAGAATGTTAGCGCCGGAAATCACAGCCAGCGTGGAGGTGCCATCGGAACCAGTGTCATCATCGCTGAGGTCGACGTCAATATAATAGATGCCTCCAGCGAGATACGTGTGGCTCAACGAAGCGGCCCGATCACCGACCGTCAGAACATACGTTTCGACATTCCCGTCACCCCAGTCGACGACGATGGTGTGCTCATCCAGAGTACCGACGTCCTCAAACGCCAGATCAATCGTGATTGGCTCACCTTCTGCGCCGTGACCACATTCCTCCGCTGGATTGACAAGACTGGTCCACACGGGATCTTCGTTATTGACGGTTACTGTGGTGCTTGTGCTACCAGTTCCGGTGTCGTCGTCGGTGACATCCACACCGATGGTGTAGACATTGGAAGCGTCGCCACTGCCGTTGTCATCCAGATACTGATGGTCCAGCGAGAATTCGCGGGTGTTCGGATCCCAGTTGATGCCGTCGACGGCTTCGGTCAGCGCGGATGTACCAAGTGTGAACGTCTGCGTGTCGTTCGGACTCAGGACATCACCCCAGTTCAGATCCAGCGTGAACGTATCCAGCGTACCCGGATCGGTGATCGTTCCCGTCAGCGTGGCCACGCCGTATTCGTCGATGGCCAGGACCGGATCGAGAACCACGGTCGGCGCCACGTTATTGACAGTAACGGTTTCAGCATCCGAACCAGTTCCCGTATCGTCATCGGTGACCGTGGCATTAATCGTATAAACGTTGGACGGATCTCCGGTCGGATTGTCGTCCAGATACTGATGCGTCAATGTGAACGTCTGAGTGCCGGAAGCACTGGCCCCGAACGTGTATTGCTCCGTATTGTCCGGGCTGAGCGCATCACCCCAGTTGACGTCGAGAGTAAACGTGTCCAGCGTTCCGGGATCGGTGATCGTTCCGGTCAGTGTGGCGACTCCGTTTTCATCGATGGCCAGCACCGGATCGAGGACCAGCGTCGGGGCCACGTTATTGACGGTGACCGTTTCGGCATCGGAAGCAGTTCCCGTGTCGTCGTCGGTGACCGTGGCATTAATCGTATAAACGTTGGACGGATCTCCGGTCGGATTGTCGTCCAGATACTGATGCGTCAATGTGAACGTCTGAGTGCCGGAAGCACTGGCCCCGAACGTGTATTGCTCCGTATTGTCCGGGCTGAGCGCATCACCCCAGTTGACGTCGAGAGTAAACGTGTCCAGCGTTCCGGGATCGGTGATCGTTCCGGTCAGTGTGGCGACTCCGTTTTCATCGATGGCCAGCACCGGATCGAGGACCAGCGTCGGGGCCACGTTATTGACGGTGACCGTTTCGGCATCGGAAGCAGTTCCCGTGTCGTCGTCGGTGACCGTGGCATTAATCGTATAAACGTTGGACGGATCTCCGGTCGGATTGTCGTCCAGATACTGATGCGTCAATGTGAACGTCTGAGTGCCGGAAGCACTGGCCCCGAACGTGTATTGCTCCGTATTGTCCGGGCTGAGCGCATCACCCCAGTTGACGTCGAGAGTAAACGTGTCCAGCGTTCCGGGATCGGTGATCGTTCCGGTCAGTGTGGCGACTCCGTTTTCATCGATGGCCAGCACCGGATCGAGGACCAGCGTCGGGGCCACGTTATTGACGGTGACCGTTTCGGCATCGGAAGCAGTTCCCGTGTCGTCGTCGGTGACCGTGGCATTAATCGTATAAACGTTGGACGGATCTCCGGTCGGATTGTCGTCCAGATACTGATGCGTCAATGTGAACGTCTGAGTGCCGGAAGCACTGGCCCCGAACGTGTATTGCTCCGTATTGTCCGGGCTGAGCGCATCACCCCAGTTGACGTCGAGAGTAAACGTATCCAGCGTTCCGGGATCGGTGATCGTTCCGGTCAGTGTGGCGACTCCGTTTTCATCGATGGCCAGCACCGGATCGAGGACCAGCGTCGGGGCCACGTTGTGGACGGTGACGATGGTCGCTGCAGAGTTACTGGTGCTATCGTCGTCTTCGACCGTAATGCCGATGTTGTAGACGTCAGTGGCCGTGGCAGTTGGGTCGTCGTCCAGATACTGATGCGACGCCGTAAAGGTGCGTGCCAGGGGATCGACCGTTGCAGCGGATGACGTTCCGTCACCCCAGGTGATCGTGACTTCGTGCGTATCCAGCGTACCGACATCGGTGAACGAGCCGGTGATGGTGGCTGTTCCGTCCTCGTTGATGACCGGAGCATTGAAGCTCTGAATAATCGGCGCGACATTGTTGACGGTGACACTGGCAGCCGCCGAATTGCTGCCGGTGTCGTCGTCTTCGACGGTGATGCCGATGTTGTAAACGTCAGTGGCCGTGGCAGTGGGATCATCGTCCAGATACTGATGCGTCTCGTTGAAGGACGTCGTTCCGGTCGCGTAGGTGAAGGTCTGGACCGGTGAGCCATCGCCCCAGTCGAGCGTCAGTGTGAAGGAATCCGCCGTGCCCGGATCGATGATGTTTCCGGTCAGAGTTACCGTGTCGTTTTCATCAATCGGAGTCGTAACAGCCAGATTGGCAATTGTCGGTTCGACGTTGCTGACTTCGATCGTTTCTGTCGCCGTGCCCACACCGCCATCGTCATCGGTGACCGTCAGCACAACGGCATAGGTACCGTTATCATCGGGTGTGAAGTCGAATGTCGCGCCGCCGCCGGAGACATACGGCGTGCCGTTCTTCGTCACGCTCCATCCGAGTGTGTGCGTGTCCTGGGTGCCGACGTCAAAGATACTGCTGCCCAAACTGATGGCATCACCTTCGTCGGCCGTCGTAGGCGCACCTGTAATGGTTGCCGTCGGAGCCACGTTGTTAACGGTGACGTCAAGTGACACACTTCCATTGAAAGTCGCATCCCCTAGCTTTCTGGCATAAATGTTGTAGCCGCGCTCACTAGCTTGTGCCCAACTGTTCCATGCGACAGCGAAGCTGCCGTCGCTCAAACCTGCTATGGCCTGCTGGAACTGAGACTCGGGAATGTGCTGATTGACTTGAATGTCGTCGCTGAGTGGTTGGCCCAGAGCATCGAATTTTCTCGCGAACACACCGAGTCTGTCGCCATCCTGATGAAGACTGTCCCAGACGGCGACAAAGCCGCCATCCTCGCCCGCCGCAAGGCGAATCTCCTGCTGGCGGTCATTGGTAGAAGAGTTGATTGGAATGACAGCCCCGACCGCCGCACCAGTGGAATCATAGCGCTGTGAATAAACACCATACGAAGAACCGTCTGAACCGTGCCAACCAACAACGAAGCCGCCGTCCGCCAAGCCGGTAACGGCCGCCAGGAACGGAGTGATCCTCGAAGTGGTGGCTGTAAATTCGCCACCGACTGCGACACCGCTTGAGTTGTAGCGTTGGCCACGGATTTCGCCGACACCAGCTTCATCCCAAACCACAACGTAGCCGCCGTCGGACAGAGACGTGACCTCCTGATTCTTCTGATCGCCAGCAGTGGTAGTATTGACCCGGAACTCTCCTCCGACAGCAACGCCGCTCGCGTCATACTGCTGCCCGAAAATCCCATCGCCATCCAGGTCTTCTCCGGTCCACGTGATGACAAATCCGCCATCGGCAAGTCCGATAACCTGCGGCCGTCCCTGATCTCCAGCAGTGGTCGCATTAACATCAAATTCCCCACCGACTCGGTTGCCTCCGGAGTCAAATCGCTGCGCGAATACGCCATAGCCGTCGCCATCCTGTGGCCCCAGATCGCTGCTGCTGGAATGGGGACGACTATGCCAGGAAACGACAAAGCCACCGTCTGTTAGCGCTCCCACGCTCGCCAGCTGTTGATACCCTTGGATGTAAGTGTTCGCCTGGAATGTGGAACCGACTGGTAAACCGGAGGCGTCGTATCGCTGACCAAAGACACCGTCAAGGTTTCCGTCGCCGTAGCCGAGGTCTCGTGAACCGTGCCAGACGACCACAAACCCGCCATCGCTTAGTCCTACGACGTCCGGACGGTCCTGGCTGTAGCGAGTCGGTGCGTTCACAGCGAATTCATCACCATCGCTTGCCTCCCACCGGCCACCATCATCGTCCGTGGCCGTGACAGAGACAGTGTATTGATGTGTCCCCACACCGCCCGGATTTGGGCCATCGTCCAGATACTGGTGTGTCTCGCTGAAGGATGTTGTCCCGGCAACGTAACTGAATGTCTGGACCGGGGATCCATCGCCCCAGTCGACAGTTACCGTAAACGAATCTGCCGTCCCTGGATCGACGATGCTGCCCGTGAGCGTTGCGGTCTCGTTTTCGTTGATCGGTGAGGAAATGGCCAAGTTGGCGATTGAAGGTGAAACGTTGCCAACTTCAATCGTCTCGGTCGCCTTACCAATTCCGCCATCGTCATCGGTCACAGTCAACTCAACGTCATACGTGCCGTTGTCATCCGGGGTAAATTGGAATGTCGATCCACTGCCAGAGGAAAACGGTGTCCCGTTCTTCGTGACGATCCAGGCCAATGTATGAGTGTCAAGGCTGCCCACATCACTAAAACTGCTGCCAAGGCTGATCAAATCCCCTTCTTCGGCTCCCACTGGTACGCCAGTGATCGCGGCTGTAGGGGCAACGTTCTGGACGGTGACATCAACTATATCGGGACCTCCGGTTGCACCGAAGGCGCCGATGAACCGCTGGCCGAATACGCCATGAGTGTCGCCATCCTGTTCACGGCTGTTCCACACCACAACGAACGTACCTGCCGGACCGATTGCAACGGACGGCGCACTTTGGTTCTCGCTGGTATAAGTATTGATCTGAAATTCACTGCCGACCGGAGAGCCGCTCGGGTCAAATCGCTGTCCAAAGACCCCCACACCACTGCCATCCTGCCCGGTGCTGCCCCAAGTGATCACAAAATCGCCTGTCGGATAAACAGCGACTGAGGGACTACTCTGATTGCTGGTCGTGTACGTATTGACCTGAAACTCGGCTCCAATCGGAGAACCGGCAGCAGTATAGCGCCGTGCGTACACTCCATTTCCGCTTCCGTCCTGGGTGTAGCTTTCCCACGCAACGACAAAATTGCCCGAGGAATCCACGTCGACAGATGGAGAAAACTGATTGCTGGCCGTGGTGGTATTGATTTGAAACTCACCACCTGCAGCAATGCCATTTGAATCGTACCGCTGCCCAAACACGCCCCAGCCGTCACCATCCTGAAATCGACTGCTCCACGCGATGATGAATCCGCCTGCATTGTCCATGGCAACCGTGGGATTGTACTGACCGCTGATCGTGGTCGTATTCACCTGGAACTCGCCTCCCAGCGGAGCTCCGTCGGCGGCGAATCGCTGACCATATACTCCGAACCCATCTCCATCCTGCGGATCGCTTCTCCACGTGACGACGAAGCGGCCTGACTGATCGATCGCTACTGAAGAAAGGCGTTGATACAGATGTGTATACGTGTTGACCTGGAACTCACTTCCCAGGGTATTACCAGCAACGTCAAACCGCTGGCCAAAGATTCCAAAAGAGCTGCCATCATGGCCGGTCCATGTGATAACGAAACTGCCGGACTCGTGCATTGCCACAGCCGGGTCGATCTGTTCGCCGACAGTTGTGGTGTTGACGAGAAATTCGCTGCCAAGAGGATTGCCGGAAGCGTCATATCGCTGAGCAAAGATACCCGTGCTGCTGCCGTCCTGATTGCCACTGGACCACACGACAACGAAGTTTCCAGCCGCGTCAGTCGCGATTGCTCGTCCGCCACCTGAACCAGTCCAGATCTGCTGACTGTCTACAGTCGTTGTGTTGACGCGAAACTCACTATCCGCCGGACCGAAAGGTACGGGCGAACCGCTCATCCCACCATCATCATCCGTTGCTGTCACCGAGACTGTGTACTCATGTGTCCCCACACCGCCCGGATTTGGGCCATCGTCCAGATACTGGTGTGTCTCGCTGAAGGATGTTGTTCCGGCTGTGTAAGCGAAGGTTTCAACCGGCGAACCATCGCCCCAGTCGACGGTCAGCGTGAACGAATCTGCCGTGCCCGGATCGACGATCTCTCCCGTCAGTGTCGCAGTGTCGTTTTCGTCAATCGGCGAGGTGATGGCCAGACCGGCGATTGACGGTGCGACATTGCTGACTTCAATGGTTTCGGTCGCTGTGCCCACGCCGCCATCATCATCGGTGACGGTCAGCACAACGTCATAGGTACCATTGTCATCGGGGGTAAAGTCGATTGTCGTGCCGCTGCCGGAGACATAAGGCGCTCCGTTCTTCGTCACACTCCACCCAAACGTGTGAGTGTCCAGGGTGCCGATGTCAAAGATGCTGCTGCCCAGACTCACAACATCACCTTCGTCCGCTGTCACTGGCATCCCCGTGATGGTTGCCGTCGGCGCTACGTTATTGACAGTGACGTCAACGGTGTCAGGACCACCGGGGCCCCCGAATGAACCAGTGAATCGTTGCCCATAAACGCCCCACGACCATGGGAATGCACTGCCGTCCTCCTGACCGTAGCTGTTCCAGACAACAACAAAGCTCCCGGTGCCGTCGACCGCCACCGAGGGATGTCTCTGTTCGTTGCTCGTACGCGTGTTGACCTGAAATTCGCTGCCCAAGCTGCTGCCGTCAGCATTGTATCGCTGACCGAACACACCGTAGCGATCGCCATCTTGGGAGTGACTTTCCCAGGTGACGACGAAGTTGCCCACGGCATCCATCGCGACCGAAGGCATATTCTGGTGGTGGTCGGTTGCTGAGTTGATCAGGAATTCACTACCCATCGCCGTGCCGTCGGCAGCGTATCGTTGGCCATACACGCCCCATGAGAAGAGGCCACCGTCCTGTTCTAGACTGCCCCATGTGATGACGAAGTTTCCGGTGCCGTCCATCGCCACGGATGGATAAAGCTGGTTGCCAGTAACATAGGTGTTGACCTGGAATTCACTACCCAAAGCGTTGCCGTTCGCGTCGAACCGCTGCCCGTAGATACCGTAGTCATCGCCGTCCTGATTACTGCTGTTCCAGGTGACAACGAAATTGCCGACCGCGTCCATTGCGACCGACTGCAGACTCTGCGTACCGGGAGTGTGCGTGTGAATCTGGAACTCGGTACCGACTGCGTTGCCGGCAGAATCGTACAACTGCCCAAACACCCCTGAACTCTTGTCGCTGTCCTGATTGCCGCTGGTCCAGGTGATCACAAAATTGCCGACGGCATTCATCGCAACGGACGGGCTGCCCTGCCCGTCTGCAGTCGTGGTGTTGACCTGGAACTCAGCTCCAACCGGATTTCCTGCCGCGTCGTAGCGTTGTGCATAAACACCACTTCCAGTTCCATCCTGGCCGACGCTGCTCCAGGTAACAACAAAGTTCCCGGCCCCGTCCATCGCGACGGCGGGCTTATACTGGTCATCAGTTGTGTAGGTGTTGATCTGAAATTCACTGCCCGCCGCAGTTCCATCGGCGTTAAATCGCTGAGCAAACACTCCGGAACCGTCCTGATCGGAGCCCGTCCAGACCACGACGAAGTTGCCGACCGCATCGGTGGCGACGCCCTGACCTGCCGATGCACCATACTGCGCCAGTAGCTGGTCACCTAATGTCGTTGTATTAACCCGGAATTCGCCGCCCGCCGGGGCAAATGGAGTTACAGTACCGCTCACACCACCATCATCATCGGTGACAACGGCAGATACGGTATAGATATCGGAAGGAGTCGCGGTCGGATTGTCGTCCAGATACTGATGTGTCTCACAGAAGTAGCTGTCCATTTCAGCTTGGAGACTGGTCTTTTTCTGTCGGTTAGATTTTGATACGACAGGTGGATGGACACGGATGTCAGTCAGATCATCGCTGTGGAAGTGAAGCAGCTTGTGCTTAGCCTGCAGCGTGAGGTTGCGGAGCTGCGGGACGAGAACCGGCGGCTGCGTGATCGGATTGAAGAGCTCGAAGGTAAGAACCCCACAGAGCGACTCGACGAGGCGTTTTCGGTGACGGCGGAAGAGAGACGCCGCGCTGAAACGGGCCGCCGAAAAGGTCGCAAAAAACAATCCTCGGCGCGTCGCGGTCGTCGCACAACCGAGCAGAAAGCGGACAACGCCGAACGACGCGAACTCATTCTGCCGGAAGGTTACAACGTCGCAGAGTGCCGTTTCGTTCGGGAACGTTTCGTCTGGAGAGTGATCAACGGCCAAGCCGTGCAGGTCGTCTATGAAATCTATCACGGCCCCAACGGCGAGAAATCCGAAATTCCGGGCGTGTGGCCGCGGTCCGAATTCGGCATTGAAGTTCATATCGCGCTGGCTCGCATTGTGACCATCACGGGACTGTCGATCGACAAGACGTGTGCATTGATTGAATTCTTCTGGAATCTGCCGCTCGGCAAATCCCAGGCGGACGCTCTGTTGAATCAACTGGCACGGCGTTGGGAACAGGAATTCGAATCTCTGTGTGACCTGATGGCGTTCAGTGCGATTGTGCATGCAGACGAAACCAGTTGGAGTATCAACAGCGTGTGGGCTTTTTTGTCGGAGAAGGCGCGCGTGCTGATCTTCGGATGCCGCAAAGACGGCGACACACTGGCTCAGATCCTGTCGAAAGAATTGTTTGGAGGCGTGCTTGTTTCGGACGATGCGGCCGTGTACCGAGGTTTCAGTCACGCACAGAAATGCTGGGCTCACCTGCTGCGGAAGGCCATCCGTCTGACGCTGCTGAAGCCGGACAACGAAGAGTACCAGCGACTGCTCGACGGCCTGCTGGAAATTTTCTACGCGGCCAAACGCCACGCCGCCGATGGTCGTCTTGGCGATGCCGGTCGTGCGGCGAAGGTCGATGAACTTGATAACACGCTGGCGGCTCTGCTGGTGCGTTACTGCGCCGAGGATTCCGATGTTCGGGCGGCCGACTTCGGCAAGGATTTTGACAACCTGGTCTCAGAACTGATTCGGCTGATGACGGAAGAGGAGTTGTTTTGTTTTGTGACAAGCCCGGCCGCGCCAGCAACGAACAACGAAGCGGAACGCAGTCTTCGCGGCGCGGCCATGGACCGTCGCACAGGTCGAACGAGCAAAACATCGAAGGGAGCCCGTCGCCGCAGCATTCTTACAAGCGTCCTGGAATCGCTGAATCTCCATCTGAAAACACCAACGCTCAGTTCCGTGGTGGCCGAGGTCATGACGTGGCAGCAGGATGGATTCAGTCTGTTTGATCGACTGAAACTTGAAGTCGGCCTGACCTCCGCGCCGCCCGGTCAGTCGCGACTGTCCAAACTCGTCCCCGCCAACTGAACACCACACCTCACGCTGCGCACCACGCGGAAATGGACAGCTACTCACTGAAGGATGTTGTTCCGGCTGCATAGTGAAAGGTTTCAACCGGTGAGCCATCGCCCCAGTCGACCGTCAGCGTGAACGTATCCAGCGTTCCCGGATCAACGATGTCTCCGGTCAGCGTCGCGGTATCGTTCTCGTCAATGGGGGAGGTGATGGACAGATTTCCGAGGGTCGGCGCCACGTTGTTGACAGTAACGGCTTCGACATCAGAACCAGTGCCAGTGTCATTATCAGTGACGGAGGCGTTGATGGTGTAAACGTTTGACGGATCACTGGTCGGGTTGTCATCCAGATACTGATGCGTCAGGGTAAACGTCTGGGTACCGCTGGCACTGGCCGCAAACGTGTACTGCTCCGTATCGTTGGGGCTGAGCGCATCACCCCAATTGATATCCAGCGTGAACGTATCCAGCGTACCCGGATCTGTGATCGTTCCGGTCAGAATCGCGGTTCCGTTCTCATCGATCGATATCACGGGATCGAGAACCAAGTCCGGAGCCCCGTTGTCGACCGTGATCGTCTGACTGACCGTGGAACTCCCACCGTCTTCATCACTCACTGTCACCACAATGTCATAGCTGCCGTTGTCGTCCGGTGTGAAGCTGAAGCTGGTCTGGTCCACGCCGCTGCCGGAATCGTACGCACTGCCGTCCTTCAGCACCTGATAACTGTACGTCAGCATATCGTTCGCTCCCGCTGGATCCGTCGCCGATGCCGACACATCAACCTGAGTACCTTCCTGACGAACCAAACTGATGCTGTCGATCAATGGTGTCGGAGCAACGTTCGCAACCGTCAGAGTCGTCGTCCCAAGATCGAACTCACCATCCGGATCGGTGACGCGGACGGCGATCGTGCGGGTGGCGAAGTCGTCCGGGAAGCTGACACTGGGCTGTTCGCCGGTGGCATCGACATCAAACGTGCTGCCGTCGTAGTCCAGATCCCATTGAAACGTCAGCCCGCTGCTGGCGGTTTCGTTGTCTGTCGATGCCGACGCATCCAGCGTGAACGATGATCCTTCGTCCGCCGTATACGGCCCACCGGCATCGGCCTGCGGCGGTGTGTTGAAGACGAAGTTGGCGATGGAATCGAGTTCCCCGTCGCTCAGAAAGGCGGCCGCCTGGTTGGCAAAGCCGTCCGGAATCACCAGCGCGTTGGCGGCGGTGATGGCGGCCGCTCGAGTGTCCGCGGTAATCGTAAAGTGAGCCAGTCGAACCGTTTCACCGGCCGGCACGGTGAGGTCGTAGGTCCAGTCAATATTGTCGCCCAGATCACCGCTCAGCGCAATTTGATTCGGCTGCAGACTGGTTCCGGGACCGTGGATGTAATGGATCACGGCCGGCGCCCCGCTGCCATCACCGTCGTCGGTGCCGATCCACCAGTCGGTGGGTTCGACAATCGTGTCCCCGTCGGATGTGGCAAACACAACGGTGTTGGCATCGGAGCCCAGGTTGCCGATCAGCCTGGCCGTGGTGGTCACATCGCCGGAAGTCGGGTTGTGGAATACGTCGAGTGTGCGTGCAAAGTCTTCGCTGCCGGTGCTGGGCGTTGTGACTTTACGGTGTACTTCAAGACCGCTATGACTGCTGTTACTCCCGGAATACTCGATCGAGCCATTACCTACGGAGGGTTGCGAAAACGACATCACATCGAGTTGGAACCATTCTTGCAGCGGCACGACCGTCGTGCCGCCCCAGTGGTAGCCACCACTGAACGGCCTTAATTCGATCGTGTGAGTTCCAGCAGAAAGATGTAACACTTCCCGGAACGGTAATTTGTGACCGGTGAAGCTGTTTACCTGCTGGCCATCAAAGAACTCCATGTAGTCCCGATGAAGTTGGCCGTCGATGTAAAGGCGACCGCCACCCAGTCCGGACATGGGCCTTGCTTCAGTCTGCATTCTGATGAATCCGGAAATGTCCACGCTTCCGTCCGACGGCAGCTCAATTGTCTGCGACACGGTGAGGCCCCCGGAATGCACCAGCGATTCCATCTGATAGCCAGTGTAACTGGCACCCGCGGGAGTCTCCACGTGCTCCACAAACGACGGCAGGTAGGCTGTGCCGGACACCTCCAAACGATTCAAACCGTCAAAGGCATTATTCGTTCCCTGCACCAGTTGTCCGGCGCCCCAGCCGCCGATTTCCGGATCGAAGGTGAAGCCGTTGGGTGAGGTCAGGTCGTGGGTGGGCGCGGGGCCGCCGACGAGGTCCAGGGTGAAGTTGTCGCCGGCGACTCCGTCGGTATCCCCATCCAGAGCATTGCCGGCCGTGTCGACCACGTCGTCGGAAACCGTCAGACGATAGATGTCTTCCGGCAGAGACGGCAGCACCACGGTGGCCGTCAGGCCGGTATAGGTAACATTGCTGAGCGTGACGACAGGGTCGTCGGATGTCCCCAGCAGCCCATCACTTCCCGCGCGCTGCAGCACGACTTTGTGAGTCGCCGTGGTATTCTCGACCACTTCACTGAAGCGGATGTCGATCGCATTTGTGCCCTCCGGCAGAATGCCGCTGGCCACCAGATCGGTGCCATCGTCCGTCGTCACCGACGTGATCGTGGGCACTTCATCGTCGACCACAATCTGCAGCGACGCGGAACCTGATCCACCATCGTCATCCGTGACCGTCAGGTCCACCTGATAATTCCCATCGCCGCCCGTCTGGAAACTCGGCGTGGCACCGCTCAGGCCGATGGAACCACCAGTTGGCAGCGTCACAGTCCAGTTGTAGGTAAATGAATCTGTCCCCGGGTCACTGACGTTTGCAGAAAGGTTGACCGTCTGATTCTGGCCAGCTGTGGACGGAGCCGTCACTGTCGCCGTGGGAGCAACGTTGTTCACCATGATGTTCGTGGTAGCAGACTGCCCCACATCCATGGCTGTCAGGACAAAAGGAATGTTGCCATTGCCAACTTCGCGACTGACGAATGCGCCATTGCTGTTCTGCTGTTGAATGAATCCGTCGCCAGACCCGGTTCCCAGTGACCGCAACCGCGTTGATCCCAGACCCTGGAATCCAATGAAGTAGTCGCCAGCGGGCAAATCCACAGGGGCTGGAAAATCGAAAGAGATGTTCCAGCCAATCCCGCTGAATGATTTGGGAATGCCATTTTGCGTGGCAACGTAGTCTCCGGGAGAGAATATAAAGTTGGAGAGTGGTGCTCCCGGGTGGCTGCCTGATTTAGCGAAGATGCCAAATTCGAACTGGCTGAGGTTCGAATCTTCTGTGGCAACCTGCAGCAGGGCTGATGAAAGGAGAGTCTGCTGGGACAACGAGAACTGATCATAAATCTTCCAGCCACTGGACTGCGACGCGAACCAGGCTTCACCGCCTCCGAGCGGAACTGCCGCGCCATTATTGAATGCTTCAAACTCGCTGCTGTCTCCGGCGGAGACGCCACCATCATCATCTGATATGGAAACGGAAATGGTGTATTCATCGCTCGCAGTTCCGGTCGGATCGTCGTCTGCATACGTGTAGGGAATGGAAAACGTGCGATCTCCCACCGGTAGTACATGATTTGTGGTGTTGCCGTCGCCCCAGTTCACTTCAATCGTGTGTTCATCGCCGGCACCGGGGTCAGCAAACGTTCCGGTGAGTGTGACCTCGCTGCCTTCATCCACGGGGTTCGGGCTGACGCTCAACTCGCTGTGAACCGTCGCGGAAATGCTGCGGATGCGGTACGTCTCCTGAGCGTTATTGCCCATTAACACTAAACTCAGTGCGGCATTCGGGTCGAGGACGGAAGCTGACGTGGCGGTGCCCGTGAATCCGTTTGACGTTCCGGTGACGACCGTCTGCAGAGCACTCAGGTGGATTTCAACATCCAGAATTGTGGGGAATCCGATGTTGTTGCCCGGTGTAATTAACTGGCTGTTGGTCTGAAGCCCATCGGCGCCATTGTCCGTCCATTCCCGGACGTACATCTGACCTCCGTTGTTGTCGCCCCGCACAAGTCCGATGACATTAGTGCCGTCAGTTATGGCGATTCCGAGATCATCGTCTCCGGTAACACTCACAAATGGCGCTTCAATGCTCAGCACGATCCGGTCGACGTTGCTTCCGGCATCGGCCAGCGGTACCTGCAGAATTTTCTCAGGTTCCGATGTACTGGCGTTGGCCCCCTGACCAATATCCAGATATGAACTCTGACCGTCACTGCCGAGCGTTGCCGAACGCACAAAAAATGCCGCGTCTGCCAGCAGGTCTTCAGCCGATAGATCTTCGTCGAAAATATCAAACGTCGGTGCCACGTTGTTGACCAGCAGATCAAAGGTGGCCGTGTCGGTCGCACCGTGTTCGTCGGTCGCGGTGACGGTGATCGCCTGATTCTCGTCCGGACCGTCTGTCGTGTCGTAAGTCCAGTTCCACAAACCACTGCCCGGTGAAGAGGAATCCAGCGTAACCGCACCGATCAGCTGCCCCTGAGCATCGGTGGCTGCAACACTGACGATATCGCCATCGACGTCTGTGAACGTCCCGGAATGTCTGGCCGTATCACCTTCGTTCACGGGTGCGGACGTGATGCTGACCGTGGCTCCGTTCAGTCGATATTGTTCGCCGGGATCGCCGGCGAACATCACCAGACTCAGACCGGATTTCGCGTTGAGCTTGCGCGATGTCGAGTGCTGGCCACCAAACGGGGTGCCGTTGATCCTGATATTCTGTACGGCCGTATCGGCATCGACCACAATGTCGAACTCAAGCAGGTTCGGTGTCTGGATCGGTACGCCGGAAGCGATGGTCTGAAGACCCCGGCTGGAGAGCACCGTGCCGTCCGCTGCCTCGAAGACATCGATCCGACCACCACTGTTGTCAACATGTCGCAGGCCGACGACATCCTGACCATCGGTGATTCCAAAGTGTGGATCGTTATCGCCCGTCAACCGTTCATAATCGATCGTCACGGAAATCGTATGAGGCCCCGCCGTTGACAATTGGTCGGCGTCAACAAGCAGCGAAGAAAACAGCTTCTGCTGGCTGCTGCCACGGCCACCTGGGAAGAGAATCCCACTGTCCAGCGCGTGTGGAGCGGAGAAAACGGCGTTGGCTTCCAGCCATTCCGGAGTCAGGTTGAATCCCGAATCAATGGACGGAGCTTCGTTGATATCGTTGATCGAAACGACCAGTGATTGCTCATGCGAAAGGGAGCCCGAGTCTGTCGAGCGAACTCGAATGCTGTAGCTGTTCTGCAGTTCGAAATCTGGTGAAAAAGCTGTCTTCAGCTGATTGCCGTCGATCGTGAACAGGCTGTTGTGTGTGCTGGCTGTTCCAGGCACCAGCAAATATGAGTGTGAATCACCGGCATCTTCATCAGTCGAAACCAATGTTCCGACGACAGTGCCGGACGGCGAGTTTTCGTCGACGGCTGAAGGGGACAGGCTTAACGCTGTTGGTGCCTCGTTGACGTCGTTGATCGATACACTGAAGACGCCTTCGACGAAATCGCCAGCTGCGTCCGTGGACCGGACTCGCACCGAGTAGCTGGATTTCGTCTCAAAACCTGGTGCGGCGGAAATGGTCAGCTGATCACCACTGATTCCAAATGACGCGTTGTCAGTGTCACCACTGCCGGGAGCCAGCGTGTAAGTGAATGTGTCGCCGACGTCAGGATCCTCAGTGCTGAGCGTGCCCACTGCTGTACCAATGGGAGTGTTCTCATCAACCGAAGAATCCGAAAGGCTGACCAGAGTCGGCGGGTCCTTAGTGTTGACAACGTGGATCGAAACCATCGCCGTGCTGAAGCCGCCAAGATCATCGGTGACTCTAAACTCAAAGCTGTCGGAACCTGCGAAATTCAGATCGGGGGTGTACGTCAGATTTGCCCCGCTCACACTGAGCGTTCCGTTGGACGGACCCGATTCAATTGAGAACGTGATGGGATCGCCATCAGTGTCGCTGCCGGTGAGTGTGATGTTGACAGCCGTCTCTTCATTGGTGGTGATGCTCTGGGGGTCACCTGTGGGGAACTGGTTGACGGTCTGAGTCGTCAACACAACGTCATTGCCGGTGCCTCCCGCATAACTGATGGACCAAATGTTGCCGCCGAACTCAACAAGCCCGCTTTCCGGGAGCCCGACAAAGAATCCGTCAACAGGGTCAGTCCCATCATTGTCGATGATGATGAACTCGTCGCCGATCGTAGCAAGGCTCGCCAGCAGCGTGACGTTCAGATGACCGTCGAGCCGGACGGTTCCGTTGACTTTCAGCTGATCGTATTCGGTGCCGGCGGTGGTACCGTTCAGTTGTACATCGAAATTGCTGTTAGCGTGTTCAAAATAGATGTCTGAGGTGTTGAGAACACCTGTGGTTGATGTCGATCCCGGATCAATGGTTCCGCCGGACTGTACGCGAAGCTGATAGTTCGAGCCGGATGTTCCTGCGTTGACCGTTCCGGTTCCGGTAACCAGTGCGCCGCCCTGCACATAAGTGTGGCGACCGGAACTGAAGGTGCCGCTGACGTCCAGCGTGCTGCCACTTTGAACGTTTGTGTCGTAATACTGGTTGCTGTATGTGCCGTCGACGTCCAGTACACTGTTCTGAATGTAAGTGTAGTAGTAGTTGGTGTAAGTTCCGTCGACTTCCAGCGTGCCGCCGCTTCGGACGTAGTTGTAGTAACTGGTGTTCGCCGCGCCGTTAAGAATCACATCTCCGTAACGGACATCGAGCCGGTACGGTGTCAGGTTGCCGTCAACCTGCAGCGAACTGCCTGAGTTGGGCCACAGATACAGATAGTCACTGCTGACAGTTGTCATGCCGCCCGTCCAGACGTTATCGCCCACACTGACGACGCGTGCATCGTCCGACGTCAGCAGTTCGTCGGCGACGGTGATCGAGTTTTCGATCTGCAGGTAGGAGTTGTTGATGACCCGTGTTCCGGTCGCTGCGGTTCCATCGGCTGTGCCGAGCCCGGCCGCGTCCAGCACGATGAGCGTTCCGCCACTAACCAGTGTTTCGCCCGTGTAACTGTTACCCGTGGCCAGCACGGCGGTTCCGTTTCCGGAAAAGCTGACTCCGCCGGTGCCGGAGATGGCATCATTCAGTGATACCTGTCCGCCACCGGAGTTGCTGACGGACAGATCGTTTCCGTTCAGGTCAACGGTGCCATTGACTGTGAATGTGCCGCTGCCCGTGTTGGCAATCCCGGATGAGAGCCCCAGCTGCAGGTCCATGTCAACCGCGTTATCAGTGCCCTGAATCGTGATCGATCCATTCAACACGATCGGCTGGCCACCCAGACTGTAGTTGTCGCCTTCGATGAGGATCGAACCGAACGTTGCGCCGACGAAATCGTTGACACTCGCCGGTTGAGCCGCGCCATCAGGGAAAACAAGGTCATCATTGGTCGTGGGTGCGATATCGCCCGCCCAGTTGTCGTCGTTCGACCAGTCGGCGTTCGCACTGGAACCGCCGCCATCTGGCGCACCATCCCAAACAATGGTCGCCAGTAGGCACCGGTCTTCCAGGATCTCCGCGAGACGCTGTGAATGCTCGGCCGAGTGCACCTGTCTCCGCTGGGATATACTCCGTCGACGTCCCGAGTTTCTTCGTTTTGAAGAGCGAGTTCGGGTGACAGCGGAACAAAAGCTCTTCAGCCAGGAGGACATCAACATAAGAAATGCTCTCAACGATTGGAGAATAAAGGCGTGTCGCAGAGGAGGATAGTGGCCGACTTTTGCGAATCAGGCCGTTCGCGGCAGGAACGTTGCAGCCAGCGGAAACACATCGATATTGGGCCGAATGCGGCAAGTTCCTCGGAAAACAAGTGTTCGCGCAGCAGACTGCGGAATTGGCATAGTTGCCATTTCTTCATGCGACATCCGCATCGCGATTGTCCGGATTTTTTTCGGAAATGCTGTCGAGTCGGCAAACTGCAGTGTGGTTCAGCAGACGTTCACGAGCGAGAACTCGCAATATTACGGAGAAAAGCGAGGCTGCTTCTCGATCGTTTAGAGTACCCTGCCGGCGCTAGCGACCTCGGCCACTCGCTGCAGTCGCGTGACCAGTTGTCGGATAATTTCTGACTGTTCAGGCGGTATTTCGATCCGCCAATTCCGTCCGCGATAAGCGCCAAAACACAGTTCCTGCAGCGAATCCGGAGTAGTTTCCAGTTCGATCGATTCGGCGGCGGGCCACGGAACAAAGCCATGAGGCCCGACGAAGCATGATTCATAAACCGTTGTCGGTCCCGCGCCGTTCAGAGCGGCCTCCAGGTTCGGCAGGGCAGTCAGCAGCAGCAACGCTGAAAAGCCACTGCATTTTGAGGGTGTCTGCGCCGTGCGTTGCGTTTAGCCAGTCCACCACCATCCACGTTTCAAGCGGAAAATCTCTACCGCAATCGCAAAGCCACCGTAGAAAACAAGTGGACTTCGGCGTCTGGTCTCCGAGATTTGATTTGGCTGAGCACCCACAATTGCTCTGCGCGTGATCGCCATGCCAAATCGGGCGGCAGGATTCAATTCCCCCACTGGCCGGCCAACACAAGGGAAACTACTGCGAGCAGCTGCGAGGAACGCATCCGTGACGGAATTTCTGCGTGCATCGGGCCGGCCCAGCAACCACATGGTCGGCAGTTCACCGGACTCACCTGATTATCCTCGCCACAACCAAAAGCGTGGCCATTCCGAAGAAAGCCGGCTGTAAGGGCGACAGGGTGTTTATGAAACCGACGGGCGACGCTACAAGGAGTACTGTGGGCAGGTCGTCCTTTAAGAGTAAGATGGCAGCCAGCGCCTTCTGTCGTGAAAACGGAGATGATCGACCGCCGCCGGTGAAATCGTGCCGATCCTCTCGTCTTCTCATCCGTCACCCACCGCATGTTCGTCCGAAAAACCTGACCCAAGTTCTTCGAGGCACGCAATCCTGCGCCGATGCGGGGCAGACGTCCGGCAAGTCACTACTGAACAATATTCCACTCTATTGCAGCAACCACGTGAGTCGGCTGTCTTCGTGCAACTACAAGCCGACATAGCGCTCGCGGGATCTGGAGGAGTCCCATCTGGAAATTGTGGATCGGTCCAAATCAGGCAACCTGAATGAATTCATTGCTCGGGAGCACGCTAAGGCGATAAGATCGGGGACGACGATTTCACATTGCTCAATGGAACGCACATTCAACAATGGAAAGTTTTCAGGAAGTTACCCAGATTCTGCATCAGGTTGCAGCAGGAAATGATCAGGCCGCCGGTGACCTGCTGCCGTTGGTTTACGAGGACCTGCGCAAGCAGGCATCTCAGCAGATGGCATTGGAGCGAGTCAACCATACGCTTCAGGCCACCGCTCTCGTCCACGACGCTTACCTCCGAATCATGGGCTCCGACCATGACAAGAAATGGGACTCCAGGGCCCATTTTTACGCCGCTGCCTCCAGTGCGATGCGCCGCATCCTCATCGACCACGCCCGTTCCCGATCCCGACTCAAGCGTGGTGGCGACCGAGTTCAGCTCACGTGGATCGACATGGAGATTCCCGATCAACCGATCAGCCACGAGCAACTACTGGAACTGGACGATGCCCTGCAGAAGCTGGAGCAGTCGGACGAACAGGTCGCGGAATTGGTTCGACTGCGTTTGTACGCCGGACTATCGGTCACAGAGTCAGCAGAGATTCTGAAAATCTCCCGTACCGTGGCCTACGAACTCTGGGATTATGCGCTCGCATGGTTTGCCGTTGAGCTGAGACCGTCTGATTGCCCGCGTTAAATGTCATAAGAATGCCAAGATTTTTCGAATCCCTACGGACATCACCGGACTGAAAGGCGCGTGTTAAAAGAGTTCACTAAGCAGCCTCTCGAATTGTCGCCGCTCGCGCAGTGAAGTTCAGAGCTCATTCCCCCAAACTATTGCAACCAACGCAGACAACCGCAGACCGGTCGTGTCGATGAGTCAGAATCCAGCAAGAAATCGCGAGCGTGAACTTTACATGGAAGCCGCAAGGATCTCGGATCCTGGCGAAAGGGAGAGCTTTCTGACTGGCGCTTGCCGTGGTCAGACAACGCTGAGGCAACGTGTCGAACTGCTACTAGCCGCGCGAAACGATGCTCGTTTCAACCCGCTGAACCAGGCTGTAAACACATCTTGCCAGCCGGATGGGAATCCAGAGGTGACGAAACTCGCCAATAGTTGCATGGACGCCGAAAAATGCGTCGTTGACATCGATCAGCAGCCGGTCATTGACCGCTACAAGCTTGTCGAAGAAATCGGTCGGGGCGGCATGGGCACGGTATTCATGGCACTGCAAACAGAACCTGTTCGCCGCCGCGTGGCTGTAAAGGTAATCAATCCCGGAATGAACACGCGCGACGTGCTGTTGAGATTCGAAGCCGAACGGCAGACGCTCGCCATCATGGATCACCCGAGCATCGCCCGAGTGTTTGACGGCGGAAAAACGGATACCGGGCTGCCGTACTTCGTCATGGAACTGGTTCGCGGTTCTTCCATTCTGAAGTTCTGCCGAGAGCACGAACTGCCGCTCGAACAACGCCTTAAACTTTTTGTCGACATTTGCAGCGCTATTCAGCATGCTCACCAAAAGGGAATCATTCACCGGGATCTGAAGCCGTCGAACATTCTGGTCGAACAACACGAAGCCTCGATAATCCCCAAAGTCATCGACTTCGGAATTGCCAAAGCGATCGGCGCTGATTCAGAGAATCCGAATGTTACCGGCTTTCGAGAAGTCCTCGGCACGCCGATGTACATGAGTCCTGAACAGGCGGAATTCAACGCTCTTGATGTCGATACCCGCAGCGACGTCTATTCGCTGGGAGTGTTATTGTACGAGCTCGTCGCCCATCAGCCTCCCTTTGACCCGGAACGGATCCGCAAGGCCGGATTTTCAGAATTGTTCCAGATCATTCGTGAAGAAACACCGCCGCTCCCGAGTCGTTCGGCGACGCTCCGAAAGTCTCACGATACTGCCGCAGTAAGCAGCAGTTCCGCCGCGACGAGTTTGCTGCCCCGCCGTGTCCGCGGAGACCTGGACTGCATCGTGATGAAGGCGTTGGAAAAGAACCGCTTACGGCGCTACCAATCCGCTCGCGATCTAGCCAGGGATGTGCACCGATTCCTGAATCATGAACCGATCGCCGCCCGGCCGCCATCTACACTATACCGGGTGCGGAAAACCGCCCGGCGCCATCGAGCGATGATTGGCGGAGCAACCATCGCGTGCCTGGCGTTACTGCTGGGCACAGCGGCCGCACTGTGGCAGGCGCAGCAGGCCGGTCAAGCGCTGAAGCTTGCGGAACTCCGTGCTGACGTCATCGCTGTTACCAATCAGCGACTGGCAGGTCAGGTTCGCACTGCCGAACGCACTCGTGCTGAGGCCGAGGAACTACTTTATGCAACTGAGGTTCATTTGGCGGGCGCTGCATTGCAAGTTGGCGACGTTGTCCGAACTCACAACCTGCTGTCCCGACAGACTTCCCCCGAGCGCATCGGGCTGACCGAGTCGTTCGAATGGCAGCACCTTAACCAGCGTGTTCAACAAGAGCCTCTCTGGACTCGGTCCCTTCTTGGGCAGATTCGTTGCGCTAGGGTCTCACCCGACGGTCGCCACGTGGCCGTAGCTGCCCGTGATTCGCTATTGCGGATTCTGGATGTCAATACCGGTCAGTCCGTGTGTGAACATCCTGCATGGGCTATGTTGAACAGCGCCGCTTGGTCACATGATGGTCATAACGTGGCCTGTGCCTGCGCGGATGGCACCGTCCGGCTGTATTCCTTTCGCAAGACAGATCACAGCGAGCAGGTGACCGAATCGCCGCGCTATGGGCTGCAGCTAGTCCGGACCCTTCAAGCTCAGACCAGCCCGACAGAAGCAGATTACATTGACGATGCGGGCGAAGCCAACGACGCCCTGTTCACACTGGACGGGCGGTGGCTTATCGCCGCGGGTGACGACACGCTAATTCGAATCTGGGACCGTCAGAAAGAGAGTCTGGTCGCGACGCTTGACGGTCACGGGCGTGCAGTAGAGCGTCTGGCTCTCTCCTCAAACAGTGCGTTTCTGGCAACCGCCAGTAGCGATGGCACATTGCGGCTGTGGGACATAGCCGGGCACTTCTCTCGCGGCGACCCAATCACTCTGTCCGGTCGCGTCGTCAGCCTTGCCGTGTCAGATGACGGCACACTTGTCGCAGCTGGCGACATCAACGGAGAACTGGTGATCCTGGAATCGACGACCGGGGATGTCAGTCGAGTTGAGATTCTTGACGGCATCGAAAGTCTGGCTTTTGCACCTTCCCCTGACCGAATCATTGTCGGAGATCGTGCCGGCATCATTCGCAGCTGGCGATTGACGGATCAGCCCGGCGACCGGATTTCCGAGCAGCAGGATGATCCCTGGCTGGCACACGAATCGCGAGTGCAGGCGCTGGCTGTTCACCCCCAGACGGGACATGTCATTTCCGCTAGCCGTGATGGGAAGGTGTCTTCGTGGCCGAGGATCCAGGCGGACACGTACCGTCAGGTCGATTCCGTCTCTGTGTTGGGGTTTGCCCATGACGGAGACCTGCTGTTAGGAAATCATCAACTCTTGCGACTGAGTTCCGATCGCTTCGGCATTCGCACGCGTGAACCGGTTTCCACAGCCGGATGGAAATTGATGGCCATCAGTCAGAATTCAGACAGGACGGTCCTTGCCAGTGATTCAGAAGTTGTTGTGCAGGACCTAAGAACAAATAAGAGGATTACACAATGGAAGTGCACGAAAGATATCTATCGCGTCGCGATCTCACCGGATGGGCGGCTGGTTGCTACCGTCGATTATGGCGGTACCAGTGTCCGCATTCGCAGCGCCATTGATGGACGGCCAGTGCGTGAATTTCCGGTCAAGGCCTGTCGATGCCTTGCCTTCTCTCCAGACAGTCAGACGTTGGCCTTCGGTTTTTTGGACAACCTGCTGCTTTACTCTCTTGATTTAGACACTGCCCCGATCGTGTTTTCCGGGCATTCATCCACACTTCGCTGTGTCAGCTTCAGTCCGAACGGCAGTACCATTGCGACCGGCAGCAATGATCGACACATCCGAATCTGGGATGCGGCATCCGGTAAAGGGCTGATGGAACTCCCTGGTCATTCCGATTACGTGACATCGATCAGCTACTCGCGGGATGGAACGCGGATCGTTTCCGCAGGTGAATCCTGCCGCATCAGAATATGGCACGCCACGTCGATGCAGCCGCTACTGGATCTTGTGGTACCGCAGGAAGTGCCCGCCGTTTATGCCGAACTGAGTCCGGACAATAATCGCCTCGCAGTGCTGGACAAAAATGACACCGTTTCCATCTTTGAAGCGATTGATTCTAAACAACAGTGCACGCGTCCGGCGGACACCTCTGCCATGTTGGACTTCCAGACCGGTGAGTCCGTTGAATTTGATGCGCTGGGTGATCTGACCAGCGGCATGCACCGCAGTCTATCCAGGGGAATCTCCCCTGACGGAAGATTGGTGGTCGGGCATAGCTTCCATTTCAAGGGATTCAGCCCTTTTGTGTGGTCGGAGACAGATGGCATTCGCCGTTTGGGGCCACCGTATCCAGACGGCCTGAACGGTGAGTGCACATGCGTTTCGGCCGATCACTCGGTATTCGGCGGCGCGGGAGGCGTTGTGGGAGAACGCGGATACTCGGCTCGTCTCTGGTACCCGGACGGATCAACCCGTCGAGTCGCAGAAGGTCCGGGAATGGTTGTTGCGATCTCAGCCGACAACAAGATCGTCGCAGGCTATGCCGGCCCCAAAGGAGAACAGAAACCCTTTGTGGAACGTGGCGGAGAACTGCGTTGGCTCCCGCTTCCGTCAGCAGAAAACAACGGTGTTACGGCGTCCATGACTCCCGATGGACGGTTCATTCTGGGCACGACATTTGAGGTCGCCGCCGATAGTGATGGTGAAGCGTTGAGCGCTTGGCGCAACGCTCAGCCGGTACTCTGGAGTAACGGTGAACTCCAGGAAATGCCTGGCTTCGGACCGCAATGGAATTGGAAGGCCGTTGACATTTCGGATGACGGCACGACCATTATCGGCTCTTGCTGGGCACCAGGAGATCGCATTCACCACCCCGGGGCCCGGATGTTTGTGTGGCGAGATGGCGCCTTGGAAATCCTGGAACCTCCCCCCGGATTTCTTGAGCTGCGTCCGCAGGCGATTTCCGGCGATGGCAATACCATCGTGGGTCGGCTGGGGCAGGCCTTGTACAGGAAGAACAGTCACGCGTGTTCTTGGACGTCACATAGCGGTTTCATGGACCTTAACGCCGTTTGCCTGACAAACTCGGAAGTCGCAGGATGGACGCTGGTGGATGCGCTCGATGTATCCGCTGACGGGCGACAGGTTACCGGCTACGGCCTAAACTCGGATGGCCATCTGGAAGCCTGGCGGCTGCAATTTGGCCAGTGATCGAGATCGTAAAACGGAATGCCATCAACACATATTGAGGCGTGGCTACATCCAATGGACTTGTCAGGCGAGGTCAAAGGCGGTGCTCACTACGGAGCGACCGACGATTCTGTTACAAGTCCGTCAAAGACCGAGTGCACGCTCACGACAACGCGTGCGGTATAAACCCGTCGGCTTTCGCCATGACCAAAGCTGTTCAGAAATCCAAGCCACCGCTTAGGAGTACCACTGCACGTCGCTCCGTCATCACGATCGCTCCCAAACGTAAATCCTTGCGAAAAAGGCAATCGCTGCCAAGGCAGTTTGACCGGAGACTTCCTGCTTTTTCAAGAGAAGCTGCACCACCAATCAGTAGACTGTCATGCGCAGTTGCTGGACGGGGCCTCAGTCCCCCTGTGCAGTTAATTTCAGATTATGGCCCCGGCGCTTGTGCGTACTTTGGGGAAATGCCCGTGGCAGAGCTTCGAGGTGCCGATGTTGACGGAACTGCCAACGATTAACGATGACGTCAGGGAAGAAGGGCTCGAACATCTCAGTGGTCGGTCGATATGAGTTCTTCTCTAAACGCGTCGACGATCGGTCCGCATAGAATTCCGCGGAGCCACTGACGTCGAACCGCTCTCGCCATCCGGGATCAGGACGATGAAACTTGTCGATCAGTGTCCCTTTTCCAACGGCAGACAATCCGCAAACCGAAAAGACAAGTTTTGGCTGTGCAACGTCAGCATAGCGGATCCTGCAGCGTACACCGCGGACCACGCGCGAGATCTCGGCGGGGTCACCGGACGAGCAGTCTATCTGTTCATCGGCCAATTCAGAGAACATCTGATCAAAGCGATCGTAAATCGCCAGAGTGTATTCTTGATGCTTCTTGGGCCGATGACTTCCCGACAGCGTCGAACGTTTCAAGTGTCGCCTGAGGCGTTCTCTTGGTTTCTTGAGGTACAGGAAATGGACTTGCGCGAACCGAGCGTCTCCTCCACGTTTTGCTTCGTGGAATGATTTCAGCATCTGTTCATGATTGCTCACAACGACAAGGTCGTGCGGATATTCCAGAATCCACCTGAGGCCCTGATCTAATGTGGGACAGTCTTCGGTCCTTGTTCCAAGGCTTACATCCATGTCGGCCGCAGGCTCGATCTTTAACGCATCGAGACACGAAGATTTTCCGGCAGCGGAATGTCCGATTAGCGCGATGGTCTTCTGCATTTTTACATTTGTAACAATCTGATGTTCAACGAACCACAAACCAGCGGATCTGCATCATGCGGAAACTGTGGGCACAGTTCAGGATGGCAAGTAGATCGAGGAAGTCGTCATCTTGAACGTGCGTCAGGATGAGATTTGAGCGATGCCATGGATCAAATTGATGTCGCCTCGGAGTGTAGGGCTAAGGCAGATTGCAACTGAACGCTTCGACGCTCAGGACTGCGCCCACCTGACGCACGAAACGGTGCCTAAAAGCATTGGGAATGATCGACGAAGTTTTGTTGTCGAACTGATATGGCAAATGCAGCGATCTGTTTCACGAGGGGGAACGGGAAAATTCCTGCCTGGATATGAATTGGACGGAATCGCATTTGAATCGATTATCGTTTGGGTTACCGTGAGAAGGTGACGAAGGGTATTTCGTCGGACCGTCGATGGCAGGGAGGACATTACCTGGGGCTATGGTTGGGCAGGGTGCAACGATGCCGAAAGCGTCAAAGTTTCAGAAGTTTTCCGTTGATAGCGACTGCAACCAATTGTTGCCGGACAATAAGCTTGCCAACGTCAAAACGCTCTACAAGATCGTCACTTTTGAACACGATGGATTGGTTCGCGATCTCTTCTCGCTCCCTGTGCTTGTACCGCTCCAGGGAGTTTTGAAATCGACCATTCCGCTCGGACTCCCCTGGCATCTGTTGACCAGCAGCGAACCGGTCCATGAGCATACCGAACTGGTTGACGTGGTTGCCGGAAATCTGAATCTGGCGGTCAGCAATGATGGAACCTGCCTGCCCACCGGTGTCCCAGTGAGCGACGCCACGGAAAAAAATTCGAATGGGTTGGAACGAATCGTCAGAATCCAGGATTTTGCCAGTTGGAAAGGCGATGGGATCAGGTATCGCGGAGTAGCCGTCAGGACAAACTCCCGACTTAAACGCGAGCTGCTTGAAAATGGGTCTGTCGTCTCCTCGCTGGCAGAAGACCGCAAAACTCCCGTTCGCATCATTCTCGATCCGGCTGACGTGTTGCCGGTCAGCAATCCTGAGTCGTTGATCGCCGGCAGGACTCTCTCCCATTGCGGGAATGACGTTTCCGTGAAACTCTCGCGCACACAGGTGGACCGACTTCATCGGGGGCAGGGAGTGATCTTCTCCGTTGCTGGAAATCCAGTGCGGATACAGAAGACGGGGCCGGGATCAACCATTGACCGGCCGACGACGATGGCATCCGGTGCGGGAAACCGAAATTGGTTTCTGACCGTACCGGACGAAGAAGAGGATTTTTGTATCCGGCTGACGTTGCTCCGCACCGACCCGCGTGCCGAAACGTATTATCGGCCGATGGAAAACACGGCCCAGACGCAATCGGTCGTAGACTTCATTTCCGGATGGCCGGACCAGGTCTATAAGATGATTCTGGAGCTGTATCTGGCCGATCCTCGCGCGGAAGCATGTCTGCGCCATTTCGGCAATGATCGGCCCGGCGAATCGGGTCAGTTTCCCGACTATCAGATCGGTTTGTTTACGACGTTCGAGCAGACGTGGGAGCAACTTGGGTATTCGCGCGGGTCGCTTGTTTCATCGCTCAACCTGGCTCCCGGCGAGTCACTGAACATCGAAGTCTTCACCTGGGACCGTCGAAAAGTTGAGAAAGAACAGTCGTTCGCTGCGGAATATGAATGGAACCGTGAATTCAATACGCTTGCGAAGGCGAGTACCACCATCGCTCGTGATCTGAAGGAGTCACTCGATGCCCGTGTTGAAGGTAACGGCAACATCGGCCTGCCGGGCGAAAAAGTCAAGTTGAACGCGGGCGTATCTGGTGGTGTTAAGGGGTCGGTTAAGGAAGGCCTTAAGAACGATGTCTCGTTGATCCATGAACAGACCACGAAGAGTGCGGAGCGATTCAAATCGTCGTATCAGGTTAAGATCGTTGAGACGCATGAAGAGGGGCGCGAACGCCGCTCAGTTCGCCGGATTGAAAATCCCAACAGGTCGCGTACGCTGACGTTCAACTACTTTGAGGTGGTCGAAAACTTCCGTGTCGTTACTGAGTTGAAGGATTCGGCGAAGCTTTGCCTGCTTGTGAAGAATCCGTCGTTGGGACCGTTTGATCTCGACTTTGTGCTGGCCTACGGGCACCGCCTGAAAGAGGTTCTTATGAGCAGCGACTACCGAAGCGGGTTCGACGCCGCAGTAACGATTGCCGCGCAGCGCTGGTTTGATCATCGGTCCGGAATTGCCGAGCCCGCCACGTCGGTCCTGCCGTTGCCTGGCGCCCCTGTGTCGTCAACGCAGGAAGACGCCATTCCGCCCGCCCAGCCTCCCAAGGGAATCATGGCGACTGGCAGGATCATTCATGACATCCTGAAGCAGTTCCTCTATCTGGAAAATCGGATTGCCGAATCGTTTGAGGAATTCGGCGACCATTACAACCCGCTTTTCCCGTCACGGCTCAGCGCTGCATCGCTTGGAAATCATCGGGATGCGATCCGTAAGCACTGCTTCTGGGTGAAATTGAACAACGTTCATCCAGGTTTTGACAAGAAGGCAAGAGCTTATGTCGATGCAACTCACGGCAAGTTCAGCAAGCCGGAATCAGAACCGGAAGTCATTGCCGCACTTCGACATCTGCTGGAAGATTTTGACGACGACTGGCTGTACACAATCAAGATGTTTGCGGCGTCAGTCGTCGTCAATGCATTGTTCGGAATCGTGGCCACAGTATTCATTGCGACTACGGCTGCTCTGCTGCTTCCGATCCTGGGACCGATGCTCGTCGACCTCGCGTACAACCACATCGACCTGGGGCTTTCTGTTGCGATCAGCACGGCCCGGAGAGATTTGCTTTCGATCGTTGACATGCAGAACGCTGTGTCGACTCAGCGACAGGCTGAGATCTCTTCTGTTCCACCGGCAGGTGGCGCGGCTCCGGTGAGCGGACCGATCGTTTCGCAGGTCCCCGTGGAAGTGCCGCAGGTCTACAGCCATCGTGAACTGGCAGAAGCACATGCCCGGTTTGAGAAGCTCATCCTTCATCTGGAAGCCAATCGTACGTTTTACGCCAATGAAATCTGGCGGAGCGAAGACGCCAACGAACGATACAGGCGTCTGGAAATTCTGGGCGTCGCTCGGTTTGTCCAGAATCGGCTGCTGGGGTTTGTCGGAGATCGTGCGGCGTTTCCGCTGAGAGTCGAGTCGCTTCCCCCGGGTGTCAATCTGGAAGGACTTCTGCCTGACATTGCCGGCATGCCACGGAATGACAGGGAGCAACAAATTGATGAGGTCGCCCTGCCGACCAGCAGTCTGCATATTGAATCGGTTGTTGGTCGCTGTGATGCCCTGGAACCGTATGAATTGAAACGTCGGACAATCGACAGAAAAGTCGCGAAGACCCACGCCGCGCTCCTGCGCGAGCAACTTCGGACAAAGCGGATCCAGAATGACCGGCTCGCTGAACACGACCAGACGTGTGACACCCCGCACGCCGGGTAAGTGCTGAATTGAGTGGAAAGATTGACTCGCCGGAGAGTGTTCGATGCTAACAATCAAAGCAGGCGACGACGTCTCATTCTGGACCGCAGCCAGGTTTGACCGCCCTTCTGTTCATTGCACGTTTACAGTCCTGGTCGTCTCCGGCGACAGACGCCCAGGTCTCACCGGGTTCTTTGTCCGGGAAAGCGGAGAGTCGCAACTCGATCCCGGCGAGTCACATCAGTTGCTGGATATCGATGGCCATCGGTGGACCGCACAACTGCTCCTTCTTGAGGATGACACATGGAGCGTCGTTGCTCAGGAGGACATTACGGAACGGTCGCTGCCACGTCAGGTGGATAATACAACGGCATCGCAAACGTCGCCCGAGGATGATGGGTTCTTACTCACTGCCGAGCAACGGCAATACTTTTCAGATCTTGAAGAACGCCTCGCGGAAGCGGATTCCGCCGCCGATGAAATGGCCATCCACATGGTCACAGAACAATACCTGAGCCAATACACGTCGGAACTGGAACTCTGGCTCGCTCACGTCCGCGCCGGTGTCACGATTCATAAAGACGCCGTTCAAAACGCTGTGGATACGGTTCAGACGAAGCGAATCGACTTTCAGGGCGCCCCGCGGGAAGCCAACTGGAACGGTATTTTCATGGCCATCGGAGTCGTGATCTTCATTGAGATCGCGGCGGTTCGTGTTGGGATGTCACTGGGGGCCCTGCTCGTCAAGGGATTGCGGAAAGTCCGACCGGGCGCGTTCAGAGATGGAATTTCCGAAGCGCGAAAGGCGATCATGAGTGATCGCAGCAAATTGCAATCAGCATTACCGTCGGTCCGGCTCAACCCCGGAATGCCCGCAAACACCGGCAGCGTGCTTTGGAACGCCAGTCGGTTTGCACTCAGCCCGGCGGGGAGAAAACTCTCGCCTGAGCAGCTACACAAACGGATGACCGACATTTACGGCAAAGCATTCGGGAGTAGTGTGAAAGGATACAACGCTGGACAAGCGGTGATTCGGGAGGCCGCGAATAACCCGAAGCAGGTCACGCGCTCCCTGGACAACGCCGCGATCCGAGAGTGGCTGACGGACAAGGAATGGATGGACATCATCAAAACCGGCGACGTCGGCAAGGTCGGCATGAAACTGGCCAAAGAGACGATCGACTTTGGAAAGAAGCAGAGCCGTTTTCCGGAATCGAATCCGCTGCTCCGACCGGTCGACGTCATCTTCAAGACGATGATACAGAGCCAGTTCGACCAGGAACTCTTTCGAGCAGAGCAGCACCTGGAAAACGTTCGATGGCTACACTCACAGGTCTGGACTCAATCACCAGAGACGGCCATGGAGAACCTCAAGCTGGCGGCGTCCATTCACAGTGAAGAATTGCAGTTGAATGTTGAACAGGCAGGCTGGGATCAGCTCTTTGAGAGCGAAAGCTACGATTCCCTGAAGCGACGTGTCACAGACGAATATGAGTTGAGTCTCTGGGCGCTGATGTATGCAGATAAGGTCCACAAGTATCAGGTCTATGACAAGACGATCCCTTCGATGACATACGAGCGGATCAAATGCTGGCGTGAGGTCGATTACGAAACATTCGCGAAAACTCCAGCGGCGCAGCGCCGCGAGTGGTATCACCAGAACGATGAACAGTTTCAATTGATGCTGACCTATCTCCGTCACCGGTTTTTTCCCGACTCCCCACCGGAGTCAATCGCGAAACAGCTCAACGACCTGAATCGCCATATTCATGAGAAGATGAACGCCGTCTTTTCTGCTCCGATGCCCAACGGAGATCGTGAGAACGGACCCGCGGATCGCGGTCCCGCCCCCACGGATTCGCAGAGTCTGCCGTCCGGTGAAATCCCGCAGCAGACAGGTCCCCCTGCGAACCACCCAGCACAGTCGGAGTCGTCGACCAATTCCAAGGCAGGCCAGGATCAAATGGGTTCACCAGCGGGCCAGCTGCTCTGGATCGACATCCCGGCCGGTCAGCCTCCGGCCGACGAGCCTGTCGGTTGAGGCGTGTTTCCGCTCTCGTTGTTTCACCGTGCTGGCTCCACCCAGAAAGCTAACTTCCTATGGACGGCACATTCCCACCGACAAAAAAAATTAATACTCGGCTGATCGTCGGCCAGGACAACAGCCTGTCGCAGTTCGGCTCGACCTCCCGACAATCATTACAATTCGGCGGGCAGGAATCGCGTCTCACGTGGTCGCAGCACAGGTGCAGTAACTAACTCATGACGAACCGTCCTGAGCGGCGAATTGTCAAGTGGCCAGACTCTGTCAGAGCGCTTCGGTGGTCACGACGAATGGCACTTAGATATTGCTAACTCCTTTGAGCCCCCCGGTTCCGAAGGCCAACTCTTTGAATGAAATTGGCCTCGCAATAAAGTCTTTGCTGAGCACGAGTTAGTGTCTACAGGGCGCGACTCTCAGTCCGACAATCAATTCCATAGTTTACATAGAATTCCACGGATTGCGATTGGTTCTGTGACAAGATCTGTGACATCGGATGGAAGTCCTTGGTGACTGCCGTGCCGCATCTCGATGGGGGCAAGCGAAGCGGGTAGTTCGAGGCGGCTTACCCCGTAGCATTCCCCTTTTGCGATGGGACCTGTGCCGCTCCGCCAAACGTCGGCCGTTTGCTACGAAGAAACATTTGGGCAACAGAAAGCCTCACGAATTTCTTCATGAGGTGAATGCCGCTGGGCCGGATTTGAACCGACGACCTTGAGGTTGTGAGGAAGCCTTCTAAACCATGCTGAAACCACTCAAAGCCCAGTGTTTTCGAGGTGTACTTACCCTTTTGCGCGATTGCAAGCCTATGCATCTGATGCCAGTGTTATTCATCGTTTTGCGTTTCCGGCGTTCGCAAAAGGGTAAGCCGCAGACACATGCGTTACTCCATCGCGAAGGTCTCTATCAGCAAATTCCTCCGGCGTTCGGTTGTGATCTCAAGCCAGAGGAAACTTAATGAACGAAACCGAAGCACCCAAAAGCCACGCTGCGGGAGCCCAGACTTCTACGTCCCGAACGTAACTTCTCGATGTCAAAGACAGCGTTGCTGTCAGAGCTTTCAGAAATTGATTTACTACGTTCGCTACACTGTTTGTGTCGCCATCTGTATGCGGAACATCCTGTTGGGCCGTCGGTTTCTACCTCTGCGAACTCAATTGGTATAGCGAAACTCCAGGAGCTTCCAATTGTTCGAATGGTTGGTGAAGAACACTCGGCCATCCCACGCGCCACCTCGCTTGCTGCGGGGCTTGACAGTCACTTTGAACTCCTCGTAGCGTGTTTGCCCCTCGGTGCTGGTGTAGCGAAATCGCCCGGTCACCGTGACGGAATTCGACGTGTTGTTTTGAAAGTAATAGCGAATTTCCGTCCCTGGACCGTAGTGGCAATCGTACTGTTGGACTTTCCACTGGACCGGACCTCCGTAGGGTCGCCAGCCTGTTGAGGACCGCATACCAGCGTTGGCTGCGGGGCTTCCAAATGTTGCTACGCAAGAGAGCATAACAACAGCGACGACGGAGTGTTTTGCAAGTTGGTACATTGATTCTGTTCCTCGGAAATTCGTGTCTACTAAAGGCTTCCCTGACTGATCAAAGGACGTTTCCTTGCTACCGGCGTAGCTGTTTCCGTCCTCACTACACGTCTGACAGCCAACGCCACGGAAGTTAAGCGGATTTCCAGAAAGAGTTTTTCCAATGCCAAGACATCTGGCTGCCAAACGACCCCACAGTCGCCAGCGTTCTAAAGACTTCAGCGTGCAGAACGGACACGTCCCGGGAGGGGCGGCGTGTGAAACAGGCCGAGTCCGCGAAGGCACGGATGTGCGACAGCCCGTAGTCCTCACTGAACCGAGCGGGCAGCGGGGGTTTCATCCTCCGCAACTGCGTCTCCAGTTGAGCCAAAGGAAAACCAGGTGTTTGTTCTTCAACTTCATGGACCGTTGTTGAATCTGAAAAACAACGAAAGAAACTGACTACCGCCAGTCGCCAGACAGTTGAAACGCGGCCCAGAATGCAGGTGACACTCGATCAGCACCCGGCTCACTGTCTGCTGGAGCTACCGTTGCTCCGCGCAGCGAGTGGGTTTCAGGATCGTACTTGTTGCGGATCATGAGCTTCGCCTGACGAAGAGCTTCGATTCGCGACAGTTTTCGCTCCCAGATGTTTCGCCAGAATTCCGACATAAGCAGTGTCGTGGCCTTATCATCGACAGGCCATAAGCTGGCGACCGTTGTGCGAACGCCCGCCCCATGCAACGCTCGACAGATGCTATAAGAGCCTTCCCCGGAAGAGTTCCGTCCCAACCCGGATTCACAGGCGGAAAGGACGGCGATTTCCAGGTGCCGCAGGTCAAGTCCTTTCAGTTCCATGGCCGTCAGGATCCCATCATCCACGCCGAGCAGCGGCTGCGGTGGCCGAAACCCGGCACCTGTGAGCACTAACCCACTAAGCACGTCGGGATGATAGCCAACAACAATCGGATTGTTCTGAGAAATTATGTGCGCCGACTGTTGGGCGTTTGCCTGCCTGCTGTTGAAAAATCCGTGCGTCGCCAGTACTGCGAAGCTGGCATCGCTAAGGCCATTTCGAACAGAACTCTCAGTGGCTCCGTCTTTCGTCAGTTCCTGAACCCTTCGATCTGGAAAGTGTTTCCTGAACACCTGGCGAACACTGTTGATCTCGGCCAGTGTGCCAGGAAGTGGGGTAAACAACTCGAGTTGAGCTTCCGCGTAGACTGCTTCATTCAATGGCAGCGAACCGGGCTTGAGTCGGTCATTTTGTCCTGGCCACGCGTTGTAATGAACATCGCCAACCAGCAATAACGCGTTCGACTCGCTTTCGATCCTTGAATCTGACATCCCGACGACAGCATCCGCAACAGGAAGCCGAACGAACCGAAATTCTTCCAGTAAGACAGTCGCAGGCTCATTTCCTGCAAGGGCTTCCAGAGGGAATGTGCCGATGATTCCGTCAGGACAATTGACGACTGTTTTGCGACTGCCGATATGAGCCTGAATCGGCAGCCAAATCAACTCCTTGAGCAGAGTGGCCGCTGCAACGCCATCGGCTGTTTGACCAAACGTTTGTCGCCATTTTTTTACCGCTGACGCAATCGGTTGAAGGGGGCCAAGGTCGACCAACCTGACGCCTTCCGCTTTTGTCAGAATGAAGACTGCCAGGCGGCGATCCACAACTACGCCCCCGGCGATCGCGCGAAACTCATCTCGAGTCGCGTCGTCCGCGTCGGTCACAAGCGACGATTTTGTGTATTCCAGAAAATCCAGCACAACGGTATTCGCATCCAGCGCGTGCAGCACGTCTGCCGACGTGAAGTTCGGCGATGGGGGAAGGCTGTTGTTGAGCTGAGTTTCCAGATCTTCGCGTTGTTCGGTCAGACGCCGAAACTCTCTGACTGTAGCTTCGGAAGTCATATCAATCTGAGGCTGCCGAATCATCGCTGCCAGGTCGCGGCTAAGTTTTAGCATCTGGCTTGCAGCCAATTCGGCTTCCGCTGCACGCGGCATGTTGCGCTGAAGTCGGCCACGCTGAAATCCCATTCCTTTCCATGCCAGCACCTCGTCGTAGATTGCCGTTGGCGATTGTTCCGCCTCAATCGCTGTTGCCATCCAGACGTCGAGTGACTGTCTGAGAACCAAGTTGAGTTGTCGCTGCTGTCGGTCAGATTGGGCTATCGACAAGCGGTCTAATTGCACACGTTGAGAACTCACGCATTCTCTGAAGAAACCGTCAGCCTCAGCGAAACGCCCACGCAGGTTTGCAAGAAATCCCAAATTGTGAAGTGTCTTGGCTTTGTCCGGATGAGAAGCCCCCGACGATGCTCTTACTGTCTCTAAGCTCTTAAACAGCAGCTCTTCTGCGTCGTCGAATTGCCTGTCAATGATGAGCAAATTGGCGAGATTGTGAACCGCATCGGATGTGGCCGGATGAGATTCCCCGAAGGTCTGTTGGCGAGCTGCCACCACCTGACGATGCAATTCCTGAGCTTGCTGAAAGTCACCGACACTGCGGAGTGCTTCGGCCAATCCACTGGCAGTCGTTAGCGTCGACGGGTGACGCTGACCAAGCACCTCGACGCTTAGCTGATAGCACTTCTTGAACTGATCAACGGCCGCCGGAAAGTCCGCCATCCGCAGAGCCAGATCCGCGAGGTTGTGCAGCAGCAGTATCGAGCGTGGATGCTTCCCGTCGTTGTGCTGCGAGAAGATCTTCTGTGCTTCGAGGTAATGCAGCATGGCGTTTTGGTAATCTGCAACATCACGGTACAGACCTGCCAGGTTATTCAAAGCCAACGCTGTTTGGGGAGCATCTGAGCCGCGAATTTGTCGCTGCTGATCAACCACAGTCTTATTGAGCTGCAGGGCCTGCTGGAAGTTTCCGCGTTCTGCCATCAGGTAGGCCAGATTTTGAAACGAATCGACAGTTTCAGGGTGCAACCTTCCCAGCAGCTTCATGCGAACACCAACGGCTTTGAGCAGAAGTTCTTCGGCCTCCGCGTACCGCCCAAGCCTGACATACGCGGTCCCGGCGTTGTTAAGACTGTCTGCGGTTCCCGTGTTCAGCAGCCCAAATGCAGTTTGCCGCCTGTCCAGCAGGATCAGGTGTTGATTCAACGCCTCCTGAATCTGCCCCAGATCGCTCAGCAAAACTGCCAGGTTGTTTTGAGTCCCCAGCGTTTGTTCATTGTCCGGACCAAGCGTTTCCTGAAAAATCCTCAGGCTTTCTCTCAGCAGTTTTTCTGCAGGTTCGAGGCGGGCTTGATCGCGATACAATTCACCAAGATTGCAAAGGACCAGGGCAACATCTGCGTGGTTGCGTCCATGCACTTTTTCCAGAATCTCGCGACTCATGATCCAATGCGATTCCGCCTGTTCCTGTTCGTTCAATTCCATTTCCGTCGAAGCAAGACTGTTTAACGCAAGTGCCGTCTTTGGGTGATTCTGTCCGTACGCCTTCTGATGAATGCGCAGCGAGCGTTCGAGATGAGTCTTCGATTCCGCATATTGTCCGGATCGTTCGCGCACGATTCCGAGATTGTTCAGCACGGGAAGGATTTGAGGAGAATCAACGCCAAACGCCTTCTCGAACTGAACGATGGCCGCCAATCCTGCGCGAATGGATTCCGGCTGCTTCGCTTCGTTCGCCAGCGTCCGGCATTGCACCGCCAACTTTCGTCCTTCCCGGACTGCCATCCGTTGCTCCGGCGACATTCCGGCAATTGCTTGAATTTCGGAGAGAGCAACTCGCACGTCCACTGTCTTCCAATGATCTTTGCCGAAAGCGGCAGCGTGAGCGTCAACGATTTCTTGTCGCAGCTTGACACCATTTTCGATCTGGTCGTGCTTTTCGTAAGCAGAAGCCAGCCACCGCATCGAAGCCAACGTTACTTCGCTTTGAACACCGTCAGAACGTCGATCGATTGCGACAAGTTGTTCACCCAACTCGACCGCGTCCTCAAAACGCCCGGCCCGGTAGGCACGTTGAGCATTCGCGATGATGTCGGCGCGGTCGGGAACAACTTCCGCAATTTCGTCGGGGTAAGCCACAGCGAGCGCAGAGACCAAGCAAACAGTCGCAAGTAGCACGGAAAGATATCGCATCAGTTTCGCTTTCTGGTTTCGTGGAGAGAAGTGTTTTCGAGCGTTTGCGAAGAGAAGTCAACTGCTGAAGGACGGCTGTCGTTCCACTTCATCTCGGTTTTTGAACAGGAGCGTGCGGAGAGAACAGAGGACAGGTCTGATGATTTCTCTGTTTCCTCTGCGACGTTCGGTGAAAGCACGGACGAAAGCCCGCCAAGCGACCGCGATTTGATCAGTGAAGAACTTCGTCGCACAACCGATGGGCACTCAAGCGGTAGCGGAAGTCGCAGAGACTTTCGACGTCCTCAATTTGCTGCAAAAAACGAAACTCTCTGCGAGTTCCGCTACGAAGAACCCTAGAGTTCACGCTACGCCATTCCAATCAGAACACACGGCGGCGTTTGTCAGCGAGTCTCGACGACGAGAAACCTTTCGATTTGACAAGAGAACGCGTGTGGGGCAAGATTGGGTTCATCGCTCGACGGCGATGAACTCCTACGACCAAAAGCAGTCCGTTTTCACACCGATGACCACCATGCCTCAGAAACTTCGAGCGATCTTTCTCTTTGCTGCGGTCCCCGTCGCCCTGCTTTCAATCGAAAGCGAAGTCAACTCGGTGCTGGCTCAGACGAGTCCTAGAGAGTTTTCCGGACGTCGGGTTGCAATCGTGATGGGGAATTCGGCGTACCAAGCGAACAAGCTGAAGAATCCAGTTAACGATGCGGTCGCCATCGCGAAAGTGCTCAAGAAACTGAAGTTTGAAGTGAAAATCCTGACAGATCTCACAAAACGCCAGATGATCGACGGACTCTCGGAAACGACAAAGTCGCTTGAAGCAAATGACTTATGCGTTGTCTATTACGCAGGTCATGGCATGCAGGTGGGGGGAGAAAACTACCTTGTTCCTCTGAATGCCAAAGTTGAAGACGCCGCAGATGCAGAATATGAGTGCCTTTCGCTGCAGCGGGTGATGGCAAAGCTGGATGGTTCCGAGTGCAGTTATAAAGTCGTTATTCTTGACTGCTGTCGGAACAATCCGTTCCGCGCGTTCTTTCGCGCGGCAACCGTTCAAGGGCTAAACCACGTCGCGAGTCAACCAGATGGCACCATCATCACGTTTTCCACGAAACCCGGCGCTGTGGCGTCTGATGGAAGTGGCAACAACTCACCGTACACGATGAGCTTAGTCGAAACACTGGAAGACAGGCCCGCGGAAGGCCTTGAGGTGATTGAAGCGTTCCGCACCACAGCACGCAAAGTGAAATCAGAGACCGGGCAACGCCCTTACATTCGCTTCGACGGCGCGATGGACAGGCTTTTCTTGACGCAGCCAACTGCGATTTCTGAGGCTGCAACGACGTTTGATCACAGCAAGCCCGAATCACTGCTGGAAAAACTCAGGATGAGATTCGTGAAGGTGCCGGCGGGAACTTTCCAGATGGGGAGTGAGCAATCATTGGAATCTCTGCACGAGGACTTTCCGGGTGAGACCTATGAAGAGTTCCATGAATACAGTTTTCCGCGTCATCGCGTCTCCATTTCAAAGCCCTTCGAAATCAGTGCGTTCGAAGTGACCGTCGGCCAGTTCCGAGCATTCGTTGAAGCGACGGGTTACGAAACGGAATCGAAGCGGGGCGTTGAGGCTCAGTCGTCTTTGCCGGTTCCTATCATGCAGAATATGCACTGGGATTCATCTCGGCATTTCAACGTGACCGACAAGTATCCGGTGACATTCGTCACGTGGGGTGACGCTCAGGCATTTTGTAAGTGGCTGTCGGTCCGCTTGAAGCGGAAGGTTCGACTCCCCACGCAGGCAGAGTGGGAATATGCGTGCCGTGCAGGAACCCAAACAAGATTTTCATTCGGCGATGACCCTGACGCCATCACTCACTTCGCGAACGTACCGGGCCAGGAAGAAATCGGGAAATTCGCTTTGGAATACAAGTCAGACGGCGGCATGGTGAAAGACATCGTCTGGTGTAGTGCTCCCGAAATGACGATTTTCGGTGGAGGCGAGTCGGGCTTAGTGTGTGAGCCTAAGCGGGGGATTGCAAAGGAGAAAACGGACGCCCCAACACTAATTCTCAACAACTCAAATCGATCGGTAACCGTTAATAACAGACTGATTGGCGTCGGCAAAAGTGATGTGGTCCGTCCAGTGATCGATAAAACTCCGCCAACCGTCTACCTGACTTTTGGGAACCAGCAAAATGGCGATACAGTAAGCGGGTATCCAGGCGAATTGCTGAATTTTCACCAAGAGCAACAGCAGTGGCGCCTTTCGAAAACAGAACTCGTGGCGCCATCGCTCTCTGAATCAGACAAGTTGAGAATCCGAAACAGCAGCTCAACAGATTTTTTTGAAATCGTCTCTCAAGGGAATACCACACGAGTCAACCCCGGACAAACTCTGAATATCCGCGGTCGTAAGCAAGCATATTGGTCTGATTCAGAAGACGGGTATCCGAATCAACTTGCGCCAGTCGGTCAGTTCGAGCCCAATGCGTTTGGTCTCTACGACATGCACGGGAACGTTTGGGAATGGTGTCAAGATGGATTCGATCTCGACTACACCAAACAGGTTGCCGTCGACCCCAAAGGCAGTCGCTTTTCTGAATTCTATGCGATTCGAGGTGGGTGTTACATATGACGCATCGCACTTCAACGGGCCGCAGTTCGCGTCCCCCAGTCAAAGAACGCTTTCGCTGAGAATATCGGGTTTCGAGTTGTCGTGGAAACTGAATAGCGAGCATCAGAATTACCGCCAGTCGCCGGAGAGTTGAAATGCGGCCCAGTAGTAGGGCGGAACGCGCTTGCTTGATTGCTGGCCCTCAACGGTTGCTCCGCGGATGCTGGCGGGGTTGTTCAGGATGTAAAGTTGAGCTTCTCGCAGAGCATCCAAACGAGACATCTCGTTTTCCCACAAGTTGCGATAGAAGCGTTCCATCAAGCGGCGGGTGACGAGGTCATCCACTTTCCATAAACTTGCCACCGTTGTGCGAACTCCGGCGACCTGGAAGGCTCGCTGTATCCCGATCAGACCTTCTCCGCCAGCCACTTCTCCCAGTCCGGTTTCACAGGCAGAGAGTACGACCGTCTCGACGCCGTTCAGTGGCAGGAAGGCGATTTCCTGAGCGGTCAGAATCCCGTCGTCTTCGCCGGGTTCTGGTTCGAGGTTGGCTCCGGCCAATGCAAGGCCGGAAAGCCATTCCGGATTGCTCAGTTCCGGAGCGCGGTGTTCGGCGAGTGACAAGCCTTGAACAGCAACACTCAGCTCTGCGGTTGTTTTTGAAGACGAAGCAGTTTCCGTCGGTATGAAGAATCCGTGTGTCGCAATGTGTAGTCTGGAGAACCGCGGTGCCAATTCACGAAAACGAGATTCCGATGCAGACGAACCAGACAGCGATTTCGTATTTCGAATGAAAGCAAGAAGCTGCGCATCACTCGGGTCATCACCTAAGCTGACCTTCTGAAACAGCCGCCGGATCTCGGCAATCTCTCCGCCAGTCTCGTTGAGCGACTTGAAGGGTTGATGCCGCTGAACACCGCCGGACAACGTTGACTGACGGTCCAACTCCGATGGTTTCTCATCAGGTTGCTGAGGCGAGGTGCCGTAGTCGATATCACCGAATAACAGCAGGTCCCCAGTCAGATTCGAAGATTCCTCTTTCTTTGCCAGTGCAGGCAGCAACTGTGGGGCAGGGATCAGGGCGAACCGGTGTTCTTCGATCAAATAGGTGTCCGGGGTTTTCCCGGGCAATGCTCCTAAGGGTAGACGGCCAAGCGCGCCGTCAGGCGAAACGATGATTGTTCGGGCAGCTTCGGCATAGGGAAGAATCGGTTCCCAAACGGATTTTCTAAGACGTTCGCCAGCAAGCCTGGACGTCTGCGATAAACCGAAGGATTCACGCCAGCAATCAATATCGACCCTCAATGGATCAGTCGGTCCCAAGTCCAACTGGACCAACTTCTTTCCTGGCTTCAGGATGAATGCTGCCATGCGACGATTGTTGCGGTTGGGACCACTGCCTGCATTCGTACCTCCTGCGTTGTACTCAAAGAAGTCCACGAAAACATCATCAGGAGACAAGGCTTCCGCCAGATCTTCGGGTTTGAAATGCTGAGTTTCGTAACGGTACTTTTCACCCCGGCGATTCAACTCGTCTGTCACGGCATCGATCGAATCCTCAACGTTCCGCAGTTGCGTTTTCGGTTCCTCGTTCCGAACATCGGCGGCAACAGCGCCGGTCAATAACGCACGTTGCTGGGTCAATGTTTGAAGTTCGGTAAATAACTCTGCGATTTCCGGATAGGAGGCCAACTGCCGGACTGCCCGCTGACGGATGAGTGTTGCTCCTTTCCATGAAAAAACACTGCTGTAAACCTTTTCAAGGTCGACCTGTTGCTGATTCGCAAATGAAAACGCGATGAATCGATCCAGACAACTTCGAAAGTGAGCTCCCATTTGCAGTTGCTCACGTTCGTTCTGCGCCAGCGCGGCGACTTCACAGCTTCGGGCAGCAACCCTGATGGTCCTTTCATACAACTCGCCAGCGTCACTTGTGTTGCCTTGTGACTGCAGGATTTCCGCGAGAACGATCTGTGCGGCTGCAAAATCCGGATGCAGATCGCCGAGGTTTTTGCGGCGAATGTCCAGCGCACGGCGACAGTATTTTTCTGCCTCCAAGTACTTGTCGCGATCACACGCGACATTCGCGAGGTTCTGCAGACGAATTGCCACGTAGAGGTGGTCTGGACCATACCTCTTGATAATGATCCTCAGCGATTCCTGTAGCAGTTTATCCGCTTCTTCCAGTTGCCCCTGCTGATATCTGATGGCGGCCAGGTTATTCAACGCGACCGATAATTCGCAGGCAAGTGTTTCATTCTGCTCAAATTGGTGGCGGGTCAACTTAATTGTCTGATCCAGAATTTGTCCGGCAGATTCCAGCGTGCCGTTCGCCTGAAGTGTTGCGGAGAGATTGATCAGGCACTGAATCGTCAGCGGATGGGACTCACCGGCAAGCTCACGTGATGTGGCCAACGCATTGCGTTGGTACTTCTCTGCGGCATCGTAGTCGCCGGCTGTTAGCCAAAGCCCACCGAAATTGGTTTTGGTCACGACAGTCTGTAAGTCTGCGACTTGATGCGCATTCTTGTTGGCCGAGCTGGTCCGTTCATAGCAACGCCGGGCATTGGCCCAGTCTGCCAGATCATGGTAAACGCGCCCCAGGTTGCTTTGCACGGAAACATAGGCTGGCCCCGAATCGATATGGATTGCACGCAGTTCTGTCGCAGCTTCTGTAAAGAATCGAACCGCATCATTCAGTTTACCCTGTTGGTGGCAGATTAGTCCAAGTTCGTTGTTCGTCATCGCAACACTCAAATGGTGATCTCCGTGAACTTCTGTTCGCTTCGCAAGGACCTCCTGAAGTGATTCTGCTGCCGCAACCAGTGGGATGACGTGAGGCGACAGAACTCCTCTTGCGGTCACCTCATCAATGAGCCCCGGTTGTCGTGCCGCAACGTAGGAGATCGTTTCGAACGTTGAGAAAAGCAGTGGAGACTTACCGGAGTTTTCGTTGACACGTGCCTCTTCGACAATCGCCTCACGTAGAGACCTCCGCTGGTCATCGCTGAGTTTCTTAATATCCTGCAGGTCGCTAAGTGTTTGTTGTGCACTGCGGACGCGCCAATGGTCGTTGCCGAAGACTGACTTAACAAGCTGTTCTGCTTTACGGCCACAATCAATCGAGGCATCAAGGCGGCCAGATAACGCTAATAAAGAGCTTTGAATCTGCCAATGAGTGGCGTGGTTTTCCTTTTCCAGTTCTTCAATCCCAAGCTGAACTCCATCGATGGCCATTGACGGTTTGGCAACGAACGTGAGCAATGAAGTTTGCACATCCTTTTGGCAAGCGACCGAAATGATCTCCGACAATCTCCCCTCTTGCAGATCGGGGAAGCCGTGATCGCTTGGCCATGCGATCACAAGGAGTCGATTACGTGGTGGGGGATCAATTGTCCAGGACATGCGATCGAATGACGAACCGGGGTCAATCACATTGCGCTGGCCGAATGAAGGCCTCTCGTCTAATTCAGAGGGAAATTCGACAGCGATGGTGTCATCGACACCGATGCTTAGAATTGCGAAGCGGCATCGATCGTCTGAGACATTCTCAATCTCAACAGCAAACCTCTGCCCCTCCGGCGCAACAATGGTGCAGGGAGCAAGAAAATCAGGCCCAACAGGTTTCATGCCGTCAGCCGATACGCGTCGTACGCGAAATTTGATACTCAAATTCGTCCGCTCGGTCACCAAGGTCCCAGACAATGGTGGTTGCGTTTCCTGTGCGACGGCAGAACTGAAGAAGGGTGGCCCTAGAAGGGCGCATCCCAAAATCAGACCGTTCACGATTCTGTGAATGTTCATTGGACGAATCTCCGTTTCGATTCGGACGCCTTAACTTCACGACCGACGTTCGTGAAGGCGATAGATTCAACGTGAAACGAATCAAAATAAGAATTGATTTATCGCCAGTCACCAGAAAGCTGGAAGGCGGCCCAGAAATACGGTGAATTCAAGTTCTGAGAGGAGGCCTCTGTGATCGTGGCACCCCTCGACGATTCCTTAGTCGCATCTGGGTTTCGAAGAACCCAAATTTGCGCCGAACGCAATGCTTCTAACTTGGTTTCGCCGTTCCAAAGGTACTCATAGAACTTATCCATAAGTCGCGATGTTGCCGCATCGGGTACCTTCCACAAACTTGACACACACGACTTCGCTCCGGCTCGATGAAACGCCCACTGCAGGCTCATCTGACCTTCACCCCGCGAATAGTCGCCCACCGCGGTTTCACACGCAGAAAGTACGACCGTGTGCAGATTGCTGAGCTCCATTTGTGAAATTTCATGTGCGGTCAATAGTCCATCATCATTCGGCCGATTCGCGTTGGCCAAGGCAAGTCCGCTAAGGACGCCTGGATAGAGGCCTTCCATTGTCGCTGGTCCGAACGATGCAGAGTCGGCGGCCCTCCACCGGTTTTTGAACAGCGTATTCCCAAGTTCACGTCCATAGAATCCGTGCGTCGCAAAATGAACGTGGCCAGTCTTACGCAGTAATCTGGTAACGATATCTTTACTCGCAAGTGTTCGCGTCAACACGCGATATTCGGCGTCTGGGGAGGGGTATGCGCTCTCGAATGCGTTGCGCGCGGCGTACACTTCTCTGGCCGCTCCCTTGATAGGCTGCCAGCGCATTAGGCTAGAGCGAACCTTCCTCTCTTTTTCGGTCCGAACCGAATCCGCAGTTTCTACTATTCCGAAGTGTACATCGCCAACCAGCAGGAGTTCGATTGAGTTTCGGTGCGCTGCCGCGTCCCGAACAGATCTGCTCTGTGAATCCGCGATGCCCAGGGAGTCGCTGGCTGACGCGTTGCCGTCTAAGAGGGAATCACGTAGCAACATTAGCGGCGTTGGCAACTGTGTCAGACGTCGCTCTTCTTCGATTAGAAACTTGCCTGAGTCACGACCGGGCAGCGCTCCGAATGGAACAAGCGTTGTTGCTCCTTCCGGGCACAGAAATACCAGCTTATCAGCGTCAGTTAGCGCATTCTCGACCGGCGTCCAGACTGCAGCCCGAACTTGGTTCAACTCGGCGCATTGCGAGTAAGACTTCCTGGCCCATTCCTTCACAACGTCAGTGACTTCTGCGTCACTCAGTGGTAGTGGGACGAAACGAATGCTGCCATCCGAACGAATCAGAAAAGCGGCTAATCGCTCTGCTTCGCTAGGAGCCTGAACCCACGGACGACGGTGATATGTTACAAATTCAACAATAACGCCATGCTGCGGGATAGCCGCAAAGAGCTTCTGTTGGTCGTCGTCAGCGCGTTTTTGCCTCATGTCAGTCAAGAGACCGGCAAGTTTTCGTTGAAGCGCTCCCTTACGACCACGTAGCGTTTCTAACTGATTCACACGATCGGCTTGAATCTGGTCCCAGTCTTCAGAATTCGCTTCCGGGTTTGATGAAACACGAAACGTTTCGCGTGATATGTCGCGCGAAATATCAGCGATCGCTTCACTTAATTCACCTAAAGACGTGTGAATTCCCCTTGCGGCGTTTTCCCGTAAAGCTCGTCGCCATTCTCGTGCAATTTGCCAACTGATTGATTTAAAACCTGGCACAAACCGGTAAACACGGGATGCCGCCCCGGGCTTTCTTTCGAGCATTGTGACCGTAGCATCCAGGTACTCACGCGCTTGGTTTGCCGCAGCAACTTGCTGACGTGGCGTCTGATACTCGCTCGCGATCTGCATCTCAGTAATTGCATCGTCCAACACTGCTTGAAACGAATCAATAGCGGCACTAATCTCTTCTCGCTGATAATGCAGAATCGCCTGTGCATAGCCAACCTCCTGTCGCAGCGTCAATGAGCGTCTTTCATCGGAAGCGGAGGAGAATGCTCTTTTAGCCTGAATCAGTAACTGCTCAGAATTCGTAAAGTCACCAGACAGTGCGGCGACAATGCTACTCTCGGTCAGGGCATTGATTCTGATTTTGGTCTCTCTCGGACCGGCTTGCGAGAGTGATTCTCGTGCCTGACGCAGTTCCAGTGCAGCGTCTTCAAACCGTCCGAAGACTCGTAGCGTGTTGCCACGGCTTATCCGCATCTGCCGCACTACCGGATCATTGGCGCGAATGCCATATTCGATTGCTTTCGCAAAATGAGATACTGCCTCTTCTGGTTTTCCCAGTCGCGTAGCGAGTACCGCAAGATTATGCTGTAAACGCACAAACTGCTCCGAGTTGACTTCGACGCTTCGGGGTACTTTTATTAGGGCTTGGTCATACCAGAGCACACTCTGTTGAAAATCACCTGTCTCGGCGGCGACCCAGGGGGATTGCACGCTAAGTCATTTGCCGAACAGGACTTTCGCGAGGTATGTCTCATCCCAGGCAGCGTTGAGTCTTTTGTTTTTGATCCCCACCCTGGCTGTGGATTCGTTTTTCAGGAGACTCAACGCCGTGCGGCGAAGGATGCTGAAGTTCATGTCTGCGTGGCCTTTACGGATCCTCGATTGATCTTCCTGGAAAGTGACGTCCAGTTGCCAATGCAAATTGTTCTCGACACCCCAATGGCTCCGCACAGCTTCGGCGAAACGACGGCCGGAGACATAACGGCTTAAAATGTAATAGCGGATGCCGATGCACATTTTGCCGTCGCGGAGAGTGTTGTTGATCGCGATCCCGATCGCCTTCAGGTTCTTCCAGCGATGTGCGTCCGGAAGATCCTCCGGCGCACGACAGATCAGATACTGTCGCAAATCTTCGCGGCCGCCGGTGTTTTCTTTCGTTTCAAATCGTCGCACCGGACAGCGTGCAAAGTCATCTTCCAAATGGTCGGCGAAGAACGCGACGAGACCTGCGTGTAGCGTGGGCTGATTGCCTTTCGCGGCAAGACAATAGTCCGCCTCTGCGTCGACAATCTTCGACGCGATTTCCGTTTGGCAACCCATGGCGTCAATCGTCACTAAAGCACCGGAAACCTCGATCAATTCCAGCAGTTTGGGAATCGCCGTAATCTCATTACTCTTCGCATCGACGACGACTTGCCCGAGACTGATATGATTGGCTGTGGCCCATGCACTGACCATGTGGATGGCCGACTTGCCACTGGCTTTGTCATAGCTGCGACGGAGTGTCTTACCATCGATCGCGATGATTTGTCCGTCACTGATTTTCTGCAGAGAAGTGATCCAATTCAGTAAGCACTTTTCAAATTCTGCAGGACGAATCAGAGCGAGGATGGCGTTGAAACGATCGTGCGACGGAATCCCTGCGGACAGATCGAGATACTTCGCAAACCAATCTCGTTTCGTTCTGCCAAACTTCGCAATCGCGACAAAATCATCCGCGCCACTGATCACAGCACAGACTGCAATGAACAGAATATTTTGAAGCGGATAGACCGGCTCACCGCGCCTTGGATCCGTAACATCAGAGAAATGATCGACAAAACTGGTGGACAAAGGCATGGCAGGAATCCTTTCGCGGCTCAAACATTTCAGCACACATAGCAGCGTGAAACATCACACTGACACTGAAGGTTGCCATCTATACCATCTTATCCAATGTCGCGCAATCCGCCTAGGCGGCGACCGAGGCCATGTTTGATAAAGCGAGCGCGGCTTGAATACTGTCTTTGCCATGGACCGACTTGCAGAGGTCGAACAATTCATAGGCGCTCCGTGCTGCCCAAGCGTAGTTTGATTGCTGCATAGCTGTTGCAAAGTGGTCGCTCAACTGCCGAATCTTATCATTCGACGATGGAACAGAAACTGGCATCGTAAACGCCCGGGCTTTTTGCCCTAGCTTTAGGCGAATGTCTATGAAGTAACCTATATGTCTTCCAATGGCCTGTGCCTCAGCATACCATCGGTTCGCAGCCGTCGAGTTACCAGCTAGTTCGCGAATTCTCGCCCGAATGTTCAGCAGATCTGCGTAGTCCATGTGAAACCGCGTGGACTGGACCTCCTGACGTTTTATCGCGTCGGCCATAATTTCGTCTGCGCGGTCCAGGTTGCCTCGCCCAACTTCAAGCTCGGCCTGTCGGCTGAGCAGTTGTGGAGTCAGTGGGTCTTCGCGCTGCAAAATACGATTTCGCCGAGCCACGGTCCCGCCGTGCTCCGCAAGAGCGTCGCGGACTCGAAACTGAGGCTCGCTATCGTCGTGGTACGTGCCAAATATTCGTAAGTTGCGAGGGTTAACAACGTAAGTCCCACTCTCGTTCAAAAAAGTTCTGTCGGCGACTGGCAATCGCTTGTCAATCAACTCGCTTAACATTCCCTGCTTCAGCTTCTGCGTGTACCAGTGTTTGTCTCCCAACTTACTGGAACTCCACTCGATGCGTTCGCGTGCAAGTTCTTCAAATTGCGTCCAATTTTGTCGGGCGAGTGCATTGCCCGACTCCGTCTCCCAAAGGTTTGTGATTTTCCAGCGAATACTGGAGACAATGCCGCGATCTCCGAATCCCGCAAAGTGCAACAACTCGATCGCCTTTCGGAAATGAGCAATAGCTGCCACGGGTGTATCGACTCTTGTCGACAACCACCCTTGGGCCATGGCAATCTGGGACAATATAAAAGGGTCGCTGTTGAGTGACACAGCGACAAAAGATTCAAGAGATTGGAGCTGCGCCCCGACGCGCATCAAATGCTGTCTTTCTTTGATGATCGCAGGCTCGCCGTTGTTTGCGATTGTTTGCTCGTTATCTGGATTATACGAAGGGCGAATCATCCATCGGAAAGAAGCCATTCGCCGAATATCTTGCGTTTTCAACATGGGCATAATCTTGGTACTCACGGTTGGAGCACCCAATACATTTTCAGCATTGAATGGAGCAGCAGTTGCGAGATTTTTGAGGAGCCTGTGCAGACTCTGAGTGTGCTGGCTGAGAGTCTCTCGTTCTACGGGAGTCAATCTCCTGATCGCTTGCAGTCGCCGTTTCATGGCGGCTACAAACTGCCGCTGATCATTGGCATTGCCTTCTGTGAATGTGCTGTTTGCTGGGATCGCATCGGCAAGCAGATGCGTTCGGTCGTCGTTTTCCGTCCCTTCAAATTTAGTTGCGACCGCAATCGCATACCGGACAGCCAGGTTTCGAGAATCAACAAAGGGATCGATTACCTGGCTCGGAACGGCAAGCGCCGCTTGCAAAGCTTCGGCAGCGGCATCCCAGTTGCCGAGTCGAACACAAACGCGAAATTTGAGCACGAAGTGATCGATAATATTTACTCCCTTAAACTCGGAAGTGGTTTCCAGTTGTGACAAAGCCTGGTCGACCATGCTGTTGCACTGTTCCGCAAATGCTATCGAGGCTGCCGTGTCATTGTTCAATGCGGCATTCAGCAGTCTGTCGGACTCACGCCGCAGTCGGAAAAGTGTCCAGAAACTAGACTCCCCGAAAAGGTTTCGAAGTGTTATTTCTGACTCCAGGAGGGACGGGCTATCGGAGTCGTTTGGAGCATACCACTTGAATAGGCGGCCTACAGAGTTTTGTTTGTCAGTGGACAAAACAGAGCAGTCTCTGACGGCGCTCAATTCTAAAGCTACGAGGAGCGTCCTCGGGTCGTCTGGACCAAACTGGTGTGTACAATACTGAAGTCTATGTTCTTTTTCAGTAATTGAAGCTGGCTCAATCGAATGGGTTGGGCTGACTTGAGTTCGCCTATAGCACGCCGCAAGATCAGACGGGAATGATTCGTCGTATCGCCTCTTGCGTTCAGCCTTGGTTGCTTCGAATTCGAAAACCCCTGAAAGGATCGACTGATCGGACTTAAAGCAGACTGCTTTAAAATCTTCCCATTGACGTCTTTGCTGCTCTTCCTTGATGAGATCGTTCAGCCGTGTACCTAATTGGGATTTATCGTGTCTGGCGTTTGACCCATCGTACGGGTGCAGCATCCCTACCGAATACATCAATGGGTTTGCGTCTGTGTCGGCCTGTTGTCGGGTTTCGAAGATTGCGATCTTTCGATACTTACCAATTGTGTGCGCGAATCTTGACAGCCCTTCAAACGAGCCGTTGCGTTGTTTCTGAAAACGCTCTACCTTCTCTTCATCGGCCTGATGCGGATTGTCCACGGCTTCATCGCAGCGAACAGACGAATGAAACAACAACGGCAGAATGAACAGCAGTGCTCGGAATCGCATTGATTGACCTCGTTAGGAATATTGATTTCGTCGCCGCTATTTACTAACCCAAAAACAGCTGTGGAGCACGCCTGCGTCGAAAACGAACCTGTCAATATCGTCACCTCCCGCGGTTGTCAGGTCAACCAGCTTACGGACTACACCAAGATTTCACCCTCAGCCGGTTCCAATGGCACGGGGTGACACAGTTGCGTAGCCGCCGTGGGATTCTGAGTTTTCGTGAGACTCAACAATGATGCGACCGCATGCACCCGCCGTTTTCGGAATTTTTCGAATCAGTCCTTAACTGCCGCCTGGATACCTGTCTGAACAGTAGAAGCCAGAAAACACGGGTTTGCTGGCAACTTTTCACACACAGACCAGTATCGAAGTGCAGTCATGACAGCCTACGTTCAAAAAAATCGTTTTGATCGACTACTGAACAACCGAACAGGTGTTTCGACCGTCAAGCTGACGGTGTCGTCAACCGCAAGTATGATGCGGCCGACTTCAGTCATGCAGGACTGCGAACGGGCACAGCGGATTTCGATGAAAGCGGATGGCTACTACGCTGCCAACAGTCAGCCTCAGCAGTCCGACGTTGAGCGAGCACTCCCGTTGATTTGTGAGACGGCTGAGATGGCTGCACGTCAGACATTGTCAGCAAACGTGCTGGTCGCAGACTTCGGGTGTGCTGATGGTCGAAACTCTCGTCGCCTCACCAATGCGGCGATTCAGTCGGTTCGAGCGGTTCGTCCGTCAGCTGCCTGCACCATCGTTCGCAATGATCGCTGCGAAAACGACTTCAACCAGGTTGCCAGTGTTTCACAGGGCAACTTAGAAGCAACGGCTGGCACGTTTGAATTCATGAGTTCGGGTTCCTTCTACAAGCAGTTGTTGCCAACCGGATCAATGACGTTGGGAACTTCGTTTTCGGCCGTTCACTGGATGAGCCGCATTCCTGAGACTCTGGAAAACAGCCACGCGATCTGCCGCGAACAGCTGACCGGAACGGAAGCTGAGGACGCCCGTCAGGTGGCCGAAGGTGATTGGTCATGCTTTCTGCAGCACCGAGCACAGGAACTCGCGTCAGGCGGATGTTTGGTGGTCAGCATGGTCGGAAAGCTGGCGTCCGACAGCCAGGTTCACAGCCCGTTTCGACTGATCAGTGAAGCACTTCAGCAACTGATCGCGGAAGACGTTGTTTGCCCGGAAACGCAGGATGCCTTGTTTATCCCCGTCTATCGCCGCAGTCTGGAGGAAGTGGTGCGACCGTTTGAAGAAGATCCATGCCTGAAAGAATGCGGCCTGACATTGACATACGCTTCGGAAACGGAAGTGGCCTGCCCGCTGTATTCCGCGTTCTGTGAATACGGAGATGTTGGCCGCTATGCGGCTGCGTATGTGCGGTTCATCCGAGCACTCGCGGAACCGATCGTGAAGGCCGCATTTCAACAGACCGTTGACGAGCCGGAGCGATGTATGGAGATGCTGTTCGAGCGGATGGAGCAGCTTGTTCAACAGGCTCCTGAAAGCTGGAAGCTGCGACGAACTCAAGTCCTGGTCGCAGCACAAAAAGTGTGATGTCAAGAGCCCCGCCGGAGATCCGGCGGGGCTTCGTTTCTGCGGACACGTTAGATTTTTCCCTGCTGAAAATTCTGATTTGAGGTAGCCGCAGCGATCGACAGGTAAGTCTTGCTGATTGATTCTCAGGGGCACATCTGCCAGAGTGAAATTACACTGTGCCTGTTTTCGATTCGGACACAGCCGCCGTCGTTTAACTTGATGTCAGGTCCCCAGGAATTCCGTCTGGCCAGCACACTACAACAACTCGCCGAACGCGGCCTGATTCATCCACCCGCTTTTCTTCCGACATGTGTCATGTACGAAACCCTGATGGGATCGACGGCCTATGGTGTTTTTACCGACGATTATGGCCGGGTTATTTTCGGGTTTTGTGTTCCACCGAAGGAAGACGTATTCCCACATCTTTCCGGAGAGATCCCGGGGTTCGACAATCCGCGCGAACGGTTCGAACAATTTCAGGAAGCCCATATTGACGACCCGTCTGCCAACAATGGTGATGGGTGTGAGTGGGATTTTGCAATTTACAGTGTCGTGAAATACATTTCGCTGTGCTTGGAATGTAATCCCAACATCATCGACTCACTGTTTACGCCTCAGGACTGCGTGCTGCATATCACGAAGGTCGGCAGCATGGTTCGGGAACGCCGTCGCCTGTTTTTCACAAAGGCTGCTGGCCTTGGTTTAAGGGTTATGCGGACGCCCAGATGCGCAAAATGCGTTCAAAAAGAACGACCGGTAAGCGAAAGGTTCTGATTGATGAATTCGGCTATGACGTCAAACTCGTCTACCATGTTGTCAGACTGAAGTGGACCCCAATATTTGGACCACGGGGTTAGATAGAGAAAACGGCACTGAGTGTTAAAACGGTGAGTTCAACGAACCGGATTTTTCAGGAGCTGTGAGCATGTCTCGGAAGCGTCGAATCTTCAGTGCACCGTTTAAGGCGAAAGTAGCGTTAGAGGCCATCAAGGGGCATCGAACGATCAGTGAGCTGACGTTGAAGCATAAGTTGCATGCGACTCAGATCAACCTTTGGAAGAAGCAACTTCTGGATGGAGCCGAAGGCGTCTTCGAGACTGGCAGTGGCACGAAGAAGACCAAACCGGCGGTCACCGACGAACCACAGACAGCCGAGCTGTACGAGCAGATTGGTCGTCTCAAAGTGCAGCTGGAGTGGCTTAAAAAAAAAGTGGCCGAAGTCAGTGAGTGAAGCAAGGTCGTGGATTGACTTCGATCATCGGCAACTGAGTATTCGTGAGCAGTGTCGTCTTCTCGGTCTTCATCGCAACAATGTGTACTACGAACCTGTTCCGGAAAGCGGGGAGAACCTTAGACTGATGCGGCTGATGGACGAAGAACATTTGAAGCGTCCGCATCGTGGTTCGCGGCAGATGGTGGACTTCTTTGAAGATCAGGGCATGACGGTGAATCGCAAGCGAATCCAACGTTTAATGCGAAAAATGGGCATCGAAGGTATCTCCCCCAAACGTCGAACGACGCTGCGAATGGAAGGTCATCAGGTCTTTCCGTATTTGTTGCGTGGCCTTGAAATCAATCGTCCAAATCACGTTTGGTGTTGTGACATTACGTACATTCCCATGCGGTTGGGTTTTCTGTATCTGGTTGCCGTGATGGACTGGTACAGCCGCTACGTTCTTTCGTGGCGCCTGTCCAACAGCATGGATGTTGACTTCTGCATGGATGCTTTGGAAAACGCGTTTTCGTCATTCGGCAGACCAGAAATCTTTAATACCGATCAGGGTTCACAGTTTACAAGCCGTGAGTTCACCGGCGCTTTGAAGTCACAGGACGTCGCGATCAGTATGGACGGCAAGGGCCGCGCGATAGACAACGTGATGATCGAACGGCTGTGGCGAACCGTGAAATACGAAGAGGTCTATCTCAAGGAGTACGCAACCGGAGCCGATTGTAGAAACGGGCTGACGAGTTACTTCGACTACTACGGACACCAGCGCCGTCATCAGTCGCTCGACCGCCAAACACCATGGGCCGTCTACCGTCCCAAACGCTCAAAGCCACTTTGACTCTAGGGCCAGCGCGCACTTTGGGCAATTTAGGCTGGCGCGACAAGTGAGTATTGGTTAGTCTTTTCGTGTCGTAACATCGGACTTCACGAGGAGAGGACAAGAGATGTCGACAGTTGAACTGGCGGTCACCCAGGAGCTGACAGGAAACATTGTTCATTACTTTGATCAATTGAAAGACCCGCGTTCCAACATCAATCGTCTGCATCTGCTTGGTGATGTGATTGTGATCGCCATTTGCGGAGTGCTGGCCAACGCCGACGGCCCCAGTGCGATTGCGGAATGGGCGCGACTGAATGCCGATGGCCTGCAGAAACACCTGGCACTTCCGCATGGCATTCCGAAAAAAGATACGTACCGGCGCGTCCTTTCTCTCCTGAAGCCGAACGACTTTCAAGCGTGCTTCGTGCAATGGATTGAATCGCTGGAAGGACTTTCCGACGAACAGAAAGAAGGCTACAGAAAACAGATTGCGATTGATGGCAAAGCACTCCGTCGATCACATGACAAAAAGAATGGGCTGGGTGCGTTGTTCATCGTGAGTGCGTGGGCTTCTGATCAGGGGATTTCTCTGGGACAGGTGGCGACGGAAGAGAAGTCGAACGAGATCACCGCGATCCCGAAATTACTGAACGAAATCAATATCGATGAGGCGATCATTACGATTGACGCAGCGGGTTGTCAAAAAAACATTGCGCAGCAGATCGTGTCTGGCAATGCAGACTATGTGTTAGCCCTGAAAGGCAACCAACCGAAACTCTATGAGGTCGTGCAGAAGTTTTTTCTCGATCACCTGGAGGATGACTTCGCTCGCTGTCCCGTCAGTCGCTATGAAGAAACAGAGAAGGGACACGGTCGGCAGGAACAGAGAATCTACTATCAGGCGACCGTGCCTGTCGATTTTGACGTGGGCCACAAATGGGCCGGACTCAAGACCATCGGAACGGCGATCCGAATGTACGAGCAGGACGGCATTCATCATTCTGACGTTCGCTACTACATCAGCAGTCTGCGTCGCAAAGGCGAGCTGTTCGCAACAACGGTTCGTGGTCACTGGGCCATAGAAAACACGCTGCACTGGAGTCTCGACATGACCTACCGCGAGGATGAGAGTCGAGTCCGAAACCGAATCTTCGCGAACAATTTGTCATGGCTCAGACGACTCACACTCAGCCTCATCAAGAAACATCCTGGCAAACAAAGCAACGTCATGAAAAGAAGAATGGCCGGATGGAACATTGACTATTTGATGCAAATCCTTACCGGCAAAACAACTTAGTATGCGCTGGCCCTGACTTTGACTCTCTCTAAGAATCGCTCGCCCGTGGTCCAATAAATGGGGTCCACTTCAGACTGCTCGACGAATGCGAACAAGTTCTCCTGAACGGTGAGATTGATCTGCGACGCAGTAGAGAGAACCTCAAGGCGATTCGACGTGGTGAAGTGACTGAAGAAGATCTTCGGAAATGGGCTGCCGACAAAGAGCGACAATTGGATTTGCTGTATGATTCTTCCACCCTGCCAGCGAAACCCGATCAACCGCAAATTCGCCAGTTGCTGCTGGATTGCCTGGAGGAACACTACGGCGATTTGACTGACTGCGGGGCCTAAATAACCGAGCGCAATTCGTGGACAGATTCCGACTCATGCGGCGAGTTGTTCTTGGCGTTTCTTGTTTCTGTTTCGCAGCCACAATCTGACTTCCTGCATCAACTCGCTCATGTCTGAACACCGATGGTTACGAGTCACGTCAGCGTGCAGGTCTTTCCACACAGTAGCTGTCCATTTCCGCGTGGTGCGCAGCGTGAGGTGTGGTGTTCAGTTGGCGGGGACGAGTTTGGACAGTCGCGACTGACCGGGCGGCGCGGAGGTCAGGCCGACTTCAAGTTTCAGTCGATCAAACAGACTGAATCCATCCTGCTGCCACGTCATGACCTCGGCCACCACGGAACTGAGCGTTGGTGTTTTCAGATGGAGATTCAGCGATTCCAGGACGCTTGTAAGAATGCTGCGGCGACGGGCTCCCTTCGATGTTTTGCTCGTTCGACCTGTGCGACGGTCCATGGCCGCGCCGCGAAGACTGCGTTCCGCTTCGTTGTTCGTTGCTGGCGCGGCCGGGCTTGTCACAAAACAAAACAACTCCTCTTCCGTCATCAGCCGAATCAGTTCTGAGACCAGGTTGTCAAAATCCTTGCCGAAGTCGGCCGCCCGAACATCGGAATCCTCGGCGCAGTAACGCACCAGCAGAGCCGCCAGCGTGTTATCAAGTTCATCGACCTTCGCCGCACGACCGGCATCGCCAAGACGACCATCGGCGGCGTGGCGTTTGGCCGCGTAGAAAATTTCCAGCAGGCCGTCGAGCAGTCGCTGGTACTCTTCGTTGTCCGGCTTCAGCAGCGTCAGACGGATGGCCTTCCGCAGCAGGTGAGCCCAGCATTTCTGTGCGTGACTGAAACCTCGGTACACGGCCGCATCGTCCGAAACAAGCACGCCTCCAAACAATTCTTTCGACAGGATCTGAGCCAGTGTGTCGCCGTCTTTGCGGCATCCGAAGATCAGCACGCGCGCCTTCTCCGACAAAAAAGCCCACACGCTGTTGATACTCCAACTGGTTTCGTCTGCATGCACAATCGCACTGAACGCCATCAGGTCACACAGAGATTCGAATTCCTGTTCCCAACGCCGTGCCAGTTGATTCAACAGAGCGTCCGCCTGGGATTTGCCGAGCGGCAGATTCCAGAAGAATTCAATCAATGCACACGTCTTGTCGATCGACAGTCCCGTGATGGTCACAATGCGAGCCAGCGCGATATGAACTTCAATGCCGAATTCGGACCGCGGCCACACGCCCGGAATTTCGGATTTCTCGCCGTTGGGGCCGTGATAGATTTCATAGACGACCTGCACGGCTTGGCCGTTGATCACTCTCCAGACGAAACGTTCCCGAACGAAACGGCACTCTGCGACGTTGTAACCTTCCGGCAGAATGAGTTCGCGTCGTTCGGCGTTGTCCGCTTTCTGCTCGGTTGTGCGACGACCGCGACGCGCCGAGGATTGTTTTTTGCGACCTTTTCGGCGGCCCGTTTCAGCGCGGCGTCTCTCTTCCGCCGTCACCGAAAACGCCTCGTCGAGTCGCTCTGTGGGGTTCTTACCTTCGAGCTCTTCAATCCGATCACGCAGCCGCCGGTTCTCGTCCCGCAGCTCCGCAACCTCACGCTGCAGGCTAAGCACAAGCTGCTTCACTTCCACAGCGATGATCTGACTGACATCCGTGTCCATCCACCTGTCGTATCAAAATCTAACCGACAGAAAAAGACCAGTCTCCAAGCTGAAATGGACAGCTACTTCCACACACGCTCGATTCGGTTGTGATCGGGGCAGTATGGCGGCAGGAAGTGCAGACGAAATCGCAGGCCATGTTCAGTGGCGAGGCTGATTTCCACCTGCTTTGTCGAGTGAATCGAAAAGTTGTCCAGAATCACATGGATCACTTTTGCATCCGAGTAATGTTGCACAAATGTTGCACAAGTTTCCAGAGCAGCTGAATGAACAGCAATGTGTTCTTCTTCTCACCCTCCACCCAAATCAATTCATTGGTCCGTGAATCAAACGCCCCCGCCAGATAACGTTTCTCATTCTTGCCGGGGGTCATGACTTCTTTCTGTTGCCCACGTGTCATCCAGTCCGGACCGATCTTCGGATTCAGATGGATGTCCACTTCATCTTCGTACACCGCAACCTCATCCTTCGGAAGCTGGTCAACAATCTCCTGAATGGCTTGCAACCGCCTGTTTTTCTGCCTTTCCGGCCACGGGCAGCCAACGGCAGGCTTGGGGCGCCCGAGCCTGGCTCCAATCTGTTTCAGAGCTCGACTCATCGTGGAAACGTGAATGCGAACGCGCGTCAGTCGAGTCATCGTTGTTGTCGGCATTTCACGAGTCCACGTGGGACGCCGCCAGCCGTAATCCTGAGCCGAACCGGCAACGATCTCATGCAGTTGCGTGAGATACTCATCGTCCATTTTTCTTCGGCCATTTTCCTCACGCCGGTCGACAAGTCCTGCTTCTCGGTGTTCGCGGAATCGTTTTGCCACCTTGTAAACTGTCGAACGTCCCACCTGGAGCGCCGATGCTGTTTGAGCGACCGTTTGACCGTCCATCAGATTCACAATGATCAAGTACCTGGTTTTTAATGCCGCATCCTGACACTGACGCGACTGTCCTTTGATTCGTTTCTTGTCACGAGCGCCCAGTTCGGGCACAATTCGTTCCATGGGAATCCCTCCTTGAGTTTGATGCTGTTCCAAACAACAAACTTCAGGATGCGGATTCCCTGTCTTTTTCGCAACAAAAACCTCCCAACTTTTGTCTACGAATCAGGCTCGGTTATTTAGATCGCCGCCGCTCGCACACTGAAAGAAATTCGGCGAGTCCTGGATCGGCATACCACGCGACGTCCTACAGTTGACCGTGAACTATTCCACTCTGCGAAATCCAAAACAGCACCATGCTTTCAACAATCGTCAACGAAATCGTTCAATCCGGTGGCCGAGCTTTTGAAGTTGGCGGCTGCGTCCGCGATTACATCCTGTCTCTGCCCTGCAAAGATCTGGACATCGAAGTCTTTGATCTGGATGCTGACACCCTGACGGCGATTCTGGAGAAATTCGGCCGCGTTGATCAGGTCGGTGCCTCGTTTGGTGTCATTAAGCTGAAGGCGAACGACGGCACGGAATTTGATTTCACGCTGCCCAGACGCGAAAGCAAGACAGGACAGGGGCATCGCGGATTTCAGGTCGATGTCGATCACACGATGACTTTGGCAGAAGCCGCCGCGCGGCGTGACTATACACTGAACGCCATTTATCGCTGTGCTTCCAATGGGGAGATTCTTGATCCTCACGGCGGCTTGGCAGATCTGAACAGCAAGACACTCAAGGCCACGAGTCCTCATTTTGCCGAAGATCCTTTGCGGGTGCTGCGCGGAATGCAGTTTGCCGCTCGGTTCGACATGTCGATCGATTCTCACACCGCGTCTTTAGCGCGTTCGCTGCGTGCGGAATACTCAACGTTGGCTCGGGAACGTGTTTGGGCCGAGTGGCATAAATGGGCGACACGAGGACGAACGCCTTCGTGCGGTCTGCGATTGCTGGAATCAACAGGCTGGCTGGAACTGTATCCGGAATTGTCTGCTTTGATTGATGTGCCGCAGGATCCGGAATGGCACCCGGAGGGCGACGTTTGGACACATACTCAATTGGTTTGTGATGCTGCGGCGGCAATTGCCGATCGAGAAGAACTGGACGAATTTGATCGAACCGTACTGATTTTCTCTGCTCTGTGTCACGATCTTGGAAAAGCGACAACAACGAAATTCGTCGACGGCCGTTGGCGAGCACGCGGGCATTGTGAAGCGGGTGTACCGCTGACTCGCAGGTTTCTGGAGAGCATTGGTTGTCCGGAGTCGATCATCGTCGTCGTTGAACCTCTCGTGGCCGAACATCTGGCGCATGCGAATCCTGCCCAGTCGCCCAAAGCTGTACGTCGACTGTCGCACCGGCTCGGCGATGCCACGATGGTACAGCTCGTCCACCTGGTCGAAGCCGACATGAATGGGCGACCACCGTTACCAAGAGGGCTTCCGGATTCGGTCCGTCAAATGATGGAAATCGCTGGCAAACTCAACGTTCAAAAGAGCAGTCCCCAGCCAATCATCCTTGGACGTCATCTGATTGCCTTGGGCCATCAACCTGACGTTTGGTTTGGTGACGTACTTCGAGCCTGCTTCGAAGCCCAATTAGATGGCGACTTTGAGTCCGAAGCTGAAGGGATTCGATTTCTAAAGAAAACCCTGAGCAACCAATAGTCTGAGCACAACTGGATGGAACAATTTGCCGGTGACTCAACGCTTCTGGGACGAGCGGTCCATGCAATGGTCTAGTCTAAGGCACTGCTTCTTCAGGAGTCGCATCCGCATGAGTTTTTTGCATTTGGCGTCCAGCCTAATAAGTGGAAACCAACCCATGAAAAATCCGTTGCTGCTTCACAGAGGAAAGCAACAACGGATCGAGTTACGGTGAGCACGCGTGAGCGGCCAGCATGGCGGCTCATATCTGTTCGACCAATGCCACGGCGTCACGGGCAGGTTCGTTGCCGTAGATCACCGACATGAAGGCAGGCATGTATCGATCCATCATACTCAGACCAACATACACGACTCGGTCCATCACCTTATCGGCTGGCAAATCGCCGTCAAACAGCAACGCCGCCTGGTAGCGGAGTTCACCATCGTTCATGTCGAGTTCAAACTTGCCGACCTTGAGTCCGTAGTTGGCCCGTGACACCGCAATGGCGATATCCGGACGACTGCCTTCGGGCACTCGGAACGCCGGATAGACGAAACTCTGCAACAAACGCCCTTCGTCAACGGACAGCACGAGTTTTTGATCGCCGCTATCGCCGTCGAAGCGTAAGAATGCGTGTTCTTCATTGTGGTCGGCGACATTCAGCTCTTCCCGCTGCAGGTAATCCAGCAATTGATTCATGTTCGTGCTCATGACTGTCTCCCAATTCGGTCCTGAGGCAGCTTTCGGATCTTCTTGTGTTTGACGCGGCGATCAACGAGATCACACTGGGTTCGTCAAGGAAAGAATGCTGCCCTCATTGTCTGAGACAGCCGGACGGAAGTGAGTTAAGCAGATTTTCGAAGGAATTTCTGAAAGAAAAGTTGCTCGAAGCCCGTTGATAAACGCGGAAGCGAGCCCAGGAAGCGAAGCGACAATGCTCCGGCAGCAACAATTTCACGGAGTGAGCAACAATGCCGGAGCAGCGCTGCGGTTGAACCCCGTCGGTGGACACAAGGACAGTCTTTGCCTCATCGATGTGTTCCAGCAGCGGTTCCCAGATCTGCTGACGGATAGTCAGTCCAGCCTGTTTTCCCTGTGGTAACATGCCGAACGTTAGCCGCCATGTGTCGATGGCTTCGCTGAGGGATGCGGTCCGTTCGTTTTCCGTTGGTTGGAGTGAAATTGCTTTCGGATTCCTGATCACCAATCTTTCGAGAAATAGCACTTCGTACAAATGCCAAACCACGAATCTTTGAGTTTCGTTAAGCGAACTTCAGTCTGAGTTTCACAAGCTCCACAAATTCCCTGATACCGGTTACCGTCTTTCATAGAGTTCACATTTTCCGGCAACGTTGAGGATGAAATGCGAGCGTACTTAGTCGCTCTTTGCTCCCTCTGCTTGGCAGACTTTGCCTTCACTCGCTCTGCTTCTTCTGATTCCCGGTTGCCAAACAAGGCGGCTAGTGAGCCGAGGGAAAGCAGTACAACAATTCCGGTTCTGATTTTCTCAACAAACCACGTGTCTGGCTTCTCAAGATAGCTGTCAGCCGGATCCTGAGGGTCGTAGTAGGCTGTTGCCGTTAGCAACTCTTTTCCGTCCAGCGTTCGTTCTCGAATACTCAATGGGCTTGAGATGGAATCGGACCCTTCGTATTCCTCCCCCTCGACTGTGTACGTGTACGAGAAATTATACAGCGAAGCTTTTGCCCCCTTCAGTTCGAAGTCTGAACGGGAGGCGTCTTCGCTGACCACCACGCTGGTGGTTTCAAGGCGTTCAACCAATGCTGCGTTCGCATCGATCAAGTAGCCAATGCCGTACCAGGTCAGTGCAATAAGGCCCATGCCGAATGCAAAATCTCTAAGCCTAAGCAGTTTAGTTTCAGTCTTTGGGTTCATTTGTTACTGACCGTTTGTTTTCGTCTGAGGGCAACGCATCTGTATCAAGACACTGTGTGTTATTCGCTGTTGGACGCGCGAGGATGGCTGTCCGTTGTCTCTCTGCCGCAAGTCTTCCGTTCACTCACCGCCAGTCGCCGGATAGCTGGAAGGCGGCCCAGAAGTAGGGTGGTGTGCGGTCGGGGGCGTCTGAGGGGGTGATTGATGCTCCGCGGATGCTGTCGGGATGATTGAGGATGTACAGTTGAGCTTCTCGCAGAGCGTCCAGTCGGGACATTTCGTTGTCCCAGAGGTTGCGATAGAAACGCGACATCAGGCGCTGTGTCACGACGTCGTCAACTTTCCACAGGCTGGCAACTGTCGTGCGGACTCCGGCGATTTGAAACGACCGCTGAATGCCAATCAGGCCTTCGCCACCAGCCGCTTCTCCCAGTCCAGTTTGACACGCCGACAACACCACTGTGTCGACACCGTTCAACGGCAGAAAGGCGATCTCCTGAGCCGTCAGGATGCCGTCGTCCTGTCCTGGAGCTGGTTCCAGATTCGCGCCGGCCAGAGCCAGGCCGGACAGCAGTCCGGGGTTCCAGCCAGTCACCTCGCTGTCACGAATCGTGCGGTGGCCACGGTCCATAGCCGAACGATTGGCATTGGTGGACAAAGCGGATTTGTGGTCGGCAGATGCGAAAAACCCGTGCGTCGCCAGATGCACGTGACGAAACTGACCGGCCAGGCTGCGGATACTGGCTTCCGTGGCCTCCGCTTTCTTCAGAGCCATCACATCGTCGTCATCGGCTTCAAACAATTCGCCATACAGAACCTGCAAGTCATTCACTTCGGTCGCAGTGCCGGGCAACCGGCTGAACTCGGTCTCAACCAGATCCGCTCGGTTCTTTCCGGGACGACGTTTCTTCCGCCGTTTTTTTCCGTCGTCCTGCTTGATCTCACTCTGTGTCGAATCGTAGTCCACATCCCCCAACAGCAGCAGTTCTCGATCCAGTTGTTTGGTTCCCAGATCATTCACCAACGCTGGCAACAACTGAGGAACAGGAATCATGGCCAGATGATGGTCTTCAATCAGGTAGGTGCCCGCTTCTGTGCCCGGCAATGCCGCCAGTGGCAGTCGACCCAGAACTCCGTCCGTGGACACCAGGACGGTCTTTGCGTCGTTGATGTGCTTCAGCAGTGGTTCCCAAATCTGCTGACGGATGGCCAGTCCGGCCCGTTTTCCCTGCGGGGACATGCCAAACGTCAGTCGCCATGTGTCGATGGCTTCGCTGAGCGATGCGATCGGTCCCAGTTCCATAAGCTGAGGTTCACCGTCGCCTTTGACAATGACCGCCAGCAGAGAAGTGGTCTTATCCCGTTGCCCTTTCCTTTCCGCCGGAGTTGATCGTTCGAATTGCAGAAAGTCGACCAGAACACCATTTGCAGGGATCGCGGCTTGAATCTGTTCAAATTTGATTTTCTGCATCGCCGCACGGAAGCTGGCACTGTCGCGGCTGAGCTGAGCTTCCAGTCGTTCCTTGTCGTGGGTGAGTTGGGAAATCTGCTGTTTCCAGTCGGCAATGTTTTCCGTTGGCGCGGCACGAGAGAGGGCGGCCAATTGGCGAGTGACCTGCTGCAGTTTTGCGAATCCGTCCGCGATGCCGGGTTCGTCCGCCGCCCGTCGCATAGACCGCTGACGGACCAGCGTAGCGCCTTTCCACTGTAAGACTTGCCGCGCTGCCTGGGATAGAAACTCGTCACTCTCCAACGTCAACGAAACGTAACTATCAAGTCTGTGTCGCAACATCTGACTCATCGCCAGTTGCTGTCGTTCGGAAAGGATGACGGCAGATCTGTCCAGCAGAGATCGTGTCAATCGCAGTGAGTCCGACGCAAACTGTTCGGAACGCCCGTAGTCCCCCGTCATCTCGTAGACCGACGCCATGTTGTCGAGTGTGGTGGCGTAGTCCGGGTGCTCTCTGCCGTGGACCTTTTTTCTGATCTTAAGAGCTTGCTCAAAGAGCGGCTCGGCTTTTGCGTATTCCCCTAACAATGAATGTAGGGAAGCGACATTCTCCAGGCTTTGGGTGTACTCCGGATGATGTTCGCCGAAGACTTTCTTCCTAATCCTGAGAGCTTGCTCAAGAAGTGGTAAGGCGTTGCCGTAATCACTCATCGACATATGGCATACAGCGAGATTGTTCAGGATCGTGGCGTAGTTGGGATGCTCGTCGCCGAGGACTCTCATCGTGATGTCGCGACATTGCTCATAGAGCGGCAGGGCTTTGCCATAGTCACCGATCACCTCATACAGACTAGCGAACTTGGACAGGCTGTTAACGTAGTCCGGATGCTCTTCGCCGCCGACTCTCTTTCTGATGTCGCGAGACTGCTGATAGAGCGGCACGGCTTTGGCATAATCACCTACCGCCTCATACAGGCTAGCGAGATTGAATAGCATTGTGGCATAGCTCAAATGCTCTTCGCCGCCGACTCTCTTCTCGATCTCGAGAGCCTGCTCATAAAGCGGTAAGGCTTTTGCGTAGTCACCGATCTCCTTATACAGGACTGCGAGACTGTTCAGGCTGTTGGTGTACTCCGGATGCTCTTCGCCGAGGGCTCTTTTTCTGATCTCCAGTGCTTGCTCAAAGTGTGATTCGGCTTTGGCGTAATCACACATCAAACGATTCAAGCGAGCAAGGATGTGCAGGCCGGTGGCGTAGTCTGGATGGTCTTCGCCGAAGACTTTCTTCCTAATCTTGAGAGCTTGCTCAACAAGCGGTAAGGCTTTGGGGTAATCCCCCATCAACTCGTAGAGGTCTGCGAGATTGAGGAGGCTATTGGCGTAGTCCGGATGATCTTCGCCTCGAGTTTTTTTCCAGATAGGGCGAGCCTGCTTATAGAGCCGTTCGGCTGTTGCGTATTTTCGTATCGCCTTACACACGCCAGCGAGGTCGTTCAAGCCACTCGCAAATTCCGGATGCTGTTCGCCCAAGACTTTCTTCCTGACAACACGAGTTTGTTCTAAGAGTGCTTCGGCACGCCCGTAATCCCCCAGCTTCGTGTAGAACGCCCCGATGGTGTTGAGCGTGTTGGCGTAGACCCGGTGCTCCTCGCCTAGAACTACTTTGAAAATCTGACTGGCTTCTAACGTCGCGTCAAATGCGTCTGTATGCTGTCCTACTCGATAGGCCTTCCTGCCTTGGCTTAGGAGGTGTTCAGCACGTTGCAGATCGCTGCGTTGCGTATCGGTAAGCTGTGACAGCAGGCGGCTGTGTTCCCAGGCAAGTCGAGCGTCGATCGTCTGATAGGCATCATTACCCAGCGCCGCAATGCGACGGTCCCACGCTGTTCTCCGTCGTGCGATTGCCGACTCCCAATTTCCGGCCTGCTCATCAACACCGGCCAGCCATGCGATCGTTGCCGTGACCTCGCTGTCCTCGTCGCCCAACCACGCCTTTTCTACGGCGAGCATTCTTTCCCCGAAGCCGATGGCTTCCGCAAAGTGCGTTTCCTGACGAGCGGCGTTCGCTTGCCGCCACAGATCGTCGCGTTGCTTCCGAAGATTCTCTGAGTCCTGTTCAGCGGCCTGCGAGTTGTCCACGGCTTCATCGCAGCGAACGGACGAATGAAACAGCAACGGCAGGATGAACAAAAACGTTCGGCACAGCATTGACCAACCTCGTTGAAAATGACGATTCTGTTGCCGGTGTTCACTGACCCGCAACAGCGCAGCACGCCCGCTTCGAATACGAACCTGCCCCTATCGTCATGTCCCAGCGTTGACAGGTCAACGAGCTTCATGACTGGTCCGGGATTTCGACCTGAACCGATCCGGTGACGTACGGCCAGCACTGGAGTTACCGCCGGGTATCCCTAAGTATCGATGTGATTAGGCGATGAAACGACCGCCAGCACCCGCTGTTCGCAGAAATTCGCGAATCGTTCCGGAACTGCGGCCCCGAGACCAGACGATCCGTAAAAGCCAAAAAACACGGTTTGCCGTCAACCTTCAACAAACACCAGTACCGTGGGGCCGTCATCGCTGACGTCTTGAAGAAGCACCTGGCAGGAAGCACTGAACAACCGAACAGGTGCAGTCTACCACTTCAAAATCACAGGATCGAATTCCGTCTCGCGTTTTTGCTGAGGTATCTGTGCTCCTTGTGTCAACTCGGTGACTCGCTGAGTGACGTATCGATGAAGTTCTTCCGCCGTGATTTGCTGATCTTCATTCAGATCCGCCTTGCGATCGGTCAGTCCTTCACGGACAACATAAGTGAACGCTCCGTTCTTCCATCGAGCGGATTCCAATGCATACTGACTGCCGTCACTGGCCGTGATCACCGCAGCCCCTGACTTGCTGAGCACGCCCGCGAATGACTGGAGCAGCAGCTTTCGCAATGACACAGCCGACGCCGATGGCGGGGCCGGATCAATACTGGCCGCCCGAGGAATCACTTCAGCCGCGTTGTCGGTCTGTTGACGCCGGATTCCCACGGGAAGTGAGTCACCGGCATGACAGGAATCGATCAGGATGATCCTGTTTCTCGCTTTGCACCCCGTTAGCAGTTTTTCAATTTGTTCGAACGTCAGTGTTTCCACATCGGGTTGATCAAAATCACAGCCATGTAACGCAAAGCGATACTCTCCATCTTCGGCCACCCCGTGACCCGCAAAGAACAATACAACAAGGTCTTGAACGGCAGCCCTTCGCAACGACTCCTGCACTCGTTTGACGACAGTCGCGTGGGTCGCCTGTTTGTCGGTAATGATCTGGACTTCACATGGGCCATTCGACAGGTTTTTCAGAGTCGCTCCCAGATCAGCGGCGTCCTTCGCCGCATAACGCAAGTCGTGTTCGTCGTCGTCGTAGTCTGAAACTCCAATTCCGATAAACCAGGTCCTGGCTTGTACGACTGGCTTTTGACAGGTCACGATATGCGTCGTCTTCCATCCGCGACGACCATCCGGCGTTTCTGCCCAGACATCAATGCGATTGGTGCCCGAGACAAGGTCCACAGTGGCCGACTGTGTTTCTGAAACCTGAGATTTCGGAAGCTCGATCACTGGCACATGATTCACGGACACGTGAAGAGACTCAACAAACTCCAAACCCGAATCGACATGGATGGAAAACCTGACTGTTGCGTCTCGGGTTAAGGACGGCGGGCGTTCAGCGAAACTGATCTTTGGTATCTCGGCGGCATTCAGTGAGCCTGACGTGCTGTTGCCGTTGCCGCGTTTTTGCCGCCATTGGGTCACCGTCCGATAGGCGTCCAGAGTCTCTTCGTCGGCATGGCCGATGCGTTCGAGTACGATGTCCGGACGATTTCGGGAGACGTCAAACTGTTCCGCCAGAAACATATCGCTTCCCACGCGAAACCCGATCCCTTCCGTCGATTCGCGGTCCGACTTGTAGAACCCATCCGGCGTCGACACGATGAAACTGCCCGCCCGTGTTGTCGCGAACGTTGCGACGTGTTGCGCTGAATCGGCGTGCCAAAGTTCGGCAGATCCATCGTCTTTGAGCACGTAAAGTTCGTTGGGGTTAAGCCCGAAGGTGATCGACATGACGCTGGAATCCGTCATCGGAATGGCAGTCGTGAGTTTGCTGTTCGCTGCGTCATAAATCTGGATGACCTTCTGCCGCAAATTGATCCATGCCAAAGTGGTTCCGTCCGCCGCTCGCACGATCGACGCTGACGGATTCAAGGGCTGAATGGGAATGGCTGTCCCGTCGTCTGTGAAACGAGACACGCCGAATTCTCCCGCGATAACGAAGTCGTTTCCGGCCGCCACGATTCCATAGACACTGCTGGCGTTTTCGTAGACGGCAGACTTGTACCACGGACCACTCACCGAGGCGTCTACGACAGATTCCGCTACGTTCCAGCGTTCGATGCTTCCCTCAGCGTCAGCGATCAGCACTCGTTCGCCATCGTCCGACACCGCCAGTTTTGTGATCTGGCCCGATGGCGAGTCATCTTTATTCTTGCGCGTCAGACGTTTCACGGTTTTTGATTTTAACTCACACCACACGATGTCTGCACCGTCACCGGCGGCCACGAAACTCATTTCTGGCGTTGCGAAGATCGGATTGGGCTGATTCAGGGTGTCTTTGTAAAGTTCGATCCGTTGTTTCACTTCTGCAGTGTGGCCAGATTCCTGTGTCGCGTAAGTCGACACCATCACGGTTCGTTTTCCGAGAGGTGTTCCCCATTTCAAAAGCCGGCCATTATGAGCCATGACGAGCTGACCACCGGCTACGATCGAAATCTGAGAACGCTCAGCGACTTCCGGATTCCACAGATAGGTGCCGGAGTTGCTGTTTTCGATAATCCGTTTATTGGCAGAGTCAACGAAGAGGTTGTTCACCGCTTCAATGTGGTTTCGAAGCTCTCCCACGGCCGCACCAGATTCTGCATCGTACAATTTGATTGCCGTTTGACCGAAATAGTCGTTGGATGTCAGGGCAATGATTCCCATTTCAGAATGCACGGCAAGTGCCGTTGCCGCTGCGTTATCGGGCACGGTAAACAATTGTTGAGTCCTGCCGCTGTCCAGGTCTTTGGCATGAATCACAACAGACTGCCCCTGTTGCTGACACGTGTAGGCTGTCTTATCGTCGGCAGACAAGACGAACGGAGCAGTCTGCAAATTGTCCGGTGCTGTCAGTATCCGTTCCCCCGAGGAAATCCGAAACAATGCGTGAATCGGACTGCCCTGATCGCGGGCCTGAACCATTAAATTCTTCCCTGCCGGGCTGAAGTCCGCCGATTGGAATGACAGGTTTTCACCTTTGATTTCTCGAACCAGTTTTCCTGCCGTGAAGTCCCAGACCTTCAGAGCGAACGACTCGACGATGACGACAAGGCGGTCATCGTGCGAGAATCCGAACTGATCAGGCATCATGTCCAGCGGCAGCGGATGTTGAACCTTGTCGTCCATCGAGAACACAGCACTGTGTTGAACTCCGTCAATGACTCTGCTCATCGCCTTCCACTTGCGTGACTGACTGGCCCCAAAGGCGGCAAGGCGATCAGCGGGCGTATCAATGAGCTTTCCGTCCCTCAATTCGGGACTGCTGAGCATGATTGCGCCGCGATTATTCATGTCCAGACGCCACCATTCGATCAGGCCGGGCGACTCCAAAACCATCGTTTCCGGTGACGTCAAAAACTCCAGCCGCGTTGGCATTACGTTGTATGAGCGCGCCGAACGAAACCGCGCCATCAATGTACGTGTGGGAACGTGCCACAACGTCACGTCGGGCGAAATTTTGCTGGCCACTGCCAGATACGTACCGGAAGGATCAAACGTCAGAAAACCACCGAGGCCCGGATGTCCGGACTGAGTCACAGTTTGCAGCTGTGGCTGTGGCTGTGGCTGAGGTTCGTCGGCTGGTAGACCCGTTGTTGCCATGACGAATATTGAGACAAGATATAACGATTTCATTTTGAACCCATGTTGAGTCAACGAATGGTTTGAGGCATGTGTAACGCTGCAATTTCGTTTCGTTTCGTTAACGCACCGTGGTTCTACCGCCAGTCCCCTGATAGCTGAAAAGCAGCCCAAAAATATGGAGGAATGCGTTGGCTGGAATCTGTTCGGTTGGGTTCTATGGCGGCGCCCCGGATGCTGCTGGGATTGTTCAACATGTACAGCTGTGCTTCGCGCAAGGCATCAATGCAGGACATCTCCTGGTCCAGCAAGTTCGAATAGAACTCCTGCATGAGTCTTCGAGTTGCCGCATCGTTGACCTTCCAGAGACTGGCGATCGTGGTTCTGGCTCCGGCGATCTGGAAAGCACGCTGGAGGCCCAGTAAGCCTTCTCCACCAGCAACCTCGCCCAAACCGGTTTCACAGGCAGACAATACCGCCAGTTGGACTCCATTTAATTGCAGAAAGGCAACCTCGTCGGCCGTCAACACACCGTCATCAACCTGGCTCTCCGACGGTTCGTTGGCTCCGGCGAAAACCAAACCCGACAACAGCCCGGGACTGAATCCTCTCAGGGTCTCTCGTCTGCCTCCCCGGCTTGATTTCGTATGCTCGCCGAGTGCGTTGTGCTGGCTTCGCGCAGCCACTGCTGACTCGACATCCGGCGCGGCGAAGTACCCATGAGTTGCCACGTGCAAAATTCTACATTGCGGGGCGAATTCTCGAAATGCCGTCTCAGTCGCTCGGTCTTGTCGGAGATCGACGACAGCTTGTGGCGGCGGCTGGCAAACGCGTCGATAAACGCCACCAATGCTGTCCACTTCTAAACGCGTTTCTGACAGATGACTCCACGAGCGGCGTCCTTCTTGGCCAGACCGTTCCCAGGGGCGTCGTGGGCGTTGACTTTCTACAAGGGATATCGGATCACTCTTCGACTTCCCATCATAGTCTACGTCGCCCACCAACAAGAGTTCCCGTTCAACTGGCGGCAACTTTGACCGCCCGACGTAGGTCGGCAACAATTGAGGGACAGGGATAATCGAGATGCGATGATCTTCGATCAGGTAACGTTCCGGGTCGTGGCCAGGCAACGCGGCAAAAGGAACTCGACCAAGCAGTCCATCCGGTGAAATGAGAATGAGTGTTTTGTCGGCAATGAAATCAAAAAACGGCTCCCAAAGCTGGTCTCTTAATTTCTGGCCAGCGAGCTTAGACTCTTCGGACTGACCAAGTGTGGAACGCCACACCTCAAGAGCCTCACGTGTTCCTGCGGCATTCCCTAAATCAATGACACGAATTTCGCCGTCACGTGGAACGATTGAGCACATGATTCCTACGCCATGGTTCCTTCGAGGGAATACGTGGTAATCGACTAATACGGCATTCTCCGGAATCGATGCTCTAACCTCGTTGGTCGAAAATCGCCTTCGTGATGCACGAAACGCTTCGCTGTCTCGCATAAGGTCAGCTTCCAACGAATCTCGCTTCGCGAGTAGCGTATTAATCTGCAACTTCCATTGCCCTTGGTCAGACTGCCGAGGCCCTGAATTCGCCAAAGCCGAGTATCTTTGCACAACTGACTGGAGACTATCGAACCTTTTCTTAAGTTGCGGATCTGATGCCGCGACTCTCATATTCCGGCTATTCAATCGGACGGCACCTTTCCAACGTAAGGCTTGAGATGCGATCACATTCTTGTCCGGAGCGTGTTCCAGTGCGAGAGTGATGAATCCGTTCAGAAAGGCACGTTTCTGTTCAACGTGTTCCAGTTGCAGTCTTTCGGGAAGCAACCCACACTTGCGATCGAACGCATCCAAATCTGCGGTGAGGGCCTTCTCCAAGAGCTGTAGCCCCTGCGCGTTTTCTCCTTGCTTGATATAGTTCCAAGCAAGACCGGGGACCTTGCGAAGGTATTCCGGGTGCTGTTCCCCGTGTATTTCTTTTGAGAGTGCTAGACTGTCAATGAAAAGCGTCTTCGCAATTTCGAATTGCCCCAACTCACGATAATCCAATGCCAAAGCATAGGCCGCGTTGGCGTACTCTGGGTGCTTCTTGCCGCCCAGGCGTTCCACTATTTCCAGTGATTGGCTGTGCAACGCTTTTGCGTGTTCATTGTCTCCTTGGAAAGAATGAAGCACTGCCAAGTTCCGTAGCTGCTGTGCGTATTGATACGACTCAATGCCAAGACGATCCGAGGTTATAGCCAAGGCAATCTCATAGTGATTGAGTGCCTGCTGCGCATCTCCTTTTAAATCGTAGAGGATTGCAAGGTCGTTGTGGCAAACCCCAATCTGATAGTCTTGAGGACTGAGAACATTTTCTCGGATTCTCATTCCCGCCAGTTGGAACTCCTCGGCCTTTTCAAAGTCATTGATCCCCACGTACAGGTCAGAGAGCATGCATAGGCTGTCCGCATACTCAAGGCTGTTCTTCCCCTTGGCGCTTTCACTAATCTGCAAAGCCTGAAAATAGAAGTCTTTCGCTCGATCGTAGTCAGAGATTTTTTCATAGACGATGCCAAGATTTGTGAGAGTTATGGCGTACTCAGAATCATTGGATCCGGTTGTTTCACGGGCTATTTCTAGAACTTTGCGATAGTTTTGCTCCGCTTTCCAGTATTCGCCGAGTGAGACATAGATGATTGCCTGGTTGTTCAAGCTGGCAGCAAACAGAGAGTGCTTGTCACCGAGCGTTGCGTTGATAATTAGCATGGCTTGTTGGCTAATTTGAAGGGCTTGCTTTGCGTCACCTGCTTCGAGAAGGAAATCTGAGAGACGCCCAAGGACTCGAGCATAGTCCGGGTGGTTTTCGCCAACTCTCTCCTTTTGTTGCGTGACCGACCTTTGATAATACCTTTCCGCTTTGTCGTACTGGCCCATCGACTGATATAGCTCAGCTCGCAGCTGAGTACACCTGAAATACTCGGGGTGTTGAGGACCGTGATACCACCGCAAAAGTGAATCCGCCTGTCCCAGAGTTGTTTCGGCTGCTTTGAAGTCGCGTTGGTCGATTAGTCGGACTCCAAGATCCAGCAAAGCGGCCGCGTAACGAGGATGTTGATCACCCAAGGTTTCCTCAAACATATCAAGAGCGTCTCTCGCAGATTCAACTGCCTGGTCAATTGCCGATTGACTGGCGTATACGTTCGATAGCTGAGACAAGGCGTTGGCTGCGTCAGGGCTAGGACCGCCCGATGCCATGCGGTTTAGCTTGACTGCCTCTGACAATCGCTTTTCAGCCTCTTCGAGATTCCCGATTGCTTTGTAAGCAATTCCCAGACGCCATTCGAAATCTGCAACTCGCCAATGTTTGCTGCCAAACAGGTCAGAAGCCAATCGCAGCCCAGACTCCAATTCACGAATTGATTTCTTGTAGTACCCCTTGGCCCTTTGTGCTTCCGCCTTTATGTAGGTCGCCTTCAACGCCTCGAGCTTGACCAACTCTTCTTCAGAAAAACCAACGACGTGTTTCGCGTCTGCTAGCTTTGTTTCGATGCTCCTGAGTTGAAAACTGCCATTCTTGTAAATCTTTTTTGCAACGACGGCCTGGCGTTCGCGATAATTCAACAAGGCTTTGTAGTCAGCTTTGTCGTCCGCAATCGTGCAAAGCTCACCCAGTGACTCAACCTGAGCCACAGAATCCTCGCCGTGATTCGCTCGATCAAACTTCAGAAGCTGTTCAAACTTACGGGTTGCCTCGTCGAGTTGTCCATTTTCCCGCAAGCGAACAGCTTCGTTCCATCGCCGCTCGCTTTCAGCGTGATGTTGTCCGAGCAGCTTTTCCAGAAAGCCCAAAGTCTTTGTCCCATCGGTTTCGTTCGGCTGGGACGCGCTTCCGTCTGTTCTGGGGGCGTTCAGCTCTCGTTTTGCATCTTGAGCCACTGCAAATGAGTGAAGCCAGAGCAGAACGAGAACTGCGAATTGAGTGCAGAATCGGTATGTGATCATTGCAGTTCTCTCGAACGATTGATGCGAAACAACGGGCCAGTCAGCCGTAGGTCTAGGGCTTGAAATAGTAAAGACCAGCAGAGCAAAAGAGGAATGAAAAACAGAAGAACGGCGAAACAGCGCCCTGTTCGTCTGATGCGGATAAATCTTCGAGGACGGCAGGAGCGACGGAGTATCCAGCAAGTAACAGGAGAGTTTCGATTGACGAGATGTACACTGTCTAGACTGCTTTGTTCACAATTTCGGCCGGGGCTATCGGGGACTCAGCGTTGCGATTCTGTGAAGTAGCAAAATCAACGAAGGAGCTTGTGTTCCTGCAGAGATCAGATCTGACGCAAGTGGCGTGGGGACACGCCAGACTCTGGTCACTTCTTGCTTCTTTTTTCTTAATCGCGGCTTAACTCCGGGGGCCGTGCCGGTCTGATCATTGTAGGCGACGCACAACACAAAAATCTGTCGCCGTCAATCGTCCAGAACAAGCCAGTAAAACGGAGCAGAGCCATGACATTTACGACCCACAAACGCCACGTTCGCACATCCGTGAAAGTGCGACGAGTGCGACGCATCGATACGTCGGCTGACCTGTTTTCAACGTTCGTTGGACAGCCGATGGCGAAGCTGGTTCCAAAAATCGTTGAATTGGCGGCTTCCATGACGCAACAGCAATGGACAGTTCTGACAAGGCAAGCCAAACAGGCTGCGGAGAGCGACTGTTCGGTTCGGGCAACGTATGCCATGATTCAGCAGGTCGGAGTGCTTACCGGCCGCTGCTGATTCCACACACGACCGTCCAGGCTTACGGGATTGGAAAGGAAATTGGACTGCCGAGCCGTGCAATACCTGAGCAGGCGTACACTTCGACAGGCGTTTTCCAGAAAAATGCTTAAGTCTGTTCGGTACGGCTGTCACACTGATGCCGATACCGCCTGAACCTACGTAATTCACGTCTCCTCGTTCGAAACGGCGGAAGCAACCAAATCGTCCAAGCAGTGTCTGCAAAGCCTTTTCCGTATAGCGTCAATTTCATCTGACTGATTATCTCGTTTGAATCCCTGTCTTCACTTTCCAGAGACTCGTCCACCACAACTAACTTAACGATTCGAGCGAGTTCAATTGCATTTCACCATTTACGAATGGTAGTCGGTGAATTTGAAAACGGCTTTGCTCATAGCTTTGGCACTTCTGGGGACTGCATGTGATGATTAGTTTCCCGAGCCAATCAGAAATTTTCCCACTGAGAAAAAGGAGGACCACATGTTCTGTTTCATACACTCGTTTCGATAGTGCGGAATGATCCCGTTGGGAGGACTCGCCAACGGGACACACGTCCCCGTTCTATTTTTATTCAAAACAAGTCCTGGCGGTGCATTCTTGTTTGAAAACGAGTGTGGGGCACCGCTACTTAAAACATCTGAATGGTCGGCCCGGGCCCCTCTGCCGCGCAAAGCCCGCACCAGCCACAACAAGATGGCTGGAAAACTGTGATTTCGGTCCCGCATTCTCACGAGACGGTGTGCTGGATTGCCCGAGCAATTGCTCATACAACCATGTCTCGAAGACCACACGTTTCACAAGAACGAATCCTTTACCCTGGAGAAAACGACCATGTCAAAACACGTCAATTACCTTTCAGCGATTCTCATCGCGAGCCTGCTGTCACCCACTCTAACCTTCGCCGAAGATAAGGACGAAGGCAAAGGCAAGGCCAACGTAGTGACAGAGCAAAGAAAAACTGGCTCGTCCACCGTTGAAGTCGCTGTGGCACTGATCATGAAGGCCGAAGCCCAGAAGGCCCCACTACTGCTGCTCGCTGCAGCAGACTTGTTGGATTCGACAACGGAAAGTGACCGCAAGACTTCCGATCTGAAGAGTGAAACGGAGGACGGTCCTGATGCGAAAAGCAGTGACAAGTCTCTCCCGGAATTTTCTCGCGAAGCTCTGGAAGCCCGTGCCTTGGAACTGGCGGCGAATGAAGCGGACAAAAAACTCGTGCAGGAGTGGATTGCCCGTCCAGCGTCGCGCGGCTTAATCCTGAGTCAGGGAAAGAACCTCGACGATTTCAGGTATGGTGGGGAAAGACATAAGGTTCTTCATCGTGGCGTCATCGGTAGCGGCGATCAATTCACGATAACCAATGCGATCTTCGAGGCAGGTCGGCTGGCGCGTGTTGTGGTCATCGGCGACGGTGACGGGGATCTCGATCTGTGGGTGTATGATGGCGATTCCGGGGCACTGATCGACAAGGACACAGATAGGTCAAGCTTGTGTGAGGTTGTGTGGAGGCCGCGATATCAGGGCCCGTTCACGATCAAGGTGAAGAACGTGGGAGCCATTGCTGAACGCTACGTTGTACTTGCCAACTGGTAAGGCTGTTTTTCTGAAACGGTGAAATCGTCAGCCAACGAAACGGAGAGATCAAATGAAAACCTGTATTACTTCATTCTTGTGCATCGGCCTCGTCGGATCGACCTTGCTGCTGGAGACCGCTGTGGGAGATGAACCCGAAGAACTGGCCTCGGCCCGCAGGAGTGGAAATCTTCGTGTTTTGTTGGTTGGCGTTTCACGGTACCCCTCGCTTGATAAGCGGCAGCATCTGAAAGGGCCGCCGAATGATGTTCATCTCATTGATGCCCTGCTGTCTCGGAAGTTTGCCGACAGAATCGTTTCGCAGCAGATTCTGACGGCGGACAAAGCCCCGAACATGCAACCGACACGCTCGAATATCGAACGAGAGTTCACGACACTCATCGAAGAGGCTCAACCTGACGACCAAATATTCATTATGATGGCGGGACACGGTAGCCAGCAGCCGGATGACGCTGCCGATCCCGACGAAACCGACGGCAAGGACGAGATCTTTTTGCCGCAGGATATCGGGAAGTGGAAGAAGGAGAGTTCGACCGTCGAGAACGCGATTTCGGACGATGTCATTCGGGGTTGGCTGACTGAGATTCGCAAGAAAGGCGCGTTCGTATTCTTTGTCGCTGATTCCTGTCATTCGGGAACAATCGCTCGAGGTGATTCAGCGGTCAGTCGAGATGTCGATCCCACCGAACTTGGAGTTCCAGCCGCAGTCGAACACGATTCTGAAGGCGATTCCGATATCAAAGAGACGATTGTTGAACCGCAAGCCGCGGGAGTCGTAGCTCTGTACGCGGCTCATTCGCATGAACTGGCGTACGAAGCTCCGATTCCGAAAGCGACGTCGAAAAAGCATGGCTGGTTATCTTGGGCGTTGTGTGAATCGTTGGAAAACAGTTCGGGCAAACTCAGCTATGCTGATCTCGCTCGCAAGATCCAATGGGTATACGAGCAAAACGGATGGACGTCGAGCCACCCGTTGATCGAAGGGACTGACCTGGATATTGAAGTCTTGGGGACCACTGATTTGTCCAAACCAGCGCGACCGCGTTTGGATTCGCGAGACACGCCCTGGACGATTTCTGGCGGCCTTCTGCAGGGGATTACGGAGGATTCTGTCCTGGCTGTGATTGATGATCGGCAACGCACCGTTGGCCATGTGCGAGTGACTCAGGAAGGCTCCGTTGCATCGGAAGTTGAGGCTGTGGAATTCGAAGGCAGCCCCAAAGTTGATGCCATCGCGAGCGGACTGGAGTGTGCCATTGTTAGGCGAGACCTTGGCCTGCCGGATTTGCGGGTGGCAATCAATACGAGTCGTTGTTCCAGTTATAGCGACGCAATCCGCCGCAGTCTGGCGGATCGGATTGCAGGCATGAAGCTCGGTGACGCACCTGTGGCCGTCGACCTTGTTGCGAATCGTGCGGACGCACAGATTTTGATTGTTTGCGGCGATGATCAGTTGCTGCTGGCCAGTATCGCCGATGTTGAACTAGATTTGACTGCGGATACGGCCGGCGTAGATGACGCCGTCAGCCCGAGAGATGGTGCTCAATGGATGCAGACGACTCCGGCCGGACTTAGCGACGACCTGCGAAGGATTATTGCAGCACTTAATCTCCGTGCCATGGCCGGTTCCAATTCGGGAACTGATTCCCGAACCGTTCCGCAAATCGCTATCGAAATCGGAACCAAAGTGAAACGTCGTGTTTCCAGGACAGAAACGAAAACGCTCACTGAGGCCAAAGAGCTGAGGAATCAAGACAAGGTCAGCATCACTCTGAAGAATGCTGGCCTTATTCCCGCCGACGTCACGGTCCTCTATGTCAGCAGCGACTGGTCGATTAAGAGCTTTTTCCCGGATCCGCGAAGTCCTGGGACGCACAATCGACTGATGCCAAATGAACGGCCCATAGCATTGCCTGAAATCAAGATCGATGACAGCACGATCGGTCTGGAAGATTTGATCGTGATTGCCGTTCACAGTGATTCCGTGCAGCCAGTAAACTTTGCGTTTCTTGAACAAGTGGGGCTTCCGGTCGCTCAACGGAGAGGCCACGGCAGGGATCTCGCTTCGCGTGGACCGAAGGAGCCCCCTCACCCTCTGGACGCTCTTTTGAAAGGTCGAATGAGCGGAGCGTCGCGTGGTGCCGTCACCAGCAAACTAGGTCAATACGCAATTCAGAGGCATTCCTGGACAGTCACAAAGTAACTGGCGGCGCCGGCGCACGTAACTCGCAACGTGCCAATGCCGATCTGTTTCACCCTTAACTCACCACCGCATCTTCAAGGTCATTCGCATGAGCGGCTTCTATCGTTTCCTGGTCATTGGCACACTTTGCCTCACCGTTGGCATCCCGTGCTATTCAGGTGATAAATCGCTGAAGGGTATTTCAACCCCAGCTCCGTTTACCTTGCGGCCTTCCAATGTGTTTCTCAGGATCGGTGGAGTTGCGAAGACAGCGGTTGGTGAGCAGCCTGCCGCCACCAATGTGCATCCACGCGGCATTGGTGTTGATATCTACGAAGCGGCTGCTCCGGCAGTTGTTATGGTCAGGAACGACTCAGGTTCGGGAACTGGTTTTTTGATCAGTGAGGACGGTTGGATTGTCACGAACCATCACGTGGTCGATGGAGCGGTTTACGATCCGAAGCGAAAAGCCAATACGATGAATATCCTGCGTGGAAAATTGGACGAAGAAGGTTGGATGGATTCTCCGTACGACGCCGGGAACGCCGTCGTCTGGGCATTCGACGAGAAGCGGGATCTGGCCTTGCTAAAGCTTGAGCCTAAGTCACCTGCTGAGAAATTTCCGTACGTGAGACTCTCCACAACTTTACCGCGCCCTGGCGAGGGCTGTGTCGCAATTGGCTGCCCAGGCATTGGACGAATGTGGTCTGTGCGGTCCGGAGATGTGACGGGTGCCGGCCGAGAGATCGCGCGGCAGGTGGCTATGAGGGTTGGGCGTTCCGACGCCGATCGAAAGCTCATCGAACAACAGATGCTCGATAGCGAAGCGAAGATGTTCCAGACGAATCTGGACATTCATCCCGGGGATTCGGGTGGCCCACTTCTGAATTCCGACGGTGAGGTAATTGGTGTGACGGTGGCTTATCGCGACGCTGGCGCAACGTCTCTTTCGCTTCACGTGCATCTCGAAGAATTAAAGACATTTCTCGACCAGAAGCCTAAAACCGCCGTCATGATGGCCCCTTCCCCTCTGGACACCAATGGATTGTCTCAATACGGGCAAGACGAAAATGAGGATGGAGTAATCGATGCCGTTATTGGCAAGGCTGAGGATGGACCAATTCTGTCTGTGGCGATCCGACTAAATCTCGCACCCAAGATTGAGATTAACAAGCTTGGCGATGATGCTAGTGAAGATGGGTGGATTCCGCATTTTTCGATGTACGCAATTCCCACAGTCACGGTTGCGTATGACTCGGATACGAATGGCACATTCGACCTTATTCTTCGTGACGAAGACAGCGATGGCGTATTCGATACGAAGTATACGCTGGTCGGCACTTCGTGGAATGTGAGCCCTTTCCAAGGCCAAGCCATTTCGGAAAAACTGTTTGATCTAGTAGCTGCAGAAAAGGATTTCGCAGGTTGGGTTGAAGGGCTTCGGCAAATTAAAGACGCATGGATTGCGGATTAAGGGCCGACGCTCGAAACATTGATTGTGGTGGCGAAGAATCCGATGCACGAAATCGAACAACAGAACGTTGAGGAGTCAAACTTCGTTCAGCGAAACGAAAGATTGCTGGGGGCAGAATTCCTGGCAATGAAGGCCAACGTGAATGAACGTCTCGGCATCAAAGTGGACTCGCGGCAGTCAAAGGGGGCAGCGGTTTCAGATAACGCCGTCGGAATGACTATCGGCCAAAGTGAACTGCACCCACACACCTACCGCATCGTCGATTCGGGATTTCGCAAGTACAAGCCACAGACTGACATCGATGCCTATGCTCAAACACTTTCTCTGGCAGACGTGAAATGGGCTGGCTCTGTCCGTAAAGATAACGTCGCCGCAAAGGCGTTGCTGAACTTGATCCAAAACGATGTTCGTGCAGTGACGCTGAAGCATTCTGGGCAGAACCGTGCAACCGACAGCGTACTCGACAATCTACCGTCGCACGTCTTTGCTGCCGGCGAAAGTGGCTTGCCGAGGATTGAAGAGTTCCGTGGACGATCTTGCCTTCGCACTTGGCTTTGTGGAATCGCGAGAAACCTCGCGATTAACGAAACAGCGAAAGCCGCCAACAAAATCAACGTTAGTCTGAATCAGGGCGAAAGTGGAATGCTCGATCCAGTGGCTCCGGAGATTTCAGCGGCGTCAATACCGCCTGAGCTATCCGCATTGGCGACGCCACTGCTAAACGCCGTTTCTGACGCCGTAAAGGAACTCTCTCCACGGCAAAGAATTGCGTTCCAGTTGGTGTACCTTGTTCGCAAGCCGCAGAACGAGGTAGCAAGACTACTCAACTGTACGGCAGCGGCGGTTAGTCAAAATCTCGGAGCCGCTCGCCGAACTGTCGCCGAAAGTACGGCTCAGGCGATCCGCAAATTTTCTGAGCATACGAACCTGAAAGAAACGACAGTCCAGCAATTTGTCTTGGATTTTCTGATGCACTTCCAGTTGCTGGATCAACCGCAGACGATTGAAAATCAGGCAACCGACCCCGAAATTCTTCGAGATTTCGTCGAGAGCTTTCTTCGACAATATCTTGAAAACGATTGACGCTCAGGCATTTCTGTCAGCAATATAGAAACGCTTGGTTCGTTGAATTTCGATTTGGCGATGAGCAATTCTCACTTCTATCGTAAGAAGTATTCTTCATGACTGGCTCAGAGCAAAACACAAAAGAATCGGATGGCCATCATGTGGCGTGACATCGTTAACGAACAGTGGCAACGAGACGTGATGACTGATGACTCGGAAATCGACATGGATCTGTTGGCTGCTTTTGCCGAAGGAAGATTGTCTCCCCAGGAACAGATCGAAGCCGAGGCGTTGATTGCAGACAGTCGGGCCGCCCTGGAGTGCTTTGTGGCGATGAAAGAATCCGTGATCGGTGAACGCGATCACGTCCTGCCCGAAGTCGCTTCACCAGAACCTCACGTGGGTGGCCAGGTGGCTGCGGCGCGACATCAGTCACTTTACCAATATGCCACGGCGGCAAGTTTGCTTATTGGCTGCCTGGCCGTCGGCTGGGCGACCATGGAGCGATCCGGAAGAATGTCGCTTCAGTCTGAGGTCGCCTCACTTTCAAGCTCGCTGGAAACACAGACATCTTACAATCTTGTCAGTCAGAAAGAGCAGGGAATGACTCTGGCGGCGACTCGCACCTCTCCCTACTTCGCGGGAAAATTAACTCAAGGAATGATCTCAACAATCGTCATGAGCCTGACCCGACCAAAGAGCCTGGACGCTTCAGTCGACCCAAGCTCCGTTGCCTCTCTATCGACGCGATGGAAATCTGCAACGGCTGAATCTGTAGCACATAGTGAAACTTCCGTTCAGCAATCCGTTGAGGAGGTGTTTCGACTGATTACGGACTGTCAACTCCGGTACAACGCAGACGACGATACTCTCGAGGCGAATGAACGAACGTTCGCTCCGGCTCGCCAGGCGCTAGAGGCGCTGAGGCAGAAATACCCAGAGGCTCCTGAAGTACGAAACCTTGAAGCCGTTCTGTTGCTTCAGCAGGCGGAATTTCTTCTCGAACCGGACGCCGATGAACTCACGCAAAGAGCAAAATCCATACTGATCGGCGTCACGAAATCGCACCCGGAATTTGCGAACGCCTGGCTCAATCGCGCACTGTTGGCTCAATCAGAAGGTGACTCCGAGTCGGCGGCAAAAGAGATGTGGAATCGGTTCGCAGACACAACAGAAGATCAGGATCTGCGGGAAGCAGTCTTGCAGCTGCTCGAATAGACGTTTTTGTCCGATTCAGAGAATCGGACACGGTTAGCCACTTCCAGTACCACCACAACAATGCTGACCGCCGAATGACCAGAACCTAACGCAGTTCAAGGTGCCGCACCCGCTACCTGCGACAAGATCGCTGGAGAACGTCGCACGTGTCCACTGACCCTTAGGTCGCTCTCGAAAAACTCTTTCGAACGCCTTTCGTAGAGTCGAAAGAACTCAACAAATTCCGCCACTGATACGAAACCATCTGGGGCCGTGTTCTGCACTTCCAACCATGCCGACGGCTCAGACTTTGGAATCGTTCGAGATGCCAAGGCGCCCCTTTCCATGTCGTTCATCAACGGAAAAATCCGTGGAGCGATTCGAGCAACGTCGGTGTCCGCTGCCCCCGCGAGACCACGGGCGACAAGGACACAGAAGGAGCTTGAGTGCTTGTGTCTGGGCGTGGTGTAAGCCACGGCGGGGCCCACGAAGACGAATGTCCTCTCTACGTCAAGCTGCCTGCGAAGCAGTTCACTAGTCTGCGACTCTTCGTCGAACAGTGGCGACCACGGGAAATGCATGCCTGCGCTGTCACTCAGAACGATCAAATCGCCTTCCATGCCGTCGAACATCGCTTCCAACTCTGTGACACTCAAGAGTCGATCAGCCGACTTCTCAAGCGTCGAAAGAAGGTAGCCCTCATCATAAAGAACCCATACGTTTTGGCTCTTACGACTTTCGAGTTCACCACCGGTGAAGACACTTCCGTCGTGTTTTAGATATGTCTGCCCGTCACCGTGTCCGGAAAAATAGAGCACAACGATGTCTCCCGGTTTGCTTTCGGAGGTCACCTTGCGAATCGCCTTCGTGACATTCGCTTTGGTGGCCTCAGTATTCGTCAACATTGTGATAGAGTCCCCGGACGTCGCACTCGCTTTTAAGACGTCACGCACCATCGTACCACTCCGCACGCTACCTCGGAGTCTGTGCCGGAGCGGCTCGTAGTCGTCAATGGCGATAATAACGGCATGTAGCTGTCGACGGTTGGCGATCTTCCTGGACTTGATGTGTAGACGGAGTTTTTCCAAGGAGTTCTTCGACAATTGATGAAACTGCGTGACATTGATCAGTGACTTTCCAAGGAGTGTCAACAAAATCCGAATATCCGCTGCCGGCTGAAATTCAGGATCGATGCTTAACCATTCTTCCGCGTCGCTCATGAACCCTTTCGGCAGGCGATTTTGTTTCTCCTGGGAACGAAGTCGAGCAATTATGTCATCGACGGACATCATTGGTGTTGTCGTTGTTCGCACTGCGATCGGAATCTGACCAGTGACGTCACCTCGTTGCTTCGGAGTCTGCGACTGACGAAAACGTTCGCCGACATATTTCTTTGTGTGTTCGTGTGAGTATTGATACAGCTCCGCCACTGTAACAACGCCGTCCTGATCCCCCTGTACGTCGGCGTCTCCGGCGATCCCTGTCGCAAGAAAGTGGCTGAACACTCCGTGACGTAGTTCAGGGCTTTCGTAGCTTAATTCAGCCGCCCGACAGGAAAGTAACTCGATAATGCCCGTTCCATTCGGCAGATTTTCCGGCGAGAACCGCGTCGCCGCTTCATTACTTCTCGTTGCTCCGCTGTGGCAGGCATCGAGAATAATCAGCTTCTGCTTTGCGGGGCATTGCTGAATCTGATTGTAGATTTCAGAGACTGGAATGGCAGTCAAGGCGAGGTCGTCGTCTGAACCGGGAATGCCATCAAACGGCATCAACCAGGCACGGTCAGCACCGTCGACTTCACCGTGTCCGGCAAATGCAAACAGTACGGAATCATTGTGTTGAACTTGTGCCAGCAAATTGCGTAAGTGAACTCGAATGATACCGCTGGTCAGCGGCATGCTCTGTTTTTCACCATCCGTAAGAATTCGCACGCAGTTCGCCGTGTAGCCCCCGTGTTCGACAAGGGCTTGTCTCAGCCCCTCCATATCCTGTGCGCAGTAATCCAGCTTCGGCATGGTCGCATAATTATTGATACCAATCAGAAACGCCCAGCGCGTCCGGATGTCTTCGTCTGCTTCCTGAGCAGTGATCCCAGCACCCCGAGCGTTTTCATCTGCGACGCTCTCGATCATTGGCGAGTTCGCAGTCAACACCATGAAGAGTGCTACGATTCGGTTTCTTGCTACAAATGATTTCATTAAACCGTTCCAAACACAAAGTTGACGTTTCGATACAGTAACCCGTGGTTGCATCCGCTGACAGGGATTTCGTCTTGCGGTGTGAAAAACAAGGAATCCTGCTCAAAGCATCCTTCTGCAACAATACTCAGGTGGCATGCCCGGTTGTTAAAGCGAGAATACAAAGTGACTCCTGAAGTACGCAATCTTGCCGCCGATGCGCAAAAGTTGACCCAGCGACCAGGTCGATCCTTATCGGCATCACTTAATTGAATCCGAGCGACAACCGCGTGGAAGGAGTAACAATAACGCAGAGAATCGTGAAGTTTTCGCCGCAATTACGCAGTTTGCCGAAGAACTTCCTTCCATAAATTCTGTTGCGACAGTTGTTTTCGCAGACGGCGACCACACGCTATACTTGAAGTCCACGTCGAAGCTCGCAGCCGCTCAAAGACATTTGATTCTCAAAGGAGAAGCGAAATGAAGAAGATGCAGAAATGGCTCAGTTCCCTTGTCGTTGGCGCGATGACTCTCACCGGGATATCTTGCTCGAACACATCTGAAGAAACAACAAGCCCTTCATCGGATACAAATCAAGCTGCTCCAGCAGCCGAAGAAGGTCCAACGAGCAGAGGTTTGGATTTTGACGTTGATGAAATGAAAGAGACGGATCCCGAAACAGAAGGCGGGCCAGCAGGAACTCGACGCGGCTAAATCGCGAACTTCAACGGAAACTGATCCTTGGCGATGAAAGTCATTCTGATCCACATGCCTTTCGGGCCAATTCGCTGGCCTTCGATCGGCTTGAGCCTGTTGAGTGCAGCCGCGACACAATTGAGCATTGAATGCGAAATTCGTTACTTCGCTCTGGACTACGCCGCAAAGGTTGGTGTGGCTCGCTACCAGCAGCTTGCAGAGAACGCACCGGACAGCAGCCTGCTCTTAGGCGAGTGGGTCTTCTCGTCGTCCCTCTACGGATTCGATGAGGAGCGAATGTCGAAGTTTCTGGAGCATGTGAAGCAGGTAGAACAGACGCGTGGGCTGCAGGTCGATGACTGGGACGACGACTTGATAGGAACCGCTATCAAACTGCATAAAGAGTCTGACCAGTTTGTCGAATCCTGTTTCCAGAGCATTGCCTGGCAAGACTACGATCTGATTGGGTTCTCCAGCACGTTTCAGCAGAACGTGGCGTCACTCGCTCTCGCAAAGAAAATCAAGTCAGCTCACTCATCGGCCACCATTGCATTCGGAGGTAGCAACTGGGAAGGAATAATGGGACATGAGTTGTTGAGAACGCATGATTATGTTGACTGGGCGATTAGCGGTGAAGGTGATTTAGCGTTTCCAATAGCGATTCAGCGAATGAAGGAAGGCGAGTCACTGAATGGAATTGCCGGGCTCTACTTTCGCTCAAATGGTCAGGTGGAGCCTGATTTCCAGTCTAGTTGGGCTGCCCCGGTACGCGATTTAAACCAAGTTCCAGCTCCGCACTTTGACGACTACTTTAGGCAGGTGGAGGCGAGCAATTTTACGAACGAAGAACTTAATCCAGTTCTGATCTTCGAGACCTCTCGGGGGTGTTGGTGGGGGCAAAAACATCACTGCACATTTTGTGGACTGAACAAAGACTCTATGTTCTATCGCCGCAAGTCCCCCGAGGTTGCCGTCAATCAAATCCGTGAACTCGTCGAACGGCACGGTGTTCGCAAAATCCAAATGGTGGATGACATCATTGACATGTCTTACTTCAAGACATTCTTACCGATGCTGATCGACGAAGACCTGGGACTTGAGATTTTTTACGAAACGAAGGCCAATCTTACTCGTGACCAGATGTCGGTCCTTCGCGATTCAGGTGTCACATTCTTTCAACCTGGAATTGAAAGCCTGAGTAGCTCGACTCTCAAGCAGATGGACAAAGGCGTTTCCGCCCTGCAGAATCTGCGATTGCTGAAATGGTCACGTGAGTTGGGGTTGCGACCAATCTGGAACATTCTCTGGGGCTTTCCCGATGAAGACAAAACGCACTATTCGCTGCTTCCAGACCTAATCCCTTTGCTTGCCCATCTGCCGCCGCCGGAGGGCGCCGCGCCAATCAGCATTCATCGATTCAGCCCGCTGTACGAGTCCGCTCCAGAGAAATACCTCCCAGTGGAATCATACGCCCACATTTATCGCGACTGTGGTGAAAGAGGCGTAAACGTTAGTCGAGCTGCGTATTTGTTCTGCAATGATAAGACATCTGAAATACCCGAATACGACCGGGAACGTGTAGTCAGATCCGTTCGCGATTGGAAAACCAGTTACCCAGTTTCTGATCTACTCTTGATTGAGAGAGAGGGGAGAGGGACCGTCATCGACACACGCCCAATTGCTAGGGCGAGTCGCATTTCGCTGAGTTCAGTTGAGTACGCCGTTCTAAAAAAGCTAGAGACAGGTGAAACTCGCGAGCGAGTTGCGAAGGGACTTGACTCCGCCTGCGGGCCGGACTCAGTCGCAGCTGCATTTGATCGCCTCTCCTCGTTAGCGCTCATTATTCCGATCGACGGCAAATGGATCGCGTTGCCAACACAAGGAATCAATATCAAGCCAGGGGCAAAGCAACGTTACAAAGACATGACAGAGTAATTGCCGGCGACTCGTTGGTCCGCCCAAAATGAAATATCGGATGCTATGTGAGTTCGGTCATTCAGGCCGTTGACAGCGCATATGAGTTTCCGCATTACCGTCGACAAAAGAGATTATCGGTGGCAAAGTGGGAATGCCGCCGGTGGTGGATTGTTGAGCTGCTGGGTGAGTGAATGGAATGCTTGGTGGGCCGAGCAGGTGGTGATGTTATCAACCAAGGAAGGGGATGAGCGAGGATTTGTTTGAGGTAGCGAGGAACTGCTTGCCGAGTCAAGGAAGTGGTGATTCGAAAGGGCAATTGCTGAGCGTGCCGAAGCGTCGGCATGATAGCTTGGTGTTTTGTGAAGTGTTGGCGAACTCAGGGGCCGCGGCGGCGTTTGCGGTTGACGAGTTCTTTCATGCGGATATTCGTAACCCCCATACGCGTCGGGCCTATCGACAGGCGGTGGGGCGGTTTCTGAGCTTTGTGCAATCAGATGTTCAGACTTTGGCGATGATCACGCCCGCTCACGTTGGGCGATATTTCGATCAGCTTGACGTATCGTCGACAACGAAGAAATTACACCTGTCGGCGCTGAGGCATTTCTTTGACCGTATGGTGAATCGCCACGTGATCGTGCTTAACCCGGCCTTAACCGTTCGCGGTGAACGGACGTCGTCGTCAGAAGGAAAGACGATAGAGATTCCGCCGACGGAAGTTCGGAAGTTAATCAAGTCGATTGACGTTTCGCATTTGGTTGGGCTTCGAGATCGGTTGGTGATCGCTTTACTGGCATTCACAGCGGCCCGCGTCGGGGCGATCGTAAAACTGCGTATCGCGGACTTGCGGATTCATGCAACCCAGCCAACGCTCCAGTTGCACGAAAAGAGGGGAAAGGTACGCAGCATTCCGATCCGCTATGAGCTGGTCGAGTTTATTAATGCCTACCTCGTTCGACTGAGCGGCACAGATCCGGGACATGCGTTGCTACGGACAGCCATCGGAAAAACGAAACGACTGACGACTTCCGCAATGACAGCGGCCGACGTCCGGTGCATGCTGAAAAGGCGATTGGCAGATGCTGAATTGCCGAATCACTATTCTCCGCATTCGTTCCGCGTTTATGTGGCCACCGGCGTTATGTGGCCTTCGTTGGTTTTTCTCTGGCGAGATTCGTGGTTTCGTGCCATTCTGCGCCACATAAGTGAACCAACGATGTGCCGAGAGTTTCGATGGAGGTGAGACAATTTTGAGTCTCTGATTTAGATGATGATGCGTTCAATCTCGTCAAGACTTACCGCGTCGCTGGTGCGATCGTAGAGTTTCGTCGTCCGCACTGAGTTGTGAGCAGCGATTCTTTGAGCGTGTTCCAGCGAACCGCCATTTTCCAGGTAGGCCGTGATGCCTGTTGCTCGAAACGTGTGGCAGCAGATGTGCTCCGGCAGCCCCGCTTTGACGGCACGTCGCTTGATCATTCTCAGAACGTCCGCTCTGTGCATGCGGCGGTCGGTGAGCTGACGGTGTCGTGAGACCGTCCGAAACAGTGGCCCCTTCTTTTCGTCAGCAATTCCCGCTTCGTGCAGATAGGCGTCCAGATACTCTTCTGCATTGTGATGTGCGGGAACTTCGTGATGTTTGCCGCCCTTTTCATGCAGGCGAAACCTCATTCGTCGTCCCTGTGGATAGTAGTCGGCAACATTCATTCCAATGGCGGCAGACACGCGAGCGAAGCTGTAGACCATCAGGCCAATCAAAGCCCGGTCCCGCAATCCGACGATCCTTGTGCAGTCAATAGTGTCGAGGAGTTCTCGCGCTGCGATGGCGGTGAGCACGGGCGTCTTTCCGGTGGTGACGACGTGTTTCGGGCCACGAACGGATGCTGCCGGATTCAGCGGCAGCACCTGACCGACCACCAGCCAGTCGAAAAGCATTCGAATCGCCGCCAGATGCAACTTGACGGTCGGAGCACTCCGCTGCTGAGTCAACTGTTCAATGTAGGCCGCCACTACGAACGGTGAAACGTCGAGCAGTTCAACATGCTGCCGCTCACACCAGTCACAGAACCTCGCAACAGCTCGACCATACACAGCTCGTGTTCCGGGATTGCGGATGTGTGCCGTGAAGAATTCCAGAAATCGGCGTTGCGCCTGCTCACCCGCATTCCGAATCAGTGCCGGTGTGTGGGCGGAAGAAACCACCAGCAATTCGCTGCCGGAATCGTCCGGCGATTTCTCATGATAAGGCTGTGGGAATCGATCCTTGTCCATGCGTCATCATGCCACAACTCTGGTGTTTCAAAAAGGAGCTTTTGCAACGCCAATGGAATGGTCTTCCGGCTGCTCTCGACCTGTAACCGAAGAAGCAGGTCCGTTTGGGAGGCCACGAATATTTTGACCGGATTCACTATTCAGGATCGCGGGGCCGCGGACCGCGAATTCTTCAAGGCAACCAGACGACATCTGGATCATTCGTCAGGAGGCAGGTTTAGAGTGAGCCTCCTAGTTTCACAGCTTTGGAGGTTCCAAAATGTTTGAACAACTTTTTCGGTTTCCACATGCGTTGCAGCCGCACTTGGACGGCCCTCTGGCCGCAGAACGCAGACGTTACTTGTGTCATCGTGCGAATGAGGGAATTGGTCGTAACGGGCTGCGAGTGCTGGCGTACTATCTGTTGGCCTGCACGGAGTATCTCCGATTGGCAGATCGTCCCGGTGAACCTATTGCTCGCGCTGAAGTTGAACAGCAGGCAGAGCTTTGGGCAAAGCGAATATCCCCATGTCCGAATATGAGAAAGATTTCGGGCCGACGTTCTTCGCGAATTGAGTTCTTACGTCATGTCTGCTCATGGCTCAAATTCATGGGGCGACTGCAACTGCCGACGCCCGCGCCAAGTCGTTTTGCTGATCAGCTCGACGAATTTGCGAATTTCCTGCTGCAGGAGAAAGGCTTGAATCCCCGGACTGTCAGTGAACGCTGCGATACCGTTGAACGATTTCTGGAGAAGGTCACTTCGAACAGCAGTCCGCTTCACTGCGTGAACATTTCTCAGATCGATTCAGCCATTGTCAAACAGATTGCTCAGGGTCATTACGCACGCACTACCGTGAAGAATCTGGCTTGCCAACTGCGTTCTTTCTTTGCTTTTGCTGAATCTCGACGTTGGTGCCAAAGTGGCCTTGCTGACGGCATCAGAGGGCCTCGCGTCTATTCGCAGGAGTCCATTCCCGCCGGCCCGGCGTGGGCAGACGTTCAGAAAATACTCGCAAGTGTTGAAGGAGATCAGCCTGCCCAGATTCGGGACCGCGCCATCTTAATGCTGCTGGCCATCTACGGCCTGCGCGCTGGCGAAGTTCGTTGTCTGCAGTTGGAGAATTTCAGTTGGGAGCATGAGCGGCTGACGGTCCATCGTGGCAAGACGCAGTCCACGCACGTCTATCCGTTGACACGGCAGGTTGGCGATTCCGTCCTTCGTTATCTCCAGTCAGTCCGCCCGCGCTCAGTTCATCGAGAAGTCTTTCTGACTGTTCGCCCACCGTTTCGTCCACTGGCTCACGGCTCCGTTGGAGCAGTCGTCAGTCGCCGCCTGCACGCCCTGGGGCTTCAATTGCCACACTATGGCTCACACAGCTTACGCCATGCCTGTGCGATGCGCCTTCTGCAGCAGGGGCTCTCGCTGAAAGAAATCGGCGATCATCTGGGACACAGGCATCCCGACACGACTCGGATCTACGCCAAAGTCGATCTCGCGGCACTGCGGCAGGTTGCCGACTTTGATCTGGGAGGAGTGCTATGAACTCGATGAATCTGGCAGCTCTTATCGAACGCTACATCAGATACCGGCGAACACTCGGAGAACGTTTCGTCAACAATGCATTCATCCTTCGGGCGTTTGCACGCTCCGTTGGCGCTGATGCGACCGTTGACGAAGTGCGGACTGAGCAGATCGCTGCCTTCATTGCCGGAACTGACGCCCTGACAACCACTTGGCGTACCAAGTACACGACGATCAACGGCTTCTTTCATTTTGCGAAAAGCCGGGATCATATCACCCACTCCCCAATGCCCGACCAGATCGCGAAACGGGTCCCGTCATTTGTTCCCTACATTTACTCACATGAGGAGCTGCATCGACTTCTTGAAACTGCCAGGTGCTACCAGCGCGGAGTGAGTTCCTTCGATGCTCTTACGTTTCGCACCATATTGTTGCTGCTCTATGGAACCGGACTGCGCGCTGGTGAGATCGTTCGATTGAACTCCGAAGATGTCGACTTCAATGAATCCCTGCTCGTCATTCGCCTGACGAAATTTCACAAATCGAGACTGGTTCCCTTTGGGCCGCAACTACATCAGGCTCTGACGGATTACGTCAGCAATCGTATCCCACCCATTTCAGTCTCTGGCGAAGTGCCACCCTTTTTTACCACGCGTGAGGGGACCCGCGTGGTTCTGAACACGCTTCAGGCTCACTTCCGGCGGCTTCGCGAGCAAGCGGGCATTCGCCGATCCGATGGAGCCAGCTACCAACCGCGTCTGCATGATCTGCGCCATACGTTCGCCGTCCACCGCTTAACGTCCTGGTATCAGCAGGGGATGGACGTACAGAAGCTGGTCTACCAACTGTCGGTCTATCTGGGACATGCCCACCTGGAGGATACGCAGATCTATCTCAGCATGACACCTGACCTGCTGCAGGAAGCGAATGCCCGATTCGAATGCTATTCGAAAACCGATCATACTGGAGGTCAACCATGAAGAAGAAAGCGAAAGACACAGCGTTGCTTGGCCCGTGGGTAAAACGCTTCCTGTTGGAACATCTCGTGGGAGAACGTAATCTGGCCCGAAACACACAGCAAAGTTACCGCGACACGCTCCGCCTGCTGTTGCCCTTTTCCGTCAGTCGACTTGGCAAGCCAATCGACCAACTGAGCGTCGAGGATCTCTCGGCTGATCACATTCGAGAGTTCCTGCAAGACATAGAAGTGAAACGCGAATGCAGCGTGGCGACACGCAACCAGCGATTGGCCGCGATTCACTCGTTGGCCCGTTTCATCGGCATGCGCAGCCCGGAACATGTTCAATGGTGCGGGGAGGTTCGAACGATCCTCTTCAAGAAAGCGCCGCGATCACTGATGACCTACCTGGAGAAGGCCGAAATGGATGCGCTATTGGAAGCGCCAGATCGGAGTACGAAGCTCGGATGCCGCGATCACGCCTTGTTACTGTTCCTGTACAACACGGGCGCGCGAGCCGATGAAGTGGCCCACGTGCGGATCAAGGATCTCGACCTGGCAGCAACGCCAAATCGGGATGCGTCCTCGGTCCTGATTCATGGCAAAGGAAACAAGCAGCGTCGCTGTCCGTTGTGGACCAGAACCGTGAACGAACTGTCTCCGTTGGTGAGCAGTCGAGACTCGACTGAAAATGTCTTCCTGAACCGGACCGGACAACCATTGACGCGATTCGGCATTCACACATTGGTTGAACGACACGCAGCATAAATCACTCAGCAATTGCCTTCAATGGCCAACAAGCGAGTCAGCCCACATGTCATTCGCCATACCACAGCCACGCACCTCCTCCGCGCGGGCGTGGACATCAACACCATTCGAGCCTGGCTGGGGCACGTCTCCATCACAACTACGAACATTTACGCTGAAGTCGATCTGGAAATGAAGACCAAGGCTCTGGCCAGCTGCGAAATTCAGGACGACAAGCCTCACCAACCCTGGCGCGACGACAAGGGATTGATGGAATTCCTCAGCAACCTCTGACAGGGAAAAATTATGTGGCGTTCGATCAACGAGTCACCGCCAATCTCACTGGGCAACGAACCCAACACCACATAACGCTGGTGGCCACATAAACACGCTTATGTGGTCGACCACATAACCGGGTGATGGCGGTTACGGATTTGCTGAGTCAGGGCATCTCGCTGGAATCCGTGCAGTTTCTGGCTGGGCACAGTGATCCTCGCACCACGCGTCTTTATGACAGGCGACAGCAGAAAGTGACTCGGAATCTTGTGGAACGCATCTCGGTGTGAGCTGATCAAAGAGCGGACGCATGCCATTTGCTCACCAGCAAGTCGCAAAGCCCCAACGAATCCACTTCACCAAAAGCAGTCCTGGGAAGACGAGTATTTCTTACTTCGCTGGAGGCTGCAGAATTCGCCTTCTCATCATCGTGTGGGGTTGGGCAGGCGAGCCCCACACGATGACGCTTCGCCGAAAGCAGACTTCTCAATGACATCAGGCAACACTGCTGGATTCTGAAGGTTTCTGATCAACACAACGCCCGCGTTAGTTGGGAAGTCGTTTTCCATGGTTTTACGGACTCATCTAATGCGTCAACCAGAATCTTGCCGAATACGAACGAATCAGCTGTCAGCCTGAGTGCAGCGACTCAACGATAGTGTGACATCAGAACACGAATTCCCAACAGTGTTCCGATGACGCAGCACGTTGCATCCGGATACAGACAGGCAAGCGTCGCAAGAACGACATAGAGCGGTGGTGAACTTGGCATGACAGTCAATGTCACATAATCGCAGCAACAATGTCCAGCACCGTATCTTCCGTTGTCTTCCGAAAGTGCGGGTCGTCGATGATTTGCAGGTGCAAGTCGCGTCGGCCTGTGGGCGGTTGTGACGAGTGCACGGGCTCAAGAATATGACAATTTGAGATCGAAAAGATTTCAATTCCGTGCATTCGTTCTGAGAGCCCTCTGAGAAAGGCGCGGAGCGTGACGCATTCCGTGGAAGGTGGTAGTTTACTCTTCATCAAGCCGTTCTTTGCCACGACGAATATGAGTTCGCCCCGCAGATTTATCTGCCTCCCGGAGCCCACAGGGGTCCGAGGGGCGGTGGTGCATGATGAGGTTTGATCGTTGCAGCTCAGCACGAGCCGCAACAAAGGTTGATGTCTGCTGCTTTCGCGCAGGATCGATTCGACTGTGAGCACTGTGCTCCCGGTCAATTCGGTTCTGTAATCAGTACTTCGGTACTGGCGAAAGGAGAAGATGCAATGGTCGAACTGAAACGGGCCCATGACGAACTGTTCCGCCGCGCGGCGGACGAATGCTTCGAAACCTTCGACGATCTTTATGATCATTGTTGCACGGAACGTGATGCTTCCCGCGACTGCTGGCAGCTGCCACAGAAGCTGGAACCTCACGTCACCGGCAACTCCATTCAGCTGACTGTCGAAGGGGAAGGAGATGTGGGCCTGAATGACTGGTCTTTCAGTCAGCTCTGCCGCCTCTCTGGTGTTCGGAAAGAGACGCTGAATCGTCTGTCGCCGGATACTGCCAGCAAAGTCGTGCAGGAAACTCTGCCGCGTTCGCAGAAGCCGGTGCAGGTGCTGTCCACCGGCAGCACGGCGCGTTCGCTGCATGGTGTTTCCTACACACGATTGTGGAATGCCGACCTGCTGGATGTGGTGAAGGAAACGGCAGTGGATTTCCGTCCGCCCCAGAAAAGTTTTTCTGGTGGGACGGGTCTCTACTGCGGTGAACAGGACATGTTCGCGTTCCTGATCGATCCGCTCGGCTGGTGTGAACTTGAAGGTGAAGCGTTTGCTCCCGGGTTTTTCATTTGGAACTCTGAAGTCGGACGCCGTTCGCTGGGGATTCAGACGTTCTGGTTTCAGAAAGTCTGTGCCAATCACATCGTGTGGGATGCGGTCGAAGTCGTTGAGTTCACACGCAAGCATACCGCTCGCGTGCACGATAGTCTGGACGAGATTCGCCGCATCATTGATGAGCTGGCGAGGAAGCGTGATCAGCGTCGCGACGGATTCGTCAACACGCTGCGGAATGCCATGTCGACGAAACTGGGTGATTGCTCAGAGGATGTCGCCAAACAGCTGACCGAACGTCGCATTCCTCGTCACCTGATCGATACGGCTCTGGAAATGGCAGCGGTGCAGGGCAGTTTTACGATCTTCTCGATTGTGGATGCGCTGACCCGGCTGTCGCAGAACGTGCGCTACGCCGGCGATCGAGCGGAGCTGGACAGTCGGATCGGCAGTCTGCTTGGACTGGCGGTGTGACATGGATCCGCAAGCGACATGGACAAGACTGCTGGAAGCGTGGAAGGACCATGACTGGGAAGAGCTGCAGGCTGCGGCGAAGGACCTGAAGCACTGGATGGCCAGAGGCGGATTTCCACCCGACGTGTTGCCGCAACAAAGCATGGGGCCGATGTGGAACCGTGCTGTGGTGCGAGCGGTCTGTGAATTCGCATTGCAAATGGCATGGCAGGTGTTGCAGTCACCGAACGGAATTCCGAAAAGGGTTCCGTTCAGTGTGTCCTGCTTCGAATGCGATGCTGGTTCACCGGCGTCGTATGAAGAGGCAGCGGCCGCCGGCTGGACCGGAATTGAGTTTCGTCCGGACCTGCCGCTGGAGAACTTTCTTGGCTACTGCCCGGATCATGTTCCGTCTCCACCGTGGGATGAACATGACACGGAGGTGGCCGTGCAACGGAGGGCACAATGATGGCATGGATACGGTTGCGGCACGGACGCCACAACCTGCTGACCACAGAAAGCGAACGCGAAGTCGACGGACCTGTGTTCGGACCGTTTCTCACGATTCACGAGAACGAGGGTCGTGACATTCGATGTGGGGAAGCCTGGACGCTGCGCATCGTCGATGGCTCCGTTTACTACGGAGGCATGTACTACCGAACGTGGGAGATTTTTCACGGTTCGGTTCGTGACAGCGAACGTGACCGCGTGTGTTGTTTCTCACCCGACCTGGCAGAACCGCCGCACTGGGATGAGTTCAGCAACGAATCGTTCGCTGTCGTTTTATTTGATTGACCAAAACAAAAATGAGGAAAGGAAATGGAAGACATGGCCAACACAAACGGAAAGGCTCGACCCGTCAATGAGATTCGCATGGGACGAATTCGCGCCGCCATCTGGGAAAATGAAACTCAGAACGGCACGAGACATAACGTGACTCTGAGTCGCATCTACAAGGACGGTGATGTCTGGAAAGACAGCACCAGCTTTGGACGCGATGACCTGCCATTGGTGATGAAGGTCTCAGACCTGGCCCACAGCTGGATCTTTGACAACAGTCAGCCAGCGGATTCCGCCAAAGGAGGTTCGTAACACGGGACAACCTGTTAGTTGTCACGACGACGGCCAACAGGTTTTGAGAGATGCACCACCGCATCTCTCAGCTATTCGCACAGTTCGATTTCTTTGCGCATCCGCATCAGCAGGAGGAAACCAGGCAATTGCGGTTCTCCCTCCAGCCTGTGATTTCAAGCGCCTGATCTTTTCGGAAACCCAACGATTCTGAGAACTCAAACCTGGATCGGTACTTTTGATCGCTCTACGATCGGCTCCGTGAAAGGAGCAGGTTCGCATGTCGACGATGCTGTATCTCGATACAGCACGGTTGGGACAGATGTCCCCAACAGCGCTGAAAATGCAGTGCGACTTCGTCCGCCTGATGGCCGAAGACCCTTCCAGCCTGTACACCGAACAATTCCTGTTTGAAGGAGTCACCGCGACACCCGAGATTCCTCAGCGATTCCCTGAACTTACTCGCTGGCCCGGTATTGAAGGCCTTAAACAACAGCTTCGTCAAACCTTTGCTGAGAACACCACTTCCGACACGAAAGTCCTGCTGGCCAGTCGCACGACCAGCCTGATGCAGTCGGGGATCCGTTCTCTCGTTGCCGCCGGCCGACGTCATCTGCTGCTCACTGATCTCACCTGGCCGCCCTACCGAAAATGGATCCAGAGTTTCGCACGTCTTCGCAGAATCAGACTATCGCTCTTGCCGCTACGCAAGCGAATCTGGCAACAGGGATTCACTGCTGATGATGTCGCCAGGGAGATTCTGAAATACGTCCGTCGAAACCGGAGTGACAGCCTCTTTCTGCCGGCCGTCACGCACACCGGCATCCGTCTGCCGCTGCCAACCATTCTGCGGTCATTGTCGGACAGTTCGACGAACGTTCGCACCGTCATCGACGCGTCCCAGGCTTACGGCCACATCAACACCGGCGACTGGACCCACCTCGCCGATTTCACTTTCGGCGGCTGCCACAAGTGGGTCCGGTCCTACCTGCCGCTGGGCGTGGGTTTTGCAAGACAGCGGGACGGCACACGATTTCGCAAAGAACTCTCTCGTGACCCGTTGTTTCAGTTTTGCGACGCGACTGCCTTGGGGAAGGGGCCAATGGAAACCGTTAACGTGACACCGTTGTTAACGGCACAAGGTGCCGTGACGGATCTGGTGTCACGTTCGTCAAGACCCCGTTCAGGAAATGAAGCCTGCGAATGCCGAACCCGGTTGAAACGATGCCCGGGCTGGCGAATCTTGACTCTGCCTCGGTGTCTTCGCTCAAACATCATCCTGATTCAATCCGCAGAATTATCCATCCGCAGGTTCCCGAAACATAGGCTTCGTCAGTTGTTGGCAGAACACCGAATTTCAGCAACAACCTACGGCAACGGAGTCGTCCGCATTTCCATTCCGGATTCAAACCCCGACACGCACAGAACAATCCCGCATCTGGTCACTGCAAGGCTCAGTCGGCTCAAGGGGCGCACACAACCAAGAGTGTCGACGAATGCAGCAGAAGCGGCTATTTGCTGTCAGGAGCACGACTCCCAAACGCCAGTGGAAATGCCTTCGTCGTTAATTCGGTCATGATCATCTGCAGGGGTGGCCGGAATCCGTTCGGATGAACTGAAAGCTGCTTCGGTTGGTCTCACCGAAGCTCAATAGGTGGAGAGAAGATGAACTTTGTGCCATTGGCAGATGAGTAGAGATCTCCCCACGCCCGCACTCGTTGGGGCTCGGCGTGGATCACGAAAATGCCGTAGATTCTCCTCGTAAGGCACAATTGCCGACGCATGGCAGTTCGATTACCATACAGTAGAGAGGCGCGAGTCAGCGAGAACACATTCTTACGGTGGAAACAGAATCGAAGCCCGAGCAGGCACGATTGATGACGATCACGATACGCATGTTTCCAGCTGGTAACGGCGATTCGTTTCTGGTGACAGGATCACAAGACAATGCGTTCGCGATACTGATTGACGGTGGGTATTCAGCTACATTCAGGGAGCATATTCATCCGCATTTGAAAACGCTCTCCTCCTATGAATGTGCGTTAGACCTTGTGGTTGCCACTCATATCGACGCCGACCACATCTCCGGCCTCATATCGCTTCTTCGTCAGAACGAAATCGCTGACTTACTGACGCCGATTCCAATTCGCAATATTTGGCACAACGGCTTTCGGCATTTGGCTGAAGCAAGTGCTGATGGGCAGGAATTAACCCGTGCGGAGTCAGAGATCCTGCTTGAAATCAAGCGAAAGGGCTTTGCTAAAGCGACTGAAGCTTCCGGTGCGAAGGAGGAAATCAGCGCTCATCAAGGAAGTTCGCTGGGAAAGCTGATCGTTGAAGGTGGCTATCCGTGGAACGATGCGGCTGCCGGAAGAGCGATTCAAGCTGGCGTGCTACACACGATCCGTGATGCAGCTCAGATTGAGGTAATAGGGCCTTTCGACTCACGTCTTGCTGAGTTGCGACGATGGTGGATCCGCGAATTACGGAGTCTTGGAGTAAGCGCGATTAGCTCCGATGCAGCAACCTATAGCGACGTGTTTGAGTTCATTTGCTCGCATGAACGAATCGCCGGGGTTTCAGTCAGGGGGATTGCACGTTAAGTCATTTGCCGAACAGGACTTTCGCGAGGTATGTCTCATCCCAGGCAGCATTGAGTCTTTTGTTTTTGATCCCCACCTTGGCTGTGGATTCGTTTTTCAGAAGACTCAACGCCGTGCGGCGAAGGATGCTGAAGTTCATATCTGCGTGGCCTTTGCGGATCCTCGATTGATCTTCCTGGAAAGTGACGTCCAGTTGCCAATGCAAATTGTTCTCGACACCCCAATGGCTCCGCACAGCTTCGGCGAAACGACGGCCGGAGACATAACGGCTTAAAATGTAATAGCGGATGCCGATGCACATTTTGCCGTCGCGGAGAGTGTTGTTGATCGCGATCCCGATCGCCTTCAGGTTCTTCCAGCGATGTGCGTCCGGAAGATCCTCCGGCGCACGACAGATCAGATACTGTCGCAAATCTTCGCGGCCGCCGGTGTTTTCTTTCGTTTCAAATCGTCGCACCGGACAGCGTGCAAAGTCATCTTCCAAATGGTCGGCGAAGAACGCGACGAGACCTGCGTGTAGCGTGGGCTGATTGCCTTTCGCGGCAAGACAATAGTCCGCCTCTGCGTCGACAATCTTCGACGCGATTTCCGTTTGGCAACCCATGGCGTCAATCGTCACTAAAGCACCGGAAACCTCGATCAATTCCAGCAGTTTGGGAATCGCCGTAATCTCATTACTCTTCGCATCGACGACGACTTGCCCGAGACTGATATGATTGGCTGTGGCCCATGCACTGACCATGTGGATGGCCGACTTGCCACTGGCTTTGTCATAGCTGCGACGGAGTGTCTTACCATCGATCGCGATGATTTGTCCGTCACTGATTTTCTGCAGAGAAGTGATCCAATTCAGTAAGCACTTTTCAAATTCTGCAGGACGAATCAGAGCGAGGATGGCGTTGAAACGATCGTGCGACGGAATCCCTGCGGACAGATCGAGATACTTCGCAAACCAATCTCGTTTCGTTCTGCCAAACTTCGCAATCGCGACAAAATCATCCGCGCCACTGATCACAGCACAGACTGCAATGAACAGAATATTTTGAAGCGGATAGACCGGCTCACCGCGCCTTGGATCCGTAACATCAGAGAAATGATCGACAAAACTGGTGGACAAAGGCATGGCAGGAATCCTTTCGCGGCTCAAACATTTCAGCACACATAGCAGCGTGAAACATCACACTGACACTGAAGGTTGCCATCTATACCATCTTATCCAATGTCGCGCAATCCGCCTAGGGTTTCAGTGCAGCAGATTTCGTCGCGACAGTTGAGCGACGCTGATTTGTGCAAGATATATGAGCCCGACACTTCGGTCACAAACGGCAGTTCAATTTCCTTCGTTCTAACGACGGGATGTTTTAGGCTATTGTTTCTAGGCGACTCTTTCTCAGAAGACACTGTTTCGTGGTTCGAATCAGCAGCGTCACCGGTGCCAGTCTTTGATCTCATCAAAGTCTCGCATCACGGAGCGTATCGCAATACAAGCCCAAGGTTTCTTGAGCTTTTTGACGCTCCCCGATTCCTAATCTCTACGAATGGGAGTCGACACAACCACCCAGACTTACCAGTGTTACGTGCGATCGTGGATCGCCCTGCAGCCTTCCATCGAGATCTTTTCTTCAGTCATCCGACACCAGAATCTGAGGCAATGAAGTCGTATGTGAGCAAGTCGAATGCATCGTTCTCGATTCACGAAGCTTGCCAAGAAATTGAGCTTCCCGAATGAGTTCTTTATTAGAAAGTCAACTGCGTTCTGCGACGTGTCTTGTCGCCTGTGGTGGCGAGTCCGCGACAGCGTGGCTAGTATCACATAACCGCGTGCTCACAGCGCGGCACAGCATTATTCCAGCGATCGAAAAAGATGTACCAATCCGACTGACGTTCTATGCAGTCGCGGCAAGCGATCAAGAGCAGGTTTGTGAAGCAACGCTTGTCGCTGAACACTCCGAATTGGATACTGCACTCCTTTCATTTGCGGCTAGCATTGATCGCAAAGAACTGCCAATTCAGGACAGTGTGCCACGGGAGGGGAAAACTTGGCTTACATTCGGATTTCCAACAGGAAAAACGATGATCGGCCACCGTCTGACCGGGACGATTGCAACCACATTGCCTGAGCCAAGATGTGGAATTGATTTAGACCTGACGGTATCGCCTGAGGCACGTCTTGATTCCTACAAGGGATTGTCGGGATCTGCAGTTATCGTCGACGATTTCGTAGTTGGACTTTTACGAATCACCGTGAACGGAACAGTCGCCGCCATAAGCCTTTGCCAATTGAGTGGCTTTCTGCAGTGTTACGAGGTACTCGAAACAGAATCAGATGAGTCCTCGGATGCACAAGCTTACCTTCCGGACTGGGATGGCTTCCAGAATTCCTTGGAAGAGAGAATACTTCGGTCGTCCACGCGATACCTCTTTATCGAAGGGAATCCAGGCGGGGGAAAGTCGACGTTCTGCGATCAGTTTGTACCGAACGCTGAGGAGATTGCGCATGTCGGCTCCTATTGCCTTCGTGAGCCCTGAGGTGGTACAGGTTTCAGGGACACGTGAATCTCTTATTTTGAGTCCGTAGAAAGGACCTCAGGATGTCTCGGAAGAAAAAAACATCAGTCAAGAAATCGTCTCGCCGTCAGTACACGGATGAGTTCAAAGAAGAAGCCGTGCAGCTGCTTCTGGATGGGTACACGGCTCCTCAGGTTGTGGACCGGTTGGGCATTTCAAACGTCAACGTTTTGTATCGCTGGAAACAGGAGCAGCTGGAACAAAGTGGTCCAGTGGCAAGCTCTTTGGAGGCTAAGGTCAAGGACCTCGAAGCCGATCTGCGGCGTGTCGAACGTGAGAGGGACATACTAAAAAAAGCGTTGGCTATTTTCGGCCGCAACGAATAGCTGACGTCTATGCGGCCGTTGAAGCGATTGTTCAGGAAGGTCATGGAAACGTGGCCGAAGTCTGTCGTCATCTCGGTGTGAACCGAACTTCGTTTTATGCCTGGCAGACTGCTGAGCCCACGATCTTTGAAGAACAGGATGCTCAACTGGCTCCGTTGATAAGAGTCATCTTTAAGTGTCACCGCCGCCGCTACGGGGCTCGTCGCATTGCCGAAGACCTCAAGGAAATGGGACTTCCCTGTGATCGCAGGAAGGTCTCGAATGTCATGAAAGCCCTTAAATTAAAGGCAATTCAGCCGAAGTCGTTCGTTCCAAAAACGACAGACAGCCGTCATCGACTGGGCTATTCGCCGAACCTGTTGCTCGATGCGGACGCCCCAACAACGATCAATCAAATTTGGGTTGGAGACATTACCTACATCCCGCTGACTGACGGGACGTTTTGCTACATGGCGATGCTGATGGATCTGTTTTCCCGGCGGATCGTTGGTTGGCATCTGGATAACAACATGACGGAACAGCTGGTCCTCAAAGCACTGCGTTCGAGCATCAAAGAACGACAGCCTGACGTTGGATTGATTCACCACACGGATCGAGGCGGCCAGTACGCTGGCAATGAATACCGATCAATTCTTCGTCGGGCAGCAATCACACAAAGCATGAGCCGTGCTGACAACTGTTATGACAACGCATCCATGGAAAGCTGCTTCGGAACGATCAAGAACGAACTCGAAATGACCGATTACCAAAGCAAGGCAGAGGCAAGAAGAGAGATGTCAAAATACGTCCGCTACTACGTTCACGAACGCAGACACTCCAGCCTCGATTACAGGTCGCCAGCTCAGTTCGAACAGATCATCAATCTCCCAAAATAAGAGAATGACCTGTCCCTGAAACCTGTACCACCTCACCCAACGTCACCTCAAACCCCGTTTATCGCGCGCAGCCAGACAGCTTCTTCGACTGGCTCATCACGAAGACGGCAGCAATTTTTGGTGGTCGACCGCCCCGGTTTGAACGACATCGATACGACGAGCTCATTGAACTGACAAGCCGTCTGCTGGAAGACGCAGGAAAACAAAGCAGCGCAGCTGGCCGCGTCTTTACATTGTTCCTCGACGGGCTTGATGAAATTGACGCCAATTCCCTCGGCAAACTCATGGGGATACTTCCTGCTAGACTTCCAGAAAACGTAGTTATCGTTCTGTCAGGACAGAGTGTCGAAGTTCTGGGAGCAACACTGAGAGAACGTGTCTCCAGCGGTGACGCAGTCCAACTTCCAAAGCTTGAGTTGGAAGTGTGTCTTTCGTACTGCAGTGAAGTCTTGCCGGAGGCGTTGGCATCGAACTACGTCTTTATTCACTCGCTTTGTGTCAAGGCGAATGGTCATCCACTCTACCTGAACTACTTAATTCAGTTTGCCAAGGCGAATCCATCTGCTGAGGATCTAGATCAGTTCCCAACGTTCGTAGACAGCATAGAGACTTATTACGAACAGCTTTGGACACGCATACTCGATGATCCACACTCCGTTAACCTGTTGGCCATGATTGCAAGGCTGAGGGAACCAATTGATCGATCCGAGCTGGTTGGAGTCTTAAACCAGCAGGAGCGAACGGCGTTCACCAGCAGTATCGCCGGGATAAAACATCTCCTAGTACAATCTGACCAAGTTGAAGTGTACCACGATTCCTTTCGTGAGTTCGTCGCTTCGAAGACAGAGGAATTGGGAGAGGTCACTCACAGTCGTTTCGCCGCGTACGGATTGAGTGGCGACACAGCAACCTACGGGAAAGTTAACTCCGTTTATCATCACGTTCGCGGCAACTACGCCCAGAGACAATCAATCGCCTCCATCTGCACACAGAACTGGGCAGACGTATGTGTGAAATGCGGAGTTTCACCCGACAATGTCCTTGCAGATGTCGCCGATGCTGTCGACACGGCTACCAGCATCGGTGATCCCGTCGCTGTGAATCGGCTTCTACTGTTATCTCAGCGGCTTTCTTTTCGCTATGACCATCTTCTTGCGCAGTCCGCTGGCCTGCTGGCTGACGCACTGATCGGCCTGGGGCGGCCGGCCGAAGCAATATTGAATGCAACGCGGTACGGTTCGCTAATCGTTCATCCACACGATGCACTTCCAATCACGTATGCTTTAATTCGCAATGGCTGCCATGATGAAGCAGTGTCGCTTTTGGAATCGGTTGATCATTTTCTGTCGTTGCGGTTGGACACGAGCGAAATCGATGTTGACCAATTCCTGAATATCTGGGTCAACAAGGCCCGTTGTGTTGTGTTGGCTGAATTGGCTGGCGTCACTGGTTGCGGTCAGAAGATGTGGGCTATGCAGCGATACGTCATGAAGGCCATCGATCGCTCGATACGCGATATCGATCCGACGGCAGCAAGGGCAAACCAGTTACTTTTTCACTCAATGACAATGAGTGACTTTTTTTCCTTGTCCGGGAGGTACATCGACAATGAAACGATGCGGCGTACACTTGGCCAACAGTCGGTGACGGTTGAGGATGATGACCTACTCTATATTCGTGTCGTAACGGTCTTGAATTACTGCCATTTCAGAGAGACCTTTCGAGTTCCGGTTCGGCCTCAGCTGATGCCCCAACTGATCGACGACATTCGTGAACTGATATGGTTTGGCAGCGATGTGGACGAGAAGCTCTTGCTTGTTTTTCTCGATTGCCTGATTCGACTTGGCTGTGAATCGACGCTTGTCTTCCTCGCGGCTGGAGACTCGCTTCCGGGGAAGCCTTCGAAGGTTGGACTCGTCTTGAAAAATGGCGTTGATGCCGACTTAGATGTGTTCGATCAGTGGGAACGTGAATGGCGCGTGTTTGGCTTTGCAAGTACTTCAGCGAAACAGCCGGAAACGTCCCCCTTTAACGCGACCGCGTGGCTTCAGTCGATCGCAGAGGCAACGGCTGCTATCGCATTTCTCGAAGGAAGGATGCGTCGCGCTCTAAGTGATGAAGACGAGTTTGTTCGGCGATCAACCAGCGAGGCGATGGCCAATCTCGTCCGGAAGACGATCAACTTCACTTTGAAGGAACGTGTCGAATGGGAACATAGCTACCTCCTTCCTGAGTCTCTGATTCCACAACTCTTCCGGACGCTGAGCAATGCCGTCTGTTCTTGTTTCCCGGAACACAAGGCAGAATTGATCAATCTCCTTACTGCTCGTTGTGACGACCAGTTTGGGCTGTACACCGAAGGGTTCAGGACCGCATGTCGGTTTGTCACAGATGTCTACACTCGCCACGACGAAGGAGACACACGAGCTGATCGGGCCGCTTGTTTCTCGTTGTTGGAGACATGGCGAGACCATACGATCAGGTTTGTGGAAAACCGGCATGAGTTGACGCCTGAACTGCTTATGCTCGTGGATGGATTCTCCCGCATTGGAGCAGTTGAAGAGGCTGGCAGAATCTACGACACGTTACTCAGCAGGTCGATGGGGCCGACGTGGTACAAGGAAGATCAGTTCGGCCTGATGATCTCAGCCTTAAAGGCTATTCCCGCTGACGAGCCGGTTTCAGATGCATTGCCGCGTATCGCTGGTTATCTCGAAGCGGCATCAGGTGAAATGACGTTTCAGCGATTCGTTCGGTATGACAAAGCGAACTTTATTGGTGAGTTGATTCGCCGGAAGCAGTTTGGAGCCGGCCTCAATTACTTTGTTCAGCAAAGCACTGGGAAATGGGAGCAGCTGTCATCCAGATGGGGCAGACAAACAGTTGACATGCCTGCTCCGCACATCGGCAATCGATACTTGGTGGATCGCATTGACGAACAGGCGTCGATTCTGAAAATTGTGCGAGCGGCAGAGGCAACAGATTGGAGACTTCGGTGGGGATTACTTGAGTTGTTCCTCCTCGGCGATTTTCGCCACGTCGGGGATTTCGCAACGGAATTTGCAGCGATTGTCAACGAGGCTGCAGGCACAAATTCAATGGACGAATTCGCGAACCGCATTGCACTTGCTGTCGAATCTGATGTCCCGGACGAGGAACTGGACACCTTCATTGGATCATTTCGCTCCACACTTGACGAGACACATCGCAAACACTTCTGGCCGGAGACTGAGGCCTCAGACCCTACTGCTGATTCTGCAGCCACGACCGAGCCGAATGTGGCAGACGAGGACCAGAAACAAAGACTTGATGACGAAATGTTCTCTCCCGGCATTTTCGGTAGACGGGACGCCATCGCGAATGCGAAATCAGTCGTCAAGTCGGCGATTGCCGAACGGAATCTGGGAAATGCGAAACAAGCCAGAATTCACTTGAGTACTGCATTGCAATTGCTTCAGGAAGGCGGATGGCCACTTTGGAATAATGATCTAAAGATTGCCGACACCATCCTGGCGGCCCTTAGCAATTCAAGTTCTGGCCCAGATCAGTTGCTGGCCTCGCTCGGACCAGCTATTGCGAAGGAACGCTATTCTCCGCAGTGGAAGGTAGCAGAACGATTAATCGAAATACTCGCTGACCACCTCACGCCACAGCAACGACAGGACATACTCACTGATGTCTTGAGGCACGTCGAGCTAATGGTCGGGACGGCTGCAGAAGAAATTTCTGAGTTCGATGACTTAGGCTCAGACGAACGCGGCAGGAACGAAGAACTATTCGCCTTTCTGTTGAACTTTTTGGAACATCCGCTGTGGATTCGGCGAGAGAAGGCTGCGGAAGTGGTAATGTGGGTCGTCAGACACTCGACCGATTGTTTCGCACAAGCTGCCAGAATCGGTTTCTCGATGGAAGTCGGAAACGGCCCGGACGTTTGCTGCGGCATAGTCGATGTCTTGTCAGCTGATAACCCCGCTGGCACTTGGCAGAAACTGCAGGCTGCCCTTGATCTGGCTGCAACTTGTGAATCACTCAATCACATTTCACGACTGGTCATTCTGGAGCGTGTTGCCAGCCGAGTTGGGGACGCGGGAACTGCATCTGGTTCGGATATCGCCTCGAGGGTCGGAGATAAATTTAGATCTGGTGCAATTGCACTCGCTACATCCAAGCACGCACAGCTTCCGAACTGGACTCGCTGCTTAAGTGAGCAGCTGAACGGACTACGGGAATACAATCTGATTACTCCCGAGTATATTCGGAACATGGCGCAGAACTTAGAAAGACAATGCCATCCGCTGCCGGTGGTGGGTGCTTTTGAGCTCCAAAGACATGTCTTGGACACATTTCGAGCGCCCCCAAATTGGCCATTGAATAGCTGGGAAGCGCGTGTCCGTTTCGCAATTAACTGTGAGCTATTGCCTTATGCGTCAAAGAAGAACTATCGGGACATAGAAAGACTGTTCCGCGTCTATAGTCCATCAATACCGTTTGAATTTCGGCAATGTCGTTCAGCATTGCAATTTCAAGACATTAGGGAGTCGATACTCTCGGAGGCTGACTACACCGCAGCAATCGGCGATGACGAGTATTTCCTCTTACAGTTCAGTGAATTGAGCGCGGAAGACGGTACGCTTCTTGAAATCGATGCAGTGGTGGTTTCAGGAAACTGCGAAAGCCCCCCCGAGCTGGATACGGTGATAGACATCACTGATTTTCCAAATCCGGACGTTGTTCGTGCGCCGCACGAGACCTGTATTCAATTCAATCCTGATTTCTCGTTTCTTGGGTCGTACTGTCCCGCAGTGCCATTGGCAGGTTTCCTTAAGGCATCGGGAGCCACTGAGGTAGATATCTTGCGGGTATCATGGCGGGCAAAACGTAACTCGGAACATTTGAACTTTGGCAAGCCGTCAGCCCAGGGAGCTTGCCTGGCAGTCCGAAAGTCCGCGGTCAAGCTGCGCGAGAATCAAAATTTGGCGTGGATTATCAGTGCAAATCACGACCTTGTCGCAATGGTAAACCAAGATGACTCAAAGATAATTTAGGGGTCCATCCGGGTTCTTTGTGGGTGAGGCGTTAATTCGTTAGTTTTCGTGGGATGCAGGGAACAGACTTTTACGAACAGATTTTGGGACTGACGGGGCCGTGGTTTGTGGCGGACGTTCAGCTGGATATGGAAGCTCAACAGGTCGACGTTTTCGTCGAACATGGCGAGGGCGAAACTTTTTGCTGTCCGGATTGCGACAGGCAGCTGCCGTGCTATGACCACACGAAGTCTCGCAAATGGCGGCATCTGGACACGATGCAATTTGCGACCATCCTTCATGCCCGCACGCCTCGCGTGAAGTGCCCGGATCATGGCGTCAAACAGATCAGGCTTCCCTGGGCGGAAAAGAACAGCCGCTTCTCATTGTTCTTTGAACGCTTCGCCATCGACGTTCTTCTGGCCACACAAACCGTGAAAGGGGCGTGCAGCATTCTGGGGATCTCATGGGATGAATCGTGGCACATTCTGCAGAAGGCGGTGGCTCGCGGGAAGGATCGCAAACAATCGAAGAACCTCCCTCGAATCGGCATCGACGAGAAAGCCTTTCGAAAACGACACAACTACGTCACGCTGATCTATGACTTGGACAAGAGCACTGTCGAAGCGATTTCCGATGGTCATGACACGGCAGCCGCTGATGCCTGTTTCGATCAGCTTTCCGACAGTGAAAAGCAGTCTGTGGAGGCGGTTGCGATGGACATGAGTGCCGCATACGTCAAGAGCACCAAAGGCAACATTGCATTGGCCGAACAGAAGATTGTGCACGACCGCTTTCACATCATGAAGCTGGCAACCGAAGCCGTCGACAAGGTCCGTCGGTCGGAGCAGAAGAAGCTTCGCGCCGAAGGCGATGATCGATTGACGGGAACTCGGTATCTGTGGCTTTCAGGCCAGGAGAATCTCAGCGAAAAACAGCAGGAACGCTTTGATGCCGCATGGAAGGCAGAGTTACTCACGGGCAAAGCGTGGGCCTACAAGGAGATGCTGCGAGACCTCTGGGTTCATGACACTCCGGCAGAGGCCACGACGTTCTTCAATGACTGGTACAAGCGAGTCATCCACACAAAGCTGGAGCCAATGAAGAAAGTCGCTCGCACGATCAAAGAACGCTTAGCCAATGTGGTGAGCTACTGCACTCACGGAATCACAAACGCCGTCGCCGAAGGAATGAACAGCAAAATCATGGCCATCAAACGAAGAGTCGGCGGATACCGAAACCGCGACAACTTCAAAACCGCCATCCTCTTCTACTGCGGAGGACTCGACCTCTACCCACAATAATCCCGGATGGACCAATCCTTTGGTCTAAGCGGCGCGTAGAACTAAGACGTGTATCAGATTATCCGCAACATCGAACACGGTAACCCGTCGATTTTCGGATTCGCATCGACTGTTCGCACTACGACCTGTCACAATTTTAGCTTATCACGAAAACCTCCGAAGCCAGTGTCGTGGCCTTTGCCGCCGTTGAGCTCATCTTTGTCGTAATCGTCAATGATCTGGCTTGTGAAATCGTCGACGGACTCGCCTGCAGCCCACCGGGATAGTAACTCATCAAGTTCGTCAAGGTTGTTGTCGAATGTTGACAGCCCGCCAATGAGGAGATCATTGCCGCTGCCGCCGGACAGCTTATCTCTGCCAGCACCGCCAATGAGGACATCATGGCCCTCCTCACCAAATAGTTTGTCGTTTCCATCCCCCCCTGACAGAACATCATCGCCACGACCACCGTACAACTTATCGTCACCATCACCGCCAATCAGAATATCGTTAGCGCTACCTCCGAAGAGGTGATCGTCCCCGTCACCTCCGATAATTGTTGTTGGCACGCCGAAGCCAAAGTACCAGCCCCAGATTCCCAGACCTGTCAGGCTGGCATGGTCGTCTCCATCGCATAGTTGCATCACGATCTCGTCCACGTCCGCAAGATCGAACACTTCATGGATTCGAACCTGGTCGCGACCTTGGTTTAGTTTTGCATTTACTTGCAGAGTCGGCGTCAAGTTTCCCCACCAACCGCCATTGTGACGCAGGGAGTTCGTAATATTGACATGATCCCGGCCATCTGTACCGATCACGTATAGAACGCCATCGACGAGTTTGACGCCAGTCACAAGAGAACTTGATGTCGCTGAGTCCGTCCCACCATTTCCGTCATTGATGGTAACCGTGATCGTGTAAATTCCTGCGTCGGCGTATTGATGGTTTCCTGTTGCTGTGCCGGTACCGTTCGATTCCGACACCTCGCCTTGAGTCACAGTTCCGTCACCCCAGTCGATGGTTGCCGTATGCACGTCGGAAAGGTCTTGATCCGTGAATGAAGTGGTGATTGAAATTGTGTCACCCGGAAGTGACTTTGACGTTGTAGTAATGGATGTGATGTCTGGTGGCAAATTACTGGAAGGTTCATCATCATCCGTCACATCCAGCGTGTCGGTGCCATCGGCATGAGCAGTTGCCGTCGCCGTGATGGTGACGGTCTGCGTGCCGTCTACGATGGTGTCATCGACACCCGTGATGTTGAAGGCCGGTGACGTGGTCTGTCCTGCGGCAATGGTGACTGTGCCGATGACGGCCGCTTCACTCGTATCGTTGCTCACCAGCGTCACGGTCAGAGCATTGGTGGTGTCCGTGTTACGAGTCACTGTGGCCGTGGTGGTACCGCCGTTTTCACTGATGGACGCGTCCGCAATGCTGAGCGTCAGAGCGGCCGCATCATCGTCGGTCACATCCAGCGTATCGGTGCCATCGGCATGAGCAGTTGCCGTCGCCGTGAAGGTGACGGTCTGCGTGCCGTCCACGATGGTGTCATCGACGCCCGTGATGTTGAAGGCCGGTGACGTGGTCTGCCCTGCAGGAATGGTGACCGTGCTGATGACGGTCGCTTCACTCGTATCGTTGCTCACCAGCGTCACGGTCAGAGCATTGGTGGTGTCCGTGTTACGAGTTACCGTGGCGGTGGTCGTTCCACCGTTTTCACTGATGGCCGCATCCGCAATGCTCAGCGTTAACGCGGCCGCATCATCGTCGGTCACATCCAGCGTGTCGGTGCCATCGGCGTGAGCAGTTGCCGTCGCCGTGATGGTGGCGGTCTGCGTGCCGTCCACGATGGTGTCATCGACACCCGTGATGTTGAAGGCCGGTGACGTGGTCTGCCCTGCAGGAATGGTGACCGTGCTGATGACGGTCGCTTCACTCGTATCGTTGCTCACCAGCGTCACGGTCAGAGCATTGGTGGTGTCCGTGTTACGAGTTACCGTGGCGGTGGTCGTTCCACCGTTTTCACTGATGGCCGCATCCGCAATGCTCAGCGTTAACGCGGCCGCATCATCGTCGGTCACATCCAGCGTGTCGGTGCCATCGGCGTGAGCAGTTGCCGTCGCCGTGATGGTGGCGGTCTGCGTGCCGTCCACGATGGTGTCATCGACACCCGTGATGTTGAAGGCCGGTGACGTGGTCTGCCCTGCAGGAATGGTGACCGTGCTGATGACGGTCGCTTCACTCGTATCGTTGCTCACCAGCGTCACGGTCAGAGCATTGGTGGTGTCCGTGTTGTGGCTTACGGTGGCGGTGGTCGTGCCGCCGTTTTCACTGATGGACGCGTCCGCAATGCTGACCGTCAGGGCCGCCGTGTCGTTGTCGGTATTAGTGAAGGCAACATCGTCAGCATTGAGCCCATTGTAGTCGGTGTCGGTGCTGACGGCGGTAGCCGTCAGGATGCTGTAATCCACGTTTCCGTCGACAATAGCATCATCTTCACCGGTCACGGTGATGGTTTGAGCAGTTTGCCAGTTGATAGCTGTGAACGTGATACTGGTGGGAGTCACAGTGCCTTCCGTGGTATCGCTGCTTGACAGATCGATGGTTACATCCGCGGTCGGCTGACTATTCAACACCACGGTGAACGTGGCCGTGGTACCATCTTCTGACGTGTTCCCACTGCTCGGCGACACCGTGATTCCCGCCGCGTCATCATCAGTCACAGCGAGTGTTTTTGCGTCGCCCACGTAGCTCGCAGCATCTGCAGAGATCGTGGCAGTCTGCAGACCGTCGACGATTGCGTCGTCGACACCGCTGATCGTAAAGGTTGCCGATGCCTGGCCCGCACCAATTGTAACGGTTGCCGGCGTCGTTGCTTCAGTCGTGTCGTCAGATGTGAGATTCACCACCAAAGCAGACGACAGATCACCGTCGTTGCGAGAAACAGTTCCGAGCGCCGTGCCGCCATTTTCGGAAATGCTCGACGACGCGACGGACAACGTCAGAGTCAGCACGTCATCATCCGTCACGTCAAGCGACTCGGAATCTCCTGTATAGTCATCGGCGTCGGCAGAAATCACCGCGGTCTGTGTCCCGTCGACAATGAGATCGTCGACCACGTCGATGCTGAACGTAGCCGATGACTGACCAGTCGCGATCGTGACTGTCGTCGGTGTCGTGGCTTCCGTGGAATCGCTGCTTGCCAGCGTCACTGACAACGGTGACGACAGGTCACTGGCGTTGCGAGTCACCGTGCCGGTTGTTGCTCCGGTGCCAGCAGCTTCAGAAACCGAACCTGCGGCCAGCGTGAGGGTCAGCGTGGCAACGTCGTCGTCGGTAACATCGACCGACGACGTCGCGCTGAGATAAGAAGCCGCGGTTGCCGTGACGTCTACCGATTGTGTCCCGTCCACAACGGCGTCGTCGACGCCGCTAACGGTGAACGTCGCAGCAGACTGACCAGCGGCGATCGTCACGGTCGTGGGGACGGTCGCTTCGGTCGTGTCGCCGGACGTTAACGTCACTTCGAGTGGTGAACTGAGGTCGCCGTCGTTGCGTAACACCGTGCCGGTGGCGGTCCCGCCGTTTTCCGAGATACTCGCGGGTGAAACAGTCAGCTTGAGCATCAGAACGTCGTCATCAGTCACGTCCAGAGAAGCGGAGTCTGTGGCATAGCCCGTCGCGTTCGCTGCAACGGACACCGACTGAGTTCCATCCACGATTGCGTCGTCAACAGCGTTGATGGTAAACGACGCCGACGACTGGCCGGCAGCGATCGTCACCGACGCGGGGACATCGGCTTCTGTGGAATCGCTTCCGTTGAGGTCGACGACGAGTGCTGAACTTAAGTCACCGTCGTTTCGAAACACGGTCCCGGTGGTAGACCCGCCGTTCTCGGAAATAATCGCCGGTGCCACGCTGAGCGTCAGAGTGAATACATCGTCGTCGGTGACCTCCAATGATGCGGCATCACCGACGTAGCTCGCGGCGTTTGCGGAAATCGACACGGTCTGTGTCCCATCGACGATGTCGTCGTCAACTGCGTTGACTTGGAATGTTGCCGATGACTCGCCCGCCGGAATAGTGACGGTTGACGGGGTGCTTGCTTCGGTCGTGTCGTCAGACTCAAGGGTCACCGTCAGTGGCGAACTGAGATCGGCATCGTTGCGTGAGACCGTTCCCGTCGCTGTGTCTGAGTTTTCACTGATGGATGCCGGATCGATGCTGAGCGTCAGAGCCAGCACATCGTCGTCGGTAACATTCAAGCCTGTAGAAAATCCGGTGTAGCCGGTCGCGGATGCTGAAACGCTCAGAACCTGTGTGCCGTCAACAACCGCGTCATCAACGGCACTGATCGTGAAGTCCGCAGCCGACTGGCCCACCGGAATCGTCACGCTTGCTGGAACTGTGGCTTCGGTCGTGTCGCTGGAAGACAGATTAACCACCAGCTCCGACGACAGATCTTCGTCGTTACGGGTGACGGTGCCCGTTGCCGTCCCGCCGTTTTCGCTGATTGAAACCGGATTGACGCTCAGCGTCAGAGCCGGGCTCTCATCGTCCGTCACGTTCAGCCCCGCTGACAAGCCGGTGTATCCGTTTGCAGATACCGAAATGCTGAGAACCTGCGTCCCATCGACGACTGCGTCGTCGACCGCTGTGATCGTGAAGTCTGCCGAAGCTTGTCCGGCCAGAATGGTGACGGTTGCCGAAACCATCGCTTCAGTGCTGTCGCTCGATGTGAGATCGACCACGAGCGGCGAGGACCAATCGGCGTCGTTGCGTGTCACCGTTCCCGTGGCCGTGCCCCCATTCTCGCTGATTGAACCCGGAGTGATGCTCAGGGTCAGCGCCAAGGTGTCGTCATCGGTGATGTTCAGCGAAGCAGTGTCGCCCGCGTATCCGCTCGCGCCGACCGAGATGGTCGCGGTTTGCGTTCCATCGACAATTGCGTCATCGACTGCGTCGACGCTGAATGTTGCTGATGACAGGCCTGCGGAAATTGTCACCGTGGCGGGGACGGTTGCCTCAGACGTGTCGTCGGACGTCAGCGTTATCTCAAGGGATGAGCTGAGGTCGCCGTCGTTCCGCGCTATAGTGCCGGTCGCAGTGCCGCCGTTTTCTGAGATGCTCGCAGGCGAAACTGTCAATGTCAGTGCCAGAGTGTCGTCGTCTGTCACATTCAGGTCGTCATCGTTGCCGACATGATCGCTCGCACTCGCGGAAATCGTCACCAACTGCGTGCCGTCTACAATGGCGTCGTCCACGCCACTAATCGTGAAGGAGACCGAATCGGCTCCGGCAGGAATGGTCACGACGGCTGGCACGGTTGCTTCGCTGGTATCGTTGCTCACCAGCGTTACGGTCAGTGCGTTGGTGGGGTCCGTGTTGCGAGAAACCGTGGCCGTGGTGGTACCGCCGTTTTCACTGATGGCCGCCTCCGCAATGCTCAGCGTTAATGCGGCCGCATCATCGTCGGTCACATCCAGCGTGTCGGTGCCATCGGCATGAGCAGTTGCCGTCGCCGTGATGGTGGCGGTCTGCGTGCCGTCCACGATGGTGTCATCGACACCCGTGATGTTGAAGGCCGGTGACGTGGTCTGTCCTGCGGCAATGGTGACCGTGCCGATGACGGTCGCTTCACTCGTATCGTTGCTCACCAGCGTCACGGTCAGAGCGTTGGTGGTGTCCGTGTTACGAGTCACTGTGGCCGTGGTGGTACCGCCGTTTTCACTGATGGACGCGTCCGCAATGCTGAGCGTCAGAGCGGCCGCATCATCGTCGGTCACATCCAGCGTGTCGGTGCCATCGGCATGAGCAGTTGCCGTCGCCGTGATGGTGACGGTCTGCGTGCCGTCTACGATGGTGTCATCGACACCCGTGATGTTGAAGGCCGGTGACGTGGTCTGTCCTGCGGCAATGGTGACTGTGCCGATGACGGCCGCTTCACTCGTATCGTTGCTCACCAGCGTCACGGTCAGAGCATTGGTGGTGTCCGTGTTACGAGTCACTGTGGCCGTGGTGGTACCGCCGTTTTCACTGATGGACGCGTCCGCAATGCTGAGCGTCAGAGCGGCCGCATCATCGTCGGTCACATCCAGCGTATCGGTGCCATCGGCATGAGCAGTTGCCGTCGCCGTGAAGGTGACGGTCTGCGTGCCGTCCACGATGGTGTCATCGACGCCGGTAATGGTGAAAGCGGGTGAGGTTGTCAGACCGGCCGCAATCGTGACACTGCCGACAACCGTCGCTTCGCCCGCATCGTTGCTCACCAACGTCACGGTCAGAGCGTTGGTGGTGTCCGTGTTGCGTGAGACCGTGGCCGTGGTGGTACCGCCGTTTTCACTGACGGACGCGTCCGCAATGCTGAGCGTCAGCGCGGCCGCATCATCGTCGATGACAGCCAGCGTGTCGCTGCCTGTCAGGCCCGTGATCGGTAGAAAACGTTCCACTTGGTAGCCGGTCTGATAGCCGACAAGCGTCACAATCTTGCCGTCGGGCTGGACGACGACTTCCCAATTTGCTTCCCAGATGATCGGCAACGGAGGCAATGTGAACTTTCCGCCTGTGCCGAAACTGCTGTCTAATGTGCCGTCGGAATTGAGGCGCGCGAATCCTCGGTCGCGGCCATTGCCACTGACAAATGCGCCGCCGACAAGCAGAATCTTACCATCTTCGAGGATCGCAAGGTCGTGAACCTGATCATCGCTCGAAAAGCTAACTGTGGTTTTTCCGTCGCCACTAAACGAAGTGTCCAGTGAACCGTCAGTATTCAGCCGGACTGTTGCCCAATCCGAATTATTGGTTCCCGATGGTTCAACTCGTCCGGCGATGACAATCTTCCCATCGGGCTGCAGCTTAACTGCCTCAGGTCGCTGTCGCAGAACACCGAAGTCCACGAGCGTGTATCCGGTCCCGTCGAACGACGTATCAAGTGATCCGTCTGTGTTGATGCGGACCACATAGAACAATTCATTGCCTGTCGAGGGAAACGCGCCGGCGGTAATGATGACCTTTCCGTCGGGCTGCTGAACCACATCTCCCACCCCAATGTCGTAATTCGGATCCAGGATATGTGTCGTCACACCACCGGCGCCGTACGAGGCATCCAGTGTGCCATCCGGGAGAAGGCGGACGATGCCCACGCTGTTTCCCGTGCCGGTTCCAACCAGCAACGTAGTCCCATCAGAATTCAGGATGACGTCAACAGCAGCTGCCAATCCGGCCGGTGAGGCAGCAACGCGTCCGCCCGTCCCAAAAGATGAATCAAGCGTTCCGTCACCGGTATACCTGGCCACCATCAGTGTGTTGCCACCGAAGCTAACTCCGGTCACGGTAATCCTGCCGGTCGAAGCGTCCACGGCAATTCCTGTCGGGCGCACCGAGGCTTCACCAGTGAATGCCGTGTTGACGACGCCATTCGTACCGAACCCGGAGTCAAAACTACCATCTGAATTCAGACGCACGATCTGCCACGTGTCATCGATTGTCGGATGTCGCCCGATCGCCAACAGTTTCCCATCCGGCTGCTGGATTAACTCCGGGTCACCATATTGGATGCCCCATCTCAAGTCAGTCGCGACAATCCCTGACGAGCCGAATGCAACGTCTGGAACCATTGTCGACGCAACGGCCTCTGTCGCCGTGATCGTGACTGTCTGCGTCCCATCAACAACTGTGTCGTCTACCGCATCAAGATCGAACGTGAAGGAAGCCTGCCCTGCCGGAATGGTGACGGTGGCAGGCACATTGGCCTCACTCGTATCGCTGCTGTTAAGGGCCACAGTCATCGGTTCGGTAGTCGGCGTATTACGCGTCACGGTAACAGTGGTTGCCGCAGTCCCATCACCTTCGCTGACGGATGCCGAATTGATGACGACGGTTAGTGTTGGACTGTCGTCATCAAGCACGTTTAGGCTATCAACCCCTTCTGTGTGTGCTGATGCAGTTGCCGTGATCGTGACTGTCTGCGTGCCGTCGACATTCGCGTCATCCACACCGGTAATGGTGAAGGCGGGTGACGTGGTCTGACCCGCCGCAATGGTGACACTGCCGACAACCGTGGCTTCGCCCGTGTCGTTGCTTACCAGCGTCACTTCCAGAGTAGCCGTGGTGTCCGTGTTGCGGCTGACGGTGGCGGTGGTGGTGCCTCCGTTTTCACTGATGGAGGCATCCGCAATGCTGAGCGTCAGAGCGGCCGTGTCGATATCGAGCGTTCTGATTGAGATTCCCACACCGCCCTTGCCGTCGAACTGGTCATCGGATATCGCATCATCAACGTCAAACCGAACTGGTGTCAGTTGATTTCCATCGACGATCCCATCGGGAACACCGGTGACTGTCACAGCCTGAACAATATTCCAGTTCGCCGGTGTGAAGGTCACGGAACTCGCGGCCAGCGAGATTTCTCCCGGGTCGGGGTTGGTAAGATTGATGGTCACGTTCGACGATGGCTGCGAAGTCAAAACAACCGTTAACTGCGTAGTCGTGCCGGATTCTGAAACCTCAAATCCACCTTGAGTGCCAGCCATAAAGCCAGCGATGTCGTCGTCCGTGGTCGTGACGTTGACTGTCTGGTCAGCCAGGTTATCGAACGCGTCGTTGGAATTCGCATCGATAACACTGATTGTGACCTGAGACGACTGATCAGCGTCGTCGACAAAATCGTCAACCCCTGTAACCGTAACGATCTGAGGAATGTTCCAGTTCAGCGGAGTGAATGTGAGTGTTGTTATGTCAACAAGAGCTTCACCGGAGTCACTGCCGGTGACGCTAAGTTCAACGTTTGATGTTGGTTGTGAATCCAATACCACTGAAAACGTATCGCTGGAACCACTTTCAGAGACAATAGTGCTGCCGCCGGATTCGATGACGGTAAAGCCCGGCGTGTCATTGTCGGTAGTTGTCGATTGGATGACCTGATCCGCAAGCGAATCGAATTCGTCATCGCTGGCAGTCGCATCAACGCTCACAGTGATCGCGACCACCTGATCGCCATCGACCGCCGGATCGTCTACGCCGGTGATGGTCACCGTCTGAGGTGCGTTCCAGTTGGACGGGGTAAACGTCAAAGTACTGGCAGGACCGAACCCGGAAGCGAGCCCCGTTACGGTGTACGGTAGGGGCAGCGTCTGAATCGGTGCTCCCGCTCTCGACCAAACCCGAACACCGTCGCTCTGAATCCCTGAACTTACAAAGATTTCATCATCAAATGCGGTCGCACCGCGAATGAGATTAAGCGTACCGTTGCCCAAAGAATTCAGGATACTTCCATCGGTTGGATCAACCTCGTGCAGGTTAGTGCCGCTGACATCCTGTGCTACCAGAAGCCGATCATCGCTTGCCAGAGACGCCAGGGCACCGTCAGAATTAAAAGCTGTGCCGATTGTCGAGACAATCGTATCCGTCACAGGATCAAACTCGTGGATTTGATCGTTATTCGAGTCGAGTAGAAAAATTCGTCCGCGGAATGCCGTCAACCCTTCAACCAACCGAACTGTGGGCGCCGGAAGGGTGTCGCTGTCGATGACTGCGCCGGTTTCCGGATTCAATTCGTAGAGCGTGTTCGCCGACGTGCCATCGATGAAGAACAGGCTGGAACCGTCGTACGCCAGGCCCTGGTCATTCTGCGTGCTCAACGTGACCGGTGCGGAAAATCGATTCAGCTCCGCTCCCGTGTCGGGATTTAGTTCCACGATCGAGTTCTCACCCGGGGCAACCCCGAAAAGACGTTTTGGTCCGACTGAACTGCCGCCAACGCCAACTGTGGCCTCACCGATATCGCCTGAGGTGACCGTGATTACCACGTCGGTCAGCGGCTGAGCTGTCAGCACAACATCAAATGTGTCAGTCGTCCCGTCCTCTGACACGGTGGTGCCAGGTCCTGACTCAGTGACCACAATGCCAGCCGTGTCATTGTCAGTGACATCCACCGTGTCGGTTCCGTCTGTGTAGGCTGCTACAGAAGCCGTGATGGTGACCGTCTGCGTGCCATCGACAATGGCATCATCCACACCCGTGATGGTAAATGTTGCGCTGGAGTTTCCGTTGAGGATGGTCACTGTACTCGGTACGGAAGCCTCGGTGGTATCGCTGGTTGAAAGATTGACAGTCAGGTCACCGGTTGTGCCCGTGTTTCGTGTCACGGTGCCCGTCGTGGTGCCTGCATTTTCATCAATGGAAGCGGCGACAATGCTGACCGTTAAGGCGGCCGCGTCATCGTCGTCGACAATGGTTGTCGTTTGCTGCTGAATTCCGTTTTCCGTACCGTTAGTGACACCAGTGATATCGACGATGACCGTTTCTGCATCGTCATCAATCACATCCTGCACGGCCGTTACGGTCACGAACCCCGTGAGGCTGCCCGCCGGGATGACGATCTGCAGACCGGAAGCATTGTAATCCGTGCCACTGCCGGTTGCGGTTCCGCTGAGTCCCAGGTCAACAGTGACAGTTTCACCCGATATATCGGAAAGTGTGGCGGCAAAGGTTGCCACACCGGCGGCTTCCGGGATGTTAGCATTATCCACCGAAAGAGTGACGCTCGGATTCGTCGCCTGAAGCTCGAAGGCTCCGATATCGACGTTGGCTCCGACAAGTCGACTGAAGCCTGTTCCTCGTTGGTCGGTGGTCGGGACCGGAGATGTATCCCCGGTTCCAATCGCCAGACTGCCGGGCTGTAAAGCATGCGTGAAGGTTGGGCCACCGTTGTTGGCGAGAGGCCCAAGTCCGGCGGCGACGCCCGTCAGGTCAGACCCGACGCCGAAGGACGAAACAGCGTTTCCGCTTCCGACGAGGTTGAATCCGGAACTCGTAATCGTATTTGTACCGCCGCCGGAAAGAATGTTATCGACGTCGCTGTTCGCGTTGTCCGCGATAATGCTGGATAGCACGATGGTGTTGGCAATGCTGCTCCCTCCGTCACTGAAACTGGCCAGACCGCTACCCTGACCGGTCGGCGCTGTGTTCGCTGTGACAGTGCTGTATTCCAAATTGAATGTACCAGCGGCGACAAAGATACCACCCGCACTGCCTGAAGTGGCAACGTTACCGGAAATCGTAGAGTTCACTACCGTAGCCGTATCGCCAACCGTCGAACTCCAAACAATTCCGCCGCCGGACAGAGTCGTCGTGTTGCCTGATATTGTGCTTTGGGTGATGTTGAGATTTCCATTGATCGATATCAGCCCACCGCCAAATGAGCCCGCACCAGTGTTGGCGTTATTGGATATCGTGCTTTCGGTGATCGTCAAATCACCGCCCAGGATATAGATGCCACCGCCGAAACCCTGCCCCGAATTCGAGTCTGTCGAATTACCGGTGACGGTCGAACCGATCAGCGTCACATCGGCTCCATTAACGGCGGAGATCCCTCCACCGGATGCATCGTTTCCGTCAGTGCTGTTGTTGGAAACTTCGGAATTGTCCAGCGTCAGCGTGCCCGAAACCTGAAAGATCCCGCCGCCATCGGCAATCGCCGCTGTGGTGTGGTTATCGGTGACAATACTATTGCTGAGCAGCAGCGTGCCCGAGGACCGAATGCCTGCACCACCGCCCGTGATTCCGGCGGGAGTGCCGCCTGCCTGAGTGGTTCGCCCCCCGGTGATTGTCAATCGGTCAATCACGACATCGGCAGCGTGTTGAAGGTCGAAGACTCGAAATGAGTCACCGCCACTGACCGTTAGATTCGACGCACCCAATCCCGTAATTGTCAAATCATCGGTCACCAGTAACTGGTCGACAGTCAAAGTGATCGTCTGCCCCGACAGTCCCGCAGCAAATTGGATTTCGTCTGCTCCCACATGGGTATTCGCTCGCTCGATGGCTTCCCGCAGGGAAAAGTCTCCGGCCGAATAATCCCCATCACTTTCATCGGCGATCGTGTCGACCACAAACGGCCCGGTCGGGTTGTTGGCCGTGACCGTGACGTTGTCGATGGCGAAGTCTTCGTCCTGATCACTGACGCTCATGGAGATTCGCAGATCAAGCAGATTACCTGTGCCAACAATATCCGCCGTAAAATTGCGGAGTGCGTCCGCTAGCAGCGTGCCGTCTCCACTGCCGTCTCCGTCGGTATCGAGTGAAAACTGTGCTGCATTGGCACCGCCAGTGTTGTTTCCTCGAAACTCCATGATGCTGACGAATCCACCGCCATCGATCTGCACTTCTACTCGAATAAAATCAGATGGTTCGATGTTACCGCCGGGGTCGCCGCTGGCTCCTTCATCGAACGAGGCAAAGTCCGCACCGAACTGCAGTCCGGTTTGCCCGGTGATGTTCAGGCCGCTCCAAGTGGCGGTGATCGGCAACGAGGCTGCCGGATGACCGGTGGCCGTTGCGTCCATGTCCATTCCGGTGAGGAAATTGACGGCTGCACCGGTGTAGGATGGCACGGTCGGAGTGGGAGGACTGCCCGGGCCGAAATCGCCGCCACCCGCACCGTCTGAAATTCCAAAGAAGGCTGATCCATCACCGATACTGAAGAATGGTTCACTGACGGAAAACTGCCCGGAGTGATCGAACGGTTCCAACAGAATCGCATCGGTACTCGGGTCGATGGTAACGGCGTGGTCCTCCACTTCACCGTCCGCCGCCGCCCCCGTGACGCTCAACGATCCCGCCGTACTGAGGCGGAATCTCGCATAGGTCGTTCCTTCCTGAACATTGGCTCCGGCATCCTGAGGAATCGCAAAGCTGACTGACTGCAAGCCGTTTACTGTGCCCAGATTGTAGTTTGTGAGGATCTGCTCACCCGGATCATTCCAGTCTCCGTCGCGGTTAAAATCGATCCATGCATCCAGACGGTTGGATGTGCCATCTGCGTTCTGCAGGTCGACATTCACGGAACCGATTCGCGATGCGTTTGTGGATGCAATGATCGAAGTCGTAAACGTCACCCCGTCTTCATCGTCCGGCGAGCCAATAGTGTCATCGGCATCGGCACCAGCAGAGTGCACGCCGTCCGCTTCGCTGTCTCGGTTCGTTCCCAGAGTCGGGCCACCCGAAGTGTGCCGTGCTCCATCTTCCGCCAAAGTTACGGGATAGCTGCTGGCGGAACCTGACTGCGCAGCGGATGGAGCATCGCCAAAGTCATCCGTCGGCCCGGCCGTCGGCACCTCTCGAATCGCAAGACCTCCGATCCCAAGAAACGAACTGGATGTCACTTCGATTGTGATCTGGCCAGCCCCGGTCGGAGTGACCGTCTCTGCAAACGCCCCCAGATCTAAACTGCTGCTTCCGAGGACGCCGTTCACAAATAATTGGTTTGCGGCAAAATTCTGAGCAAAACTCACTGGGGTTCCAGCACCAGTAATCGTGACGTTCTGATTGTCTGCAAATCGGTCAAGGCCAAACACATAAACTTCGTACGTGTTTGATGCATTTAAGTCACTCCAGGTCATTGTGACCGTTGTGTTCTGTGCCCAGAAGTTCCCATCAATGCCTGCCAGTGACTGCGAATGTGTAGGCAGTTGTCCGGCGGAAGGTGTACCGGTATCAGTTCCAAAGAAACCACTTATTGACAGATCAATGCTCGTGGCGTTGCCTGCTTCATCGATCAAATTGGACAATGACGTGTTGAACGCAGAATTCAACGTCCAGTTACCGGGCGACGTATTCCCGGCAGCGGCAAAGTCCACACCGACGAGAAATGCTGCCTCGTTGTCCGCATTGACTACGTCCATCAAACGGTCACCGACACCATCAAAACGGCTGTCCGCCGTCAATGCCTGATTGACGGAAAGCGTCAAGGTGGTGGTCTGAGCTCCGTCTTCCAGGGCGTCATCGACGCCGGCCACCGTCACAGTTTGTGGAACATTCCAGTTGGTTTCGTCGAATGTCAGCGATGCCGCACTCACCGATATTTCGCTGGTATCGCTGTTGGTGAGGTCAATGACCACTGTGTCAGTGGGCGGAGTCGTCAGAACCACGTCAAAAGTATCTGACGTGCCGGATTCACTCACTTCAGTTGAGTCGCCTGTCTGTGTGATTCCGAATCCAACGGTACCGCTTCCGATTTCCTGAATGGCGGCTCCGGACAATAGAGCATTGCCGGCACCGCCTGCAGAGGTATCTGTCACGACAATCTGAATCGTTCCGCCAGTGTCAGCCTGAACCATCAGCGAATCAGCTTCCAGCGTTTTCGTGGAAGTAGCCAGCCCGGAATTCACCAGCATTCCGCTGCCAATGGCACTGGTATCCTGGGTGAACGACGGAACGGTGATTCCAGCTGTGACGGTCACGTTTTGCAAAAGATTGCTACCGAACCATTCTGAGGTCAGCAGATAGATGTTGTAATCTCTTCCGGGTGCCAGCCCGCCCCACGTCAGAGTTAGTGAATCTGAGGCCAGATGATTTCCGTCGAGCCCCTCCAGCGATGGCGAATGCAGTGGTGTGGCGGCGGGGACCGAAGTATTCAACCCGGCAGAACCCGAAACTCCCAGCGTAAGACTGGTACTTGTGGTGATTCCATCTTCGCGTACAAGACCTGTTGTAGTGCCGCCAAATGTCTGCGAGATTTTCGTCCAGTTTTCTGGAGTGGACGTTGACCCGGACTGATCAAAGTCGACTCCCACTACGGGATGCAGTTCGTCATCAGCAATGCTGGCCGTCACGGGATTGATGAGTGTTCCGACCGGGTAATTTGAATCGGCGGTCGCGGTCACCATGTGAGTGATGGTGCCGAAGTGAATTCCTTCGTTCAGGCTGTCGTCTGTTCCTCGAACATACAAGGTTTGCGGCGACGTGTTGGCTGCAACCCATACCACGCTGGAGCCGAAGGTCACGCCGTTCAGGCTCACTTCCAATTGCGCCCCGCCATTGATTGTGACTTCCACATTGCCCGATGGCACGGTGTTCAGGGCCAGTGTGTAGGTGTCGACCGAAGCACGTCCCACGACTCCTTCTTCGCTCACGGAGGTGTTGCCGCCGGATTCCACAACCGTGACACCGGGTGCGCTCGCATTGGAAATGATGGTGAAGTCGGCATCCGAAATGTCAAAGAAGACATTTCCGACACCACGTACTCGAACCCGGGCCTCGGTGGTGTCGATATTGGGTATCGTTAGTGTATGGCTGCCGTCGTTCGTCGTGCTGCCTGCCAGAACGAAGGGATAAGTCAGGCCACCATCCAGCGACAAGTCGATTGCAACGTCCGACGTGTTAATGCCGCTTCCGGTTGTCCCGGCGACGTCCCACGAAATGTTTTGTGTCGAACCGCCGGTCCAACTCACCGCCGCATTCGGAGCGGTGACAGCAAATGGGCTACCGGTGTTGACGACGTTGATCAGCACATCGTCCGAATTCACGCCGCCGTTGCCGTCGCGCACGGTGGTGCGGAAGTTTAGGTCGCGGGTCATAGTCGGCATCGCTTCGCCGATGGCGGCTGTGTTCACGTTGTTTACAAGATCGGGAAGGCGCGGAAACGTTCGTGTGGAATCCGTCGATGGCAGGAAGGAGCGAAACAGGGGGCTGTTGCCGTTGTCGGTTAGCGGGAGACTCATGGCAGGACCGAGGTCGAGCTGCTCCCAGGTGTAGGTCAGAGTGTCACCAATATCCGCATCGGAACCGACAGCCGTCAATTCGAATGGCGTGCCGGCCGGAATGGTGTAGTTCAAGCCACCGTCGACCGTCGGAATAGCATTACCAGTTGTAGTCGTGCTGTTCGGTGTTCCATCACCCGCAATAAACGTTTGAATCTGCTCAAAGCTGGCGGCGTGCAGATAATTGTCAGGATCCGGCTGAAGATCGTCCGCTCCGGAAATGCCTGCATAACTCATCAACGTTGAACCGCTGCCGGGTTCATAAGCATTGTCGGCCTCACGATTGGGGCCTGCATTGCTCAGGATTCCATTGAACGTATGCTCTGCGCCGAATTGGTGCGCCAGTTCGTGAGCGACTAAATTGAGCCAACTGGAGCCCTTAGGATCCGACGAAACCGATGCCCCTTCCCCTTTGCGAATCGGGTCATTAACGGCTTTGATGCCCCCCAACCCCGAACCACCGCTGCCGGTTGTCCCAAAGACATGGCCGATGTCGTAAGTGTTGTTGCCACCCATTGCCGTGTCGAGAATTCCGGTATTCACATTCAGCATCTGCGAGGTACTGCCGTTCGTATATCCGTCAGTTGCCGTATCGGTGAAAATCGTGTTCAGCCCGGAAACCAAGTCGAAACGGATCGACAGCTCAGCTTCGAAGATTGCGTTGACGTCATCCACGAATGTTTGGATCGCCGCTAGTGCTTCAGTTTGCCCTCCAAAGAAATCGGTGTATTCCGCTGTCGCCGCGATTGCCAGACGGTAGTTCTGCAACTGATCGCCGACATCAATGTTGTTGCCGATTGTTGCGGAAAGCATTGCCCGATCTTCGACTCGCTCAACGCTGCACATCAGCTGACGCTCAAACCTCGCCCCATGCCTGTCGGCGCGACGTGCACGCCGCTGGCGACCTTTTACCAATGAGTCTAAGAGCTTCTGGCCGATCGTGCGGGGGCGTTGTGTGCGGCGAGTCATAAACTGCATCGAGGTCTCCATCTGGATTAGAAGTCTGCGAAGGGAGTGCGGAAGTTACAGGAAACCGCAAGTGCATGGTCTAAAAGCGGTCTACATGGATCAACCGTGCATCTTGACGGGAACGGGCTGGTTCAGGATAGAGTCGACGTTGACGCTAAAGTCACCGCGCAGGACGTGCGAGTCAGAGAACACGGCTGGCTGAACCCTAAGATGTCGAGAGTCTGGCCTGCCAGTGAGTTTCACGCCCATGATGCGGACACCCTCGAATTTAACAATCGCTTGCCCTGCGGGAATCACTGCGGCAGCGGGCAACGTATGGCGAACAGAGACCCCGTCACTGATTGTCCATCCGCTCTTGTCTTCTGCAGTGGCACCGTGATTCACGATTTGGACGAACTCATCTATCGCGGCGTCACTGGTTCCATCGCGGTTCGCGTCTCCAGCGACGCTGTCGGGAGGGTGGGCAAAGATTTCATTAATTACAAAATTCGACACCGACAGCATCAGCTGGGATTCCAGGGCTTCGGGCAACTGCCGACCAAGAAGTTTTGCTCTGTTCTGGCAACTGCTGCGCGGCCCAGTCCGATCAAACAATCGGGATCCCCGTGACGTCGTGCGAGATGTGCGACTTACGAGCATGGTTGTCGACTCCGTGCGCGATTAGCGAGTAAGAAGTGCTCTGGTCAATTCGAGAGCTCAGCAACCTGCGGTGAAGGAAACATGTGCCTCCGAATTATTCCGATGTCAACAGGTGGACAAAGGAAGCAGCAGTCGCCCTCATGAAGCGGAAAATCAAAAACTTCAGACGCCACTTCCGAGCGGGTCGTCCCAAAGCTTACGACTTCTATCTCAACTGGGCCGAGTCAGTCTGTGGGCAAAGGATTGCCTCGTCAACTGAAAACAGAACACGTTACCTGCGTATTTGTCAGATCTGCCACTCGACCAAATCGGTCGCCGAGACACACTAAGTCACGCTGGTGCATTCATCATTACGAGCACTCGACAGAGCCCCACTACACTGCAAATTCCGTCTTCGAAATCGTAGTGCGACACATAGAAATCCGGCTCCCAATGCCAGCAGGCTGCGCGGTTCGGGAACCGCTGAAACTGAGCCAACGAACAATGCGTTGCGAGTTGATGTGCCGTTGTCAATCGTGGCTCGAAAGGCAAACTGACCGGCATCGTTGACAGAGTCGTGCCCCAGAAATACGGATTGAATGATTCCGCCATCCAGAGAATCGCCTTCACCAATCAGACGTTGCAGAGTTGCGCCGTCCCACCGGTAGATGCCTGTCCCGTCGACTGAATGGGTTGCCGAAACGTAGACTTCGCCATTGCTGGTGATGTTGGGATTGGAGTTATAAAACGTGCCGTCGATAAAGTCTGGACCGCCGGCGATTCGAATCGGTGAAATAGTCGGGGAATCAAAATACAACCCATCAAAATCGTTTGGTGACGGCACATCAAACGTCGCCACATAAACTGCTTCCAGGCTATCATTGATGTCCGGGGCCACGCTGAATGAACGGAGCGTATCTGCGTTTGTGCCGATGGTGATACGATTCGATGGTGTTCCCGTATAGATCCCTTGCTCAAACGGGCTCATTCGGTTGCCCTGAAAAACAACGTCTCCGTTGTTGTTCATTGCCGGCGTCGGAGACGGAGTGAATCCGAATTCAGAATCTGTCGCGATGGTGGTGATCGTCGAATTCCCGATCACTTCGCGACGAATGTCCTCTCCATCGTTTGCCGTATAAACCACCTGATTCAGATTGTTAACGCGGGGACGGGCACCCAGGTCCGAGGCAAAGCTGTCGAATGCAACCTCCGTGAGGGAACCACCACCGCCAACAACAATGCCGCCGCTGCTGCTACCGGTGTAGCGTGCTCGAAATGCGACGATGCCAGCGTCGTTAATGGACGTTCGAGTCCCGAAAAAACCGTCAATCGTGCGGCTGCCGACGGTGTTGCCTGAAGAAGCAATTGTCGTGACAGAACTGCTTCCAGGTTCCCAGCGAAGAATCGACGAAGAGTGCTGAAACGCAACCTGGCCAGCGTTGTTCAATGATGGAAGGTTGGTTGTTTCAAAGATATACTCGAACGAACTCACCACGCCGGCCGGTGCGGCATTGACGTCAAACAGCGAGAACAAGAGCACGATTGGGATGATGTTGCGCAAGATGTGAACTCCTCTGGTGATGTCTTTGTTTCGCTGATCGTTGCATCCATTAGCAGAAACTTCAAATAAGCTGGCAGCATGTTCAACGTCTGAGTCGGTCGGCAGCGCTGTCGTGATTGGAGATGTAGAGCTTGACACGGCTATAGGTGCCCAGGACCATCTGTGACGTATGCAGAAAGCCCGGTCACAGCGTAAACGATACCTTGGATGCTGCATGTTCTGCACACGTTTTCTCTGTCCTGCAGTCACAATTGAGGCTTTCCATGTTCCAGTACTCAACAGCGATCTGCCTATTGTGCCTCGTCTTGCCTCCTGCGAAAGCGGACGCGATTTTGTGGTATAACGGCGACAGCCGGGGAAGATCCACAAACGCCACGATTAACTTCGAATCAACAAATCTCGGATCGGCAAACATTTACGACGACTTTGTCGTCGATCGCCCCTGGATGGAGATAGGCGCGCAAAATGGCCCCACCATCGGCGCGCAACCGGTCCCACCTCGTTTGCCCTGCCGTCGTCTCGCCGTCACCGTTTGCTCTTCACGTAACTCCTGAGAGCCAACGGTGATGGGGAGGCGTAAGGCAGGCAGCTCCTGCTGTTGTAGAGCTTGAACTGCGTGATTCGACTTTGCCGAATGACCAGCTTGTAGTGGGCCTGTTTGCACGCCTATCTCCACCTGGATTGTGAACCGAGTCTGGTCAAACAACTCGATGAATGTTTCGGGGATTACACAGGCTTCGTGGGCGATTCGCAGCGGCGTTTCAGCGGGAAACGGAGGCACGTTGATCGCTGGCGGGACGAGTGGTGCCACGCAAATGCTCACCGGGCGCCCTGGGAATCCTTATTCGAGTGAGTTCAAAATTGAGGTTGCGGGTTTGAATGTTGCGCTGGCCCCGGGGCGTTACTGGCTGTCGGTGTCCCCCGTTGTCGGCGATGCGGGTTCCGGGGTTCTGGCGTCTTACAACACAGCAACGTTCAAAGACAACTCAATTGGAGAACCTTTCACGAACAACGACAACAGCTTCCTGTTTTGGAGTGCCAACACCACGAATTTTGCTCCCCGATCGCTCGATTTTTCTATGGGGATCGCAGGCACGCCTGTTCCAGAGCCAGGTCCGGCCACATTGCTTACCGGCATATTTATCGCCGCCATGGCAGGACATCGCAGACGCCGGTCTCGGCTGACTTTTTCAACGAATGCTTCGATACCAGATAAGGAACTAGTGGACGGGAACGGGCTGGCTCAGAATTGAGTCGACATTGACGCTCAGGTCGCCGCGGAGGACGTGCGAGTCAGAGAACACGGCTGGCTGAACTGTGAGGTGTCGAGAGTTTGGCCCGCCGGTAAGTTTCACGCCCATGATGCGGACACCCACGAACTTAACAATCGTGTACGTCGCGTTGTTTCCCTGACCAGTAACGGAAATGAAGATGGGAATAGCGCGAACCTGGCCAATGATATCTTCAAGCGCATCTTTGATGCCGGCACTTATTCCGGTATCTCCGTTCAGGTACAGGGCTCCACTCGAATCGAACGTAATCCTGTTGTTTGGAAAGAACGACAGATCGTATGAATTGAGTCCGTAGCGAATCTGTCGTTTCAGGTCCGAGGTGCTGTTTCCTGCGTGGCCGAGGTCTACCGTGCCGCGATTCCCTGGAGCCAGCCCACTGTTGAGGTCCGGATAGATGTTGATTTCGAGGATTCCATCTGATTCGTCCGCTTCCACAACCCGGTCATTGGCATTCCACGCGTACTCATCGTCAAACGAATTCGCGTTGGCGCCCTGCCCAGTCCCAACGTTTCCGCATGCCGACGACGTGCTGGTCCCATACACTTGATCCAGCAGGTTTGACCATGATCCCAGATCAAGTGCGATCGGAAGCAGGTGAATTGTGTCCGAAGGTGGAGTACCGGGCGGCAGTGTGAATCCGTTTCCGGGCTGGAGAGCGTAAACGGAGGTGGTGGTCAGTTCGAAGTTTTCACGTCCCAGAAGCTTTGCAAACGTCATTGGCAATGCGGTGGTGTCAGTGTTCGTTCTCCTGACCGTAACCTCGACCATGTTGTACGGTGACACGCCCCACTCGTCTTCCCACTCCTTATCAGAGTCGTTCCATGACCGCCTGCCGACTCGAATGTCGCGAACCTGATGCGCGTCCGTGGCCGCAACATCACCAGTTCGGAACTTCGAAATCATCTCAACGGCCCGTGCACGAGCGATGCTTTCCGCTTGATCAACTGTAAGCTCATTGCCGGGGCCGAAAGACCTCGCAATCTCAAGCGTTGCGGCATGGGCAGCAGAATCGGCAGCATTCTGCATCTGGCCCTTCGTGAGCGTTACCATACCAAAATCGACGACAAACGCGGCGAATGCAAAAGAGATCAACAGCATAACAGCCGCGAACACCAGAATTACTCCTCGACGGTCCAGGTGCTTCCGGCCAGTCAATGATCGCTTAGGATTTGCTTTGTAGGTGCACATGATGGTGACTCATAAGATGACGTGAATGAAACTCTGAATATTGATAAACCCTTCAACCGCTTGCCGCCCTCATGCCCCTTATTGTGAGGTAATGTCGATGTTGAACTCACTCAGGTTTTTCTCATAGTCCTCAAGTGAAACATACTGGACGACTTCCTGGTACCGATGAATCACACGCGGTGTCTCATCGGTGTACACAAGCCCTTCTGCCGCGTAGTAACGTACGCGTTGCTGATAAATCAGCTCAACACGGTGAGCGCCTACGTTGACGGTTGTGTTATCGACGGAAAACTGTGGTGAATAGTCCGCCATGGTCAGGCTGCCTCGTGGAGCGGTTGCCATCACCGGAGTCTGAGCAAATTTCCCCCATGTTCGTGAACGGCCGTTACTGATGGAGACCTGAAATTTGTCTGCCGAGAGTGACAGACCAACGGTGTAGGTCATCTTGTCATAGTTGTTTCGCAGCGGCCCAACTTCTTCCGAAAACACGATTGCATGGTTCGTTTCGCCGATCCATGTCTGCACCTGAAAGCCGCCACTCCTGAATTGGGGCTTGCTTTGGTGGTTAATTTCGACCATTCCGAAAACGCCGTCCGTAGACTGGTTAGCGGAAATAACATTAACGATTTGAGGCGCTCCAACTGCTTCATCAGGATTTCGGATATAGGCAATCCAATCCTCTTCGACGCGTACAATCGCCGTGGGATCAAACGGCGGTTCTGTCGTCGCCTCGTCCTGCGCTACTGCCTCGCCGCATATGCTGAGTGCTACGACGCACGATAAGCATTTGAATGACATTTCCATGTTGCTCCCCTTGCAGGATAAGTTGTCAGATGGTGTTGATTTGAAAAGGGGAACAGAGTCACTCTTTGCGCATTGCGCATTGTCCGCGTATTGTTTGCCCGTTCAGGAATCGGCCGCCCGAATAGCTGATCGAATTAAACGGGACGGTCACATCAATCTCGATCAAGTCTCGTTGTTCGGCAACTGCCAGGCTCGCAATTTCGTTGCCCGTTTGGATTGACGTCACAACAATTTCAACAGTGACATCAGATGCTAAGCAGCCAACCATGGACGTGACGTGATTCTTCACTTTTGTTTCGACATCGGAGTTTGTCGAACCATCCACGATGGCAGTGCGGCAACCTTCGCGGGAGGCGCTCGCTAAGAGCTGGGAAACCATTAGCGCGCGACCAAACTCCATGATTCCGAGCAGAATCAGCATGAAGATTGGGAAGCAGACGGCCATTTCTACCATGGCAGCTCCCCGGCGGAAGTTACGCTTTTGGTTTCGCCGCGAGGCGGTGTCTGAATTTCTCATGGTGTTGCTCTCATGTTGCATGCCCTTCACAACGCTATCTCTCAATGTCGTGCGTGGATGTTAGGACTTGCCGTATTACGAGAGTTTTATTTCCCCACAGCCCGGTCCGCTTCCGGTTATTCGGAGACGTCTGCGGATCTGTTGCACGGTGGCAACACACATTTGTCCAGACGAGTCAAAAAGGCATCAAACGGACAAGAACGCTACAGCAATCTGCGGGGTGAGTCCGGCCGGCGAGACGGTTTGGCCTGCTACGGGCTGATCCAGGCGGTATGGTCCACGCTTTGGACTGTCTGGAGGCATTCACGGCCATGCGACACGAATTGCCTACGTCAGTACGCGGTCAATCGTCTCAAACAGCCGTTCGGCAACGATTGGCTTGCGAATGAAGTCGTCAGCGCCTGCTTCCATACATAGGCTGCGATCGTAGCTGGACGACATAACGATTATTGGAGTACGCGTGCCGGTAAGAAGTTCCTGTTTACGGACGCGCGCAACAGCATCTAAACCGTTGATTCCTGGCATTTCGACATTGGTCAAGATTAGATCATGGTTGTGATTTGCGACGGCATCAATGAGTTCCAGGCCGGTTTCGACTTCCGTAGTCGGGTAACCGATTTCTTTAAGAAACACGCAGACTATGCGACGGATTACTGGTTCGTCGTCCGCCACCAGAACTCGGATTGGTCCCTTGTCCCGCAGGCGATTGATGAGTCGAACCTGCTTGTTTGAGTCACCCATAATTTGCACGATGCTCCAAAATTGAACCGGCCTGCTTCAACTTCCGGCGCTGCTGGTCCAAAGGACATCCCAATATGATGGCGGGGCCCAGATAAAGTGCGTTACGGCACGTCAGTGGGATATGTGCGACAATCGGCATGTCAAGACGCATTTGTTGCAGAATTCCGGCGGTGGAAAAGGAAAATTATTGCTGGCGACGTCGGGATTTTCGGAATGACGCGTTGTCGTCGCCCCACGGCAGCCAAGCGTTGAAACTGCGGTGCATGATGGGCTAGCCCTTACGCATGCAAAGACGATGGGTTGGGTAGAAATCCCCACATTTGTGCAGCGTTCGTGGCGTCCCTGAGGTCCGGCAATCTACTGAATCGAAGTCACGCTGCCGGAGATGCGACACAGATCAGCTGCGGCTACTACATCCCCAGCACGGCAAGAACCCACGAGCGTTTTTTATTGAGCTTCGGACGCAGGTCAGTGAGACGCCGCGAAAGAATCGCAATTTCGTCTGCACCGGAATCGTGACGGAGGTTTGCCCCACGATTCAGGTAGGTTGCAAAACAGCATCAGGTCATGTCGGCAGTTTTCTACTTCCGGCACTATCCGGCGTGACTACCCGCCATCCTTGGTCAAACGTTCAGGGGCATGCTGAAAAATCTATCAGTTGGGTGACAGTATGTAAGTGTCAAGGTGAATGAAATTGCGCCCTCGATACGGATACACACGATGCCAGAACATAACTCAAGATGCGTGATCGAAACGTTGGAACCACTTATGCTCATGTCCGCATCCGGCGTCGATGCACAATCGACTTCAGACATCGACGTCCACTCCGTGTTGATCTTTGACCTCGACGATAGCGGCGCCGCCGAGGTAACTGGCGAGACGACTGCTCAGGATAAGTCCGGCATTGCAAGCCTTGGGTTGTTGGTTGAGTTCGATATTGACGGCGACGGAATTCTGGAGGCCATCGAATGGATAGACGGGACAGGAGACGGAATTCTGATTGATGCAGCGAAGGTCACTGGTAGCGAGATTGATGGTTCAGCGTTGATTGGAAATGACGCGAATCTCTACGGCAACGGCTATGACGAACTGGCTGCCTTCGACAGCGATGGAAATGGCCTGGTTGAAATTGCTGAATTTGCTGATTTGAAACTGTGGCTGGATGACGGCGACGCCAAGCTGGAATCTGGAGAACTAGCTGAACTCACAGACTACTTCATCTTCTCGATCAGCACGCGTCTGAACTCGGCAACAGAGCTTATGCAGTCGCTGGCCTTCCTGATGGACGACAGTCAGATCCTGACGGAGAGCGTATGGTTCGGTTCCAACGGAGATATTGTTGACGACTCAGTACCGGATGACGCGTCCGAACCGCCAAACAACGGACCGGTGGCGGTAGATGATCAGGTCGTGACCGCCTTTGGAACGAAAGCTCTGATCAACGTCCTCAGCAACGATAGCGACCCGGACGGCGACGCCGTTGCGATTCTCTCGGTCGGTCAGCCTCTGAACGGGACCGTCGTGAAGGAAGCGGACGGTCGCCTCACGTATACTCCGGACGATGGTTTTTCTGGCGTTGACTACTTTGTTTACGCTATCACTGACGGCGAATTATCTTCCACTGCTACAGTGCGAGTAAACGTGTCTGCACCGGCAGAGCAACCTGTGGACGACAATGACAACAACGTTGGACCAGCAGTAGGTCAGGAGCACGGAAATGCGTATGCCTTTGGTTTCGGGAACAGCAAGGCATACGCCCATGGACTGAATGGTGGAAACGGCCAGTCCAGCAACAATCGACCTACCGCCTGATAAGCCGAACAGTCCTGACGTCGCGGGCACCACCTGTAGCCCCCGCTGGCTCCATCCAACTGACGATGCCGACAATCTTGGTACCGGCAGGGATGTCTTTGCGACACCAGAGCAGTGGTAGAAGGCCTGCATTCGCCCGCAGTGAGGCTTCAGCTATTTGAGCGCGGCCAGCGGATAACTGCAGTAGCTGAGCATCGCCGTTCGTCAGCACTGCAAAGTCTTGACTGTCTAGATATGCAGCTGGTAAGTCAACAACACGTGTCTCCATCACATCAAATCCATTTACCAGGTTTAGTTCGACAAACTCCCCTGTGCCACGTACTGTTCGCCGCGCGTGAAAGTGAACTCCATCTTCGGTCGCCAAGGCGTCGATGTGTCTCAGGGCGTTACAATTTGAATTCAACACGATCGTCTGAAAATTCCCGCTGCTGTCCCGTATTGAGCGACGAAGTGCTGGCCCTGACGGCAGCTCATGAACGTGAAAAAACGTTCGACCGTCTGGAGTGGCGACAGCTCGCAAACCGGTAGCTGAAATCCCTGTGTGTAAAATCCCGTCGCTTTCAGGCGAGATCAATACCAGTTTCTCGCTGTCAGCATTGACTCCGACCAATTGCAGTCGAGGCGCTGCCTGATCAGTGGCCATGATTTCAAATTCGTAATTGCGAACCGGGTTCGCGCCGGCTGGCAACAAGCTGATGCGACCGCTAAGTCGGTGCAGCTGAAATTTCTCGTGGTCACGCCCTGACAGTGCCCAGCACAACAGATCATGTTCCGGATCAGTTGCGGGGAGCGGAAGCCCTCGCACAGTGAAGTCCTCATTGAGTTCCAAAGTGAGAACATCTCTGACAGATTGAATCACTGGCGGCTCATTCGCATCGCTTACACGAACTGTAGCTGCCACCGTTTCGTGGCATCCAGACGATGCGACGGAGATATCTACTTCATACCGGTTGTCGGTGTCGAAATCCCGAGGGGCTTCGTAGTTCGGCGGCGAGACAAACCTGAGCTCACCATTGGAACGGTCGATGTCAAACTGCTCGCAATCAGGGCCACCGACGATTGCCCAGATAATCAGCCCTGCATGGCGATGCATGATTGGAATGACTGAACCTACATGCGTTTGGTTCTCGGTGGCGGTTAACTCCGCCGCACGCAGTTCAACCGGGGGTGAGCTCGTAACCAGTTTGATCGGCTGCTTATCGGGGCTCCAATGAGTTGACGAGACAATGCCGCCAGCCAGAAACACAACGACACATCCAAGTAGCAGATGACTTCGCCTTAGAAAAACCCGGCCTACCCTGTTGCGTCGGTTAATTCTGCGATCCGGCACAGCACAACCGTCGACGTATCGCTGCAATACGTCACGAAGTTCGCCAGCAGACTGAAACCTTTCTGCCGGGTTTGAAGCACAGGCTGTCATGACGATATCTGCAAGAATACGAGGGACAGCCGGACACTGCTGATTGAGATCCGGCAGATCCAGGCCGTTCCGTTCGCTTGTGAGTTGCCCTGAATCTTTTGTCGGCCACGCCCTGGTCCCCGCAAGAAGCTCAAACAATGTCACCCCTAACGAATAGACATCGCTTCGCTCGTCGGCCTGCCCGCGGATTTGCTCAGGAGCCATGTATCGCGGTGTGCCGATCGTTTGAGGTCCCAGACTCAGGTCGTCCGTAGCACTATTAAGCTTTGCCAGGCCGAAGTCGGTGACCCAGACCCGACGATTTTCATCAATCAACAGGTTCGCAGGCTTGATGTCTCGATGAATGACCCCCTTGTCATGAGCATGCTGAAGTGCATCCGCAATCACGGCTCCCGTGACCGCCACCCTTCGATAGATATCTGCGTCACCGTCTTCAACCAATGGGAGCAGAGTGTCTAACGTTGCGATATGCTTGTCGTGTGTGGCACCTTCGGAGACTTCCAGGGTTCGATCGAGACTCGTCCCATGGATGTACGGCATTGACAGGAACATTACACCGTCGTCTTCCCCGACATCCAGTAGCGGAACGATGTGATCGTGATCCAGCCGCGAGACGACCTCCGCCTCTCGCACGAATCTTATCTTTTGTTCGTGTGGCGCCTGCCGACTGTCGTGCAGAACCTTGATCGCAACTCGTCGGGAAATTTTCGGATGTCTTGCTTCGTAGACAACGCCCATCCCCCCACTGCCGACTGAGCGCAGGATCTGACACCCGTTGATGGAGTCCGGAATGGCATCGGCTTGAGCGGTCCTGAAAAGTGCCTGCAGTGCCGTCAGAGCGGCTCCAAGCTCTGCAGACATCTCTGGGTACTGGTCGCAATAGTAGGAGATCGTGACTTTTTCACCGGCGAGCAACTTCCGCTGAAATTCGTCACAGACGTCTTCGAGAAGGGCGTGATGTTGATCCAGTTCGCCGGGCATGGTGATGACGTGTCTGTAATTGTACGGGCATACGTCTGCCGGCTTTTGTCAGGCCTGCAGTTTTACTATCGGGAGGCTACGCTCGCTCAAAGCTAGGTCGGTAATCGCGAGCAGGGACTTCGTCCGGGGCAATTGGCCGCTATTACGAATTCTGCGTGGTCGTTTTTCGCGGTTGCAAAACCCACAACCTCGAATATGGCCCGTGTAATCGTCACGACGCATAAACAACTGAACATCGTTCACTGTGTCGGCAATCACAAGAAATCTTGATTCCTGGCTGTGTTATTCCTGACTCCAGCCGAGATTACGGAGTTCTGAATTCAGCCTGTCCAGAGCTCGGACGTAACGCTTCGTCGCGGCCGCTGGTGTGATGCAAAGTAATTCGGCAGCTTCGACGTTGCTGATCCCGTCGTGTGTCCGAAGCTGCAAAATGGTCTGGTCGTCAGCTGAAAGGCGGCGGACCGCTGTCACAACGACATGGCTTGACTCCTTTCGCATTACTCGCGCTGAGGGCGACGACTGTCTGTCGGCAATCTCAGCAAGCGGACTGAAGTCCGCATCCTCGGCGTTATTGTTGTCCAACTCGCAGCTGAGCGATCGGCACTTTGCGAGAAAGTGCCGACGAAGTAACTGCCTTAATCGCTGAGTAGTTAGAGCAACCAACCAGTTCTTCGCCGAGAACACGGGATTCAGCAGGAATTGAGAAAGGGATCGCGAAGCTTCGAGGTAGACATCCTGCAGCACGTCCGAAGCATCGAGGCGGCGGCGCAGTTGTCTGCCAACGCCTCCGCGAATAAGTCGTTTGAGCTGCGATTGTTGCTCAACGAATTGTTCAGCAAGTGCCGTCACACCTGCAGTCCGCAATCGACAAATGTCGGACGCTTCGCTCAGCGAAGTATATTCTTGCTGTTGTGCCATAACCTGATCCTCCGTTTGGCCAGCTTACATTCGCCCTTCTCCCCAGAACACGATGGCGCACACCAGAAACGATCAGCAACACGTTGATTTTCTGCAACAAACGGGTTGAACCTCATTTTTCTGATCCAACGACGGAATACACTCTTTGAATCGATACAAAAAGCGGCGGAGCGAGATGTCTGACGAAGCTAGCCGACAGGTCACCTCGCCCCGCTGCGAGGCATCCATCAAGCGGTGGGAAGACCTGTTGACACGTCGGCGTTACCGGGTTTCATATCAGCTGCGATCCTGCCTTTGAAAACTCCACCTACTCTACAGGCCCCTGTCTTTGTCCGAGTGACTGCTTTGACTGCCGTCTTGATTGTCGCCTTCCAACGAGCTGCACAAAAAGGCCATTGAAGCAAAGACTGGCAGTACCAGATCAACGATTGTCGTGGCAGCTCATCCTCTGCGAACCAGGCCGACGTAGCCATCACATTCGCTCGCGCCTGCCGGAGTAGCTTCCAGCCCGTTGAACTGTCACTCGACTTCGTGATCGCTTCCTCCAACGTCTGTTGCCGACAACTTGCCATATGCAAGTGGTCTTTTGAGAGTGATTCGGGTTGCCAACGGTACCGAGTCAATGGCTCCGCTACAAATGCCATTCGTGTCTCGATTTGGGCAATTCTAAGCCACAGATCCCAGTCTTCGGTTCCATGATGGTCTGTCCGAAATCCGCCCACAGACTGCAGTAAGTCCCTTCGGACAAGAACGCTGGACAGGGTAATAAAGTTGTCCAGCAAAAGTCTCTCTAAGGTTGAAAGGTCGCGAGAACCTGTGTCCGGTGGTCTTTCTTCAGATACTCGGTCGTCGCCAAAATTCCTGCAGTTCGTATAGATGAAGGGAGAGCCTGAGTCCTGAGCCGCCTTCAACTGAAGTTGCAGTTTGTTGGGTTCCCAAATGTCATCCGCATCCAAAAACGCGATCCAGGGATAGCTGGCCATGGAAACACCCAGATTCCTGGCAGCCGCTGGCCCGGCGTTCGCCTGCTTGATGTACCGTATCGGCGCACCGTAGGCCTGAATTATTGACGCAGACGCATCTGTGGATCCGTCATCAATTACGATAATCTCGACGGTGCACGCGATTTGCCCCAAGGCACTGTCGATTGCTTCCGCGAGGTGAGATTCGCCGTTGTACACCGGCATCACCACGGTCACTTGGCTGTTGTTCATCAGGTGTGTTTCTGGATAGGCAATAGAAGTCTGAATACTCCCGTGCCATATGCGTGCCCCGTCCGATCAGGACCCATTGTTCGACGCAACATTACAGCAAGCAGAAAAAACTGCTCGTTCTGACGTCGTGTTGCATTTTGTGAACAATTCGGTCCAGTCCGCCAGCGGCGAAACAGCTTCGATAAAACCTCAAGCAAAAGTGTGCAGTGAAGCCGACTAACAATCGGCACAAGTCGGTGCACAAGCCACCCACTTTTCAGCGGGCTCAAGTTTGGCCGGTGTAATGCCGCAGCAGCTTTCAAGTCAGGACGTGTGGAAGCAGGCGAAACCAGCTCGGCTGGAGCACACTCACGACGATCAAATGTTGTCTGACGCCACTGAGCCCAGACGATCTCGGAGTGCCAGAAGTTGACTGGGCTGTGTCGAGACAGACGAGAGTCTGTGTATGAGGCCGCGTTTAAGGACAACTGCACTTACGATTCGTCAGCAGGTCAGAGTGTCAATTAATCGCGTCGCGTTAAAACAGATGCCAGGCTTTGGAGTTGAGTTCTCTAGCAAGTTGCTCATCCTCGGCGCGGGCAATCAGGTCGTAATAGGCGTACGGGTATTTGAACACATGGCCCAGGCCGAGTGTGTTGTTGCCTCGCTGCTGCCAGTAGTCCGAGTCGTCCGGACGCAGGGTGGTGGGTTGATGGTCTTTAATTCTTCGGTCGCCAGACTGAGGTCCCTTTCTCGTCACAGTGACGTACTTGTGAAATGCGGTCCGGCAACTCTCTGCCCACTCAGCGCCGTCGATAGCCGCCAATTCGATGAGCGACTGTCCGTAAGTTAGCATATGTCCGGCAAACCCCTGTCCGAACCCTTTGAATTGATCTATGGCAGTGCTCGCTTCTCTCAGTACAAATCGAGATGCCGCGACTTCGTCTGTAAACGGCGGTACTTCGATGCTGTTATCTGGATTTTCATCGCGCCACGGCTTGAATGATCGAATCAGATTGCAAATGCCATCGACTCGCTGCTTCGTAGCGGTTGCCGGTAGCATTCGAAAGCCTTTGATTGCATGCATCGCGAATATCGCATCGTGGCCTACCTCTCTCAGCACGCCGCCGCCCTGAGCCAGTGACTGACCAACTCGGTCGACTGCATCCTGAACCTGATCATCTTCAGGAAATGCGGCGCACAGTGACGATTGTCCCCAGTTCAATCTAAACAGCTCGGCGATGCGACTTCGCGCGGGTGGTTTGAAATTGTTGTCCACACACATCAAGTGAGCAGAGATCATCGCGGCCCCGCGATGCCCGTCAGCAAAGTAGTTACGCTATGCGGCCCGAGCCAGTGCGTTGATTCCATGTTCAACAAGCCATGTCGGAGGCAATTCAGGTTTCTGTTCATCAGCACACGATTCCAACGGACACTTCATTGCCGCCAACCCGAGGGTAATGCCTGAGGCGAATTCTCGACGGTTCAGGAACTTGGCCATGTCTGGTCTCACTAGCATTTGAAGTTTGAGGTCAGCAGACTACATGCAAAGCGTTGTCAACAGAAGCAATGCACTCCTGATCACGTTATGTTGAAAGTTCCATTCACTCCCACCTGATCTATATTCCACAAGCAACCTGTGATGGCCCCAGGGCCAGCGCATACTAAGTTGTTTTGCCGGTAAGGATTTGCATCAAATAGTCAATGTTCCATCCGGCCATTCTTCTTTTCATGACGTTGCTTTGTTTGCCAGGATGTTTCTTGATGAGGCTGAGTGTGAGTCGTCTGAGCCATGACAAATTGTTCGCGAAGATTCGGTTTCGGACTCGACTCTCATCCTCGCGGTAGGTCATGTCGAGACTCCAGTGCAGCGTGTTTTCTATGGCCCAGTGACCACGAACCGTTGTTGCGAACAGCTCGCCTTTGCGACGCAGACTGCTGATGTAGTAGCGAACGTCAGAATGATGAATGCCGTCCTGCTCGTACATTCGGATCGCCGTTCCGATGGTCTTGAGTCCGGCCCATTTGTGGCCCACGTCAAAATCGACAGGCACGGTCGCCTGATAGTAGATTCTCTGTTCCTGCCGACCGTGTCCCTTCTCTGTTTCTTCATAGCGACTGACGGGACAGCGAGCGAAGTCATCCTCCAGGTGATCGAGAAAAAACTTCTGCACGACCTCATAGAGTTTCGGTTGGTTGCCTTTCAGGGCTAACACATAGTCTGCATTGCCAGACACGATCTGCTGCGCAATGTTTTTTTGACAACCCGCTGCGTCAATCGTAATGATCGCCTCATCGATATTGATTTCGTTCAGTAATTTCGGGATCGCGGTGATCTCGTTCGACTTCTCTTCCGTCGCCACCTGTCCCAGAGAAATCCCCTGATCAGAAGCCCACGCACTCACGATGAACAACGCACCCAGCCCATTCTTTTTGTCATGTGATCGACGGAGTGCTTTGCCATCAATCGCAATCTGTTTTCTGTAGCCTTCTTTCTGTTCGTCGGAAAGTCCTTCCAGCGATTCAATCCATTGCACGAAGCACGCTTGAAAGTCGTTCGGCTTCAGGAGAGAAAGGACGCGCCGGTACGTATCTTTTTTCGGAATGCCATGCGGAAGTGCCAGGTGTTTCTGCAGGCCATCGGCATTCAGTCGCGCCCATTCCGCAATCGCACTGGGGCCGTCGGCGTTGGCCAGCACTCCGCAAATGGCGATCACAATCACATCACCAAGCAGATGCAGACGATTGATGTTGGAACGCGGGTCTTTCAATTGATCAAAGTAATGAACAATGTTTCCTGTCAGCTCCTGGGTGACCGCCAGTTCAACTGTCGACATCTCTTGTCCTCTCCTCGTGAAGTCCGATGTTACGACACGAAAAGACTAACCAATACTCACTTGTCGCGCCAGCCTAAATTGCCCAAAGTGCGCGCTGGCCCTAGGGGCAATGCCTGCCTCCTTGAGGATGTTTCGGACTATCTGACGACGGATCCTCTTAATATCCATTTTTCTCAACTCGCCGACAACTCGGAAATATCCAAAGCCTGTTTGTTTCGCAATTTCGACGACGAGCTCTCGTGTTTTTCTGGGCTTGCGGCGTCCGCCCTTTGCTTGTTTCTTTCTCGGCTCGCCAGATTCGTCCCGCACCCAGCGCCTGACCTTAATCCCATCGAGATGGTCTTCTCTAAACTCAAACAACTCTTTCGATCACAGCGGCCGAGGTGTTTTTCAAAGATTGCCGAAGCAGTTGGCACAGACCTCAGCCTCATCAGGAACGAAGACATTCAAGCCTACTATAACCATTGTGGATGTCTGACCGCATGATATGAGTAAACTGCTCTAAGCGAACCTCGATGCGTTTTGTTACAGCAACTTGAGGATACCGCCGACGAAAGTTTCCGGGGAAATGTCGGGAAACGCAGCAGGAGTGCGGTCCAGCCGCTGGCGTTGCTGGTGCCTTCGGTGCCATGCTGTTCGTGCCGTGCGGGATCGCTTGCCGATACTGAACAGGACTGGAAAGTAACAGGCTCGGCCGGAATCGTAAACAACATGAAACTCTTCCATACCGATCTGTTTGTGCTGCCGTTGCCGGAGGGGCATCGGTTTCCGATGCAGCGGTATCGGCTGCTGCGAGAGCGGTTGGAAGATTCGGGTTTGTTTGCTGCGGAACAGATGTGTATGCCGCCTGCGGCGACAGATGAGCAACTGCGGTTGGTGCATACAGCCGACTGGGTTGAGCGCGTTGCGACGGGCGGATTGACGGAGGTTGAACAGCGTCGGATTGGATTTCCGTGGTCGCTGGAAATGGCGGAACGCAGTCGGCGTTCCGCCGGAGCAACCATTGCGGCGGCGAGCTGTGCACTCACTGATGGCGTGGCCGCAAACCTGGCGGGTGGTACTCACCATGCGTTTGCCGATCGAGGTGCAGGTTATTGCGTGTTCAACGATGTGGCGGTGGCGATCCGCTGCCTGCAGAGTGAACGCAGAATCGAACGGGCATTGGTCATCGATCTTGACGTTCATCAGGGCGACGGAACCGCCGCGATTTTTGCAGACGATACGAGCGTCACAACATTTTCGCTGCACGCGAAGAAAGCATTTCCCGCTCGAAAGCAGCGCAGCGATCTGGACATCGAGCTGCCCATTGGGACCAACGATGAGGACTACCTTGCTGCTGTGAAGGCGGGACTTGACTGGGCCGCAGGGCAACCGACACCCGACCTGGTCTGTTATCTGGCGGGAGCCGATCCGTTTGAGAAAGACACGTTGGGAGGGCTTGCGGTTACGAAGGGTGGTCTGCTGGAGCGCGACCGCATGGTAATGGGCTTCTGCGGTGATTCCCACCTTCCCCTCGTGATCACGCTGGCTGGCGGTTACGCGGAAGATATAAGCGATATTGTCGATATACAGTTCCACACGATTGTTCTGGCCCGGCAGATGCTGTCACAATGCTCGCCGACGAAAGACAATTCAATTGGCAAATAAATTCGGACGGCCGGCGAACGACCAATAACGCGTCAGCGGCTATTGCCAAGTATTCGAATTATTTTCACAAAGCGAAGCCCAAGCACTTTAATGCCTGCCCTGATTGAACTGCGGAATCTGACCAAAGATTACGGGAGCTTCCGTGCGCTGGATCAGGTGAATCTGACGGTCGGCGACGGTGTAACGGGGCTGCTGGGACCGAACGGCGCGGGGAAGAGCACACTGATTAAGGTGCTGTTAGGGCTGGTTCGCATTACTTCTGGCGAAGGCTTTGTGCTGGGGCATGACATTCGCAAAGAAGCGGCCGCGATTCGGGCCAAAGTGGGCTACATGCCGGAAGACGACTGCTACATGCATGGGCTTTCAGGCATCGAAAGCGTGCAGGTGGCCGCTCGATTGTCCTGCCTGCCTGCGACCGAAGGGCTGCGTCGCGGCCATGAAATCCTCGACTTCTGCGGCATGGGGCAGGAACGCTATCGCAACGTCGAAACGTTCTCGACCGGCATGAGACAGAAACTGCGGTTCGCCATGTCGATTGTCCACGATCCGGAATTGCTGATTCTGGACGAACCGACTTCGGGGCTGGACCCGGAAGAGCGTGAAGCTATGCTGAACCGCATCCAGGTGCTCGCCCGCAAGTTCGGCAAGGCCGTGATTTTGTGCACTCATATTCTGCCAGACGTGAAAGTCGTGTGCGATCGAGTCACCATTCTGGCCGCTGGTCAGGTGCGGCTTGCGGCCAAACTGGAAGACGTGTTGAAGTCACCAAATCCGGAAGTCACGTTGCAGGTTGCCGATGGTGCAGACCGCGTGGCGGCGGAATTGAAGCGGCACCGAAATTCTTGCGAAGTGATCAGCGATACAGAACTGCGAGTCGCCGGTGACGTGTCTGAGATTGCGGAATCGGTCTGGACGGCGTCGCGTGATGCGAATGTTGCTGTGCAAAATCTGATTCCGTCGCAGTCTTCGCTGGAAGAAGTTTTTCTAAACGCCGTCCGAGAAAAACGCGCGATTGGGGAGCAACTCAGTGCCGATACATAATCTCGGTTATCGAGAATGGGAGGGGCAGCGTGAGTCTGGAAACAGTCGCTGGTCGGTGATTGCAGGCGTCGGTATTCGACGTGCCTGGCAAAGCAAATGGTTGCGCAGAATCGCATTCGTTGTTTGGGCACCACCGCTGGCCTACGGCATTCTGATCTTTCTGTTCGAACAGGTGCTGACCGGCGAAATTGCGACTCGGCAGGGCGAACGCAGCACGTTTCTGGATGTCCTCACCTTTTTCCTGCCGAGTGAATCAATGAATGCCGTGCGAGCAGGATTGTATGCTGCGAATACGGCGGTCGGCGACGAACTACTGACGGTGGCTCGACCGATTTTCTGGAAGAGTGTGCTGCTGCAGTTGCAGCGTTCGCAGACGATCGGGCTGATCCTGGTTGTCGGGCTGGTTGCGCCACCATTGATCTCTCAGGATGTGCGCTCGCGCGCGTTTCTGCTGTACTTTTCGAGGCCACTGACTCGCTTGCAGTACATCGCCGGAAAGTTCGCGACTGTCGCGGCGTTTCTGTTGCTGATTTGCACGTTGCCTCAGCTGATGCTGTATGTCTTTGCCGTGCTGCTGTCTCCTGATATTTCTGTGGTCGCGTATACGTGGGATCTGCCTTTGCGAGCGATCGTCGCGTCCTGCGTGACGATCATTCCGACGACGATGCTGGCGTTGATGTTGTCGTCACTGACAACAGAGACTCGGTTTGCGACGTTTGGCTGGTTTCTGATTTGGATCTTTGGCCTGGCGGCCTTCGCCGTGATTTCAAATTTTGATGCAGGCACTTCGCAGATTGTGCTTCGCATCGGATTTCTGTTTTTGCTGTTCAGCGATTTGTCGACATGGATTCTGGATATCCCGGCTCGAGTTCCGTTTCGGGATACTCAAATCGCGTTCGCGATCGCGCTGACGGTGATTTGCACGGCGATCATTTTTAGAAAGGTGTCGGCCCCTCTGCGAGCGTAGTGCCGGTTAACTTATGTCCTCCGAATACCTCATCGAACTCAACAAGGTCACGAAGCTGTACGGCACGGTGATCGGCGTCAACGACTTCAGCATGCAGCTGAAGCCGGGCGCTTACGGTTTGCTGGGCCCCAACGGAGCTGGCAAAAGCACGCTGCTGAATCTGTTGATCGGGCAGCTCGTGCCGACACGCGGAACCGTCCGCGTACTCGGGCAGAAGCCGCGCAACAATGCGAAGCTGATGTCGAAAATCGGTTTCTGTCCCGGGTTCGAAGGTTTGTACGCCAGCACTACCGGCCATGACTGGGTCACGTTCCTGCTTGAGTTGCACGGCACCGCGCCGGCGGTAGCTCGCGAACGAGCTGAAGAATGCATGGCACTGGTTGGAATGGCGGCTGACATGGCTCGTCCGATCGCGTCGTATTCACGCGGCATGCGACAACGTACCAAGCTGGCTCAGGCGATCGCCCACGAACCCACGTTACTGATTCTTGACGAACCCTTCAGCGGGCTAGACCCGATCGGGCGAGCAGAAATGACGGCCGTGCTGCGCGAGTGGATCAAAATGGGCAACAGCCTGATCATCGCCAGCCACGTACTGCACGAAATCGAGGCGCTTACCGATTCGTTTTTGCTGATTTGCGGCGGGCGATTGCTGGCGTCAGGTACTGCAGCGGAAGTGAACGAACTGCTGTTCGACACGCCTTCCGAAATCGACATCGATTGCGACCAACCTCATGAACTCGCAGCGTTGCTGATGAAAACGGAACTGGCCACATCAATTGCCATCCAACAGCGACCGCACGGTGTGCAGCGGGTTCACTTGCAGACCGTCAGTGCCGGGAAGCTTTGTACAGAATTGCCGGAATTGATCGCAGGAAACGGGCTGACGGTCACGCGGCTGCATTCGGCAGACAACTCACTGCAAACACTGTTCAACTCGCTGCTGCGAATTCATCGGGGTGAGCTATGAACAAACTGCTGGCTGTTTATCGGTTCGAAATGAAGCGAATCCTCACGCCCGGTCGGTCGCTGTGGTGGCTGTTGGTCGTGGCGTTTCCCGTTTCAATCACGATCCTGATGGAAAGCTTTATTCCCGCGCCGCAAGGGGCAGATCCGCAGGACATCGATACCGCGTTCACGATCGCGTTGTACTTTCTGGGGCCGTCGATCGCCTGCATGTTAGGAGCGTTACTGACGGCTGCTCCGTCGGTGGCTTCTGAACTGGAACAACATAGCTGGATCTATTTTGCGACGCGGCCGAATGGACTTTTCCATCTGGTGATGGGCAAGTTCTTTGTCGCGGTCACGTGGACAGCATCGGCCTCGTTGCTTGGCGTTGCCCTTTCGCTGCCGATCTCACGAATTCAAAGCACGGGCGAAGCAGGCATGGCGCTGCTGCTGGTGGCTCTATTATCTTCAGTCGGTTACTCAGCGCTATACATCATGATCGGGACCCTGTTTCCTCAACGAGCCATGGTGTTTTGCGTGGCGTACACTGGAGCGGTTGAGTTATTCATGGGCTTCTTCCCGGCGGTGATCAATCGGCTAACGGTGCAGTATCGACTGCGATCGTTGCTGTTTCACTGGACGACTCAAAGCGAAGCGTTCCGAGATTCTGACGTGCTGAAGTATGTGGCGTCGACGGAGGGCGTTTTGCTACAGTTGCTGTGGCTGGCGTCGTTCACCGCGATCTTTCTAAGTGTCGCATTGGCAACCGTTCAAGTGCGCGAGTTCACGGCGGCGCAGGAAACCGACGTATAGCTTTCCACAACAACGGACGTTCTCAATGGCCGAACCCACGACTTCCAACTCCGCTGCCGCTGGCGTTTCTTACCTGTACATGGCCGCTGCTTTTGTGGTCGTCGTCGCAGGGATGAGGGCTGCAGAAGGAATTCTGAATCCGTTGCTGTTGGCCGTGTTTCTTTCCGTCATCAGCGCGCCTGCGTACTTCGGATTGCTGAAAAAAGGCGTGGCCAACTGGCTGGCTCTGCTGATCGTGATCGGCGTGCTGTCGATTGTTGTACTCGGCGTGGCGTATGTCGTCATGGATTCCATCGGCCGTTTTTCGTCGCAACAGGATCACTATCGGGGCTTGATCGAAGACCGTACGCGCGGCATACAAAAACAGTTAGAAGCGTGGGTTCCGGATTGGTTGAAGGATGCGCCTCCTGCGGAAGATGTACCGGTCGACCCCGCAGAATCTGAAGTGGTAACCGACCAAATCGTGCCGGACGAGGGCGACGTGGCATCGCAGGAACCGGCGGCTGAAGAAGTCGTTCGACCGGAAGAAACTTCTGAAGCAAGCCTCGTCGCAAATGGCACGGAGGAACCTGTAGCGGATCTTAATACAACTGAGGCTTCTGAAGCCGCTACTGAAATTGAGGCCGATTTAGCTGACGCGCAAACGGAGATCGCGGCTGCTGAAACAGCGGTCGAAGAATTGGCGGCGGGCAAATTGGTTACCGTTTCGCCTCAGGCCGACACGGAAAGTGCCGCTCATAAAGCTGGTGACACACTTTTTGCGAAGCCGACAAGCCCTTTGCCTAACAACGAACAAAGCTGGCGTGAATACTGGTCGGAACAGTTCAGCCTTCGAACGGCACTCACCATGGCCAGCGTCGTTGTTGAACGACTCGGCCAGTTGCTGGGCAATACGTTTCTGGTATTGCTGACGGTCATTTTCATTCTTTTGGAAGCCGGTACCTTCACCACAAAGTTGAAGGACGCCTTTGTCCGCACGGACGACATGACGCAGCGAGCTCAGCAGATTGTTGAGAGCATTCAACACTACATTGTGATCAAGACGTGGGTCAGTCTTGCGACGGGAGTATTAGTCGTGGTCTGGCTGAAGTTTTTGGGTGTGTCGTATGCTCCGCTGTGGGGGCTGCTGGCATTTCTCTTCAACTTCATTCCCAACGTCGGATCATTCATTGCAGCAATTCCAGCCGTTCTTATTGCGTGGCTGGAACTGACGACGCTGCCAGCCGTCGCTTGCGCGATCGGCTTCATTGTGGTGAACGGAGCGATCGGCAACTTTATCGAACCGCGATTAATGGGACGAGGCCTTGGCCTGTCACCGCTGGTCGTCTTCTGTTCGATGATCTTCTGGGGCTGGGTGCTTGGCCCAATCGGCATGCTTCTGTCCGTGCCGCTCACCATGACCGCCCGCATTGCGATGGACGGCTTCGACGACACAAAGTGGATTGCAACGCTGATGGGCAACGCGGACAGCGCGGCGTAAAGAGCCCCGGCGCGATCGAGCATCGCCCAATCGGATATCGCGGACACAGTTGCGCAAGTCCACTCTGACATTTCGGCAAGTGCGTTCATCGGCGATTGCTGGTTTGGGGACGGTGTTCGGGCCGAGCGAAAACCCCGCGTTTCCTTCACTTCGTTCAGTCCAACACCGGCCACCCCTAAAAACAGAACTCCATGAGCCCACGCGTTTCAGCTCGCCGCAGTTTGGCAGATTGCACTTCTGTCGGCGGGCGGGTATCACTTACGTGACCACAGGAACGATCAGCCTCACTGCAGCCCCGCCACAGACGCAAACCAACCCTCCTCTCGCGCCAGAACGAAAGCAGGTCGCATGATGAACTCATTGATTCGGCAAAAAGCAACGCTTGCGATCGCCGTTACAACGTGCAGCCTTGTCGTCGCCAACGCCCCGGCTGCAGACTGGCCACAGGTGCAGGGAGACGCACTTCGTTCCGGCAACGCGTCCACACAAACGCTGCAGAAGTCGTTAGGACTGGTCGCTGCGATTCCAATGACCGACGCCATTTTGGCTTCGCCCGTCGTTAGCGACGGCAAGGTATTTGTTATTGATGGATCGGGCGTTGTTGTGGCCATCGATATCGCCACACAGCGGGTGGCTTGGAAGTTTGCGACTCGCGGCGGCCCCGGCAACTGCAACAACGTGGCCGCGCCGACCGTCATTGGCGACTTTCTGCACATCGGCACGATGGCCGGGTTTTACTACGTGTTGAATCGTGAAACCGGCGAAGTCGTGAACGAAATTGACTGCGGTGAACCAATCTTCGCGGCGCCAGCGGCTGGGAAAGACCGCGCCTACTGCGCCACGTTGGGCGCGAAACTCTACGCCCTCAAGCCAAACGGTGACGTGATCTGGACGTGGGATTTTGTCAAAGAAGTTGTCGACTTTGATGGCGATAGGTGGAAGGGCGCGGACTGGCTGAAGTTTCGTGGTGATCGAGTCACGTGGCGCGATCATTTTGTGTGTTCGCGAGACATCTGCCTCGTGGACAACACGATTGTGATGCCTGCCGGCGGTCGCACGATCTTTCTGGAAGACTCCGGTGATAGGCCCACACTGAAGAAAGTGGGCGAAATCCCTTCGTTCGCGGGTAAGGAGTTTCCGGCGACGTTCGGTCAGAGTGCCGACGCGGCTGGCAACGTCTATGTGCAGTGGCATCGGCGCGACAATGCGGGCCGGGTTGAAGTGCTAAAACTGAACGGCGACGACCTGGAGACAAGCGTCGTACACGGCACGGAAACGTCCATCGGGCAGCATGGCCTGCTGAGTTTCGCGCCGGTCAGCGTGCGCGGCGAGGACGTCTATCGGGTGCGGCCGGAACACGGGCTTGGATTGTGCCGACACACTATCGGCGTCGAACAGCCTGAGGTGCTGTGCGACGCGGGTGCGATCTGTCCGCCAGTGCTGACTCTCGATCATGCCGTGTACGGCGGCCTTGATGGGCAGATTCACGTCGTGCCTTTAGCGGGCGATGGGGTAGCGGGGGATGGACGTGAGCACTTTACCTTCGCCACAGCGTTTGGTGCTCCGATTTCTGCACCGCTCGCCGTGGTCGACGGGCGTGTCTTTGCTGGCTGCGAAGACGGCTATCTTTACATTCTGGGGCCAAAAGGAAATGCGGAACTGCCGACAGAGGATCTGGAGGTTTCGGAGTTGCGAAGTTCGTTGACGGGACGATTCGCTGCAGCGAAGTACAACTGGTATACGAACTACGGCGACTTCGGTGGCACGAATGCGAACGACCAAGATCTGAAGCCGCCTTTGCGAATGAGATGGGCGCGGCGGCTGGAAGGCACCGTCAAACATCTTCCTGTTTGCGGCGGCGGGCGGATGTATATGCACACGGCGGAGGGGCAGATTCTGGCCGTCGAACAGGACACGGGGCGCTTGCTATGGCGACGCTATTGGCCGGACGTGTATCTGTCGTTTACGTCGCCGCTCTACATTAAATCAACAACCGGCGTTGAAAAACTGATCGTGCCTCAGGGCGGAATTAAGAAGTCGCGGATGCGATGTCTGAACGCGGCCACTGGAGAACTGCTTTGGGAAGCTCCGTTCACCGGCTCGCCAAGCTGGAGTCGCCAGTTTCCGCCCGTCGTCCACGGCAACGTTGCGATCTACGCTTCCGGCTCTGGCGAATACGCGGCTCAAGGCACGGAGAAACCGTTCGTGTTTAAAGGCGAACCCGTCGAACGCGATGGTCGTGAAGTGATGAGCTGGATTTATTCCAACGACAATCCGTACTACCCTCAGGACCATCGCCCACGAATCTGGGCGTGGGATCTGGAGACTGGCAAGGTGGTCTGGGAGAAGGACTTTTCCGAATTCGGCCGCGGCGGCAATGACTGCGGCATCTGTGTTCTGGATGGAAAACTTTATTACTCGGTATTCTTCGGATACGCCGCCAGTCAGCGGCAACGGCGAGGACTGCCCGTCGAAAACAACGGCCTCACGGCGTGCCTTGATCCCGCCACCGGCGACGTGATCTGGAAGACGACAGACTACTACGTCACGTCTAAGTGTACTCTTAGTTCGCGCGACGGACGCATCTTTATCGGCGGGTTCAATCGAGCCAAAGAAGGCACCGATGATCGTTTTGTTTGGTGCCTAAAAGCTGAGGACGGTTCATTGGAATGGAAGTCTGATCCGGTCACGTCGGCTCTTAACGTGGTGACGGTGGGAGAAAAGTACGTCTTTTCTAACGCTCTTCGAGGCAAAGGCAACGTGTTCGATCGCAGCACCGGAAAAGTCGTGAATAGCATTGGACACAACTACGCATGCTGCCGCTTTACGTTGTCGGAACCCTATGTTCTGGGAGCCAACATGGACATGATCGACCTGTCGCAGGACGGCAAGTTAGTATCCACTGGCCCGGCGATTGATTCCCGCGAATGCCTGGGAGCCGTCGTTTCCAACGGCCGCATTTTCTACATGTCACAAGCCAGCGGCTTCGTCGTTTCGCAAACCTACGGAGCGGCATCGGAAACGTTGCCCGCTGTGTGGGAACGGTAAAGCCACGTACCGACACGCGGCGTTTATGCAAAGTTACTGCGCATGCTAGTAGAGTTTATCAGGTTGACACCGTCGCCAACGACAATCACCATATTACCTGTCGAATTCCCCTGAAAGCTGAATTGGAGGTCCGCCATGCGTCAGAATTTCTTTGCGTTGACCGTTGCGATCGTAGCCGCAGCATTGCTGTTGCCATGCCAGGCACAAGAAAAGAGTAGCTGTCGAAACCAGCACGCAACTGTCCGCCCCAGCCCTCTAGACGGACCGTACACATTACAAGCGATCAATGACACGCCAACGCAAAAGTGGTTGCACGAGGTGTTGGATAAGCCAGTACCTGCCATCGATATTCCGGGCGAGGTGTCGCTGAAGGTTGTTCTCAAGAAACTGGCTGAAAAAATTGACACTCGGCACGGCTTAACCCATAGCGGCCAGTTCAGCATGGTCTTTGTTCCCGATCGGGGTCAGCTTGGAGTAGTCGGAATTGACACTCTTGACGACATCAAGGTTTTCGACGTCAAAGCCGAAGGAGCAAAGCTGCGATCAGTACTGTCTCAAATTCTAAGCCAGACCGAGGATCGGAAGGCATCACCAGTTCCCTTGGATTACATCGTCGTCAACGAAGCAATCATGATCACAACGCGTGATCGGGTACGCTCCGGCGGTCCAATGTACACGCGTGCCTATCGCGTAGACGCTTTGCAGCGGTCAATCGCCGCAGCCAATGCCAGCCTCAGTTTCGGGGCCGTCGAGTCACACAGCTTAACCAACTTTCTTGTCGAAGCGACAGACGGCGAGTTGAAGTGGAGAAAGCCCGCAGCCCAATCGCACCCCGACGACTTGGCTGGTGGTACGATTCTGATGGTGGGCCACACGATGGTTGTGAAGCAAAATTACAACGGGCATCGCAAAATCGTCGAACTCCTAAACCTACTGACTGCTGCAGAAGCCATCGAACCTCAGGAACCCGCAGTTTTGACCGCTATAGCTAGTGAGTAGATGGAATGACTATCTGACTTGCGGCTGCGACGGCTGGACTCCGATTGCCAATCTATCATTCAATGATCGTACGTCTCGGCTTGGAGCGGTGGACCTTTTGTTGCGGACCATTCGGGCTCGTGGAAAACTGCCTTCATAGTCCGATACTCTTGCCACGCAGCAACAAGTCAGTGAAATTCGCTGCAACTGGCCAGTCGGCTGCAGATCCGACCAGAGCTTTGTCTATGTTGAACAGACTCAGTTGACTTCGACATCATCAGAAAACAGTTATGCTCAATCAGGTCGCTCACTTGAAGCTTCGTTCAACACGAAAGACAACAACGCAATGAATTCAGTCTGTCGTTTCACGCTTTTGACCCTGCTGGCCACCCAGCCTGCCTTCGCAGAGCAGCAGCAGCCAGCCTCGCCATTTGTGCTGGGCTATGCAAACAGGCTTAGCTGCGTTGCAGGCGAAGAGATCTCGTTCCACCTTTCGTCTACCGCGGACAGCGTGCGGATGGTCATTGAGCGGCAGGGCGGCAAGAACGAAACTGTGTTCGAGAAAGACGCGATCAAATGTTCCGTCCAGCCGATTCCCGATCGAGCGTCTTCTGACGGATGTAACTGGCCTGGGGCGTTTGCGATGACGATACCGGCGGAATGGAAAAGTGGCTGCTACGTCGCGACATTGACTGCGAAACATGACGGCAAAGACATTCGCAGTACCCTGCAGTTTGTCGTGAGGTCTGCAAAGCCGGGGCAGGACACGAAGATCCTTCTGCAGTTGTCGACCAACACTTACAACGCCTACACCAACTGGGGCGGTCACAGTCTGTATTCGTATCACGATCGCGATGGGCTTCAGGGGCACCGGGTTTCCTTCGATCGCCCGTTGCAGTCTCAGTACGCCAACTGGGAACTGCCATTCGTTCGCTGGGCCGAAAATAACGGCTACGTTTTGGACTACGCCGTTAACAGCGACCTGGAATTCCATCCCGAGATCCTGAAAGGCTACAGGCTGGTGTTGAGTGTTGGCCACGACGAATACTGGTCGGCACCGATGCGAGACAATCTGGAAAAGTACATTGCAGACGGTGGCAACGTCGCGTTTTTCAGCGGAAATACTTGCTGCTGGCAGGTTCGTAGTGAAGACAACGGGCGAGCTCTGACCTGTTGGAAGCAATGGTACAACGTCGACCCGTTGTTTCGGCAGGGAGATCACAAGCTGCTAAGCACCGCATGGAGTCATCACCTTATTGGACGCCCTGAAAATCAACTGACGGGCGTGGGCTTTCTTTGGGGCGGTTATCACAAGAGTCACGGGCAATTTATGGATGGAGCGGCTTCGTTCATTGTCCATCGCCCCGATCATTGGCTGTTACAAGGAACGGAATTAAAAAGCGGCGACCGATTCGGCGGTAAAGACACGATTGTCGGTTACGAATGCGACGGCTGCCAAATGACGTGGAAAGACGGGCTGCCGTTTCCAACTCACAAGGACGGCACGCCCAAGTCGTTCACAATCGTCGGCACTTGTCCGGCACGCTGGGCGCCTGGCGACAGCCTGTGGTACGACCGCTTTCCCAAGGACCGCGTTGGGGCGGCCGTGTTGGGAACGTACACTCAGGGCGGCACTGTCGTCACTGCTGGCTCAACAGACTGGGCTCACGGACTGCGGGGCAACGATCCGACAGTCATCAGAATCACGAAGAATGTGCTGGACCGGTTGAGCAAGTGATTTTCTGCGGGCTTACTTTGTCGACGGCCGAACGTCTGCTTCCCAGTCTGCCAGTTGTGCTTTGATGGAAGCTGCCTCATCAGGCCGGCTGGCCAGCAGGTTATTGGATTCGGCCGGGTCTATTGCCAGGTCGAACAGATACTCATCGAGCCCTCCATCGTCCTTGCGCCACACATATTTCAGATTGCCGTCCCGCACAGCCTTCCACGTTCGATCGGCTCGCCTCGCACGCCAGAACAGCGTGCGAGGTTTGGCGGGTTTGTTGGCAGCGATCTGGCCAAGCACGTCGGTGCCGTCCAGTGGCCGATCTTTTCGCAGTTTGCAGCCCGCTGCTGACATAATTGACGCGGTAAGGTCGAAGGTCAGCATCGGTCGGCCGTCTGTTTGGCCGACGGGAAGTCGTCCTGGCCAGCGAGCCATGCAGGCTACGTGAATGCCGCCTTCGAACAATTCGGAGGCGTGACCTCGAAACGGAGCGTTGCTGGCGGCGATCGGATACGCGCCGTTGTCGCTGCAGAAAATCAGCAGCGTATTATCGGCTCGCCGTGTTTCTTCCAGCGTTTGCATAATCTTGCCAACGCCTTCGTCCAGCCGCTGGATGATCAACTTCAAAGTCGCTCGGTCGCCCTTCTGCCAGTCCTTCGCGTCCCATTTCTTCGCCACTTTGGGCTGGTCCGGTTTGTGGTCCGGATGCTGAAATGGAGCACTGGGCGCGTTGTATGGCAGATACAGAAAGATGGGCTCGTCGGCCGGTTGTTCCTTCAGAAACCGCACGCCGCCATCTGTAATCAGATCGGTCAGGTAGCCATCGCGCCGAACCTGCTTTAGGTTTTCATACAGCACGTGCTCGCCGGTGGGTTCGTTGTGGTAGAAGTAATCCATCGTGCCGCCGAGCACCGCCAGGAAATAGTCGAAGCCGTGGTGGGGTGGCAGCAAATGCTTTTCGTAGCCGAGATGCCACTTCCCAAGCCCCACGGTTTTGTAACCCTGATCATTCAACGCGGGGATCAGGATGTTTTCCTTCGGTGGCAAGCCAAGGTTGTGCTGTTCGGCTAAAGCAATCGCGTCGTCATAGCGACCGACATTTCCCGTTCCCAACGCGCATTCCAGACCCGGAATACGTTGTTGATATCGTCCGGTCAGCAAGGCGGTTCGAGTCGGCGAACATTCCGGACCGTTGGAATAGAAATTTGTGAAGCGAACTCCCTGAGCCGCGATGCGATCGATGTTTGGCGTGCTGATGTCCGGGCAGCCATAACAGGAAAGATCACCGTGCCCCAAGTTGTCGGCCACGATCAAGACGACGTCCGGCTTTCGTGGCTGGTCGGCGGCGGTGGATTCGGCGCACAGAAAGGTGACGCCGCAGAACAGCAGCGTCACCGCAAAGAGCTTAATCAGGTTCATGGGGGGCCTTGTCTATTTCGAAACCGGCTCGGGCTTCTGCTTTTTGGTTTTCAATCGTTCCATCAGGCGTTCAACCGTGTCGGCAACAAGTTCTTCGATATCGTCCGCCCATCGGTGCGCGGCTCGACCGTAAACCATCATCGATCGGTTGCCTTCGTAGCCCCAGCGAGCTGACTTGCGGGGCGGGATGTCTTCGTCGAGAACTCGCAACGACGGTATGTAGGCCATCACATCGTTGCAGTAGCTGGCGACCCATGTGTCGTCGCCGTAGCTCTTTTTGAAGCCCAGAGCGTAGTCGACAACCACTTCGCCACCCATTGTGATCCACTTCTGCTTCTCACCCAGCTTCCATGCCTGCAGTGGATACGGATACGTATGTTCCAGAGGTTTGCCGGCTTCGACGTCTTTCAGCAGGCGTGCCGCCCAGCGATTAACGTAGGAACTTCCGGCTCCGGCCATGGTCGCCAGTTCTTCACGAGTCGGTTCTTTGCCAAGGTTGAGTGTCACGAATTCGTGTTCTGTCTGCAGCGAAGGCGTGAACTCCTGCATCGGCTCAGCGAGCACTCGTTCGACGGCCGCCGCAAGACGCAAGCCGTAACCTTTGGCCAGTTCGACCGTGCGTCGCGGAATCGGATTCTGGTCGGCTCCGCACCCCATATAAAACATGGCGACCGCGTTCGGATGAACGTCTTCCAGAGCGTATTGAGCGAAGCCGGCGTAGTCGCCGCTCCACTGATAGAAGCTAAGATTTGTATTGTGGCACGCATAGCCAAACACAACGGCCATCAGTTCGTTATCCATCGAACGCACAGACAGCACGGGAACATCGTGATCAATCGGCCCTTGCAACCCATCGGTTTCACGCAGCTTTGGCACTTCGCCTTCCACATTGTTTCGTCTGTTGACAGCGAAGGTCGCAATCCCCTGTCCGCCCGATACTTTTGCTGGCACTAACTTGGCCAGAGCCTCTCCAATCGTCGCGACGATCTTCTTTTCCAGGTCGTCAGAATAGGCTTCGATCATCTGCCGTTGCTCGTCGTCCAGCGGATAGATGTCGTATAGAGCACCTCGCAAAACCGGGCCGGTGTGCGTGTGTGAGCTGTGCAGCATGATCTGGCTGCGATCCAGACCAAACTTCTCCTTTAATGCAGCACACGTGTTGTTGTAGATCGACTGAGGGATGCCGAGCGTGTCGCTGCTGAGCACAATCCCCTGATGACCGTTCGCATCTTCCAATGCAACAACTCGAATCCACAGATCGTGATACGTTCCTTCGGCCGGTTTGTCACGACCTCCATAGCCCGCCATCCACAACGGTTGTTCCGGTGTGATGTTGGCTTTCGCTGTCCCCGCCTTCCACGTGGCGTTGTCGGCCACAGCAAAATTAGTCAGCAAAGAAAACAGCAAAGCGGCGGATAACGATCTTGTCATCATGTTCCTCGTTCATAATTTCGGTGGGCGACAGGCCGTCCGGATGCGATCTCGCGTGAACACAAGCATCCCAACAAGCGATCAGACGGTACCACGGCTCGCGCGGACGTTCAAGCAAAGTTAGACGAGGCAAACGGTGCGGTGTCTGGTACAATTAGCGGCCTGAGTGCCGCGTCGATGCATGTGACTTCCCGATTGGTCTGGACCGACAAAATGAAATCCCACAGCAAATATCGAAACGAACACATGAACCGTCGCGACGTTCTGTTGCGATCAGGCCTCGGTTTGGGAGCACTTGGGCTGAATGCTGTGCTTGCCGACGACGATCGACGCATCAACGCCGCTGCAGCCGGTTCGCACTTTGGCGGGACGGCCAAGCGCGTGATCCACTTCTTTCTGAATGGCGGGCCTTCTCACGTAGATACCTTCGACCACAAACCTGCGCTGGCAAAGTATGCCGGGCAAAGCATGGGCGAAAATCTAACGACCGAACGCAAGACAGGAGCCGCTTTTCCTTCGCCGTTTAAGTTTCGGCCGTACGGCGAATCCGGGATTGAAGTCAGCGATCTGTTTTCACGGACAGCTCAGCACATTGATGACATCGCCGTTATTCGGTCGATGTACGCTCAGGTTCCAAACCACGAACCGTCGCTCATGCTGATGAACTGCGGTGATTCCGTTCAGGCTCGCCCAAGTGCCGGAGCGTGGGTGCTGTATGGACTCGGCGCTGAAAACCAAAACCTGCCAGGTTTTATCGCCATGTGCCCCGGCGGGCTGCCGATTAAGGATGCCGAGAACTGGCAATCGGCCTTCCTTCCCGGTGCTTATCAGGGAACTCATATCGACACGCAACATACTCAGCTTAGTCGGCTGATTGAAAACATCGAACATCCTCAGATCAGCACGCCCGATCAAAAACGACAGCTTGAGCTCCTGGCGAAATGGAACCGACAGCACCAGGCCGGACGATTCGATCGGCGGTTGGAAGCTCGCATCCAGTCGTATGAACTCGCGTTTCGCATGCAGACAGACGCCAGCGAAGCATTCGACATCGCCAACGAACCTCAATACATCCGCGACCTGTACGGTGACGGCGTACACGGCCGCCAAACGTTAATCGCTCGGCGGTTGGCAGAACGAGGTGTTCGCTATATTCAGTTGTGGCACGGAGCTGGTCAGCCGTGGGACAATCACGAAAACATCGCCGACAATCATCGCAGGCTGGCAAACCAGATTGACCAACCGATCGCGGCGCTGCTGACCGACTTGAAGCTGCGAGGCATGCTGGACGACACGCTGGTGGTTTGGGGCGGTGAGTTCGGTCGAACGCCGACGGTCGAGCTATCAGGCGACGGAGCTCCCAAACTGGGCCGCGACCACAACCACTACGGCTTCACTGTATGGCTGGCCGGTGGCGGCATCAAGGGCGGAACGGTCTACGGAGCAACCGATGAACTAGGCTTTCGAGCCGCCGAGGACCCCTGCAGCGTCCACGACCTCCACGCCACCATGCTGCACGCTCTTGGTCTGGATCACAAAAAACTAACCTACCGCTACGCCGGCCGAGACTTCCGACTCACCGACGTCCACGGAAACGTGATCGAAGAAATTCTGGCGTAAGGGGTGATGCACCAGAAGCGAATGGTTAAGAACTGCTTTGCAACATTCAGCAACCATACTGACGCACGCATCATCATTCGTCCGCAGCCATACCCCGATGGCGCGGGCGCATGCTCCACTGTTGCCAGAGGTCTGCACCAACGCCAGCGCGTCGAGACTTACGCGACGCTGCTTTTGTAGCCAATAGCGTCGTTGTTCGTCACACCTTGATCGAAGACTTCTGTTGGGCCAATTGCATCATGAAGTCCTGGACTCGGCTGGACATTTCGTCTGCTTTGGGGGCGAGGCCGGCCATGATGAGGGCGTTGGAATACAGCTGCTGACCACAGGTTCGGACGAAGTCTTTGTTGTCGTCGTTGACGGACAGTTCACAAAGCCGCTGCACTAGTGGAGCCTTGGGATTGATTTCCAGAATCATCTTCGACATCTCGAAGTCCGGCATGTTGACCTGCAGCACCTTTTGCATGGTGGTGCTTTGAGCTCCCTTTGCATTTACCAGACAGCAGGCACTCTCGGTCAGGCGTTCTGACTTTCGGACGTCTTCCACCTGGTCGCCAAGAGCTTCTTTGAAAATTGAAAGCACCGTGCCGAAGCCGTTTGGTAAATCGGCTGCGTCTTTCTCGTCTTCTTTTTTCTCGTCGTCTGTTTCCGAATCTTTTGCTTCGCTACCCGGGAGTTCCAGGTCGGCGGAGTCGATCGGCACGAGCTTGTGTTCGTCGAATTCACCCAATGTCGACAGCACGTACTCATCCACAGGATCGGTCAGTAGTAGGACTTCCAGATTTCGTTCGCGGAAAATCTCCAGATTCGGATCTCGCAGAATCGACGTCTCGTCGGCGCCGGTCGCAAAATAGATCTGTTTCTGATCTTCGGGAGCTCGTTCGCAGTACCCCGCGAGTGAAGCAAGGCCATCTTCTGCAGACGTGTTTGTGGACTTGAATCGCAGTAGTTTTGCCAGCCGATCGCGGTTGTCGAAGTCTTCGCCAATGCCTTCACGAAGGACAGATCCGAATTCGCCGTAAAACTTGCCATAAGCGGCCGAGTCATCGCTGGCGATGGTGTCGAGATGGTCGAGCACCTTCTTCGTGATGACTTTCTGCATCTTGCGGAACACCGTATTGTCCTGCAAAGCTTCTCGCGACACGTTCAGCGGCAAGTCGGCCGAATCAACGATGCCTCGCAGAAAACGCAAGTAGTCCGGCAGCAGGTCGCGGTTATCGTTCTGCACCAAAATCCGCTTGGCACACAGATGCAGCCCGTGATCCGATTTTCCGAAGCCCATTCGTTCCAGATTGGCGTCCGGACAGTACAGAATGCTGTGGAACTGGAACGGGGAATCCGCCGTCAGGTGAAGGTGCCACTGAGCTTTCTGGCCAGGGAAGTGGGTGAGGTATTCGAAGAAGTTCTGATACTGTTCTTCGGTGACGCTGCTTTTGGGCTCAACCCAGATCGGCGGCTGGTCGTTGATGTGCTCACCATCGACATTGATCGGGTGCGGCACAAATGTTGAGTACTTCCGCAGGATGTACTTCAGCCGCGCAGGGTCCGTGAATTCGCCCAGATCTTTCTTCAGGTGCAGCCGAATTTCTGTGCCACGTTCGAGCTTTTCTGCTGGTTCGCTGATCGTAAAAGAGCCGTCGCCGGTGGATTCCCAGACCCAGCCCTGTTCTTCGCTATAGCTGCGAGTGCGAACTTCGACACGTTCAGCCAACATGAAGGCAGAATAGAAACCCACACCGAACTGACCGATCAGTGAGACGTCGTCTTTCGTGTCTGACTTCTGCAGCTTTTCGATGAACTCAAGCGAACCGCTGTGAGCAATCGTGCCCAGATTCTGAACCAGCTCGTCCCGTGTCATGCCGATGCCGTTGTCGCGAATGACCAGCTGGTGTTCGTCTTTGTTAGGTTCGATGGAAATCAGCAGGTCGGACGCGTCAATGTCCGTATCGGTCAATGCCGCGTGGCGGAGTTTGTCTAACGCATCTGATGCATTCGACACCAGTTCGCGAACCGTGATTTCACGATTCTGATAAAGCGACTCAGACAGAATGTGCAGCAGGCGGCTGATTTCGGCCTGAAACGTGAACTTTTCCTGGGGAGTTTCGACGGTCATTGTGATTTGTTCCTTGTCTGAATTGTTACGGCATCAGGCGATACAGGCGGGAAGCTGCCTGGCAATCGCACTGCTATTCATTCGTTTCGCCCGCGCTGCCAGCGTCCGGTTCAACGGGCTCAGCATCGGGTCCAGTGTTTGGCTTTTTCAGGATCCACAGATTCATCGTCGATATACGCCAGCAGTCGTCAATTCGCCAGGCCGAACATTCTGAAAATTCGAACCGGCCAGGAGTTCTCAAAATGATCATAGCGTCGTCCGATGTTACACGTGGCTTGGCGAGGCGACTCAGGCATTTTCCCAGGGCGGCGTGAGGTTTCAGCAGCGGACACTGATCGTAGGGCGGGTCGAAGAATACGAGCGAATACGGCAGGCATTCCTCACCGCCATTCGGGCAAAAAGAGGTTCGGTGAATGTTTGTCTTCCAGCACACGGTCTTCCGGTCGGGAGCGATGGTGGAGACATTATTTGAAAGTGCTTCGTGTACCACCGAATCACCTTCGATAAACACACACGACGCCGCGCCTCGGCTGAGTGCTTCCAGCCCCATTGTGCCCACGCCGGAAAAGACATCCGCGACCCGTGACTGTTCGATAATCGGGCTAATACGATCGAACACGCCCTGGCGTACACGTTCTGTGTAGGGACGTGTCGTTTGGGTTGGCGGCGTTTTCAGCCGCCGACGACCATACTCGCCGCCAATAATCCGCAGGCTCATTGAAAAACCAATTGAGGTTAGGAAGAGGATGTCCGGCGTGCTCAGATATGCGTCGGTCGACGAGACTGAGCAGTGAAAAACAGAGGAAACCGGAATCCTGAAGGTGTCAGGACGCGGCGATTAGACCATCTGACGCGGGAACCTGAGGCGATTTCGCCTCCAAACGCTGAAAAAGGCAGCAATTTGCGCATTTGCTGGCTTTGATGACATTGACATGTTGCCCCTTGCCCTTAATCTCCGCTTCAGAACGTCAGCATTTCAACTCGTCGTTGCTCAATACCCGCGTGGTCGGCAACCCGAGATTCTTTATTTGAGCAGACAATAAGGAGCTCTACGCCGATGGCAATATCTAAGGACAAACCACTTTCCAAGTCCGAGATACTGAACGAACTGGCCGAAGCAACCGAATTGAGCCGTAAGGATGTTTCTTCAGTGCTTGAAGCACTCGAAGAACTGATCGAAAAGAATTTGACTCAAGGAAGCGGCATCTTCAATCTGCCAGGACTTATGAAGATATATGTCCATAGCAAAAAGGCCACCGAAGAGCGCGAAGGCCGCAATCCTGCGACCGGCGAAACCATTACCATTAAAGCAAAACCAGCCTCAAAGGTTGTTAAAGTGCGTCCTCTGAAGAAACTGAAGGAAATGATCTAACTCGTTTCGTGGATGCCACGTAAAGCGGAAAAGCCGCTTGGTGGTGAGACCTTCTGTGGATGGCCGGGTTGGTAGCTTCATAAAGATCAGCTGAATCACGAGATTTGGCAAACTTCCACTGGTTGACCCTGCGACATTCTTGCGTAGAATGTTCCGAATATTGCCAATTGACCGGCAAAGGCACATTCTAATCCGAACCCGGTTTCCGGGCCCTGGTCTTTATTTTTTCAGGGATGCTGTTTCGGGGAGTGTCGCATGAAGGGCAAATTATGTTAGTATTATCAAGGAAAAAGAGTGAGAGCATCGTCATCAACGATGACATTGTTGTCACGGTAGTCGAGGTCCGAGGCGACAAGGTTCGTCTTGGCATTCAGGCTCCGCGCGAAGTTCCTGTGCATCGTAAAGAAGTGCTGGACGCAATTATGCGTGAGCGTGGTGCGGCTGCCGATTCGGTTCCGGAATAGCCGTCCAATAAAATGGCATTCGTTGACGCTTTTTCCTGTGATTACCTTAAGTAACTGACTTAGAATTCGCCTCGACACGGTTTCTGCGAAACATCACGTACTGAAAAGAACAGAGTGAAGTCGACAGCATTTAGTTGTCGACTACCACCAAAAAGACTTCGGCCCCATCGTCTAGTTAGGCCTAGGACACTGGATTTTCATTCCAGTAACGGGGGTTCAAATCCCCCTGGGGTCAGTCAACGAACCTCGCTCCGAGAAATTCGGAGCGAGGTTTTTTTGTGCGCACGTGAATGCCACACGACACAGCTTCAATGGGAAGCTCGAATGCTGAAGAGATTAAGCGGTCGGATCTCCAGCGGTTGGCGTTCCTGCTGCGTTTTGTGTTACGAGGCCTCAGCGCCGTCTTGCCCTATCAGCCGCTGTAACAGCATGGGCCGCACTTCCGCGAGGATATCCTGCAATTGGTCCGGGGCGGTTGGGATGACTGTATCGTTGCCCCGTGTTAATTCATCTGGCAACTTGCGATGCAGGTCGTCCAGCTCGCGGCTCACTTCATGCAGAAGCTCTTCATCATTCTGCAGATCACTGAAATAGTTCAAAAGTTCCGCAATCGGGTCGCTCTCTGTTTCCTCAGCCGATAGTGCTCGTTGCGGTGTTGTTCGCACGACGACTTTTTCCAGCCACACGTCGCTGCCAGAGACGGTCATCGCTTGGATTCTGAACTGCTGAACCCAGTGAGCTGCATCGGCCGCCAGTTCCGCGTGAGCCATGGTTGCCCCTGTCAGGAGAACTCGCACAGCAAGCGGCAACCCCTTAGCGTCATCGGCCAGCTTCTGAAGCTCATCCCCGACGCGATCCTGAACCTGCGAAGCATTTTCCAAACCGGTGGCATCCACGCGGCAGTGCTCCCATCGAAACACGTCCAATGGCATAAACTGCGAGGTCAAACTTCCCGTTGCATCGACGTGGACCAGTTCGCAGCCCTTGGCCCCGGTTTCACGAATGTGCCGTCCTTGGATGTTGCCTGGAAACACGATGTGCGTTTCTCCGGCGGCCTGAACGTATCGCCGGTTATGCACGTGACCGAGTGCCCAGTACTGGTACTGCCTGGCCTCCAAATCAGCCACGCTGCACGGTGCGTAAGGGGCGTGGTCTTCGGCTCCATCCAAAGCTGTGTGCAACAGGCCGATATTGAAACAACCGGGAACAGCGACCGGATAATCCAGCACAAGGTTCGCGGTCTCAGCAGGCTTCGAGAAACCTCGCCCGTGAATGGCTACTCCGAGATCTTCCAACAACACCGTCTGCGGTTTCTTTGATGACAGCATTACGTTCGTGCCGGTGGGGTTGGCCGGCAGCTTCAGCCATTTCTTCAGTTTGCTTTCCGCATCGTGGTTGCCACTGATGGCATACACACAAATGCCTGCGGCTTGCAGTCGGGTTAGCTGCTTCACGAAAAACAGAACCGTGTTTTGGTCTTCCCAGGTTCCGTCGTACACGTCGCCGGCAATCAGGACGAAGTCCACCTCCTGCTCGATTGCCAGTTCCACCAGATTTTCCAGAGCTCGCCGAGCGGCTTCACGAATTTCAGCGACGGGCGCACCTTCGTATTGCTCCAGTCCTTTTAGGGGACTGTCTAGATGCAGGTCGGCGGCGTGGATAAATTTGATCTCAGACATTTTCGATCGTTCCTGCACCCACCATGAACAGTCGCGTCGAAATGCGATTGACCGGAAGGCGGTACAGCTGTGAGACGACTCGGCGATAAGAATCCAGCTGACTGCGGTAGTATTCGACTTTTTCCGCCACGGCAGACGGGTTCGTGATATCCAACGTATCGGTTTTGAAGTCTACGACGTCGCACGCGGCAAGCTGGTTATCAAGATAGATCAACACGAGGCGATCCACAAATCCGGAAACAATCTGGCCGTCATCTCGGACTGCAAACGGGTGCTCGTTGTGCACTTCCAGCCGAATCTGTTCCGGCTTCACGGCGGCCAGCGCCTGCTGCACGTCGGCCGATAGCGGAAGGTCTCGCGGCGGGCGGTAGGAGGTGCTGGTCAGGCCACGAACAATGTCCGGCTGTCGCAGCATCTCCTGAAAGTCGTCCACCATCCTTTGCGGGTCGAGGCCGCCGGTCGTTAGTTCTTCGGCCTTCGCCAGCAACGCTGCTTCTGATGGAGCGGCCGCTGAATCCAGCCATTCGATCATCTCAAAAAACGCATGAATGACGGTGCCGCGATCCATGGCTGGCAGATTGTCATGGCGGATGACGCTTGACAGCCGTACCTTTCGATGAGCGGCATGCTTTGACGGAGCCGTACGTTGCAGTCCGCGTTCGCGCCCGCGAGGCATGGTGGCGAACCGAATTCCGGAAGTCGTAACCGGCGCCGGTGGCACGGCCGAAGCGACAGCTGTCGCGTCCGTATCGCTGCTGGTTCGAGCCGCGTCTGAGTGGCCGGCACACCAATCCGGCTGTCCGTGTTCGTACAGTTGTTGTTCTGGTTCTGCCGGAGCCCCATTTGTTAACGCGGATCGCAACAGACCGGAGATCGTCTTGGGGACTTTCTTCTCACTCTTCCGTGACGGTGCAATCACCATGTGCAACGCGTGGACGGCCCGCGTAACGGCCACGTACAGCACGCATAAAGCTTCGGAGATTTCCGTTCGGCGAGCGTCGTCGAACATCTTTTGGAAATCGGCGGGCAGCAGTTCGCGAATATCCGAATTCCGATAGCGACACACGCGATCAATTCTTTCGGTTGGCGACGGCTTGTTCGCCACAAACTGGCTGGGCTGCCCGACCAGCTTTGTGTCGAGGTCAGGCAATACCACGATGTCAAATTCAAGGCCCTTCGACTGATGCACGGTCATCACTCGCACGTTGTCGGACGTCGGGTCGGGGACTTTTCGCAGATCCAGAAAGTTGAGGAAGTCGACTGTCCGTAGTGTGGCATGAGTCTGCCAGACGTAGCCGAGTTCTACCAATTGCGACAGCCGCCGCTTCCCGCGTGGGCCAGAATGGTGAGTGAGAATGCCGGCCCATTCCTGCAGCACTGGGCCATAGCCTTCCGATTGCAATCGTCGCCGCACGCTTCTCGCGAGCTGTTCGGCGCGGTACGAGCCATCGGTCGGTGTGAACTGTAGAGCCTTGCCCAGCGGCGATGTGGCAACGTGAAATCTGGCGACTGAGTTGCCGGGATGATCGGCCAGCTTCAGCAGAGACATAATGATCTGCACCGCCGCGCTGTCGGTCAGCGGGTTGCCTCCTTCTTCGCTGGCGGTGATGCCCAGTTTGCGAAGTTCGAAAATCACTTTGCCAACGACGCGATTCGACCGAGTCAGCACGCCGACGCTCATGCCCGGAGCCTTTCGCGTCAGTTCCGCAACTCGAGCCGCTGCGTGCGCAATCGTAATGTCGGCGGGAGTTTCGTCTTCGTCGGCCAACCGCGACGTTTCTAAACACGCATAGCCCGCCAGTTCGTCGCGCGCGGTGGAATGATCCTGAAACTTCTGGCACCACTGCCGCACGCTGCTGCCATCGTCGTCCGGATCGGTGCGGTTTCTGAGTCCATTGAAAATGTGATTGGTCGTTTCGACGACGGTCGGTGAAGAACGGTAACTTTTGTTCAGAGCTTCTCGCTGAAGGCCGGACAGTTCGTCTTCAATCGCGTCAAAGATTTCAGCGATGCCGCCACGCCAGCCATAGATCGCCTGTTTGACGTCGCCGACGCAGAAAAACGATTTGCCTTTTTTCCGACCAGTCACCTGCTGAGCGAAGGGACGGATGACCTGCCACTGTGCCAGTGAGGTGTCCTGAAACTCATCCAGCAGAATGTGCGAAATGTTGCCGTCCATGCGAAACGACAACCGCCCCACGTTATTGTTGGCGGCGACATCGGCCAGCAGTCGAGTCACGTCGTCAAACTGCAGGACGCGGGCGTCATCTTTGAGCTGGCTGTAGCGGAAATCAAAACGGCACAGCAACTGGTATGTGGCTTCCGTCTGCTGAGCGACCATGTCGACCAGTACGGCTTTCGCGTGAATCAGCAGCCGCTGGTAAATCAGAACCGTGCCTTCATCCAGTTCCTTTTTGTAAAACGTTGTTTCGCCGGCAGCAACTTTCTTTGCCATGCCACTGCTGACGAAACCTTCCCAGTTGTTGTCCAACGCCATCTGGTAGTCGGAGTCCCGAGCCTTCTCAATGCTCTTGTGTTTTGGAATTGCAGCCGTCCGCAGGTTCTCAATCGCAGCGTCCAGATCCTTTGCTGCCAACTTCTTTGGCTTCGGGAACGACGTCCATGCCGCCGCATCGGTTTCCTGAAAAATCGGATACAGAGCACTCACGGTTTGCCGAATGAGTTCGCTGACCGAGCGGCCGGTTTCGCCCTTGGTCAGAAGGTGCATCAGCTGCACGGCGGTCTTCGTTGATTCGTTCCGCAGGACTGCTTCGACAGCTTTATTCTTCAGACGGACGTCGTCAATTTCGTCGACGATTGTCCAGTCCGGAGGCAGCCCCATTTCGAAACCGAAGCTGGACGCGATTTGCGAAAAGAAGCTGTCCAGCGTGCATATGCGAACTCGATGCAAACCGCGTGTGAGGTTCTGCACCAGCTTCAGGCATTGTTCGCAGGTTAGCGCGGGGTCTTCCAGAAAGCCGGCCAGCTCAGCGCATTTTTCGGCGTTCAACGCGGCTTCAGCCAGCCGCACCATGTTGCGCTCGAGGATCTCGCCAGCGGCCTTCCGGGTAAAAGTGGTCGCCAGAATTTCGTCCGGCGCAGAACCGCTTAGCAACTGGCCAAGGTACCGGTTGCTAAGCTGAAACGTCTTGCCCGTTCCGGCAGACGCTCGAATCACAACGTTGCGCGGTGTGCGTTTTTTGCCGCGAGAGTTCGTGTCAGCAACAGCAGCGTCGGTCATGCGATGACCTCACGATCGAAAACGTTGTCCTGGCAGATGGCGGCGAATTCCTGAAAGAACATCGGGTTCACATCGGCTGGCGGCCAGAACTGTTCGTCCAAAATTTTAGTTGCAACTTCGATGGCTTTGGCGTCGGCGTCTTTCAGTTCTTCGTCTGTCCAATCTGCCATCAAACTTTTGACCTCCTTGGTGTCCTTCGGTAGCACGATGTAGCCCAGCTTGATGTCACCTTTCAGGCCAAGCCCCTTCACCAGGTGTCGATACAGCGGCAACTGCAAATCCACCCATTCATCCTTCTTTTGATGAGCGGCTCGCGGCGGCCGTACGTTCTCGCTGCTTTTATAATCGAAGATCACGTACTGATTGGAACTGCCAAGTCGGTCGATACGGTCAATGCGGCCATCGAGTTCCACGGTCCGGCCATCGTCGAGTTCCAGCTTCACACCTTTGTCTCGAAACGACGCTTCGCTGTACTGAATTCGCCAACCTTCCGCCGCCCAGTTGGCCTGCCATTCGGCAAATGCAGACAGCCTCGCCTGAATCTGCATGACCTGCACGTCGACGGCGGCCACACGTTCTTTGCCGAACATGTCGTTCACGGTGGCCAACAGTTGGGCGTTCAATTCACTGCGAATATCGTTGACGTCCAGCGACGCGGCCGCGCGGCTATGCCCAAAGCGATTTAACACTTCGTGCATCAGGTTGCCAAACATCAGTGCGTCGAGTTCGCTGGCTGAATCGTCGACGTCTTTCAGGTACAAAGCGTGCCGCAGGTAGAAGCGATACGGGCAGGCAAGGTAGGTCCGAAACGATGTCACGCCGATCCGTTCGATCGGGCTTTGCAGCGGAACCGGACGCGGAACAGTGAAGCCATTCCCATCGTTGCTCTCCGCCGAACTGGTTGGTTGCATAGCCTCCGCCGCATCGACGTCTCCGAAGCACGTCAGAATCCGCTGAGCGATCTCCGTTGGTTGTGCGGCAAACAGCAGACGGCTCGGTCGCAGTGGGTCACCTCGCATATCCCGCCGACCGACGATCAGCTGCAGGTCCGATCTCGATGCGGCCAGGACGCTCATCGCATACGCATCGCGAGCGTATCGGCGGCGGTTGTCGAGCAGTCCCAGGTGCCGACGCAGTTCGTTGGGCAAAAAGGCATCGGAGTTCAGCGAACTGGGTACGTAGCCTTCGTTAAACATCGTGACGACCAACGCGGGCGAATCATCGAGCGGCAATTCCAGCCAGCCCAGCAGTTCCACGGCCTCATCGTTGGGCGGCGGCGGCACGGATTCGTTGGTGAGTTCTTTTAACAGCAGCCGAATGGCCTGAGCGGACTCCACCGTCGGAATCAGACTGGGCGGTATGTCGGAATGAGTCAGCAGCAGATCATGAATTTTTGTGCACGCCGCCAGTGTGCACGAATCGTCAGTTGCTTCGAGATCGAATTCGACGTCGCCGTAAACCGTCAATAACAAGCTGTTCAAAGGCTGCACCCATTCGCTTAACGGTCGTTTCTTTTCTGACAACGTTTCCAACAGCGAACTGATACATTGATGGACGTGCTGAATGCGGTTGACCTCGGCCCGCTTTGCTTCTGTGAAAATCCAGTCGCCAGGTACAGAAGGCAGATGCCGGTTGAAGTAGTCGTCCAGCTGCCTTAGCCATTCCGTCGATTGGTGAACGGTTGCCGGCATCGCGATGTCGCTGTCAGGCTCGAATGCGTCGGCTGGAATTTCATCTTCAACAACTTCCACCGGCTGACGAAACAGCCACGCGTCGAGGTCGGAGTGACGGATTAGTGACGCGAAGGAATCGAAGCTTTTTGTTTCGAGGAACTCAGCGACGGCCGCCAATAGGCGATACGGACGCGATTCGTTTAGCTGTTGCCCGACCACCCACCGTGACGCAACGCCTTCGGCTGCAAGGTGCCGATTGATTTCGGGAACGAGCCGCTCATCGGTCATCCCGATGGTAACTTCGTCCATGCGGTATCGGCCCTGGTAACCAGCCAGCGTCGCCACGACGGCTTCCGCCTGGTCCACCGGACCTTCCGCAACGGCGATCTTTTCGGAGTCCAGATCGATCGTCACGTTGCTCCACGCATCCGGGACGATGCAGCCATAGTCATCAAATCGCTTCGCCAGCTTCGGTGGAGCGTGAACGAGCGCCGTGACGCGATCGGAAACCTGTTCCAGCATTTCGCACGTCGCCGTGTTCAGATCGGATGTGCCGACCAGCACGATGTCCTTGTCGGTGCGACATTCCTGATGCTTGATGGCAAACAGCCGCGCCGACTGCAGATCCCACAATTCCACGGCGTCCAGTTTCTGCAGACAGGCTTCCTGAACAGTTCGCAGAACCTCCCAGCGTTCGGCTTCATCAAAAGCGTCGACTTCGGGGCCTCGCGTTGCCACGTCCTGGAAGTCGAATCCCTCAGCCGCCAGTTCGCGATGTTGCTTCCACAGCAATTCGCCAAACGAAAGCCAGCGGCTGATGTCGTGGCTTTTCGGCGGATCCGGAATAATGCTGCGGATCGATGCGTCGTTTAGTTCTCTTAACGCAGCGGTCCACGCGAACTTGTTGATCAGGTCGCTGGCGAATTTTAGCTTCGGTTCGTACAGCAACTCAGGCAGACATCCGGCCGTTTCGATGGTGGGCGGAGTCAGCCTTAGCATTTTTCGATCGGCCGATTCGACCAACAGTTCCAGCAAACGCCTTCCCGCGCGACGCCCCGGCACAACGACAACCACGCCGGACAGGTCGACGGTTTCGAGCATCGCATACGTTGAAATCAGGTACTCAGCTGCTGCTGGCAACGCGGGCTGACGCCAATCCAGAAACCTCCGTGTGACAGCCATGTGTCATTATTCCTGTTCTTCGTCTTCAGCCAGAGCCGCTTCCAATACGGCAACGGCAGCTTTGGCCATCAGGTGAACAACATGTTCCGGCAGGTCATCGATATGCTCTTCGATGAAGGGCCGCAACGCTCGCTCACAGGCCGCTTCGAACTCCGCAACGTCTTCGCCGTTCATACTTACCACTTTCTATGATTATCTGGCCTGCGATCGTGGCTCGGCCCTTCGAGTCGAGAAGATTCGACACGGCATGCTGGCACAGCTTTGTCACCATTTGTAGATCAGTTGTGGGGTTTGCGGTGTGCGGAGCGGACGGTGCTCAACTCAGAGGGGCGAGCAACAAAAACACTAAGTCATCGTCGGGCAAAGCAGGACCTTCATGGCGTTCGCTTCGCCTTCGTACAGCCGGTTGAACCAGTCATGCCCCTGTTCCAGTGGAGCTCGCGCGGTGATCATGTCTTCGACCCTGATTTGCCCCGACGCCAGAAGGTCCACGCACGCGGGGTACTCGCCACTGGAGGCACAGCTGCCGAAAACGTTCAGTTCGCGAGTCACAACGGACTGCAGTGGCAATTCGATAGTCGGAGCAAGGTTGCCGACGATTGTGACGCTGCCGCCTTTGCGAGTGCAATCGATGGCAGATTGAATCGTCGCCGTCGCGCCGACGACTTCCAACGCCACGTCTGCACCCCGACCATTGGTAAGTTCCTTTACGCGAGCCGCTGCGTCTTCTTCGCCCACGTTGATCGTCACGTCGGCTCCCAGCTTCTTCGCTACTTCCAGACGGCTGGAATTCAAATCCGTCGCGATGACTCGACTGCACCCTTTTTGCTTGATCGCCTGAATGACCAGCAGGCCGATCATCCCGCTGCCGACCACGACGGCTGTGTCACCCAGCGAAACCGGAGTTCGGTTGGCCGCATGCACGGCCACAGAAACCGCTTCAATCAATGCCGCGTGCTCGAAGGAAAGTGATTCCGGAAGGTGGCAGCAGATGCGGGCTGGTACGTTGACGTACTCGGCGAAGCAGCCATAGCGTCGGTAGTCGCCGCAACTGACACCCAGCACCGTGCGGTTGTCGCACAGGTTTGTGCGGCCAGCGCGACAAAAGTGACAGTCGCCACACCACACCATGGAATCGAAGGTGATGCGATCGCCTTCGGTGTAACCCTGCACGTTCTTGCCGACGGCCGCCACGATGCCAGCCGCCTCATGCCCCATCACCAACGGAGGAACTCGTCGACCGCTGCTGCCGTCCCAGCCGTGGATATCGCTGCCGCAGATGCCACAGGCCTGGATCTGTACCAGCACTTCGTCCGCCGCAATTTCCGGTTTCGGAATGTCGGTCAGTTCGAGTTTCTTGTATTCCGAAAGAAGGAGAGCTTTCACGCGGGGCCACCTGATCGTTGAGAAGAGAAAATGTGGTGATGAACGCTTTCGTCCGTGCTGACTGAAGCGTTCGACGTTGGGCCCATCGAGGCAGCTTAGTTCAGTGGTTCGCTGCGTGGGTAAGAGCCCAGAATTTCCAGCCGATCCGCCATTTTCTCCAGCTCCTTCAGCGTCTTCTTGATCTTCGCGTCAGACACGTGGCCTTCAAAGTCAAGGAAGAAGAGGTAGCCGACTTCCGGCGATCGCAGTGGGAAGGATTCAATCCACGTCAGGTTCACTTTACAGCGTTTGAAGATCTGCAAAGCGTCCGACAGTGAACCAGGCTGGTGCGGAATCTGCAGCAAAATGGCCGTGCGGTCGTGACCCGTCGCGTCGGCAATCGCATCGCCAATGATGGCGAACCGCGTGATATTGTTGCGGTTGTCTTCGATGCAATCGGCAACAATCTGAATGCCGTACTGACTGGCGGCCTGCTGACTGGCAACCGCTGCGGCTCCCGGCTTATCGCGAGCAAGCTGAGCGGCCGTTGAGGTACTGGTAACTTCGATCAGCCGAGCGTGCGACAGATTCTTGGCCAGCCAGTCTCGACACTGTGACAGCGCCTGAGGCTTACTGTAGATTTCTGTGATCTCGCTACGATCGCATCGAGCCAACAGATTGTGGTGCACGTGCAACTGCACTTCGCCGCAGATGCGTAGTGGCAACCGCGTGAACATGTCCAGCGTGTCCACAATGCGGCCGTCGGTGCTGTTTTCAATCGGCACCAGACCGAAATCGACGTGCCCACGGTTCACTTCTTCAAACACGGTCGCGATGGTGCTGACAGGAACCAAATCGGCCGACTCGCCAAACCGATTGATGGCGGCAAGGTGAGTGAAACTGTAAGCCGGTCCCAAATAGGCCACTCGGTCATTGCGGACTCGCTGACGACCTGCGTTTAGCAGCGGCCGAAAAATGGCCTTCAGCTCCTCAGCATCCATTGGTCCTTTGCTGGACGATTCCAGCAGCGACCACAGCTTAATGTCGTCCTGCACGTCGAAAACCGCCTTGCGCGGCGATTCGGCCTGAGCGACTTTTTCCAGAAACACTTCGACTCGACGATTCAGCAGATCCACAAGTTCTTTGTCGATCGCAGTGAGTCGCTGATCCGGGGTCGTTTTCTTCGCTGACGCCTGCTTGGCGACAGGCGATTTCTTGGCTGCAGCCGTTTTTTTCGACGACGCCTTCTTAGCGACCTTTTTCTTGACGGGCCGGGTGGCCTTCTTTTTTGCCATCATGGACCTCGTCGGCCAGTGGAGAATGAAAGGGAGGGAGGGTAAAACTACCGGTGGGATTCGGACGCGAATTTGCTATCAAGAATAACGTCAGGCCCGAGGCGACCTTGTACATGGGCTGTTTTCCGAATTCAAGCAGGCCATTCTTCCGTTCTGAAAGGTTCACATAAACCCACTCCCTAGTCGCCTCATGTGTTCAAACCCAGCCCCGAAGGGTGCCAATTTGGCACCGCGTCAGAATTGCCAAAGTGGCGGCACATTTCACTGGAATGTGGTAGTGGCGTCTGCCAGTTTGACTCGCGCTAAGCCACGTTGAGCGAACTGGTCGGTCGTAAAGTGTTGCAAAACCACTACCTATGGCGGATTCCGGAGTTTTGGCGCGCGATATGCAAAGAGTGTGGCAGCGGCAGTCGTATGCCATTTCCGATCAAGGAAAAACTTCAAGCCGGTAGATTCACCGGAAGCACTAAGTAGAACAATTAGCGAAAATCATTCAGGAGTTCCCTCATGGCAGTTTCCGGCGAAAAAATTATTGGCATCGACCTCGGCACAACCAACTCCGTTGTCTCAGTGATGGAGGGCGGCGAGCCCAAAGTAATCGCCAATCAGGAAGGTAGCCGCACAACTCCCAGCGTCATTGCCTTCACAGACAAGGGCGAAACTCTGGTCGGCGACCCGGCCAAACGGCAGGCGGTCACCAACCCGAAAAACACGATCTATTCGATCAAGCGATTCATGGGCCGACGCCATAGCGAAGTGAAGTCGGAAGAAAAGATCGTCCCTTACGAAGTCATCGGTGCCGAAGCCGACTACGTCAAAGTAAACGTCAACGGCAAAGAGCACACGCCGCCTGAGATCTCTGCACTCGTGCTGCGAAAGCTGAAGGAAGCATCAGAAAGCTACCTCGGTCACAAGGTTAACAAAGCAGTCATCACGGTCCCGGCTTACTTCAACGACGCTCAACGACAGGCCACAAAAGACGCGGGCCAGATCGCGGGACTCGAAGTGTCGCGTATCATCAACGAACCGACAGCAGCCGCATTGGCTTATGGTCTGGACAAAAAGCAGGAAGAAAAAATTGTCGTCTTCGACCTCGGCGGCGGTACATTTGACGTTTCTATCCTGGAAGTCGGCGACGAACTGGTCGAAGTGCTCAGCACCAACGGCGACACGCATCTGGGTGGCGACGACTTCGACGAAGTGTTGATCAACCACATCGCGGAAGAATTCAAGAAGACCGACGGTATCGACCTTCGTGGCGACGCCATGGCTTTGCAGCGACTACGTGAAGCCGCTGAGAAAGCGAAGAAGGAACTGTCGACCGCTCAAACATCTGACATCAACCTGCCGTTTATCACCGCCGATGCCAGCGGCGCGAAGCACTTGCAGATGTCGATTGGTCGAGCTGAATTCGAAAAGCTGATCGACCCGTTGGTCGAACGCTGTCGCGGCCCGGTCGAAAACGCACTGAAGGACGCCAAGCTGAAGTCTGGCGACATCGCGGAAGTCGTTTTGGTCGGTGGTTCGACTCGAGTGCCAAAGGTTGTGGCCTTCGTCAAAGAAATGTTCGGCAAGGAACCACACAAGGGTGTGAACCCAGACGAAGTGGTTTCTCTGGGAGCGGCGATCCAGGGTGGAATTATTTCCGGTGATGTCAAAGACGTCGTCCTGCTCGACGTGACTCCGCTGTCGCTGGGTATCGAAACCGAAGGCGGCATCATGACGACTTTGGTTGAACGCAATACAACGATTCCAACCACGAAGTCCGAAACGTTCTCAACCGCAGCCGACAATCAGCCAGCGGTAACCGTTCGCGTCTTCCAGGGCGAACGTCGTATGGCGGCAGACAACCGACTGCTGGACCAGTTCGATCTGACCGATCTTCCGCCCGCTCCACGCGGCGTGCCTCAGATTGAGGTGAAGTTTGACATCGACGTGAACGGCATTCTGAGTGTCTCTGCCAAGGACAAAGCGACGGGCAAAGAGCATAGCGTGCAGATCAAGCAGTCCAGTGGATTGTCGGACGAAGAGATCGAACGTATGCGAAAAGACGGTGAAGCTCACGCCGAAGAAGATAAGCAGAAGGAAGAACTGGCCAAGGCACGCAACGAAGCGTCGACTCTTGTGCACCAGACAGAAAAGACGCTGAAGGAACACGAAGACAAGCTTGACGATTCTTCCAAGGATGCTATCACGGCTTCCTGCGACAAAGTCAAGAAGGCCGCAGAAGGCGACGATCCAGCTACGATTCGCACAGCATTAGAAGAATTGGCGCAGGCTAGTCAGGCATTGTTCCAGCACATGCAGGCGGCCGCAGAAGCCGGTGGTGATGGTGAGCCGGAAACCGCCGGAGCGACTGCAGGCGGCGGCGATGACGACATCATTGATGCGGACTTTGAGAAGAAAGAGTAGCGGCAACGCGCCTAACCGCGCGTGCTGGCCGCGTTGAGACACATTGGATAATCAGGCTTCCTGCTGAGTTCGCTCAGCAGGGGACCTGGTGCCAGTGGCTATACATCAACGCGTTTCTGCTTTCTTCAACGTTAACAGTTACCTCTGTGTTCGCTGCTGCGCTTTCACCTCGGGAAAGGAGAATTCCACATGGCCTTCAATCCAGAAAAACTAACCGTCAAAGCCAGCCAGGCGATTCGTAACGCTCAGGAATTGGCCGAGAACAGCAGCCACCGCTTTATTCGCCCACTGCATTTGTTGAAGGCATTGTTGGAAGAAGATCAGGGGATTATGAAGCCCGTGCTTCAGCGCATGGGAGCCAACATCGGCCAGCTGAACAACATGGTCGACAGCGAACTGCAGCGGCTGCCGCAATCGTCCGGTGGAGACGAGCAGGTGGGAGCCGGTCCGGAAACGGTCAAAGTGCTGAACGCCGCCGAGAAACAGTCTCGCGACATGGGCGACGAGTACATGTCCACCGAGCATCTGCTTCTGGCACTGACTCAGATCGACGACCAGGCCAAGCGTCTGCTGGAACTGAACGCGATCCGTGAGCAGGACATTCTGGAAGCACTCAAACAAGTACGAGGAGGACAAAGCGTGACCGATCAAAACCCCGAAGAAAAATACCAGGCTCTTGAAAAATACGGCATCGACCTGGTCCAGGCCGCGCGCGATGGCAAAATCGATCCGGTGATCGGACGCGACACGGAAATCCGCCGAGTCATTCAAGTGCTGTCTCGCCGTCGCAAGAACAACCCCGTTCTTATCGGCGAGCCTGGCGTCGGCAAAACAGCAATCGTCGAAGGACTGGCTCAACGTATCGTGTTGGGCGACGTGCCTCAAAACCTGAAAGACAAAAGCGTCTTCGCACTCGACCTGGGAGCCCTCGTGGCCGGTGCCAAATACCGAGGCGAATTCGAAGATCGTCTGAAGGCCGTGCTAAAAGAAGTGCAGGGGGCCAATGGTCAGATCATCATGTTTATCGACGAATTGCACACGGTCGTGGGAGCCGGAGCAAGCGAAGGATCGATGGACGCGTCGAACCTGCTGAAGCCTGCACTCGCTAGAGGCGAACTGCATTGCGTGGGCGCCACGACTCTGGACGAATACCGCAAACACATCGAAAAAGACCCGGCTCTTGAACGCCGTTTCCAGCCGGTCATTGTGCAGGAACCCAACGTCGAAGACACAATCAGCATTCTACGCGGATTGAAAGATCGTTACGAAAGTCACCACGGCATCCGTATCACCGACGATTCGCTGATTGCCGCAGCGACTCTGTCAGATCGTTACATCAGCGATCGCTTTCTGCCCGACAAAGCCATCGACCTCGTTGATGAAGCGGGCAGTCGGCTGCGCATGGAAATCGACAGCATGCCGGCCGAAATCGACGAAGCGACTCGCACGCTGACTCGCATGCAGATCGAGGCGGCAGCGTTGGAAAAAGAAAGCAGCGCCGACAGTAAAGAACGCCTGGAGGACCTGCGTCGTCAGATCGCGGAAAACGAGGAAACGACCAACCAGTTAAAAGCCAAATGGGAAGCCGAAAAGTCGGCAATTTCCGGGTTGAAGCCACTGAAAGAAGAAATCGAAAAGCTGCGGACGGCGTATACGCAGGCGTTCTCGAACGCTCAAAAAACCAACAGCAACGAAGAATACCAGCGAGCGTACGAAGCCGAACAGCAATTGAAAACCGCAGAAGCTCAACTTGCCACCATGGAGCAGAAGTCGGCGGAACTGAACGATGATCCGGAAAGCCGTCTGCTGCGTGAAGAAGTGACCGAAGAAGACATCGCTCGAGTGGTCAGTCTGTGGACGGGCGTGCCCGTGTCTCGCATGATGCAGGGCGAACGCGAAAAGCTTTTGCGGATGGAAACCGAAATCCACAAACGCATGATCGATCAGCACGAAGCGGTCGGAGCTGTTTCCAACGCTGTGCGTCGAGCTCGATCCGGCATGCAGGACGCTCACCGGCCCATCGGCAGTTTCATGTTTCTCGGCCCGACCGGCGTTGGGAAGACGGAACTGTGTAAAGCGCTGGCTGAATTCTTGTTCGACGACGAACGCAGCATGGTCCGCATCGACATGAGCGAATTCATGGAACGCCATTCGGTCGCCCGACTGATTGGTGCTCCTCCCGGCTATGTTGGCTACGAAGAAGGCGGTCGCCTAACCGAAGCCGTACGACGCAATCCTTACTGTGTGATCCTGCTTGATGAAGTTGAGAAAGCTCATCGCGACGTCTTTAACATTCTGCTGCAGCTTCTGGACGACGGGCGCCTGACCGATAGTCAGGGCCGAACGGTCGACTTCAGCAACTGCATCATCGTGATGACGTCCAACATCGGCAGCCAGGCAATCATGGAACTCAGCACGGAGAAAGCCGACAGCAACGAAATTCACAACCGAGCGATGGATGCACTGCAGCAGCACTTCCTGCCCGAATTCCTGAATCGCATTGATGAAGTCATCGTGTTCCACCCTCTGGGTCGCGAAGAAATTCGTGAGATCGTCGACTTGCAGGTGCAGCATCTGAATCGTCAGTTGGAGAGCAACGGCTTCAAGCTGGAAATCAGCGACAATGCCAAACAGTTGCTGGCTAATGAAGGCTACGACCCGAAATATGGAGCTCGACCGTTAAAGCGAGTGATCCAGCAGCGTCTGCAGAATGCGTTGGCCAACGAAATGCTGGCGGGCAATTTCCCGGAAGGTTCGACCATCATGATCGACGCAGCGACCGACGGGTTCGTGTTTCAGACGAAGTGATGGCTGAATTCAGACTGGCGTGCGGGCATGCATTACTCAGCATCGGACACGTGCCGCAGCCAGGCCTGATGAAATTTTTTCGAATGGCCCTGCAACAGGAATACATCATTGTGCTGGCGTTTTAGCCGCAGAGGTACTTCGGGCTCGTAACCGGCACTGGCGCCAGCTGCGCATACGAGCAAACTCAGTGGCCAAAGTGAATTTGTTTCCCACGACAACCAAACCCCCAACCCCGTGAATCCGACAAAGACCACGCTTCCAACGATCATCCGGGACCGACGGATTTGCCGTTTATAACGACCGCAAATATACCACGTGGTATCGACCGCCATGTAGCCGTTCGGCGCCACCTTCCAGATCAGGATGCCCATCGCTAACAGGAACATCACCAGGTAGAGGCCCACGCCGGAGGCGACAGCGGGACTTGATGAGTTCGACAACCCAACCAGCCCCATCACGCCCAATGTTGCTGTCACAGCGATTTTCAGCACGGCGGAAAACGACAGTGTTCGCAACACTTTGCGACGCGGTGCCATGTCGTCGGTTTCGCCGTACTTGATGCAGATCTTCGGCAGCTCAACCTTTTCACGGCACACGATATACCGCTTCGTCACCAACAAATCCTGACCGTCGTGCAATCGCAGTTCGGTGAGTTCGGTCGACTTGGGGGCCTCGAACGGGTTGTACTCTTCGTTTGTCGACGTCATGCGTGAGATACCGCTCTCTACCGCTGCTCTTCGATCATCGCATTCACAGCCAGAAGAAACGCAGGTGAAAAACCGGTCAGGATATTCAATCCTTCGTGTTGTCCCGCGATGGTCAGGTTTGGTTTTGCAACTGTCAGCTGGCCTTTTCTTTTGAAGATGCCAACCGCAAGAAACGTCAGGACTAAGACTGGAAAAGCGAATCCCAGCCGCCGACCGACCAAAACGGAGCTGGCCAATAAAACGAGGCAAAGAGCACCGAGTCCCACTAACCTGACACGCTGCCAAAAACGCCTGCGCCGCTGCTGCTCAACATCGTGCTGCCGGCTAACGTACCACGTCACCATCACATTGCGCTTCAAACGAATCGCAAGATACGACAGGGCTATGATCCCAATGAAGAATGCAGAAGTGGCATCCAGAAAGGGAATTTTAAGCTGGGTAGGTACGAGGCTCCGCAACATTCCAGACTGCAGAATGGACATCGCAGGAAACATCAGAAAGACCAGGATCACCTGGATGTTGTGCAGCCACCGGGGCGTCCACTTCAACGTTGACTGCTGAGGAATCACGTCCTCAGACTTACCGGTGTAGATGCAGACCTTCGGCAACGCCACTTCATCGGCGCACAGAATGCATGTGTCGGAAATCAGGAATTCCGTATCCGACGGCAGTCCTGCAAACTGAGAATTCGATTCTGGCGGTGCGTAAGGGTTGGAGGTCATCGTGTTGCTTCAAACGACGGCCCGCCAAAGCTGGATCAGGCTTTCGCTACCGATTCTGTAGATTTGCCGTTCTTCGACATCGCCCACTTCAACAGCGGCGGAGTGATCATCGTGGTGACCATCACCATCACCACGATTGCCGAATACGTCCCGTTGTCGACAACGCTTTTGCCGTCCGGCGTCTGCAGGCCCTGTCCCACCTGAGCGAAGATCAGTCCGACTTCGCCCCGCGGAATCATACCAAACCCGACCGCCAGGCGATTCAGCCCGGCTTCGCGTACGCCAAACGCACACACTAGTTTTCCAATGATCGCCACAATGGTCAAGGCGATCGCTAAGACCCAAACGGCTCCGCCACTGAATTGAGACAGGTCCACGGCGATACCGGTGGCTACGAAGAAGATCGGTACCAACAGAGCAGACAACGGGGCCAGCGCATCTTCAAGGCGCCGGTTCTTCCACTTCTCACCGGCTTCCTGGTAGTGAGCTCCTTCCAGAATCAGTCCGGCCGCAAACGCACCGATGATGGTGGCCAGCCCGGCCTTGTTGGCTCCCCAGGAAAACAGAAAGCAGATCGTCAGTGCCGTCGTTACCAATAATCCGTGTCCACGCAGAAAGCTGGCGGCTCGGAACAGCATACGAGGAAACTGCAGGGCTCCCAGAATCAACGCTCCAGCCAGAAATGCCACGGACAGGCCCACAATCTTGACCAATGCCATCACGTGGAAGTTGGCACCTTCCATGATCACGCCGGAAACCACCGCCAGCACGACCAGGCCCAGCACATCGTCGATCACTGCAGCGCCCAGAATGATCTTGGATTCTTTGTCCTGACTGCAGCCAAGGTCTTTCAATACTCGAGCCGTGATTCCCACGCTGGTCGCGCACAATGTGGCGCCCAGGAATGCGGGGACCTGCCAATCGGCACTGGTTTCGCTGACCAACAGATAGCCGACACCAAAGCCCAACAGCATCGGAGCGAGCACTCCCAGCAGCGCCACCAGCAGCGACGATACTCCGACGCGCACCATTTCTTTGACGCGTGATTCCAGACCGACTTCAAACAGCAGCAGCACCACGCCAATGCGTGCCAGCATGTCGAGCATGGTGCCTGTTAGATTTAAATGTTCGGGCGTGGCGTGAGGGTTTTGGAGATGCCAGACATCAGTTCCATCCTGTTCGCGATACCACTGCCACACCATGCCGACGGGACCAGCAACGTCGCTCGCCTGCACTTCAATTCGTTCGCCAACTTTGCGTTCGGATTCCTCAGTGACCGTTTCGAAGGCTGACCATAGTTCGTCCTGAGTTGGATGTTGCGGGTTTTTCCATGTGTCGATCACTTCGCCGCTAATCACGTACGGCGTTGGGACCGGTTTGAAAAAGTCCAGGGCGTGAGAGCCCGTGAACAGCGCCCAGTTGCCAAGAACGATGCCGACCGTCAGTTCCCCCAACACGGCTGGCATTCCCGCTCGTTCGAACAGGTCTCCCGATATTTTGGCCAGAAAAAGGATGATCAAAATCGCCAGCAGAACCTCAGCGACAGGGTCCGTGTGCCCACCGGAGTGCTCAGAATCTCCGTGACTCCCCCCGTTGTGATGTCCGGCATCTGTTGACGTTTCGGCGTCGTGACTTGCTGCCGGGGCACCAGAATCAGCAGGCTCCGTCGTCGCTTGCGACTCACTGGGTTCGCTGATTTCGTCAGCAACCACCTGGGAAGCGCCGCTGGGAAGAGCGACAAATTGCTGTCCCCATGCGAAAAGTGTCATCATGAAAACGACGAAAACGGCCTTCCATGAGATCGTTCGACGTTGAGATTTTCGATTATTGTTTAAGCGGGCCACAAGGGACTCCAGTCAGCAGTTGGGATGCAGAGCGGACTGGTGTTTAGCGGGCGACCGACACGGACGCAACGACTTTCGCACTTTCAGTTGACAAACCCCGAAGCACGGGACGAGATTTCTCGCTCGCGGCACGCTGCAGGTCTGAGGCTCCCCCCATCGCGCTAATCGAGCCCCATGTGCGGCTTCTGTCGCCGGACGGTTCCAATCTGCAATCACGAGACACTACCTGCGATCTGCATCGGCGGCCAATCGGGTGTCCGTGTTTTTCGGCGTCACCGCGCGACAGGTCACTCGCGTTTGACTTGTGAGCTGCACGGCTTATGTGCGACGATATCCTCGCCAGCCGCCAGATATTCGGCCGGTGTGCTACAAATTCAGTTCCGCCGCAGCTGCCTCGGCGGGACTCGCGTTTGCCGGAATGCTACAGAAGGCAACTCCATGAACACCACGACACAGTTCGATTTTGCCTGGTGCTTTCGATTGGAAGGCAGCGTCGGACGGTATTGGTATTCCGTGGTGGGTTTTGGCCTTGCAGTTCTTAAGTACGTTGCCGAAGCAGCGGTGATCGGAGCCTACACGGGGAAGTTTTATTCGCCGCTGGACTTCCTGAGTCCGCTGCTGAGTACTCGAGCGACCTTTACCGAAGGCGCGCCGCAGTGGCTGGGGCTTGGCCTGGTGTTGTGGACCATGCCATTTGTGTGGGTGGCGGTCGCGATGAGCGTTCGCCGCTGCCGCGATGCGGGCTGTACACCGTGGCTGGCATTGCTGATTCTGGTTCCTGCCGTCAACTATCTGACGATGATCGTGCTGGCGGGGCTCCGCTCGACGCACGAACCAGCGGCCGAATCCGACCAGCAGGAAGTCGAACTGGCCGAAATCTTTCAACCGTCGGGCGTCCACAGCGTTCCCGATCCGGTTTTTGACCAGCGAGAATCTTCCGGCGTGATGGCCGCGATCGCAGGCGGCGCGGCTGGCGCGGCTTATGCGATGGCGACGACGTTTCTGACCATTTACGCATTGCAAAGCTACGGATCGGCCCTGTTTTTCGGGACGCCAATCGTCGCCGGTGCTGTGAGTGGTTTCATGTATAACAACCCTGTACGTCGGTCGCTACTGCTGACCTTGATGCATTCAGCGGCAATGATTTTCGCATGCTGCTTCGGCTTTCTGCTGGTTGGCCTTGAAGGTGCGATCTGCATACTTATGGCGCTGCCGATCATGCTGCCGCTGGCGATGATGGGAGCTGTCGTCGGGCAATCGATTGCTGTCGGAACAACGCGGCCGAAAAAGGAAGCCAACCGCATGCTGTGGTGTCTGGCCGGGCTTCCGCTGTTGGCGGCAATCGAAGGCACCGTGACACCAGAACCAACCTACGCCGTGAAAACCAGCATCGATATTCAGGCACGTCCGGCGGAGGTCTGGAAACAGGTGATCGCATTCCCGGACATCACCGACAAGCCCGCCTGGTTTTTCCAGATGGGCATCGCGTCGCCATTGAGAGCTCACATTGACGGCAGCGGAGTTGGCGCGATTCGTTATTGTGAATTCACCACCGGCACGTTTGTGGAACCGATCACGGTGTGGGACGAGAACCATCGTCTGGCCTTCGACGTGACCGAGCAGCCGCATCCGATGTTCGAATTGACGCCGTACCGCCACATCCATCCGCCGCACCTGGACACATCGTTCCGGTCGACTCGCGGTGGGTTCCTCCTGGAGCCGCTGCCGAATGGCGGCACTCGGCTAACCGGCACCACATGGTACGTGCTGGAAATGCATCCGCAGGCTTATTGGACGTTGTGGTCCGATGAACTGGTTCACCGGATCCACCTGCGGGTGTTGCAGCACATTCAGAAGGTTGCAGAAAGCAGTGAGTCCTCGTCGCGGGATCGCAACTAAGTGCTGCCGTGCGGCTTACAGGTCGATTTGACCTTCCAGTGCCTTGCCGTCTCGGAAGATCTGAAATTCCAGAGTCTTCATCTTCGCCAGGCGGCTGTCCTGCAGAATGTATGTCAGGTTGCGATCGTTCAGTGTTTCGAATCGATCCAGACCCAGCAGCAGATCGCCTTTGCGAATGCCATGTCGTTCGGCTTTGCTGCCTCGATCGACGCCCACGATCTTCATCCCGCCGCTGTATTTCACTCCGCCGATGTAGGTCGAAACCAGAGCGGCTGTTTCGTTTGGTGTCAGCAGTGCCAGTTGAAGACCCAGCAGTTGTCGTGTTTTCTGACGAGCGGACGTGGTCCGTGCGGTCGAAGTGTTTGCGGGCCGGGCGGTTGAGACCGTCTTCACGGCGGTCGATGAATTTGAATTACTCGCGACATTGCGAGAATTCGTACCGCCGCCAACGGTAAACGTCAGCGACACGGGTTGTCCGTCGCGAAGCAGTTCGACATCCAGCTTTCGTCCGACAGGTATGTCCAGCAGGCTGCGTTCCCAGTCTGCGTTATCGGCAATGTTGATACCTCGCACAGTCGTCACGGTATCGCCCTTTTGCAGACCGCAGATTGCCGCCGCACTGCCTGGTGTGACGGTATCGATCACCAGACGCTTTTCGTTGTTCACCTGAACATCGGTGGCGAACACGCCGTGCGAAAGACCATTCAGACGTTCGGTGCTAAGCAGGCGGGCGACCGTGCGTCGAGCGTCGTCGATGGGAATGGCAAACCCGATTCGTTGAGCTCCGGCGCGAATGGCCACGTTGATGCCGATGACTTCGCCGTTCAAGTTCAGCAGTGGGCCACCGCTGTTACCGGGGTTGATTGCCGCACTGGTTTGAAGCAGATTTTCGTAAGACTGAGTTTCGTCCACTTCCACATCGCGACCAATGGCACTCACGATGCCGTCAGTGACCGTGTGTTCGTATCCGAAAGCGTTGCCAATCGCAAAGACTTGTTCGGCCAGCATGACGTCCGAGGACACTCCCATGTCCATCACGGGAAGTGGCTTTGGCGACTTGACGCGAATGATTGCCAGATCCTGTTTGCGGTCGAAGGACACCGGGCTGGCATCCAGCAGGTCGCCATTTCGAAGCGTGACGGTGATTTGATCCACGTCGTGAATCACGTGATAGTTTGTCACGATGTAGCCGCGTTCGTCGACGACGATCCCCGTGCCCATTCCGGTCACTCGCCTGGGCTTCGGAGTGAAGAAACGCGACTCGGTGTCTTCCTTGCTGTTCTTTTCCGTGTGAATGTTCACCACGGATTCCTGACACTTCTGCACCGCCTTGACCAGCGGTGTTTGGCGCGCGTCGTCAGAGGCATTGACCGCGCTGACGGTCAGTGAGTGGATGAAGCAAATCAGAAGAAATGCGCCAAGTCTTTGCCGATTTGGATACATGCAGAACCTGCGCCTTCTTCACCTATGTCTCTGGAAGCAATGACATCCGGTTGTGTCGGATGGACAGGTGAAGTTTCGGCAGTCACGAAAATGCCGCTTGAACACTGGTGTAGGGCGACGCAAACTTTAACTATGTTGCTATGGCGTTAACTTAGGTAGCTTTGTCCTGTAAGGCTAACTTTGTCTGTTTGCGGTCGACGCAGTCCTGGCAGATGGCTAAATTGAAACAATCAGGGCAAGTCGCCAGCGACATCCAGGCCTTGAAAACTGACCTTGCGCCCGCAGGAAACTCCTGCAGCAGCGCCTCATCGGCAACATTTGCTGCAGGATCGGACGCTTCAACCGCCTTCGGGACGAATGAAGATGACTTCAGATTCTGCCGCCGCTCAACCACTCCAGGTCGCTCGCCAACTTCTGCGAGAACGCAAAGTCGCCGACGCATCGAAGCTACTCCACACATTCATGGAGCAAAACGTCGAAAATCGCGAAGGTCAGGAATTGCTGGGCATGGTTCTGTTCATGTCGAAGAAGTTTGAAGAAGCCAAAGCGGCCTTCGAACAGTTGACTCGCATGGACCCCACCAACGCGACAGCGTGGGCCAATTTAGGCGCGGTTCAAAATACGTTAGGCGATCACCACGGCGCGACGAAATCGCTGCGCAAGGCCATCCACCGCGATAAGAAATCCGCGTCAGGCTACTACAACCTGGCGATCGCTCAGAAGGCACTCAAAATGAATTCGATGGCGGTCTCCGCGTATAAGGAAGCCATCAAGCTGGATCCGGCAATGGCTGAGGCTTATACAAATCTCGGCAACATGTACATTGAAATGAATAACCTGACGCAGGCCATCAAGCTGCTGGAAAAGGGTGTTGAGCAGTGCCCGCAATCGAAAAAAGTGGCTGCTGTGCTGGAAAAAGCGCGCGTTGCGAAATCGGGGACTCGCCGAGTCGACGCGCCCCTGGGGCGACTGGTTAACGAAGAAGAACTTGCGAAGAAGCAAATTCGGACTACTCGCCGCGGCCTTAGTTCTGCCGTCCGAATCCACGAACGGGAAACGTTGCAGGACCTGGGCAAGAAGATTCGCCGCAGCACGCGACCACTGGTCGAACTGGCGAGTACGCGATTGCAACAGCAGCTGCATATCATGGATCTCGCCGTGGCTCAAAAAGATGCTCGTGGAGAAGCGCCCGCCAAGTTTGAAGAAATGGTGGCAACCATCGACGAAATGGACCGCCTGCGCAGCGTAGCCGTTACGGCGATTTCAGAAATCAAAACGCACCTGGAAAAGACGGATCCCGGAATCTGAATCCGTCGCCGCGTGGGTGAAGCGGAAGCTGCCTCAGCTGCGGACCCCAATGACCGGCAACCACTTTTCACCTTGCTCTCACCTACAGCGAACAACGAGAGCACCGCCGGCGATTCCGCGCGCGTTCCGCTCACTCGCCAGCCACGCCATCCGCCTCCCGGTGCGTACCGGGGATGGCCCGGCCGTGAGGGTCTTTGGCGGGAGCGGCCAGTTCTTTGGTGATTTTTTGCTGCATGTCCGGGCCGATAAAGTGTTCCATCGTTTCCGCCGGGTCGTGAAGATGGTCGGCCGGCAGGTCAAACTTTTCCTGAAGGTACGATTCCCAAAGACGGTGCGATCGGACCAGCGATTGAGCGTACGTGGCCCCTCGATCAGTTAGCGAAAGCAGCGATCCGTCCTGTTTAAGCAGGCGCCGACCACGCAGCCAGCGGACGGCGGCACCGGCCAGTAAGCCGTTACCTGCCATCGCGTGGCATTCGGCAAATGAGGCGTTCGCAAATTCCGTTGGCGACTTGCTGCGTTCCTGGCGACGGAAAAGGCCCGCCAAAACGTCTTCTGCGCAAATACGAACTCGCAGTTTGGCCGAACGATAAGCGCGGCCCAGTAAGCCATTCTTTGGCGACACAATGATCGCGGTGACCAGCAGCAATCCGGCGACCACAGCCATCAACCCGGCCGCTGATGAATCCCAACGCACAGCCAGCAGGTAACCGCCCGTGGTCGAGACCACGCCGATTGTGCAAGCCAGCCATAACATCGTGGATAACCGGTCTGTCAGAAGGCGGGCCACCGCGGCTGGCACAATCAGCATCGCCACCACCAGCAGGCCGACAACCTGCATGGCTGATACCGTCACCACAGCTACGACCGTGGTCAGCAGATAATGCATCATGCCCGCGCTGAAGCCGAGTGTGACCGCGAGCGTTGGGTCGAAGGACGTAAGTCGTAGTTCTTTCCAGAAGACGGCCAAAAACGTGAGCGTGACCAGCAAGGCTGGGATCAGGCTGCGAAAGGAATCCGGAAGCAGCCAGCCAAAGTTTGGACTTAGATCAACGCCGGCGAAGGCGAGGTCGCCGAACAGGACGCAGTCGAGATCAAGGTGGACGTGCTCCGCTTGTGACACGACCACAACACCAAAAGCGAACATCGATGTGAAGACGATTCCAATGCTGGCATCTTCCGGTACGGCGGCCGACTTGTGAACGAACTGAGTCAACACGGCGGTCGTTATCCCGGCGATTAGCGCGCCGATCAGCATGGGAACTGGTTCGACATTTCCTGTCACCAGATACACACCGGCGATACCCGCCAGGACGGAATGACTTAACGCATCGCCAAGGAGACTCATTCTTCGCAGCAGCAGAAAACATCCCACCAATGCACAGCACGCGGCACACAGCGAACCCACCGCGATCGTCCAGAAGGCGTTCTGTACGTCAGATGCGGGAAGATTCATCCACTGAGCAACCGCATCTGTCTGCTGCTGAAATGGAATCGGAGTCCGCGCCGCGAGGGAGGTAAAACCTGCACCGAAATGGTTCAGTGTCATGACTTGCCTCCGTGGTCCGGCATGGTGGCATCAAGCACTAAATCCTGCACATCGTTAGAGTTCCACAGCACGCCGCGATGTGGTGCCAGCAGCCATGACAGCAGGAAGATTGCCGTCGACGTCAGCACGATGAGTGGGCCAGTCGGCAGACCGTCAAATCGAGCACTGATCAACGTACCGGTCACGCCGGACAATCCGCCGAACGTGCAGGATATCATCATCATTTTGGACAGTCGATCGGTCCAGAACCGCGCTGCGGCTGGAGGTATAATCAGCAAAGCGGCCGTCAACACGACACCTACCGACGGCAGGCCAACCACGACGGTCACGGCCGTTAAGACCATCAGCAGCAGGTCGAGACCACCCGCCGACCAGCCCTGAACTCGGCAAAACTGTTCGTCAAAACTGACCAGCTTCAGTTCTTTGTACAACAACAGCACGATCACCGCCGTCACAATGGTGACAGCCGCAATCTGATAGACATCGCTGCGCAACATTGTGGCTGCTCGGCCGATGATAAACGCTTCCAGGTCGGCACCGGATTCGTTGCGATAGCGATTCTGGATGGATCGAGTTAAAGCGATGCCGCCGCCGTAAAATACGCTCAGCACGATTCCCTGAATGGCATCTTCACGCAGCGCTGTGTGTCGCTTCATTAACGACACCACAAACGCTCCCAGCAGTCCGCTTAGCAACGCGCCGGCCAACAGCACAAGAATCGCACGCGAATGAAACACCAGAAATGCGATGCACAAGCCGGGGAGGGCCGAATGAGCGATCACGTCCCCCATGAGTGCTCGACGGCGCAACACGGCGAAGGTGCCGACCATGCCGGCCGCGACTCCCAGCAGCAAAGTGCCTGCGAGGACGATGATTGTTTGGTTACCGAACATCAATGATTATTGCGGTATCTGATTTAACGTGTAATAGGCGTGGGGATGCAGCAATGGTTCGTCGTCCTGACTGCGAAGTCCTTCCGCGTGCAATTCGTGCACAAACAACGGTCGCAGTCCATCGATGGTCAGACGAACGCTTAGCCCATCGTCTGACACAACCGCATCTTTGATGGCCAGCTTCTTCTTCTGAATTTCGTCGCTGCCATAGGCGGAATGATACAGATACGTGTGGCTGCTCATGGCCCATGAATTCAGGTTCGCGGCGGATTCTCGCGAAACAGGTTTGGTAAACACCAGTTCGAAACCGTCCGGCTGGGCTCTCATTTCTTTGATTTCAAACGGCATTCGGCCCGTCCACACCAGACGCTGCAAACCGTACGACGCCGTACCCAGGCTACTCCAGCCACGATTTGTCAGCCCGGCAAACATGCTGCCGTCCGTTCCCTGAGCCAGCCTTAGCACCGCCGACGCGAAGCCTGATCGAAATGGAAAGCAGGCTCCCTGATATTCGCCGTTCACTTTCTCCAGAAACACGCGGCTGACGGATGCCTGAGTGAATTCGCCGACGAACAGCTGGCCGGCAAACGGGCCAAACTTTCCGCCACTGTCGTCCAACATGATGTCGGTCGTTGACTGCCCCATCTTTTTGTACGGGAACCATACGGCCGGTGGTTTCAGTTGAGGAAACTGAGTGAGCGCTTGTGGAAACGGAACGCCATTGGGGATTTTGTGGACGCCGTGAATTGGTGAGCCCGGCTGATCCATCGAAGCCAGCGCTTCAGCATGATGAAAGAAGGCACCTTCCCGCATGTGGTGCAGCGTGTTGGTGGCGACCCAGTTGCCTTGCTGGTCCGTATAGAACATGTCGCCAGCCGCATTCGCCCCAAGACCGCTCGGGCTACGCATACCTGCGCAAACGGGAATCATGTCTCCTTCCGAAGTGATTTTCATGCCCCAGCCGCGCCATCGGCCCTGTCGCAGATTCAGCGAACGTTGGTGGACGGTTCGCTTTAGCTGATCGCCCTTCAGGCCGAGTCCGATGTTCAGTGTGACCCACAGGTTGCCGTCGCCATCGAGTTTTGGCCCATAGGCGTATTCGTGGTAGTGCCCCGTTACGCCCCAGCCCTTGGCCGCGGTCAGATATTCGTCGGCGGTGCCGTCGTTATCAGTATCGCGAATCCTGGTCAGTTCTGAACGCTGGCATGTGTACAGAGCGTCATTGTGCTGCAGCAGGCCAAGCGGTTCGTGCAGAGCTGTTGCGAACTTTTTATAGGTGACGTTTTTCGGAGGCTGATCGTACACGCCGTCCAGAATCCAAATTTCGCCTTTGCGGATCGCGACCGCGACTCGGCGGTCGTCCAGCACCGTCATGCCACTGATTTCCAAAGCCAGGCCATCGGGTGCAGGCTTCCAGTTGGCCGACCGTGAATCCGTTTGAGCCTGTGACGTGGATACCGAGATCAACTTGTAGAAGTCGTCCTCGTCGGCGACGGCCGTGCTGCAGATCATTGCCAGCACCAGTGACAGTTGGCCAATCAGCCTAACGTAGTTTCCAACTACCATGAGTATCGCACCTCGATCACGGACTGTTCTGCAACATCGACCGAAACTAACCATTCACTGACTCCCTCATTGCGGCGAGACTCACCTTTCACACTGCCTCCATTGACGGCAACTTCAACCGCAAGACCGGTTTCGTTGCGGTACGATGCTTCACCGACTTTCGTCAACGACGCGCCCGTGAGTGGTCGCAGCCAGAGTGTCGACGATTGCGAATCCGGCTGTCGGCGGACCAAAGTCAGCGTTCGCTTTAGCCCCTGCAATTCCAGCGGTTCGATTCGATCTTCTACTGTGACTCCGCCGATTTCATACAGCATTGTGGGCACGCCTCTGGCATCCAATCGATAGCCGGAGAACTTTGCATTCGCTGCCTCCGCATCTGTCGGCCATGCTGCTCCACTGTTCGGCAGTGCGGCAAGAACGACACCAGAGGGCAGTGGAATCACGGTTTCGCCAAGCGGCTTAGCGGGCGGAGCCGCTCGGACAAACCAAGTCCCTTCTGCGTCCACAAATCGACCGCGCCAGGCTTCCGACAGCGATAGCGTCTCCGCATCGAACGCGTAGTGCACTTTCTGCGGAAAGCCGACAGCAATCGCATGAGTCCCCGCGCGCTGCATGAAGGTCCGCAGCACAATGGGACGTTTGGTCGGTGTGAGTTCGTAGTCCTGAGCTCGCGCCTTCAGGATCTTTTCCGGAAGCGGTTGGCGATTCAGGTCTGACAGGTACGCCCACATCGCCGCGATCTGCTGCTCGGTGTCACCTTCCAGAATATCCTTGTTCTGACTTTCGCCGTTCGGAAAGAAGGTCGGCATGCGCGTGCGAGCCTTCAACTTGCCTGGGTTTAGCAGGAAGTCATGAAACCACTGCGGATGCACTCGAGCAGCCATTCCTCGTAGGTCAGTGCCCACCGTGCCCGGTAGCGCCTCGCCGCTAAACGAATGACACTGCACGCAGCCGGAATCCATAAGGGCTCGCCCGGCGGCAACCAACCGGTCAGATTTCTGAACCTTAAAAACTGCATCCGCCGCCAGCGGATTTGCAATCTGATCGGTTTTCGCAAACAGCGTGGGAAGAGGTTCCAATAGCCTGGACGGAAAACCGGGCATGCGGACGAACATATGTGGCCGAATGCGTCCCTTGCCGCTGAAGACGTTTTTCATAGCCGACGTCGTTAACTTACCGCCGACGCCGGTCAATGCCGGAGGCAGGCGGCCTTCGTCCCCGATATCAACATGCCCGACTGTTTCGAAGTACGCCTTGCGAAACCGCCCGACGCCGCCCAGTTTGTCTCGCGTGTGGCACGCATAACAATTCAGTTGCAGCAGTGTCAGCTGTACCGAATCGTGATCCGCCAATGCGGTGTTCTCTCTGACGGAAGCCAGCACGGCATTGATAGTCTGCTTCTGAACATCATCCAGCGGGTAGAACGGCTGGCCGGACGTTTGCTGCTCGGCGACGAAGCAGGAAGTCGCGGCGTTTGCATGAAGAACTGCCAGAGGCTTCGCTTTATGTTGCGACTGCAGCCCCTTGATGTCGTGACAATTCGAGCAACCGATGCTTGTGAAAAGTGTTCGACCAGCGGCGACAAGTTGTTCATCACCGTCGCCAGAAGTGGACGCCTGAGTTTGCTTGCTTAGCAACCACGCGGCAATGTCCGCAGCATCGACAGCCTTCAGGTCAAAATCGGGCATGCGTCCGGCGGGCCGCGCGGCTTCCGGCTTCAGCAGGAAGTGCGTCAGTGATTGGTGAGAGTACTTCGCCGCAAGGTCACCGTGAGGCACGGATTCAACGCGTCTTGCAGCCGACAGGAGTCCCAATTCTTTGATTTCTTCAGGATCCAGTTGTTCCAGCATCGCGTCAATGGGCGACGCCTTCATCTCGGCCACTTCGTAGTCCTCGTCGGCAGCATGACAAGCCACGCACCCGATGCGGTGATACAGGATTCGCCCCTGTTTTGCGTTCCCGTGCTTCCAAAATTCAAAAGGAACCGGATTGGCTCCCGTGGCTCTAATTTCAGGAAACGGCTGCACCTGTTCGGAAAGAAAAGCGGCCAACGCCAGCGCCGCTTCCTGACGCTTCTTCGTCGGCAATCCTGCCAAAGCATCAGGCATCGTCGTCCCCGGCTTTACCGACTGCGGGTTCATCAGATACCGCTGAACCCAATCTCGATTCGCGCGGCTGCCAACGGCATCCAGCTTTGGTCCACGTTTAGGAGTCAGCCCGGCACCTGATGGCGCGTGGCATGCGGTACAGCTAAGTTCCGTCAGCAGCAACCTGCCGGCGTGAACGTCGCTGATTTCGTCATGCCGCCCAAAGCGGTCAAATCCTGCGACGAATGGCGGCGTGGTTTCTGCCGCAACCAACTTCGAATGCGAGTCCCAGTCGGCGAGAACCGCGCTGCACGTCAACAATGCAGCAAACCATCGGCACGATAAACACTTCATCACGACGCCTTATCCCGAGCTTCTTCAAGCAGCTTAATCCACGGACCAACATAGTGGCCGTTGTCGTGGAAGGTGCGGCCGCTGACAAGGTTGCCGTCAATCACGCACGCTTCGTCGACGAACGTGCCACCGCAGACTTCCAGGTCGAATTTGCACTTGCCGACCGTCGCCATTTTTCGGCCTCGCACGCAATCTGCGTATGCCGGGATTTCCACACCATGGCAGACACTCGCCACAGGCTTATTGGTGGCGAAGAAGTGTTTGGTGATCCGGACAAGGTCCTCGTCATACCGAATATATTCGGGAGCTCGTCCGCCGCTGAACATGATGCCGGCGTATTCCTCTTCTTTCACTTCACTAAACGGCACGTCGCATGGAATGGTGTAACCTTCCCATTCTTTTGTGATTGTCCAGCCCGGCTTCACTTCATGCAGTACCATTTGATACACCCGTTTCTCGGGAGCCGTCACCACCGGCTGGAATCCGGCTTCGATCAACCGGTAGTAGGGGTACATGGTGTCCAGAGTTTCCGTGGCATCGCCCACCACGATCAGCACTTTGTTCATTTGAAGGGTTTTCCGAAGACGGTTTTCTAAAGAAAGCGACGCGAGTGCGAGTTTCCATCGCGTGGAGTCGGATGGTACCTCAAACTCGATTTCAATTCATCGCAACGGTCGCCAGACAGATTGTGTGGCCAACACGCGGTTTCCCTTCTATTAACGCAGTTGCAAGTTGTCTACTCGCACGAGACAATACGTTGTTGGGAAAAAATCGCCAGAAGTCGAATGCTCACCAGGAGTCCTCATGCGAAAGATCGTTCGATCCGTTTTCGTCATTGTGCTGATTCTGCAATGCACATTTCTAATGGCGGACGAAAAGAAGAAGAAACCGGTCAGCAAAGTGCCACGCGGTTCCGGGACCGTAGACTGGGGCCCAGTCGCACCGGTCGATGCCGCCAGCACCGCCGCAGTCCGCGACGCCGCAGCCAAGATTGATCGCATGCTTGAGGACGGCTACCGTCGCCATGAGATCACGCCGAACGCGACTTTGAGCGATTCGTTATTCTGCCGAAGAGCGTATCTGGAAATCGGCGGCCGCATTCCTCGCCTGGACGAAATCGGCGTCTTCGTTCAAAGCCGCGATCGGACTCGCCGCGAAAAACTAATCGACGATCTCTTAGGTTCTCACGATCACGTCAGCCACATGTTCAACTACTGGGCCGACATTCTTCGGTTGCAGGACCACCCGATCAACGGCAACCAGTTGGCTCAGCCGTATCACGAATGGATCAAGGATTGCATTCGCACGAACAAGCCGTACGACGAATGGGTTCGCGAAATGCTGACGGCGGAAGGTCGTATCTGGCAGAATCCAGCCGTCGGTTTCGCGATGCGCGATTCCAATATGGAACTCGACGCGGTCGACAACATGGTGCAGGTTTTTCTGGGCACTCAAATCGGGTGCGCTCAGTGCCACGACCATCCGTTCGATCACTGGACGCAACGTGAATACTACGAGATGTCTGCGTATTGGTACGGCGTTCGCACGCGAGCCTACGCGGGCGACAAAAAGCGATTCACCAAAGGCAACCCGTTAAGCCGTCTGCGTAACGAGCTCAAGAAGATGGACCCGGACGCCAACACGGGCGGAAACTTTAGCCGAGTCATCAACGCCAATCTGTTTGAAGTCTGGGAACAACCTCGCAGCCTGCGCCTGCCTCACGACTACCAGTATGAAGACGCGAAACCTAAAGAGGTCGTGAAGATGAAACCCATCTTCGGCGACGCGGAAACCGTGACAAAAGGAAAGTCTTCACGGCAGGTGTTGGCCGACTGGATGACCAGCCAGAAGAATCCTCGCTTCGCAAAGAACATGGCCAACCGACTCTGGAAGAAGGCTTTTGGAATCGGGCTGATCGAACCGGTTGACGATATTCGCGATGACAGCGTGGCCAGCAACCCGGACGTGCTGGATTTTCTAACCTCCGAGTTGATCCGCAGCAACTTTGACACTCGTCGACTGCAACGCACGATCTTCTACACCAAAGCTTGGCAGCGAGAAGCCACGGCCTCAGATGTTGACCTTTCTGAGCCCTACTACTTTCCGGGCCCCGTGCTACGGCGCATGACGGCCGAGCAGATTTGGGATTCGCTACTTACGCTGGCGGTTTACAACCCTCAATCGTTTACCCGTCCGTCAACCGACGAACTTGGTCAGGTCATCGATATGGATCTGGACAAAGCCACCGTGATTGAAGTGCAGACCATTGCCGACGAATACAACAAGAACTTCTCGTCGGGGGCTCAGCGCACGATCACCAGAAAACGCAATTCGTACAAAGGCATGACGCTGGCACGAGCGTCCGAATTATCATCGCCATTGCCGCCGAATCATTTCTTGCGACAATTCGGCCAGAGCGACCGTGAGCTAATAGCCAGTTCCGGACGCGACGGCAGCGTGAGTCAGATTCTGACAATGTTTAACGGCGAGATCACTCACATGATGCTGGAACGCGGCAGTGTGATCTACGACACCGTTCTGCGAGCTCCCACGTTTGAAGACCGAGTCGACGCGATTTTCTATTCCATTCTGTCACGCCCACCGAGGACGCCGGAACAGACCGTGGCGAAGCGAGAAATCAATTCAGCGGGCAGTGCCGGATACGGCAACGTGATTTGGGCATTGATCAACACGAAGGAATTCCTGTTCATTCAATAAGACGGAAAGCGATCGACCAAAGGCCGTCGCGCGATGACCGCTCAACTTGAAGTTGCAACACCAGAAATCTGAGGTCCAAAAAATATGCCGCAGCCCATCTCACGCCTGGACGAAATTGACCGCCGCAACTTTGTGGAGTCGCTGGCCAAAACAGCCTTTGGGCTGAGCATATTGCCGGTCGCAGAATCGCTGTTTAGTTCTGCCGCTCAAGCCGCCAATTCGTCACTCGCGCCGGCTAAGAAGGCTGAACACGTCATCTATCTCATGATGAACGGCGCGATGAGTCACATCGACACGTTCGACCCAAAGCCCGATAAAGAAGAAGGCGGTGAAACCAAGGCCATTCAGACTTCAGTCTCCGGCATACAAATTGGCGAACACTTGCCGCGCCTGGCCGAAAAGATGAACCAACTGACCGTGATCCGATCCATGGCCACCGAAACCGGGGCTCACGAGCAGGGCCGGTATTTGATGAGAACCAGTTACAAGCTGATCGGTTCCATTCGCCATCCGTTTCTCGGTTCCTGGCTGACTCATTTCGAAGGCCGCAAAAACAGAAATCTGCCCGGCAGCGTGATCATCGGCGGAGGCAGTCGTCATCCGGGACAGGGCTACCTGTCGGCCGAACTGGCCCCGGCACCGGTGGGCGATGCGGCCACGGGGCTGCAAAACACGAAGCCACCAAAGTACCTGAACGAAAAGAACTTCGAAAAGCGCCGCCGCCTGATCGGTCAGTTCGAATCCAGCTTCCGTCGTAAGTATCAAACAACCGAAGTAGAAGCGTACACTGACTACTACACCGAGGCCGTGCGGTTGCTGAAGAGTCCCGATTTGGTGGCGTTTGATATCAGCAAAGAAGAAGACAGCGTCAAAGAGAGCTATGGCAAGAACAAGATTGGCCAGGGCTGCTTGCTGGCTCGCCGCCTGGTGGAAAAAGGCGTTCGCTTCGTCGAAATCGAACACGGCGGCTGGGACAACCACAACAACATCTACGACAGTTTCAGCAGTCGAGCGGGCCAACTGGATATTGCCATCGCCACACTGATCGACGACCTGAAACAGCGAGGCCTGTTAAGTAAAACGATGATCGTGTTGAGCACCGAATTTGGACGCACGCCAAGAATCAACGCCAACGCCGGTCGCGACCATCACCCCGGCTGCTTTAGTGCGATGCTGGCGGGAGCCGGCGTGAAAGGCGGCCACGTGGTGGGAAGCACCGACGAAATCGGAAAGGCGGTCGAAGAAGGCCACTGCTACCCTCAGGATCTGAACGCCACAATCGCCTACGGCTGCGGTCTGCCGATCAAAAAAGAGATTCTGGCGCCCAACGGTCGTCCCTTCCACATTGCTCATGAAGGCACTCCGCTGCAGAACGTGTTTGCTTAGTTTTGGGGACTCATCTTCCCAAACCAGTGAAATGTCCGTACAATTCGTGGTTCTCGAACGCATCGTCTAACGCTGCCGAAAGTGTGCCACACGTGAACTGGAGCCGCAACATACTGGTTTTCTGTATGACGCTGGGGATGTTGATCCCCAATGCGGCATTGGGGAACTGTTGCTGCAAAGGACCGACCTCGTGTTGCAGCCAGGCGAGTGGAAAGAACATTCGCCAGAAAGAGCCAGGTCCCAGCTGCTGCGGAACATCTTCATCAAAGCCGTCGTGCTGCGCTGATGTCGCAGCTGTCAGATCGGAATCCGAACCCGATCAACCAACGAGCACACCGTGCCACTGCCGGACCCTACATCGGCAGAATGCCATTGTGACGGCTCAGACCGTGTCGCTCGATTCGGCGCAATGCAAAAACGCAGCTGCGGCACACGTGTACTCACTGGACTTGTGTGAGCAACCACAGCGATCGCATTCGCCTGGAACGGTCCGGCGGCCGCCGCCGACGCGCACCGTGACCAGTGTCTGGCGGATTTAAACTCCGGCAACACTGCAACACTCACGCATGCGCAAACACCAGGCCGAGGCTTCGGCCTGCGAATACCCTCGCGCAGATCTGAACTTTCAGATTTCCAAATCACACACCACACAATCGAATCGTTAAAGGAAACATTTATGAAGTCTTTCACAACAGCAGCTTCTGTACTACTGGCCGCGATGGTTGCCATCGTTTCTGTTGGCAACGCCGAAGAAGCAGCAGAAAAAGTCACCACAGTGAAGTGTCCGGTCGCCGGCAAAGAAATCAAAATTGCTGACGCAAAAACCGTCAGCTACAAGAAGGCCAACGTCTACGTTTGCTGCGGCAAGTGCAAAGCCGCCATGGAAAAGGACAGCAAGAAGTTTGCGACGAAAGCGAATCATCAACTGATCCAGACCAAGCAGGCAAAGCAGGTGAAGTGCCCGCTGTCTGGTGGATCCGTTAACGCGGAACAAAATGTGAAGGTCGCTGGCGTCAAAGTCGGCTTCTGCTGCGGCAAATGCAAAGCCAAGGTTGCGGGTGCCGAAGGCGACGAACAGCTTGAACTGGTCTTCAGCGAAGATGCATTCAAAAAGGGTTATGAAGTGAAAGAGAAAAAGGCGGAGTAATTCGGCTGACAGACGCCCCTTAGTAGTCCCACGCTCCGACCTCGGCGCGTGGGACTTTTTCGTGCGCGAAATTGCCTCGTCACAATTTGCAGAATTGGCTGATAAATGTCGGCAGTCATCGCCGATTTCAGTGGACCGGCATAAGGAAAACTGCTGCAGACGATTCATCGTGCAAATTGCCCAGGCTGACCATCGCCCGCCGGTTGCCTTCCGTTTCGCGAGCGCATAATATGGTTGGCCGACGAAACCTGCACCACGGAGTTTACAATGAAGATCAGGATCACCTACTGCGTGATGTGAAATTACACGCCCCAAGCCACCAGTCTGGCGGCTGCGATCAAGAACAAGAATGGCGTCGATGCTGAACTTGTGAAGAGCAAAGGTGGTGTGTTTGACGTCGAAGTCGACGGCCGCCTGATTTTCAGCAAGCAAAAAACTCACCGGTTTCCCACGGATGAAGAAATCCTGACTCAGCTGTAGTGCACCTTCATCATCCTTCTGCCCGAATTATTTCCCTCCTGCAACTCTCCTGCCCTAAGGAATATCTACATGTCCGAAAATCAGAACGATCAACCTTCGTCTGTCTCTCGCCGAAGTTTTGTGGCGGCTTCCGGAGCCGCGTTAACGGCCATCGGTGCTGCAGCACCATCGCGAGCGGCAGGCCCTCGCAGTGCGCAGGACAAAGTCGTCGTGGGCGTCATGGGGCTAAGTCGAGGTATGTCGCTGGCGACCACATTTGCGGAAACGCCGAACGTCGAAGTGAAGTACCTTTGCGAAACCGACACGAACCGACTGGCCGCTGCTGCCAAGCGGATGGACAAGTTGGTCGATTACGACTTTGCAACGACCGGCAACTTCAAAGACATTCTGGATGACCCAGACGTCGACGCTCTTGTGTGTGCGGCCCCAAATCACTGGCACGCGCCAGCAGCCATCATGGCCTGTAACGCAGGCAAGCACTGCTACGTCGAAAAGCCATGCAGCCACAATCCGTGGGAAGGCGAAATGGCCATCAAGGCGGCTCGCAAGAACAAAAAGTGCGTTCAAATGGGCAGCCAGCGACGCAGTGGCAAAGAGATTCAGGAAGCCATCAAACTGCTTCACGATGGCGGCATCGGTCGCGTGTATTACAGCCGAAGTTGGTACGCCAACCTGCGAGGTCCCATCGGACACGGAACGCCGGCTGAAGTTCCACCAAACATGGACTACGAATTGTGGCAGGGGCCCGCTCCGCGTCAGCCGTACACGTCTAACAAACTGCCTTACAACTGGCACTGGTTCTGGCACTATGGCAACGGAGAACTGGGCAACAACGGCGTTCATTCGCTCGACCTGGCTCGCTGGGGCCTGCAGGCCGACTATCCCACTCGAGTTGTTTCGTCCGGCGGTCGCTACCGTTTTGACGACGACCAGGAAACAGCCGACACGCACGTTGTTTCGTTCCAGTTCGAAGGCGAAAAACAATGCATCTGGGAAGCTCTCAGCTGCAATCGCCACGGCATGGACGGTAGCAGCTTCGGCTGCACGTTCCATGGCGAAGAAGGCAGTCTGGAAATCACAGACTGGGGCTACAAGGTCTACGATCAAAGGGCGAAGGAAATCAAAAACGTCCCCGGCACCCGTTCGGACTCCTTCCATATCCAGAACTTCGTGGATGCGATCCGAGCGGACGATCCGACGATGCTGAACGCCGAGATTGAAGAAGGCCACAAGAGCACGCTGCTGTGTCATCTCGGAAACATCGCTCACCGAACCGGCGATTCACTGGACTGCGACCCCGCCAACGGCCACATCCTTAACAACGATGAAGCCATGAAACTATGGAAGCGAGAATACGAACCAGGTTGGGAACCGACGGTATAGACCTTCGGTCACATTTCAGCCGCAACATGTGGCTTACAATTTTCCAGCCGCTTTGAGCTGGCCACGGTCTTAATCAGCCGTGGCTGGCACCAGAGCGGCTGGTGTCACGTCGTAACGAGGCGTATTCAAGCCTTGTGCTGTTGCGCGACGAGCGTGACAGTCTTCGATCACCTTCAAATTTGGTCAATCACCCGTCATGCAGTTTCGAAAACTCGGCAATAGTGATCTTAATCTCAGCGTTATTGGCCTTGGCACATGGGCGATTGGCGGGGGTGATTGGCAGTTTGGGTGGGGTGATCAGGACGAACAGGAAGCGTTGGACACGATTGTCAAAGCGGTCGGCGTCGGGGTGAACTGGATCGACACAGCCGCTGTTTATGGACTTGGCCGCAGCGAAGAACTCGTCGGCAAAGCACTGAAGCTGATCCCCGCCGACCGACGACCGATCATCGCCACCAAGTGCGGCCGGACTGACGAAGGCGACGGAACGATTGGTAAGTGCCTGAAGCGGGCCAGCGTGATTGCAGAATGCGAAGCCAGCCTGCAGCGGTTGGACATTGACTGCATCGATCTGTACCAGATGCATTGGCCGGAACCTAACGAAGAAATCGAAGAAGGCTGGCAAACGCTGGTCGACTTAAAGCAGCAGGGCAAGGTGCGGCACATCGGCGTGTCCAATCACAGCGTTGATCAACTGAAGACACTTCAGGCCATTCATCCGGTTGCGTCGCTGCAGCCACCGTACAGTATGATCGCACGAGATGTCGAAGCGGACATTCTTCCGTACTGCGGCGAACAGAAGATTGGCGTAATCTGCTACAGCCCGATGGGAAAAGGATTGCTGACAGGAACGTTCACGAAAGAACGAGTCGCCCAGCTTTCTGATAAAGATCACCGCAGTCGTGATCCTCGTTTTCAGTCGCCTCAACTAGAAATCAATCTGCAGTTCGTGGAATCGCTTTCCGCCATCGCTGATGGTTTAGGGTGGACGATGCCGGAACTCTCCATCGCGTGGGTTTTGCGTCGCCCGGAACTGACGTCCGCGATTGTGGGAGCACGTCGCCCGGAGCAGATTGTGCAGACGGCTGTGGCTGGCGATCGCAACCTCGACGACGTCTCAATCTCTGCCATCGAAACTGCGATCCAGAACCGCGATCAGGCCCTCGCCGATCTTGGCGACGTTCAGCAAGCACGCGTGTGACACGTCGCTACTACCCCTGCCTGGCTGGATAGCGATGCGTTTTTCGAAGCGAATAGTCTCAGGTCCTGAGCTGTTTGGACCATGTCGCTCCTGACGGAGAGTCACGGAAGATCATCCCGTGTCGGAGCAAGAGATCGCATGGCTGAGCAACTTACTCCGCCGGTTGCTGACTCCCTGCGCCCGCGGTTTGGCTCGCTTGGCGGGACGGCCACAGTTGCATGTCTCCCCGCATAGACTGCCGTCCGACTTACGGTGTAAGAATGCGGAAGCTATCGCTTAGCCCAACTTCCCCAGCAGCCGCACAAAATGTGGTTGCAGAGAATTTATTCGGCGTGTTTTTGTTATCGATTTTCCGAAAGTCCAGCGTTTGAAATCTGAAACACGATGTAGTGACGACCTCTGATCTGGCCGGTCAGAGATCGATCGGTAGCATTTGCGATCATGTTCATTCGCCAATGCCATCGAATCAAAAACGGTCGTCGCCACGCCTACTGGGCGCTGGTCGAATCGTATCGCTCGGCCAGTGGGCCGCGGCAGCGGGTGGTCGCGTGGCTGGGGAAGCTTGACGAAGCCGGTCGACTGGGCGTCCATCAGGCGGCGGAAGTTTTGGCCGGTAGCGATGAGGTTGCACCCGGTGTCACCGCTGATCAGTCACAACCGCTCAGTCGACAGATGCGATTCGAGTTCGATGATGATGCGTCTGCCGTGACTCCGCGATGGGTCGAAGTCAACGCCGCCGGAGTTCGTGTGGAAAACCTGCGACAGTTCGGCGGGCCGTGGATGGCTCTGCACCTGATTCGCACGCTGCAACTGGATACGTTCCTGAGCAACGCGATCCCTGAAGGTCGTGAACTGGTCGGCTGGGATGTGAGTTCGCTGATTCTGATCATTGCGCGGCTGCTCGAACCTGCCAGCGAACTCTTCACCGCCGAACAATGGTATCCGAAAACGGCACTGCGGGATCTGCTCGGCGTGAGCGAAGAACGTGTGAACGATAATCGGCTGTACCGCACACTCGATCAGCTGCTGCCGCACAAGGACGCATTGGAAACGCATCTGAAGAATCGCCTTGGCCATCTGTTCGATCTCGAATACGACCTGCTGATGTATGACGTCACCAGCACTTACTTCGAAGGTCAGGCCGAACGCAATCCGCTGGCTCAGCGTGGCTATTCGCGCGATAACCGCAGCGACTGCAAGCAGGTCTGCATCGGGCTGGTGGTGTCTCGATGCGGAATGCCGCTGGGATACAAGGTGTTTGCCGGCAATACGGCCGACGTTACTACCGTGGAACACATCGTCGAAACGATGGAAGCACGCTACGGGAAAAGCGATCGCATCTGGGTCATGGATCGCGGCATGGTGTCGGAAGACAACATCGAATTCCTGCGCGAAGGCGGTCGACGCTACATCGTCGGCACTCCCAAATCGATGCTGAAGAAGTTTGAACACGAGCTGCTGAAGGAAGACTGGACCAGCATTCGCGATGGCCTGGAAGTCAAGGTCGTGCCGTGGCCCGGCAGCGACGATCCGGATGAATCGGAAGACTGCAACACATCGCCGGAGACATTCATCCTGTGTCGCAGTCGCGATCGATCAAAGAAGGAAGAAGCGATCACACAGCGCTTCGAAAAGAAGATCGAAGAGTCGCTCATCCGCATGACGGCGCGGTGCGATAAACAGAAACGCGACCCGATGAAGGTCGAACGTGAGATCGGCCGGCTGCTCGGAAAGAACACTCGAGCGGCAAAGCTCTTCGACGTGAAAGTCACGAAGACAGATGACGGGGCCGCACGCATCGAATGGTCAAAGATCGAAGCTACGCGTGACTGGGCGACTCTGAGTTCCGGATGCTATCTGCTGCGAACGAATGTCAGCGACTGGTCCGACGAAGAACTTTGGAAGGCGTACATCCAACTGACCGAAGCGGAAGCCGCGTTCCGAATCCACAAAAGCGATCTTTCGATCCGCCCGATCTGGCATCAGAAGGAGGACCGTGTTCTGGCACACATCTTCGTGTGTTTTCTGGCGTATGTGTTGTGGAAGACGCTCGGCCAGCTGTGCAGCAAAGCAGGGCTGGGCGACGAACCGCGCCGTGTGCTTGCGGAGCTGTCGGAGATCCGTTCGATGGACGTCGTCCTGCCCACTCGCACCGGCCCGGAGATCCGCACCCGCTGCGTGTCAAAGCCCTCCGACCATCAGCAGATTCTTCTGGAAAAGCTGAGCCTCAAACTGCCCTCAAAAATAATCCAAAAGCAAATGTAGTGGAAACTTCTGGCCGCTCACCCCACAAAACACTGCCTTCGTGACTCCAGTTGGGGAAGTTGGGTTAGGTCAAAACGTCACTCCGCAGGCGCTGCACCGTTTTCCTGAGCTGATTGCCTGCGATGTAAAGATGCTGCGCGATCGCGGTCTGCAGATCGAATCGGCCCTGCAACTAAGTTTTGGTTGGCCGGTCGTGTCGGCAGCAAAAAATGTCTTTGCCTGAAGAATTTCACGGGCACTCAGCCCACGATTTCATGAATCACCCGCGCGGGAAGCACGCCCGTCAGGCGCAGGTCCAGACCTTGTGTTCGGAAACTCAGGCGTTCGTGGTCGATTCCCAGTTGATGCAGCAGCGTTGCATGGATGTCGCGAACGTGGGTCGATTCGCCGACGGGGCCGAAACCAAATTCATCGGTTTCGCCAAAAGACGTGCCTGGCTTAAAGCCACCGCCGGCGAACCACATAGTGAATGCATCAATGTGATGATTCCGGCCTGTGGATTCACGAACCTCACCCATCGGCGTCCGCCCGAATTCACCGCCCCAGACTACGATCGTGTCCTTCAGCAAACCTCGCTGTTCAAGATCGCGAATCAGGCCTGCACATGGCTGGTCGATGTCGCGGCAAATCATTGGCAGATGCGTTTCAAGGTTTTCTGTGGCACCTCCGTGATGATCCCAGTTGGTGTGATACAACTGAATGAACCGAACGCCTCGTTCGACAAGCCGCCGTGCCAGCAAACAGTTTCTGGCGAAGCTCGGTTCATTCGGATCCTTGATTCCGTACATCGCCAGCGTATCAGGAGTTTCGCCGTTGGTATCCATCAGCTCCGGAGCGCTTGATTGCATCCGGTAGGCCATTTCGTAGGCGTTGATGCGAGTTGCAATTTCTTCGTCGCCGGTATCAGCCAGCCGTTGCGAATTCAATTTTCTGACGGCATCCAGGACCTCAAGCTGCTGGCTGTCTTCGACGCCCGCAGGAGTTGTCAGGTTTAATATTGGTTCGCCCTGATTGCGCAACGGAACCCCCTGATATGTGGTGGGTAGCATTCCGCTTCCCCACAGCACGGCTCCTCCGCGGGGACCACGAGGTCCGCTTTGCAGCACGACGAAGCCAGGCAGGTTGTCGCACTCACTGCCCAGGCCATAGGTCAACCAAGCGCCAAGACTGGGGCGTCCAAACTGCCCTGTGCCTGTGTTCATGAAAATCTTCGCCGGGGCGTGGTTGAAGAGATCAGTCTTGCAGGTGTGAAGAAATGTCAGCTTGTCCACGATACCGGCGGTGTGTGGCAATAAGTCGCTGCACCATGCGCCGGAGTCGCCATACTGTTGAAACTTACGCTTTGTCCCCAGCAGGTTCGTTCGGTGGCTGCTGTTCATGAAGGCAAAGCGTTTGCCCTCCAGATAGCTTTGGGGCATCGGTTGCCCGTTTAACTCCGTCAGCATCGGCTTGTGGTCGAACATGTCCAGCTGCGACGGCCCGCCTGCCATAAACAGAAAGATGACTCGCTTTGCTTTAGCTGGAAAGTGAGCCACCTTTGGATCCAAAGGTCCAGTGGCGGAAGGTTGAGCAAACGATTGCGGCTGACCGTGCAGCAGATCTCCAAGCGCCATGGCTCCGACACCGATGCCGCAATCACGAAAAAAGTGACGACGTGTTCGTTCCTGCAATTGATAGGCGTTATTCATAGCAAACTTCCGCTACTCACGAGTGTAGGTTTCATCCAGATTCAGAAGCGTTCGAGCAGCGTTGAGTGGAGAAAGGCCCTCAAGAACTTTCCGTTCTTCCTGCCGAGGAAATCGGGACGTGCAGCGTCGAAAAGCAGTCTCGATGCCGTCACGCTGGATGACATCAGCAAGCGATTTTGCGAACTCAAAAAAGTTCGCGTCGTTCATCAGTGTCAAGGCCTGCAAAGGTGTATTGCTGCGGTTGCGTCGAGTGCACGTACTCAGCCCATCCGGGGCATCGAACACACTGAGTGATGGTGGCGGCGTCGCTCGGTAAACAAACGTGTAGAGACCTCGGCGATAACGGTCTTCGCCGACACTTACCGTCCATGAACGCTTGACCTGCCCCTGCCCCATTACTCCTTCGGGAATTGGCGGGTACACGGGCGGGCCGCCCATTTTTCGAGACAGCAGGCCGCTGACAGACAGGGCCACATCGCGCACGATTTCAGCATCCAGCCGCAAACGACGCTGGCGAGCCAGCAAAATATTGTCGGGGTCCTTCGCCTGCAGATCGCTTCGTGTTCGCGATGACTGCTGGTAGGTGTGCGATGTCACAATCGTGCGATGCAAAGCCTTCAGGCTCCACCCCTGCTCGACAAAATTCACGGCCAGCCAGTCAAGCAGTTCTGGGTGTGACGGCGTTGTTCCCTGTAGTCCGAAGTCGTTTTCGGTTTCCACCAGACCGCGCCCGAAGTACTGCTGCCAGACACGGTTCACAATCACTCGAGCAGTCAGTGGGTTCTCTGCCGAAACGATCCAGTTCGCAAGATCCAGGCGAGTTGCTCGGTCGCTGTCGGTTGATAGTGCCGGCAGGACGGCAGGGGTGCCGCTGGTCACTTCTTCAGCAGGGCGAGTGAAATCACCTTTGATAAAGACGGTTGTTTTGCGAGGTTCTGTTCGTTCCTTCATTACTAAAGTCGAAACGCCTGACGCAAGGGCCCGCTCAATTTCGGCCAGCCGCTGTTGCTGGCTCAGAAATTCCTGATCAGCCTGCCCCGGACCTAGACCGAACAACTGCAGCAGTTGCTTTGTGTTTCGTTTTGCCTTTTTAGTACTCAAGGCTTTCTGAATATCTTTCGACAGCGCTTTCCTTTCATCTGGCCCCAACTGCGATTCCCAGGCATCTAATTGGTCGGAGGCCCCATCCACTCTTGTGCGAAGTGCGGACTGCAGCTGTTTTCGCTCCTTCCTCAAAGCAGCGACATCAATTTCAGGATCGTAAACGGTTAAGCTCGGTTCATCCTGATTGTTCAGGAACGCGAAGAACTGATAGTACTCCCGCTGCGTAATCGGATCGAACTTGTGATCATGGCACTGAGCGCATCCGATGGACAATCCCAGCCAGACGGTGCCGGTGGTTGCGACACGATCAAAGACACTGTCGATCCGATATTGCTCGGGATCAATACCGCCTTCCTGATTGATCTGCGTATTGCGATGAAATCCCGTTGCCACCAGTTGCGGGACAGCAGCATTCGGCAGCAGATCGCCCGCCAGCTGCTCAACGGTAAAGCGGTCGAATGGAAGATCCTGGTTCAGCGAGTCAACAACCCAGTCTCGATATTTCCAGATGCTCCTTGGAGCATCAATCGAGTACCCATTGCTGTCGGCGTAGCGAGCCTGGTCGAGCCACCATCGCCCCCAGCGTTCACCATACGCGGCAGACTGTAGCAGGCGTTCGGTCAGCTGACTGTAAGCGAGGTCCGGGTTGGCATCAAAAGCCGCAGCGAAGTCATCAACCTCCGGTACGGTCGGAGGCAATCCGGTTAAGTCCAGACTCAGGCGACGAATCAAAGTCATCGGGTCAGCCAATGGCGACGGTGACAGCCCCTCACGCTGTAGACGTTCCTGAATGAACGCATCAATGGGATTCTTGATCGATGTTACGTCTGAGTCTGCAGCAGGCGGTTCCACTTTCTGAGGAGGAATGAATGCCCAGTGAGGCTGGTAGTTTGCCTCCTGAGCAATCCATTCGATCAGGATGTTCTTCTGTTCTGGCGAAAGATGCTTTCCTGAGTGGGGAGGCGGCATGAGCAAATCGTCGTCGTCACTCAGGATTCGCCTGACCAGTTCGCTGTCGTCTGGCTTGCCGGGAACAACTCCGATGTTCCCGGATTCCAGCGCTGCCACAGCTCCTTCACGAGTATCAAGACGTAAGCCTGCTTCACGTGTTGCATGATCAAAGCCATGACACGAGAAACAGTTCTCGGCAAGGATGGGGCGTACGTCGCGGTTATAGCTTAGCTGCTGTGCTGCAATTTCAGCTGGGACCAGACTCAACGCGAACAACAGCAGCGATCCATGGAAGCATGCGCGACCGAATCGCCGCATGGAAAAAATCATGAAATAAACCTCAATAATGTCAAACTCAGGACTTACGCAGCAGATACCAGCCGACGCCTTCCACTTATGTGCGATAGGCGGTCAGTGGCGGATCAGGCTTCAAAACTAGTCCAGAGCAATATCACATGTGTTCTCACCAGCCTTGATTGTGAACTCGATGCCACTGGTGGCAGTTTCGGTGTATTTGGGATCAAACGCTGGCTTGGTTTCGGCAATCTTCGAATCGGCACCGTCCAGCATTTCGTCTGCGCTAAGCTCTTCGATGTCAATCATACCTGGAGGCTTCACAAGAACCTTGTAGGTTCCCACTGGCATGCCGTCAAATTTGGTACCCTCACGGTGCCATTCAATTGAATAGTTTCCTTCATCGTCTGTGAATCCAAATCCAGCATACCCCTTATCCATTTGCATAAAGATCACCTTGGTTTCCGGAGCAATCTTCTCACCCTGGAAGGTCACGTTCCCTGTTATGGCTCCGATGTCACCAAAATCAGTGCCTCCACAACCAGCAGCAAACGAGAGAATACCAAACAGTGCAGCAATCGTTCTTAAGCAAATTTTCATCAGGACTATTCCAATATCAGAGTTCAGTGTGATTGGCGACGACACATTTTCATCAACATGCGCAATGTGCTGCGTGCTGACCAAAAAAAGCCGGCAGCGTCCACGGCAGTCAGAAGACCGAATGGACGCTGTCGCAGCGGTTGGCAAACATGGATTTGATCAACGAAGGTGAAGGCGTGCTTAGAATTCGCCAACAACCTGGCCGTCGTCTCGTGTGGACAGCTGCTTCAGTGTTTCGAGATTCATGTTTTCGGAGATGAATCGGACGGAACCATCCGCCAGAAGAATCTGAACGCCTCCTGTATGCATTGAATTCAGTGGATTGTTCGCTCCTTGATTGCTGCCCATTCCGGGAAACAACTGATTGGCAAACAATTCCTGATTCGGGCTGTAGCGGATGGTTACCATGTTGAAACAACGTTGATCACCCTGAGCGGTTCCGCCCGGATCAAGATTCGGCGGAGTCCCCGCTGCCCGTGTTCCCATAATCCAGCCGTGCGTGGTTCCGGATGGGGAGACCCATGAAAAGGTGCCGTCCAGCCGTTTGAGCCGTCCAGACATTTCCCCCAGATGCATCGTATTGCTGGTTCCATCAGTACAGTCTCGCATCTTCATCCCTTTGTTGGCCACCATCATGCCTCCGCCGGAAATCAGGCCAAGGGTGCCGTCATTGTAGATGCGAGTTTCGTTAAACGACGTCATATCCACGGCGCCACCAATACCTGCATAATGAGCAAACGGAGCTCTGACACCCGCGTTGTTTTCGTTAACCGGTCCTGCTGACGACGGACACCGCATAAAGGTCATGGGGCCGGCAGACAACACAAGGGGCTTATTTCTGGCACCGGAAGAAATGGCCGTGCCCCCCGCTTCACCGATGTAACCGGGAGAACGGCCTGAACTCAGGTCAAGCGATTGATATAGAGGGCCCTGCTCAACATATGGCAACAGAGCACAATAGAAGCTGGGGCCGAAACTTGTGCCGCCGTTGGATCGGGGCACCTGAGAATGGACTGCACCGGGAGCAAACTGATTGTAAACGTCGTGATAATTGTGAAGCGCCAAACCAAGCTGCTTCAGGTTGTTTTTGCACTGGGTGCGGCGGGCCGCCTCCCGTGCTTGCTGCACCGCCGGCAGCAATAATGCGATTAAGATTGCTATAATGGCGATCACGACCAGTAGTTCGATCAGGGTAAACCCTCGTGCAGACCTCTTCATGAGACAACTCCAAAACCCGAATAGAAATAGGAAACTCGGTATCTGACGTTGTACTTCTCCGCGAAAAGGCCGATTCCCCTCCGAATTTCTTCACACTCATGAAATTTTCATGAAGTTTCCCGCCACTGTTGGATTTCAGGCGAAACGATGGCACTTTTGATGGGGAATTCGTGACCTTGGTGGAGATCCCTCTTAGATTAATCCGTTTCGCACGTCAGACGGCTCCCTCTTCTTAAAGGACGTTTAGCGTTTTTCTCCGGCCTGTTACGATTTCATGACCGATCCAGGAAACGAGTTCGCCAGACTGTTGGTGCGTCACGATCGAGAACTGCGTCGATACATCGCGACGTTTGTTCCTCGACGCGATTGTGTGGAAGAAATTCTGCAGCAGACTGCCGCGACGTTGTGGGAAAAATTCAGTGATTTCGACCGCAATCGCGAATTCGTGCCGTGGGCCATTCGCTTCGCATATTTCGAGGTGCTGAATTTTCGAAAGCACCAGGCACGCAGTCGTTTCATATTCAGCGACGAGGTGTTGTCAGCTATCGAACAGACCCATGATGAACTTGCTTCAGAACTTCAGCATCGGCAGATGGCACTTCAGGGGTGCCTTGAGCAACTGCCGAACAAAGACCGGATGTTAATAACAAGACGTTACAGCGATTCCTCTACGATCAAGTCACTGGCTGTAGAGACCGGTCGGACCGTCAAGACTTTGTACAGGCGACTCGACAGAATTCGCGATTCGATCGCTACGTGTGTTGAACGAAAAATGGTATCGAACAGTCAGTAACACAGAACTAAAACGACAGGGAAGAATCGCTTGAGCGAGCCGAGGAAAATGATTGAAGGTGATTTGATTCGTCGATATCTCGACGACAGGTTGTCAGCGGACGAATTTGCAGAATTCAACGAACGACTGTGCTCGGATGAAGACTTTCGGAGGCATTACGTCCGTCTGGCAGACATGGAGGCGTGCCTTTACGACGAATGCTGCGAATTGCCACCCAACTCGATCACTGCGAAAAACTCGCGCGCATCTCAGTGGCGAACGTTAGCAATATTATGCAGCGCTGTGGTTGCGTGTGTGCTCATGTTATTCGCTCGAAATCTCTTCTTGCCGGGACCTCCGGTAGAGATGCCGATCGGACAAACAGATCCCGAGCCACCTGCTCAGACGGATGTCATCAAAGATCCCTTTGCCATGGACCAGGGGCCGGCGGTGGTGCATCCGGATGCTGCGGTCATCGTCATTGCTGAAGCCGAAGACAATCCGGAATTGATCACCGGCAGGCGACTCAAACCGGGCATCGTGACGCTGAAGACAGGATACACTCAGCTGGAGTTCATGAGCGGAGCGGTGGTGGGGCTGCTTGGCCCTGGGCAACTCCGCATCGAATCCAAGGATGCTGCAACTCTGCTATCCGGACAGGTCACGGCTCACGTTCCCGATCGAGCAAGAGGGTTTGTTTTGAATGCACCTGGTGCGGCCATTGTAGACCTCGGGACAGAGTTCGGCGTCAGGATCAACGACACCGGGACGTCGGAAGTGGCCGTGCTTAATGGTGAAGTCGAACTTTCGTTGCTTGGCGACGACGGGAACACTTTGGTCAGCCAGCGAGTGAATGACCTAAGAACCGTTCGAGTGGACTCTGAACTGAAGGTGCTGACGGAGATGCCACGTTCCAGCGAAGAGACTCCCCGCATCCGCCCGTCGGCCGAAATTCCGTTGCCAATCAGCGACGAGTACGTAAATGCAATTCACGAAGGCGAACCGCTGATTTACTGGCGTTTCGAAGAGGCAGATGGTGGCACGATTCGCAACGAAGTCGGTGACCGATGGTCCGCAGTTCTTCAGGCCTCAGACACTGCTTCGGACAGTATCCGGGTTGCAAATGGACATGTGTCCTTTATTCGATCAGATTCCTCCCGCTTCCTGTCGCTGAGCGAAGGGATTGCAGGATTGAATGAGGGGCCTTTCAGTATCGAATTCTGGATGAGGCCGGATGATCTCGCTCATGCGACGGCAGTCGGGATCTATCCGGAAAGTGATACCAACGCGAGCCTGCATTTGAATGTCATCGAAATTGTGACGGACACTTTCATGATCCATGAACCCGGCGCGTTGCGTTTTCTACATCGCAGCCCGCCGGAGAGGAACTACGAATTTGGGAAGAATGTTTTTTCCGCTGGTGTCTGCGTTCCGCATCAATGGCAGCACGTTGTTGCGGTCAAGAATTCGGATTCGCTGGAACTCTACTACAACGGTCAACTGGCGCAACGCGTGCAGTCTTCCGAAATGCATGGAGGGGGAACGTTTCAGCTCTTGCTGGGCGAATTGAGGACCACGGTCACTGATCGGCAGTATTCCGGCGCTTTGGACGAATTTGCCGTCTATCGTCGCAGCCTGACTCCCGCAGAGGCCGCCAGGCATTACGCCTTGGGCACCGGTCGCAAATGAGGAGCACAGCGGGCAGGATCATTCGCCTTGTGCAACCGCAGCCGACATCATGCTGGCGTGATTGCCAGCTTGCCGCTGCAAAGGTTTCTTTGCGTGGCATCCGGACGCTGGCCGATCGCAAACTGCTTCCGCACGGCAATAGTAGAAATCGGTCTGGGTCACTTCGCGTGTCGCAGTACGCCGTGCATCCACCGTCAGCTTTTCATGTCGCTTCTGAGTCAGCGGTTCTGTGCACGAGTGCCTCGAAAGCTGTCGCCCAGCGAGAATGTGCTCATCGACTGATGTCTAGCTGGACAGCGCCATGTTGGTGCGAATGTTAACCCGAAGTGTAAGCGAGGGATCGAGTTGCGACGAATCCCTCGCTTACGCATCGGGTTAGCCAAAACACGGCCCAATGACCAAAGGCGGCGCTGTCCAGCTAGTCCAGAAACCTGGCGACCGCCGTCGTGCCGTCTGGCACAATCTCCACTTCCAGCGGTGCGTCGCGTTCGGTCTTGTCGACGTTGAACGTCAGGCGGTGCTGGCCGGCGGTAACGTCGAGCGTCACTGTCTCAAACAAGCCTACCGGTACTTCGTTGAGCCGCAGCTTTAAGCCATCCACGGTGTTGAACTTGAGAACAACAGTGCCCGGCGTTTCTGCTTCCAGCACGCAACGAGTGAAACCGACGCCACGCACTCCTGCCGCCGAGCGATTTTTAACCGACACAACCGGAATGTCATTCAACGGCAGCGAACCAGCCACCGTGCTGTATTGATTCTTCCACGTAAACGCCGGATCATCGGTTGCGGCCATTGAGTAGCTGGTGCGTCGAAGGCGGAAGGCGGCTTCGTCTGTGGCATTCATCACGGTCCAGGTGCGAGCCAACTGGCGGCGGCTGATGGTGAAGTCCGGCGTTCGGCCGAGTTCCGAAAGGAACCTCACCAGCGACGCAACTTCGCGGTCGGTCAGAGCATCGACCTGGCCTTCAGGCATTAACGATAGCCCCGGAGCAATCTCATCGATTTCTGCACGCGGAATCGTGATCAGCTTGTCCTCCGCGTTGCGGATGACCACTTCCTTATCGGACTGCTTCACCTGCACGCCGGACAGCAGCTTGCCCGCCAGCGTTACGACCACAATGGTGTGGTAGTTTTCCTTCACCTTCGCATTCGGGTCAAGTAGTGATTCCAGAAGGTAGTCCGGTTGAGCGCTACCGCCGAGACTCACCATATCCGGCCCGACTTTACCGCCCGCTCCGCCGATTGCGTGGCACTTCAGGCAGCCGAGCTTTTCGTTCCGATAGATTTTTTCTCCCTCAGCCGCCGTGACTTCGGTCTTCGCCAGTTCCAGCAGAGCCGCGCGTTCTTCGGCAGAAAGTGACTTGCGGCTGGTGATCTTTCCGGCCGTCCGCAACGCGGCCTCCAACGCTGCTGAAGCTCGCCCGGACTCACGAACGACTCGCAACATCTCACGAGCGACATCCGTGTCCAGTTCTGTGTTCGCCAGTGCCTCCGCCAGCACGGCGTCGCCTTGTTTGACGGCAAGGAAACTGCGCATCAAATCTTCCGGGTGATCCTCCACCGACATCTGCGGCAACAGCTTTGCTACTACGGTCGCTGCCGTTTTAGGCTGGAACCCCGTCAACATTGCGCTGGCGTGCTTCCGCAACTGCATCGGAGCCGTCGTATCGTTCGCCGTGGCCTCCAGCACGTTGCGAGCTTTTCCGGCGCGGCTAAGCGCCAGCCCGTCAAGGGCGGCCATGCGGTCTGCCAGTTCGCCGTCCTTCTGTGTAGCCACGTCGGTAAGCAGCGGAATATGGTTGGCGACTTTCCACTGTCCGACTGCCTTGAGTCCGACCTGCCGCAACGGTTTGTTGCTGCTGCTAAGTACAGCGGTGACAGCGTTGTCTTCCAGCGGAACCTGCAATTTGCGGCCGCTGGTTTGATTCAACGCGGCCTGAATGGCCTGAGGATCGTTCTTCGTGATCGCCAACGCTACCATTTGGGCAACCTGTTCAGCGCTGCCTGACGCCGCGACCAACTGCGTGGCTTGTTGACGCTGTGCGTCTGTTGTTTGCGGCGAATACAATCGCGTCAGCAGGAAGTCGACCGGAGCCCCCTTGCCGACTGCTGAAAAGGCGGCCAGCAGATGCGATACATTGCCGCCGAAATCGATTTCGCCAGCTTCAAATGACGGCAACCATTGGGACGACAGTTCGCGCGAAGTCAGCCAGATGGCGTAGTCCAAAAATGTGTCGCTCGCGTGGTCGGTTGCCTGCAGAGCGACTTCAATCTTTGATACATCCGCCGCCAGCTTCTTAGCTTGTGCAGCAGCGTCGCCGGAATCACGCGTCGCTCGGGCAAGTTCAGAATCGGCGTTCGGGGAAAATGAAGTGGCTCGCACACCTTCAAGGCGAACGCGTGGATGAGTGTCGTTTACCGCTCTCTGCAACCAGTCTTTTGCGGTCGACGCCAGCGGATACTTCCAGTGACTTAGCACTCGCACGGCTGCTGCGCGCACCTTGTGATCTTCGGCACTCAGCAACTGCTGAAGCAATTCCGGTTGAATACTTCGCAGACTCTGATAACACCACAACGCCTCAAGCCGAAGCTGTTCGGTGGCCGGTTCGTTGGGAATTCCCGCCGTCCATGTTTCCAGCTCCGGCAGGATCGAATCGCCTCGCTGCCGCAAAAGCTGTTTCGCCGCTTGACGCTGAAAATTATCGTCGCTCTTCAACAGTTCCAGCAGCTCAGTCGTCTTCAGACCACGCAGGTCATTCCACTCACGCTTCGGAGCCCCCTTCCAAGTGACTCGCCAAATGCGACCGTGAGTGTGGTCGCGGCGTTCGTCGCGGAAGTCGACTTCGCCGTGTTGGATGATCGGGTTGTACCAATCGGCGATATAGATCGCTCCATCCGGCCCCAACTTCACATCGATCGGACGGAAGGCTACGTGGTCCGACCACACGACTTCCTGCTGTTCTCGCGACACGAACCCCGATCGATCTTCTGACAGATTGAACCGGCAGACTCGATGACCGCGAAAGTCGTTTGTAATCGCGCTGCCCTGCCAATCGGGCGGCAGCATCGGCGTTTCGACAATCTCCAGGCCGCAGTGCTTGGGGCTGCCGGGGTTCAGACCGTGCAAAATCTGAGGTGCGTTGGCGGCGGTGAAGTAGTAAGCCCCCGGCACGATGTAGTTGATGCCCTCGCCCCCCGCGCCGTCGGTCGCGAACGACTGGCCAAAGCGGTCGAAGTGGTGTCCCCAGGTGTTGACGAGTCCGCGCATGAACACACCGAGCTCCAGCGTTTCCGGACGGAACTGCCAAATGCCGCCGGCGTTCAGTCGTCGCACGCCCCATGGTGTTTCGATGTGGCTGTGGATGTAAATCGACTGATTGAAATACAGATAGCCATCCGGCCCCCACCGCAGCGTGTGCAAAATGTGATGCGTGTCTTCCGTGCCGAAGCCGGACAGGACGATGCGTTTCGAATCGGCCTTTAGGTCGTCGTCGGTATCGGCGAAGTGCAAAAGCTGAGTGCTGTTGGCCACGTATGCGCCGCCGTCGCCTGGCGCGATGCCGGTGGGGATTAACAGACCTTCCGCAAAAACATGAGTTTCATCCGACACGCCGTCGTGGTCGCGATCTTCCAACACGACAACTCGATCCGAAGGTTTCGCGCCGGGTTCAATGTGCGGGTAGACTTCGGAGCTGACGATCCATAGCCGTCCGGCTTCGTCAAAGTTCATTTGAATCGGCTTGGCGATCTTGGGATCGGCCGCAAACAGGCTGATTTCAAAACCGTCCGGCACCTTGAAGGTGGCTCGTTCCAGTTCCGGATCAGGAATGGGAATGTCTTTGAGATCGCGTTGAGCGAACGTTGTGGGAGCAACGGTGCAGATCGCCGCGACGATGGCCAGAAGACGAATTCGTTGATGGAAAGGTATGGTCATTTTAGGCATGTGTATTTAGGTAGGAAATTCGGGCCAGTAGCTCGGGCAGGGGGCACTGCGACTCCTTCGAAACGCGTGCAGACGAAAAACGGAGACGTGACTGAGCGGCGTTGTCATTCTGAAGCGACACGCCGCCCGGTTCGTTGTCACTATTTCTCAACCGTCTCCTTTGTGCGGATCGTCACCGTCTGCCACTTCGGTTCGCGAGCTTCAAAGATCTTTGCTTCCAGTTCCTGAATCAATGGATCGAACATCGCAATCTCGCTGGCATTGTTGCCCTGTTCGTGTTTGCGGAAACCGAACAGGTACGTGATATTTTGGGGCCGCCAACGATGGAAGTAGAGTTCGTTTTTCTGAACGGTCAACTCAGCCAGTTCCCGGTATTCCGCCGGAATTGTGCCAACGAATTCTCGCTTGTCCCGACTCAATTCGGGAAGCAGATTCACGGATCGTAACGCGTGAGCCTCGTGATCGTCTGCAGCGGTAAGTTCAACTCGCAAATCAGCCCCACCAATAACCGCGACCTTCATCGGAAACGGCGACACCAAATCGCGGCGGACCTCGCACTGCAGGATGACATTGGGCGAAGAATTCCACGTGACGTTGCGGAGCTTCCCGGCGACGCATTCAGCGGACTTCGCTGCCAGGTCGACGTTGATACTGGGCGATTGAGGTTTCCGGCCCGTCAATCGTTCGCTGACTACCTGAGCTGCCGCAAGATAGCCGGCGTCATTCCAGTGCATTCCGTTGTCGGTCCAAACGCTGTTGCGAGCGACGATCAGTTCCGGATGCTGGTCGGCGTCCGGCATGGCCTGGTGACTGGGATGTAGAACAGAATCCGCGTTCGCCATCTCGTCCACAAAATCAGTGAACAGGTCGATGGTGTGGACGGTGTCGCCGAGCTTTCGTGCGGGCGACGTAAACTGCTTCAGACGGCTAGTCCAAACCGTCGCATCGGGCAGCGGTTCGGGCATGCGGACAAACGGGTGAGGTGTGAGGAACACGATTTCGGCGCCCGTCGTCTGTAGGTCAGCGTGCAGCTTTTGAATCTGCTGTTCGAACTTCGAAACTTCAGACGCCGCCGACGCTTCAACCGGAACGCTCATCGCTTCGTTCTGTCCGTAACACACCAGGATCACCGACGGGTCTTCGGCACGGACGTGTTCGATCAGCCGTTCGTAGCCCTTTGCGGGCGTATCAAAAATGCCTCGCGATTCTGCGAAAGCAGTATCACCACTCCACCCCAGATTCCGAAACGTCACTTTCGCTGCCGGATTCGGATTCAGAGCACATTCCAGGTGTCCGTATTGTTGAGCTCGCTCAATAAACGTTCCGCCAATCAGCACCACGTGATCGCCGTCGCGGCAGCGGAATCGGCCGTCGGCAAATCGAGTGGGACCGCCGGTTGGCGTCCATGAGGCGTAGGCGATTTCGCCGAATTCTGTTTTCTCAAGCAGCGACTTATCGGCCGGTTTCCAGTCGCGGTCGTTGAAGTCGGTTTGCTGCCAACCGACGGGAGGCACATCGGACGTGGCTTTCCAGTTCGTCAGCTTCTGGGGCTGCCCCTTGTGAGGTGTCAGTTGGACTGCGAGCTTCGGTTTTTCCGCCTTCGGTGCGGAAATTGAAATGGCCACGCTGTTGGTGCCGTTTCTGACCAGCGGGTTGACGTCGAAACTCCACGCCTTCTTATCGGCCGCACGTCCTCGAACCAGTCGTTGCCCGTTAAAGTACACCGTGACCGCGCCAGTCGACGCATCGACCAGCAATTCGGTCGTCGAAGTTATTGCGTCGGCCGGCTTCAGCGACAGCGTGTGCCTTAACCACACGGACGATTGTTCGCTTTCTGAATCGCTGCCGTCCTGCGAAACGGCCACTGTTTCCACCGGATGTAACGTGGTGGAAAGCAGAAAAATCAATCCGATCAACAATGTTCTTCGCATGTCTCGCCCTAACGCGGGAGGCCCGCACCCCATTTGAACGACCGCTCGGAAATGCTCCCGATGGTCGCTCTGCAAACATTGACTCAATGTGAACAAGTTGCCTTCAATCAGAAGTCTCAACAAACCAAACTCAGCCACATTCCGGAAACCATGTTAGCAAAACCCGAGTCGCCGCACAGGTAGACGTCGCCAATGACGGTTCCATTCGGCCGGAAGGGATTTCCCCTTCGGCTGGGCAGCGAAAATCTGGCGAACCTGTACAATCCGGTGGAACCTCAAACCGTTCAACACGATCCACATCGAAGAAGACTCATGCCCACACCCGGCCACTTTCCTTCCGTTCGACTACGCCGCAACCGCCGGACCGACTGGTCACGCCGACTGGTCCGCGAGAACTCGTTAAGCGCCGCAGATCTGATTCTGCCGATCTTTGTGAAAGAGGGCGACAACGTTTGTGAACCGATTGAATCGATGCCCGGCGTCAACCGCTACAGCATCGATCGTTTCGTCGAATTTGTCGCTCAGGCAGCAGCGGCTGGCATCCCTGCGATCGCCATCTTTCCCGTCACGCCGCTCGAAGCCAAATCTGAAGACGGCGACGAAGCACTGAATTCCGACAACCTCATTTGCCGCGCCATGCGAGCCGTCAAGGACGCGAAGATTGATGTCGGACTCATCGCCGACGTTGCTCTGGACCCGTACACGACTCACGGCCAGGACGGCGTTATCCGTGACGGATACGTAGCCAACGACGAAAGTCTGACGGTGCTAAAACAGCAGGCGGTCGTGCAGGCATCAGCGGGCTGCGACGTGATCGCTCCGTCCGACATGATGGACGGACGAATCGGCGTGATCCGCGGGGCACTCGACGAAGCGGGCTACCAGCATGTGCAAATCATGGCGTATTCGGCCAAGTATGCTTCCGCCTTCTATGGGCCGTTTCGCGACGCCGTCGGTTCTGCGGGCAACCTTGGCAAGGGCGACAAACGAACGTACCAGATGGATCCGGCCAACACCGACGAAGCTCTTCAGGAAGTCGCGCTGGATATTGCGGAAGGAGCCGACATGGTGATGGTGAAGCCCGGTATGCCGTATCTGGATATCGTCCGCCGCGTGAAAGATGAATTTCGAGTGCCCACGTTCGCATACCAGGTGAGCGGTGAATATGCGATGCTGTCCGCAGCGGCCGCCAACGGATGGCTCGATCGTGAACGTGTGATGCTGGAGAGTTTATTGTCCTTCAAACGAGCCGGTGCGGATGGCGTGTTGACGTACTTCGCCCTGGAAGCTGCAACACTGGTGGGCCAATGAACGTTGTCGTGTTAGGAGCCGGGACGGTCGGCAAGACGGTCGCCGAAATGCTGTGCAATCGCGGCATCAACGTGTGCGTGATTGACGAACAGGCAGACGTGCTGCGGCGCGTGAGCGAACGCCTGGACGTGCAAACCGTGTGCGGTTCGGCGTTCGACGTATCGAAGCTGTTTCAGGCGGGCATTCAACTGGCGGACCTGTGCCTGGCCGTCACCAGTCGCGACGAAGTGAATCTGGTGAGTGCCAGCATTGCACGAGAAATGGGCGCCAGTCGTTGTGTGGCTCGCGTGTTCAACCCCATCTTTCGTGACAAAAGCACGTTCGACTATCAGCGACACTTCAAGGTGGATAGATTGATCAGCCTGGAACACCTGACAGCTTTGGAACTGGCCAAGCACATTCGCAGTACATCTGTTCTGGCCGTAGAAAGCTTTGCTCGCGGCGGCGTCGACGTGCACGGAATCCAGGTCGGTCGCAAAGCGAAGGCGGTCGGTGTGCCGCTGCATCAACTCAACCTGCCTCAAACCGTCCGAGTTGGCCTGATTGTCAACGCCGAACGTTCCGTCATCCCTGGCGGCTACGATGCGGTGCAGCCGGGCGACCACGTCACACTGATTGGAACTCACGGCGAACTCGAAAAAATCGCCTCACTCTTCGAAGACCGCGCGTCCGAAAGCCCTCGCGTCGTCATCGCCGGTGGTGGCGAGATTGGCCTCAACCTGGCTCGCCTGCTGGAACGAACTCGCTGCCGAGTGACAGTGATGGAGCAGGACCCCGACCGCTGCGACTTCATTGCAGAACGCCTGCCCCGCTGCACTGTCCTGCACGCCGACGTCAAAAGCCGCGCCGATTTAGAAGAAGCTCGCGTCGGCAAAAGCGACGTCTTCGTGGCCTGCACTGGGCGTGACGAAGAAAACATCGTGTGCGGCGTGGAATCGAAAGAACTCGGCAGCAAACGACTTCTCACAATCGTCCGCAGCCCCGACTACGCCAACGTGCTGGAACGCCTGGGCATCGATGTCGCCGTCAGCCCGCGCGAAGCGATGGCTCGCCAAATCATGGGCCTCGTCGGCAAAGGACCAGTACGAGAACGGTCACCCATCATCGGCGACACCGCGGAGGTCTGGGAAGTCGAAATCCGGAAAGGCGTTCCCGCCACGAAAGCTCCGCTACGCGATCTGTCACTGCCGCAAAGCCTGGTCGCCGCGATCGAACGAGGCGACTACGTCAAAGTCCCCAACGCCGACGATCAACTCAAGGCCGGCGATACAGCCATCCTCCTTGTCCAAAAACAATCCGAAGCCGAAATCCTGAAAATGTTTTCCTAGGCCGGTATGCACCGGCCGGCGGTTGGCGTGGTGGGCGGGTGACGATGGGGAAGCTGAAGCGCCGGCGGTGCTCCCGGTGGTCGCTGGGAGGGGCGGGGTGATTCGCCGGGTGGTTGGCTTGGGGTGTGGGTGACGTTCAGGAAACCCGATGTGCCGGTTGAGCCCGTGACGGGCGCAAAGATTGTGCGGCTTTGGAAATGGCCACTCCGTCGCTTCAACCCCTCCCGCAATTCATTGTGGGAGGGGTCGATCGAGCGAAGCAAGATCGGGGGAGGGCCGTGCGCGGCACGTGATTGGTATGCTCGACTGCAACAGCGCGTGCCCCCTCCCGGACATCGCTTCGCTTGTCCGACCTCCCCCAACGGCTTCGCCTGGGAGAGGTAAAACGCAAGGCCTTTGTTCAAAAGCCGGGCGATGTCTCTAGGCGCAGTGGTCGCCAAGGCCGGCGATGGGATCAGTTGGCGAAGGAATTGCCGGATTGAATCAAGCCATCCTCGCTGTTGTCGACTTTGAACTGCCAGCCAGCGGTGCGAGACATGCGGCAGTTGGTGACGGTGATGTCAGACGAATTCTTCAACAAGAGACCGGAGCCGCAGTCACTGAAATTCAGAGCGTTCAGCAGCATCCCGGAACAGCCTTCAATAATGACGGCACCCTTGTCTGTGTCAAAGGCATGCACGGTGTTACTCGACAAAACACAATCGTCGCAATCCTGAAAATGAATCGTGCCGGGACGTTTGAACTGGCGAGGATTCAGTGTGTTTCCCGTTACGTTGATTCGACGAGAATTCTTCACGGTCAAATTCGCTGGCTTCGGCGCGAAGAAGTTGTTGGCGTTGATGGCGACATCAAGTGCGTAGTTGATATCGATGTTGGTTGTGGTATCGCTGAGAACATTGCCGCTGATTGTGACCGAATCGATCGGGTAGATCTCTTTGCCAGCGAGGCGAATGTTGGCGCCGCCGGGAGCGTTTGTTTTTCCTTCCACTTTGGAATAGTTGGCTGAATGCTGAATCGTGCAGCCGGTAATGGAAATTTCAGCAATCGATTTCGTCCGGTCGCCCGGTGACGTCGACACGTCGATCAGAATATTGGCAGTCTGCGTCGGCGTTTCGTCGCCGGGCATGTTGCCTTCGATGTCACAGCCGCTGACCTGCAGGTTACGCACATTGCCGTCTCGCACCACAATTCCGCCCTGGCGGTTGTATGAGATATGTGAGTTACCAACGTTGATCTGGTGCAGGTTGACGTCGTCAAGAAAAACGCCCACGCCTGAGTTCTCATAGAGATGGCAGGTGTCGATTGCCACGTTGCGATTGCGGTCGACAAGATGAATGCCATGTCGGCACCAGCGAATGGAAACGCGACTAATGGTCGCCGCCACCGTGCGTTGCAGTTCGATACCATCGGCTTCGGGATGAACTCCTAGAATTTCAATATCGGAAATCACGGGCATGCGTTCATTCCACGTGGTCGGTTTGAAACTTTGTGGCGAAGCTGTGCCTTCATGGCCGCCCAAAATTTTCAATGCCGGACCGGGACCGTCCATCACAAGAGTTGCTCCGCCCTTCGCCGAAATCTTTACGGCACCCAGCTTTAGCAGGTCGAAAACCAGCGGCGCAGTGATGCGGTACTGCTTGTCGGCGCCGAGAATTAGATCCCCACTGCCTTCGTTAATTTTGGCTTGCAGCTCGGCGGTCGCATCGGGCAGCGATTTCAAATTGGGAATCTGTTCGAGCACTCGATTCCCCTGAGCCAGCACGGGGAGTGAGTTCAGAGCGATCAGCAGGACGGTCGATCCGGTCAAAAAAAGGCGGCGAAGCATGAGATGACTTTCGAGGAACGGTAGGCAATTTCTTGCGGATAATTTGGGGAGGGACAACTGTTTCAGAATTCGGCTTTGGACCGAAGCATGCGTGGAACAACTGCGGCTCATTCATTTACGGAGTCAGACTTAGCAGCCGCTCCGCAAACATCCGGCCTACGGCCAGTGTCCCCGCAGAATCGTAGTGGGCTGAATTTGCGATCGTGGCTTTAGACGTATCAACGTAGTGGCGCAACGGGTCCCGTTTGGCCAGCAATCGTTGTTGTTCGACAATCATTGGCATGAACTTGTTTGTGCCCTGGCTGAACTGGGTGTTCACCGCGATCAGCGCCTGCATTTCTGGCGCATTGATGTCTGTGCGAAGCTGGCCGATCATTGATCCCAGACGATGCGCGTATTTCGGACCGTCTTCGGCGTTTGCGTCGCTTTCTCCCTGGACCCACACCAGCGCGCGAGGTTTCAGTTCGATGCCGTTTCGTTTGGCCGCGGCAATGGCCGCCTTAAATTCGGACAGTAGAGCCCGATAGCACGCGCCACTATCGCCAGGATCGGCATGGTTCCAGTCGGTCCTCATGCCAGTGCCGCTGAAGGCAACCTTCAGTACGGCCAGCGGCGTTTTTTCTTTGGCGATCAGCGTGCGAGCCAGCCCGATCTCCGGGCCGAAGCCGCCTTCCGGTTGAGCAAAATTTCCATACTGCCGGCCAGTTCGCGGTGTAATCGGATCGCCCAATGGCTGTGGCTGAAGATGGGTCCATGTCTGGTTGCTGTGAGTATCGTGCTGGTCAGGCGGTGGGTCGCCACATTTCCACCAGAACAGAATTTCTTTGTCGGCAGCATCGGCTGGCAGGTCACTGGGCCTGGCATTGAACCCGACGGCGTTGGACTGCCCGGCGACGATCAACAGATCCATTTGCTTGCTGACGGCGGCCGTTTTTCGCGTCAGTTGGTTCTCACACGGTTCGATCGACGCTTCGTGCTCTGCTTTTAGTTTTCGAATGGCGTCGATGACGTCCGGATGGTCTTTGGCGATGTCGTATTCTTCGCTGGGATCATGTCCCAGATGGTACAGCAGCGGTGGGTCGTGGACCTTAGCCGCTTTCTGGCCGACGTACGACGTCTTGGTTTTGAAGTGAGCCTTATACTGTCCCATTCGCACAGCAAAACATTCTTCACCGTGATAGTAGAACATGTTTTCGCGAGGACTCTTTTTACCTTCAAACAGCACGGGCGAAAGATCGAAGCCGTCCAGCGTGCGATCGGTCGGCCTGGCGGCTCCGGTGACGGTAGCAAACGTTGGCAACAAGTCCAGGGTGCTGCCCGGGTCCATCACGACAGCAGGTTTGATCTTTTTCGGCCACCAGAAGATTGTAGGTTCGCGCATGCCGCCTTCCCACGTTGATCCTTTTCCGTCTCGCAGCAGCCCGGCCGATCCACCCTGTTGTTTGAAGGTTTTCCATGGGCCGTTGTCAGACGTAAACACGACTAAGGTGTCTTCGTCCAGCTTCTCTTCACGCAGCGCGTTAAGGACCTGTCCTACGGACCAGTCGATTTCTTCGATTACGTCGCCGTAAAGGCCTCGGCGGCTGACGTCCGTGAAATCCTTCGACACAAACAGTGGCACGTGAGGCAGGTTGTGCGCGAGGTAGATGAAAAACGGTTTGTCGGCGCGGTTGCGAATCAGCTTCACGGCCTCTTCGGTAAACCGTTTTGTAATGGTGTGCTGGTCGGCCGGACGTTCGACAATTTCCTCACCGCGCATCAGTGGTACGTTGAAGTATTCGGTCTTCGGATTGTTGAAGCGAGCTCGACCTTTGGGAGTATTCTTCACGGCGTCCATGTCGTTGGAATACGGAATGCCAAAGTACGAATCGTAGCCGTGGCTGGTGGGAAGGTACTGAGGCAGGTGGCCCAAGTGCCACTTGCCAACCGCATGAGTCGCGTAGCCGTGCTGCTGCAACATGCGACCGATCGTCACTTCCCGGGCCGGAAGTCCGCCTTGCGAATCCGGAAACAGAACTCGCCGCTTGTCGGAACACATGCCGTTGCGAATCGGGTACCGTCCCGTTTGCAGGGCCGCTCGACTGGGCGTACACACGCAGGCGGCCACGTAGAATTCCGTCCACTTCTGTCCTTCTGCCGCCATGCGATCAAGATTCGGCGTCGCGATGGTGGGATGCCCGAAGCAGCCGAGGTCTCCGTAGCCGAGATCGTCGCAGAAAATCACGACGATGTTCGGCTGTTTGGCCTGCGCCGAAGTTTCAGTCGCAATGAGGTCACGCGATGTGGCCGTCGCAGTGAAGAGTATTACGATCAACAGTAAGCGATTCATATCGGATTCGCCTTCACACGAATGATGGGGAAGTTTCAAACCGGCAAGATCATCGCAAGCCTCTGATTGACTTCAAGCGTACGGCGGAAATGCGGGAAAGGGTACATTCAGAGATCAGGACGTGGACTCAAGTCGTCCGGTTAGTTGGACGCACAAACCAGAGCAATTACGTCCTCGGCTCGCCATTGCGTTGCCCCGCATAGGCCTGGATCGCCTTCCAATGAGTATCGAACGCCAGATCCTGCGGGCCGACGTTGGCGACGGGGAGCAGCTTCCAGTCGTCGATTTCGCCCTCCTGCAGTTGAAAATTGCTGAGCGATGCGACGTGAGCCACGAAGAACAAATCCGTCACCGGGCAGATAACTCCGGAGAACGCGTAGCTATTGGGAAACGACGCCAGAAATTCGTAGCGGACAATTTCCAGACCGACCTCTTCGCGAATTTCGCGCACAAGAGCTTGTTCGGCCATTTCGCCGGCATCCACGAATCCGCCGGGAAGGCCGAGTTTCCCTTTGCCCGGATCTTTGCCACGCACGATGAACAGCATTTGCTCCTGTTCATCCACAATCAAAGCACCGACGGCTGTGAACGGGCTGAAGTAATGAGTGTAGCCGCAGGCGGCGCATGAAAACGGGTTCCCCTGCTCGGCGGAACGAGCTGCCGCGCACATGGGACAGAATTTCCAGGCGTCTTCAATTGGCGTTGAATGGTTCACGGCGTGATAAACTTTCGGTTCACTTCCTCAGGCTGGAAAAGTCGGCTACCGTACGCCGCATGTCGGAACCCTTATCTTTTATGATGGGCCAGTTCAAGGCCATCATCCCCACAGATCGCCAGTACTGCGCACGGCACATGTGGCTGCAGCAGACGGAACCGAACGTGTTTAAAGTCGGTTTCACGTCGTATTCCGTGCGCCTGCTGCAGGATGTCTATTTTCTGGAATGGACAATCGATCCGGGAACCACAGTGAAAGATCGGCAGGAGATCGGCGAAGTCGAAAGTGCGAAAGCGGTCTCAAGCATGTACACTCCGTGCGCTGGTGAGATCCTCGAATTTAACGAAGCACTACTTAACGACCCGGCAGGCATCAACGCCGACAACTACGGCGACGGCTGGCTGTATTTGTTGAAAACGATGGAGCCGCTTTTGACTCCGGAAGAATACGTCAAAGTGCTGGAAGACGGATGGGACGAGACTCAGCGAACAATCAAGGGACAAATGAATTAGCAAGCGGCAGTTTTTTTGCCGCTTTCGACAAAGCCAGGCGGCCGTGTACTTATCAAGCAAAGGCGGACCAATGAAGCACCTTCAATCTCTTTTCATCATCGGCACTCTCCTGACAGCACACAGCTTGACCGCATCCGCTCAGGAACTGGCCTTCAAGCCGCTGTTCAATGGCAAAGACCTGACCGGCTGGATCGATGTGAACACCAAGCCAGGCAATTGGTCTGTGAAAGATGGTCTGTTGGTTTGTCAGGGACAGCCGATCGGCGTGATGCGATCCGACAAACAGTACGAAAACTTCATTCTGGAAATCGAATGGCGGCACATGGAACCCGGCGGTAATTCGGGTGTGTTTCTGTGGAGTGACGCCAAGCCCAGTGGAAACCGGCTGCCGATGGGCATGGAAGTTCAGATGCTGGATCTTGACTGGGTTAACCAGCACAAAAAAGCGGATGGCACATTGCCACCAATCGCCTATGTGTCGGGCGAATTGTTTGGCGCGGGAGGCATGACGACTATTCCGGACAACCCACGCGGCACCCGCAGCAAGTCTCTGGAACTTCGCTGCAAAGGGCATGGCGAATGGAACAAATATGTTGTGGTTGCCGTCGACGGCACGGTGAAGCTGTCGGTCAATGGAAAGTTCGTGAACGGCATTCGAGAAGCCTCCGTCAGAAAGGGTTACCTTTGCCTGGAATCTGAGGGCAAGGAAATCCACTTCCGCAACATCCGCATCATGGAACTTCCGCCAGGACTCGCCAACGAATCCAACACCGCGCCGCTGATCGACAACGCAGAGTAGCCTCGCCAGCCAGTTCTTGACTGCGGAGAACTGCGGTCTCATTCCCCACACCCTGAATCCCCGAACACGTCACCGCGTCCATGTCCAAGTTCACGACCATCATCGGCCTCGAAGTTCACACGCAGCTTAAGACGCAGTCAAAACTGTTCTGCGGTTGCGCCAACGAATTCAATCCGGACCATCCGAACACGCAAACCTGTCCTGTTTGTCTTGGTCTTCCCGGAGCGCTGCCGGTGATGAATCGCACGGCGTTCGATCTTTCGCTGAAGACCGGGCTGGCGTTGAATTGCCACATTCCGCTGTTCACGAAATGGGATCGAAAGCAGTATTACTATCCGGATTTGCCGAAGGCGTATCAGATCAGTCAGTTCGACCTGCCTTTCAGCGAAAATGGATGGTTGGAAATCGCCAACGACGAAGACGGCAAACCTCCGCGACGCATTGGTATTACGCGAGCCCACCTGGAAGAAGACGCCGGCAAGAATATCCACGACGAAAGCGGTCGCGGTGGTGACAGCTGTGTCGACCTGAATCGCACGGGAACACCTCTGCTGGAAATCGTCAGTGAACCGGATTTGCGGACAGCGTCAGAAGCACGTCGGTATCTGGAAGACCTCCGAACTCTGCTGCTGTTTATCGACGTTTCCGACTGCAATATGCAGGAAGGATCGTTGCGGTGCGACGCCAACGTTAATCTGCATTTTCACAACGACGACGGCAGCGTGACGGCAACGCCGATTGTCGAGCTGAAAAACATGAACAGCTTTCGCAACGTTGAACTGGCGATCGAATATGAAGCCAAACGTCAGAAAAAGGACTTCGAAAAAACAGGCCGCACCATCGACGACGCCCCCAAGGTGACTCGGGGCTGGGATGCCGAACGCAACGTCACGTTTGCTCAGCGCGAGAAGGAAGACTCTTCCGACTACCGGTATTTCCCTGACCCGGACCTCGTGCCGGTCGTGTTGACTCAGACGGAAATTGACGCCGTCCGCGAAGCGCTTCCTGAAACGCCTGCCAAAAAGCGAGATCGCTTTCAGTCGGACCTCGGCCTTTCGGAATACGACGCGTCCGTGATTCTGGGCCAGGGGCCGGAACTGACCGCATACTTCGAATCCGTGGCCTCAACGTGCGGCGACGGCAAGATTGCTGCTAACTGGGTGACTCAGGACGTGCTGCGAGACCTCAACGCCAGCGAATCCGGGCTTAGCGAATTCCCGATTACCGCCGAAATCCTCGGCGCGCTCCTGAAGTGGATCACGGACGAGCGATTGACCAATAAGAGTGCTCGGGACGTGTACGCCCTGCTGAAAGAACGAGCGGCTGACGGCCAGGCAATATCTGCAAGCGATGTGGAAACGCTGGCGGCTGAGCGTGAAATCGTGCGAGACACCGGAGCTCTGGAAGCGGCCATTCAGTCTGCCATAGCGGCTCGCCCGGACGCTGTGGAAGACGTTAAAGCAGGAAAACTGCAGGCGATTGGCCCCATCATGGGCATGGTGATGAAGCAGGTCAGTGGCGCGGATCCAAAAACGGTGCGTGAAATGTTGATCAGCATGATTCAAAAGTGAGATCGTCGCGTCCGCCAGATCTGCTGCAAACTTTCCGAACCGTGGTGAATTCGTGGCGTCTGTGAATGTTGTCCCCGACGCCTGTTGACCAACGCGCAGCGGTTCGGTCCAATTCGCGCAACGAACTCCCGCACCTGGCAGTAAATCAGCTTTATGACTCAACGTCGCATTCTTGTCACATCCGCTTTGCCATATGCCAATGGGCATATTCATATCGGGCATCTTGTCGAATACATCCAGACCGACATCTGGGTGCGTTTTCAGAAACTGCGCGGCCACCAATGTGTGTATGTCTGCGCCGACGATACTCACGGCACGGCCATCATGATCCGCGCCCGCAACGAAGGCCGTAGCGAAGAAGAAGTCATCGCGGATATGCGAGACGCTCATATCCGCGACTTCGCCACCTTCCATGTCGAATTCGACAACTATGGCAGCACCAACAGCGATGAAAATCGTGAAATGTGCGGCATCTTCTGGGAGTCAGTCAATAACGCAGGTCTCGTTACAGAGCGGGACGTAGACCAGCTATACGATACAGAAGCAGAGACATTTCTTGCAGACCGATTCGTTAAAGGAAAATGCCCTGAATGTGGAGCCATCGACCAGTACGGTGACGCTTGCGAAAAATGCATGGCCACTTATGCACCCGAAGAATTGCTTGAGCCTTATAGCACTCTCTCAGGTTCAGAACCTGTGATGAGGACGGCACCGCATAAGTTCATCCAATTGGAGAAACTCCACCCATTTCTCAATGAATGGGTAGCCAGTGGAAAACACCTTGAACCGGAAGTTGCCAACTACATTAAGGGCCAATTTCTCTCTGGCGAGCTCAGAGACTGGGACGTGACTCGACCGCCCAAATACTTTGGCTTCGAAGTTCCAGGCTTTCCCGGACACTCATGGTACGTTTGGTTTGACGCTCCCATCGGATACCTTGGATCTACCAAACAATGGTGCGACGCCAACGGCGAGAACTTTGACGCGTGGTGGAAGAGTGCTAACACAGAGGTCCACCACTTTATCGGCAAAGACATTACGTACTTTCATACACTCTTCTGGCCCGGACTACTAAAGACTGCTGGCTTTAATCTTCCTGAAAAAGTTCGCATTCACGGCTTCCTGACGGTGGCTGGCGAAAAAATGAGCAAGTCGCGTGGCACGTTTGTTATGGCGTCGACTTACGCCAAGCACCTCCCGCCCGGCGTGCTGCGATACTACTACGCCAGCAAGCTCGGTTCTGGCCTCGACGACATCGACCTGAACCTTGAAGAGTTTGTGTCGAAGGTGAATTCAGATCTGGTGGGCAAGGTCGTCAACCTCGCGTCCCGGTCGGCAAAGTTCGTTGCCGAATCGAACCTTAGCGAAACCTACCCGGACGACGGCGGCCTGTTCGCAGAAGCGGCCGCAAAAGGTGAACACATCGCCAGCCTGTACGAGGACTGCAACTACAACGCAGCCACTCGTGAGATCATGCTGCTGGCAGACAAGGCCAACAAGTATGTCGAAGACAAAGAGCCGTGGGTGCTTCGCAAGGATCCAGACAAAGCCGACGAACTTCGCGACATCTGCACCGTCGCGTTGAACCTGTTTCGACAGATCGTCGTCTACCTGTCTCCCGTACTGCCGGAACTGGCAAAGCAAACGGGCGAACTTCTGAACAAGCCCATCGAACACTGGGACGAAAGTCAAACTCCGCTGACGGGAACGCCGGTCAGCAAATTTCAACACCTGATGAAACGTATTGAGGAGAAACAGGTCAACGCAATGATTGAAGACAGCAAAGAAGACAACGCCGCCGATGCCGGTGCAGCCGCAGATGCGGCTGGCTCTAAGTTCCACGCCGCCGACACATGGAAAGACAGCGGCGACGCTCTGGAAAAAGAGCCCATGACGGACGAATGCACAATCGACGATTTCGTGAAAGTCGATCTTCGAGTCGCTCGGATCATCGAAGCCGGACACGTCGAAGGAGCTAACAAGCTGCTTCAGCTGACGCTGTCACTCGGCGGCGGAGAAACTCGCAACGTCTTTGCAGGCATCAAAGCCGCCTACGAACCGGAGTCGCTGGTCGGCCGACTGGTGGTTTGCGTCGCCAACCTGAAGCCGCGCCAAATGAAGTTCGGCCTGAGTGAAGGCATGGTCTGCGCCAGCGGTGGCGGCGGCAAAGAAGTCTTCCTTCTCAGCCCCGACGAAGGCTCCGTCCCCGGCCAACGCGTCCACTAGCCGGTATGCACCGGGGGCAGTTGTCGTGGTGAGCGGTTGAGCGGGATGGTGGCTGCAGCGCCGGCGGTGCTTACGCTGGTCGCTGGGTGAGGGGCCAACGGGAACTCCGCTTCAATTCGGAGCGTGATCTTCAATCGGCTGGCGGGCCATTCCGCTGATCCTTGGCAGGCGCGTCGTGTTCCGGTACAAGAAACATTACGAATTCGTCAAATTTCTCGTTCCGTCCCTCGACCACACGAACTTCACATGTCGCCTGAAACGCTCAAGCACAAACGTCTCCTTAGCTTTTGCAACAAGCTGATCGGCCAACACGCCGCTCGCGTCATTGTCGCACCTCAGAAGCCGGAATCCGGATTTTGGTTCGGTGGCGGAAACATGGTTGAGTCGCCTAACGGAGACTTGTATGTCGTCGGGCGGTATCGCAATGCGGGCGATTCACGCACCGGAATTGCGTCAGGCACACGCGGCCTGGAGCTGGCTATTTTCCGTTCCACCGACAAGGGCGCGACGTTCGAAAAAGTGGTTTCGTGGGACAAGGCCGCATTGAACAGTCCCGTGGGGGACGTGCTTTCGATTGAAGGAAGCTGCCTGCGATTTACGGACGATGGCGTTGAGTTGTACGTATCGACAGAAAAAATCGGCGTGCCTTACCCGGAGCCCATCAGTAGCTTTCTGAAACCCGGTGCTGGGGTCTGGACAATCGACGTCCTCTGCGCTTCATCCATTGAAGAACTTCCAAACGCTGCAGTCGTACCAGCATTTTCCAGCGACTGTCCGGAACATCTGCACGTCAAAGATCCGTTTTTCTGGACGACGTCAAAAGGCGACCGCCTGGGTTATTGCAGCCATCCATTCAATTGGTCCAGTTCCAACACAGGCGTCGTCGATCTTCCCAACGGAACATCGAAGGTCACGACGCCTCAGCATTCCATTTTTCCGCGTGGGACCACGTGGGATGTGGCGATGACTCGCGGCACCAGTGTGCTGAAGTTGCCACGAGTCGGCCTGTTTGCGGATCAGGATCACCACCTGCTGTTCTATTGCGGCGGCGAATGCCTGCGGCCGATTGATGAACACGCGGCAGCGGTTGCTCGACCGCGAGGCTATAGCTGCGAAGAAATCGGGGGTGCCGCGTGGTATACGGGTGACGAAGTTTCGTCTGCTGAACGTTTGTCCAATCTCTTGCCGCTGTTCATTAGCCCATTCGGCACAGGATGCAGCCGTTATGTTGACGTTCTGGCGACTACAGACGGGTTTTATGCGACGTGGCAGCAGTCTCAGAAGGACCTGTCACAGCCCCTGGTGATGAATTTCATTGACCGAGCGGCAGCAGAAGACATTCTTTCCGAAGATGTTAAATAATGGCGTTTGTGAGGATTTGAAGGTTTGGGTTGATTGGGAGGAGTGCTGCGAACTACCATTTGCGGTAGCGGGCTGCCGAGTACTCGGACAGGTGAAGCTATCTGTCGAGCGAAAGGCACTGCATCCCTGCGACTTTACGGAGTGACCTCATGCTTAGACTGTTTCCGGTTTCGTATCTAGCCAGCCTCGTTTTATTGGCGGCGTGCCTTCCCGTAAGTGGACAGGATTACGGGGGCATGCTGCCAACTGGAAGCATCACTTCTGGGTACTCAAGTCACTCTGATTCCGCGATCGCTGTGCCGTACACCGGAGTTAGCCTGCCGAGCAATGCACAGGTCGAAGAACCGTTCGATTACCGATTCGATCGCCAGTACAACTCGACAGTGAAGCCCTACCTGCGGTGGTACATGCGTCAGTCGCCGGAAGTTCAGCGGGAGTATTATCACCGGTTTCGCCAGATGTACGGGTATCGCATCTACCACATCCCGTGTCTTGGCAACTGCGGAATTCATTACAAAGAAATCGTCATCGACATGATGCCGGAAATCCCGCGCCGACGGCACAATGCGGCGCTGGAGATCAATGCCGCCCCGCCTTTTGAGAAGCGAGACAGAAATAACGCAACGCCGAAGCTTGAATACTCGCCGTTCCTCGAGCGCGAATTGCTGGAGCAACGGTTGCGCGACTACGAAGGTGAGGACACGTCATCGAATTCTTCCCCGGATCACGGAGCAGGCAGCTTGCGGGCCAAAACGGTTTGGGTCAGCCGCGACAAAGCAACAGGGGCGCAGTCTGTGTTGTACCAGCAGCCGGCCGAGACAAGCGCTCAGGACTTCTATCGCGGAATCGCTCAAATCAGCAGCAGCGGAAAGATTCTCAACGTCCGCTGGAGTCAGACTCCGCCATGGGTGTTGGAAAGCCAGGTTGCTGAAAAATAGGCGCACACAGACATCGCGCAGTGGACGCCGGTTGACGGTCTCCTTCCGGGCTGCCATATTGTGACTTTTCCTTTCAGGAGCGTCTTTCAATGAGCATTGTCCCGTCGTCCGCTTGCACGCGGCTACTTCGTTTGTTGCCACTGTCACTGGCTTTTTCAGCCGCCATTTTAGTGCTTCCGGTTGGGTGTGCTGATGGAGGCGACGCTTCCAGCGAATCGACCGTTGCAGACAGTCCTGCCACTGAAGATCTTCCATCTTCTGCCGATGAAAAAGCCGACATGCAGCCAGCAGATAGTCCCCAGTATCCTCCTGCACCAGAAGGCAAGGCTTTGCGGCACGCGGTTTTCTTTTCGTTTAAGGAAGACAGCAGCGAGGACGACATCGCAGGCGTTGTCGATGCGTTTCGGGAATTACCTTCGAAGATCAGCGAGATCACTGACTTTCAATGGGGCACTAACAACAGCCCGGAAGGCCTGAACGATGGCTTCACCCATTGTTTTTTGCTGACATTCAAAGATGAAGCTGGTCGAGCCGCTTATCTTCCGCATGAAGATCACAAGGCGTTCGGCGACGTGCTGCGGCCCCACATGGACAAAGTTTTTGTGATCGACTACTGGGGCAAAGCTGATCAGCCAAAGCTGGACAAGGAGTTGAAGCACGCCGTCTTCTTCCGTTTTAAAGACGATGCTTCAGAAGAGGATATCCAGAAAGTAGAGGAAGGGTTCGCCGCGTTGCCTTCGAAAATCGACACGATCAAAGCTTTCGAATGGGGCAAGAACAACAGCCCGGAAACGCATGCCGCCGGCTTCACACACGCATTTATGGTCAGCTTTGATTCTGAAGAAGGGCGAGCCGTCTACCTGCCTCACCCGGCACACGAAGCATTCGTTGAGATCCTAAAGCCGATCCTCGACGCACCGCGAGTGATGGATTTTCACGTCCAAAGATAACACGCTTGATTCGCGTCGCACCAGAATCGCCCAAATCGGCTGCGACTCCAATTCGCCATCGCCCGAGCCAGTTGTGCCGTAAAGATCGGGCTTTTGCCGTCGCCAGCGTCACGCCAGCTGACCTGGTTTGCTACGCTATAGGGGCTGAGGCCATAATTTGGCTCGATTCTCGTCCCCTTCGTGAGCGAATTTTCAATGTCCGTTTGGATTGCCGAAATTGAGTCGGCGTCTGCGTTTTCCAATGTCCTGATGTTGGCCCTCGCCATTTTTCTGGTGGCGTTGAATGGCTTTTTCGTCGCCGCCGAGTTCGCTCTGGTAAAGGTGCGCGGCAGCCAGATTGAAGAACTGGTGCGACAGCGCAAGCCGTTTTCCGGCACCGCCAAATGGCTGGCCGACCGCCTGGAAGATTCTCTTTCGGCATGTCAGTTGGGCATCACCATGGCGTCGCTGGCACTGGGCTGGGTAGGTGAGCCCGCGTTTTCTCATTTGGTGCAGCCGGTTCTAAAGTACGCCGGCGTCGAATCCGAAGCCGTTTTGCACACAATCGGATTCGCAATCGCGTTCACATTCATCACCGGCCTGCATCTGGTGATTGGCGAGCAGGCTCCGAAGATCTTTGCGATCCGTCGACCAGAACAAATGGTTCTGTGGTGCGCAGTGCCGATGAAGTTTTTCTACGTCATGTCTTATCCACTTTTAATTAGTCTGAACGCGGCTACGACCCTAATTTTGAAACGTCTGGGTGTGGAGGGGGCTGGGCACGAAGCGCCGCACAGCGAAGACGAAATCCGTGCGCTTCTGCGAGAAGCCCGAATTCATGGCGATGTGACTCATAGCGAACAACGTCTGATCGATGCCGTGTTCGAATTCGACGACACCATTTGCCGTCGCGTCATGGTCCCGCGCGCTGATGTGGAATTCTTCACGTTTGACCAAACGTTGCCAGAATGTCTGGACCAGGCTCGCCGGTCGCGACATACGCGGTTTCCTTTGTGCGACGGATCACTGGACACCGTGGTCGGCGTTGTCCACATCAAGAATCTGATCGGACAGAAGGACGATGACGACTTCGATCTAAAATCGTTGGCTCGCCCACCCAAGACGGTGCCGGAAAATATGCCGATCAGCAAATTGCTGCGACATTTTCAGGGCACTCGGCAACACATGGCTTTCGTGGCGGACGAATACAGCAACATCATCGGCATCGTGACACTGGAAAACGTGCTGGAACAAATTGTCGGCCCGGTGCAGGATGAGTTTGATCTGGAGACGCCTGAAATCGTTCCTGACGGACCAGGCCAGTACATCGTGCAGGGCGGCACGCCGATTGACGTGGTTGAAAAAGTCCTGAACCTGTATCGATCGGACGACGACGTCGACACGTTCTCCGGCTTACTCATGAATCGGCACGGTGAGATTCTGGAATCGGGCGACCGCATTCAGCTTGATGGTGCTATGGCCGAAGTTCTCGACGTGAAGGGAGCTCGCGCAGAACGTATCCGAGTCACGCTGGATGACAGTCCCGCAGCGCAGGATTTTAACGACAATCAAAACGGAACCGGCGCTGGTGCGTGATTGCCAGTGCGAAAGTGACTTCCAACATGGCCTTACCCAGGCAAACTCGATCCGATCAACTTCTGAACGTTGTGAAGGACTACGAACATATCGCCGTCGTCACGCACGACAACCCGGACCCGGATGCTGTTTCGGCCGGCTGGGCCGTCTGCCGCCTGATACGGAAATCGCTGGATCGTCAGCCGAGACTCATCGGAGGAGGCGACATTCTGCGTGCAGAAAATCGTCACATGATGAATCTGCTTCAACCGCCGATTGAACTTATGCAGCAGTTCCAGCCTCAGGAACGCACTGCCGCAATTTTGGTCGACTGCGGTCTGCAGGTCGCTGGTCATTTGCTGACCAGCCCCAATGTGCGAACCGTGGCCGTGATCGATCATCATCAGACGGGTTCCAAACCTGACATTCCATTTGTTGATATTCGCCCGCGGATGGCTGCATCCGCCACCATGACATCAGGTTACCTGCGCGAACAGAAACTTGAACCCGGCGAACGACTGGCAACGGCGTTGCTGTACGCGATTCGAACTGAAACCTGCGGGAATGAATTTCGCCACACGCGCGAAGACCGATCTGTCATCCTGTGGCTCACCCGATTTGCCAACCCGGAATGGCTGGCAGCAATCGAAAGCGCTCCGTTGCCCCGTGGCTACTTCGCAGACCTGGTGCTGGCGCTGCAAAACACGTTTCTGTACGACCAGTCCGCTTTCTGCTTGCTGCCTCGAGCCGAAGGGCAGGAGATCGTGGGTGAAGTGGCGGACCTGCTGATTCGGTGCGAAGGTGTTGAGCAGGTCTTTTGCGGCGCGGCGATCGCCGATGATCTGTTGTGTTCCGTTCGCACAGAAAACGAATTGGATAGCGCGGCTGAATTGGTCCAGGCAACTCTGCACGGACTTGGTTTTGGCGGCGGCCACATTCATCGAGCGGGCGGGAAGGTGAGCAACATCAGCAAACGCAACTTCGCCGGGAAGCTGGAAGACGAACTGCGCGAACGCTGGCTGAAGGCGTGCAAGGTCAATCGCAAACGCGGGACGCGGCTGATTTCACGCAAAGAGATCGTCGGCAGCCTGACCGGGAAAGTTTTGTAATCGCACTTCGCAGCGCGCAAAACGAAAGCTCGGCTTTCAGAAAAGCCGAGCTTTCGTACTCTCTCGCCACAAACCGTCGGCGACCATGCAGATCCGGTTTCGTTCCGGACCACGCCCTTCCACCGGGCTCAATCGATCGGACAGCATGGCCCTTAGGCACTAGGCCCTCAAAACCAAATCCTTCCGCATGATCGCGTCTGCTGCGACGAAAGGTCCTAACCAGCACAACCCGTGCCACTGCCCTAACCGGAATGCCACATTGGGCCACGAGACGCTGTCGACCAGCAAAAAATCACGGGATTGGCGAACTCGGACGAGGACTCGCCAGAATGCAGGCTCAAGGCTTGCCAGCGATAGCGCCCAAAGGTGAAACAGTTTGTTAACCGCCGTGTTAACAGAATGAAACGTTTGTCTGCCACGTTTCCGCCGTGAATGGCGTAGAAACTTCTGCCGGAGTGTGGTTTTTCAACGTAGGACTCGCCAAAGTCACGCAACAGTTCAGCACAGCCACCTCATAAAATGGGTGTGAAGACGCTTTGGCGGCCGCACCACGACCAATCGCACAACGAAAGCACGTTTCATGGCGAAATGCCTTGTCACCGGCGGAGCCGGGTTTATTGGAAGTCACCTCACAGAACGATTGCTGGAGGCTGGTCATCACGTCGTCGTACTGGACAACCTCAGTACTGGTCGAGCCGTCAATTTGGACGCAGTCTGCGATCATCCCAACCTGACGATTCGCACGGGGTCCATTACTGATTCCGTGTTGCTGGGGGAAGTTGTTCACGGTGTCGAAATCATTTACCACCTGGCGGCTGCCGTTGGCGTGAAACTGGTCGCCGACGACCCGGTGCGCACCATCGAGACCAATATCTATCCCACCGAACAGCTTCTCCGATTCGCGGCGTCCGGAAACGTGAAGAAGTTCTTTCTGGCGTCCACGAGTGAAGTTTACGGCAAGCATCCGGGCGATGCGTGGGTCGAAGACGACGACCTGCATTTGGGCCCGACCAGCCGACCGCGCTGGGCTTATGGTTGTTCAAAAGCGATCGACGAATTCCTCGCGCTGGCTTACTTTCAGAAGTATGGCCTCGGTGTCACGATCGGCCGTTTCTTCAACGTGGTCGGCCCCAGACAGGTTGGCAATTACGGGATGGTCGTGCCTCGGTTTGTCGAAGCGGCTCTCAACGGCGGCACGGTGACGGTTTATGACGATGGTTCGCAGGTGCGTTGTTTCGGCCACGTCAACGAAGTCGTCAAGTGCGTGCATGCATTGGTCGAAGAAGACGGTGCGGAAGGTCGAGTCTTCAACATCGGCAGCGATCAGGCAGTGTCGATTCTGGAATTGGCACAGCGAGTGATTGCAAAGGTCGACCCCAAGGTTGACATCCGTTTTGTTCCTTATGGCGAAGCCTACGGTGACGATTTTGAAGACGTTCAGCGGCGAGTGCCCAACACAAATCGCCTGCTGGAAACAATCGGCCAACGTCCCACAATGCCGCTGGATGACATTCTGGACAGCATCATCGCGTGGAAGAAAGCTGGGATGGCTCAGTCGGCGGACGGCCCCGTCAAGTAGCTCAACTTCGATCCGCCGCTCCGCATAAGCCAACTCGTTCGCGTTCGTCACTCACCACACCCAGCGACCACTGTGACCACCGCCGGCGCTTCAGCCTTCGTCCTGCTTACCCGCCTGCCACGCCAGTCGCCCGTCGGTGCGTACCGACACGGCTATTGGGTGAGGTTGAGGCCACCGATTTTGTCGGCTTCGAGGTGGTCGGTTTGGCGGTAGTATTCGAAGCGGCTGCCGGACACGCGATTGAACCGGCCCGCACGCCCGGTTCGGTGATTCACATCCACCTTGTTCTGGCCGTCTGCGCGAATGATGAACTGTTCTTTGGAATGGTCGTAAGTGATCACGTCCGCGCTGGCGGCGAGGCTACGTGATTCCAGACTGGCGTTTTTGCGGCAGTCCATGGAAAACGACGTGGCCCTGTCACCCTTGCCCCAGATCGCTCCGAACGTAATCGTATCACCGCGAAGAATGCCCGCTCGTTCTGGCAGTTCTTCCGTCGGGATCGCTTCAAGATTCGGCTGTTCGTCCACACGGCGAACCGGCGACATCAGTGCAACAACGTGGTCAGACAGCGTCGCTTCGCGGCGGTCGATGTTGCCCGAAATGCTGCCGACGAACTCGGCCTTCAGGAACACAAACGCGGTGTCTCGCGTCTGTGACGGCGTGTTGGCTCGCGCGGCTGCAGGTGACGAACCCTGAAGGCTGCCATCTTTATCCGGCGACACCGACTGAAGGTAGCCCCAGCCAAGAGCGTGAAAGTCACCTGTTTGAAGGTTCACTTTCAGGTCGGCGAACAGGGCCTTGTGCCGCCCAACTACGCTGCCGCCTTCGTAATCGTCGACGTTTACTTCCACTTTGTTGTGGCACTCAATGCGTTCAATCGGGTTCTCTTCTTCCTTTGCGTTTGACGTTGACGAAACGACGGCTGCGAACGCCCCATCTTCTTCCGGTCCCAGGGACACGTCCTTCGAAAAGTGAACGGTCAAGCCCATGCACTGCAGTTCGACGTCCTGTGTCTTCCCGTCAGACATCACCACGCGTGTTTTGCCAAGAAAATCGGCGGACCGCTTTTTGAACGTCGCTCGGTCACTCCAGTAGATCACGATCGGCGTGGGTTCAGGCAGATCACTGCCGTCGAATCCTTTGGACGTGACAAATCGAATGCTGCCGCTGCTCGGGATTTCGGCGTGGCCATCATTTTCGTCAAGATCCAGTTCGATGCGAGCCCCCTGCATGTTTCCCGTTTCGCGGACAACGCGCGCCGGGTCTCCGAACAGCCGCAGCGTCCGGTCGTGCGGTGTCGTGCTTTCCACTCGCAACTGGTTGCCAGTCGCCGTGAAATCGTTTTTGCTCTCACCTGATTTCCGGACGACCTCGACTTCGCCATTCAGCCAGACGGTGTAAGGCGGGATCCCGCGACTTTTTCTGGACGAATCCAGTCGCACCACGGCCGCTGCCGAATCGGAAACGAAGGAGAATTTATCAGCCGTCGGTGCTTTGTCCTTCGACGCTGCAGACTCTTGAATGACTTCGGTGGCGGAGACGGTCTGAACCTCGCCGGATGGAGTTACGTCTTTAAACTTCATCTCCATTTGTTGACGTAATCGGCCTTCACCTTCCGGCGATTTGATCACAACGTTGCCTGTAGCCGTTAGTCGCTCCGGCCGTAGACTCTGCATAAACGGTTGATCGGTTGGCTTTTCTTTTTTCGCTTCTGAGCCCGCGACAATTGGAATCGCAACGACCGGTGCCTTCGCATCGCTGAACAGTTTCATGGCGATGGTGACCGCGGTCAGGCTAACCTTGCGATTGATTTCTGCGACGGTGGCGCCACCCTTCAAAATGAGATCCTGGGTGATCTGATCGGGCGAGATTTGCAGCGTCAGAGATTCGCCCCAGCGAGCTCCAAATTCAGTCGGTTGGTCGTCGGCGTCGGGGACTTTTCCATCCTTGCCACCATCCTTATCGGTCGTGTTTGCGGCCACTCGAGTACCGCGGAGAATGCCAGCGCCGTTGCATTCGATGCGTTGCACGTCGCCGTCATGAGTGTGCAGCATGCGTAAATGAGGCACGACCAGCTTGGCCGTCCCGGTCGGTTTCGTTGACTTCGCGTTTGCCTTTGCCGTGCTTCCCTGTTGCAGAATTACGTACTTTTGTTTGTTGCCGCCGTCATTGTTTCGATTGCGAATGTCAATCTGCCGATTGTCGACGGAATACCGGACGTCGTTGGCCAGAATCTGTAGCTGTCGCTCGGGTGAGTAAATCTCGACGCGAGGCCCCCACGCCTGAAGGTGCTCAAGCGTTAACGTGTCTGCGATGGCTTCGCCGGTGTGCGAATCGTATTCATTGCGAAACTTCAGCATCAGTTCCGGACAGATCAATTCGTCGACAGCGCCGTCCGGTCCGATGCGTTTCACCCAGACTTCTTCGGTGCGCACGAGGGGGCGTTTTTGAGCGTCCGTTCCGGACGACGAGCTGCCACCGGTGATGGACCGCCCGCTGAATGTTCCGGTCTTCATGGGAACGTCGAAAACGAATCCGCGAGCTGCATTGATGTGCAATTCCTGAGTCGCGTCGCTGGGCCGTCGCCCCCGCAAGACAAGGTTGCAGCGAACTCGACCCAGTAGATGGATTTTGCTGAGATCCGACAGCGTTTCGATATCGGTGCTGGTGCCATTCATGTAAATGTCGACGCCGCTGGTCGCGAACCCGTGGTGTCCGTCGAACCGAAAGCTGACCTGCTCACCCGTCGAAAGATGCATCGGCTTTTCATGAAGCTGAAACGTGCCGCCTTTGATCTCCAGTCCTCGTGGGCCTCGGATCTGCACATTGCCGGACAGCGCACCACCAGTGATCCGGCCCAGCCCGCCACCTTCCACACTGAATCGAGTGTCGCTTGTTAGTCGAGCTTTGTCGGCGACGATCGTCAGCGGCACATCGTCTTTGTCCGCTCGCCACAGAATCGCAACCGGACGCACAACAACCGAATGTCGGTCATCCGATAACTCAAAGTCCTTGCAGAACAGGTAGCGTCCGGCATCTCGAAAGTGCTTGCCGGATTCTGCGACCCACGAGTGGGCTGGGAAGTATTTTGTCGCTTCGTCGCGAGCGTCTGCTGAGATCGATTCCATCTCCACCGGAGACGCAACAACCTCCATCCGCTCACGTTCCACTTCCAGGTACGGCGCCGTTGCCGCACGAAACAGCAGGTACAGTCCCGCAAAGCCGACGGCGACAGCCGCGCTCAGAAAGAATCGGCGTTGCGAGTTGTAGATACTCATGCTCAGGCTACGCACTCTGGGCCACGTTGGATGAATCGCTCGACGAACCAAAGTCCGTGTCGATGGCGATGCCGCAGTCGATGATGTCAGTGATGTCGATCAGGCCCAGGGGCATTCCGTCTTCGTCGACCACCGGCAGTTCGCTGATCTTTCGCTGCGACATCAATTGGACGGCGTCAGGCAGAAGTGTGTCAGGAACCGTCGTTGTGGGTCGAGCCGTCATGACAGCAGACATCGGACCGTCAACTAAATGCTCGCGCCGTTTTTCGAACAGGCGAGCCAGGTCACTATCGGTGAAGATTCCGGACAGGCGTCCCTGATGGTCGGTCAGCACAACAGCACCCGTTCGGCGGCCGGGGCGGCTTAGTTCCACAAGAACGTCGCGCACGGTTTCCGTTTCACAGGCCACGCGAAAGTCGTCGCCGCTGCGCATGATTTCACTGACCGGTTGAAGCTTTCGGCCCAAACTTCCCGCCGGATGAAAGATCGCGAAATCGTTTTCCGTAAAGCCCTTCGCTTTGCTCAACACCAACGCTAAAGCATCGCCTAAAGCCAGCATGACGGTTGTACTAACGCTGGGTGCCAGTCGTAGCTCACCAGCTTCGGTATGACGACCAAGCGAAATCACCACGTCTGCGCTGCGAGCCAGACCGTTGTTGAGATCTCGTGTGATCGCGACGACTGGCACCTGCAACCGCTTCAGCACGGGCAACAGTCGCAGCACTTCTTCGGACCCGCCGCTGTTTGACAACGCCAGCACCACATCGCCTTTGCCGACGCAGCCCAGGTCTCCGTGGACCGCTTCGGTTGGATGCAGAAAATACGCGCGCGTGCCCGTGCTGGCCATCGTGGCGACGATCTTCTGGCCGATTAACCCAGCCTTGCCGACACCCGTCACAATGACGCTGCCCGGTGCGTGTTGAATCAGCCTCACCGCGTCGGAAAACGTGGTCGTGATTGAGCCAGCGACTTCATGCAACGCGTCCGCTTCCTGCCGTAGAATTGCTTCGGCATCGCGAAGCTGTTCCAGATGGCTGAGCGGAATGACGTCCGGCCGGTCGTGTGCCGATGAAGGCATAAATCATCCTTGATTCTGCTGCCTGGAATGTGTTCGTGTGCTGCGAGTAAGTCCTTCATGGACGGCAGAGCACAGCAAATGGTACGTCCGAACACAGATTTGCGTCAACAGCGAAAACGCGTCCGTGAAAAGCTGTAACGCATTCACAGGAAACGACTTAGTGCGGTAACGCGGTCAATCGTGGAATGTAGCTTAGTCGGAACTCGTGTTTTGGTCCGCAATCGATACAGCCGCCACAGTTTGGCCGCCCGTTATTCCGTGATCGATACGACCAATCGCAACCGGCCGCCGGTCTGAAATTGCACGAAGACCGCTGGACCGTGTTTGACCCACGCCGCCAAAACTGCCGATCTCTTTGATGGGTACGCACGTGACTCTGACAGGTGAAATCGGATGCCAAAAAGCGACGCAAAACAGCAAATCGACGAAACTCCCCCCAACGCGCGCGGCGGTAAGCGGCTGAAATGGCCGCTTCTGGCGATCGGGCTGGTGGCTCTGGCACCGTCGCTGCTCACATGGTCCGGGCAACACAAGTCCATCCTTGGTTTCGTGAACCCAGAACTCAAACAGGCCGTCGCATTTGAGTCCATCACGACTCATTGGTGGAGCCCGGTGAAACTCACCGGAGTCACCGTCCGGGATCTCACGCAGGCGGCGGATGAAAACGCGGACGCAACGGCGTTGGTCACGATCGATTCCGTATCCATCCAGCAACCTTTGTGGAAACTGGCATTGTCGATGGGGCGTGGCATGGAAGTCACATTGCAGCGGCCGGTCGTCAATCTGCGAGTGACCGATGGCGTCACCAATGTTGAACAAACGATCGCCGAACTGTTTGGTGAGAGTGAAAGCTCCAGCGGCGACTCGTTTCCCATCGTTCTGAATGTCGAAGACGGAAAAGTTCGTTTGCTGCCGAGCGGCCTGCAGGCGGGCGGCGTTGAATTGGCAACGGCCAGCATCGACGGCATCAACGGTCGCGTTTCCACAAAACAGGCGAAGGTCGGTTTGCCGGAGATCGCTCTTGCCGCATCATTGCGGACGGGAGATTCCAACGGCGCCATCGCCGCAAGCCACCGACCCACGACCAGCGTCAATCCGCGAATCGCCGCCGCACTGGACGATATCGTTAGCGACCAACCTCTCATGCCGTTTACGGAAGCTGAAGTCGCAGATCTGAATTCCCGCAACGCTGAGGCGGCCATCAAGATCGACATTCAGCCCGCAACAGAATCCGGCCAACGCTGCCTGGTGGAAGCTCATGGTCTTGAGTTGTCAAAAATCGAACCGCTGCTGCAGCGCCTGATGCCGGGTACTCGCTGGGATGGAACAGTTTCGTGCCGGCTTGACGGACTGATGACCGATTCCAGCGACGGGTCTGGTTTCGGGGGCCGCACGTGGTTGCAGGGCCGCGACATCCGCTGGCGGTCAAACCAGTGGGCCGCCGGCGAATCAATCGCGTTGAAAGACGTCACGATTCAGGGAGCGTGTGCAATTGCCGAAGACGGTATTCTGATTAACGGCCTGAACGTCGCGTCCGCCTTGTTGGACGCTTCCGGTGATGGCGAAGTTAGGCTGGCTCAACCCGACGCCGTGCGAACATTGCAGGACGCGGCCGCAGAACGTTCGTCTTCCGACCAGTCGATCGTTAACCAAGCTGCCGCTGCTGCAACCGGAAAAGTTACCGTGCAGGCTCGACTGAACGTCGCCGCATTGGCCGCGATGCTGCCGAAGACACTGCACGTCGACGATGGCGTCGACATCGCTTCAGCGGAAGTGCGAGTTCTGTGTCGAGTGCAATCGGACGTCGTGAAGTCCGGCAAGCAAATAGATCTGCTGCAGAAGCCAGGCGGCTTCCGCTGGGAACTGGTCACCCAAACGTCACCAATCAAAGCTACAAAGGACGGCCGCCCTATTCAGGTCGATTCGTCTGTGCGGCTGGACGCCCTTGGTCATGTCGGGCCAAACCGAATGGATGTTGGCCGAGCGATGCTTTCCGGCACGTTCGGCACCGTCAACGTCATTCCGGAAGACAGTGGCTACGCGATTGATGGCGTTGTGAAACCGCTTGAGTTGTGGAATCAGTTGAAGCCGGTTTTGGACATTCCTCAGCCGAACATCACCGGCGACGTGACCGTAAAAACAAGACTGCAGTACGTCGGAGACGCAATTCGTCTTTCAGGAACGACGCTGCAATCCAACGAACTTCAAGTCACCAGCCGCGAACTGAAGCTGCGGCCTGCGATGCCGATTCTCGAAATGTTGGAAGGTGATCTGTCGGTGCGGGGAGCATCCGCCGCCGTGAAGACACTGGTCACTCCATGGCACGACGCATGGTGGCTGTCATCAGATTCCAACATCGTGGCAGAACTGCAGGCGATCACCGGACAGCGCTTCGCACTGAAAGCCGCCGTCACACCAATTGCCGGCAGCCGCAGTACAGACGGATATCTTGAAATCAACGACGGGCGTCTCACCGCAAATCTTACGGCCGATGCAACGACCGGCGCGTTTCTGGTGGAAAGCAGCACTGTTCAGATTCCCGGACTGGACGCCCGAGTGACGGGTGCCGTAAGCGCACCTAACGGTGTGCTGGTCACGAATCTGGACGCCGACACGCAGTACGATTTGTCCGTGCTAAGCCAAACGATTCTGGGCGACATGTCTGACAGTATTCAACTGCTTGGCAGTGGTCGTGAAACGATACTGTTGCGAGGTTCGCCGATACTGTGGACGACGGCGGAAGTGGTTCGGCAGACGGGACAATCAGACGTTTCATCCGATTCGCTTATCCGGCCCTTCGAACTGGCGGGCCGCATTCCATTCAGCGGCGGTCGACTTTATGGACTGGCGCTGGGGCCGGGTGAGGTTCGTTCCCAGTTGAAGGAAGGCCTGTTGCGAGCCGAACCGATTCATTGTTCGCTTGGCAGTGGCGAGCTGGATGTGATGCCGCAATGGGATCTGAATCGCGGCGTCATTCAGCTGGCGTCTGGCAGCCGAGTTCAAAATTTGGCGGTGACGCCGGAACTGTGCGGCGAATGGCTGGGCTATGTGGCTCCCATGATGACCGATGCAGCATCGCTCGAAGGGACGCTGTCCGCTCGCATCCAACGCTTCCACTACTTCGTTGACCAACCCAATCAATCGACGGTGCAAGGCGTGTTGACCATTCAAAATGCAAGTGCCAGCCCTGGCTCATCGCTCGGACCGTTGCTGCAGGTTTTGCAGCTGGCCGGACAAACGAATGCGGCCGGACAGCGGTTGGAACTGCCAGCTCAGGAGGTCACGGTTGTGTTGAACAATGGCATGGTGACTCATCAGGGGCTGGAAATACAGATGGCCGACTATCGCATGACCAGCAGCGGGAGCGTCGGGCTGAACAAACAGATTCAGCTGGAACTGGACGTGCCGCTGGAACGCAGCACCGCGGACGAACGCGGCCGCAGCATCAAGATTCCGGTCGGCGGCACGATCGGTCGGCCCGTGCTGAACACGCAGGGCCTACTGCAAAACTTCGGCCGCCAGCAAATCGACGAAACAATCAACAAACAACTTGATCGCGGCCTGAACCGGCTGCTGGACAAACTTCGGTAGTGAAGCTGGCTACTCGACGACCTCAACGCCTTCACCAGTAATTGGTTGAGCCGGTCGGTCGGCGACGAACGTGCCGTGTTTCAGGAAATGGCGAGTGGCCGCGATGCTGCGAGCGTCGGTCATTAGGAAGGAATGAATGACTGGCAGCAACAGAAAATCGGTGGCGCCGGAAAGTCGCGTGCTGGCGACGGTCACCGTGCTGTCGTTATCGCCAGGCAATAAAGGGTTGTAGCCCTTCGGCCCATTGCGGCCGCCAGCGACGACTCCGAATTCGAAGTCAGGCGACGGCAGTTGCCGAATTAATCCCTCATCATCGGTGACGAGCTGCTGCCCGGCGGGGCCCAGAACCGCTTTGAACAACGGATTGTTTTTCAGCATGTCGGCCATTTCCGCGCCGTTGTTTGGCACGCCCAGCAACACCGCTCGACGAAAGCGGGGCGCTTTGTGCTGCGACAGATACGTCCGCAGCAACAGACCTCCCATCGAATGGCACACGACGTCGATCCGATCGATACCTTCTAACGACTGAACCACGCTACGCAGATAGTCGGCCGACGTCGGAATAGAAACTCGCGTGCTGGGATATTCGAACGGCACCACCACATAACCGTCGTTTCGCAGTGACTTTGCCATTCCCGAAAAGCACTTTGACGAACGGCCAATTCCGTGGATCAGCAGCACAGCGTTGCCATCCATGTCTGGCAGGTTCAGTTCGTTTCGGATCGTCTTTAGCTTGTGCTCGCATTCTGCCAGCGAACCGCTTTCGTGGCGAAAGTCAGCGGCGTCCAGCAATCGGTAGCGGCCGGTCAGAACGTTGTGCTGAATCCGCCAGCCTCGGAAAAACGCAACGTCGCCCCACAGTTGGCGACCGCCCATCGTGAATATGCCGCCCGGATAAGTTGAACCTGATGATTGGGGCTCAGCAGTCGGTTGTACAACGTCTGATGGCGGAACGGCAGGTTTCTGTTCGTCAGACATAACCGGAATTTCCGAACAGGACAGGAACACCACGCAGGCGAAGGCGCCCAGTCGCCACGTGTTCGCCGTTGCTGAAGAAAGTCTGCCGCCTGCAGTTGTGATGTCAACGGGAACTTCGAATCGCTTCGACATGCGCTGCGGCTTTCACAAGAGCAGTTCGGGCAATTGAGCCGATCGAGTGCCGGGAATCGGAGCGTTGTCCAGCGACCGAAACGTAAACACGGCCGAATACTTTGTGGCGTCTGAATGGTTGCGAGTTGCCGCGTGAAAGCATCGAGCGTGAAAGAACACAACGTCGCCTGCCTGCAGTTCGGCCGTCACGGCGGCGTTCAGCAGCGATTGGTTTTGTGGCAGATCTTCGCGAAAGAACAACGCGTCATCCAATTGTTCGCGTTGCAGATCCATGTTGTGACTTCCGGGCAGCAATCTCAGACAGCCGTTCGCCAATGTCTCCTCGCCCAGCGCCAACCATGCGTTCACAAGATTGGAATCACGGAACGACCAGTAGCGGATATCACGATGCCAACCGGTGTCGCTGCTGTAACGCGGATGCTTGGTCATGATGCAATTGTGATGAGCCAGCGGCATCACCACCTGCGGCCCCAGCAATTGCTGTAGCCGATTTAGCAGGAAAGGTTCCTTCACCAGCCGCGAAAACACCGGGTCACGACTGAATGCCTGCTGCAGTCGCCGAATGGTGCGCCCACCTTCATCGTCCAAAGATTCAGGTGCGCCGGGATACTGCACGTCTGCTTCGTATTCGATATCGCCGTAGTGAGCGGCCGCGTCTCGCCGAGTGACTTCCAGAATCGTGCGGACGTAGGAATCCGGGACGAGTCCACGCTGAATGAGAAAGCCATCACGTTCAAACGCCGCGACGTCTTCCGCTGTGAAGCTCTGCGGCCGTTGTTCCGTTGTTAGCATGAGAGGCGTTCGAAGTTTATATTTTGGAGCGGCCGATACGCCGCCGGGTTTGCGCGGTGAAAGCACCGGCCACCTTGGAATTCTGTCACCAAGCGAGGATTCTTCAAGCGAAAACTACGGCAGCCTCGCGAGCGCCGCGAGTTTCTCATCGATGAACGCCAAATGATGAGGAATATGGTTCACGCTGCGTTCCAACACAGTCTCCAGCGTCATCGGGCCGTCTGTCGAATGCACGCCGGTCCGCTGAAAGACCTCAACATCGCAGGCAGACAGGATCTGAGCCACCGATGTTCGAATCGCGGAGATCAGGTTCAATTCGCTTTCCATCTGGCGATGACCGTACTGCAACGCATCAACAAACAGATCCGGATCGCCATCCAGCAGCGTCGGATTGTCGTCAGAAAGAATCCGCTTCATGCGGTCGGCCGCCACAATTTCGAAGTCGGCGATGTGACAGACCACCTGTCGAATCGACCACTTGCCTGGCACCGGCACTTTGTCCACCACGTCGTCGGGCAGTGAACCTACCTTTGCAGTCAGCAACTCAGCCCCAGCCTTGTACTCGCTCAATAAAGTCGGGATGTCCTTCATCGTGTTTTCTGTCGGTGTCAAAAATTGCGGGCGGATTGTCCGATTGCTTGCCCCTGCTCCAGACGCGGGCGTTGCTGCAAACAGTTATATCGCACAAAACGCCAGCTGACTACGGACGATGTCCAATGTCTCCAGCGGGCTCGACGATTTGAGTGCGGACTACGAATCGAAATGTCTTCGCCTCAGTTCGGCCTATCATCTGAAAATCTCTGTAACACGCCTGAGCAATCTTCGCTGTGGAAGTCATCGACTCGACTTTCCCCTACTTCCACGAAAAAGGTACCAGATCAATGCTCAAGATGTTTCGCAGAAATCGACGACGACAGGCAGCTCAAGCTCCCCAAAGCAGCGTTCAGAGTTTGGAAACCCGGCAGCTGCTAGCTGGCGATGTGGCCGCCGCGTTGAGTGCCTCCGACAGCCGGGACCTGATCATTACCGGCGACGATTCGTCCAACGAGATCAACGTCGAAGAAATCGGCGTCGACCGAATTCGAGTGACAGGCCTGAACGGAACAACCGTCAACGGCGGTTCATCAGCAACATTCACAGTCCGCGACGACGTGAACATTGATATGAAACGAGGCCACGACAAGGTCACAATTCGCAACCTGAATCTCGAGAACTACAGCCACAGTGACCTAAACATCGATCTGGGTACGGGCAATGACACGCTCACAATTTTGTCGACGGATGTTGCTCGCCAACTGAACACATACGGCGGCCACGGCAGCGATACGATCGACGTGAGCCAGACCACAGCTCGCGATCTGTATATTGCGGGTGAGTACTCAAACGACGACATTACAGTTGACGAAGTCACCACTCAGGCGCGCGTCACCATCGCGGGCGGGGAAAATGACGACACCATCTGGATTGGCGACAGTGCCATTGGAGACGATTTGATCATCGACGGCGATGCCGGGGATGACACGGTCGTCGTGGACGGAGTTGACGTCGCCGACAACATTAAAATGGATCTGGGTTCGGGCGATGATAGCGGCAAGGTCGCCAGCAGCGATGCCGACGACGTGTTCGTTTACGGCGGTACCGGTGACGACGATGTGTCCTTACCAAATAACCATGTCACCGATCTGTTATATGCCACCCTTGGCACCGGCGATGATTACCTTTTCTTCTCGCACAATGTCGCTGGACGCCACTACTTCAACGGCGGAACCGGAAGAGACACGTGGAGGTCGTATGTCGACTTTCTCTGGTCGTGGTCCAATTTCCACAATTTTGAATAGCTGGACACGGTGAAGCTTGGGGATTAATCAGCAAAAACGCTGTCCCTACTGATTGGCAGGGACAGAACGGATCTTCTTTCCATCCGGAGAGAAGGTCTTCAAGTGGCGGTTTGGGTGACCACAGCGCAAGTCATGGCGACCCACTGGTTTTAGTCCAAAGTAATCACGCAGGGTCTTTCCCGTAAGCACCCGCCGAATACGTCAGTTCGTAGCTGTGGGAGTAGATTTCGATCAGGTTGCCGAAAGGGTCTTCGCAGTAAACCATGCGGTATGGCTTTTCACCTGGATAGTATTCCCGAACAGGCATCCTCTGTTTCCCGCCGTTTTCTACGATGCGTTTAGCGAGACCTTCGACGTCTGGATCCTGCACGCAGAAATGAAAGACGCCCGTCTTCCAGTACTCGAAATTGTTCTCCGGCTTTTCAGCGTTTTCAAATTCGAAGAGCTCAACGCCGATCTTGTCACCGGTCGCCAAATGAGCGATCCGAAACCGGCCCCAACCTTCGCCAAAAACATCGTCGCACATCACGCCAATCGCAGAATCATCGGAGACGATTTCCGTGGGCGGCATGATGACGTACCACCCCAGCGTGGTCGTGTAGAAATCGACAGCGCGGTCCAGATCGGTGACAGAAATGCCAATGTGGGAAAACGATCGCGGATAAGTCATTCGGTGCATTCAGGTTTAAGGATGCGGAATACGAAATGGCGAAACAGGCTTGAGGTGGTTTGCGTAGAAGACAGATTCGCAACAATGCCACCGCTCCGGATTGGCTTCAATCCTTTGCTGGGCAAAGATATCGAACAAGCAGCTATTGTCAGGCACAGTCCCGCTTGCCACGACGATTGCCTGACAGGATAGTCGGCCCACCGTTGAACTCAAAGTCATGGATCGTGGTTGTTTGTCCGTTAGAGACCGTGGTTATCTGTGACCACAAGCCGTCAGAACGACATGGTCCCGACGCCCCGCCACCGCGTGCCTGTTTGCCGACAATCGCGGTTGGCTGATGGTTTTCGGCCCATATGAGCAGCTGCCCGTACTTCTTTGCCGTGGAAGACAATGGGTGGAGCCAATGGCACACATCAATTCACAACGGACAGGTGATTCGGTACGAGCGAAGCCCCAGGGTTTCCCTTGCTAGCTCAGGCCGCCCCAACTGTGTTCAACGCAGACGGCCCCCTTGAAGTGATTGTGCGGTTCCTGAACGAAGGCCTTGCGTTTTACCTCTCCCAGGCGAAGCCGTTGGGGGAGGTCGGACAAGCGAAGCGATGTCCGGGAGGGGGCCATGCGCTGTTGTGGTCGAGCATACCAATCACGTTCCGTATCCGACCCTCCCCCGATCTTGCTTCGCTCGATCGACCCCTCCCACAATAAATTGCGGGAGGGGTTGAAGCGGCAGCGCCGCCGGTTTGTCCTTGTTGCGATTGAATCGGCTTGATGTCGCACGACCGGCTGCCGTTGTCCAAGCCCGCAAGATACTTCAATGGAACGGTAAGTGACCAACGGGAACGCCGTCTGCCATTCGGAGCGTAAGCTCTAATCGGCTGGCGGGCCGTCCCGCCCCGCATGGCCATTCATGACCAGTCGGCGCGTCATCCAGATTTCGACCAGCAGCAGGCCGAGGAACAGCCACAGCAGCCACGCCCATAGTTCGCTGCGCGATTCGTTACCGTACATTTGTTTTTGAAGCTGGTCCAGGGAATCGACGAATGTCATGCGGTCGTTGACAATCAGGCGGGCTCGATCATCAGCCGTCAATTCTTCCGGGTTGTCTTCTTCGTGATCGTAGTTAATAACGAAGGCATCCAGCGGCTCGCCTTCCGGCTTGTCCGTTTCATGTAATTCGTAAACGCCAGGGAACCGCGTGGCGGGCAGCGACGCAATCCAGTCCTGGTTGTCGGGCCGAAGCTCTGCTTCCAGCGACTCATCGTACGGTGTGGCGAACGACAAACGGGGCTCGTCACGTGTTGTTGCATCGGATGGTGCGTCCTCGTTAGGTACCGTCGCAATGAGCGGCTGACCGAACCGGACATTCCGCTGCACACGCGACGCTGCCATCTGGAACAACGCCTCATGTAGAAAGGGAACGTAGTCGGGCGTGGTGGGCAGGTTGTTCATGGACGTGTTAATGTTGCTTGTCATCAGCAGCACGCTGCCTCGCCCACAGGCTGCCTGCAACAGCAAAGGGTCGCCGGTGTTCAGTTGAGCGACCGTGACAGGTGGATCGATTAACTCCTGCAGACTGCTTAATCCGCGGTCGGGAATTGTCGAAGCATTGTCGCCGGCTTCGCTGTCGGAGTCGTCGTCCGCAGTGGTCACGCCGGTTTCTACCAGCCACCATTGGCGAAAGATGGCCTTCAGCAGACTGGCCCCTTTGCGCTCTCGAAAACGATTTAGCCATTCACTTTCCAGACTGTACGGCGCGACAGTCGCGGGCGTTGCAGCGTCTGGATCGGCCGTCTTCATTCGCGTGAGCCGAACTGTCGGAAGCAGCCCGGGTGCGGCGTACAGCTTTTGAAAGCTTTCTGGCGATGTGTCGCGGCCAAGGCATAGAAATACGCCATTGCCCCGAGTTGCGAAGTCGAGTAGCTGATGCGGCAGGCCTTCCGGCAACTCTGTGACATCGGCCAGCACCACGGCCGCCACCGACTGCAGGTCCGCCGCCGTCAGGTCATTGGCTTTCACCGTTTTCGCCACAATCCATGGGGACTTATTGTCCGGACTGGTCAACGCCAACGACGCGAAAAAGGTATTCCAGTTCGACCTGTTCAGACTGTCAGAATTTTCCACCAGCAGCACAGGCACGGCCGACGTGACCTGAACCGCAGCGTGAGTGGCGTTGTCCGCCGCGACCGGATCTTCGGGCAGCGACAGTTTTATCGAGACGATGTTCGTGCCGGCACCCGTAAAACTAATTGAGCGGCTGAACACAGTTTCTGATTGAGGCGGCACGGACACGGTCGCGTCCAGATTGGCGACTCGTTGACCGTTGGTCAAAATCTGCAGCGGCACATTAACCGCTTCGCTGCCGGAGTTTCGCACCGGCACCTGAAAACTGACCGGAAAGTTGGGCACGGTCAGATCGCGAGACACCTTAATACGCCCCAGCGACACGTTGTTGCGGATCGCTCCCAGCCCGCTGCTGACGTCAACTACCCACAAATCCGGCCGCACTGACGGAAAGTTCAAGACGTCTTCAAAGCGTTCCCACGAAGCATTATCCGAAGGTGACCAGCCGCTGCGTTGACGGTCGGAGAATACAATGATCTCACGAGCCCCATTGCTGCATCGGCCCAGAATTCCAACGGCTTCTTCGCACGCGCGCTGCAAATCACCAGCGCCAGCGGGCGGCGGTATCGACTTCAGTTTCTCACGCACCACATCGTGATTTTGCAGCGGCGATTTTACGATCGGAATCGGCTGGTCACGAGCGTCAATCACGGCGACCGTGTCTCCTGGTCGCAAAGTCGCCAGAAATTCGTTGGCTCGGCGAATGGCTTTCTGATGCAGGTTCGTCAACCCGTCGCTGCGACTCATAGAATTCGATCCGTCGATCACAAAGACGACGTCGCGCGAACCGGCAGAACGGTAGCCCGTCAGAAACCCGCTGCTGATCCACGGCCGTGACGCCGCGAAGGCCAAGAGTGCGATTGCCGACATGCGAATGAGCAGTAACAGCAGCTCTTCCAGCTTAAGCTTGCGCCGAGTCTTCCGACTGGGGTTAAGAAACTGCATCGCCCCCCATTGAACGACGTCGTACTTCCGACGACTCAACAAATGCGCGACCACGGGCAGACCGACTCCGGCCAGCCCGGCAAGCATGACCGGATTCAGAAAAAACTGCAGCATCGACGGAAGACTACGGGAACGATTGGCCATTTAGCAACCCACCGTCGGCAACGACGCACCGTTGAAGCCAAATGCGGCCCTGAGTTCAGTTCGTGACGGCGTGCGTGAGGACGTTTTGCCAGATTTGCTTGCGTGACTAAACTGCGGGAATGACTGACCAACCTAAGACAACCGTCATCACGGGAGCAGGCAGCGGTATCGGGCTGACGACGGCTTTGCACTTTGCCAGACTCGGAAATCGCGTGTTCGCGGGCGATGTTCACTATTCACATGAGGCCAAACAGACTCTGCGGGCGGCAGGCGTTGAGACTTCACTTTGCGACGTCCGGCAAGTGGCGGATATCAATCAACTGATTGATGCCGCGGTTCAAGAGACCGGGCAAATCGATGCACTGGTCAACAACGCCGGCGTAGGCCTTGTGGCTCAGATCGAGAACGTCTCCGAAGACGACTGGCAACGCGTCGTGGACACGAATTTGAAAGCCGCGTTTTTCGGCTGCAAGTCAGCGATCGCTCATATGGTGACACAACCGACCGGCGGCAGCATCGTCAACGTTGCCAGTAACGCGGGACTGCTGCCCCGCAGTCATGACCCCGTCTATTCCATCAGCAAGATGGCGCTTGCCGGGCTGACTAAGAGTCTGGCGTTGTGTCATTCGAAGGATAAAGTTCGAGTCAACGCCGTGTGCCCGGGCCCTGTCGAACGAACCAATATGATCGAAGAAAACTTCGCGGATCGACCGGATCGCCAAGCCGTGGTCCGCGAACTCATTGCAGCCAGCCCTTTGGCCAGAGCGTGGGACCGCATGATTAGCCCGGAGGAAGTTGCTGAATCGATCGCGTATCTCTGCAGCGATGGTGCTCGCATGATTTCCGGCACCTGCATCGCCATCGACGGCGGCAAGTCTCTGGGCGTTCCACCTCCAGCGGAATGACTGGTCAGATGATCTGTCCGCCCTTAACATAGCTCGTACGCGATCGCGCCACGTTGCTCTTCCCGCTCCGTTGCAGATGTCGTTCGGACGAAAAACTGGCGGCTAGCGTCTTGCGGCTCACGAGTTCCGGGGCATGGGCAAATTTCAAACTACGCGACAGAGCCGAGACCGCGACCGTTTTCCGGCGCTGCAATTTTGCAGTGGCCGCACAGGTAAGGAGGTAATCACAATGACCGAAGTATCCACCAAAGAACAATTGCGAACCGTCAAATGCGTGCCGTGCGAAGGAGGCGTGCCGAAGCTGACACCCGAAGAAGCCGCGCGACAAAACCAGGAAGTGGACGGCTGGAAGATCCTGTCAGAGCCCGATCGCATCACCAAGTCGTGGACCGTGAAGAACTTCGTCGCGGGGATGGAATTCTTCAAACATGTGACTGAACTGGCAGAAGCCGAAGGTCACCATCCGGATTTGCATCTGGTCGGCTACCGAAACGTGACAATTGATATCTGGACTCACGCCATCGATGGATTGTCGCTTAACGATTTCATCCTTGCCGCGAAAATCGACGCCCTGCCGATCGAAGAGAAATCCTAACGATGCAGCTTCCCCGCATGTGCGACGTCCGCCAACGCTTTGATGCGCCGAAGGTGGAGAACATTGCCGAAACCGTGCATCAGCAGTTGGCTGGTCTGTCGCTAAGCAGCATCATCAAGCCTGACCAGACGGTTGCCGTGACCGCCGGCAGTCGTGGCATTGCCAATATAGCGATGATCATTCGTGAAACCGTTCGGTATCTGAAGTCGATCGGCGCTGCTCCGTTTATCGTCCCGGCGATGGGCAGCCACGGCGGCGGCACGGTGAAAGGCCAGCTCGAAGTGCTGGCTGGCCTGGGCGTGACGGAACAATCTGTCGAAGCGCCCATCAAAGCAACAATGGACACGGTCGTCGTAGCCGAAACCAGCTTCGGAATCCCTGTCCACTTCGACAGGTTTGCTTACGAAGCAGACCACGTGTTGGTGGTCAATCGCATCAAGCCGCACACGCGATTTGTGGGCCCAATCGAATCCGGCTTGCACAAGATGATGCTAATCGGGCTGGGCAAGCATCACGGTGCGAAGGTCTACCATCAGGGAATTATGAGTCATAGTTTTCCTGAGATGATAGATTCAATCGCTGCACGAGTCCTTCATGAATGCAGCGTGGTGGGTGGCCTGGCAATTTTGGAGAACGCCATCGATGAGACGGCGATGATCGAAGCGGTGGCTCCGGCTGCGTTTGCAGGCCGTGAACCCGAACTTTTGAAGCAGGCATGCGATTGGCTGCCACGACTGCCATTCGATTATGCCGACTTACTAATCGTCGATCGCATCGGCAAGAACATCAGTGGCTCAGGCATGGACGCAAACGTGGTCGGGCGAAAGTTTAATGACCACGCGGCCACGAAAGATGATTCGGTCAACTGCCTGCGCATTTTGATACGTTCACTGACCGAGGAAAGTCACGGCAACGCCACCGGCATCGGCATGGCAGAATATACGACTCAACGTTGCGTGGACCAGGTCGATCACGACAAGACGCGGGTGAACTGCGTGACCGCCAACCATCCGGAAGCGGCCATGATTCCAATCACTCTGCCGACAGACGCTCTGGCCGTGGAAACGGCACTGCAAACGATCGGGATGAGTGCTCCTAAGGATGCCAAGGTGCTGCAGATTTCCGACACGTTGCATCTGACTCACGCCCGAATATCCGAAGCGTACTTTCCACTCGTGGAAGCAAGTGATCGGTTGGAATTCGTGGGCGATCCGTACGATTTCCCAGTGAATGCGGCCGGGCAAATGTCGGACGTGTGAGACAATTCACCTTCCCAACGCGCGGGATACGAATTCACTGTCGCTCCAACCCCTCCCGCAATTTATTGTGGGAGGGCTCGATCGAGCAAAGCAAGATCGGGGGAGGGCTGCGTGGAACATGCATACCCGCGCGTGCCCCCCTCCCGGACATTGCTTCGCTTGTCCGACCTCCCCCAACGGCTTCGCCTGGGAGAGGTACCAATGCGGGGCCTTTATTCGGAACCGCAAGATCTCTGAAGCGGGAGGCGTGGGTACGCCACGGTCATTTGCGTTTGGGCCGAACCAATCCAGGTAGAACGTCCACGTCCAGGTTCGCCGTGCGTCCCTGATCGAGATACTCCCACGCAATCGCAGCCATGGCGGCGTTGTCCGTGCATAGTTCCGGTGGAGCAATCAGTAGCTCAACACTTTGACGGCGACACATCTCCGCAATCTGTTCGCGGAATAGTCGATTCGCCGCCACCCCGCCGCCGACGCACAAACGGCGGTGGCCCGATTTTCGTAGCGCGATTTTGCACTTGAATACCAAGACATCCACCACCGCCTGCTGAAATGAAGCCGCCAAATCGGCCACGCATTCGGGAGGCGTTTCGCTCAATTGGTCGGGCCCGGGTACTCCGCGAGCCGCATACAGGACCGCCGTTTTTAATCCGCTGAAACTGAAGTTCAGCTTATCCGCTCGCATCATCGGGCGTGGCAGTTTGTAGGCAGTTGGGTCGCCCTGCTCGGCCGCCTTTTGAATCGACGGTCCGCCGGGGTACGGCAGATTTAACACGCGAGCTACCTTGTCGAACGCTTCACCGGCGGCGTCGTCAGTCGTGCCAGCAACCAGTCGACAGTCCGTCGCGGAATGGCATTCATACAGATTGGTGTGCCCGCCGCTGACGACGAAACCAATGCAGGGGAACGCAGACGATTTCTGCCCCATGCCGCACGCATAAATGTGAGCGTCAATATGATTGACCGCTACGAGCGGCACGTTGAGGCTCATAGCGAGTGTCTTGGCGGCTGTGAGCCCCACCAGCAGCGAACCGACCAGCCCCGGTTCAGAAGTCACAGCCACGGCAGCAATGTCGGCAAGTGCACAGTCAGCTTGTTGCAGTGCCTGTTCGATGACTGGCAGAATGCGACGCACGTGAGCTCGAGATGCAATCTCCGGGACGACGCCGCCGAATTCCTGATGCAGTTCAAACTGCGACGCGACGACATTGGACAGCACCGACTGGTCTTCCGCCACCACTGCGGCGGACGTTTCGTCGCACGAAGATTCGATCGCGAGAAGTCGACGCATCGTTACGCAACCGGCCGCTGGTAACGGATACTCAGGATCACGCTATTGTTGTCGTGGCCGGGCGTTGGATATTCGTCGATGACGTCCAGGTCGACTCCTGCCAACAGTCCTTCCTTGTCAGCCTCGTCGCGTTCTGCCACCCAGCGAGGCCCTTTGATCGCGAGGATCGAACCGAACGCCGTCGTGTGCCGCTGAAACCAGAACAGAATCTTTCTAAGCGGCGCTACGGCTCGAAGCGTCAGCACGTCGTAATGATGCTTCTTCAGCACGTCTTCAGCTCGCGCCGCATGGACAGGGACGGACAGCCTCAACTTGCGACAGATGTCTTTCAGAGCCTTCGCCTTCTTGCCGACCGATTCGGCCATCGAAACATTCAGGTCCGGACGCGTAATCGCCAGCACAACGCCCGGCACGCCGCCGCCCGCTCCAACGTCCAGCACGGATTGCTCTTCAGGAATGTGACTGGCCAGTCGCAACGAATCGATCAAGTCGCGAGTTACGAATTGTTCGAAATCTGTGTGCCGAGTCAGGTTCAGCTGAGCGTTCCATTCCCACAACAGGTCGCAGTATTCGGCCAGCTTCGCCGCATGTTCGTCGGCGAGCCCCACCTTGTGGCGGTGCAAAGACTTGTTAAGAAGTTCGATAGCGGCAGTCGTTGATGAATCGGGCACGATACTGTTCACACCAATCCGAACGCGTTGTCCATGTTGGCAGAGATCTGCTTCAGCCGCGCCAAATCACCGCCACCGACTTCAGCTGCGGCCCAACCGGTGTAGTTGATTTCCAACAGTGCTTTTCGAACATCGGCCCAGTCGAGATCCCCTTCGGTGATGTTCTTGAACTTGTCTTCGGCTCGCGAGAAACCTTTCAGGTCGAGTTTCACAATGCGTCGGCCCAGCTGACGAATCCAGTCGCCCATGCTGCCGTATTTCCAGTGGTTGCCGATATCGAACTGCATACCAACCCATGGCGAATTCAGTTCGTCAACGAACTTCACGTACTGATCAGCAGTCTGATTGTGGTCGCCTTCATGGTCGTACAGGAACTGGTTCCAAACGTTTTCGATGGCGATATACACACCCAGTTCTGAAGCGAGCGGCAGAGCCTGAGAAATATTGTCGATAGACCGTTTCCAAATTTCTTCGGCCGGACCGTCCACGCCTTTGCCCACCACCAAAAGCGCCGTGTTGCCGCCAACCGCGTGAGTCATCCGGATCGCGTTCTTCAGCGATTCCAACGCTTTGGCTCGCACGGCCGGGTCGGGGTCAGTGTGTCGAACCTGCCAATGTGTCGAGTTCACCGTGCCGTCAACGGGCAGTCCGGTTTCCTGAATCGCCTTGTTGGTTTCCTCAACGTCCATTCCTGGAGCGTTCATTTCGATGCCGTGGAATCCGGCTTCCTTCACGGCGTTGAACTTGTCGGTCAGGCTTCCGTCGATCTTGACCATGCCGATCTTCAACGTCTTATACAGACGACCTTTCAAGCCGCCAGGTTCCGGCAGACTCATGGCGTTGGCAGGCAGCATTCCGCCAGCAAGTGCGGCAGCGGCAGACGAATACTGAATGAATCGGCGACGCGAAAAGTTGTGGTCTGACATCAGAGATTTTCCAGTGGGAGGATTCGAAGGCAGGTGAGTCCGCGGGATCGTGCTGACCGAGATTGATCTTCCAATGTACCGTGGACGACAGCGTGAGAAAAGCGGATCGTGCAAGTAACTTTATTCAGCGTCGTCGCGACGCAAAATGAACACGGGACACGTGGCGAGCCGCACCACTTTTTCGGCCACAGACCCCAGCAGCAGCCGCTTGACCCCATGATAGCCGTGAGACGGAATCACAATCACTCCAGCCTCAACCTTTGCCGCATATTCAGCAATTTCCTCACCGGGCTGGCCTTGTAAAATGATCTCACGAAGGTGCGTGAAGCCGTGCTCTGCCAGAAATTCACGGAAGTGCTCCTGCACCGACGAATTGCGTTCTTCATCGGTTGGCAACGCCCAGCCGACCATGCCCGCACCAATCTGGTCCAGAACCGGAACGACGTGCAGTACGTGCACCGACTTCGGATCAGCCGCCAGCCGCAGCGCCGTTTTGATGGCGTCCACAGACATGCCTGAAAAATCGATTGGTACGATGACCGGCTTTGTCGTTTCCCAACTCATGATGAGCTCCCGCTTTATTTAAACCAGCGACGCACTTCCGGCGTCGCCTGAATCGGTTTCTTCGACGCTGCCAATCACCGTTGCCGGATAGGCGTCCGTTGAACATGCACTGACGGCGGCATCGACGTGTTCCGGCGGTACGGCGATAACCATGCCGATGCCCATGTTGAACACTCGCCACATTTCGGCGTCCACAATGTTGCCCAGCCCCTGCAGCCACGAAAACAGCGCGGGCACTTTCAAAGCCGAACGCTGAAACTTCGCCGTCAAACCAGACGGCATGATGCGTTCGAAGTTCTCGCACAGGCCGCCGCCGGTAATATGAGCGATCCCATGCATCGCCTGGTTGCCGACAGACGTCTGCAGCGCTGTTAGAGTTTCTGCGTAAATGCGAGTTGGCCGCAGCAACGCTTCGCCGACCGTGCAGTCCAGTTCTGCAATCTTGTCTTCGACGGAAAGGCCCGCGTGTTCGAACACGGCCTTGCGGATAAGACTGTATCCGTTGCTGTGAAAACCGGACGAAGGAATGCCGATCAGCACGTCGCCCGCCACGATGCGTTCTTTGCCGTTCACAAGTTCCGCTCGATCAGCAGCCCCCACGCAGAAGCCAGCCATATCGAAATCGCCGTCAGCGTACAGATCCGGCATGATGGCTGTTTCGCCACCCAGCAACGCGGCGCCCGCTCGTACGCAACCGTCGCTGACTCCGGTGACCAGTTGCTCCAGCAGGATGGGGTTGTCCTTGCCCATCGCAATGTAATCCAGAAACAACAGCGGCGTCGCTCCCAGGCACAGGCAGTCGTTGACACACATTGCCACCAGGTCGATGCCGATGGTGTCAAACTGCTGCATCATGATTGCGAGTTTGATCTTCGTACCGACGCCGTCCGTGCCTGAAACCAGCACGGGGTCGGTCCATTTTCTTTCTGCCGAAAGTCGGAACAGTCCAGCGAACCCGCCTGGCAGATCCATTACGCCGGGAGTCCGCGTTCGCTGCATGAGGCCTGGCAGTTTCTGCATGGCCTTTTCGTAAAGTTCCAGGTCAACGCCGGCAGATTGATAGTTCAGTTCAGTCATGGATGATTCAAGGCAATGGACTGGAATTTATATAGCGGTTTCGGGCGATTCATTGTCGCAGATTCTGCCGATTCCTGAAGCGAACGACGCCCCTGTCCCGCCAACGGTTATTTTCGATCTTGGTTCCGGCGGACAATCGGATCGATTCCCTGTTCGAAATCTGCCTACTCTGCCGATAAGTCCGATTGTATCGACTCGACTTGCCCACCAACGATATCGGAGACAGGAATGTTCGGCCAGACACCGGGAGCGACATGGAATTTCGAAAGCCCCGCCCACACCGAAGCACTTAGCCGCCTGTTGTATGTCGCCGAACAGGGCGAACCGTTTGTGCTGCTGGTCGGCGATCGAGGCACCGGCAAGACCACTTTGCTGCGACAGGTGCAGTCAGAATGCAGCCGCTTCGGACATTCTGCCGTGCTGATCAACGTCGCTGCGCTGGACGACGCTTCGTTTTTGTGGCACCTTTGCGGTGGACTTTCCATCGCATTGCGGGGCGAACAGTCGCGTACCGAAATGCTGGCCGCGATCCGTGACGAGATTGCGGGCCGAGCCCTATGCCAGCACGAAACGGTCGTCATTTTGGATGACCTGCACCGTGCGGCTGAAGACTTGAGTCCGCTAATCCAGTTCCTGTCGGCTCTGAACGGTCAAACGGAAGGAGCGGTCAGCGTGGTTGCAGCAGCCGAGCCAGCACCCGCCATGACTTGCACCACTCAGTCGGCGCTGCGAGTGGAATTGAACCCGCTAAGCGATGCTGAATCCAAACAGTTTGCGAGCGGCCTGCTGCAGTCAAAGCAAATCCCGTCGACTCGCATTACCTCCGAGGCGCTGGATTCCATCGCAGACTTTGGACAGGGTTCGCCCGCTCGACTTGCCCGGCTGTGCGAAATGCTGAAGGTTGCCGTGTCCACAACGCCGGACCTGCGTATTACTGCCGACGTCGTTGAAGTTCTCACCGAAGAAACGCTTATGTCGACCGAGACTGCCTGGTAGACGATTGCCGCAGCCGATGAATGGGCGGCATGAAGAACGGAATCGCTGGCGGTGCTGGCTGGTCGCGAAGGCCAAGCCGCACGGCAGCGGCATAAGGTTCGCGTAACGCGTGTCCAGAAACAGATTCAGATTACCGCAGGGCGGGACGCATGGTCCCGTCCTGCGGTTCTGTTTCTGTAGCAGACCGTTAGCCCGCTGACGTCAGTTGGCCGTCCTTCGACAGAACTTCCAGCAATTCGGCAGCCACGGAATCTGCGGAATCGGCAGGCACCTGATCCAGCATGCTGACAAACTGCTCGGCGACGTCTTCCGGTTGCTCACGGATTTTCGCCAGATCTTCCAGCGTCAATCGCAGCAGTGGCACGTTGTCATTGGGCAGGCCCCTTGTGACGCCCACGATGCCGTCTGACGAATAGCTCACAGAAAACTGGCCGCCACCAGGCCCCAAAACGTCCACGCCGACTGTCGAATGGTCGCCGGCCGGAAGGGACGCACCATTGGTTTCGCCCAGAACTTCGTCGGCCCAGCTTTCGTTGGTCAGCGGCTTTGGCCGTCGCTTGCCCCACTTGTCCTGTTCGCCGTAATCCAGATACCGATGGATCACCGTGCGATCGATTTCCGGACAAACAATGTCGCCCGCAAACTTCTTCAGGTTGGTCATGTCGAACACGTTGTCGGTGCGTTCGTAGGGCTCATACGTGCCCATGTTTTCTTTCGCGAGTCGTTCGAACATCCACTGATCTTCGTTTTCGTCGCGGTCGGTTTCTTCCGGTACGAAATCGTGACCACAGAATTCAACGCCCGTGGAATTGAAGTACTCGCCACTCCAACGAATCATGTCGCCGGACGTCATCGGATTGTCCGGAGCCATGTGGTACGTGCCGCCGCGAGCTTCCTGAGTTTCAAACAGACGCACGGTGACCGCAGAAATCCATTCGACCGGAATGATGTTGCGAGTTTCTTCGCCCGTCATACTCAGACGAATCGGCGTGTGTCGAGTGCCGTCTTCGGCCACTGGTTGAGCAGGAATCATCAGTGCCATCAGACGCAGGTACAGATAAATTCCGTGATACGTGTTGGTGTAGCCGGTGATGGAGTCGCCCGAAATGACGGCCGGACGGTAGACGGTCACGTGATCCGCAAAGTCAATCGCGCGAACTTCCTTCTCCGCCAGAAACTTGCTTTCTTCATAGTCGTTGCGGAAGCCCTGGCCGACGTCCAAAGCGTCTTCCATCGCGGTGGTTGTTTGAGTTCCCGCGACGTAGGCAGTGGAGACGTAGTGAATGTCGTGAATCTTCAATTCACGACACAGGTTGATCATGTTGCGGGTACCGCCGAGGTTGGTGCGCCACGGTTCGCCGTTGCGGTCTTCGCCATAGAATTCAAGAATCGCGGCGCTGTGGATGATGGTGTCCACGTTGTTCGCAACCCAGTCGCGGTCTTCGTCACTTAGCGCGAAACCTTCGGCGGAAATGTCGCCCGTGAGGACTACTGGACGAGGCAGCGAGCGGCCGAGTTCTTCTTCCCAATGCCGCAGAATCTGCTCCATACGCTCCCGCGCACCGAACTTCTTTGACGTTCGGACGACCACAGCCAGATTGTGGCCGTTAAGTAGTAGGTCTCGCACAAGGTAGCGCCCAACCAGCCCGGTAGCTCCGGTCAACAGTGTGTACATCTTTGTCCCTGGTGATGTCTCAGTGAATTCAGAAAGTTGAGGTCCAGCGTGGCCGAGTCGTATCGACAGATTGCGAACCTACGAACAGATGAGTGACCCAACACTCTTATGCGGCGTGGCCAGTCGCGAATGATTGCTTCACGAACCGCCCAGACCAGTGGAAATGCCAAAATTCGCCGTTCCCCAACGTTGAATCTCGCCTCTGGCAACCGCTGCGAAGCCGTGTATTCAACCACGAAGAGGGCCAAAAACAAAGACAAAAATGCGACCAGACAACGAACCCGCCAGTTTTCCGACGGCTCAACTCCGCGATTCACCGCCGATTACGTCGTTCGCGCAGAACGCGCAGACCGACAGCCTTTGCTGTCACCAACGGTTGGCCAGTGATCTGACTGCAGAAACGGGGCTTGTTTTGCTATCCGCAGTTACATTCGACCATCCGCCGCCGAGATCCCGTCGAAAATTTTCGCGAGCGCAGAATCGGAAATGCCTGCATCTGGTCTGAGATCAACAGCCCCACAATCGAGAATTCCGCTTGCATTTGACGTGATTTCGCGTTCGTCCCCGTGCCTGCGCTCCCCCCGCGACCAACGCCGGCGCTTCAGCCCTCACCCTGCTTCACCCATCCACCACGCCAACCGCTCGCCGGTGCGTACCGGCCCTGAGCGGCAAAGTCCGTAAAACCGGACGGCTGCGGATCAGGAGCATTGGCAAACACCCGATGTTTCCGAAAGTCAACGCCGCAGGGGTCGGCTGTCGAGCTACGCTTCTCACGAAGAACCCTTCAAACCGCACTTTTCGGATCTAAACCCCGACGATGCCTCAACTATCGTCAATCAATCGTATCGTCCTCGGACTCGTGAGCCTGACCGTAAGCATTCTGCTTATTGCCGGGCTGATGGGCGTGATCCCTAATCCTGCGCCGCTTCAACATCAGTCCCGCCGCAGCTTTGGCGAATCCACCGCCGTCAGTTTTATGGCTCTGGCGTCGCGAATGGATTCGGAAGAATTGCAGACTACACTCGACCAAATCCGCGAACGCAATGGTGACGTGCGTTCCATCGGCATCCGCGAGGCAGACGGTAGCTTGATTCTGCAATCCGGTCCGCACGACGAAATCTGGACCTCTTCGACTAATACCGTTGACTCAGACGTCGAAACGGCCGTTCCAATTTCCTCCAACTCACGCAACTGGGGTCGGATGGAAATTGCCTGGACGCCTGGTTCGGAGATCCGGGTTTTCGGTTTCGTGCTCCGCCCCGACCTGCTGCTGACCCTGATTGTGGGAACCGTGGGCACCGTCGCATTTTCCCTTTATCTAAACCGCGTGATGCGGCACATCAATCCGAGCAAAGTCGTGCCGACTCGAGTCCGCGACGCGCTCAACGCGTTGGCCGAAGGTTTGCTGGTACTGGACCGCTGTCAGTCGATCGTCCTTGCCAACGATTCGTTCGCAGCTGCCGCCGGTGTTGACGCCGCCGAATTAATTGGCACTCGACCAGAACGCTTTGGCTTCAAAGTTGTCGGCGACGATCCTACGGTCGACCTGCCATGGCTAACCACGGCCCATACCGCGCGTCCGGTGAACGGAGTTCTGCTAACACGCGGTACTGGTGAGAAACAGCGGACCTACTCCGTCAGCACTGTGCCGGTACTGGACGGACAGAATCAAAGCCGAGGTGTCGTGGCCAGTTTTGAAGACGTGACTCAACTTCAAAACAAGCAACAGGAACTTCGCACAGCACTGACGTCTTTGCGAACTTCGTCGGAAGAAATTCGAAGGCAAAACCGCGAACTGGAATGGCTGGCGACTCGCGACACACTCACCGGCTGCCTGAACCGGCGCAGCTTCTTCCGCGACTACGAAACGCTGTGGAAGGGAATGCAGACGCACGGCACGGCACTCGCGGCGATCATGGTGGACATCGACCATTTCAAAGCCATTAACGATAGCCACGGACACGGGTTCGGCGACGAAGTGCTGCGACTGGTTTCGGCAGTCATAATGAAGACTGTGGCCGAAGGCGAACTAGTGTGCCGGTACGGCGGCGAAGAATTCACTGTGCTGCTGCCCGACGCCACGATTGATCAGGCAGAATTGAGAGCGGAAGAAATTCGACGGGCGATCATGGCGTTGAAATTTGAACGCGTTTCGAATTTTGTCATCACCGCCAGCCTTGGCGTGTCGGCCACGTCTGAGTCTCCCGAATCGCCGCAGGACCTTCTGGATCAGGCCGACCGCAGCCTGTACGCCGCCAAACGCAACGGACGAAACCGAGTCGCTCGGTGGGACGTTGCCAAACACAACATGGCAAAGGAAACCGACGAAGCAACTCCGCCGCGTGACGACGAAGGAGCAAACCGAGCCGCTTCTGCCATTCCGTTTCATGCCGTTGCCGCGCTGACCTCCGCACTGTCTCATCGTGACCAGGCCACGGCGATTCACAGCCGCCGAGTTGCCGACCTGTGCGTGGCCACCGGCGAAGGACTGCTGTCTTTGCGCGAATGTTACGTTCTGGAAATCGCCGCGCTGCTGCACGACATTGGCAAAATCGGCATCCCCGATTCCATTCTGCGAAAGACGGGCAAGCTCTCACCGGAGGAACTCGACATGGTCCACCGGTACAATCGCATGGGCGTCGACATGGTTCGCGGCTCGTTTGGAGCGTCTGTGCTGACCGAAATTGTGGAGCAGCACGTCGTGCATTACGACATGACCAACGCCGATCGCGGTGCTGGCCCGGACCACAAACCGTCCATCGCCGCTCGTATTCTGTCCATCGCAAATGCCTACGACACGATGGTATCGGAACTGTCTTACCGAGGCCAGCTGACTCGATCCGAAGCCTTCGCCGAACTGCGCAAGTGTGCGGGAAGTCAGTTCGATCCGGAGCTGGTCGAACGGTTCATCGGTGCCCTGAAACTGCGACATCACGTGCACGCCGAAAACGAATTGACCGTCACTCGCGAATCGGCACTCAGCATCGGCCTGCTGCTGGAACAGTTGATTTCAGCACTCGACGACCAGGACATGATTCATCTGGCCGACATCATCGAAACGCTGCAAATCACCGCAACAACTCACGGCCTGATGTCGATCGCAAAACTCGCGGTCACGCTCCGCCAGACAATGGAAGAAGATCACGATCATATTGAGCTGATGCAGATCGCCGGCGAACTCCTCGACATGTGCCGCTCCACCCAATCCACCCTCCTCGCCGCTGGAGCGGGGACGGCCCCGCCGCCGATTGGCGTGGTGGGCGAGTGAACAGGGCGAAGGCTGAATCGCCGTCGCTGCTTCCGTTGGGCGCTGGGAGGTTGATTTAGTATGCGCCAACATTGTGGCTCGACTCTCCGAGTCGAGTACGTCCCGCTCAACAAAACCGACCACTCGCATTTTTGCCCTATATGCATCACCAAGCCAGTGCAGCGCGCCGTAGTACCTTCTCGACTCGGAGAGTCGACCCACAATCATTCCACAGCAAGGGGAAACTCTATGTGGCTCGACTCTCCGAGTCGAGTACGCCCCGCTCAACAGAACCGACCACTCCCATCTGCTCGACTAACATCACCACGCCAGTGCAGCGCGCCGTAGTAGCCAGCGGGAACGACGTGTACGGTTCGGAGCGTCTGCTTCAACGCCGCTCAACCGTCCGGACGGCATGTTGTGATTGGCCAAATGCAATCCCCGCGCGGCTCGTCACGCGGAGCGATGACGGCTACGTCGCCTGTCGTGAATCGTAAGTGACCAACGGGAGAGCAATTGTCAAATGTTGTGTTTTGGGTTTTTGATTTAGGCGGCGATATCATCCTGCATGATTCCGTCTTTGAAGGAACGTCCTTCGATGACGAGTGTGATCTTTTCGTGGCAGTTGAGTCGTCTCCATTTCTTCGATGCTGACTGAGCCAGCTTGAACATCATCGCTAAGCTCGCCCGTCTTGTTCCGCTGCCTTTGGTCTTGCGGTGACGAAGGCGGATCGTCGCGAAGGTGGATTCGATCGGGTTGGTTGTCCGCAAGTGGCTCCAGTGTTCGGCCGGGAAATCGTAGAACGTCAGCAGCTCGTCGCGGTCCTTCTTCAGGCAATCGCAAGCCGCTGCATACTTCGCACCGTACTTTTCAATGAATTTATCGAACGCTTTGTTCGCATCGTCCTTCGTTTCTGCCTGCCAGATTTCGTGCAGGTCGCCTTTCGCTTTGGGTTGAACGCTCTTAGGCATCTTGTTGAGAACATTGGCCGTCTTGTGAACCCAACAGCGTTGTTCACGAGTCTCGGGGAATACTTTGCGGATCGCGGCCCAGAAGCCAAGCGCACCATCGCCAACGGCAACCTTCGGTGACAATTGCAGGCCACGTTGCTTCAAGTCGACCAGTAACTCGCACCAGCTCTGCTCGCTCTCGCGGTAACCGTCCAGCACCGCGATCAATTCTTTCTGGCCTTCCGGCGTAGCCCCCATCAGCACCAGCAAACACTGCTTTTTATTGGCGTCATCCTCCAGTCGGACCTTCGCGTGAATGCCGTCGGCCCAGATGTAAACGTACTGCTTGTTCGATAGATCCCGCTTGCTCCAGTCATCGTATTCGCTGCACCACTGATCCTTGAGCCGGCAAACCACGTTGGGACTCAGCCCGGCGGCCCGCTCGCCGACGAGCGACTGCAACGCCTCGTTGAAGTCACCCGTGGAAATTCCTTTGAGGTAAAGCCAGGGGATGAGTTCTTCAATGGCCTTCGTTTTTCGCAGATAGCTCGGAAGCACGCTTGGCGAGAAAGCCACCCGTTTTTCGCGATCAGGATCGTTGTCGCGGACACGCCCCTGAGTGACCGGAATCGCTCCGGCACCGGTGAGGATGTCCCGCTCCGGAAGGCTTCCGTTCTTGACGACCAGTCGCCGGCCGTGCTCGTCAGTCCGATCCGCATGCATGGCGACGAACGCATCCACCTCGGCATCGACTGCGGTTTGTAGCATCCGCCTGGCTCCCTCACGGACAATCTCGTCGAGCGGACTTCGCTCGTCGAACTGAGCCCGAAAGGAAATCACTTCGGGATCGAGCGCTTGACCCACTGGCACTTTGGTTCGGTCTGTTTTAGTCTTGCTCATAGCGTATTCCTTTGCCCACTTCGGGCCGTTGGAGAGGAGAAGTTCCAACAGGATGCGCCACCTTTCTCATTCACTCAAGAACACAACTTTCGACAATAACTCGTCAAATGCCAAACCGATGGTCAACCTTCAAAACTTTACAAGACCGGACGCTCGCACTTTAAAAGAGCTGAGCAATTTCACCCTGATGAAAAGTACCCCCGTCCTTTGTATGCTTCTTCCAGACAACAGTTTGCAAGAGTTCGTTGTTTTGGGAGAGTTCTTGCAGCAAGTCCTTAAAGTTGCCCTGCTGGTTCGTGGCAACTCCAATTAGTTGGTCGATGGCACCGGCCAATGCGAGGGCGTTGGTGGAAATCAAGCCGCCACTCTGTGCCGACAACTGACTTCCAGCAGCACCGACCCCCGATGCATATCCAAGGGTGAGTCCTTGAACCAGAATTTGAGTCGCGACGTCATTCCCAATTACATCGCGGCCCCAGTGGATTAACTCCAACTCATTGGCAGCACTTACGGCCGCAATAATCGGCAATGGAACGCCATTAGCCGCTGCGGCAGTAATCGTCCCAGCCCTTGCTGCCTCCCACCAATCGATCTTACCTTTCGTAATGGCTTGAGACGTTACGTTCACCCCGAAGCCAATGGCAAACGGAATCGTTATGAACGATGTGGCCTTAAGGAGTCCAATAAGGCCTATTTCGCCGCTAGGGTCAGTGAAATTCAGGGGGCTATTGTTCGCGTAAATGTAGCGATGCAACGTTCGCGGTTCACGAAAGACGCCGCTGAATGGGTCGGTTGAAACGAACCTTCCGGTTTCTGTATTCAAATGTCGAGCTCGCAGATAGTCCAGTCCAGTGATCGGATCGCGGAATTCCCCCGTGAAGAGGAACGAGTTCGCTGTATTCCCTGTAGTTGCCATCCTGCGACCGAATGCGTCGTATACGTACGTGTCCGTGACCACACCAGCGCTATCACTCAATGCCGTTGTGCTTCCCAAGCGATCAAAGTGGTAGGTGATCTCTCCTGAAATGGAGGTTTGAGAAATCCGCTGAACCCCAAAGACGTAGTGAGCTTCGACTACACCGCCAGTTGTGTATTCTTCAACGAGCTGCGCGTATGGCAAATTGTTGTCAACCAATAGCTTCTGTACGTCACCTGCTACCGTGCGGGTGACGAGATTTCCAAAGTCGTCGTATTGGTACTCAACGTCAATTGCGCCGTCACCATCGGTGTCGGCGGCAATCAGGCGTCCCTCTGCATCCCATTGGTAGCTTGCTGTCAGTGTGCCGTTCACCGAGACCGTAAGCAAATTCCCCGCAGCGTCGTACGAACGTGTTGTAGTTACTCCGTTCTCAGACTCTGAGATCAACCGGTCATTTGAATCGTAAACGTATGACGTATTCCCATCGATTGAATCTTGCCGCGACAGCCGATTTCCCACCGAATCGTACGTGTATGTTGTCGTCCTGTTGCCATTGACCGGATCTATTACAATTTCGGAGATCAGCCGGTCGTTCGCGCTGTATTGGTAGGCCACTTCTCTGCCGTAGTTGTCGATGGCCGATGTCAGGAAGCTCTTAGCGTTGTAAGTGTAGTCATACTCAATAATCGTGCCCGACGGCGAGAGATTATCGAGCGATAGAAGGTTCCCAACTGCATCGTAAACACGAACTTCGCTGGTGCCATTTGCATGCTGCGTCAGCGTAAGGCGTCCCAACGAGTCGTACGTGTACGACGTTTGGTCTCCGTCGACGTCGATGACCGACGTCAACCTGTTCAACGCATCGTAGTCGTACTGTACCTCACCAGACGGAGTTTCCAAACTTGTGCGGTTGCCCGAAGCGTCGTAGCTGTATCGTAAAAACGTCCCATCGGGATTCGTCTGCGATACTAAACGATCCTGCGAATCGTAGCTAAAGGCCGTCACACCTCGTGAATCCTGAACGGTAAGTAAGTTCCCAACAGCATCATAAGAATAAGCGATATTGGTTCCGTCTGGCAGCTCTTTGAGAATCGGCCGATCAAGGGCGTCATAGACAAATCGGACTGTCTCTCCATCGAAATCTGTTTCCGACACAACGTTTCCAACCGCGTCGAACGTTCTGGTTGCAATTTGCCCTAACGGCCGCTGTGTGCTGACCAAACGGCTTAAAACATCGTATTCGTACTTGGTTTCATGACCATTCGCGTCAGTCTGTCGAACAACGTTGCCAAGTGAGTCGTAAACGTAAGACGTCTCCGCTCCAGTGGGATCAATGACAGCTATGAGTTCGCGCGCGGCGTTGTAAGCATATTCAATTCGCTTGCCTAGCTCGTCAATCTCGGCAATCCTTTGACCTCGTGCATCGTACTCGACTGATGCGAACGTGCTGTCAGTTAGAGTGGTTCGAATCACGCGACCAAGATCGTCATACTCGTACTTTGTTTCATTGCCCAGTGCATCGACAGTTGCGATTTGCTGGCCGTCAGGACCAAACCGATTAAGTGACACATTCGATAATGCGTCTGTCACCGAAATGAGATTGCCGACGGCGTCGTATTGATATGTTGTCCGGTGTCCTCGTTCATTGACGAGCGCAACAGGTCGGTTCAACTCGTCGTATTCATGGCGTACACGTGGGTTATCTGTGTTATCACCTGGCGTCGCGTCTGGAAACACAGTCACGAGCAAATTTCCTACAGAATCAAGGACATAGCTCGTGCGACGCCCGTTGCGGTCCACATCCGCAATCTTCCGTCCATTGGCGTCGTATTCCGTAAATTCCCGAGGATTGTCACTGAGATCGGTAGTGGAGTCTGGAAAAATCGTCGCTGTAAGTAATCCTCTCGGATCATAGATAAACTGTGTTCTACGACCGAGTGCGTCGATTTCTGCAATGCGGCGTCCTGCTGCATCGAACTCATATTGCGTGAGTGCACCCAACGCATCGGTGATGCGGACCAGACGTCCTTCATTGTCATATTCGTATTGAGTAGTGAGTCTTTCAACTCCTGAATCTGTCTGCAAAATCTGCGTTGATGTCAGTTGATTGCCATCTGAATCGAATGTGAATTCAGAAACGTTTCCTTCAGCGTCGGTTTCTTGAATCAGGTTCCCGCTGGCGTCGTACAAGTACGACTGGACGACAAGCTCGTTTTCGATTACTGACGCGATGTTGCCACGCTGGTCATAGGTATAACTTGTGCGGTCGATACCTTCCCCGGACACCGATAACAGATTCCCGGCAGTGTCATAAGTGTTGGTCTCGGTGTGTCCCGACGGGGCAGTAACGGTTGCGATCAATCCTCGAGCAGGATTTACGTAAGTGAAGCGGGTTAGCTGACCGCCCGGCCTCGTCTCAGTGATCACATTTCCGAAACTGTCGTATGTCCACGATGTCGTGTGTCCCAGTGCGTCAGTTTCCGAAAGCACGTTGTTATTCGAATCGTACGTTCGCTGAGTCTCATTGCCATTTGCGTCGCGTTCGAAGATTGTGTTGCCGCGGGCATCAAACGTAAGAAAAGACTCATTGCCGAGTGAATCGACCAAGAGTTGCGAATTATCATTTAGGTTGGTTGCGACGGTGACACTGTTGCCATCGGCGTCGGTGAGTGAGGTCAAGCGACCGTCGTCATCGTATTCGCCGCGGATGCCGGTGTTGCCGAGTGGATCAACGACTTCAGTGAGATAGTGTGGCTGTGCTGATTCGTACTTGTAGGTTGATACGTTGCCGTTTCGGTCGGTCACTGAAACCAGATCGCCGGCCGTGTTGTAGGCGTACTGGATACGATCGCCGTCCGGGTCGACAGCTGCCGTGATTCGACCGGCCGCGTCACGTTCAAATGTAACTGCGATGCCGCTGTTGCTGGTCACTCCGGCATCACTGAAGTCGAGGCGGTTGCCGTTCGGATCGCTGATGCGAGTTACCTGACCCGTGTCGGCGTTGATGCGATATACGAGGCCTTCCTTCGTGGTTAACGTGAAGTGGCCACCGAATTCAAACGCGGCCGGGTTGTACGGTTGTCCGCCAGCAAAGGCGTAGTATTCGCCAAAGCTGTTCGACAGATTGGCGTTGGAAACGGTCAGTGTGCTGGTGACGCCTTCGTCTGGTGTAAATCGTGGATTGAAGTAGACAAGGCTGAGTACGCCCTTCGCAATCGGCGTGAATGTAAAGCCCTGACGTTCACCGCCTGGCAGCGTAATGTACACACGCGTGCCGTCGCGGTACGGCGTATAGAAGCCAAACTGTTTGTCGAAATCGGAAGCTTCTTCCACGCTGACCTGCAGTTGGACGTCGCGGAAATCCATGTTCCAGCCGAAGCCAAAGTCACCATTTTGTGTCGAATTAAGGCTGTCGTAGGTACGAGACAATACAACGTCGATGCCATTCACGGGAACGACCAGATCGGTGAAACCGACTCGGAAGTTGCCCAGCTTGTTCTCACTTGCGACTTCAATGGTTTGCAGAATCACATTCGAACGACCACCCGCATCGAAGGCTTCAAGTCGCAGGATGTAGCTGCCGTTGGCCAGCAGTGTTGGGTCGATCTTACCGAGAACATCGTTTGTAATATTCGCGTTGCCGCTGCCGATCTGCTGGAAGTCATTCGTGCCGAATGGAGCAACATACAGGCGATATTCAACAAGCGTGTCGTCTGTTACTGTGCCGATGACGTCAGTGACCGCTGTGATGATGCCTCCGTCGGATGGTGATGTGATGTTTAGGACAGGGCCTTCCACGTCGTTCGGGTCGGCGACGAAGATCGTGATCGTGTCGCTTGCGCTGTTACCAGCGGCGTCGGTCGCGATGGCGACGGCGGTGATACTGCCGAGGCTGTTCATGGGCACTCGGGCGACGCCGGTGGAATCCAGGGCGACGGGAACACCGTCAAGCGTCAGCGAGAGTGATTCCACGCCGACGTTGTCGATAGCGGAAACTCGGATGTCGACCGAATCGCCGATGTTGACCGGGTTGGTACTCAGCAGCACGGCCACTTGCGGTTCGACGGAATCAACTTCGACTGTGATATCGAACGCCTGAGTTGCCACGCCACCTCGTGGGTCACGGACGAGGACTTCGACAGAATTTGAGCCGACCTGACCGTCTGTTGGTACCCAGAAGATACGGCCCACGCCGTCGATCAGCATGCCTGCGGGTGCCGTAGTGAGCTCGTAAGTGAGGAACTCACCATCGGCATCGGTGGCCAATACGTCGTAACGATAGACTCCGCCGGACGGCACGGTGGCGGGCGGCGTAGAATTAATCACTGGTGCGTTGTTGGCAGGCAGTACGGTCAGGCTGAATTCCTGGATGCTGCCCGCACCGGCCGGATCGCGAGCCACGATGCGCACGATGGATGTGCCGAGGTCACCAGCGGCCGGAGTCCATTCGATCAGTCCACTGTTGGCGTCAATCGTCATGCCGGTCGGTGACTGCAGCAGTTCGTAGGTCAGAGCTGCACTTTCCGGATCGGTGGCGTCCGCATCGTAGCTGTACAATTCGCCGACGCTGGCGAAGAAGCCGGGCGTTGACGTGATTGTCGGTGCCAGGTTGCTGACGCCTGCTGCCGTGACGACGTCAAACGATTGGCTGACGTTTCCACCGTTGCCGTCCGTAACACTCACGACGACTGCATTCGTGCCTTCCTGACCGGCAACCGGAGTCCACACGATCACGCCGGTGGCTGGATCGATGGCCATGCCGGTTGGAGCGGACGACAGTGAATACGTCAGCAGATCGCCGTCCGCATCCGTGGCCGCCACGCCGTAAAAGTAGGTTGCTCCGACAGCGGCTGATGTCAGCGGAGTCGAACCGATGACAGGCGGCGTATTGACGGCTCGCACGTTCAGCGTGTAGCCCAATTCTGAGTACGCGGCTGACGTGTCGAAGACTCGAATCACAACCTGCTCGCTGCCGATGTCGTCGGCAGTCGGGCTCCAAGTTAATTCGCCTGTTGACGGATTGATCGACATTCCGTTCGGACCGGTCACCAGTTCCCAAACCAGCGTGTCGTTGTTGGCATCAACGGCGGTTGGCTGGAAGGTGTAGGTCTGGCCGGCCACCGCGCTGGTCTTCGGCGGTGATGTAATCTGCGGTGCCTGATTGACCGGCTGAGTGGCCACGTTGATATCAAAGTCCTGAGTCACCACGCCACCGCGACCATCGGCCACGCTGATGCTGACGGCGTTGTCGCCGATCTGCAGCGGAGTTGGCGTCCATTCGACAAGTCCATCCGCGTCGATCGTCATTCCGGCCGGAGCTGTCGCCAGAGAAATCGTCAGCGGGTCACCATTGTCATCCGTAGCGATCACTCGATACAGATACGTGTTGCCCAGGTGAGCTTCCAGCGGAGGCTGCGAAGTGATAGCTGGAGCGGCATTCGGCGGATCAACCTGCACGTTCATGTCGAACGCCTGAGTTGCAGTGAGACCTCGACCGTCATCGACGGCCACTTCAAACGACTGCGTTCCCTGCTGATCAGAAGCCGGTGTCCAGTTGATGACTCCGGTTGCTGAATTGATAGTGGCTCCTTCGGGAGCTGTCGTCAAAGACCAGGTCAGCGTATCGCCGTCTGCATCAACCGCGTCGGCGTTGTACGTAAACGGCAGGCCGACTCCTGAAGGCCCGGCTGGTGGAGTTGACGTGATCACCGGCGCGGTATTCGGTTTCTGCACGTCGATAGTGAAGTACTGCAGATCAAAACCGCCATTTCCGTCGCGAACTCGCAGCAGCACGTTCTGAGGTCCGATTTGATCAAGCCGCGGAGTCCACGAGATCGTCCCGTTGTCCGGATTGACGGCCATGCCGGTGGGAGCCAACGGCAGATCAAAGGCCAGATCGTCGCCGTCGAGTTCCGTGACTGTCGGTTGATAGCGATAATCTTCGCGAGCCACAATCGTCTTCAGCGGCGTGCTGGTGATCAGTGGATCAGAGTTAACAAGCGGAACCTGCTTATTGCCGAAGCTCAGGCCGGTGGCGGCTTCGCCTGGTGCGACCGTGATTTCGAAGGTGCCGGTGTTGGGAGCAGTTTGCTCCCAGCCAGGCTGAAGCTCTTCGGCCACGACATAGCTACCCGGCTCCAGGTTATCGAACGTGTAGTTGCCGTTGGCATCAGTGGTTGTTGAGCGTTCGCCATCGTCAAGGATGCCGTTGCGGTTCTGGTCGAGGTAGATGGTCCAGTCCGGGATGGTTGGTTCCTGCGGACCGCTGATTGTCACAAAGAACTCACCCGCATTGTTGTACCAACCAGTGCCATCTTGCGTTCCCAGAAACAGTCGGGTCGCTCCTTCGGGGACGGTGATTGCCTGAATCGTTCCGTCGTCTGTAACTCCGTCGCCAATGAAGAACACCTGCTGCAATTCCGGAGCGAGCGACGCGTAGTTGATGCCGCCCGGCACACCGGTCGCATTGATGAAATCGAGCGCCGCTGGAGCCGGGTTGCTGTCTGGCTGATCATCCGAGAGAAAGATTCCGACCAGCGAATTCCAGTTGGTGGTAATGTTGGAGATCCCGTTCTCCGCACCGGCGGCGTGACTCCCATACCCACTCAGTTTGCCGTCCGGCGTTTCGTTCACGTTTGGAGCACCGGAGAACGATACCTGCCCTGCCGCAGCGAAGGTCAGCACAGTACCGGGAATGAGTTCCAGGCCTTCGACGAAAATTGGGCTTTGGTCGGGTGCAACATCGCCACCGCTGGCTGTCGATCCATCCGGCATTCCGGCGAGGTATGGGTCAGCATCGCCCGGTACAATCACGTCGACCAGCGTCTGGTACAGTCCGTCTTCATTCTCATCGTGGAACTTCACCCCACTTATGCTCGCCGCTTCACCACCGTTGACGTCCAGTTCGAATGTTTGTTCATCAAACCCACCGCGACCGTCTTCGACTCGCAGAGTCACCGGATGCACACCGTAAACAACGCTGTCAGCGGGCCAGGCGAGAACTCCAGTGGCCGGATCAACGACCAAACCGTCCGGCCCTTCTGTGATCGACCAGGTCAACGTGTCGCCATCGGCATCCACCGCCATCGCGTTGTAGCCGTACGGTGCCACGATGTAGACGGGGATTGAGCCAACCGTTTGTCCCTGCGTGAACAGCAGGTCGAAGGATCTCGGGTTGCCGTCGTTGCCGATTTCGATATCGAAGTCGTAGGTCTGGCCACCGACGACATCGCTGTACACGCCTGTGACCGGATCAATCAGCGTCAGTTCTGCGTTCGGATCGGAGGCCCGCAATCGAAGCGATGTTTGCTCCAGAATCTCAGAGACTTTCACGTCGACAAACGCTTTAGTAAACGACTCAGCCGACAGTCCTCCGGCTCGCAGAAGTCCCAGGTCCCATGCCGCACCGTCCAGCGCCCACGCCAGGTTCATGTAGTCCTGCTCGACGGAGATCTGTGGATTCAACGCGAAACCGCCGTTGGTCACGGTAAACCCACCGGATCCGTCAGCCAGGTAGGCGTTGCCTTTGCTATCCACGCCGATGACGCGATCACCGTTCTCATCACGGAACTGACTTTGGACCACCATATTCAGCAGCGCGCTGTCGGCAGAAAGTTCGCCGAACAGGAACTCAAACGACAGGTTGTCGTCTTGAATGTCCCGGTCCTCGTCGGTCACGACGATGTAGTTGATAGCCGCTCCATCACGGAACACGTCCGCTCGACGCACTACGTCGATGCCCGACCAGCCATCTTCCGGTTCTGCGAACGCGATGTAGTTTTCGGCGGTGATTGCCGACGTCGCTGCATCTGCGAACTGCAGATTGTAATCCGGCAGCAAAGCAAAATGCTGACCGGCGACAGCGTTAAACTGGTAGACTGCCGCAGCATTGGATGTTGCCAGCTGAGTATTGACGATCTCGCCATTGATCAGGACGTTTGCTGCATCAGCAATGACGGTCGTGAAGTTGGCGGGGCCTGTGTAGTCATTCACTCCGTCGACATGCAGCACATAAGTTCCCGGTAAGATGTCGACTGGTAGAATGCCATCATCGAAGTCTCGCGAATCGACAAAGGTGCCGACATCGCTGGACAGGGTCCAGTGCAGCTGATTTGTGTCTGTTTGCGGAGTGAACAGAAGCAGCGACGGCGTGGTGACATCAAACGAGTATCGGATTTCGCTACCTGCACTGATGCTGTCTGTGTTGGACGCACCCGGCGCGAGGATCTGATTCGTGGTGACCACCGGGAGAATGTTCAGTTCATAAGCATCCGCAGTCGTGTTCGCTCGATAGCCTTCAAGCAACAGCGTATACGTTCCATCGTGCGGGATGGTAATCTGATCCAGATCGCGAACTCGATTGGAAGTTGCGATCACCTTTCCATGTTCGTCGATGAGCTTGAACTCGCCATTGTTGACGTCGTTGGTAGACACGACATCAATCAGATATCGTTCGCCAGCCAACGCATCGAATTGGTAAAGATCCGTTTCACGTTCGAAGGTGTTGTTAGGAGTGCCTGGGAATGCAGTACCAGCAGTGACGCGTGTGGCATCCGCAAAGTCATGTAGCGTGAATCCGTACGCTCCCGGAGTACCGCTGCTGGCAAAGATGTCCAGCTGATAGGTACCGGCAACCAGTTCCATGCTGGAGGTACTGGAATCAAGCGAATCTGTGGAGGTGAATGACCTGTTGGTGACCTCTTCGCCACGTGGACCCCGCAGAGACCAGCGGAACGCGCTGCTGTTGGTGAGCGTGTCCATGTGAACGAGAGAGCGTTCCGTCAGCGTAAACTGATACGAATCTACTTGCCCTGTTGTGCTCAAATTTCCGGACTGCTCATCGCTCAGATTAATTGCAGTGCCCGCGATGGCCGGCGGGGCAGTATTGCCGTTGAAGATGACGTTCAGTTCGTAGGGGTTGGGGACGGCACCGAGGCGGCGGCCTTCAATCAGCAGTGTGTATGTGCCGTCGATTGGCAGGTCGACATCGGGTTGGTCGGAGGTCAGCACGCGCGTAGTCACAGTGCGACCGAACGGATCGACAACTCGATAAAAGGCGTTGGTGTTGGTCGGGTAATTGGGATTGGTGTTGGGGACTGGTATCGAATCAAACGTGACATTGTCACCTGCGTTAGCCACGAAGCGATAGACGTCTGTGACGTCCCCCGGATTAAGTGTTCCCGTCAGGCTGACGGAATCGCCGACAGTCGCGGGAAGAGTGAACGGAACACCATTGGCGACGTCAACCAGACGGAATTCAAAGCCCTCTGTGGTATCCAGCAGGCCATCGACCGTGAGGGTGTAATCGCCGGCGCGAGTTTCAAACACGGGAGTTGCAAAGTCGAAGGAGTCGGTGCGATCGAATCGTCTTGCGGTGACAATCTCACCGGTCGGTCCTGTCAGAGACCAGTTCAATTGCGAATTGTCTGTCAGTGAGTCCAGATACAGGAAGCTGTCGCTGCTGACCGTGAATGTGTAAGCAATTTTTTCGCCAGGTGTGGCAATCGAATCAGTGACAGCGTCGCCTATCGCGATCGCAGTGGTCCGCGTAGAGGTGTTGACCAGATTGAACTGATAGGTGTCCTGATCCGTGTTTCCTCGCCCGCCTTCGATCAGCAACGTATATGTGCCGGTTATCGGAAGTACTGGCATATCGCCATCAATCAGGTCGCGGACTTCAAAGACCTCATTGTTGAGCTGGTCAAAAACGCGATAGAGCGAATTGTCTGTGTCGCTGGCGGCAAGGAAGTCGACCAGGATTTGCTGGCCAGCGACTGCATCAAATGTATAGACATCCGTTTCGTTGGGAATTGTCAGCTCGCCACTGACCGGCGTGCCTAGAGCAATCGGAGTTGCGTGTGCTGCAAGCTCCAGCAGACGGAACGAGAAGTTACCAACTGCTTCTCCAGTGCCGTCAACCTTCAGCGTATAGTCCCCGGCGGGAAGTGACTGCAGCACCGGGACTTCCTGATTGAAGGAATCACTGCTGCTAAACGCCCGATTTGTGACGACGGCTCCGCGCGGACCAGTCAATGTCCACGTTGTGGTGGCTGAATCTGTGAGCGAATCAAAGTACAGATTCGCCTGACCTGACAATGTGAAGTTGTACTCAGTTGTATCACCAATTCCCGGGATGCTCCCGGACGTCGTTGCGCCCAGGGTCAGCGCCGCTTGAGTCGTTGTCGCCGAAATTACATTGACTTCGTAAGTGTTGTTCACCGTATTGTTGACGCGGGATTCCAACAACAAATAGTAGGTCCCGTCGACCGGCAAGGTGATCACGTCCTGATCGAACATCTGTGTCTGAGTGCTGACGATGGTTCCGAACCTGTTAACAATGCGCATGTAGGCGATACTGGCGGGTGTGTCTGAAATGACATCCAGGTAGATTTGTTCGCCTTCGCTGCCTTCAAATCGGTAGATATCCGTTTCATTCGGCGTGGTGTATTCACCCGTGAATGAAACTCCGGTCGTGATCGGAGTCGCGTTGGTCAATTCCTGCAGACGGAAACTGTACGGCTCCACGGCGTTGGACGTGATGCTCAGCCTATATTCACCCGCTCTGAGGCTTAAGACCGGTGATGAGTTACCGCTGGAATCGGACTGATCGAACCGACGATTGCTGACGATGGATCGGCCTGACGAGGTTTCCAGCGACCATGTCAGTGTTGAGTCGTTAGTAAGCGAATCAAAGTAGACCAGCGAATTGAGTGCGAGATTAAAAGAATAGCGGTCAGTGTCGTAAGGCTTATCTATGCTGCTTTCGACCACGTCACCAAGCGTAAGCGCAACGGGAGGGAGCGGGGTGTTCTCATTCCCTAGTGAGGTGACCTGAAACGAATAGCCGCCGTCGAATTCGACATCTCGCGTATCTCCTTCAACCAACAGCGTGTACGTGCCGCCGTCAAGTGTGTAGGGAGCGGTCGCCGTATTGAAGTTACTATTGAAAATCTGCTTTCCATACTCGTCCACAAGTCGCCAATAGGGGTTGTGCGAGAACTTGACGTCAGACCCAAACGATTCAAACAGTGCGATATCGCCGGGTTGAGCGGTGAACTGATACATTTTCGTCGAATTCGACTGAGTCAGACGCGTGTACTGCGCGGCGAAGTCGTTCGCTGTCTGATCTGCTGCGATGTCGCCACTGGTTTCGTCGAACCGATAGTAGGCTCGAAGTCCGGACGAACCTGGCGCAACAACCTGGTCTTTGTTGTCACTGATGTCTGTATCAGTGCGAACGGTTTCCCAAATTCGCAGCTCGTCCAATTGACCGTCCGCCGTTTGCGTCAAATCCAGGTTGAAACCAACAGCGTCCTGTTCCTGGCCGACAATCAAGCCGCGTGGGTCGACTGTAAGCGTTCCGCGCGTGCCTGCCTGTGTCCCTTGACTCACACCGTCCAGGTAGAAGGTGGTTCCAGCGCCGATTTCCTGAGTGACTGCGTAGTGATGCCACTGGCCATCAGCAACTGAGGCGATGTCCCAGGAAGCGGCACCCGAAACGGCGAACTCAGTATCGGAGATTAATTCAATCAACAGTTCGTTGGCATCCGAGCCATTCGCAGCGCTGACCAGACCTTGCAGGCCAGTCTTTGTGGTCTTGTACCAGAACTCGACAGTGAAATCGGAAACGCCGTCAAGCACTTCGGCAGGAAGATTGAGCGAATCGGTGGGCTTGGAAAGATCGATCGATCCGTTGATAGCACTGCCGGTCAGAGGAACACCGGTCGTCCACACAGCGTCTCCGCCACCGAGGTAGTCGAATTGGTCTGCAATAACGGTGTCAAAGCCGATCGGGGTGGCACTGGATAGATCCAGCAAACGAAACGCGAAGTCGCCAGTCACGTTTGTACTGGCATCCACTGTCAGTCGATAGGTGTCCGGTGGAAGGTCTAGAACTGCGTTGTTGACGAACAATGAGTCACTCGCGTGAAACCCGCGAGGCGTGACGACCGTTCCCAGCGAATTGGCAAGATTCCAGGTGAAGCTGGAACTATAGGTCAACGAATCGAAATGAACCTGTGTGTAGTCAGTCGCGTCAAATTCGTAGACAATCACTTCACCCGGAGTGACAAATGATCCGGTCACCATCTCACCGAGGGTCAGTGGTATTGCGGCCGTGTCGGCGAATTTGTGGACGTTAATGCTGTAAGTGTCGGCATCAGTATTACCTCGCCAGCCTTCGACCAACAGCGTGTAGGTGCCATCAAGGGATAGTGTGGTTGGGCCGTAGTTTCGCAGATCGTTCGCCGTGAATACCGTACGGCCGAAAGGATCGATGACTCGGTACAGCGAATTGTTGATATCGCTGGCGGCTTCGACATCGAAGTAGAATGTGTCACCTGCAACCACGTCGAATTCATATAGGTCCGTTTCGTTTGCGGGTGTAAGGTCACCGCCAAAGGCTGTGCCGAACGAAATGGGTGTGGCTGTGCTTAGATCCTGCAATCGGAAGCTGTAGGCGCCAGGTAGGGCCAGCGCGCACTTTGGGCAATTTAGGCTGGCGCGACAAGTGAGTATTGGTTAGTCTTTTCGTGTCGTAACATCGGACTTCACGAGGAGAGGACAAGAGATGTCGACAGTTGAACTGGCGGTCACCCAGGAGCTGACAGGAAACATTGTTCATTACTTTGATCAACTGAAAGACCCGCGTTCCAACATCAATCGTCTGCATCTGCTTGGTGATGTGATTGTGATCGCCATTTGCGGAGTGCTGGCCAACGCCGACGGCCCCAGTGCGATTGCGGAATGGGCGCGACTGAATGCCGATGGCCTGCAGAAACACCTGGCACTTCCGCATGGCATTCCGAAAAAAGATACGTACCGGCGCGTCCTTTCTCTCCTGAAGCCGAACGACTTTCAAGCGTGCTTCGTGCAATGGATTGAATCGCTGGAAGGACTTTCCGACGAACAGAAAGAAGGCTACAGAAAACAGATTGCGATTGATGGCAAAGCACTCCGTCGATCACATGACAAAAAGAATGGGCTGGGTGCGTTGTTCATCGTGAGTGCGTGGGCTTCTGATCAGGGGATTTCTCTGGGACAGGTGGCGACGGAAGAGAAGTCGAACGAGATCACCGCGATCCCGAAATTACTGAACGAAATCAATATCGATGAGGCGATCATTACGATTGACGCAGCGGGTTGTCAAAAAAACATTGCGCAGCAGATCGTGTCTGGCAATGCAGACTATGTGTTAGCCCTGAAAGGCAACCAACCGAAACTCTATGAGGTCGTGCAGAAGTTTTTTCTCGATCACCTGGAGGATGACTTCGCTCGCTGTCCCGTCAGTCGCTATGAAGAAACAGAGAAGGGACACGGTCGGCAGGAACAGAGAATCTACTATCAGGCGACCGTGCCTGTCGATTTTGACGTGGGCCACAAATGGGCCGGACTCAAGACCATCGGAACGGCGATCCGAATGTACGAGCAGGACGGCATTCATCATTCTGACGTTCGCTACTACATCAGCAGTCTGCGTCGCAAAGGCGAGCTGTTCGCAACAACGGTTCGTGGTCACTGGGCCATAGAAAACACGCTGCACTGGAGTCTCGACATGACCTACCGCGAGGATGAGAGTCGAGTCCGAAACCGAATCTTCGCGAACAATTTGTCATGGCTCAGACGACTCACACTCAGCCTCATCAAGAAACATCCTGGCAAACAAAGCAACGTCATGAAAAGAAGAATGGCCGGATGGAACATTGACTATTTGATGCAAATCCTTACCGGCAAAACAACTTAGTATGCGCTGGCCCTGAGGCGCCAGGGGTTCCGCTGCTGGCTTCGATCTGAATCTGGTAGTCGCCAGGGACGAGATCAAGAGCGACGTTGGTCTGATTGTGAGCATCGGTACTGGTAAACGTACGGTTTGATACAAGAGTTCCCGTTGGACCAATGAGATCCCAGCGGATACTGCTATTGTTAGTCAGCGTGTCAAAGTAATAGTTCCCACGCTCTGTCACAGTGAATTTGTATTCGTCAACCTGCGAAGCGGTATTCAAATTGCCGCTGGTGGTTGCCCCAACTGTCAGCGCTGTGCCAGTTAGAGTCGCTGGAGCATTGTTTTGTACAAAGTCGATATCCATCGACCAGTCGTCAACGTCGCCATTGTTAAACCGCGGTTCCACCAGCAGGAAGTAGGTACCGCCGGCTGTGAGTGTTTGGTTCAGTCGGTCAGTCGTGAGATACGTAGTGGGGACATGCACAATACCGTTGGCATCGATTACTCGATAGTAACTGTTGATTGACCCAGTCACGCTGGTCACGAAGGAAAGTTCATCACCTGCAGCTGCGGTAAAGCGGAACACCTGTGATTGCAGTGCATCGAGTCCGGGAGTTGGCGTGATCGAGACCGAAGGGTTTGCAGTTCCTGGATTCGGCGACACTGTCGTGGTGTGAGCTGGATTCAGCAGGTCAAGCAGCGCGAAGCTGTAATTGCCGACATGATCACCACTGGCCTCAATCGTTAATCGATAGTCGCCCGCTCGTGCGTCAATGGATGCATCGACGCGATCATACGAATCCGTTCGGTCGAATCGCAGCCGATCGATCTCTTCGCCGCGAGGTCCTTCCAACGACCACAGAATATTCGAGTCGTTCGTGAGGACATCAAAGTAAAGCTGTGTGTCGTCTCCGAGATTAAAGGTGTAAATGGCGGATTCCCCGGGCGTCGTCAGCGTGCCGTTGGTGCGGCTCCCGAGAGTCAGAGATTGAGTGGTCGAGACGACAGGAACCAAATTGATTGTGTAGGTATCCTGTTCCTCATTGCGGATCTGACCTTCAACCAGCAACGTGTAAGTACCGTCTGCAGGGATAGTAATCACCCCGGAATCTTCCAGACGAATCGATTCGTATACCTCCTGCCCGTATTCCGTATAGAGTCGGTATCTCGTGTTAGAGGTATCGCTGCCGGTGACGACATCGACGAAAACTTTGTCGCCAGCGCTCGCGGCAAAGCTGTAGACATCGGTCTCGTTGGGCAAGGTAAGTTCCCCGCTGAACGGCGTTCCAGGAGTCACAGCAGCGGAATTACTGATGTCCAGAATCCGGAAAGCGAACGGACCGGTAGATGAGTTGCTGTCGATTCGTATGCTGTAATCACCAGACGCAAGGTTCAGCACCGGATCTGCGTTGTGCATTGAGTCTGTGGTGTCAAATCGAACGGGAGACTGCGTTCCGGCCGGTCCCGTCAGCGTCCACGTAGAGCCCGTCACTGTCAGAGCGTCGACATACAGATTTGTGCGTTCACTAAGCGTGAAGGTATAGACTTCGGCATCGCCGACGAAGTCGATGGAACCGTTTACCGTCTCACCCAGCGCGATAGACGTTGGTGGGACTGCGTCGGCTACTGTGACGGTGAATTCAAAGATCGACGGGACACGAACTTCCTGGTTACCTTCGTGAGGACTGTGCCCGGCTTCCATCAGCAGAAAATATTCACCAGCGTCAGGCAGCGAGAATTCCGGCTGATTTGTTCCCAGTGGTCGACTGCCGGCCGTGGGCAGCCCCACGCTGGCTGGCAACGTCACATCGCTTCCATCCGGACGGATTAAACGCCACTGGCTTAGGGCGTTGACCGCCGTGATCGAGTTCGTGAACTGAAACCTCTGATTTTCCGCGACATCGAATCGATAGACAAACGTTTCGTTGCCTTCCACAAACTCTCCGGTCATCGTTTCGCCGGAACTGATCTGCGGTGCGTCCAGCAAGTTCAGCATTTGGAACCGATAGTCGGCAGCGACATCGTCAATCGAATCGATCGTCAGCTTGTAGTTCCCCGGTGTGAGATCAAAAATCTGATTAGATACGGAATTGGTGGACAGGTCGAAGTGCAGAGCGTTCGCGATCGTGCCAGCCGGGCCATCCAGCGTCCACCGCAGCCGGGAATCTTTCTCTAAAGAATCAAAGTTCAAAAGCGCGGGCGAAGTTAGTGTAAACGAATACTCAACCGGCTGTCCGGGAAACAGTCGATCATCAATGATCTCGTTCAGAGTGAGAGTTTCTTTGCGAACGCCGTCGACAACCTGGCCTTCAATTCCAATGTCGATGCCTTCGAGAAGATCTGCATTGTCGGCTGCTTCCACGATGAGCACATAGCGGCCGTCATCCGGCAGCAACAGGTTCAGCAGTTCTTCCGGTACAACCTGGTTGTACGAACCCGTTGCAACCACTTCGCTGCTGGGACCGTACAGTGTGTACTTAGTCGGCTTGTCCTGATTCAGGAAGTGACCAACCGTGATCCCGTCGCGCCCTCCACCGAAGCCTACGATCGCAAAGCGGTTGGGGTTCTGCACCGTATCGCCGATTCCCTGAGCCTTCAGCGCATTGTCCAGCAAAGGAATCATGTCTGCGACCCATGCCTGATCGCCGCCCATTGAGCCCGATTCGTCCACAGCCAATACGATGTCAGCAAATCGCCCCGCTTCTGCTGGCAGCGTGATCGAAACCGTGCCGTCGAAGGTTTCACCGTTGCCGAGGTCCAGACTGATTCGCTGCGGTGTGACGTCGCCGCTCGCCGGATTTGAGAAGCCGGGGATGAAAAAGCTGTCGACGGGATCGCTGATGATTACAGGTGCCGTATTGGTTGGGTCAGCCAGAACTACCAGCTGATACTCCTGAGTCGCCGTGCCGCCGCGGCCGTCTGCGGCCGTCACGCGCACAGTATGTGTGCCCACATCGTCCGCACCGGGGGCCCACGAAATCAGGCCGGTCGCTGCGTTGACGATCATCCCGGACGGAGCTTCGTCCAGTTGATAGCGAATCGGGTCAAAGTCCGGATCGAGAGCTTCGACCTGGTATTCGTAGGTTGCTTGCGCTGGCACAAAAAGCAACTCGTCCAGTTCCAGCCTTCCGGACCCGTTCGGATCGGCGTTGATCACGCGAACAGCATGGATCGGCCGACTGGGGTCCGCCACTGCGCCAACGAAACGATCAGTGTCGAAATCCGGCCCAACTTCTGCGTTCTGATCGCGAGTTGAGAAAATGATCTCGCCTTTAGAGTCCAGAAATTCAATTTCATCCTGATCCGGCGAAGTATTTATGAAGCCAACTGCAACAACGGGCACGACAAACTGGAATTCCAGTGTTTCGCCGGGGACCGCGGGTGTCGTGGTAGCATTGGGTGAGGAGGCCGGGCCACCGTAAACACTGTTGCTGACCTGAAAATTGTTCATCACCAGTCCCAGACTTTCGTACTGAGTTGTGATGAACGTGCCGCTGGGGATCGGGTTACCGAACGGATCGACGTCGAAGTTGACGCTTTGGGCGTTTGCAAATTCTGCCCCGAAGACAGACGCATCGTCGGACGGCAAAGTGCTGAAGGTGGTGGTCGATGTGGAGCCCAAATCAGACGGCGTGAGTTCGACGTATTCGGCGATGGTGACCGGAGTCACTTCGCGTGTGAGATTACTTCCTCCCAGCCACGCGAGCGAGTTCTTGAACAGCCGCGTGCGTTCAGCCTGGTCACCGGGGACATCCGGATAGCCGCTAATCGTGTCGGAGAAGACAACGACTCCACCACTTCCTTCTGCGATTGCACCGGGTTCAATCACAGCACCGACAGAACGATTCCCCGAAAGGGCCGCCACGGAAGTCGCGTAGGCGCCGAAATTGACAATCTGAGACGGGAACCATGTGTCAAACCCGGTCACCTCACCAAATGGCCCTTTGAAAATCGGGTGCTCTGGTGCTGTGATGTCAGCTCGATTGAGGAAGCTAATCACGCCTGACGTATCCATGCCGAAAGGTGCCAGGATCGAATCGCTGAACGCGGCAAAATCACCATCGTTGTCCGGAAGCAGAATTGCCGAGCCTCCGTCCCTGACGAAATTGAACAACGCCGTTTGTTCAGCAGCCGTCAATGGACTGATCTCTGTGAATCCGCTTGCGGCGGCATGCAATGCGAGAACATCGACACCAGACAAGAATTCGTCGCCCAGCCTGCTTGTGCCGATCAGCGTTCCGTTTGGAAAGCTGGCGGAAAGGTCGTCACGCAGATCTTCCAGCTCCGTTCCCGTGTCGAAGTTGAGGTCTATCCCGGCGCGAGTGGCATTCCACACGCCAATCGTAGTTGGAATGTTGACCTGCGGTGTCGCACCAAACAGCGTCGTCTGCGTCACCGGCGATGAAATAATTACCGGTGGACGGTTCGGAACAAGATCGCGCACCTCGACGGTGAACTGCTGCTCGTCGAAGGCGCCTCGGCCGTCGGACGCTTTGATGACCACAGAATGGTTGCCCTCGTCCCCCGTTTCCGGTGACCAGGTGATTTCACCGGTGGCAGAGTCGATCGTCATTCCTTCGGGACCGGCCAGCAATTCATACGTCAGCGTGTCGCCATCCGGATCGTCGGCGTTGGAGTCGTAGCTGTATGGTCGACCGGCTTCGACCAGCGTGATCGGCGTGCTGGTGAAGATTGGGGCTTCGTTGGGAGCGGCCAGCACGGTCAGCTCGTAGTCGAACGGGGTATTGTTCGGGTTAAAGAAGGTCAGCGTTTGAGCAAGCGTGGTCGCGTGCGGCTGAATCGATCCGGAATCGGACAGATCTTCCACGATGTAGTACGGATTGCCGTCGTTTGTCCGGCCATCAAAGTCTGTGGCGGCGACAAGTGGATCAGTAAGGTTTTCGACGACGATGATGAACGGGCCATCGATCGGCTGATTGGCGTTGTTGGTCAGCCACACGTCCGCAAACAAAGTGCTGGTGTCGTTGTTAAAGGATGTTTGAGCGTACTCAATACTGAAGCTGCCTGTCACGTCGGTGAGTGTGGTCAGGTCCACGGGGCCAGTGGCTTCGTTTTGCTGAAGGGCCGCTGCACCGGCGGACGTGTTCAGGTCTCCCGCGATGACCGTGCCTTCTGACACGGTGACTGTAGTCGCTGTGTCGTTGCCGGCCGCGTTGTCGTTATTCACCAACCGATAGACGACCGTCGCCGCTGTGCCGGGCGGTATGTGCGACAGGTCGACTCGGACGATCGCTCCGCTCACGATCGTATTTGCAGCCGCAGCTTCGGTTCCTGGTTCGGAAATATTGAAGTAGGAATCCCGATCGGCGGAGACGGTGTGAACCAGAGAGTTTCCGTCCGCGTCCAGCAGTGCGACTTCGAAGGCGTCGCTAATTTTCCCGGTGGCATCGGTGTCGAACGAAAGGTTGAGGATTTCGAATTCGAAGTACGATGCTTCGGCGGGAACGGTGATGGACTGCGTCGCGGTCGTCTGGAAGCGGTCGTCTTCTGTCAGTGTGATCGACGATGTGGCCGGAGGCTGAACGGTGATCGTGAAAGTTTCCGAATCAGTGCCGCCCGCCTGATCGTCCACGGTAACCGTCATGGCCAGATCGCCGGGTGTGTCTGTTGTTGAAGAATTCCAAACGAATTCACCGGTGACCGAGTTGAAGGTGGCTGCCGCAGGAACATCGCCGGTGATGGAGTACACCAGGTTGTTCACCGGGATGTCGCCGTCGGTTGCAGCAGCGGTGAACGTTAGCGATTCGCCTGCAACGACTGTTCGGTTTCCGATTGGAGCCAGCGCCGGATCCTGGTTCAGTTCGTTGACCATGATGTTGAAGGTTTCAACATCGGTGAGGCTGCCGTCGGATACTTCGACGTTAACGGTGTACGACGCAGGCCCCTGAGCTTCCGTGGGTGTCCACGAAATCAAGCCGTCAGTGTCGATACCCATTCCGGCCGGAACAGTGCCGACCAGATCGTATGTCAGGTCGTTGACGGGCAGGTCCGGATCGTTGGCTTCCACCTGCAGAGTCCATGCGGAATGTTCGTTGAAGGCGATATCCAGAATTTCTTCGATGACCGGAGGTTGATTCACTTCCGCAACTTCAATCTGGAACGTCTTCGAGTCCGTCAATTCGCCGTCCGACACTTCAACAGTAATTGCGTATGTGCCAGGCCCTTGAGTTTCTGTAGGCGTCCATGTCAGCAGGCCGTTGCTGTCGATGGCGATACCGGAGGGTGGAGTGCCGGTGAGGCTGTAAGTCAGAGTGTTGGCGGGAATGTCTGAGTCTGTAGCGATGGTTTGCAGACTGAATTCTGCTTCTTCATCCACGTCTTGATTGGCGATTTCCGCTAACACCGGAGCAACATTCACTTCGGCAACAGTAAGCACGAACGACTCGGTGACCGTGACTTGCCCATCAGACACTTCCACTGTGACCGGGTAATCGTCCAGTCCCTGTTCTTCCGTCGGCGTCCATTCAATCACACCCGATGCGCTGATCGTCATGCCCGCCGGGGCACCACTGGCGAGTGAGAAGTCCAGGGCGTTGGTCGGCAGATCGACGTCCGTAACCTGAACCGGCAGGCTGAACGGCGATAATTCATCAATTGTCTGGTCAGCGATCGGCGTGATCACCGGAGCAACGTTGACTTCACCAACGGTAATTCGGAAGGGCTCAGTCGACGTGACTGTGCCGTCAGAAACTTCTACCGTGATGTCAAAATTGTCCGGTCCCTGAGCTTCGGTTGGCGTCCATGTGATCAGCCCGGTGTCGCTGATGTTCATGCCGGTGGGCGCACCGGTTGCCAGTGAGTAGGTGAGCGTGTTTGCCGGAAGGTCCGCGTCACTCGCCACGACCTGGTAGCTAAAGTCTGAGAGTTCATCGATGGTCACGTCATCAATCGGAGTGATGACCGGCGCAACATTCACCTCGCCGACGGTCACGGTAAACGCTTCCGTCACAGTGGCCGTGCCGTCAGAAACTTCCACCGTGACATCGTAAACGCCTGGCCCCTGCGCTTCCGTTGGCATCCATTCGATCAGACCGGTATCACTGATTGTCATGCCGGTGGGCGCACCGGTTGCCAGTGAGTAAGTGAGCGTGTTTTCCGGCAGGTCAGCATCGCTCGCAACGACCTGGTAGCTGAAGTCCGCTAGTTCATCGATGGTCTGGTCGTTGATCGGCGTGATGACAGGCGCTGCGTTCACCTCATCGACCGTCACTGTAAACGCCTCCGTCACGGTGGCTGTGCCGTCGGAGACTTCCACCGTCACTTCGTAAGCGCCTGGCCCCTGCGCTTCCGTGGGTGTCCATTCGATCAGACCGGTATCACTGATTGTCATGCCGGTGGGCGCACCGGTTGCCAGTGAGTAGGTGAGCGTGTTTTCCGGCAGGTCAGCATCGCTCGCAACGACCTGGTAGCCGAAGTCCGCTAATTCATCGATCGCCTGATCGTTGATCGGCGTGATGACAGGCGCAAGGTTGACTTCGCCGACCGTCATCTGGAAATCTTCGGCCACAGTCACAGTACCGTCAGAAACTTCGACCGTGACCGGGTAGATTCCAGGCCCCTGCAATTCGGTGGGCGTCCATTCGATCAGACCGGTATTGCTGATCGTCATGCCGTCCGGCGCACCGGTTGCCAGTGAGTAGGTGAGCGTGTTTTCCGGCAGGTCAGCATCGCTCGCAACGACCTGGTAGCTGAAGTCCGCTAATTCATCGATCGTCTGATCGTTGATCGGCGTGATGACAGGCGCAACGTTCACTTCCGCGACGGTGACCGTAAATGTTTCCGTCACCGTGCTGGCACCGTCGGAGACTTCAACCGTCACATCGTAAACGCTTGGCCCTTGCGCTTCCGTGGGAGTCCATTCAATCAGGCCGGTGTCGCTGATCGTCATGCCGGCTGGAGCACCAGGGGCTAAAGCGTACGTGAGCGGTCCGCCGCCAGTGGGCGGGGTGCCGTCACGGTCGAAAATCAGATCGGTGATCGCTCCGCTACCGCACAGCACCAGTTCCAGTCGACTGACACCTTCTGCATTCAGCGCCAGTACCTGGTGGCTGTTGTCACCGCGCCGCGGAATATTGACTTTCGAAATCCGACGTCCGGCGGCATCGTAAAGGTAAATTGTATTTCGTCCCGAATCGACATCCAACAGGCCGATTTCGTCGATCGCCGTTGGTGTATCGAAGGTCAGAATCAGCCTGCCTCCGCGAGCTCGGTCATCGGGATCCTGCGAATCACCGTCTTCCGAAATAATCAGAATGTTTTCGCGAGCGACATCATTTTTCCATCGTCCTGACTTGCCGCCGTTTCCAATTCCCGGGCCGCCGAACCTGGAATTCGGAGTGCCCAGGTCGCGATCGCCTCCAGTGGGGTTTGAGGAATCGAAGATCATCGGCGGATGATTCGCAGGATCATGCGATGTAATGTGAATCCCCATCGCTGCGAACTGCTCAGCAATGACATCTCCGCTGCTTAACGTGGCGCCGTCGGCTGCAGTTTCAAAGTCAAGGTTTAACAATCCATCACTGCTGGAACCTGTCGCGACCACCTGGTAGCTAAACGGCACCAGTTCGTCGATTGACTGATCATCAATGGGCTCGATTGCCAGGCCGTCGCCGACATTGTTCACGGTGATGGTGAAAGATTCGCTGTCAGAAAGTTGGCCGTCGCTGACTGTCACCGTGACGTCGTAAGAATTGCCGCCGTGGGCCGTCGTGGTGTCCCACGAAAACTGCCCCGTCGTTGAGTTGAACGTTGATCCCGTCGGCACGTCGCCGCTGATGGAATACGTGAGTGTGTTTGCGGGAAGATCGACATCCGTGGCGTTCGCGTCAAAGGAGACCGTCGCTCCTTCATTAATGATCTGGTTGCCGATCGCGGACAGTTCTGGTGCCGTGTTTACTTCTGCAACGGTGATCGTAAACGTTTCGGAGTCACTGCGGCCTCCATCGGAAACGGTCAACGTGACGTCAAATGAGCCCGGGCCGTCGGCTTCTGTCGGCGTCCATGAGAAACGGCCTGTCGAGGCATTCACCGAAGCCGCCGATGGGCCGGACGTCAGCGACCATTCCAGATCGCCGACGGGTGTGTCCGGATCTGTGGCCGTTGGCGTGAACGACAACTCCATCAGTTCATCGATCGTCTTGTTGCCGATGTCTTCAATCACAGGTGACTGCGGATTACTCGGATCAGCGGCCGCCGCGTGGAAGGCGTCGATGTCATTTGACGACGGAATCCCGGCATGGCTGGCGTTTAGCGTGAGCTTGTTGCGATAGCTGCCGGAGGTGTAGCTGCCCAAATGGCTGGCTTCGAACGTGAATACGTCTTCATCGTACGCGCGAGGACCGGAAACGTAGGCGGTGCCTAATGTCGAGAGGTGAATGGTTGAACCATCGCCACCGACTGACACGGCATCGATGTCCTCAGACGAACTTGTCAGCCCGATGTCACTGCCGTCGAGGTAACGTTGCCATGTCCCTTGCGTGTAATTGCCCGTTCGGCTTAGCGTCAGCACAGAAAGATCCTGCGCCCGAACACTGTTAAGCCCGTTAAGTTTCGCATTGTTCTGCGTGGAAATCACCAGCCGACCATCTGGCAGCTCAGAGACGGCATCAATGTTTTCCCAGTGACTGATGCCCACGTCACTTCCGTCGACATACATTTCCCATGTGCCTGCTGTGTGGCGGCCCGTCGACGTCGGGGTAAACCGCAGCAGATCACCGCCCGCTGCGTGGCTGACGCCAGCGACATTCACGCAGCCCGATGTGGAAATCAGAATCGTGCCGTCGTCGCGAATGGCGAACGCATCGATGTCCTCTTCGCCGGTCGTCAGGCCGACGTCGCTTCCATCAAAGAAAAATTCATGCTGCCACGATCCGTTTGGCTCGATCGTGAGCTTCATGATGTCGGAATCGTCAACCCACGTTCGCGAATAGTCGCTGTCGTAAACGTAGCTTGCACTCGCGAGGCTGTAGTAGAATTCGCCTGGGTCGCTGGTGGACCCCGTGTGTCCGCCGGTCAGCAGCAAACGCGGCTCCAGAAACTCCGCAAACGGAGAACGAGCCTGCGTGAACGCTCGGTTTCTGCGGTGATTTCGAACTCGTGCCGTCAGCAGGTTTCGCAGCCAGATCCGCGTTTTCGTCAACCAGAAGCGTAAATTCATCGCTAGCCCTTAAGTGATCAGAAGTGCGTCGGCATCGCCAGCAGCCAATACTGCTCAGACGACCGATTGGCCGGCGCGGCCAACCATCATGAGACTCCTTCCAGGGGAGATCAACGAAATCCGCGCAGAGATCGGACAGCGATTTTGAAAACTTTTTTTCGGGACCGCAGAAACTGCGTTCGGGCGTCCCTTCGCGAACAGACAGGCCGTGTGTCGGGGGCTCGCGTTCACCCGCGTCGTCGTTAATTGCGAACACTCCGTTCGGTTGCATCTGTGCCCGTTTATTTGTCAGAATCCGAACTAACGACACTTCTTCGTTCTCTCGCCGCTTTCCCCCTCCGAAGGAAGTCCTTCATGCGTTTGCCTGCCCTGTTATGTTTTGGTTTTCTGTCCGTCGCCCTGATCGCTGGCCCATCCGCGGTGGCTCAGGACGCGAGAAAAGTGTTCCAGGCCGGAGCCGCGACCAGTAACATCACTCCACCGCTGGGAGAAATGATCGTGGGCGGGTGGGTGCCAATTCCGGCCACGCACGTTCACGACGAACTTCACGCGCGCTGCCTGGTGCTGGATGACGGCAGCGACAAAATTGCGATTGTGCTGTGCGACAATGTTGGCATTCCTCGCGAAGTATTCGATGCGGCGAAGGATCAAATCCACGCCGCCACCGAAATTCCCAAACAGAACCTGCTGCTGGCGTCCACTCATACGCATTCTGCCACCACGGCTCGCGGTGCCAGCAAGGTGAAGCGAGATCAGGAGTTAAACGATTACCAGAAGTTTGTGGCTAACCGAATTTCTGACGGCGTTCGACGAGCCATCAATAACCTGGAACCGGCCAAAATCGGCTGGGGATCAGCCACGGAAGAAACCGAAGTCTTCAACCGACGCTGGTTTACGACCGATCCGAATCAACTGAAGAACCCGTTTGGCGGCGTCGACAAAGTCCGCATGAATCCATCGCGTGGCAGCGGAAGTCTGGTAAAACCGGCGGGGCCGATCGATCCTGAGGTTGCGTTTGTTTCTGTGCAAAGTGTGGACGGCCGTCCGATTGCGTTGCTGGCGAACTATTCGCTGCACTATGTCGGCGGCGTGAAGAGCGGTGATATTTCCGCCGACTACTTTGGCTACTTTGCGAAGTACATCGAACAGAAACTGGGCGCGTCCGATCAGACCATCCCGTTCGTTGGCATCATGTCTAATGGCACCAGCGGCGATATCAACAACATTAACTTTCGCGAACGATCGGCGAGTCGTGAGCGCTACGACAAAATGCAGGAAGTGGCCGAAAAGGTGGCTACCAAAGTGTATGAAGCTCACGGCAGCGTGAAATTTCAGGATTGGGTTCCGGTCGCCGGCGCCGCGAAAGAATTGACATTAGAGGTCCGCAAACCAACACCGGAAACGCTGGCCTACTTTGAAAGCCTCAAAGACAAAATCGAAGCCGCCCCAAAGAAGTATCGCCGAGAAGCGATCTACGCCACTCGCTTGCAAAACCTGACGGAAGCTCCCGATTCCATTGACGCGACAATGCAGGTGTTGCGGATTGGCGATCTGGCGATTTCGGCCATTCCGTTCGAAACGTTTGTCGAGATCGGCCTCGAACTGAAAGACGCGACGCCATTCGAAAAGACATTCACAATCGAACTGGCCAACGGATCGTTCGGCTACCTGCCCACCCCCGAACAGCATGAGCTGGGCGGATACGAAACATGGTTGGGCACGAACAATGTCGAATTCGAAGCGTCTCGCAAGATCACTGCAACGTTGCTGGAACTGCAGAAGAAGTTGAAGCAGAAATAGACCAAGCTGCATTGACACTAATTGCGCCAACTTCACCGCTCCCGCAAGGCGTTTCGGGGGCGGTGTGGCCGGGGTTGGACTTAGCGAAGCGAAGGAAACCCCGCGGATTCACTCGTCCCTCGTTCCAAGCCCGGCCACACACCGCGCTGCCAATTCCGCAAGGTGACAACGACGCGTGGCCGTCCGGTCATCGGTGGCAACGAGCGAGTTTGGTGATCCACGAATGATCAACATTCCTGCGGATTTATCTGTGTTCAGCGTCCATTCGCCACGCAGTTGAATGGCGACTCGCTTGAACAACGTCGCGTTGGTCCTCAAAGTACACGCTCTGAACCGAATGCATCCGCGCCGATGAAACAGAGTTGGCGTTTGTATCGGGGCGGTTCGCTCACAGGAATTTCCACGCCACCGAAGGTCGATCGATGACTCGATATATTTTCCTCGCTCTGCTGCCGTGTTTGCTGTTGCCGTCGCCCGCATCGGGTCAGCAACGTAATCGCAACATGAACGCCAAGTGGCCGTTTGATATTCATCAGGTGGCCATCGAAGATTCGATCGTCTTCGCACCGTACACGGTCCACAACGGCGTGATGAAAATGACCGTGCAGTTGTTTCCGCTGCCCGATGACGCCGACCGCGATGTCGTGCTGTCGATTAAGGAAGGCGGCGAATGGAAGGAGATCGGTCGTGAAAAAGTGAGCGAAGAGCTGATGGGCGATCCTCAGGGAGAGCTCAAACGCTGGAACGCTCACTTCCGAACGGAAGATTGGGACAGTAGTCAGGATTACGCTTATCGAGTAACGGCGGCGGGCGGCAAGTCGAGCTACGAAGGTACGATCCGTCGCGATCCGATCGACAAGAAGGAAATTGTTATCGCCGCGTTCACAGGAAATTCCAATCGTGACCGGCGGCTGAAGCCAGACATTATTGCCAATATTAAAGCTCAGGATCCGGACCTGCTGTTCTTTTCCGGAGACCAGTCTTACGACCACAAGCTGCATTTTCAGGCCTGGCTGCTGTTCGGACTACAGTTTGGTGACATCATTAAAGATCGGCCGATCGTGTGCCTGCCCGACGACCACGACATCGGTCAGGGGAACGTGTGGGGCGAAAACGGTGTGAAGGCGCCAGATCCGACCGGGAACGATGGTGGCTATTTTTACTCGACACAATACGTGAATTCTGTCCAGGACGCTCAAACCTGGCACATGCCCGATCCTTACGATCCGACGCCCGCTCAACGTGGCATCGGCGTGTACTACACCGACATAAAGATTGGTCGAGTCAGTTTCGCCATCATTGAAGACCGTAAATTTAAGACGGGTCCCAATGGCGTGATTCCTCAACTGGGGCCGCGTCCCGACCACATCAACGATCCGTCGTACGACCGTCAGGCAGTCGACCTGCCGGACGCACGGCTGTATGGCGAACGTCAGCTAAAGTTTTTGAGGGACTGGGCGACGCAATGGGACGGTGTTGATTTCAAAGCCACGCTGTCTCAAACAGTGCTGGCCAACGCGGCTCATCGTCACGGCAAGTATCCGAACCGCCTACTGGCCGATTTGGATTCCAATGGCTGGCCACAACACGGGCGCAACAAGGCGTTGGTGGAAATTCGCAAAGCGTACGGATTCATGTTGGCGGGTGACCAGCATTTGGCGACCGTCGTGCATCACGGAATTAACCAGTTTGGCGATTCGGGATACTCGTTTTGTGTTCCGTCTGTTGTGAACTACTACAACCGCTGGTGGGAGCCGCTGGAAGGACCGGAACACAAAATCGAAGGCCCTCTTCCAGATCTGGGCGACTACTACGATGGCTTCGGTAACAAGATGACGATGTACGCGTACGCCAATCCAGATGAAGCTCGCCGCAATAAATACGGCGGCGAATGGGGCGAACGAGCGGCCGGTTATGGGCTTGTGCGATTCGACACGGGTACGCGTAAGATTACCATGGAATGCTGGCCTCGAGGCGTCGATGTGACGGCAGCAGATGCGGAACAGTATCCCGGATGGCCGATCACAATCGACCAGGTGGACAACTACGGCCGCAACGCAACCGCGTATCTGCCGACGCTAAAATTTGCCGACGGCAAGCGGCCCGTGATTCAAGTCGTGGACGAAACCTACGGTGATATCGTGTACACGCTGCGAGTTCCTTTGTCCACATTCCAGCCGAAGGTGTTTCGTGATGCAGACTATACGATCCATGTCATCGATGGCGACGATAAACAGAGTCTCGAACACGTGACGGCAACACGAGAGAACAGTGAAACGCTCGAAGTGAAGTAAGCGCCGGAAGAAAATCTGAGTGAGCCGCGACGGGCAGCATTCATTTGTTGCCAGTGGCCACAACCGTCATCGCTGTTGCAGCAGTTCTGCAAACTGTCGACCGGTTGTCGACAGCGGCAATTCGTTAAGTTGCTTCGCTGTACACCATTGAAAGCCGGACCCCGACTGAACTCGACCGCCATCCACCTCGGCCACCAGGCACAACAAATGGATGCGGTAGCGAGTAACAGCGTGGCGGATTTCGGTGACGGGCTCGTAGCCTGACACGATCAGTCCTGTCGATGTTTCGACTTGCTGAACCAACGCGTTGGCCAGCGGTTTAGGAGACCGGTTGTCGTGGTCAAAAAGGCTTCGCTGCCCTTTCAACACCTTTGCCGTTTTCCGCGAGGCAGCGGGCATTTTGATTTTTGCCGCCTCCTGTTCGGAGATCTCAAACCGGACAAAATCCCACAGGCCGGCCCACCGTTCGGTTTCTGTTCGCTGCCGCAGCAGGTAGGTGTTTCCTTTGCGGACGGCGATTGAAACTTCAATCACATCCGTGATAACGGGCTTCTTCTTTTCTAATGGAATCTCTGCCTGTCGCCCGGCTTCCAAAGCTTTGCAGGAAGGCATTAGCGGGCACTTGGGGCACTGCGGATCGACCGGGCGACACACCTGCGAACCAATGTCCATGACTGCTTGATTGAAATCCGCCGCTCGTTTGCGCGACACGATCCAGGCGGCAAACTTCCACAGCTTCTTCTGGCCCTGCGTGCCCCGCGGGTCGATATCCAGTTCAATCAGGCGCGAATAAAGTCGCAGCGTATTCGCTTCCACAATCGGCGCGGGTTGGTTGAATGCAAACGATGCGATGGCTCCCGCCGTGTACGGACCGATGCCCGGCAGTTGTTTTAATTCGTCAGCCGTTTGAGGAAACTGTCCATCAAATTCCGTCGCAACGATGCCCGCCGCTTTGTGCAGGTTTCGAGCTCGACTGTAGTAGCCCAGCCCTTCCCACAACTTCAGCACTTGTTCCTGCCTGGCATTGGCTAGCGCCTGGACGTCGGGAAAGCGATCGATAAAGCGATCGAAGTACGGCACGACGGCGGCAACTGTTGTCTGCTGTAGCATGATCTCGCTGACCCAAATGCGATACGGATCGGCTGATTCTCGCCAGGGAAGTTTGCGGCCATTTTGGTCGTACCAGCGTAACACGCGCGAGCGGACGCGGCGTCTCCAGCCGAGATCCGTATCTTTAGGGTAGGCGGACATTCCGTGTCGGTTGGACTTCCAGCTTGGAGGGAGGCTTGATTCGTCAGGCCAATTCGGTGGAGCAGCCAGGGAGAGCGTTACCGAGCAGTCGCTCGCATAGGCTCGAGCAAATCGGCTGTCTAATTGTTCTTAAAGACCGAATGGCATTCCTGGCAACTGGTGCTGACCTTCGACAGTGAGACCTGGTATGTGTCGAAGTCGTTGGCGTCCGTTGAGTTGCGAATGGCGTTGGCAGCGTCGATTACCTTGTTGGCGTAGCCGACGAATTCCTGGTCGTCACCGTAGCCGTATTCTTCGCGAGCAATCACTTTTGTCAGCGTGGCCAGTAGAGCGGCTTCGTGCCGGATCAGGTCCTTCTTTGTGTCGAAAGCACTCTCGCTGCCCGCTTCTGTTTTCATGCGTTGTTCAGATTCAGCCATTCGCATCATGAGAAACCGCATTTCGGCGACGTCCGAAAAACTGTCGTCAGCCGGAGGTTCTTCCAGTCCGGCGGGCCGCGAACGATTGAACGTGGCGGCCATGTTTTCGAAAAGAATCAGCAGACGGTCCTGATCCTTCTTCCCACGTCGCAGCGTGCCTTCGTTCATGTGTTTTGCGAGGTCTCGAATGTAATTGGCGTCTTCCTTCCACGCCAAATCGCCTGGATGTTTGATCGCGATTTGCGCCAGCACGGCCATGGCTGCGGCCTTTTGCGGCAGCATCAACATTGATGAGTTGTAAGTGCCGACTGCCTGAAGTTTGGCGTTCAGGAAATTGCGGATGGACGTGACTTCTGAATCCAGCACCTCAATCGGCAGCGTCGCTTCCCAACCGCCGTCTCCGTTTGCGGCACCGGGGGCTTCGCTTGTTGCCGGTTCGGTGGTCGCGTTGGGCGACGGAACGTTGCTGTTGTTCGTGTCGGCGACTGACGTCATTTGGCCGCCGGTGGTGTTGCCCGGACCACTGGCCATGTCGGAACCGGCCAACGGAGTCGAATTTGCGGCGACTGTGAGCGGCTGATCGTAGAAGACGTCAAGCGGCACGTCGCCAAGGTATTCTCGGCCGGAAGAATCCTTCCACAGTTCGTTTTGCCGGTGCGATTGGCTGCTGGTGCCGTTTGTGGCGGTCGTTGCTGGTGCGTTCGCAGCAGTTGCGTTGTTGACCATCGGGGCAGCGACGCTTGACGGATCGGCCGGTTGAGTTGGAGGTGGTGAGCTTCCGCCGCAGCCGGTAAATGCGAAAGCCGCGCAGGCCACGATGGCGATCAGCCGTACGCCTGAATTGTTACTCCGGCTTGTCATTGTCGTCCGTCTCGGCATCGCCATCGGCAGGCTCATCCTTTGCTTTCGCAATTTGCTTGATGGTGTCGATCACCTGCCCTGTCAGGTCCTCTTCCTTCAAATCTTCGCCGTTCGGACGTTCGAATTCAAACGTGGAATCCGGAACAGTTTCGTTCAGCTTCAGCTTTCGCAGATCGAGCGTCGCCAGCGGACGGACCTGTTTGGCTTCTGGATCGGGATGCTTTTTCAGGTACTGAATCCGTCGAGGCAGCATTGTTGCTTCGTCAACGTACACTCGCACGTAGTCCGGCACAAAGTCCTGCATCACGGCCGTTTTGGGATCTTCGGCACCAAACACGTCCTTCAGCGTTTTGTCACTCCAGCGACCGTACAACACCAGCAACTTTGTGTCGCCGACCTGTTGTTCCTGAACAGCTCCGAAATCCATCCCTGTCTGCAGCCGAGTCATCAGTGCCTGCAGTCCGCCGACGCCCAGATCCTGTAGGCTACTGGCGGTGCTGTAGTTTGCGATGTCGTTGACGGCCGTCGTGATTTCCTGAATGTTGCGCCGCGAAAGTTGTTTTTGAGCTCCGTTAATCCAGTAGGACCACAACACGCTGCCGTCGCTGACCTGTTGTAATGACCCGGTTGGCTTCAGCTCGCTGGCGTCCTCAGGCTCGCCGCCGATTGCAAGAGCTTCTTTGTCGGACGCTTTAGCAGCGCGAATGGGGAAGATCTGATATTCCAGCCGCATGCGGTTGCCGGACGCCTGCACGTATTGTCCCACGGCCTGGAACGTCTGGCCGGACATCACAACGTTTTGGTGCAGCGTGCAGGACAGCGATTGAGCGTCGTTGAGTTTCTTCGCCACGCCATCGAAAACCTGTGCGGCTGAAAGGTGAGACCGTTTCAGCGCGGGGGCTTTCTTTTCTTCGGCCCCGTTGTTGTCAGGTCCGTTTTCGGCACCGTCGCCTTTCGCAGGGTCCGCCTGCTGAGCGAACGCGGAAATCGGGAACGAGTGGCCAATACCAAGGCCAACGGCAGTAACTGCCAGAAGAATGGCGACGGTACCGGATGTCAAACTGTGCGGTTTGTGCTTCATGTTCGGAATGTGACGGATTTGCCAAAGATTCCAGCCGTCCGATCCCGAAAGAATGAAAGAAGAACCGATCTTTCATGCTTCCCGGGCAAACAACTGGGCGGATTGAAACTGTTACTCGGTGATTCTAAGGCGGAGGACCGGCTGCGGTCGACCGCAAAAGCTCGGTTCTTCGTTTCCACAGACACACATACGGTGATTCGACACGACGCCGTTGGTCAAGTTTCCACGGCACACGGAAGGGATTGCAATGAGATACTATTTTCTGGCCCTTGGAGCCCTTGTGGCGGTCTGCACAGGATGTGCGGGCCTGCACAGCGGGGGCAGCGTTCTCAGCAATCGCGAGCATGTGGCTCCACCAGCCAGCATGCTGAGTCGCCCGGGCCCCATGGTTGATGGCCCTGGCCCAGGCGTTCTGCCGATGCTGGGCGAAGGCGGTATGGGCGGCGGGATGCAAATGGGCATGCCGGGCGGAATGCCACCCGGAATGGCCGGTTGTATGCCCGGCGGCGGTATGGGTGGTGGAATGGGCGGCGGAATGCCGGGTCCACCAATGTACAGCCAGGTCCGGTTTATCGGGCCCGAAACAATGGCTGTCGGCTGGCAGGTCGGCAACGGATTTGCCAACAATCAGCTGATGTCTGGCCAGTACTACGACTTCCAGCAGTCAGCCATCTATCAGTTGGTCTTCGACGGCGTTTCTTTGCCGGGAACACCAGCACGATCGCTGTACCCAACGCTGGAAGTGCGAGACGGTGCTCCGGCCACCATGGCTTACCTGCAGCACAACGCGATTCCTGTTGAGATCACCGAAGAGGATCTTGAACACGTCGCCAGCAGCAACATGGTGACGAAGGTTATCTACCTGCCGGATCCCGAATTTCAGGCACGAGCCATCGCTGGTGTTGAAACTCTGGTTTCCACACGACTTGATCCAGGCATCGACCCGGTTCAGCAGGCAGAGCAGATGGGAACTATCATGCTGATTCTGCGATTCGGAAACAAAGACCTTCAACCAGCCACGTCAATCATGACGGCGGATGGCGGAGTGACTCCGGTTTCTTACAACAGTCTTGACGGCTTGCAGGGGCAGGTTGCTCCACCACAGCCAATCGGTTACCTCAGCCAAAACGGCGGTGGAATTCCTGGTGACATCATTGCCGCCGGTGGCGGTGTTCCGGGACAGCCCGTGATGCCAATCGCTGGCATGGGATCAACTCCACCATGGGGAATGCCAATCACTGGCACGCCGATTGGTCTGCCTGGTCCTCCGCATCTTCCACTGGGCGGTCCTGCCGGACTGCGATCACACACTGTTCGCAACCTGTCGGATAACCGCATTCCAGAACCGACTCGCGACATGCTGATCGACGTGAAACACAATCCGGGCTACAGCGTTCCGGAACCTGTGCGACACGTGCAGCTGACGGAAAGCCATCCGGTATTCGGACCAGGCGAAGTCGCTCAGCCAATCTCACGCGGCGGATTTTAACGGCATCAGGACCAGTCGTAGCATCGGTCGCTTACGAGCAAAACGTAAGCGACCAACGGGACCGACAACTACCAATCGGAGCGTTTGCTCCAAACGGCCGGCGGGCCATCCCGCCAAAGTGCTTTGAGTCATCGGGGGGCGACTCAGAAGTGTTTGACACTTCTGAGCGCCCTTTTTGTATTTCAGGACTGTGAACTCGACATGACGTCAAACATGACAGGACACGCCACTCACCAACGGTTGTCAGCCGTCCCGATCTGTGTCGCCATCGGCATGGCCATGCTGTTGTCGCAGTCGGCAAACGCTCAACCGATGTCCGTCGATCGCGGCGCGGAAAACCATCATCCGCTTAGCGAAAAAGTGCCGCCGGGAATGGCGGCCGCGTGGCTGAATCACCTTCGACAATACGACGCCGCATGGCTGCAACCGCTGTCTATCGAATCGCCAGGCGGCGGAACCGTGGAACTGTTCTCCGGTTCTGACGTGCCTGTGGGAGCCGCGATGTCGCCTGCGTTGGTGGCCGTGAACGCCGGTCACGTCTATCGCTTGAGGATCTCAAATATCCCGGAATTTCCCGGTGTGCAGTTGTACCCGACAGTCGAACTACTCGACCGCCTGCACCCACCTGCAGGCACGGAAGATCAGTATCCAATTCCAGTGTTGCTGACGGCCGACGATGTTCGAATGGCCAGCCGTGGCGAATTGGTGACCCGAGTCATCTATCTCGAACAGCCGCAGCTCGCTCAGGTGCTGGACCCGCTGCGTCGTGAGATTCCTCAACGAGTGCTTCCTACTGAAAACGCTCTCAAAGAAGCCGATCGCATGGGCCGTCCGATGGCCATCATCCGCATTGGCGGCCGACAACCGACCGCCGGTTCACCGATGTCGTTTTACGGCACGGGCGGAGCCGCTCAGTTTCGAGCTATCCCTGAGCATGCAAAGCCAAATTCTGACGCGGCCGTTGTGCGCATGAAAAGCGCCGGCCAAATTCAACGTGTTTCTCACACCGTCACGGAATAATTTCATGCGTTTTAAAGTCGGCTCGCAAATATTTGCTATGTCATCAATGCTGGCCTTCAGTGGCTGTGCATCACTGTTCGGACCATACGTGCCGTTAAAGACAACGTATTCGTCGTTGCCGACAGAAGGTCGTGCCACCGTCGCCGAACCGGCTGACCAGGCGGCCACGGTGACTATGGCACAGCCGGAATTCGACGCCGGTGCCACGCCGATTCTTGAACCCGTGAAGCCGCAACTGTCGTTGCCGCAGGAAACGCCTCGGCAACTGCCTGAGCAAGCCGCGGCGCAGACTGTCGAGGATGTGCCGAGACTTCGCCCGACTGCAGCGTTGACGGGACTGAACAGCTCAGAACCATCGACGTCGACGACAACGCCGGGCAACCCATTTGCCGTTGCCGAAGCGGCCGCTGAACCGCCGTCGCCGTTTCCCGCGAACGAAGACACCACACCAGTCAACCCGTTCGCTCTGGCCGAAGCGGCCGCCGATTCGCAGCCTGACCCGCAAGTACAGGAAGTTGTTCCCGTCGTTGATGAGGTCGTAGAAATCCAAGTGGATTCACCAACACACACGGCTTTCACCACACCAGCAGCGGAACCACAGAAACAGCAGCCTAAGAAGCAGCGTCTTCGAACAGGTCTGATCCGACAAACATCTGCGGAAGCTGCGGCAATGGCCACACCGGCCAGCTTTGCAGGTGCGTCAATCAACGCAGCATCACAGAACGCGACCACCTTTCATCCCTCCGTACCGCGACTTCCATCCGGCCAGCCGGGCTGTCCGATCGAAGCAGCGTGCGGCGACGGAATTCCGGCTGTTGTGCAGGCGTATCCCGATGAATACATCTGCGATGGCGGTGACCGAGACTTCCCGGTCCACTACTACGGCGGTCAGATGCAGGGACTGGATACTGAAGATACGGTGGCCGAATTCAAGGATCACGAAGGTCAGAATCATGTGAACCCCAGCAATCGAGTTTGCATTTACGCGCCTCGGTTTGGAGCCGTGCAAACGGTCACCAGCCTTGGGGTCGACGTGAAGATCGACAAAGCTGCGGGAGCTCGTGACGTGTCCGGATTTGGAGCGTTGGAAAAACGAGACGGCGTCGGATTCAGCGGCAGCCACAGCGGGGCCGCCGGTGTAGGAACTCGCCGCAGTGCCAGCGGAATCGAAACCATGATACCCGCTCACCAGTCCGCCAAGACCGACAGTATTGTCGAAACGGCGAAGGTGGATCAGGGGCTGGAATCGAAGATGACCGCAGGTCTGGGCCAGATTGCGTTGTCTGATGTGGCTGAGTTGAATATTCAAATTGTGGGCTTGCTCGCAGATGTCTCCGAGACTTCGCCAGGAATCAGTGCCTCCACATCCCAGGCGACTCAAACGTATTCCACCTTTCGACTTGAAGCTGTCTCGGGCAGCGACAACAGCGGTCGACCGGGCAAAGTTCACATCATGAAGGAAGCGTCGCCACAGGTGGCAAAGCCTGGCGATACCATCACCTTTCGAATTCACTTCCGCAACACGGGTGACCTGAACGTTCACGACGTTCGGATCATCGATAACCTGACGCCTCGACTGATTTACACCGATGGCAGCGGGCAAATTCAGATCGCCAATCAAAGCGGTGGTTCGCTAACGGCGGCACCGAACAAAGAAGGCAGTCAGACACTCGTGTTCGAACTGGACGAACCGCTACAAGGTGGCCAGACCGGAACGATTACGTTCGAAGCTGTTGTGAGGTAACCATACGTCGTTCGACCATTGTGGCTCGACTCTCCGAGTCGAGAAAAAATATCTGCTGCCAACAACCAAACATTCGGCTCTGCTGTGCAGCGTCGATAACAGAACGAAACGAAATGGCCAACAAGGCCAGGCAACTCGCCTCGGAGAGTCGAGCCACACATAAAACTAGATACGCAGTTCTGTGATTGCACGGAATTGGCATTCGCTTAAAATCGAATGTAGTCTTGATTCTGAATCGGAAGGGGTTTCAGGATCGAGATGGTGCCGTGAGGGGACGCATCAACAAGACAGTCCTGCGTATCAACGAAAGAGCCCGCTGCTTCACCGCAGCGGGCTCTTCTCGTTTTGAGTGTCGAAAGCCTCGTCGGCAAGACCATGTCACGACAGCGACGTCAGAATCCGGCTTGCTGCAGAATGTCAGCCACTATGTAACGACCGGCATAGCACGAAACATGAAACGCGACCATTACAAGGCAGCCTAAGCCCAGCCAGCCCCTACGATTCGCCACGGCCAGGAACAGACCATAAAGGGCGTACTGCGTGAAGTAGATGATGTATTCGGCTGTGACCTCTGAATTAAGTGCAATTCGCAGCGGACGATGCAACGGAAACAGTATGTCGTCGCCGGAGCCATCACCGTGACCGAAGCCGTGGGAGAGGACAGCGCAGTACATTGCGATGGGCGTAAACGCTATTCCAGCGAGAATTGGCCACTACCAACGCACCGACTTTTTCGATAGCGTTGCGTCGGCCCCATTTACGGAAGGCTGAAACGGGTTATTCAATTGAAAACCTTGTTCTCACTTGGGAAAGTGTGGCAGAAGCCCCGCTTTTCGAAAAAGTCGGGCTTCACAGGATACCGTCCGGTGCTTCCTTTGTCCCATCTGTCTAAAGCGGCTGGACGGCAGCCTTTCCGCGCCGTTGTCTTACGCCAAGATCTCGTCCACCACGCGCCCATGCACGTCCGTCAGACGGAATTCGCGGCCCTGGTAGCGGTACGTTAATCGTTCGTGATCCAAACCCAGCAGGTGCAGAATTGTGGCGTTCAAGTCATGGACATGGACCGGATCTTCTGCGATGTCCATGCCGAAATCATCTGTCTGCCCGTGACTAACGCCGCCCTTCACACCGCCGCCGGCTAACCACATGGTGTAAGCGTCTTTGTGGTGGTCGCGTCCTGCCAGCCCGTTGCCCTTCGCCGCGCCTTGATTTAGCGGCGTGCGGCCGAATTCAGAACCCCACACAATCAACGTGTCCTTCAGCAGGCCTCGTTGTTTAAGGTCGCGAATGAGGGCCGCGATGGGACGGTCGATTTGTTTGCATTTTTGCGGCAGTCGAGTTTCGATGCCGCCGTGATGGTCCCAGTCCGCGTCGTACAGTTCAATCAATCTCACGCCGCGTTCGACCAGTCGTCGAGCCAGCAGGCAACTATTGGCGAAGGACGACTTGCCGGGTTCCGCACCGTATTCCTGCAGCGTGTGTTGAGTCTCGTCCTGAATGTCCATTAGGTCTGGCACCGACGCCTGCATGCGAAACGACATTTCGTACTGGCTGATACGAGTGGCAATTTCCGGGTCGCCGGTGGCTTCTAATCGTTGTCGGTTCAATTCGCGCAACGCGTTCAGTACTCGCCGTCGATCGCCGCGAGTGTGGCCTTCCGGGCTGGACAGAAACAGCACCGGGTCGCCCGTCGAACGAAACTGAATTCCCTGATAGACGCTCGGCAAAAATCCGGTCGACCACAGGCTGGTGCCTGCTCCACCTTTCGGCCCCGTCACCAGAACCACATACGCGGGAAGATCTGTGTTATCTGATCCCAGGCCATAAGTCACCCACGAACCGAAGCTGGGCCTTCCGCCGCGACCGAAGCCCGAATGCAGAAACATCTGCGCCGGAGCGTGGTTGATTTCGTCGTTGTGCAGCGAACGAATGACAGCCAGTTCGTCGGCCACCGAACCCAGGTGCGGCAGTAGTTCGGACATCGACTGACCGCTGTCGCCGTGCTGCGAAAACTTCCATGGCGAACCACCCAGCGTGGAGGTCTTCCCAATGAAGGCGAAGTCACGATCCTTTGTCACTTCCGGCGGACACGGTTCGTTGTGACGCTTCCGCAACTCCGGCTTATCGTCAAACATGTCCAGCTGCGACGGAGCTCCGATCATGTGCAAATAGATCACATGCTTTGCTTTGGGAGCAAAGTGCGGCTGCCGAGCTCGCAGCGCGTTTTCAGAATCCGCGACGGCGTTCTGTTGCAGCAGTTGAGCCAGCGCGATTCCGCCGAGCCCAATGCCGGACGTGTTCAGAAACGAACGTCGATTGGGAGCTGGGATCTGTTTCATAAGGCTACCCGTCTGCGCCACCGCATTCGCCGATTACCTGATCGGAATAAGTCGCAATACGAAAAACGATATCCATCGCGTCGCGTCGTGTAATTGCGTTTCGTTCATCCAGCACGGAAATCAGATGATCGACAAACCGTGTCACGTGAGCCCTCGTAATCCCGCGTCCCTGATGTACTTTGGCGAGATCGCGATCACCGGCCGACATCGGTCCGTCCAAGGCAGCCGCGAAGAATTCCGTCTGCATGTGTTTCAGCTTGTCGACAGACGTTTCGTCGAAGAACGGCCGCAGCTCGGGGTCTGCGAGTACCCGTCCGTAGAATTCGTCAACCATGTCGTTTACGGCCGGCTGACCGCCAATTCGATCGAACAACGTCTCTAATGATTCTGACATCACGCTCTCTGCTTCCGCTCACAAATTCGAAACGGACCATTCGGCCCGCTTCAATCAGTATAGCGGAAAGGATGCAAAGACACCTCACTCAATATTTCGCGGGAGCAGCGTTTATGTTCTGGAATGAAAAAAACTGGAACGCAACGCACTGTCGTGGAACTCGCCAGAGTTCCTGCGTTTCGATCACAGCGCAGGATTTCTGGAAAAATCCACGACATCCCTGAGGCCGCAATTGCATGTTAGCGAACGCGAAACCACCCGGATTTCACGAGTCCTGACGCCAATTCTCGAACCGTGACTTCCCACACGCCTCGCGTTTCGTTGGTGGCCAGGTCCAGTTGAATCGTACGTTGACCATCCACCGCAGCGTAATAACCGCTGAATTCTGCTGGCCGACCGTCCGGATCGCTGATCGTTACCTGCACGGGGACAACTGCGTCGACTGGCTTGCCTGAGTCGTCAGTTACGGACAAAGAAATCGTAGCAGTAGTGCCGGATTTCGCGTCCTCCGGAAGTTTCAGAGCGATGTCCTTCACTGCCTTGTCGGTCAGCATATAGATCCCGCCGTCAGCCGGTCCGAGCGCCACATTCCATGACGTTTGCCCGCCCCCCTTTGTGTCCGCGCGTACCGTGCGATGGCTAACGAGGTCGTACGCATAACGAGCCTTTCGCCCCAGCGTGATCGTCGATTCCGACGGCAGTCCCCGTTCCATCACGCGACCATGATGGCCCACATAGTCGCCGAACTCGCGGTGATCGTTCATCACAAAAACGTAGTCCGTGCTGCCATGCCGTCGCGTGTGTGTCAGCACTTCTGGACTGGAACTGTCGACTCTACGCTGATAGCGAGAATCCAGTTTCGTGCGTAAGTCAGCGGCCAGTCTTTGAAGGGCCGCCTTGTCGACGTCGGCCTTCTTTGTGCGAAGATAGACCGGGATCACGATGTCTGCTTTGATGCCTGGCGCCAGTCGTTCGTCCGCGACGATAATCCCCCCTCGCTGCTGAAACGCCATCACCTTTGCTGCGACTGATTCCGGCAGCACGTCGCAACTGGGCATGATCAGCACTTTGAAATCGTCAAGCCCGTCGCGGTTGACGGTTTCTTCGTACACGATCTGCGGCTGCAGTTGAGCGTACTTGGCGATGTGCCACGCGTCGCCCGTCCACCGATGTCCCCAGCCCCACGTGCCACGAGTCGCAAACATCTGCGACGTGAAGCTTTCCAGAAGCGCGACGTCGGTTTGGTCTGCACCAATCTGTTTTAACGCCGGGCCGAGTGGTTCGACAACGTCGTGGACAAGGCGCCGTAGCTCATTTTGCGTTTCCGGATGAGTGAACCGATAGACGCTGGTGCCGTCGGTTTCGGTTAGCGAGCCCCAGCCGTGATACATGATTCCCTGAATGGGGCGAGAGATCTTGGTCCAGAAGGCTTCCCGCAAATGCATGGGCGCAATTGTGATGTACTGAGCTCCCGGATCGAAGTCCTCCCACGGTGCCTGTTCTTTTTCCGCCGCTGCGGCATTGTCTGCGGCTGCTGGTTTTTCCGGAGGTGCGGTTTGAGATCGGTACCAGATGACTTGAGTCATCTTCATGACCTGCTGCGGCGATCGTGATCCGGCTGCCATTGCGAACAGTTCGTCGGTGGTCAGGCCAATCCGAATGGGATCCGGGTACGAATACGTCCAGTGCGAAATGTAGTCCACCACGCCGCCGCTGCCCCAGATGCTGGGCACTCGAACGGCCGGATCGAAAAACGTCCAAACATCTTTGCGGTCGGTCGACTTCACGCCGTCACTGATCGCCGAATTGAAATCGTTCCAGCCATCACCCTGCTTCCAGAACCATTCATAAAACACGCGCACCGGATCGTCGTCGGGAATAATTCGGTCTTTGGGAAAATTCTCCAGCTTTATCCACGACACGCCAGCCTTGTGCTGAACGACGTCCGGAACATCGAACCCTGACGCCTGTTTGAATGCTTCCGTTTCGTGCGGATGAAACGAAACCTGAGTTCCGTCACGGATTTCTGTGTTGATCAGTGCTCCAGCAAACGCCGGATGATCGTGCCATGTCTGAGCCATCGACGCTCCGACGTTGTAGCCGAATTCTTTAATGCCCGGCGCCGACGCCGAAATGTTCTCACGCGAATAGTGGCCACCGTCGCGATCGATCCGCAGCAGATCTTCCTGGCTTTCCAACCAGCGGCCAGGAGCCATCTGAGCAAGGACGCGGAGATCCTGTTCCAACGCGGCATCCAGCAGGTTGCGGTCACTGCTTCGTTTCGATTCTTCGGCAACGATTGGCTTCTTTGCCTTCCAGACACCAGCATAGTCGGGGTGAAGGCCCAGAAAATGCGTGAACCCCAGGTCCTTCACCTTTGGCAATGTCTCAGTGCCGAAACCACCCCACATCACCACTGGCATCCGCCCCGGCAAACTGCGTGGCACGATCGTGATGGGCAACTGTTCGGAACTGCGATATTTAGTTTCACCTTGGTGCAATTGCAGAGTGGTCACCACTGAATACTCGCCCGGCCGCAGCGACGTATCCAGCAGATATTCCACATCGTGACTTGCGCCAGCCGCAATCTCCGGCAACTGAAAGTCTTTCGCTGCAATCCCGTCGACCGAAATCTGCACGGTTGCATCCTTCAGCGCTGACTTCTGCAAATTGCGAACTCGAAACTTCAACGGCGACACCTTTTCCATCCGCAGGTAGGCTCGCCGCGCAGCGATTGGCTCAATGGTGACAGGACGGAATTCGCGAACACCGGAGCACAGCCGCACCTGGTCGATCAAGCCGGGGAACCCGTGGTACAGGCTTCCGACTCGGTCGCCAATCGACAGCACGTGACGCCCAGGATGGATGGCGCCCAAACCCGGCTGTTGAGACGACCCAAGATTCTGGCCGTCGGCCCAAAACGTTACCGTCCCGGCCGCATCGTAAGTGAATGCCAAATGGATCCACTCATCCGTCGCCAACGGCGCTGCCTGCACAGACCAGAACGTCGCGGATTCTTCTCCAAACCCCAGCAGAACTTTCATTCGCCGATGTCCCTTGCCATCGGCCTTCATCAACGTCCATTGGTAGTCGTCGTGAGCGACATACTTTTTGTCCAGCAGAAACGCTTCTGGATAATCCTTCATTTCCGCTGACGGCCGCACCCACATCTCTGCAGTGAACGGCCCAGAAGGCGACAATGAGTCGTGGTCTTTGGCAACCGCAGAGTGCCGCGAGTCTTCGCGAGGCCACCCGGCGGCCGACTTCAACGCTTTTCCGAACAGACCGTCTGCAACAACGGTGGCTCCCTGCAGTGAAAGGTCGTGGCCGTTGCCCGACGAATCTTCCAGTTCATGGCCGTCCGCAAATTGCCAAAGCCCCAACACATGTTGGCCAGTGGCATCGTCGCCCGCATACGGCTTCCGGAAGTCTTCGGCAGATTGTCCGAACGCAGCAGCAGGAAAACAGATGGCGATACAAAGCGTGAACAGCGAGCGAGCAGGTTGGAGCATCAGTGGAACCGGATGTGGCCGTGGTGGGAAGGTTTGCTTCGTCTGGCGGCAGCAGCCAGGGCGGGAACGGCATCTTGCACAATGTCGCCCCGGTTCGCAACCAGCCGTTGTTGGTGGCGGTCGGTGCTGCTTGCCGAGGGGGACTTCGCCGCGTGCGGGTTCGGCAAAGCTGGGAATCCAGCCTGGCAGGCCGGACCTACGGCGATCTAAAACCTTCCCGCACCGCCGACATCGTCAGCGCGCGTTGGGATAGACTTCCAGGCCAGCCGTGCCGGGTGCCACCAGCCCGATGGCTTGGGCGCGATCAGAGAGCTGCTGTAACGCACTTCGGCCGACAGCGCCGAGGTCGACTGTCCAGTCATTGACGTACAGCTTCACATGTTGCATCAAGACGTCGTCGCTGAACTCCTGAGCGTACTGGCGCATCGTCGGCAGTGCAGAATCCGGGTCGGCCAGGGCGAGCTGCAGTGAATCGTGTATCACGGCCTGCACGTCAACCATGGTTTCCGCTGGCAGGCTGCGCCGAGCTACAATGCCGCCCAGCGGTAGCGGAGAAGCGGTTTCATTTTCCCACAGTTCGCCCAGATCCGTCACCAGATGCAGACCTTCCTGCTGCCATGTGAATCGACCTTCGTGAATGCACACACCAAAGTCGGCCGCTTGTTGTTGCAGCTTCGGCATGATGTCAGAAAACACAACGTGTTGCACCTGAGTTGTCTGAGGATAGAACAGGCGAAATAACAGAGTTGCCGTCGTGTGCTGGCCCGGGCAAAGTGTGACTTGCGAGTCATTTTGGGGAACGTCGTCTGACTTCGCTGCCAGCAGCAACGGTCCGACGCCATGCCCCAGAGCCGATCCTGACGGGAGCACCATTGTGGATTCGGCAAGTAACAAAGCGGCATGAAAGCTGGTCTTGGCCGCGTGAAAGTCGCCTGCGAAAAGTCGATCGTTGAGTTGCTGGATGTCGAGTAGTTCAACCTGAAAATCAAGACCACGCCAGTCGACGAGCTTGTTCATCAGCCCGTGAAACGCAAACGTGTCGTTGGGGCATGTAGAAATGCCAAGATGAATTGTTTGACTCATGAAAGTCCTTTCAGCACGAGGTCAGCTGCGGCGTGTAACGCTTCGGGAATCCGCCAGCGAATTTTTTCGCGATCGCCCGCGAGGTTTGAAATTCCACGCACGATGCTGACCGGAACACCAGCAAACGCTCCGGCCATCGCAACCGCATAGCCTTCCATGTCTTCGGCAACGGCATTCGGAAAGATGGCTTTCCGATCGCGTGCATCCCGCTTACATCCAGCAGCGGCACAGACGGTAAGCAGTTGTCGGTGATCTTCGGATGGCTCGTCCTTTCGCTGCAATGAAATCGCGTCGCCGATACCGACCGGCGTTCCCTCCGAAAGGCATTCCGTCCAATGCAGCCAGCCCAGTTGTCCGGCATTGCGAAACGTGTCTCCCGTACCGGCTCCGATACCGTACATTGCGACGTGCTCAAAAACTTCAGCCTGCCCGACAGCGAGGTCGTCCGTAAGAGCTCCAGCGATCCCCACCAGAATAATCTGCTTCGGTTGCAGTGACGCAATCAGTTGAGACGTCTTTGCCCCCGCCGCTACTGGGCCGAAGCCGCATAGCTGAACGCTGATGTCTCGTTCCAGCAATGGAGCAAATCGAGGAGCGAGAATCTGCCGCTCACCGATAGTCGGGATGAGGATCAAAGTCGACGTCATTTGGTCCTCCACCATACCGCGTTCGCCCGAATCGTGTAGCCGACGGCCGACGAATTCCGAAGGAAAGCAATGTCTGGTTCGTCGGAATCATTTCTTGTGCTGATGGCCACTCGCACGGCAAAATTCGTCGTACCGTAGCCATTGAGTAGACGGGTCGTCTTCTTTTTCGTCTTCGCCCGCCATCTTTTCGCCAGACGTCAGAATCTTCTGGATTAGCGTGTTCCGCATCTCGGCGTTTGTTTTGCGAGCCGCCGCGTCCTGTTCGCGACTAAAGTACAATGTGCCGTCGATCCACGTTTGTTCGCAGCGAGCGTAATTGCTGAGCGGCGAATGATTCCAGACGACAAGATCGGCATGCTTGCCGACTTCCAGCGAACCGACGTACTGTTCAATACGAAGCTGCTTCGCCGGATTTAACGTGACAAACTTTAACGCCTCTTCTTCCGACACGCCGCCATACTTTACGGCCTTGGCAGCTTCCTGATTTAGATGAGTGGCCAGTTCGCCATCGTCAGAATTAAACGACACGACCACACCGGCTTCGTGCATCAAAGCCCCGGCGTAGGGAATGGCGTCGTACACCTCAAACTTGTACGCCCACCAGTCGGAAAATGCGGAAGCCATCGCTCCGTGTTTTGCCATCGCGTCGGCCACTTTATAGCCTTCCAGAATGTGCTGGAACGTGCCGATGGTGATGTCGAAATCGTCGAGCACTCGGATCAACGCCAGGATTTCGTCCTGCCGATAGCTGTGACAATGGATCCACCGTTTCTGCTCGACGATTTCTCGCAGTGCGTCGAGTTCCAGATCTCGCCGAGGCGGCAGACCGCGGCGGTTTTTCGCGTAGCTGTCCATGCGATCCGCGTATTCGTTGGCCGCCGTAAAGGCGTCGCGGAAGGTTTGTTCGACTCCCATCCGCGTTTGCGGATATCGAGTTGTGTTGTCATCGCCCCAGTTGCTTTGCTTGACGTTTTCGCCAAGAGCGAACTTTACACCGGGCGGAGCTTGTTCGAATTTCATTTCGTCACCGGTGCGCCCCCAACGGAACTTTAGCACCTGGTTTTGGCCACCGATTGGGTTGGCCGATCCGTGCAGAATGTTGGACGTCGTCACTCCGCCAGCAAGCTGTCGGTAGATCGAAATGTCGTCGCAGTCGATGAAGTCGCCGATGCGAACTTCGCAGGTGATGGCCTGAGCTGATTCATTCACGCCGCCGTCAGTCGCGACATGCGAATGACAGTCGATAATGCCCGGCGTGATGTGCATTCCACGCACATTGAACTTTGTGATGCCGTCCGGAACATTTACTTTTTCGCCGACCTCAACGATCCGCCCCTTATCGAAGTAGATTGTGCCACGCTCGATAATGCCCTGAGGTCCGCATGTCCAGATGGTTGCATTGACGAAGGCAAAGGCCCCGTCCGACGGCACGGGCTGTTCGACTCCGTAAGCACCCAATGGATAGTTGACAGCGAAGGATGCAGACTGAGGCTTGTCGGTCTTCTTCTTGTCCTTTTTATCGTCGTCGGTTTTGTCGCTGTTTTGAAGTGGTTCGGCTGTCGCCAACGCGGTCTGACCATTGGGCCAGACGACCTGCCCAAACGCAGCGGGCGTTTTTTTTGCATCTGACTGACTGAAGACCAGCGTTAGTCGAGCCTTGCCTTTGCCGCCGAAAGATTTGGCGTCGAATTGTCCGGCCGCCGTGAAGTCCAACAGACTCACTTCCTTCATCGCTACGGCTGCAGGCTTCTTTTCTTTGTCTTCATCATCTTCTTCTTCGTCCTCCTCTTCGTCTTCTTCCTCCTCCTCGGATTTCTTGTCGTCGGCATCGTCGTCTTTTTTCAGCTCATCAAACGGAACTACGGCGACTCGCCCTGAAACTTTCTTTCCGTCGCGAGTGAATTCCACGAACAGCTTTGCAGGAAAGCCCTTTGTCTTCTGGAGTGCAACTTCCAGTTGCCCGGTTAGATCGTGTTCTGGTTTGGGCGAATGTTCGAAGCGTTCGCCGCTGACCCATGTTTCTTCGACCTTCGTCTCGTCGTCGAAGATGTCGCCGTCCGTGATTACAAAGCTGGCCAGTTTACCCGGCTGGACTGCGCCCAGTTGATCCAGGACGTTGTACAGCTGCGCTGGTGTTTCGGTCAGTGCCTTCAACGCCGACTTCTTCGACAGGCCGCGCTTGACAGCTTGCCGCAACGACTTCAGAAAATCGCCAGGCGACGACAGCTTATCCGTGCAGAAGGCGAACCGGATTCCTGCTTCGTCAACTCGAGCCGGGTTTTCCGGGCCGATGTCCCAGTGCATCATCGACGTGAGGGTGACGTTCTGAGCGATCTCGGCCGTGCTGACGTTAGGGGCCTTGCCGAAATTCAGGGGCAGGATCAGAGTCCGTTCTGTCGCAGCAATGTCCTTCAGACGGCGATATTCGTAACCGCTGCCTTTGATGATCAGATTCAAACCGAATTCACCGGCAAACCGATCGGCTCGCAGCACGTACAGTTCGTTTGACGTTTCAATCATCATCGGTTGCCGGCCGCTGATGACCGGCTGCAGCGCGGCCAAGGCGTCGTTGCGTTCCGGACGAGGCAGCGTGGGATCCGCGTCTGCCGCCTTCCATGCGTCGCGGTACCATTGAGCGTCATAAATGGCCTGCCGACTTAACGCGACGGCTCCCATGGGCGAATTGGGATAAACTTTCCGGTCGCGTGTTGCAGGCGTTAGTTCCAGATGCTGAGCGACATCGGCGGCCAACACGGCGACGTTTGGATCCGAAGATCCCGTCGACACCAACGCGCTGCGGCCTCGAATGATCTTGCCGGAGGGAGCTTGTAGTTGAGCCACAAAACCCTGTTGCCGCAGATCCTTATTCTTCGAATTGGCGACAAACTGGTCGGCCACGGACAGCTGAGGAACAACGTTAACATTCCAGTACTTCGCTGCCTGGTTCACACGATCGGTTGATAGACTCACTTCGGAGTACGCATCGATGAAGCCGGGATAGATTGTCTTACCGCTGGCATCAATGACACGAGCGTCAGCCGGAACCTCGCCGCCCTTTTCAACCGATTCAATCCGGCCGTTGCGCACAACAATCGTCGCGTCCTTCAACGTTTGCTGGCCGCTGATGACTTTTGCGTGCTGCAATGCCCACACATTGGGCGGGTTCTGTCGCAGCCCGACATTGTGTTCCGACGATCGGTCACCGTCCGCCGCGAAGCCGACAGCCGTCAGCAGAAGAATGGCGGCGGTTCGAGTTATCAATAGCATGAAACACTCCGACGAAGCTGCTTCGGAAACGAAGCGATGAACAGTTCTCTGACGAATTCCACATGCCAAAATACCGGCCAAACATCCCATATTGCCAGCGCCAGCCCACGATCCGGGACGAATTCACTCGGATTGTGTCGCGGCCGCCCGCACAGTCACCTTCATGCCGGTGAGTCCCCCTGAGACCCGCTAAAACCGCAGCGGAGTTGCGGCGGTATCAGTCTCGGAGAGACTGATCTACGCGAGGTCAGCGTGTGCCGGTCTCCTGCCCCCGCACACCGCGTCTCGCCTCCCCGCGTCCAACGGAAGCAACGCCGGCGCTTGAACTCCCACACTGTCACCCGCCCACCACGTCAACCGCCCACCACGTCAACCGCCCGCCGGTGCGTACCGGCCTGAAGCATCGCCGCCCTCCCGCGCCCAACGGAAGCAACACCGGCGCTTGAGCTCCCACACCGTCACCCGCCCACCACGCCAACCGCCCACCACGCCAACCGCCCGCCGGTGCGTACCGGCCTGAAGCATCGCCGGCCTCCCGCGCCCAACGGAAGCAACGCCGGCGATTCAGCTCCCACACCGTCACCCGTCCGCCACGCCAATCGCCCGCCGGTGCGTACCGGCCTGGCAATCGATCTACTTCTTTGGGGAGCAATCTGTTGAAATACTGGCCGGACGGATTTTGTGGGAATGCAGAGACAAAGGCAGGCGGCGTGACGGATCAGACGGTCGACAATGAGGGCGGTTCGAACAAGGTGTTGGAAACGTTCGACGTGGTGTTTTGGAACCTGCAGAATTTGTTTGATCTGGAAGGTTCCGTCATCGCGTCCGACATGGAATACACGCCGGTTCGCGGGTGGGATCGGCGAGCACTCGAAGTGCGCATTGGTAACCTTGCGGATACGATCGGTTCAACCTTCGATGACAACGGCCCCGATCTGCTGGGCATTTGTGAAATCGAAAACGCTCGGATCGCCAATATCCTGATTGATGCGATCGGACGCGAAGACTACGCACTGGCTCACGCGCCCGTGCACAACGCTCAAGGACTGGACACCGCGTTAATTTACTCGACGGACGTGTTTACGATTAACGAAGAGGCGTCGAAGGGGCATGCGGTTGATTTAACGTATGCCACTTCGGATATTTCGGAATTCCATCTGACCGTCAAAAGCAACAATGCGGACCTTGTGGTTCTGGTCAATCACTGGCCATCACGGAAAAACGGATGCCAGCAATCAGAAGCATCGCGGTTGACGGCGGCACAGCATTGTCGCCGGTTGGTGGACGAAAACCTGAAGCTTAGCCGCAAAGATTATCTGAACCTGACGGACAATGAACTGTCACTGCTGGCTCTGAACGCGGCATGGAACCAGAACGTGCTGCTGATGGGCGACTTCAACGACGAACCGTGGGACCGCAGCATTGCGGACGTCTTAGGAGCGGTGTACTCACGCGATCTATTGGAAGACCCGTTGCGTTTCACAGGCGACACGCTGCCTTCGTTCAAGTCGTATCAGTCTCGCACGGCAAGACTGTTCAACCCGATGTGGTCGCTGTTAACGCAACCGGATACGGGAACGAGGCAGGGGCATGGCGCGAATGCGAAGATGGAACTGGTCGACCAGTTTCTGCTGTCGCGTGGCTTGTATTTGGGGCTGAATGGCCTGCAGTTGGAGACGTCGGACGACGGAATCCCTGACGTGCAGATCTATCGACCGGATGAGTTGTGTACTCGGAAGTTGAGGCCTCAGGAATTCAGGCCGGAGTTGCGTGCCGGATACAGCGACCACTTCCCGATCACGACCACGATTCGATCGTTCGGCGTCGGTGAGGAGCGTTCGTAAACCGCCGTGCGGCGCGAGCGGTTCGCTGCACGCAAAAAAAAGCCCGGCCTTTGAGAAAGGCGGGCATCGTGGTCGTCATTCACTTCCAGCAGTGTTCCGATCAGCGAACGGGAGCCAGGCGTGGGCCTTTGGCCGGCGGCGCGTACAGCGAAGGTGGCTGAGCGAAAGGCGACGCAGGACGAGCGTGCGCGGGAGCCGCATCGCAGCCGCAGGCTGGTTTCGCTGGAACGATGTAAATCGGTATTCGGTAGTAAACCGGAACGACTCGGTACCCGGTCGACGCGCGGTACGCGGGTCGTGAGTAGTGATGATGATACGCGTAGCTGGAATGGGAGTAGCCGAACTGAGCCGAAGCGGTGCTGGAAGTGGCAAAGGTCAGCACGCATAGCAGCGCCAGTTTTAGTAGGGCTGATTTGCGGAACATGGTCGTCTCCGAAGAACGAAAAGGCAGGATTTCGAAATGTGCCTCCCTGATCCCAATCGCCTCCATCGTCGCGAATCAGACCTCATATTAGCCGGGGGCGAACTTGTGTCCAGAAGGAAAATGCGGCAGATGAGGGGAATGGGTAGATAGTCGCGGGCAGTGAATGGTGCCTCAAGCTGAAATACCGAACTTTGACCACGGATTTGCGTCTGACGAAGGCAATCGCTGGGGTGCGAGCGGGTTGCATTCGGCACCCAGCGATTTCTTCTGTCAGTCGCGGCAGAATGCCTCGCTAAAATCCACGCAGCTTACGAATGTCTGCAAACGTCCGCAGGTTGTAACCGATTCCAGCGTAGTCCAGGCACGAACAGAGGGCTCGCACGGCAACGCCCATGCCGTCCGGTCCACTGAAGCCGCCGAACTGACCGCCGCCCTTCAGGTGCGGTTCGGTTTCCAGATAGAAGCCTGGAATTCCAAGTTTGGCCAGACGTTCTTCGATGGCTGGCAGTTGTTCACGCAGGTCGCGGAATACTAATTCGTGTCCCGCGTCGCCTTCGTTGGCCGGCACGAAGTTCTTGAGGCGTTCTTCGTCGACGGCTCCGGTCCACGTCATCGACGGGTCGATCCGGTAATCTTTGACGTGCATCCAGCCCAGATAAGGTACCGTCGCTTTATATTCTTCGTAAACCTGAACCGGGTTCTTGTTTTGGCAGGCCACGTTGCCGCCGTCGAAGATCAGCACCATGTTGGGATGGTCGACTCGCTTAGCCAATTCTGCCAGCAGCGGACCGGTTTCGCCCACAAGATTGGGTTCGATTTCCAAACCGTAGACAAGGCCTTCTTTCGCACAAGCGTCTGCGATCTGACGAATCTGATCGGCAGCCTGGTCCAGATGATCTTCCGGCTTTGTGCCTCGCGGATGGTAGAACGAAAAGCCACGAATGAGTTTCGTGTCCAGCGCTTTGGCCGCTTTGATGGTGGCGGCGACTTCGCCGTTGAGATATTCCGCGATGGGGATGTACTTGTTGTGGCTGCCGTCGTCGACATCCAGCAGTTTGATCTTTCCGACTCGAGCCCCCACGCTGGTGACGCTGACTCCGTATTCGGCGTGGTATTCCTTCAGCCGATTCAGCTTTTCAGCGCTAAGATCGACTACGTGTTCAACGGTTCCGTCGCCCGCGACGTCGATAAAGCGAGGGCTGTAGTTACGGATGCCGATGGCGGCCAGAGCCGTCATTTGTTCCAGAGCGGTGCGGTGGTTGGCGGCTTCGTCGGCGAAGGCACTGATGATTACAGATGGCTGGCTGGCCATAGCAGATGAGTCTCCAGATGGATGAATTCGTGTAATGTGGATTGAGGGGAGTCGCCCCAAGGCAGTCGATCTGTGCTGCGTTCACGTAGGCGAATCTCTCAGAGACTCGCGAAAGCAGCAACTTTGTCGCGGTGTCAGTCTTTGAGAGCCTGACCTACGTGAAAATTTGAGTACCATTGGGCTGTCGACGCCGACGGTATTGTCTGCGCGATCCAGCGGAACACAAGCGAACGGAGTTCCATGCAAATCATTCCCGTGATTGACCTGAAAAACGGAATTGTGGTGCGCGGAGTGGCGGGAAATCGCGATTCCTATCGCCGCATTCGCAGCACGCTGACGGAATCCTGCGATCCGTCTGTGATATTAAACCTGTTCGCCACCGACTTCGGGTTCACTCGCGCGTACATCGCCGACCTCGATGCGATTCAGCGAGGCCAGTTGAACCGCTGCACGATTGCGGAGCTGGCTCAAACCAACACTTTGCTGCTCGTCGACCGCGGCGTGCGATGCGCCGACGATGTCGAAGAACTGCTCGATTTGGGTGCCGCCGAAGTTGTCGTGGCGCTGGAAACCCTGCCAGACGCTGAAACGGCCAGACGTCTGCTGCAGCAGTTCGGCAGCGAGCGGCTGGTGCTGAGTCTGGACCTAATGAATGGCTCCGTGCTGTCGGAAAACGCCGCGTTCGCAGACCGACCGGCCGAAGAAGTTGCGGCTGAATTGCTCTCCGTCGGCTTTGAAAAACTGATCGTGCTGGACCTCGCCGCCGTCGGCATGTCAGAAGGAACGCCCACGCTGGATTTGTGTCGGCAATTGCGAAGCAAATTCGCCGACGTGCAGATCATCACCGGCGGCGGCGTGCGATCGGTTGAGGATTTAACACCCATCAAAGCGGCCGGTGTGGATGCGGCGCTTGTGGCTTCGGCGTTGCATGACGGCCGGCTGACGGCCGCTTCCATTCGCTCGTCTTCTGCGAAGTGACGGCTGGGAAACGCAGCTTGGTATCAGACCTGGCTGCGAACTTCGGTGTTATTGTGGACCGCTTTCCGCTTCGTCCGATTGCTGCGACTTCTCGCGTCCCTGCATATTGGCGAGGTTGTATTTGAGCTTCAATTGGGCGAGGACTTCATCTTTAATTTCATACCAGGCGTCACACTGTTCGCGGAATGGGTCTTCCTGAGCTCGTACAAGTTTTGCCAACTGATTTGTTCTGACGTCACGGTCGACCGAAGGGCCAGAGTCGCCGAAGCGTTCAAGTGTGGCGTTCAGGACGCGAAGTCGGCGGCCGGCACCGATGGCCTCCAAACCAGCCTGCGCATCCTGCCAGTGGTTGCTGGAAGAGTTGAAATAGTACTGAGCAAATCCGCCGTTGCTGACCTCACCATCAAGTGTGTCAATCGCGCAGATATGCTTCTCTGCTGCGGTAAGTGCACCCCATCCGTGGTTCTCAACGACGTCCCACGGATCTCGAATCAGCTCGGAATACTGGTAGAAGCGATACATCGCCTCAGATGCACCTTGCACGACGTCCTGCTCCTCGTGATCTAAAAACTGCTCGAACATCGCAAGGTCTTCGTCATTGCGATGTGCTCCGAGGAGAGGCAATGCGTACTGCAAGACATTGCCCATTGGGTGTTCAAGTGGATCCTGGTTTGCGTCATTGATGAGCGTCAGCAGTTTCGATCGAGGAACCTCAACGGACTCTTCGCTGAACGTCTGCAGAATGCGCCATGATGGTTCGAAGTGAACGGTGAACAGTTCGTCGCTGAGCAGGTATTTAACGGCTCGATCACGATCCAGCCCCAACAGCACCGCTGCTACGTCGGATGCGGGACTGAAACTTGTGTTGTCGGGCCACATGTCGGAAACCAGCTTGAAAAAATCGTCCTTCGAAGACGATTCGATTCGATCTCCTGAAATGGCCCGCTGGATGCCCATCAGAGCGTAGCTTTGGACATACTCGTCGGGATCGCTTAGAGCTTGACGCAGTTGGGGGATGGAATCACTGGCACCAATTGAACCAAGAATGAGCGCGACACTCTTTCGGATCTCGTTCTGTTCGGATTCTATAAATGGAGACAGCAGGTTAGCAGCCTCTACCGGTGGTGGAGCATCCTGATCAACAATCTTGCAAAGGCGGTTGATGGGACCTTCGGGAAGGTGAAACTCGCCCGTGGACATTGTCGTCAGCTTTTTGGTCAACGAACTGTCGCGGAGAATCTCCAGTGCTCGCGGATAAGCCTCTGTGCCCAGTTTGGCCAGTACGCGTTCCTTCGTCCACGCCGAATAATCTGACGCGGTCTTAAACACAAAGGAGTCCACCAGCGCGGCGATGTCTGCTGGAGACCCCGACAACAAAGTGGCGGCCTCGTCGACTTCGGCATGCATCCGTTCGAGGTCAGGCATTGAGCCCGGATTACGAAGGACATCCCAGAACGAATTCCTTTGACCAGAACTTGAGCGAGTGAATCCGTAGATCACTGCAGCCAGCAAGAGTGCAGCAATAGCGATGAAAATCTTCATTAACCCGCTGCACTCCTGGCGTCGCGAACGTGTCTGACAAGGTTTGATGCGTCGGCGGTGTGCCGTCCTGCCGACTGGAATGGCCCTGCTTCTGACTTGACCACCCGGCCGGGATTAGGAAGTTTACAATGCGAGCAATGACCTACAGCTTCGGCAGCGTTCGAGCAATTTCTTCGCGGCGACCGCTGGGGTCCCAGAGACGGTCTGTGACGATGTAGCCGAAACCGTCGCTGATTTCACGGGATGCTCGGAAGGCCCATGGCGTGCCTGGATGTTCGGCGATCACGCCATTCAGCAACTCAATCGCTTTCTTCTCTTCTTCCACGACCATTTTAAGATACTCATCCCGCGACATTCCGATATTGAAAGTCTTGTCCAGGCGAGCGAACTGGTCTTCATCAGGAACCAGCGTCTTCTTGTTGCGCCAGAAGTTCCATTCGTTCGACTCGGGGTTTGCTGGCTTCGGCATGTTACTTGCGTGAGCGTCCATTGCCAGCAGGAACTGAAACAGCCGTAGCCGGAACAAATGCAACTGGGCATACGCCAAGTCGTAACCGGCTCGCCAGCGTTGAGACGGCTCGGCCGCTCGCTGAGGCTTCACGTCATCCAGATAGCCTAGCGCTTCATTGATCAGCAGCATCGCTTTGGCCGCCTTGATTGCCTGGCGCCCCGCTTCCTGCTGAAACGGAGCTGGCAGAAGCGGATAATGCTCACGCCGAATGTTCAGTTCCGGGTCGTGTGTTTCAAACAGTATCTTGTTATCAAGCGGATTCAGGCGAACGATCACGTTCCACAACGTTTGGCGAAAGGGACTCTTCGCGCGATCGATGGCATATTCTTCGCGGGACAACAGCAGAGGCGTGTATTCGCGAATCGCCAGAAAGTCGTACTTGCGTTTGAGGTTCACGTCGCGGCCGACGAGGTTCTTTTCGTTGCCGGGCAGGACAAAAAAGATGCCGCCGGATTCGCGCGCCATTCGCACCTGTTCGTACGGACCGAAGCCCGCTGCCTGGCCGTCCCACCGAGCGTGCAGGCCGTCCCACTGAAGGCATTCCGGATACGCGGTTTCCGGGCCACGTCGAATGGGCAGCCAGAAAGTTTCGCTGATGCCTTCGTCCTTGTCTTCGTAAACCCAACGTTGTCGAGCCACCGGATAACCGAACATGCTTTCGCGGCCCATCACGTACACGGGCGACTTCGCCTGCTTTGCCGCGACAATCACCTGTTCGACATAATCGCCGTCATCGCCCGATTCGTCCGACACAACAATGATGGCCAGCTTTCGCTTGCCGGTCGCTGTCGACGCTTTGTACCTATTGATGATTTGTGCCACCGAGCGACACATATTTTCTTCGCCGGATTCGTCGACGGGAACCTTGTCGATCGCTGCCTTCACCTGTTCCGGATCGGCCGTTGGTCGCGGCGTCCATTCGTGAATGTCTTTGCCGTAACTGGCGACCACCGTCAAAAGTTGATCATTGGCGGCTCGACGGCGAAGTTGTTTGTCCTGCGTTGCGACGATGTTGAGTTCGTCGTAGACGCGCATGTAGTTTTCACGAATCTCTTTGCGGTCGTCTTCCAGGCTTCCGGATTCGTCAAACATCCAGATGACCGTCACTTTGGACTGCCGCATCATGCGGGTAATTTCCTGAGTGATCACGCCCATCGCGTCGCCGTAGCCTTCAACCATCGCGCCGACCTCGCCCGTGATTTCGCCTTCGCCCAGTTCGGTCGCCATCACTTCGCCGCTAAGCACCATCGCTTCGACTCGCGGCGCATCGACCGTGGCTTCGTTTAGCACGTTGGCTTTTTGCACGTTCACTGGAGCCGATGCGGGTTGAGCGGCCGCGCCTACGGCGGTGGAGGGGGCTCCGCCAGCAATCACGTTCAGCGTTTCGGCTGGCTTGGTTTCCAGCTCCAGCTGCTGCTCAATCTGCTCGTACGGGATGTCCTCGGTGAAAATCGATTCCAGCAGCAAATCAGAATTCGTGGCCTGAATGGCCAGCGGAATCATCATCAAAACCAGCACGACAACCACATGGACAGCCAGTGAGACCAGGATTGAGGGCGTGTTTTTTACGAAATCGGCCATTCAGAACGCCTTTTGAAGTCACTCATGATGCATTGCCGGTGCGGGTAGACAAACTTTTACTAGCCGGTGAGGCTCATGGGGCCGGATCGATTGCGATGTGGTGCCCCGATTATTGATTGTGCGTGCTGATTCCTCTGTGATCAAGCATTCCGCCCCGACGCTGAGAAATAGGCCGCCGAACGACCCGCATTATTGAAGCTACCCGCGTTTTTGGAATGTCTGCCAGCAAAACAGAACGATTCCCGGCCCAGGCTCTGTCCCTCGATTAGCTGAGCGGCACGGCTCACGAGTTCCCCGGCAAATTTCAGATGACGGGACAGAGCCTGGAGCGTGCGCCTGCAAATTGACGTCCTGACCAGCCCAATTTGTTCGCCGGAAACGCGTTTCGACGCTCGAAAAGTCGCGATTTATGGTCTACGGGCCGTGGCGAGGTCGGAAGTGGGGCAGCGTGGGAGGTAGACGCAACTCCGAATGACGCCGGGAACCATCGTCCTGAATCAGATGGCTGGTTTGCACGGCTACGTTGCCGGTTGCCCACGATCGCGTGACTCACTTCCCGGGGCGACGTGCGTTGTTCGACTTCGGCGTTTCGGCCTGCTTTTTGTGGGTTTCCCAAATTGCCATTTCGCCACTGCCATCGCTGCGATCGATACCGAATGCAGGAACCTGATGGCAAAGTCGAACGTAATGGCGGAATAGCGGTCTCGGCTCTTGCAATTTGCTACAGATCTGAAAAATGTGCGTCGGCGGGGGCTGATGAAAGTTCATCAGAAATCCAAAAGTTTCAAATTGAAAATTGATGACAGGAAGACAGAAGATGTCTAAGTGGAAGACTTTGAGTGCGTTGTTGCTGGGTGCTTGCGTGATGGTTGGGTGCACCGATGGCGGAACCACAACAGACGGTGACGTTGACGCAGGCGAAATGGAAGGCGGCTCAGGCACTGGCGGCGGTGCTCCTGAAGCTGGCTCAGGAATGATGGAATCACTGGAAGACGCGGCTAGCGAAGCCAAGGAATCTGTCGAAGAAGCGGCTGGCGACGCTGTCGAAGCCACCAAAGAAACAGCGGCCGACGCAAAAGCAGCTGTTGAAGAAGCCGCTGGCGATGCAAAAGAAGCTGTGAAAGACGCAGCCGCCAAGGGCGAAGAAGCAATCAAAGATGCTGCTGCAAAAGGCAAAGAAGCCGTTGAAGCAGCGACGAAAGAGTAGTTGACCGCTCTGATTTTTCAGAGGCGAAAAACAAAGGTGAGGTCGCTCGTGGGAGTGCCCTCACCTTTTTTTATTTGATTGATTTTCGATTATCCAGGCGTAAGACAGCGGGCACCATTTCGGCGAGGACGTCGGAACGCTATGAATCGCTTCTGCTGTCCTGTTTGCTCACTTTTAAAGGCCGTAAGAACTTTACACATGGTCCGCATTAACGAAAATTTTCTGAAGCTGAAAGCTGGCTACCTGTTTCCTGAGATCGCTCGACGCGTAAACGCGTTTGCCGATCAAAATCCGTCGGCCGAAATCATCAAACTGGGGATCGGCGACGTCACAGAACCGCTTCCCGCCGCAATCGTGGCCGCCATGCATTCGGCTGTCGACGAACTGGCCAGCCGCGACACGTTTCACGGCTACGGGCCGGAACAGGGCTATTCGTTTCTGCGTGACGCGATCGCTGAACACGACTACAAAGGTCGAGGCGTCAATGTGTCGGCCGATGAGATCTTCGTTTCTGATGGTTCGAAGTGCGACACCGGCAACATTTTAGACATCCTGGGCACCGGCAATCGCATCGCGATCACAGACCCGGTTTATCCCGTTTACGTCGATACGAACGTAATGGCGGGGAACACGGGCGAAGCCGATGCCGATGGACGCTACGGCGACCTGGTGTATCTGCCGGTCACCGAAGAAAACGGTTTTGTTCCGGACCTGCCTACTGAGCCCGTAGATGTCATCTATCTGTGCTACCCCAACAATCCCACGGGGACGGTGGCGTCGCGAGAAACTCTGCAGCAGTGGGTGGATTACGCGAAGCAACACAACAGCCTGATTTTGTTCGACGCCGCCTATGAAGCGTTCGTGTCCGACGACAACGTGCCTCGTTCCATCTATGAGATCGAAGGTGCTCGCGAAGTCGCCATTGAATTCCGCAGCTTCAGCAAGAACGTGGGCTTCACCGGCGTGCGTTGTGCCTTCACCGTGGTGCCCAAAGATCTGAAAGTGAAGATCAGCAGCGGTGACGAAGTCGCGCTGCACCAGCTTTGGAATCGTCGGCAAAGTACAAAGTTCAACGGAGCTTCGTATGTGGTTCAAAAGGGAGCGGCTGCGGCTTATTCCTCTGAAGGCCGCGAGCAAATGAAGCAGTTGATCGACTTCTACATGACAAACGCTCGGCTGCTACGAGAAGGTCTGGAAGCTGTTGGCATTCGTGTCTTTGGCGGAGTCAACGCTCCGTATGTCTGGCTGAAGACACCCAATGATCTCAGCAGCTGGGAGTTCTTCGACTTGCTGCTGGAAAAGGGCCATTTAGTTGGCACACCAGGCAGCGGTTTCGGAGCGTCCGGAGAAGGCTATTTTCGATTGAGTGCCTTCAATAGCCGCAAAAATGTGGAAGCGGCGATTGAACGTTTCAAAACGGCAATTGGTTAAGCCGTCTTTCCACAGTATTCTACATTTCTACTCAACAATGGCGGGCCAGCCAGCTTCAGGGAGAATCAGCTATGCGATGGCGCGGTCGTGAACGAAGTTCGAATGTGGAAGACCGTCGCGGCATGTCGCCGAAAATGGCGATGGGCGGCGGGGGCGGAATTCTCGCGATCATTGTCGTACTGATCGTGAAGTTCATGGGCGGCGGTGCTGGCATGCAGCAACTTGCCGGAAACGCGGCTCGCAATCTGCAGGACCGAGCCGCTCAGGCTCCCGCTGGCGAGGGCATCGACGACGACAACCGCGAATTCGTGGAAGTCGTGCTACGCGACACGGAAACAATCTGGACGAAGCTGTTCGACGAACAGATCGAAGGCGCCAGTTATCAGGAACCGAGGCTGGAGCTGTTTACCGGCCAGACGCAAACAGCCTGCGGCCCGGGCCAGGCGGCGATGGGGCCGTTTTATTGCCCCGCTGACAAAAAGATCTACATCGATCCAACGTTCTTCGATGACCTCGCTCAGCGTCACAATGCAGAAGGCGATTTTGCACAGGCCTACGTCATCGCTCACGAAGTCGCTCACCATGTGCAGAATCTGTTGGCGTTCAACAGGCCGGTCAACGAAGCCAGAGCTTCCGGCGACAAGTTGCTGAGCAACCAGATGTCAGTGCGTTTGGAATTGCAGGCGGACTTCCTTGCCGGCGTTTGGGCACACCACGCTCACCGCGAGTACGGGATTCTTGAAGACGGCGATATGGAAGAAGCGATCAACGCCGCCAACCAAATCGGCGATGATGCTCTCATGGAGGCAGCGGGACGGCGAGTTGACGTTCACAGCTTCACGCACGGCTCGTCGGCTCAACGAGTGCGGTGGTTTAAGCGAGGACTGCTGTCCGGTAACCTGGGCGACTGCCAACAGTTGTTTTCGCTTAGCTTCGATCGCCTGTAACGCTTTGGCTGAAATTCTCAACGCCGGCGCTTCAGCCTGCGTCCCGCTCATCAGTCCACCACGCCAACCGGCCGCGGGGCCATCCCCGTCGACCAACGGGAGGCACGCCGGCGATTCAGCCTTCGTCCCGCTCATTAGTCCGCCACGCCGACCGACAGCGGGACCGTCGCCGCCCGACCAACGGGAGCACCGCCGGCGCTTCAGCCCGGACAACGTCACCCGCCCGCCACGCCAACCGGCCGCGGGGCCGTCCCCGCCCAACTAGCCGGTGCCGAGGCCACGGTCCATGGCTTCGAGTTCTCGTTGGTAGGCGTCCATGCACTTTTCGAGTGTCTCGTGGCTGACCTTCCAATTGGGGCTGTCCTGAGTCGACGTGTTGCAGTGGTCGGTGAGTAGTCGATACAGGAATCGGAACAGGTGGCGGGGCACTCGCAGCTTTCCGAATTTGTTGATCAGTTCCTGTTCGGTGACATCTTCGGCAAAGAAGTTGCGGATTGAGATGGTTTGGTCCGCACCTTCGTCCAGGCAGGCTCGAATGCGGTTGGTGGCCATGTCGTACAGGGACTCACCCGTCCATTCCAGGCTCTTGATGAGGTTTTGCTTATCGAGTCGCGATCGTTCGTAGAATTCTTTTTCTTCGCGGCCGAGGAAGAAGACAACGTCGCGAGGCAGCAGCATTTTGAAACCGATGCCAGGATGCTTCAGGAACTTGTTATCGAACATCGACCACAGGAAATCTTTCATGCGTTGAGCCGACCCGTTGATGAGATGCGGCTCGTCAACTCGGTCGACCAAAATGACCATGCTGGTGAACCCGAGCGGTTTTAAAATCCGCTGCAGCTTGGCCAGCAATTCGTAGCGGTCGTCACTGCGATCACGTGATGGCATCGGCTGGCCGTCCAGTTCTTTCGCGGGGATTCGCGACAGAATGCGGCGTAGTGTGCCTGTGCCGTGTTCCAGGATACGAACCTGCTTGGCGATGTGCCGAGCTCGCCACCACAAAGAGATATTCCGTTTCAACCACGGCGCCCAGCCAGCGGCGATCACGGCGTAAATCCACCATGCTTTTAATGCGGCCAGTTCGCGGAGTCCTTCAGCCGGTGCGTCTCGTAATGCGAAGGCCAGCGTCGCCAAAGTGACCAGCACGCCGAGTAGAAATCGCCAATAGATGCTGAGACCCAGAAATCCGATTCGCCATTTGATGCGTTTCCAGCGACGCCAGTGAGACTGGTCCGAAGACTGATCGTAGAAGGCGGCCAGCATCAGCAGGTCGCGTTTGCGTAGTCGAGACAGGTCTTTCAACTGCTGAAGATTGATGTCGGGGTCCGTCGAATGTTCGTCAGCGATCACGTTGCAAAGCCGGCGCGTTGAAAGCGTGAGCAGAGCGTCCATGTGGTCCCACAGACGCCATTCTTTCAGTGCGTTGTCGGCGTTGCGTTTGCGGCCACGTAACCGGTCGCGGAAGGTGTCCAGAAACGGGTTCAGGTCGTCATAGCTGATGACGAACGCTCGTTCCTGAGGATGCTGCGTGTTGTGTTCGTCGATGGCGTTGATCAGCTGCAGCCGAATCGCCGTCTTGCCCGCGCCCTTTTCGCCGAACACGATGGAAGTGGACGGGTTGTCGAAATCGCCCAGCACTTTGTCCCACGCCGGATGATAGATGGTCGCCGCACAGTGCTTTTGGAAGATGTGATCGGACTGAGCGTCTTCCTGGCTGAACGGATTGATCCGGACTCCGTAGTGTTCAAGAAACTGCTGAATCTTCATGGTGAATTTTTGCTACGGGGCTGGCGGAATTTTCTTCGCCGGATTGGTGAGTTCGGATTGCTATGGAGCATTTTTGGCCCGCCGCACCCGTCAGGCAACGCATGGGGTCAGGAATCCTGGTGAATCCGGGCGACGGCGGCCGAATATAGCACGTTTCGCAAACGCAACGGTCCCGGATTCTGCGGCGGACGCATCAAGCCCACTTTTTCCGGTCGGGTTTCTCAGAAGTGACGCCGCGAAACGGAACTTGTTTCAGCGACTTGCTCGCGTGGCGGATCGTTTTGAGCCCGTCCTGCCTGCCCCGGTTTCCGGACCGTCAGAACTGGCCGTTGGAACCACGTTCTGTCATGCACAATTTGAATCCGCCGCCGCAAAACGGCTGACGTGTTGTAGGCTTCCTGAGTGCCAGCAACGCCGAAACTTCCGCAAGGCACGAACGATCAGCGGGAGGAATCAAAGGGACGATATTCGAGCACGTAGCAGAAGAATGGCCGCAGCAAGTGGCCGGATTGAACTGGGGAATTGAGCCCCCACGAAGACGTTGTGTGATGAGGTCATTGAACGTGACCGAACAACGCACGCGTACATGAATCACGACGGGAGAGCGCCTGGGCGGGTTGAGCTGACCTGCCCCGGTCCACCAGAAACCGCCTCGCCGATTGCTTTCCGCATCGGCGAGGCGTTTTTCGTTCTGGCTTCTCGGCTTCGCCTTCTGCACTTCGAGCGTCACGTTTCATGTGACTTGGTGCACACGCGCTGGCGATCTGCCGTTCGCAAAATCGCAGGTCAGTGAATAGCAATGCCGCGCGCTTTATCCCCTGTACCCGCGCACGGTGCCGCAAACGGTCGATTCCCGGGCAGCCATAATTCCGCGGCAGTCTGGACACCGGATTTGTCGGAATGTAACCCCAATATCTGTGTTATTTGTAAGGTTTAAAAAATAACTATATTGGTAGGAATTGCGGGGTGCCGTTTTAACACCGTTGGCGCTATTCTGCAGGTGGCAGAAGGTCCTATTTCTCAATGCCCATTCGGGTGAACAAGACCGACGCCACGAAGCGAAGCCCGTTCGGGCGATTTTCACAGTCCCTTCTTTTTCCTTTCCTCTTGCATGGAGACACTCATGTTCCGTTCTCATTTGCCACGGAAATCCCTGCGCGGATTTACGCTAATTGAGCTGTTGGTGGTGATTGCCATTATCGCGATTCTTGTCGCCTTGTTGCTGCCGGCGGTGCAGCAGGCTCGGGAAGCGGCTCGACGCACGCAGTGCAAAAACAACCTGAAGCAGTTTGGGCTGGCACTCCACAATTACCATGACGTGTATCGATGCTTTCCGCTCGGGCATCAATACAAAGGGCACTTTGACGGAAACTGGAATTCAGGTCGTGGGGGTCCCGCATACGGTTGGGGCTGGGCACTGTTGCCGTTTATCGATCAGGCGCCGTTGTTTCAGCAGTTCAACTCGAGTCAGCAGTTGGCAGAAACAGCTCCGACTACTCCCGGCGGCAGCATTAGCAACGTCCAGCTGGCTCAGACCACTTTTGAAGCGATGAGTTGTCCGTCTGACCCGAAGCCCAAGAACTTCAACGACGGTGCGATTCCGAAATCAGCGACGACCAGCTACCAGGCGGCGAACAGTTCTTACAACGGGTACGGCGGCACAAACACGCTGCGTCGGAATGGTGTCTTCGCTCGTACCAGCTACGGAACTCAAATCGCCATCCGCGACATTATCGACGGAACGACAAACCAGATAATGCTGTGCGAGACGAAGTGGAAGATGGACGGTAACCGTCGCAATCGCAGCAGGTTCTACGGTGCCGCCGACAACAACGGACTCACGGGAGCTCAGGGAGCCACCAACGCTTTGTGCGTGCAGGGCGAATGGCCCATGAACTGGACCAGCGCCGAAGGCAACCCTCAACCACATCGCACTGCCGGAAGCCAGCATGTGGGTGGAGCTCAGTTTGTATTGGGTGACGGTTCGGTTCGCTTCATCAGCGAAAACATCGATCACACATCAACTCCGTGGACAAACAACGCAAACGCGTTCAAGCAGCCTAACGGCGAAGCGTACGGCACCTATCAGCGGCTGTTTTCCAAAGACGACGGCTTTGTCACTGGTGAGTTCTAACCTGGTATAGCCGACTGAACTGCAGGCCAGCATTCGCGTAGCTGCATTCGCCGTCGTGGTGGCGAGAGTGCAGCTACGTTTCTTCGCACCAGCGATGCACTCCTGCTGCTGCCTTGGTGTAGCTGCGGGTGTGCGAGCCCGCGCCTGGCGTCATCGCGGCTGGCTTGATATCCGCTGATTGCCGACCGACTTCATTTGGCCGACGCGTCCTTGTTTGAGTTTTTTGAAAGGAGCTAATCGATGTCGATTATTCGTTATATGGCCCTTGCAGGCACACTGAGTATCTTTGTTGGATGTGGTGATAGCGGTCCGGAGATCGCCACCGTCACGGGAACCATCACAATGGATGACGCGCCGTTGCCGAATGCGTCTATTATCTTTCAACCAGAACGAGGCCGACCGGCCGGTGCACGGTCGGACGAAAACGGTGAATACGAACTGAACTTTTCTGGTGGCCGCATGGGAGCTCAGCCGGGCACCTATATTGTCGCGATCAGAACCGCCAGGGAAGGGAGTATTGAAGACGATGGAAGTCGGTCGCCAGGCAAGCCGGAAACAGTCCCAGCCCAGTACAACGTTTCTTCGGAGCTTAGATATACCGTTGAAGCAGATAAGGCCAATGTCGCTGATTTCAATCTGACGTCGGATGGCGAGCTGCCTGAGGAAAAAGCGGCTGACGATAACTAGATGGCCCCCTATGGGATTGGGAGCGGCGTGTGGTCGGGGTTGGAGCGAGGAACGAGTGAAACGGCGGGGTTTCATTCGCTTCGGTCAGTTCAATCCCGGCCACCCGCGAAGGAGCCGTGCACCCATTTAGGTGGGGAGTTATTTAGACCGGAGCTGGTCCTCAAACGGCTTGGGAACGGGGGACTTTCGTGTTGCGATAGCGGCACAGGCGATTGAACGGGGCATTTGACCGCTGGCAAATGGAGTGACGGCGACGTAAAACACGTCGCTGGAAACTTGTCACACCAACGGAGCCTGCGGCCATGGGAATGGATGCATTTGTTGATTATCTTGAGGGCCGCTTTGCCGCTCAGATTTCGTCGCACACCGTCATGCAACCCACCGGTGGCGACTTCGAACCGCTGCCCGAACAACTTGATCCGAAACTGGCCGCTGCGTTGAAATCCAAGGGGCTGACTTCGCTTTACAGCCATCAAAGCGAAGCCTTCGAATCGATTCGCCAGGGGCAGGACACCGTGCTGGTGTCCAAAACGGCCAGCGGAAAAACGCTCTCGTTCCTGCTGCCGATTCTGCACGACTATATCACATCGGATGCTCCGTTCGGCGTGGCATTGCTGTATCCCACCAAGGCTCTGTCACGCGATCAGGAAGGCACGCTGGGCGGCCTGTTGCAGGCGGCCGGCGCGGACATGCGCTTGGGCACCTTCGATGGCGACACGCCACGCGAAGAACGCAACCGGATCCAGTCGCAGGCTGATTTCATGATCACGAATCCCGACATGCTGCATTCGGGAATCCTGCCGAACCACAGCCGCAAATGGCGGACGTTTCTGTCGCGGCTGAAGTACATCGTTGTCGATGAAGTCCACACTTATCGTGGGGCGTTTGGGTCTCATGTCGCAAACGTCATGCGACGGTTGCTGCGAGTCTGCGAAATGCATGGCAGCAGGCCGACGTTTGTGTGTTCGTCCGCAACGATCGGCAACCCGGGTGAACACGTCGAAGCATTGTTCAATCGACCGTTCCATCTGATCAATCGGGACGGAGCACCTCGGCCGCAGCGAGACTTGTACCTCGTGAATCCGCCCGTGGTGCAAAGTCATGGACACGCGATGTACCGCAAGGGGCCGAACTCGATCAGCATTCCTCTGATCCGCGAAGCTACTCAACAGGGAGTCCGGACCATCTGCTTTTGCCGGTCGCGTCAACAGGTCGAACGCTTGGTGCGAGCCGTCACGGATGGGCGGCCCGAAATGAAGAAGAAGGTGAAGCCGTATCGCGGTGGCTTGTTGCCCAACGAACGTCGGCAACTGGAACGCGATCTGGCAGAAGGCCGCGTCACCACGATTGTCAGCACGAATGCGCTGGAACTTGGCATCGATATCGGGGATCTCGATCTGTGTTTGCTAAGCGGCCATCCGGGTTCGATGTCCAGCTTCTGGCAGCAGGCGGGGCGAGTCGGCCGACGGGGTTCTCGCGCAGTGATCGTGTACGCGGCTCGAGACACACCGATCGATCAGTACTTCGTGAATCACCCGGAATTCCTGCAGCGTGCGCCCATCGAACAGGCGTGGCTGAACGCAGACAATCCTTACATCCTTCTGCAGCACCTTCCCTGCGCGGCTCACGAACACCCGTTGCGCGATACCGAACCCGCGTTTCCCGAACCGGCTTACGGTGCGGCCCTGGAAGTGTTGAAGGACGATGGCACGTTGAAGGAATATCACGGCAACTATCGTTACGCGATGCGTGACTATCCGGCCAAAGGTGTGAACCTGCGCGGCATGACGGACTACAACATCGAAATTTTCTGCGGCACCGAAGTTATCGGCGAAATCGATCCCATTGGAGCTCGCGGCGAACTGTATAAGGACGCGATCTATCAGCATCTTGGCCGTCGCTATATGTCGATGGATCTGGACCTGGAAAAGAAGCTGTGCCGCGTGGATCCCGTCGATGTCGACTACTACACCGAATGCGTATGGGAAAGCCGAGTGACAATTACGGAGTTGCTGGAAAGTCAAAAAGTCGGGTGTCCAGGCGTCAGCCAAAGTAGCCATCACTCTCCGAGTGATGAGGTGCGCGGTTCGGAGATTCAAACAACGGCGAGTGAGCGTCCGAATCTTGCAGATTCGGATAGCGATCTCGCCGATGCGTCGCGTCCGGACGAAGGGGCTTCAGGCTCACAATCGGCCTTTGCGCCGCTTGTCACGCGGAGCGATGACGGCTACGTTGAGGAAAACACCTCAAGACTCGATTTCGGCTACATCAACGTCAACCGGCAGCCCAAGCTGTACAAAAAGATTCGCGAACGCACGCTGGAAAACATCGGCTACGGCCCGATCACGCTCGACCCGTTCATCTACGACACCGCTGGGTTTGCTCTGTACCCATCCGAACACTGGCGCACTGCCATCGAAGCGGCTGACAAACGCCACATTGGGGCAGGGCTTTATGGGCTGGCGTACATATTGAAGCGGACGGCACCAAGTCTTTGTTTGTGCGATTCGCAAAACATCGAAACCGATGTGTCGCTAACCGAAGTGCAGCCCGGCGAATGGCGTAGCGCTCTGTACCTGTTCGACACCATCGAAGGCGGCGTGGGCTACGCGGAGAAAATCTTCGAAGTGTTCAGCGAAGCGCTCCGGTTGGCGGAAACCATCATCAACGACTGCCCCTGCCTTGCTGGTTGCCCGGCGTGTGTGACATCGCTGCCGCCGGGGGTCGAAGACGAAGAACTGCAGCAGTTGCTGATGGAAAGCAATGCCTCTGTGGAATGCACCAAAAGCCTGATCACGGCTCTGCTGACCGGCGAAGTCGTGTTGCCGGAAATCACTGAATTCGCGCTGGCCGAACCCGACGCCGTCATTCCGCCGGACGTTGACGAAGAATTCGAACGATTGAAGAATCGATTAAACAAAGCCAGCGGCATCTTGAAAAAGAAGCGGGAACGAATTCATTAGTCCGTCGCCACTGAACATTGTCGAACCGCCAACGCCAGTTCGAAACGGGTGGAAGCCGCGACTGGCAACTTTGCTGCGCTGCCTGCTGGTCATGTTGTTGGCGTTAGGATTGCGTGTTGCTGCCGAACGTCGTCAGGGAGCGCAACGACAAGGCGATACGCCTTCCATTATTTCACTTCAGCAAGCTCGAATATTGCAGCCAACCGCGGCCGAAGTTCGATCGCCAACCAGCGACGGACTTCAGGAGATTGTCGACGACAACGGCAACAGCTTGGGACACGTGTGTCAAACGTTGCCAGCGGCGAAAAAGGTGGTCGGGTATCGTGGACCCAGCAACGTCGCGTTGCTGCTGGACGAACAACTGGTGGTGACGGAAGCCGACCTGCTGTTTAGCGACGACACTCCCGACCACGTGGCCGCTGTTGAACGTGACGAAGACTTCCTTTATCAGTTTCGTGGCTGGACTTTGGGGGATTCGTCGACGTTTACGGACGTCGACGCGACAACAGGAGCGACACTCACAGCGCTGGCCATTGCAGAAGGTATTGCCGTGCGACTCGGTGGTGAAAAACCGTCGCTCCGTTTTCCGGACGATCTCAACGAAGAAGACCTGACAGCGATCTACGGCCCTGACCACGGTCAATCGTTGCACGTCGTTAACAGCGTGGAAGCTCAAGTGCAGAATTCTGATGGCCAGGTAGTCGGGCGGCTGATTCGCACGGGACCGCTTGTGGATTCGATTGCCGGCTATCAGGGCCCGAACGAACTCCTGATCGCCACAGACATGGACGACGTTGTCACTTCGGTGCGACTGCGACGAACTTTCGACAACGAACCGTACTCCGGATACTTAAACGAAGACGACTACTTCTGGAAGGTATTCCTTGAGCGACGATTGTCCGAACTTGGCGGCATCGACCTTGTGGCGGAGCAGATTGAAGGTGTTTCCGGTGCCACGATGACCAGCCTTGCCGTGGCCGAAACAGTTGTGGCAGCGGCCACCGAATTTCAACGTCGCCAGCAGGAACAGGCGAGTCAACGACAGCGGCGACAGGTTCACTGGAGTCCTCACGATACCGGCACCGTGATTGCGCTGGTCCTGGCGATTGTGATTGGGACAACACGCCTGCGAGGAGTTCGGTGGTTGCAGATGTTGTGGCTGCTGATTCTGGTTGGGTATTTTGGATTGATGACCGGCAACCTGATTTCGCTGGCCGTGCTGACCGGCTGGGCGGCGAACGGAATAGCATGGAAGCTGGCTCCGGGGCTGTTCGCCGTCGTGGCCGTCAGCATGCTGTTGCCTCCGCTCACAAAACGCAACCTGTATTGCACGCACATCTGTCCTCACGGAGCCGCTCAACAGTTGCTGCGTCGGCTTCCGGTCAAGAGCTGGAAGCCGCGCAAGAAGGTGTTGAAGTACTTGACCTGGATGCCGGGAATTCTGCTGACGGCGGCCGTGTTAGTAACTCTGTTGCACGGAGCGGGAAATTTATCGGCGTGGGAACCCTTCAGTGCTTGGATTTGGTACGTCGCCGGCGCTGGCAGCATCGTGTTCGCCGTGCTTACGCTGGCGGCCTCAGTCGTGATTCCGATGGCCTATTGCCGATTCGGCTGTCCGACCGGACGACTGCTGGACTACCTGCGTCATTCCGCCCGAGCGACTCGAGTGACGCTCGCGGACGTGGTGGTTGTGGGTTTGACCCTCATCGCGTGGTCGTTTGCCCGGTAAGTCCAGACGGTGTCCTCGATCGACCCCTCCCGCAATTTATTGCGGGAGGGGTCGATCGAGCGAAGCAAGATCGGGGGAGGGCGGATGGCACGTTGAAAGCACGCTTTACTGGCATGCTCCCCGCTCGCACGGCCGCCTCCCGAACATTGCGTTGCTCGTTCGACCTCCCCCGGACGCTTCGTTGGGGGGGGGGCAGCATCCTTCGAGGCGTGGTCATGAGCCTCGCGGCCCGCGCGAGTGATCACAACCGACGCGGTCACCTCAGAACGTTGGCACCGGTCCATCGGCTTGAGCGAACGGGTTCGACGTGGCTGGCTTGGCAGTGCCGGCGTCGATCGGTTCGACGGCGGGAGCGATTCGCGGCGCGGTGCTGTGGCTTTCGGAAACAGTTGCCGTTGTTGCAGCCGTCGTACTTTGATCGCCGACACTGGCCGTCACATCAGCCGAATCCGAAGTTGTCTCACGCTTGTTGCCGTCGTATGCGGTCGCAACGGTTTCTGCAATCACGCCTGTGTCCGCCGCTACTCGCGACTGATGTTCGAAGATAAACAGGTTGTGATAGGACAGCAGCGAACCTTTTTCCAGATGGACGTTTTTCAAAGCCACCGCGTATTCTGTGCGAGCTCGAAAGTATCGCAACTCGGCCTCCACGGTTCGGCGTTGAGCGTCCAGCAGATGATCGACTTCGATATCAATGTCTTCGTCGTCCTGAGCTTCATAGGCGGCGAGAACTTCTTTTGCGGCGAGGTAACGGTTGAGGCTGTTCTGGCAGGCCTCGTACGCTCGCGACGCATCCGCGATGGCGTTGGTCAGATTATGAATGACCTCACGCTGCTGTTCGCGTTGAACGATCTTTTCTCGGGTGAGGTAAAGTTCGGCATTCGAAACGGCCAGATGTCCTTTGCGGTAACCGATCGGAACTTCGTATTCGAAGCCCACAAACCATTCCTGCTGATCGCCGTCCAGCATGTTGCCAATCGACGATGCTGGAACGCTGGAACTGTTTCCCTGCTTTAGCAGGTCGTCACCGAAGCCGCGAAATCGATAGCGGCCGACTGCATCCAAACGTGGATTGAGAAAGTTCCTGGCGGCGAGCAATTCCATTTCGCGACGACGCACCAGCATCTGCTGCTTTCGCAATTCCGGTCGCAGCTTCAGAGCATCCTGTTGCACGATGTCCCAGTCGAACACGATATCCGCTTCCAGCGGTTCGTCAGACGGACGAATCATTTGCCCGTCTGAAATCTGCATACCGATCAAAAGTCGCAAGCGGCGTTCTGTAGTTTGCACACCTCCCGACGCTTCCAGAGTTCCTCCGGTGCTGCCGCTGCCGGTGCGAGTTCCTCGACTGATTCGTCCGGTTATGGCTTCGTCCACGTCGGCCTTGAAGCGATAATACTGTTCGCGAGCCAATGCTTCTGCCGCGCCGGATTCCAGATCGCTTTCGGCACGAGCCTTAATGCGGTTCCACGCTTCAAGCGACAGCTTCATCGCGCGGCTGCGCGCGTCGAGGTCTCGATAGGCGAAGTACAAATCCCAGTACGCATTGGTGACGTCATTCACATAATCTCGAACAGATGTTTCGAAATCGGTTTGAGTCATGTCGGCGCTGACTTTGGCCAACATCACGCCGTTGTACACGCCGGGGCGACTGCCTGGTCCCGCAATCTGATTGAATTGCAGGCCGCCTCCTTGCAGCAGCGGTTTACGAACTTCGCCTTCGACATACGTGTTCCATGCACTCGGAAACGTATTTCCTGGTGCGTTGTTGGCGTCGTACAACGAAATAGATCGCAGCGCGAATTTAGAACCGGTGGCTGTGATCTTTCCCAGTTCCAGTTCGTATTCGGCCAGATCCTGCTGAAACCTATTGATGCCGCCGGCGAAGAACGGATTGTTGTAGAGTTGATCGTTGTTGCTGAAGAACGCGGCCGCTTTGAGTTGAGCATCGAAGGCGGAAAGAGCGGCTTCGGGGCTGAAGCGTGGATCACTCAACGCCAGCTTTCCCGTTAGCCGCGATCGGATAGCGGCCGGGTTGCTTAAGACCGTTCCGCCAAGTTCTCGCAGCACATCAGAGTTCTGTAGTGCGATCTGCAGGATTTCGTCCAGCGACATGTCGCGATATTCGATAGCCTCAAGATCCGCTCGCTGCCGCAATGTGACCGGAGCGTCAGACCACGCGACGGGATGCACTTCCGCCACCGGGTGTTCGACTTTGCATACGATGTTGTCGATGCAACTGGTGTCGTTTCCGACGGTCTCACGCCACGTTTCGCCTGACCGACAGCCGCACGCCGCAACCAGCAGCAACAGGCTGTTTGCGACGGCCAGCCAGGCCACGCATCGAGCCCGCCGCACAGTCCGCCGTGGCCAAACGACGTTCCGGGCGAGTGTTCGCTCGCGCAGCTCAGCAGTTTGGTGACAGTGGTGGCTCATGAAGTTGGTCACGAACGGAAGTGAAGTCAGGGCGTTCTTGCGGTCTTAAGAGACCGGACAGTCCTGATCTTCGGCACATGACGGTTGTGCGGTGTGCCCTGTCCTGCTGATTGCTCCCGTCGGTGCGGTTATTCACGCACCACATTGCGGACAGCCGATTCAGCCCGCAGATTCTACCTGACCGGACCAATCCCATTTTCAGGCCAGGTCCGCAGCTGACTGTCGGCCCCAGCGAGTGCCGCGCATTCCATGTGACCTCATTCGCAATAAGCAGACAGCCTCTCCCCCGTTTCCCAGCGGCCCGGCCTGCTGCGGTGTTTATTCACAAGGCGTTCTCAAAAAGTCGTTGTTCTTAAGTGTCGGTGTTCGAATGGAGGGCGACACGATTTCCTTCGCTGTCGACAATCAGAGCTCGAAAACCGTGCGGTCCGATTGAATGAACCAGCTCGACAATCTTTCCGCCGTGTGTCTCCACCTTGGCGACCGCATCTTTGATGCGGCCATCTGCGTTAAGGTACACGAGAATCCCACGTTCTGATGAAATTGCGTCGGCGTCCACAACGAGACAACCACCGTTCCCGGAATCGTGTTCCAATACACAAAACTCAACGTCTCCAAATTTCTCCCGCGCGACATTGATGTCCAGCACTGCAGCATAGAACTCTCTGGCTCGACCCAGGTCTGCCACAGGAATGTCCATCCAAACAGCTCGATTGTGCTTCGTATTCAAATCACTCATCGTTGCCCCTTGTGTGCATTGATTCGCCAAAAGAAAAACATCAAGTCGCCTCGCGATTGTAATCATTCAGCAGGCTTTGGAAACGCAATCTGGCTTTGTGTGCGGGGGGGAGCGCGTTGAGTACTCAGCTTCCACGGGTGCGCTGACTGTTCAACCCCCGCACTTGATAATTGTGAGACTGCCGCAGAATCTGTGGAAGAGAACCTCAGCTTTTTGAAAAAGCCGACCTGGTTTGGTCGGTTCTTTTTCGAGTGTCGTCGTATCATCCTGATTCTGATATGCGTTCCAGCGATTCCTGTTCGCCACAATCAGCAACCGAATCGATGACGGATACGTGGCTGCACAATTTTGAAGCGGCGTTGCAGCGACTGGAAACGGCCGCGATGGCGGATGCTGCGCTGTCGGAGTTACATCGACTGACGGAAGCGTGCGTTGGTCCGCTGGCAGATCGGAGCCGTGTTTGCGTTTGGTTGCGACGTCAAAATTCTGCCGAACGGCTGACGTCGGCAACGGTAGACGAGGACAAACAGGCGGTGGAAGATGATGCTGGTTTGGCAGAGAAGCTGCACGGACTGGCGGAATCGGGACACGCGATTTTTGATTCGACCAGCACCGATCACGGCACGACTGCTGGAATGGCTGAGAAGTCTCTGCTGGTTGCCAGCCCATTAGCGGTGTCTGTGGCCTGCGTGCTGCAGGTTCGTTTTAATGGGTTGAACGTACCCGAATCGAGCTTTATCGAAGCCTGCCGCGTTGTTGTTGACGTGCTGGCTCGATACGTTGGCCGTCACGAGCTGTCCGGCGCAGAAGACCGATTGCAGCGACAGGCAGCGTTGACCGGCCTGGCGACACGATTGCAGCGAGCGACGTCGCTTGCTGAGGCTGCGTCGCTTGTTGCTCAGGACGGCGTCGCGGTCTTTGGCGATTGTCGAATTTCGGTGCTCACCAACCAAAGCGGCCGCTGGAAGATGCGGGCGGCCACGGGCGTGCGTGATGTCAACCGATATTCCGAAACTGTTCGACAGATCGAATCACTGGCTGCCTCGGACGAATTCGCATCCTGGACGTCGCCGCCAACCGTATCCGCGGACGCAGAAACGGCCGCCATAAATCCGACGTCGATGATGCGAATTCTGAAGCTGCACCGTTCGGACGCTGCCAATCAACCTTCGCCGTTTGCAGCCATCAGTGTGGAACTTTTCGAAGAGCAATCCCAGCCGGATGAAGGGCTGGTTGAGCAATTTCGAGAAATCGCGTCGAACGGCCTGCTGCGTTGGTGCCGAACTTCGTCCCGCATTTTCGGTTCGACAATTCTGAACAGTCGGGCGGCACGTTGGGCCACAATGGTGGCGGTGCTGATGCTGGCTCTTGCATTCATTCCGGCGCGGTTTGAAGTTGAGGTGCCAGGTCAGATTACTTCGCCCGATCGGCAACGAATCTTCGCGCCAGAGAACGGAACGATCGCTGTGGTGTTGTTCGAAAACGAAGCTTCCGTTTTGTCCGGCGATATCTTGCTGCGGATGACGAATGCCGATCTGGAACTCGAACTACAGCGCATCCAGGGCGAATACGATTCGGCCGCGGCGGAACTGACCGCAGTGAGGGCTCAACGCATTACGGATTCGCAACCGGAACTAAGCGGCACCGAGCAGCGGCTTGAACAGCGAATGAAACACCTGCGAGAACTACTCAGGCTGCTGCAGAATCAGATAGATTCGTTGAACGTCGTCGCTCCTTTTTCAGGGACCGTGTTCCGCAAAGACCCGCTGCGTGAGCTGATGTCGCGGCCGGTGCAGCGAGGTCAGTTGCTGTTGGAAATTGTCCCGGCCGATACTCAGTGGCAGCTGGAACTGACAATCCCGGATCACCTTGCTGCGTATGTGCGTGAACGAGTGTCTTCGGTGGAGGACGCGCCTGCGGTTCGGTTTATGTTGAAAGCCGCACCGGATCAAACACTGACAGCGACACTAGGCTCAATCGATGATGCGTTTCAGGTGATCGATGGTCGCATTGTTTGTCGAGCGACAGCCGAGCTGGATTCGCTTTCCAATGTTGATTTGCGGTCAGGCGAGTCGGCATCGGCGTTCATCGACTGCGGCAAACGTTCGTTGGGGTTCGTTTGGTTTCGCGAAGTGATAGAATTCTGGCATCAGCTTCAGTTCGCGTGGTTCTAGCGGCAATCGGCAAGGCAACCAGTATGATTATTGAACGGTACTTTCGGCGTTCAATCCCGTTCGCCAGTGTGGGGAAAACTCTTCACGGTCTGTCAGTGAGTGCACTGATGACGCCGTTGATTCTGCTGGCATTGACGGCAATCCACGCAATGGCCGACGAACCGCAGCCAGACACCAAGCCGGATGCGCCACTGACGGCTCAGGTGACGATTCGCCTAGTTAGACAGGCGGACGTCCCCGTTCGCGATGCTGGCGTGCTGGCGAAATTGTCGGTATCTGAAGGCGCGTCCGTCAAAGCGGGTGACGTTCTGGCTGTGCTCGAAAACGAACAGCAACAGTTGGGTTTGAAGGCAGCGATGCTGAACCTGCAAATGGCGACGATGGCGTCAGAAAACGGACACGCCGTGGAAACAGCGGCCGCTCAATTGGCGCATGCCGAGTCTGCTCGACGCGTGTCCGAAGTGGCTCTGAAAATTTCAAAGATTGAAGCCGACAGCGATGTGGACAAGCGGATCGCCGACGCCGAGACTCAGCTTCGTCAACTGGAATTGGAACGCGCCGAGAACGCTCGCCGTTCTTTCAAGGGCAGCGTGTCGGAATCACAAATCGATCGGCTAAGAACGTCGCTGGAGCAGGGGAAACTCGAAATCGCCAAAGCGATGGACGACGCTCGCACAAAGCGACTGAAGCCTGAGGCCGAACAGGCGTCGATTGACCAGAAGAATGATGAGATCCGCCGCTATGACGCGTTACTAAAGCAGGAAAAGCACCGCCTGGTTGTGGCAAAAGTGAGCGAGAATCTACAGATCAATGAAGTCGCGCTGGCTGAATTAAAACTGGAACACCGCAACGTCCGCGCTCCGTTCTACGGCAGCGTGGTGGAGTTGAAGGCTCAGGTCGGTGAATGGGTTCCAATCGGAGCGCCGGTGTTTCGGATGATTGATCTTGGCACGCTGCGAGCCGAAGGGTTTCTTCCGCTGAAGGCAACCGCGACGCCTCTGGTTGGACGTTCCGTGGCCATCGAAGTGATGACGGGCGCAGGCACGAAGCGAGTGACCGGAAAGGTTGCATTCGTGAGCAGCGAAGTGGACCCGGTGAATCAACAGGTGCGTTTTTGGGCCGATTTTGAAAATCCCGATCAGATTGTGCTGCCAGGTTTAAAGGGGACGTTGACGATTGAGTGAGTTCTTTAGAACCACGAAAGGACACAGATGAACACGGATTTCACGAGCGACTTCCGCGGTCACTCTGCACCTTGCAGGTTCTCTTTTCTACGATTATCCGTGTTCACTCGTGTCCATCCGTGGTTCCTTCCACCTCCACACTGCAACTTCAGCCATTTCAGTTTTAACCACGGGGTGGTAGCGTGACGTTTTCGTGGGTCAAACGGTCTGATTTGCAGATCGCGCCGCATGATGCTGGCGGGTGGATCGTGAAAGATCCGCTGACATTGCAGTACGCTCATTTGGAAGACACCGAGTACCACATTCTTAACCTGCTGGACGGTCGACGACAGGTGTCTGAATTGCTGGCCGCCGTGAAACGAATTTGCCCATCGGCTGGTCTGACGGCGGAAGACTTTGCTCAATTCATTCGAACTCTTGCCAGCCATCAGCTGATTCGGCAAACCGGCGGCGAAGACGGAACTCGTCTTTCCCAGCCGCGAGCGACGTCATGGTTCGGAAAGATGCTTCGAGCCGCGCTGTCGGTTCTTCGGTTGCGAATCAAGCTGCTAAATCCCACGCCCGTCATTGATTCCGTGATGCCGTTCGCGGTGCCACTGTTTCAACCGCTGGTGATTCGGTGCTGCGTCGGCCTGATGGTAGCGGCGACTGCTATGGTTGTGCTGCGGTTTGGTGAGGTGACTCGACAATTGCCAAGCATGTCGCAGTTTTTGGGTCCTCAGAATCTGGCAGCGCTGCTGGTGATCTTTGTCGTCGTCAAGCTGCTGCACGAAGCGGGCCATGCGTTTACCGCGAGGTACTTCGGAGCGGAATGCAACGAATGCGGCGTCATGCTGATGGTATTCACGCCGGTGTTGTACACGAACGTCACAGACAGTTGGCTGCTGCCTCGGCGGCAACGCATGCTGATTACAGCGGCAGGCCTGTTTGTGGAACTCGCCATCGCCGCCGTTTGCACTCTGTTGTGGTGGAATGCCGAACCGGGGCCAATGCGGTTTCTGTTGCTGAATACAATGCTGGTCTGCAGCGCCAACACATTGCTGTTTAATGGAAACCCGTTGCTGCGATTTGACGGTTACTATCTGCTGACGGACTGGCTTGGCATCCCGAACCTGGCTCAGCAATCATCCGCAACCGTTCGGGCCGCGTTGTTGAAGGTGTTGACGGGGCGTTCAGTGATCCAACAACCGAATGGCTACCGACGCTGGCAACTGCTGGCGTACGGGATTCTGTCGAGCCTATATCGAATGCTGCTGACGTTGGTCATTCTGCAGCTTATCGATAGCCTCGCGGCAGAATGGCGTGTGCAATTTTTGGGGGCGGCGTTATCGCTGGCAATTTTGGTCGGTTTCATCGGTGTTCCGGTGCTGTTGTTTGTCATGCAGGTTCGCGGCGTTGTGAAGGACGCGGCACAGCACAACGGAAATCCGGCAGGGACGCGACTCCGCATCGTAGCCTGCTGTATCTTGATTGTCGGCGGTTTGCTGATCCCGTTGCCGCAATCCGTGGTGGCCCCGGCGTTTGTGCAGCCGACCTCACAGCCCGTGTTTACGCCCCTGCCGGGGCAACTGCAAACGTCTATTCGGTATGGTGACCGTTTGCAGGCAAGTCAGCCGGTCGCGACGCTCAGCAACAACGAACTGAATCAACGCGGCATGGAATTGACGGCGGCCGTCAACGATCTGCAACTGCAGCTCAACGCTTTGCGCAGCGATCCGGAAATGGCGTCGTCGGAATTACTGCCTCAGCTTCGCGAAAGTCTGTCAACGGCCGAGCAACGCGAACGGCAATTCCGCACAGAGCTGCATAAGCTAACAGTCGCAGCACCGACATCGGGCGTGTTGTTGCCGCCGCCACGCGTTCCCGTGCAGCTAGAAAACCGGCTGCCTCAACTGTGGCATGGCAATCCACTGGATCCAGAAAACTCGGCGGCGTGGCTTCCGCGAGGTACGTTATTGGGTTTCGCAGGCGATCGACGTGACGTGCGATTGCTGATCGCTGTCGGCGAAGACAAAGTGCAGCTTCTAGAATCGGGGCAACGCTTCGACTTCCTGCCGACCGGATCCGCAACGACAAGGACTTCCGGAACACTGAAGTCGGTCGTGAGCCTGCCGTCAGAAGAATTGCCAGTTTCGTTGGCGATTGCCGGTTTCGTGAACGGGCGTGCAGAAGCCGACGTTGTGCGCCCAGCCGACATTACCTATGCAGTAAGCGGTCAACTGGATTTAGTCGAGAACCAAGCTCCGCCTGCCCTGTACAGCACTGGGCGCGTTCGAATCGAAGTGCAATCCGCTTCGCTTCTTCAGCGTCTTCTGCGGTACTTTCGGCAGACGTTTTAGCTGGCGATGGTTGACGGAATTACGCTTCGATCAAGCCTTCGCGAATCGCCCAGCGGCACAGTCCCACACGATCGGATGCGCCGATCGTTTTCATGATTCGGTACTTGTGGCTCTCAACCGCTTTGGCACTGATGGAAAGATCAAGCGCGACTTCGGATACGCGACGCCCTTCCGCAATTCGCAACAGCACATCCCACTGACGATCGGTGAGCTTCTTCAGATGAGCACTCGCGATGCAGCGAAACTGGCCATCTCGGGTAAGTTCCACGCGTTCCTTCAGGAATGGGGACAGTACGGGGGTGCCATTCGCAATTCGCAACAACTGTTCATTTAGATTTCTCATCGAATCCTGACGCGACAACAGCCCGGTGACCCGGTTATGAACGACAAGATCGATCTGGCGATCGGTGAGTTCATCTGCAAACACGACAACCTTGGTTTCGCCCATTCGCACAGCCAACTCAGACAGAATTTCTCGCACCCCTTCGGTGACGATGCGTTCTCCCAGCAGCACGACAGAAGGGCGTTTCGTCCGGATGGCTGACAATACCTCCTGAGCCTGCGATGTTGATTGAATGTCCTGAAAACCGCCATAAGCTGACAGACTCCATGCGATGGCTTCCGTATTCAGCTTGTTGCCGTCTGCCAGCAGCAATCCCGACCCGTGGATGCTGTTCTTTTCTGTATCTGTCGAAGGGCGTGTGCCAACGTTCGAGATTTCAGGGAAGGGGGGACTGCTAGAATCTGCGGTGTTCATCTTCGTGGCTCCAGGGTGTCATTCATGGTGAGGTAGATGTGGCATGTTATGAGTCCAACACCTAATTTGTGAGGGGTCCCACTCCTGCCGTGATGAGTTCTATGTAAACAAAGACAACTTATTTACACGGAAACCCCACAGGGTAAAGTCCCTAGTGGGGAATTCGTGTAGAGGGTTTGTCCTCATTCCCCAGGTGGTTGTTTGTGTCGTCAGCGACCGCGTTTCGGTAGGGGTTTGCAGGACCAAGCCAGCACAGCCGTTGAAACGATAACTTGGAGAAATCCAGCAAAAAACGGGGCTCTAGCTGTTTGAAACCGGTTTTCGCGGAGTGCCAAAGCGTGCATTGTTACCGAAAGCAGCTGAGCCAAAGGCAGAGCGGCATGTTTGCGGGTACCCACACCCCGCCTTCGGTGCGCACAATTTTGTTGATTTTGTTTCGGCAGAATCGGCCAACAGCACTGTGACGACATGCGGCAAATTTTGCCTGTTCTTCAGGGGACGCGAAACAACGTCCCAGCTCTCAGCTGCGCGAGCGATCTGGTGCCCCCATCCGTCTGCGTTACGGGCTCACTTCAGAATGCCGGAAGCGTGATGCTGAACCCCAATGCCTGGAATTGAGACGACTTGCAGCAGGTCAAACGCGGCTGTGGGGGCGACGTAAACTGCTTTTCTCAATGGCTTTACGGTCGTGACAATCCTTTGACCAATGTTTGACGACGGTCGGACAGACTCGGGTTGAGCTACGACGATAACCCACGTATCGTCGAGCAGGCGAACGGATTTGCCGCCGACATGTTCGGTGCGTGCTGAGGAAATGTCATCAAAGGAAGGCTGCGGAAAGGCACTCTTCCACAATCAAAGGTATGAAACAACGATGAGCGGTTCACTGACGACGCTTGGAATTCCCAAAACGATTTCTCCCGAAGTGGAAGCTCGGCGTGCAAAATCGAAGGCCGATGCGGAAACGTTGCAAGCTTCGTTTTCGAAAGACCAGCTTCGCTGGGACAACGTCGACTGGGTAGTCACGGGATTCCTGTTTTTCATCCATCTGGGAGCGTTGGCAGCATTTGTGCCTGCGTTCTTTAGCTGGCAGGGACTGGCGATTTGTCTGGTGTTGCACTGGTTTACGTGCAGCGTCGGCATTTGCCTGGGCTATCACCGGTACCTGTCTCACAAGTCGATGAAGCTAAGAGCTCCGGCGGAATTCGTCGTATTACTGGCTGGCAGCCTGTCGGGCGAAGGTTCTCCGATGTCCTGGGCGGCGAACCACCGCCTGCACCATCAGAAATCGGATCAGGAGGGCGACCCGCATTCGCCATTGATTGGCACATGGTGGTCTCACATTATGTGGCTGTTCGTTCAGCGTAAAGAAACTGACAAGATGCTGCTGTGGGAGAAGTACATTCCAGAACTTTTGGAGCGTCCCATGATGAAGTTCTTTGAACGCACATTTCCGCTGTGGCTGTGGGCTCAGGGACTGGTTTTGCTGGCTGGCGGCTGGGCGTGGGGCGGTTGGCAGATGGGCGTTTCGTTCCTTGTGTGGGGCATGTGCGTCCGTATGGTCGCGGCTTATCATTCCACATGGTTTGTTAATTCCGCCACTCACTTGTGGGGCTATCGCAACTATGACACTCGCGACGAATCACGAAACCTATGGTGGGTTGCTGTTCTGGCCTACGGCGAAGGCTGGCACAACAATCACCACGCGCACCCAAGTGTCGCGCCGGCTGGACACCGCTGGTGGGAAGTTGACATGACTTGGTGGGCGATTCGAGCTCTTGAAATGACGGGCTTAGCGTATGACGTTAAGGCGAAGCTGCCAGTGGGCCGGAAGGCAGACGATCGGGACCATGCTGAAGCCATTGATGCGGCGGAACCCGTAACGGTTGAGGCGGCATAGTCCTGGGAAGGCATTTCTAAATGCCTACTGGAGTGCACGAAATCATATGAGTGGACAAGTTAACGCCGGGCAGCAAGTGTTGCCCGGCGTTTTTCTATGCGCAATTGCTGCTTGAAATTTAGGTCACAGACGGGTATTCCTTACTCGATTCCCTTTCTTTTCAGAGGACTCTGAGATGACGTTACGCAGTCTCAATGCGTTGCTGATTGCGCTATTCGTGTTGGTGAGCTCCGGTCCTGTCCAGGCGCAGGAACAGGAAACGGAAGCGGCCACTCGACAGTATGCCGTCGCAGTCGGATTTCAGAATCAGAAACTGTTTGACGCCGCAATTGATGAATGGCAGACGTTTCTTAAGAAGTTTCCCAAAGATCCGCGAGTCGATCGGGCGCACCATTATCTGGGTACGTGTTCGCTTCAGGAAAAGCAATATGCGGATGCCATCGCCGCGTTTCGGACGGTGTTGAAAGACTATCCCAAGTGCGAATTGCTGGATCAGTCGACGCTGAATCTTGGCATCGCATGGTATGGCCAGGCCCAAAAATCGGGCAAAGACAACGACTATCAGAATGCGGAACGCGCGTTCGGGCAGATGCTGGCGAAGTTTGGTGACAGCGAGTACGCCGCGCGAGCGCTCTATTATCGCGGCGAGTGTCTGTATCAACTGAAGCAGGTCGACAAAGCCGCTGCCGCGTACGATCAGTTTGTGAAAAAGTATCCCGATCACGAACTCGCCGCCGACGCGATTTACGCGCTGGGAACGGCTCAGGAAGTTCTGAAGCAGCCCGAACAGGCGCTCGCCAGTTTTTCAACCTTTGCGACAAAGTTTCCAGAACACGAACTCGTCACCGAAGTGCAAATGCGTCGCGGTGAGATTCTGTTCGACAACGGGAAATTCGCGGACGCCAATCCGGTCTTCGAAGCCGTCAGTGGAAAGCGAGACTTTGAGCTGGCGGACGTCGCCATGCTGCGCAACGCTCGCTGCCTGTACGAACTTGGCAAAGTCGACGAAGCGGCAAAGCTGTATTGGAACGTGCCACGCGAATTCAAGAATACAAGGCACTATGACGCCGCGATTTTAGCCGGAGCGAAGTGCTACTTCCTTCAGGAGAAATACAAGCTGGCTCGCACGGGCCTTGAGCAGGTGATGAAACGCGACTCCCCCGAAGCCCCTGAGGCAACTCAGTGGATGGCGCGGTGTTTGTTAAAGGAAGGTGATCCGAAACAGGCGTTGCAAGTGGCAGAACAGGGGCTGCAAATGTTCAAAGGGGACGCCTATCGCCCGGAACTCGACCTCGTACGCATCGACGCCATGTACGAATTGCCACAGCAGCGAGAAAAGAGTGCTGACCAGTACGCAAAGTTTGTCCGCAGGAATCCCAAAACGGACCTCGCACCTCAGGCACAGTATATGGCCGCTCTAGCGTCGCTGGATGTCAAAAATTACGCGGCAGCCAAAGGTTTCGCGGACGATTTTGTTGAACCATTCCGCGACAGCAAGTTGATGCCGGACGTGATGTTCATCGCGGCTGAAAGTCGTCTGTTGCTGGGGGAACACAAAGCGGCGGCGGAACGTTTTCGAGCCTTTCTGGAGGCGGCTCCGGGTCATGCGAATGCGGAACAGGCGAAGGTACGGTGTGGTTTGGCGCTGTCGTTGGCAGACCAACACGATAACGTCATTACATGGTTCACCGGCGTTGTGCCGCAGCTTCAGGATGCGTCGTTGAAGAGTGAAGCACTTAGCATTCTGGGACGCATACAGCTTGAAAAAGGGAACGCGAAAGCGGGTGCAGAAACATTAAAGCAGGCCATTGCCACAAAACCGGATCGCCCCGGCAACGATGAAGCCTATCTGGCGCTGGCGGAAGCGTATCGGAAGCTGGGTCGCAGCGACGAAGCGGACAAGCAACTGCAGATACTGCAGACCAGTTTTCCCAAAAGCCGTCTGGCCAGCGAAGTCGATTTTCGCATTGCCGAAGCGGCGTATGGTGCCGAGCGTTATCAGGACGCGATGCAGGCGTACAAGCGAGTTGTGGCGAAGCATCCGGATAGCGATTTTGCTCCGCACGCTCAGTATGGTTTGGGCTGGACTCTTTTCAGTCTCGGCGAGTACCAGAAATCGTCTGCGGCGTTGACGACGCTGCTGGACAAGTACAACTCCTCTTCGATCGCGCCGAAGGGGTTGTACGTGCGAGCGATGGCGGCCTATCAATTGGGTGATTTCGCCAACGTGTTAAAGGACGTTCAGGCATTTGAACAAACAAAGCCCGCGAAGAATGACAGGCTCGATGCGGAGTACGTCAAAGGCCTGGCCGAAGCGGGCCTGAAGAAGTTTGATGCCGCCACAAAAACGTATCAAAACATTCTCAGCGACAGCAAGGACTACGCTGCAGCTGACAAAGTCGCTTACGAACTTGGCTGGGCTTATGTCGAACTTGGCAACACGGAGAAAGCCGTTGCGACGTTTGGTCAGCTTGCTAAGACCTGGCCTGACAGTCCGCTGGCGGCGGAGTCGCTGTTTCGTGTGGGCGAATCGTACTACGACGCAAAACAATTTCCTCAGGCAGCACAGGCGTATCAACAGTCGGCGGCGAAGTCGGCGGAAGGTGAGATCGCAGAAAAGTCGATGCACAAGCTTGGTTGGAGTTTGCTGAAGGCGAATGACCTGCCGGGGGCTCAATCAGCATTCGCTGAGCAATTGCAGAAGCATCCCGAAGGCGAACTGGCTGGAGACGCGAGATTTCTGATTGGTGAATGTCTTTACAAACAGAAAGACTGGGCGGAAGCTCGCAAAGCGTTCGAAGCAGTCGCCGCGGCTGGCGACAGCAACTACGGACCTCTGGCGATGTTTCGAGCGGGCGAATGTGCGGCGTCGCTGGACGACTGGGCCGGAAGCAAGGCGTGGCACCAAAAGGTGCTGACCGAACATCCCGACTTCGAAATGAAAGCGGAAGCCCGCTACGGTGTTGCGTGGGCAATCCAGAACGAAGGCAAGTTTGATCAGGCGATCCCTCTTTACGAACAAGTGACCGAAGAAACAGATACAGAAACGGCCGCCAAGGCGCGGTTCATGATCGGCGAATGCTGCTTCGCTCAAAAACAGCACAAGGACGCAACCAAGCACTTTCTGAAAACGGCGTTCCTGTACAACCACAAAGAATGGTCCGCCATGGCGTATTTCGAAGCGGCTCGCTGTTTTGAAGTTCTGAAGGATGTTGAACAAGCGAAGACGTGTTACGAAAACCTGATCACGAAATACCCACAACACAAGAAGGTGCAGGATGCGAAACGCCGGATAAAGGAGTTGCAGGGCGCGTAACGGTGTCAGGCGTATCCATGTAAAACAGGCTGGCGGAATGCTGACCTGATCGATCCAAAGCCGAATCCCTTCTTTGATTACACCATCCGATTCGAGAAACCTCAGACCTGAAGTCAACGCTGATGCGTATCCCAAAACTTCGCGGCCCATTCAACGCCCTTCGATGCGTCGCGTTTGTCCTGACGACGTCGCTGTTTTTGCCGGCGGCTTCGGTCGCTCAAGAACCTGCTGCGGACGTCGCTCCTGTCGCGACTCCCGCAATGCCCAGTTTGTGGGACCTGGCTGTGCAGGGCGGCTGGTTCATGATTCCGATTGCGGTGGCATCCGTCATCACCGTGGCGTTCACTCTGGAACGACTGTTCGGACTCAGCCGCATGCGGATACTGCCTCGGAAGCTCGTGCGTCAGTTGCGAAACGTCATGAACGATCCGTCGTTCGACCCTCGCAAGTTATGGGAAGCGTGCGAAGGCAACCGGTCGCCACTGGCGAATGTCACTCGCGCGGCGGTGCTGAAAACGGGCCGCCCGCATGCAGAAGTTGAGATGGCCGTCATGGATGCGGTCGGTCGCGAAACGGCCGGGATGACTCGCAACTTAAGACCGATCAACGTCGTGGCCAGCATCGCGCCGCTGCTGGGGCTGCTGGGAACGGTGCAGGGCATGATCATGGCGTTTATGGTGACCAGCACCACAACGTCGACCGGTACCGCAAAGGCGCAGGAGCTGGCTCATGGAATCTACACAGCTCTGGTCACAACGTTCGCGGGCCTATGCGTCGCGGTCGTGTCGGTCATTCTGGCGAATTTTTTAGAAGGGCGAGTCGAGCGACTGCTGCGGCAGATGGAAGCCATCTTTCTCGACCTGCTGCCGAAGCTGGAACGCTATGAAGGGCGGTTGCGAGTGGTCGAATCCAGCGATCCGGGAGATCGCGGCATTAAGGTGAAGTCGGTGTCAGGCGGCACCGCATCGCAGAAGGCAGATGCGGATTCGGCCGCGGCCAAAAAACAGGCGGCTCGCAAACTGGGATCACCACGTCGCATCGTGCGATCGGCCACCGGCTCAGAACCGGCCGCCGCTGGTGCCGATCCGGATTCAGATGCCGATCTAAGCGGTGCAAACCGGACGGCGCGTGGAACTTTGCGAACGAACTTTGACAAGTAGCCGATCGATGAAATTTGAACTCAAAAAAACGGCGGGGAAGCGGCGAGTCGACATGACTCCGATGATCGATTGCGTGTTCCAGTTGCTGTTGTTCTTTCTGGTGGCCAGCAACTTTCAGGAACAGGCTCGCATCACGGGCGAAGGCGAAATGGGAGCCAACCTGCCAGCCGTTGCCGCGGCGATGCCCATGGTCATGAAGCCTCGCGAAATGATCGTCAACGTCGACGACGGCGGTGACTTCTACCTTGACGGGCAACTTTATACCGAACGCCAGTTGGCCGAACGCTTTAACCGAGCTCAAACCGACAACCCGGGTAACCAGTCGGTCGTGATTCGCGGCAGCGAAGGAGCGGAATGGAAGTATGTGGCTCGCGTGATGGGCCTTTGCAACCAAGCCGAAATCCGAGACTACCGCGTAGCTGTAATTCCAGACGAAGAGAACGAGTAAGGAACCTCAAACTCGCCCTCAACTCTCAACCCTCAACCCCCTCAACCCGCAACGCCCCATGTCCAGCCTGTTAAGAATGACCGACGAAGAACTGCAGCAGCATGAAGCTGGCGGTCGCTTTGCGCTTGTTCCGGCGTTGGGCTTGTCGGCGGCTGCCGGCGTTTTGGCGTTCGCCGGAATGTGGTTGAAGTATTCGCCCGGCGACGAAGTGCCCGTCACCGGGATGGACTACCTGAATGGACAGATCGCTCTGTCGTTTGGGCTCGGCATAATCATGCTGGCGACGGCGTATACCATCCGCAGTGTCGTCGTCAAACGCCTGCAATGGGCGGTACTGTTTAGCCTGATGATTCACCTGATGATTTGCGTTGGCTTGCGAACCGTTCGAGTCGACGTGCCGCTGACCGCGGTGGCCGAAGTAGGCGACAGCGACCACCCGATGCGTGAATTTACCATTCCCGACTACGGTGGTGCGGAATCAATTTCGACGGAACCGCAGGAGTGGGAACGTCCGAACGAAACGGATGCTCACGAATCGCAGCAGCATCAACTGCAACGTCAAACCACCGAAGTCACGCCGCAGGCGGAACCGGACGAAGTTGAAATTCAACGGCAGATTGAAATGGCGGCCATGCCGGAACGCCAGCGACAACAGGAGCAGATGGATCGAGCGATCGAAGTCGAAATTCAACGACAAAATCAGCAGGCCAGATCGGATGCGCCTGAGCAACTGCCAACGCCCGAAGTTGAAACGCCAGAAAGCCAACAACCAGATTTGGAAGCCGCAGCGATGGAACGCAGCGACGCCGATCTGACAGATGCCGAACGGCAGCAGCAGGATGTGGAAAATCAGAACACTCCACAAATCGACGCCGCGCGTCTGGCTGCGCGGTCAGAAATGCGGCCGCAGCAGTTGATGCAATTGGAAGTGCAGCCGCGCCAACGTCAGGCGGCTGCCGCTGCAACGGCGGAAACGAATGCCGAGGCTGTCGAAATTGCTCCCGCTCGGGACGCACGTCAACTGGCCGCTCAAATGCGAGCCACCGAGGCCGCTCGTCAGGCGGATTCCAGCTTAAACGATCAGCAGCGAACCGACATGTCGTCGCCTTCGTCGTCGTCGCAAACGCGAGTCGAAAGCGTCAGTCCATCTCGTGCCGCGTCGGCCGCCGACGTGGCCGTTTCGGCTCCGTCCAGTGGTGGAGCTGCGGCTTTGCAGCGTAGTACGTCATCCAGTGGTCGCAGCACATCGGCCGCCAGCACGTCTGCAGAATCGGTGGAAGTCGCGGCGGCTGTTGGCGCAGGTTCGCCAGCCCTGACCGCTAATTCATCCGCGTCAAACGTTGCTCGCGGAAGTTCGTCGGTGCCCAGTGGAGCGGCTGGCGGCGGTGGAGCGCCTTCGATGCGGCTTAGTCAGTCCGGAGTATCAGCGTTGGAAAGCGGGACGGTCGGTCGCGGCCGAGGATCGCAGTCGGGGCCCAAGCTAGGCGATTCTGTGAACGCCGAATTCTCCGGCGGCAGTGGTCCGCGAGGTTCCGCAGACGGCGCACCACGAGCGGTGGGCACGCGAGCTCAGGAAGTCACGGTCGGATCAGTGGCAGGCGGCGCGGGGTCTTCAGAACAGGTTCTGTCATCGGGCCCGTCGTCAGCCGCTTCCGGCGCAGGCCGCAGTGGAGGCGGTTTGCCAGCGAGCTCGGGATCATCGCCCGGTGAAGGCGTCGCGTTAAACGGTACCTCCGCCGGCAACCGCGGCGTCGCGATGAATGCGGCTGGTCGCGCAGGACTGTCGGGGGCAGCAAACGACAGCGGCGGTGCTCGACTTCGCGGCGACATCACGGGCGGGCGAGGGTTGTCCGGCAGCGGCCGATCGTCACGAGGTGCTGCGGCAATTTCACTTCCTGCCGGTGCGTTGCAGGCCGAGCAGTCCGGAGCGTTAGTCTACGCCGGGCCACAGGAAGGCGGCGGCTCTGGCGGAACGTCGGGGCGACCGTCTGCTTCACGCGGCACACTCATCGGCCCACGATCTTCCAGCGTAGCGCGACGAGCGGCAGGGCTGCCAGGATCCGGCCGGGGCTCAACGTCGATCGCGCGGACGAAGCCTTCGCTTCCGGGCGGTTTAAGCGCGGGCCGGTCGCCGGCTCGCAGTTCCACAGGCGGCCCGCGTCCGTCGCTCGCCACGTCCAGTGAACTGGCGGGGCTGATCAAACGCAACGTTCCCGGCATCAGTAACATTCATACCGAACGCATCAGCGCTGCGTTTTCGATGAGAACCCCGGATGCTCGCGCGGAAGCAGTCGCCAAACTTGGCGGCAACGATCAGTCTGAAGCCGCCGTCGAACGCGGGCTGCAGTGGCTGGCCGCTCACCAGTATGCGGCGGGCAACTGGAGCATTCATGCGATGAACTGCGAAGGCCATGATTGCGGCCAGCATGGCACATACGATGCAGATCCAGCGGCGACAGGGCTGGCACTGTTGGCATTTCTGGGAGCTGGCCATACTCACGAAACCGGCGACCACAAGAAGCTGGTTCAACGGGGTCTCGACTGGCTGATCAAGAACCAAACGGACGAAGGCGACCTGTTCGCTGCCGAAACGGAATTCGCTCGATTCTATAGTCACGGCATTGCCGCGATCGCTCTTTGTGAAGCGTATGGGATGACCAAAGATCGCAAGCTGCAAGAGCCCGCTCAGAAGGCGATCGAATATATCGTGAAGTCGCAGCATCCGGAATTCGGTGGTTGGCGATACAAGCCGCGGTTCGAATCCGACACGTCTGTTTCCGGCTGGCAATTGATGGCCATGAAAAGCGGTCAAATGGCGGGACTCGACATTCCAAAGCCCGCGTACGACGGCGTTCGAACGTGGCTGGATTCCGTCGAAGACACTTCTTCACCTGGCCGCTTTGCCTACCATCCAACTCGGAAAATGAGCGAACCGATGACGGCCGAAGGATTGCTGATGAGGCAGTACCTTGGTGCTGGACGAACGGACAGTGCCGTGACAGCGGGGGCCGAATATCTGAAACAACGTCTGCCGCGTTCTGATGCCCGCAACGTTTACTATTGGTATTATGGAACTCAGGTCATGTTCCACATGCAGGGCGAATACTGGGACGAATGGAACGCTGCGTTGCGAGACATGCTTGTGGAGACTCAGGAAAAAGGTGGCCCCACGCGTGGCAGCTGGGCTCCTGAGAATCCCACCAAGGACACATGGGGCCGGTCGGGCGGGCGACATTATGTCACGTGTCTGAACCTACTGATGCTGGAAGTTTATTACCGTCACTTACCACTCTATATTGAATTAACGCCATGAATGTTGTGCCGTCGTTACTTCGCGTGTTTGTTTTGTCGATCAGCTTTGTTGCAATCGTCGGCAATTCTTCGGTCTTCGGCCAGGCTGTGGCAGACGCAGTCGCAGCTACACCTCCGAAAGCCACACCGACAGACAGTGTGCCAACCGCATTGCATGACTATGTGGCCCGCCCTGAACCCGACTTTGCGTGGAAGGTTGTTCGTCGTCTGGAAACGCCGGCCGGAAAGCTGACGGAACTGCGTCTGACCTCCCAGAAATGGCACGACATTGTCTGGCAACATGCTGTTGAGATCTTCGAACCGAAGACGTTGAAGTTTCCTTCGCACGCGCTGTTGTTTGTGACCGGGGGTTCTCAACCGCCGAAGTCTGCAGACGCAGGCACCATCGGTATGGGAACGGCACTGGCAGAGACATCAGGTATGCGAGTTGTCGTGTTGCACCAGGTTCCCAACCAGCCACTGTTTGATGGTCGCAAGGAAGACGACCTCATCACAGAAACGTGGCTGAAATACCTGGAAGACGGCGATGAAACCTGGCCGCTGTTATTTCCGATGGTCAAGAGTGCCGTCAAAACGATGGACGCGGTACAGCAGCTTTCAAAGGATGAGTACAGCACTCAGATCGATTCGTTTGTGATTACCGGCGCATCAAAACGAGGCTGGACAAGCTGGCTGACACCAGTCGCGGACAAACGCATCGCCGCGACTGCACCGATCGTGATCGACACGCTCAACTTTCGAGCTCAAATGCAGCACCAACTGGATACGTGGGGCAGCTTTAGCGTGCAGATCAAAGACTACAGCAGCAAGGGACTGATTGTTCTGGGAGAAGAATCCAAACGCGAAAAACATCTGCGTTTAATGATGGACCCTTATACGTATCGAGAGCAACTCACGCTGCCCAAGCTGCTGGTGAACGGCACCAACGATCCGTATTGGGTGGTCGACGCGATGTCTAAATACTGGGACGATCTGAAAGGGCCGAAGTATATTATTCAGCTTCCCAACGACGGCCATGGCCTGAAGGGCGGCCGCGAAAAAGCATTGCGCACTGTCGGCGCATTTGCTCGGATGAATGCTGACGGCCAGCCACTGCCGAAGCTTCAGTTTAGTTGCGATGAGGCGGCAGATCGCTACGTGCTGTCCGTCGTGAGCGACACCGCTCCGGAATCCGTGTTCTTCTGGCGAGCAAATTCCACGGACCTTGACTTCCGCGATGATCAATGGGAGTCACAAGAAATGGCGGCCAGCGAAGACGGATCGTTTCATCAGAATTTTGCAGCCGAAGGGCACACCGCCGTCTTTGCAGAATTGATCTTTAAGACGGACGGCGTGCCATATTCGCTGTGTACACTGATTTATCGTCGATGACGAAAAGTTAAGTCGACCAGGCCTTATTGCTCTGAATCAAAGACGCCTCGCTGCCGTACGAGGATGGCTTCGAACTTCACATTATCCAGGTCGCCGTCTTCTGTCAGCCCGTCAAACGCTAATCGGACACTGACCACGGGAGCGACCCAGACGGCGTCAAAACTTGTTTCGGCCGCAGGCTTTTTCAGAACGGACGCTCCGATTTTCCGGATGATCGTTCGCAGGTCTGTGCGAGGAATCTCGCTGGTTTCCAGCCTCGCAACATGGCGATTGCGCCGACCGACCTTCATGGCAAACAGCAAGGCGGTCGGTGCGTTGTATTCGTTCGTTTCCACACCGTAGACGTAGCAGTTGAAAGTCTCGAACGTTGTGTCAATTTGATCATCCGTCAGGTCTTCCATTCCGGAAAGCTTGTCGGGCAAATTGCCAAGCTCATTCAATGCCTGCTCCATTGTCATGGGGCCGTTGGCGAGCCCCGCAGCCTCTTCCATGTTCGCGACTTCTGATAACGCTTCCTGCATCGAGACTGGATTCTTTTTACCGGCCTGAGCGTTTGCGGCAGCGGTGACGGCACCGATCAGTTTAGCGGGGCTGATTTTCTTGGGCGAAGCATCCGTGCGAAACGGGGCCGAATAGTCGATGCCGCCGATAATCATCACGGCCGTAAAGACGGCCACCATGCCACACACCATCGCCTGCACGCGTTTGCATGTGGCGGGAAGGCGAGCGATCGTCGGTTGCCAGATGTTGAACCAGCAAAGGATCACGTCGTTAAAGTTAAGCCGACGATCGTTCTTTAAAGCGAAGCGAGCGGCACACAGATGTGCGATCAGCATGGTGATCGCTCCCAGCACCAGCTGTGCCAGAGCAATAAGTCCGCGAGGGCTGTCTTCACGCGGGTACACGGTGCGAATTGTCACACTGAAAATGGTGATAACCGAAACGCCGCCCAACATAACCCAAAACCAAACCGGAATGGATTGTAGCGCACTGCGGTTGTCCAACTGTTCCTCTTCCGGCAGATCGGGAAGATCGTCTGCCCAGGAACGGCCATCGGCTACGCCATTATCGACCGTCGGGTAGTAGTTGCATTTCGGACACCATGAAGATTCGCCCCATGACTCCGTTGAGTGGCATTTTGGGCATGTTTCTCCAGCATAAGCAGTGGCTTCGGAACGTACTTGTCGTTTGGAAGGAGATTCAGCGACAGTCATATCAAACCTATGGGCCGGGGGTCTGCGGTGGTTGGTTCAGTGATCGCGAATGGAATATCACGATGTGTTGGCATACGGAAACATAGGTTAAAACCAACGGCTTGCGGCTCATTCCGCTAACTATGGGGGGATCTCCGCAGTTGCATAATCATCATTTTCGGAACACGTCCTACTCGTCGGTGGAAACGCCAGGCCAACGTTTTCAAATCCGGTCGGCACCATGCACCTCGCGCTGCGAAATGATGTTGCTCGAACAGGATGCCAATCAGTTGTACAACACTTGATCAGCATTGCTGTCGCGTGCATGCGGCAAGCCGAATCGACGGCACTTCAATCAAGAACGCACTGTCAACAGAAAGCGGTTTCATGCGGACTGTGAAATTTCCACCACGTTGCGTTGTTCAATTGTTCGCGGCCCTGACCTTCGGAATGCCGAATAAAGCCGCAGCGGAAGGCCCTCAAGCTGGCCCACCCAACATTGTGGTCATGTTGGCGGACGACATGGGATATGGAGAACTGCAGTGTCTGAATCCAAAGCGCGGCCGCATCCCGACACCGCAACTTGATGCCATTGCAGCGTCGGGCATGATCTTCACAGACGCTCATAGCGGCTCGTCCGTCTGCACGCCGACTCGTTATGGACTGATGACCGGCCGCTACGCCTGGCGCACACGCTTGCAATCCGGGGTCCTCACCGGCGGCGAATCATTGATTGCTGACGATCGCTTGACGCTGGCGAAACTGCTAAAGCAGCAGGGCTACCACACGGCCATCGTCGGCAAGTGGCACCTGGGAATGCTTTTCGACGGCAAGCACATTCCCGGCAAAGTGCCCGTGGGAAGCGTGGTGACTCACGGGCCGATTGATCGAGGCGGCTTCGACGAATTCCATGGCTTCCACCACGCTCGCCAGATTGAAACATGGATCGATAACAACGAAGTCATGGCAACGATTAAACCCGTCGACATGCTGCCCCGTCTGACGGAAGCAGCGGTGACGTACATTGATTCGCGAGCCAAAAACGACGCCCCGTTTTTTCTGTATGTACCGTGGAGTTCTCCGCATAGCCCTGTGGTTCCGTCACCGGAATGGCAGGGCCGCAGCGGCCTGAACGCTCATGCCGATTTCGTCATGCAGACCGACGACAGTTTTGGCCAGGTCGTGGCAGCACTCAAACGCAACAAGCAGTTGGACAACACGCTGATCATCTGCAGTTCCGACAACGGCACGTCTGCGCCGACGTCTAAGATGGAACAACTGCAGGCGAAAGGGCATTTTCCCAGCGGAGACCTGCGAGGTTCAAAGGCCGATATCTGGGACGGCGGGCATCGGGTTCCGTTTTTGGTGTCGTGGCCGAAGGTGGTGCAGGCGGGATCGGAGTGCGAAGGATTGGTGTGCTTGACGGATGCGATTGCTACAGTCGCTGATGTGCTGAACGTCAAGCTGCCTGAAAACTCGGCCGAAGACAGTCTCAGTTTTCTTCCAGCGTTGAAACGTGAAACCGACCACCATGCGCGGACGACTGTGATCCATCATTCCGTTGCCGGATATTTTTCCATCCGCCACAACAACTGGAAGCTGTCGCTCTGCCCGGATTCCGGCGGCTGGACGGCCCCCAAACCGTCGGCAGCCAAGTGGGCTAAACGCCGAGCCGACAACCAACCGCTGGTGCAGCTGATTGACATGTCAGCCGACATCGGCGAACGAAACAATCTGGCAAAGCTGCAGCCCAAACGTGTGGCCGAGCTGCAGACAATGCTGAAGATTTACGTTATGCTCGGTCGCAGCAATATCGGAGCTCGTCAGCAGAACGATGCCGAGATCGTGATTTACAAGGAACCGCAGGCCAGAAAAAAGCAGGCTGGCCAAAAACTTAACTGACGGTGGAAGTCGACCGGCGCATTCCGCGCACTTCGCGAAAGGTTGCGCACCGTCGACCGGGTGGCTACCAAACGTTCCGGACCTCAGGCGGGTAGTCGGTTTGCCGTCCGCTCATGTTCTCTACGGAAACTTAATCGTAAGCCCCAGATTCACCTGGCCGGCCACTTCGTTTGTCGGTGGACCGATGGGTTGCATTTTTTGTACTCGGCCAAGGCCCGCGTTCAGGTCGACGGACATGGATCCCTTCCGAAGGTCTGTGAACTTGTAGGATGCGCCCAGCGTTCCGCCCTGTTTTCGCTGCATGGCTTCCTGGACGGCATACGCCGCCAGGTTTACGCTCAACGATGAGCCACCCATGTTTGTGCCGTACGCGATTCCCATTTTGATATCGTAGGTCACGTCGTTACTTCCGGCAGGTGCATCCGGGTTGATGCTGTAGCCGACGCCACCCTTGCCAGTCAGCTTCACGCCTTTGCCAGCGTTGACCACAATTTCGCCCTTGGCATTTGTGCTGGCGAAGCGGTCATCTTTGAAGCCCGCGTGGAAGCTGACTTTTGTTGAAACCGCCTTCCATTTGGCGGAAGCAAACGTCGTAGCTTTGACCGTGCGCGTCGACGGTTGGAACTCGATGTCTTTGACGCCGATTTCCACATTGCCCAGCACTTTAAAGCGGACCACCTTGTTGGCCAGCTTGGTCATTTGAGCGGCCGGCCAGTCGCCCGACTTGCTGACGTACATCGCCGTCACGCCGCCCAGCGCCAGCACTGAGCCGACGATGATCAGCCCCGTCTTCTTTTCGTTTAAAAAGATGCCGACGGGCGAGTCACGAAACGCGCACTCGAGTTGCTGCAGGCTCCTTTTGACCTCGCCAAATTCCTTCGACGCGGTGATTTCTTTTTTCGCAATGGCTTCGGCGGCGCCTGCGGCTTTTTTACCGACGGCGCCCAGAAATTTGGTGCCGTCTTCGTTGGTAATTGCTTTGCCGCCCTGCTGCTTTTTCATCAGCCGTTTGGCTTCTGCCATCAAAGCGTCTTCAACCGCCTTGCTGACTTTGGGGCTCTTTAGAATCTTTTCGATCAGTTCCGGAGAATCGGCGATCGTCTTTTCGCCGAAATCAATTGCCAGAACGACCGTTTCCTGAGCCGCATCGATTGTTGTGCCACATTTGCCCATTTCGATCTCCGCATTCCTCGTACTGCTTTTCGCGACATCGCCGGAAAATCTGGCCCGGCTGAACTATTGTCCGTCAGCGGGCAAATGAAACGTTAGTTTCACAGAAAATACGGTCACCGCAAAAAATTTCAGATTCTGCAAAGATATCGCGAACGGCAGCAGACGCCCGCCATTTCGGTTCTCTTTGTTCTCCTGTTTTGTGAATGGCAAGGCGTGGAATTTTGTGCTGCCGGTTTCGTCAGCGGCACGCGGCTAAACAGGGACGATAGTTCCGTCCTGAATGCTTTTCGCTTCGGCGTAGCAGATGTTGAGCGCGTCCAGGGCCAGGTTGCTTGAAAGCGGTCCAGCCGGTTGGCCCTGCAGGTGATTCACGGCCACTTGCAGTTCCTGAGTGAAAGCGGCGCACCATTTGTCGCCTTCCGGCAAATCCACGGCTGTGACCGAACCATCGCTGGCAACCAGACTCAACGGACGATTCACCACCCATTCGCCGCCGTAGGTGCCGGCATCGAACAGCAGCGTGGCATCTTCGAAATACAGCTCAAACCCGTGCCCGAAGGCCAGGCCCTTCGCCGCAATGCCGCCGCTAACCGCCGAAATCGCCGGGCCATCAGAACCGTAGACATAAGAAGTGTGCACGTGGTTGACGAACCCGTCCTGCAGCAGCCCCGTCGAAAAGACGGCATCCGGCTTGCCGCAGGCGTGAGCGATAAAATGGTTGTCGTGGATATGCAGATCGATGCCCCAGCCACCCAGTTTGCGGAAATCGGACATATCGTTCGACCAGTCCGGCGGACAGATCACTCGCTTAAAATGGCCGGCCTTCAGCTTGCCGAATTCTTTCGATTGGATCGCTTTGGCCGCGAAGCTGAATTCAGGGAAAAAGGGCAGTACGTGAGCGACTAACAGAGGGACACCAGCCTTGTCCGCTGCCGCAACCATTTGCTTCGCCTGTTCGGGATCGACTGAAATTGGCTTTTCCACGAGCGTCGGTTTTCCGGCCGCAAGTGATTCCATGACAACGTCGAAATGCTTGTCGGTGGGAAGGCAGACGTCGACCAGGTCAATGTCCGGATCCGCCAGCAGCTCTTTGTAGTCGGAATAGCACTTCAGATCTGACACATCGACCTGCCCACCGGGCGGGCCAAAATTGCCCTGAATGCTGGTCCAGTCCCCGGACAGCTTGGCCGTGTTGCGAGTCGCGAAGGCCGTCACTTTGCCGCCGGAAATGTCCCGTGCGCCTTCAAAGTGCGTGTAGCCCATAAAGCCGAGTCCCACGATTCCGATTCGCGTCATGTGATCTGTTCTCCTGTGTATTTGGGGGCGTTTTTTGAATGTGCAGAGCAGACCACACGCGCATCCAGAAATCAAGTTCGCGACTGCCAATTTGACGGCCACCACAACAGTGCCTGTTTTGTGGGCAATTTGACGGTGCCTAAAATGTGGGCAGTGCCGATTTTGGGGGAATTGCTCTTGGCAACAACCTTGCAGGTTGTATCATTCTGATGTCGACATCAAGGTGATGGCAGCAATTCGCTGCGGGTTGCGATGCGGGTCGGCAGAAACTGCCGCAAGGCTGGCGCTGTGTCAGTTTTCTTGTGTCGGGTACATGGAAGTTCTGATACCACGGAGTAAACGGAGTAGGTAACAATGCTGGTACTATCACGAAAATCGGGCGAACGAATTCTGATCGGTGATGACGTCGCCATTACGGTTGTTCGCATAGGTCCGAATTCAGTTCGGATCGGAATCGAAGCGCCGAAGTCGATGAACATTGTTCGCGAAGAACTGTGTGACTTTGGCCCTGAGAAAGAAGGCGGCCGCACGCCGGAGCCGAAAGCGATGCCGCTGTAACTCGCGAGGCAATTCCAGCAGCGGCAGGCCAGCAAGGTCTTGAAGTCGCGTCGCTGGACACCTGAGCGGCATGACGCGAAAAAACACGACAGCCGTTCTGGGCTGCAACGTTAAAGTGTGAGTTCAACGGCTGAGTCCCCCACATCGGGCGACTCAGCCGTTTTTTTTGTGCGCTGCCGTCCTCCTCGTGGCCCGCGTCCCGCGTACCTGCTGGCCGAGCTTCTCCACGCCGAACACCAAACGGCTAACGCCGCAAACTCTGCACTCAATAGATCCTTGCGGGATTGGGAGCTGTGAAATTTGCGGCAACGTGCGCGGCCGGGGTTGGAACGAGGAACGAATGAAACCCCGGGTTTCCTTCGCTTCGCTCAGTCAAACCCCGGCCACACTCAAAGGAGCGGTGCTCTTGTTTGGTTGAGGAGCGATTTCGTAGAAGGTCGAGGCGGCGGGCGTTTCGGTCTGTTGTTGCCTAGACAGCCGTCTGCACACAGCGCCGGTTGCGAACCCAGACGCCATGTCGCTCGAAAAGCTCCGCAGGATTCGCAGGCTGTTGCCATACAGGTTTGCTGTCCGGGACAGCTGCCGGCACTCGCCGGTCGTGAAAAGGCAGCCAGCCACCAACTGTCGCCAGGCTGGGCGATTCCAGCGTTCACTAAGCCAGCACCTCGAGCCGTACGCCAGCTTCGGTCGTGTTGCACTGCGATCTGCCGAGGAGCAGGGGCGAGCGCCGCAGCCTGGCTAATCGCTGACTCGATTACGAAGTCTTAGTCCCTCGCAGCAGGCCCTGAGTGAACCGCCCACCAGTGCATTTTTACCGTATTGCGGGCGAATTTGGTGCGTTTCCGCAGTGTCGGAGGCTGAAGAGTGCTATCCGGGCCGTCATTGAGGGCTGGGTTTAGGCATGCAGGGCGAAAATACGGTGGTTTTCCGGTTACGAAACTTGAAAAAGATAGGAAGCCTGTGCTGAGACGGTTGATTATCTGAAAAGCGCCACCTACCTTCCGCAGAGTGCTGAGATCACCTAGTAGATCAAATTCAACGAAACCCCTATTGAATCACGGAGAAGAGAGATTATGAAACAACTTCTAACGATTATGATGAGCCTTGGGCTTGTCGGATTTATGGCTCCAGCAGACGCTGAAGCTGGCTGTCATGGCGGCTGTGCCGTCAGCTCATGCGGCGGATGCGACAGTTCATCCTGCGGCAGCTGCGGTTCACACCACAGCTTTACTTCTTGCGGCTCAAGCTGCGGAACTTCATCTTGCGGTTCTTCTTGCGGCGGTTGCAGCTCTAGCTGTGCTCCAGCACCAACCTGCTGTGCACCAGCACCAGCACCAACTTGCTGTGCTCCAGCTCCAGCGCCAACCTGCTGTGCCCCAGTACAGACTTGCTGTGCTCCAGCACCAAAGTGCTGTAAGGTTAAATGTTGCAAAGTTAAGTACAAGAAAGTGCGTTGCAAACAGCCTCGCTGCAAACGTTCTCGCTGCTGCCGCTAAGGTACTGGCAAACAACGCAACGGCACACGGGACGCTCTCAGTTTGGGGGTTCCCAACTAATTTCAGCACACTCACGAACTCGACACCGGCTCTCGCCCGTGTCGAGTTTTTTTATGCATCCATCCAGACTGCGGGATCGTCGTCTTCGCAGTATTCGGCCAGGATTTGGTGAGGCCGGAAGCGGTTTTTGTAGTTCATCGAACCGCAATCCCGGATGTAATAGCCCATATACAGCCAGCGGCGTTCGAACTGCCGGCCGTAGTCCAGCTCACGCAGCACAGACATCGTGCCGAAGCCTCGCTCCCGCAGTTCGGGATCGTGAACAAAGTAAATACTGGACATCACATCGCCCGGAGCGTCGACAATGCCCAGCGCTACCAGCTTGCCATTCAGTCGGTACTGAAATTCGCGGGAAAACGCAAAGTCGCCGTCGACAAACGATTCGTAGTAATCGTCTTCGGTGATCCGTCGAAACGGCCACTGCCGCCGCTGATGCATGTCGAGATGGTAGGCGTTATACAAATCGAGGTGTTCGGACGTGATGGTCAGCGGCTGCACGGTTAAGACGACATCGCTGTTCCGATTTCGAGCTCGCCGCTGACTTTTCGACGGCTGAAACTTATTGATGTCCACTCGCAGGCTTTGGCATTCACAGCAATTGGCACACACCGGACGAAACAGCGTGCGCCCGAATCGTCGCCAGCCGCGTTCCAGCATTTGCAGATAACGTTCTTCTGTCAGCGACATAGCCAGCCGGTACTGCATTCGCGACGCGCGGCCGGGCAGGTAGGAGCAATCGGATTCTGATCCGATGATCTCCAGTTCCTGAGTTGTTGGGTCAATAGAAGCCACAACGACACTCCGACGGGGCGAGCAAACAAGTTAGCCCGACAACTGCTGCGTGAGCTGACACAATTCCGCGGCAGTAAAAAAAGTTGGGCCGCAGGAATCGTACGGTGTCAACGCAGGTCGAGGCAAGGGCTGGCTCCCGACGTCTGGCGGACAGTCAGCCCGTCAAAAGTTTGCGTCGGCGTACTGCTTCAGTGCGGTTCCCATTTCGCGAGCTGATTGATAGCGGTCATCTGGCGCGTGGGCGAGCGACTTCATCAGGATCCGTTCCAGCTCCGGATCGAAGTCGGGCTTGAATTCGCTGGGTCGCCGCGCCACGCCGTGAGCTACCTCTTTGATCGCGTCTGATCGGCATTCGCGGCTGATGTCATACGGATGCCGACGCACCAGCGTGATATACAGGATGGTTCCCAGCGAGTAGATGTCTGCACGGCCGTCGAGCCGATCGTTCTCACCCCGAGCCTGTTCGGGGGCCATATACATTGGCGTGCCGACGACATAGCCTTCCATCGTCTGCGAGTTTTCTCGTTCCGAATCCGGCCGGAACATGTTGCGGCCAAGTCCGAAGTCGACCAACTTCGGTTTGCCTTCGCTGGTCATCATGATGTTAGACGGCTTCACATCGCGATGGATGATTCCGTTTTGGTGAGCGTGTTCCAAGCCTTTGCAAAGCTGATACACGATGTCGAACATTTGCGGCTTTTTGACCGTGTGATCTTTCATGTACCGTTGTAGAGGCACGCCATCAATTAATTCCATCGCGCAGTAGCCGATGGTGCGGTCAATTTTGCTGTCGTAGATCTGAGCGATGTTGGGGTGACACAGTTTCTCCATCAGCTTGATCTCGCGAGCAAACCGGCTGAAGATGCCGTCGGTCGACAGGTCCATTCTCAGAATTTTTAATGCGACCTGCTGCCCGGTGGCATTCTGAATCGCCTTCCAAACGGTGGCGTAGGCTCCTTTGCCGAGTAGGTTTTCAACGGTGTAGCCGTCGATGGTCGGCTTCGTCCAGCCTTTGGGAGGGACGCGTTCCAGAATGCGAGCGGCTGCGGTCAGACGCGATTTCAGGATGATGGGGTTCGTCGACTTCGGAAGGTAGTCATCCGCGCCGGCACTCAACCCGGCCACCATGTCGTCTTCTCCGTCGCGAGCGCTGAGGATAATGATATAGGTGAAGTCGCGGCTCAGGTCTTCCTTAATCCGCCGACACACTTCAACGCCATCCGCTTCCGGCATTTGCCAATCCAGAATAGCCAGCCGCGGCGCGTCGTCACTGTTTAGGATTTCGAGCGCTTCTTTCCCGTTGGCGGCAGACACCGGATCGTATCCCCACGACTTCAGTTGGCCCTCCAACAGAACTCGGACAGTCCTGCTGTCTTCCGCAATAAGTACCTTCATTGTAAATCACACATCTGTAGAGATGTTCTGCACGTGTCCCTCTGGCCGTTCGCTGCACATCGAACCGGGCAGCCGTCTGCTCAAACTGTGAACGGCGTCAAGTATGGAATGCCGTTCTGCGCACGTCAATCCTGGCACTTGCAACGCGCACTGCCGGACAGCGTGACACAGTCCGCAGCTCGCAGAAGGCAGCTTAATACGGCGGCAGCAGGCGACGGAATCCGTGCTTCAGGACGACAGCAAGAAACAACAGATTGCGAGTCCCCTGCATTAGAAACGATGTCTGCAGTGGGGTTTCCGGTATACCGGTTTCTGATACTCGCGCGAGTTGTTTGCTGAGTCTTGTCATCCAGCGAGGGGAGCATGGCGTGTCTCGAATGCCAGCGACGAGGTCTGCGTCGATAGCCGATTCGCAGCCTATGATGCCACCGGCAATTGCGGCCGTGGTGTCTGCATCGCCGCCGCACAAAATCAGGGTTCGGACCATCTCGGCGGCGTTGCCACGGTGACTCAGCCATCCGTGGATACAAACGGGCACGGTATGAAGGATGTATCCGGTGACGCCGCGAGCACCGCACAGCTTTGATGCGAAATCCAGAGTTGATTCACTGTCAGCGAGGCTGCATTCCACATCGCGAATGGCCGTCAGCACGTCCAACGCATGTTCGCCGTCCAGCTTCGCGTCCACCAGGCGAAAAAATTCATGGGCCGTTGCAAACTGTTGCCGAGCCGCGCCCCATGCGGCCAGCAGCACCACCGCGGCGCCGTGTTCGGCTTTGGGATCGGTATGTGTAATGCGTGCGGAAATCCGGTTAAGTCGTAGAGCCGTGTCCGCGTTGTCAACGGCCGCACCGATGATGGCCGCTCGCATCGCGGGCCCATTGCCGGCGGAAAACACGCCACTGCGGCGCGCGCCAAAGCCAGCGCACAGTTTCAGGCAGGCTCGCAAAGTGGCTCGCCCCAGTCCTGCGGGCCCGGTTAGAAACCAGCGCCGCATTCGCTTTGCCAGTTCACGTTCGAACATGACTTCGTCAGTGGCCGACGCGATCAGGGATTGAGCCACAAGGCAGGCGTGTTCGGTGTCGTCTGACACCATTCCCTTGCCAAGACAAAAGTGAAACCGGTCTGGATAGCCAATCAGCTTCGCCGCTCGTTCGGCCGACAGCCCTTCATATGGAAGGCCCACTGCGTCGCCGACCGCAGTGCCCAGCAGGCAGTTTTCGATTGTTGAAGTCTGCATAGCGGCGATGCCAAACTAAACAAACAAACCTTTCACAACCTGGCCACCGTCCGGGCCCGTCAGGCGATGGTCGCGGCCCTGATGCCAGAATGTGAGATCGTTTGCAGGAAGGCCTAACGCATGCAGAATGGTGGCGTGCAGATCGCGAAAGTGCACTTTCCCATCGACTGCGCGGCGGCCCAGTTCGTCCGTGCGACCATGCACGTGGCCACGTTTCATACCGCCGCCGGCCAGCCAGAACGTAAAACCGTTGGCGTTGTGTCCCGTTTCGTCTTTGCCGTCATCGGGCGTGAGGCCCGGCCGGCCGAACTCGCCGCCCCAGACAAGCAGCGTGTCTTCCAGCAAACCGCGTTGCTGCAAATCTTCCAGCAGCGCAGCGATTGGAGCGTCGATGGTTTCGCAGTTGGCCGCTAAATCGCGTCGGTGATTCTTGTGTTGGTCCCAGCCGCCGTGGTTCACTTCGATAAACCGCACGCCTGCTTCTGCAAACCGTCGAGCCAGCAGACATTGCCGTCCGAAATCGGTGGGACGGCACGTACCGATCGATAGCTTTTTGCCGACTCGATAAGCGTCCAGTGTCGCCTGAGTCTCGCCCGACAGATCCAGCAGGTCCGGCGCGGACGCCTGCATACGGTAACCCAATTCCATGGACTGGATGACACTTTCCAGCTTGTCATCGCCCGGTCGACGATCCAAATGCCGACGGTTCATCGACTGCACAAAATCCAGTTGTCGGCGTTTGGACGAACCCGGCAAGTGGTTGCTCGCCACGTTGTTGATCGTGGCGGCGGACATGTTTTCGCCGTTTACACCAATCGGCGTGCCGTTGTAGATCGAAGGCAGAAAGGCACTGGAATAGATCGAACTCTTCGACGTGTTCAAACTGATGAAGCCGGGCAGGTTCTGGTTTTCCGTGCCCAGACCATAGTTGATCCAGGCCCCCAGGCTGGGCCGCTTCCGCAGGCGTTCTCCTGTGTGCAGCTGCAAAAACGATTGCGCGTGAATGCCCGTGTCGGCGTGCATTCCGTTGACCACGCACAGCTTGTCTGCGTGCCGCGCGGTTTCGGGCAGCAGTTCAGAAATCGGCATTCCGCAGTCGCCGTGTCGACGAAAACGAAACACAGAACCGGGATGCTTTTTCTTGCCAACCTGAGGCTTGTAGTCGAAGGTGTCTAGTTGAGCCGGGCCGCCGCTCATGCACAGAAAGATGACTCGTTTGGCAGTCGCTTTCAGTGAAGGTGCCTGCTGGGCGAGCCCGCGTTTCAATTCGGCATCTGGCGAATTGGCCGCCGATTCCGCGTGCGACGTTTGAGCACACAGGCCTTGCAATGCGAGGTACCCGAATCCACAGGACGCGGATTGCAGCATGGTTCGTCGTGAGTAGTTCATCGGCCAATTCGCTTCCCATCAATCGACATATCGAAACTCATTCGTCGCCAGCAGCGCCTGACATAGACTCGTCCACGCCAGTTCTTTCTTCTTCAGATCGTATTCCGCATCAACAAGAAACTCGGTCGCCTGCTGAACTTCATCGTCCGTTGGAAATCTCTGGTACACTCGCTGCCATGCGAGTTGCAGCCGCTGCATGTCCTGCTCAGCGTTCTGCAACAGACTTTGCGCTAACGCTTCAGCCTGCCGGATCACGAACGGGCTGTTAAACAAATGCAACGCCTGGCCGGGCACGGTACTGACATCTCGCTGACCAACAACAGACGTGAAGTCCGGCAGATCGAAGGCAGCCAGTTCGGGCGGCGGCGCACTGCGGAGATAGCACAGATACACGCTCCGATGGCGACTCGGCCGATGCAGGTTGCCGGCCAGGTTAACCAGGATGTCACGATGTTGCACCAGCGATCCTTCGCCCGGCCGCAGATCCAACAGGCCGCTGGCCGCAAGCATGCTGTCTCGCAAGGCTTCGGCATCCAGCCGACGGCGTTGATGATGAGTCAGTAAGTGGTTGCCCGCGTCGCTTTGCAGCAGAGTGTCGTCAACGTCGCTGCTAAGCTGATAAGTGTGACTTAGTACGATCGACCTGATCATCCGCTTAATCGACCACTGTTCGCGCACGAATCGAATCGCCAGATGATCAAGCAGTTCAGGATGCGTGGCCCGTTCGCCGTACGCGCCGAAGTCGTTGGGCGTGCGGACGATCCCGGCTCCAAACAGATGCTGCCAAATTCGGTTCACCATGACTCGCGCGGTTTGAGGATGGTCGTCGCGAGTCAGCCACTTCGCGAGTTCCAGGCGTCCGCTCTGTTCAGCATTTACCGAAGGTGTCGCGTTATCAGGCAACTTGCAGGCTGTCAGAAATCCGCGAGGGACAGGTTCACCGAGTTTCTTGGAATTCCCTTTGATGTTGATTTTGCAGTCGGCTGGTTTCTTCCTGTCGCGAACACCCATCGCCAGGGGAGTGCCGACCGGCCACGGCGGTTTCGGGATCGCCTTGGGTTTACCGGTGTTCGATTCCAGAACGAAAACGGTTTCCTTGAAGTCTGATGGCGGTGGATTGGGTTTGGCGGCTTTCAGCACGTGCAGGTCAGTTTTGGGAGCGGTCAGCCCTTCGTTGGCGGCGAGGCCCCACATTGTTTCGCTGCTGGTAAAGATGCCCGCCAAGGCGTAGTAGTCTCGGGTCGGAATCGGGTCAAACTTATGGTCGTGGCAGCGAGCACACGCGACGCTGATGCCCATAATTCCGGTCCCGATCACGTCAATTTGATCGGCGATGACGTCCATCGCGAAGTCGTTATTCATCGCTTTCGCGGGCTTGGCAGCCATCGCCAGAAAACCGGTCGCGATCAGATTGCGGTCTCGTTCCGCCGCCGATTCCGTCGGTAGCAGATCGCCTGCGATTTGTTCGGTCAGGAATCGATCATACGGCGTGTCGGCATTGAACGCGGCGATCACGTAGTCCCGGTAGCGCCATGCATGAGGGAATGTGGGGTTGCGGCTCAGCCCGTCATTGCCGTTGCATTCTGCAAAGCGAGCGACATCCAGCCAGTGGCGTCCCCAGCGTTCGCCAAACTGAGGCCGCGCCAACAGATCGTCCACCAATCGTTCCACTGCCGCCTGGCCGTTGGCTTCGAAGTCGGCCACAAATGCAGTCACGTCAGCGAATGACGGTGGAAGGCCGTTGAGGTCGAAGTACAGCCGCCGCACCAATGCCTGAGGCGACGCATTGTGAGTCGGCTTCAATTGAGCGGCCTCAAGCTTTGCGATAACAAAGCTGTCCATCGGATCGTACAACCATTCAGAAGTCTTCACCAGGGGAATGGCGGGATCTTCTGGCGGTGAGTACGACCATAACGCGGCTGCATCGTATTCGGTCTGCTGTTTCGCGGCAGCATCGGAGGTGCGAGGATCGGCAGCTCCCAGTTGAATCCACTTCGCGAAATCGTTGACGATGGCTTCCGACAGTTGTTCGTCGGGCGGCATTTGCAGTTCGTCATACTTCATCGCCTGCAATAACAGACTTTCGGCCGGTTTGCCCGGCACAATGGCCGCTCCCGCTTCGCCGCCTTTGCGGATACCGTGCGCAGAATCCAGCAGCAACTTGCCGCCGATTTCTTTGGCGTCGGCTGAATGGCACGCATAACACTTCTGCACCAGAACCGGACGGATCTTGTTTTCAAAGAACGTCGCCTGTTCCGGCGACATCGCTGTATCCTCTGCGATTGCCGCTGCGCAAAACGAAACGGCGCATGCAATGAGGGTCAGTTGTCGCAGAGTAAAGTACATAGAAATGCGAAGCAGTTGGTGGGATGTCATCCGGTGAGACCGCCATTATCAACAAATCTGCAGGCGAATGTAAAGGTTCTCTACCACCAAACGAAAAAGTCCCTCTGCACCCAACAGCCAGGGCCAGCGCGCACTTTGGGCAATTTAGGCTGGCGCGACAAGTGAGTATTGGTTAGTCTTTTCGTGTCGTAACATCGGACTTCACGAGGAGAGGACAAGAGATGTCGACAGTTGAACTGGCGGTCACCCAGGAGCTGACAGGAAACATTGTTCATTACTTTGATCAATTGAAAGACCCGCGTTCCAACATCAATCGTCTGCATCTGCTTGGTGATGTGATTGTGATCGCCATTTGCGGAGTGCTGGCCAACGCCGACGGCCCCAGTGCGATTGCGGAATGGGCGCGACTGAATGCCGATGGCCTGCAGAAACACCTGGCACTTCCGCATGGCATTCCGAAAAAAGATACGTACCGGCGCGTCCTTTCTCTCCTGAAGCCGAACGACTTTCAAGCGTGCTTCGTGCAATGGATTGAATCGCTGGAAGGACTTTCCGACGAACAGAAAGAAGGCTACAGAAAACAGATTGCGATTGATGGCAAAGCACTCCGTCGATCACATGACAAAAAGAATGGGCTGGGTGCGTTGTTCATCGTGAGTGCGTGGGCTTCTGATCAGGGGATTTCTCTGGGACAGGTGGCGACGGAAGAGAAGTCGAACGAGATCACCGCGATCCCGAAATTACTGAACGAAATCAATATCGATGAGGCGATCATTACGATTGACGCAGCGGGTTGTCAAAAAAACATTGCGCAGCAGATCGTGTCTGGCAATGCAGACTATGTGTTAGCCCTGAAAGGCAACCAACCGAAACTCTATGAGGTCGTGCAGAAGTTTTTTCTCGATCACCTGGAGGATGACTTCGCTCGCTGTCCCGTCAGTCGCTATGAAGAAACAGAGAAGGGACACGGTCGGCAGGAACAGAGAATCTACTATCAGGCGACCGTGCCTGTCGATTTTGACGTGGGCCACAAATGGGCCGGACTCAAGACCATCGGAACGGCGATCCGAATGTACGAGCAGGACGGCATTCATCATTCTGACGTTCGCTACTACATCAGCAGTCTGCGTCGCAAAGGCGAGCTGTTCGCAACAACGGTTCGTGGTCACTGGGCCATAGAAAACACGCTGCACTGGAGTCTCGACATGACCTACCGCGAGGATGAGAGTCGAGTCCGAAACCGAATCTTCGCGAACAATTTGTCATGGCTCAGACGACTCACACTCAGCCTCATCAAGAAACATCCTGGCAAACAAAGCAACGTCATGAAAAGAAGAATGGCCGGATGGAACATTGACTATTTGATGCAAATCCTTACCGGCAAAACAACTTAGTATGCGCTGGCCCTGACCCAACAGCACAGAAGGACTTCGTTGTTGATATCGTCAATCTCGACGATGTGCCGAATTGACGCGGATTAATCTTCCAGATCGATGTTCCAGTAGGCATCGCTTACGAATTTCGACCAGCTTTCCAGTCGCACTCCCTGGCGGGCATACGATGGATTCCACAATGGTCGAGTCGGCTTTTTAAGCAACGGCATCCCGGCTCGTTCCGGAGTTCGGTTGGCCTTGCGATGATTACATTCCACACAGGCCAACACGCAATTCGACCAGGACGATGTGCCGCCCTGAGCTCGCGGAAGCACGTGGTCAATCGTTAGTTCTTCGCTGCCTGGTCGGCAACGACAATACTGGCACGTGAAATTGTCACGCTTGAAAACGTTACGACGGCTGAACGCGACGACGTTGTTGGGCATCCGATCGTACCGCGTCAACGCGACGACTTCCGGGACTTTCAGCCGCAGCCATTGCGTTTGAATGCTGGCTTCGTCGTCGTCGGGTTCCAGTAAAGCCCAATCGTCCCAGCTATATTGCTGAAAGTCAGCCGGGTCGACAATGCGAGCCGTTTCGTTCCAGACCTTGACCAGAGATCGCGAAACAGTGGCCACGCCGACCGGCTGCCAGTTGCGATTGAGGACCAAAGTGGGTCGTTGTAGAACAGCAGTCACCACGGATTCGTTCCCTTTCGTCTACGGTTGAATCACCTTCAACCCAATTCAGATTGGCGAACAACATCGACGGTTTGACAAAAGGCAGTCTGAGGGGAATTGAACCCCCGCTTCCGGCTTCACAAACCGACGTGCAGCACCACTACACTACAGACTGCATAAAGAAGTTGCCACCGTTTGCCGCCGCAAGACGCCCAGTCACGCGTCGCCAGGATCAATGCCAAAGTGGCTCGCCCGTAGGGATTTTCCACGGCAAAAGCGAATTTCGGCGAATGCTGAAAAGACACGGACTAAGGCCGAGGGTTCGGTTGGCGATCAGCAAAAACGACCACTTCCGCACAACGAAACGGTTCGCCAGTCGGTAGCCGCCGACACCGCGCCTACACCACTGCAAACACCCCCAACGCCCCAGCCCAGGGCTCGGGGCGGCGACGCCCGTGAGTCCCCCCTGGCAAATCAGCCCTGGCCCCGTGTATCTATACGCCCCAAACCAGCTTTCACTCGGGGTGAATGGCTCGCATCCCGGTATGAGTTTCTCCTTGCCACACCCCCGGCTGCTGGCCGACCACGCGCGCCGCTGCACATCGAAAGCACCGCCGGCGTTTCAACCCTCGTCCAGCTCAACCGCCCACCACGCCAACCGCCCGTCGGTGCATACCGACTGTTTTTGCGGGAGTAATCGGTGAAGCCGGCGCAATCGTTTGGCTTTGACACCGTGCAAATGTGCATTTTTGGCAACGTCACCTCAAACCCGAGCTAGCCTGCAACTAGGCGTAGTCGGGTAAGCGTTCACAAATCCGGCTTGCGCAACATCCACCTAGAGCATCTGACTTCACATCACGAGACCGCGGGCTGAACCAACGTGATCATGAACACACCTAACAATTTAAGATCCGCCGACGCCACGATTCGGGTTTCTTCACGCGCCAGCCGCGACGCACCGCTGATGGTGCATCGAGAAACTTTGTTGCGCGATTTACCGCCGCCCGGAAACCACGAATACGTACTGGTGTCGGACGACAACGATCGGCTGATCGGCATCGTTCCTACGCGAGAAATCAATCGACGGTTGTTGGCCAGCAATCCGTTTGAACGATCTCGCTGGGTCGCCATGCCGATCGGAGCAATGTCGAATCTTTCGCTGACCGACGTCAGCGTCGAGAACCCAACGCTTGAGCGAGATGAGCTGCAATGCTCGGCGATTCGTGAAGGCGACACGCTGTTCGGCCTGGCTGTGAATGGCGATCTGTTCTTAAGCTGGCGACGGATGGAATCGTTGTTTTCAGCCGCATTGTCGGACCCATTGACCAGTCTGATGAATCGGCTTGCCTACGAACGCCGCTTGCGTGAAGAGTGGGATCGGTCTCAACGTTCGAATATGTCAATCGGCGTGGTTGTTGTCGACCTGGACGATTTCAAAAGCGTGAACGACACCTACGGTCACGTTGTCGGCGACGAACTGCTCACGCTTGTGGGACGCAAACTGGAAGTGGCCATGCGGTCGTACGACGTCGTCGCTCGATTCGGTGGCGACGAGTTTGTGGCCTTGTGTCTGGGTTGCGCACCAGGTGACATCGAAATCCCTGTCTCGCGACTGTTGAACAGCATTGGCGAAATCGCGTTGAACGTTGACGGCGATCGAGTCCATGTGGAAGCGAGTGTCGGGGCTGCCGTGCGTCACGGCGGATTCAGCGAAAGTCTGCCGGAAGAACTGTTCGTGGCCGCAGACAACTGTCTTTACGAAGCCAAGAAATCGAGTCGAAACGCATGGCGAGTGGAATTCGGAACGGGCAATGAGCCAACGCCGGAACCCATCGACTGTACCGAAGCCATTACTAACGAAGTCGCAGTTGCAGAATCCGCAATTGCGGAAACCACAGCTGCCGGTAACCCGACAGCACCAGCGCCGATCTGACAACACAGTTACTCCAGCCTGCTCGCTAAACGCAGGTTTCTTTTAAACGAGTTCGTGTCATGAACAATGAAAAACAACCTCATCTGACTGAATTTGATGCCGCATTCGCGGCTGAGATGGAAGCTGCAGATATGGAGAACATCGTGCCCGCCGACGAGGTTCTATGGGTGTTGCACGCTCACATCAACGAAAACGGAACGGCTCAGCGACTGCCCGTACAGTGCCAGCCGTTCACGATCGGTCGTCACCCGGAAAACACCGTCAGCATTTCGAACGGCACGGTTTCCGGACACCACGCCGAAATCCTGGTGGCGGGCGACCAATTGCTCATTCGCGACCGCGACAGCACCAACGGCACGCTGCTGAACGGTCGGCGTCTGTACACCGTGGAAGCCCTGCGTGACAACGACATCCTGCACTTTGGCAACGTGATGTTCACCGTGCAAAAAGACAGCGCGGTGACTCAAATTCGCACGGTTGCGTCCGACGCCGCCAGCGAAGCGATCGCTCAGGTTCAGTTCAGCACGCTGATGAGTCGTCCGGGCGTCGAACCGTATTTTCAGCCGATTGTGCGATTGGGGTCGGAAGAAAGAGTCGGCTTTGAAGTGCTGTCGCGAAGCCAGTTTATCGGGCTCGAAACGCCAGCCAAGATGTTCAAAGTTGCGGCTCAGCGAACAAGCGAAGCAGCCCTCAGTCGCATCTGTCGGCTGGAAGGGATGCGGGCCACCAACGTGCTGGATCCGTCGATGGACTTCTATCTGAACACGCATCCGGCGGAACTCAACGACCAGGATCTGATCTACTCGCTGCGAGACCTACGGCAACGTTATCCGGATCTGTCGATCATGCTTGAGGTTCATGAATCGGGTGTCACTTCGGTCGACTACCTTCGGTGCCTTCGCCAGGAACTGAATGACCTGTCCATTGGATTAGCCTACGACGACTTCGGAGCTGGCCAGGCTCGACTAACGGAACTTATCGAAGTGCCGCCAGATGTTCTGAAGTTTGACGTCAAACTTGTGCAGGGCTTGTCCACTGCGACAGATGCACGCCGGTCGACGGTCGCCGGGTTGATCCGCATTGTGAAGGACCTCGACGTCATTCCGCTGGCGGAAGGAATTGAAACTCGGGAAGAAGCTGAAATTTGCCAGGAACTCGGCTTCGAACTGGCTCAGGGCTACCTGTTTGGAAAAGGTGAGCCCGTCAAGAAATGGATTCCAGAGGAGAAAACGACACCGGAGAAACTCGTGCTGTAGTCAACGCCGGACTAACCGGGCACTGGCCCTTAATCAGTCAGCGGCTTACGAGTTCCTAAGAAAAATTCGAATGACGGGACAGAACCTCGAACAGTTTACCTAAACACGCAGCCGCGTGGGGATCGTGGGAGCAAGCGATTTGCTGTCGAAAACGGTTCGCCGCAGCCACAGCTCAGCATAACACGTTGTCACCATAGATTAAGAACAGAATTCGCTCACCAGCGAACACACCTTTCAATTCCGAACAACTGGTCGTCCAGGGTTTTCCAGTCATGTCCACAATCGCTCCTGCAGCACCTGATTCTTCACTACTGTCGCTGCTGCTAAGCGGCGAACGGTTCTGGCCAACCGATCCACGGTCTGCGCACGATCTCGGTTTGAGCGAACCGTTTCTGGAAGCGCTGGTTGCCAAGCTGTTGCTGGCCAGTGGCAGCACCAGCGGCCGCACTGTCGCCTCAGAATTGTGTCTACCGTTCAAAATCGCGGAAGCCACACTGGAACGTCTCCGCACACGACGCCTGGTGACTCACGTGGCATCCAGCAGCTTTAATGACTACGTCTACGGACTGTCTGACGAAGGTCGTAAGCGAGCTCAAACGTTTCACAACGAGTGCTCGTACGTTGGGCCCGCTCCCGTGCCCGTGATGGACTACATCATTTCTGTCGAAGCTCAAGCCATCGGCGATGAACCGATTCGCCGCGCTGAACTGATCGATGCGTTTCAGGATATCTCCATCGAAGGTGAACTACAGGACCTGCTTGGCCCGGCAATCAATTCGGGCAGCGGCATGTTCTTGTATGGAGCTCCCGGGAACGGCAAGTCGACACTGGCCAACCGCATCACTAGCTGTTTTGGTCAGGAGATCTGGCTGCCACATGCCATCATCGACGGCCGTCAAATCATCACGCTGTTCGACCCGGCCTATCACCACGTGGCCGATCAGACCGGCAACGCAAACAGCTACGACACACGATGGGTGCGAGTCCGTCGGCCCACGGTTGTGGTGGGTGGCGAACTTACGATGGACAATCTGGAAATTCGCCACGATCCCGTATCCAACGTCAGCGAAGCGCCGCTTCAGTTGAAGAGTAACTGTGGCTGCCTGCTGATCGACGACTTCGGCCGACAACGAATCTCACCCGAAGAACTGTTGAACCGCTGGATCGTGCCTCTCGAAAACAAGCACGACTTTCTCACGTTGCCGACAGGAAAGAAACTGCAGGTTCCCTTCGAACAGTTGATCATCTTTTCAACGAACCTCAGCCCTGCCGACCTGGTGGACGAAGCATTCTTGCGGCGCATTCCTTACCGCATTGAACTGAAAGATCCTGACGACCACGAATTCCACAGCCTGTTTCAAATCGCGGCGGACAAGGTGGGTTGCTTTTACGAACCCGACGCCGTCGACCATTTGCTGGCCACATACTACCGACCGTTTGAACGACCGCTGCGTCGCTGCCACGCTCGCGATCTACTGCTGCAGGTGAAGCATTATTGCACCTATAACGATTTGCAGTTTGAAATGAGAGCCGACTATTTCGACCGCGTGGCGGGTGGCTTCTTTACCGAAATCGATACCAAAGATCTGCTGGCACATCACGATCGAGACGCGAAACGCGGAGACAAAATATGAACACACAACAAGTTGATATCAAAGAAAGAATGAGTCCCACGGAGTTTCTGCAGGCCGACGATTCCGCTCGCGCACTGGAAGCCCTGGGCGGCCACAAGCTGGCTGGCTACGACCTCACTCATCGCCTCGGTTCCGGCGGTTACGGAGAAGTCTGGAAGGCGATTGGTCCAGGCGGTTTGCCAAAAGCCGTCAAGATCATGTACGGCGAACGGACAGGAAGCCACGCTGAAGCAGAATTCAAAGCACTGGAACGCATGCGCGATCTGCGACATCCGTTTCTGTTAAGTATCGAACGGATCGAAGTCGTCGAATCACGGATGATCGTGGTGACGGAGCTCGCCGACGGTAATCTGTCGCAACGGTTTGACGAATGTCGAACCGAAGGCCGCGCCGGCATTCCGCGCGATGAACTGCTCGGGTATCTGCGCGACAGCGCGGACGCTCTTGACTTCATGGCCGAAAAGCATGGCCTTCAGCACCTGGACGTGAAACCTGACAACATTCTGCTGCAGGGTGATCACGCCAAGGTGGGCGACTTCGGACTGGCAAAAGACCTGAACGTGACCAACGTGTCAGTCATCAACGGTTTCACGCCGACCTTCGCCGCGCCGGAACTGTTCGAAGGTCGGCCCGGTCGAGCGACCGACCAGTACAGCCTGGCAATTGTGTACCAATACATGCTTACCGGCGTCCTGCCGTTTAACGGTCGCACGGCCGCACAGCTAACGGCTCAACACCTCCGCAGTCAGCCGGATGTGTCCAACCTGCAGCCAATCGACCGTCCTGTTGTCGCGCGAGCGTTGTCGAAAAATATGCACTCACGGTTCGACAACTGCCGGCAGTTCGTTGACGAACTGGCAAAACGTAAGCATGGCCGCAGTTCGAACAAGGTCTTTGTTCAGCAGGCCGACAACGGAGATCTGGCTCGCACAGCATTGTTAAAAACGCAGGGCTGCATCAACGACGAAGCGTTGACTCGCGAAGAATCAACACCGATTGCAATCACTACCGAACAAACGACCGGCAAAGCACTTCGCCCCGCCGTATTTATCGGTGTCGGCGGGTTGGCCGGAATCGTCATGCAGCAGCTACGCAACCGACTTGACGAACAATTGGGAAGCCGAGCGGCCGACTATCCGATCCTTCAAATCGACACCGATCGAGAAGCGCTGTCTGAGCTGAAAGCTGTGGGCGATAAGCCGGGCCTGTCCGCAGAACAAACACTCGCCATCCCATTGCGATCGTCTAAAGAATACCGCTCAGCCAGCGGTGTTGATCTGTCATGGCTTAGCCGCCGCTGGCTGTTCAACATTCCTCGGTCCGGACAGGTCGACGGCATCCGACCGCTCGGACGCCTGGCGTTGTGCGATCATCAGGCGACCGTTCGCCGGCACATCACAGAAATGCTGCGAGAAGCCGCGTCACCGCACGAACAGAATTCTGAGGACCTGATGGCCCGATCCCGACGCCGCAACGAAGGCGTTGATGTCTTTGTGGTGGCGGCCACATCGGGCGGCACCAGCAGCGGTTCCGTGGCCGACATCGGGTTAATGGTAAAAGCGATCGTGAAGAAAGAACTAATGCAGGACGTCGAAGTTCACGGAATCCTGCTGCACGGCACCGGAGCGACTCGAAACGTTACTGACGTGCAGGAAGCTAACACTGTGGCGACGCTTCAGGAACTGGTTCACCTGTCTACGCCTGGCCTGGGTTCGCCGCGAGGATTTGACACTCGCCAAACAACAGAAGAAACGACGCCGTTCGACCATTCATTCTTCGTGCATTTGGGCGACGGCCTGAGCCGACGAAAATTCCACCGCGAAGCCGGCAAGGTGGCGACGTATCTTTACGATGCCGCCGCCACCGACGCTCAGGCAGACTTTCGTGCGTGGCGAGAAGCAGAAATCGTGGATGCGAATTCTCATCTGTCCGTTCGGATGCTGGGTATCAGTTCGCAGGATGCCGAATGTTTTCAAACGGCGTCTTCGGAGGGAGCGAATCTGTGTTCGTTGATGTTGCGTCGCTGGTGCGGCCACATGGGACAGGGTTCCGGAGAAAATCAACGGCAGCTTCCCGCGGAACTCACTGATACACGCACTTTGCTGGACGATCTAAAGCTGACCGACAACACGCTTCCACGTCAGGTGCGAGCCCTCCTGAAAGGCGAATGTGGTCGCAAAATCGGAGCGTACGCGGAAGACGTGTTCATAAAGGTGAAGGCCGAAGTCAACTTCGAAACTCAGCCACGCGGCGATGTGTTGAACCACATGGCACAACTGCTTGGCTGTAGCACGTCCATTTCTGAAAATGGTCCGTCCCTGCATCGAATTGTGGCCGAACTGTCACAGTCTCTGACCAGCATTACAAAAAGCTGCGAAGTTTCGATCCACGACCACCTGCAGAAGTTGCTCGACACGCCGCACCGTCTGGAAGGCGCGAACGCCGCTTCGGGCTACGTCGTCAACACTCTGGACGCGACCGTTACGGGCTGCAAAGCTCTGTTGGCCGAAATCGAATCTGCGTTTACAGACCTGTCGACGATGGCTCCCAGCGATTCACCCATCCAGCCCAACGATGGCGAAACTCTGGACGAGGCTGCTCACGCCTTTTGCCGACAATACTGCGTGCTGCTGGCCTACCAAACAATCCATCAGTGCTTCATCGACCACGTTTTGAAGGTGGCTCAGTCTGTGAGTTCGTTCCAGGCTAAGCTGAAGACACTCAAGGACAGTCTGGAAAATATTGCTGCCGACATGGCCGGTCCATTGCTGCTGACGGATTCTGTGCCGCAGCCGATCATCGACGCCTTCGACCGGCACGTTCGAACTTCGTTTCCCGACGTGTTAAGTGAGTTCCTGAAAAACGACCAGACGTCTGATGACCTGGGCAAAAAGCTGAGCACCTCGGCGGCTCGATTTCTGATTGCGTCGTCCGATCAGGACGGGCAGGCCGCCGACGCTCTGGGCGATACGGAAGATTTTCCGCAAAGTGCCTGGCCTGGCTTCCGCGGTTCGGGCGGCCGACGTCGTGTGCTGGGGCTGATGCCGGAAGGGATCGACCAAAGCGATATGGAAAAAACGCTACGCGAAACCTTCGACGATTGTGTGGCCACCCGAGCGATCGCGACGGATCGCGTGTCCGTGATCTGCGAAATTGAGGGCGTGCCGACGGAAAAGATTCTGCAACGCCTGACTCACAGCAATCCCCACGTCACAGAAGTCGCCAGCCGCATCCACACGCGGACAGACGTCGACTGGTAAACCCAAGCCACCGGCTGGGTGCAAACCAAACCGTTTTGCGCGGTGAGCAATCCTCGTGCAAAACGGCCCCACCTGGCACTGGAAGGTGTTTCAGGCGGCAGAATCGACCGAACGGGAATTCCCGATTCAGCGGCCGCGAAAAAATCGACTCATTCAGTCGTCGTCAGTCTTGAAACCCCCGAACCCGCCTGCCATACTCCGCGTCTCACTGGCAGCCGCTGTTCACAGACGGCTGCCAGTGAAACGACCCGGGCGCTTAGCTCAGTTGGCTAGAGCACCTCGTTTACACCGAGGGGGTCGGGGGTTCGAGTCCCTCAGCGCCCATCGGGAGACCCCGTAAGGGGGAGCAAGGAGTTGCAAACTCCCGCAATTCATTGACATTCGTGTCTTCCGCCGGAACCCGTTGCGAGTCATCGCGACGGGTTTCGTGCATTTGCTGCACCGGATTCTGCACCGCCTTTGCGAAGTGATCATCGGTGACCTGCAGGTAATGCTTTTGAGCCACTGTCGTTGAATTCCCGATCCACTCACAAACGACGTGAAGGGGATACGACTCAGCAAGTTCCGTTTCGCATGTGGAACGCAGGTTTTGCCACGGCTTCGGCCACGGCTGAATACTCGCCGCTCTCAACTTCTTCGTTAGCCCAACTTCCCCAGCAGCCGCACAAAATGTGGTTGCAGAGAATTTATTCGGCGTGTTTTTGTTATCGATTTTCCGAAAGTCCAGCGTTTGAAATCTGAAACACGATGTAGTGACGACCTCTGATCTGGTTGGTCGGAGATCCGTCGGTAGCATTTGCGATCATGTTCATTCGCCAATGCCATCGGATCAAAAACGGTCGTCGCCACGCCTACTGGGCGCTGGTCGAATCGTATCGCTCGGCCAGTGGGCCGCGGCAACGGGTGGTCGCGTGGCTGGGGAAGCTTGACGAAGCCGGGCGACTGGGTGTGCAGCAGGCGGCGGAAGTTCTGGCCGATACCGATGCTACGGCGGCAACGGGCGATCGATCGCAGCCGCTCAGTCGACAGATGCAATTCGAATTTGATGACGACGCGACGGCTGTCGCTCCGCGATGGGTTGAAGTCAACGCCGCCGGAGTTCGTGTGGAAAACCTGCGGCAGTTCGGCGGACCGTGGATGGCTCTGCACCTGATTCGCACGCTGCAGCTCGACACATTTCTGAACAACGCGATCCCCGAAGGTCGCGAACTGGTCGGCTGGGATGTGAGTTCGCTGATTCTGATCATTGCCCGGCTCCTCGAACCCGCCAGTGAACTGTTCACGGCCGAACAATGGTATCCGAAAACGGCGCTGCCCGATCTGCTCGGCGTGAGCGAAGAACGTGTGAACGATAATCGGCTGTACCGCACACTCGATCAGCTGCTGCCGCACAAGGACGCATTGGAAACGCATCTGAAGAATCGCCTTGGCCATCTGTTCGATCTCGAATACGACCTGCTGATGTATGACGTCACCAGCACTTACTTCGAAGGTCAGGCCGAACGCAATCCGCTGGCTCAGCGTGGCTATTCGCGCGATAACCGCAGCGACTGCAAGCAGGTCTGCATCGGGCTGGTGGTGTCTCGATGCGGAATGCCGCTGGGATACAAGGTGTTTGCCGGCAATACGGCCGACGTTACTACCGTGGAACACATCGTCGAAACGATGGAAGCACGCTACGGGAAAAGCGATCGCATCTGGGTCATGGATCGCGGCATGGTGTCGGAAGACAACATCGAATTCCTGCGCGAAGGCGGTCGACGCTACATCGTCGGCACTCCCAAATCGATGCTGAAGAAGTTTGAACACGAGCTGCTGAAGGAAGACTGGACCAGCATTCGCGATGGCCTGGAAGTCAAGGTCGTGCCGTGGCCCGGCAGCGACGATCCGGATGAATCGGAAGACTGCAACACATCGCCGGAGACATTCATCCTGTGTCGCAGTCGCGATCGATCAAAGAAGGAAGAAGCGATCACACAGCGCTTCGAAAAGAAGATCGAAGAGTCGCTCATCCGCATGACGGCGCGGTGCGATAAACAGAAACGCGACCCGATGAAGGTCGAACGTGAGATCGGCCGGCTGCTCGGAAAGAACACTCGAGCGGCAAAGCTCTTCGACGTGAAAGTCACGAAGACAGATGACGGGGCCGCACGCATCGAATGGTCAAAGATCGAAGCTACGCGTGACTGGGCGACTCTGAGTTCCGGATGCTATCTGCTGCGAACGAATGTCAGCGACTGGTCCGACGAAGAACTTTGGAAGGCGTACATCCAACTGACCGAAGCGGAAGCCGCGTTCCGAATCCACAAAAGCGATCTTTCGATCCGCCCGATCTGGCATCAGAAGGAGGACCGTGTTCTGGCACACATCTTCGTGTGTTTTCTGGCGTATGTGTTGTGGAAGACGCTCGGCCAGCTGTGCAGCAAAGCAGGGCTGGGCGACGAACCGCGCCGTGTGCTTGCGGAGCTGTCGGAGATCCGTTCGATGGACGTCGTCCTGCCCACTCGCACCGGCCCGGAGATCCGTACTCGCTGCGTGTCAAAGCCCTCCGACCATCAACAGATTCTTCTGGAAAAACTGAATCTCAAACTGCCCTCGAAAATAATCCAAAAGCAAATGTAGTGGAAACTTCTTGCCGCTCACCGCACAAAACACTGCCTTCGTGACTTGAGTTGGGGAAGTTGGGTTAGCAGCGTTCCATAGCTGGAATCCATCTTTCTGTAATCAGTGATTACAAACTCCGCCCCGTCGTCTGCCAGTTCGAAGCAGTCCTCAAGGTAAGGACGAAGTTCCAGGAACAATGGAATCTCTCGTGATGCACCACCTTCGTGGTGTTCGGTCTTTGGGCTTGTCACGATGATTCGCTCACGTGCCCAGTCGATATCAGTCCAGCGCAGTGACAGGACTTCCGAGGGGCAACGCATCCCGGCATAGCGTGCCAAAGCAAACATCGCCCGCCACTGAGCAGTCGGGAGTGCATCCAACACCCGTTTGGCAAGGTCTCGTGAAATAAAGAACTCGCGCGACTTGTCACCGGCGCCGGTAGCCGTGGGAAGGTCACGATGCTTGAAAGGATTACGACTGATCAATCTTCGGTCGACGGCGTCCTGGAAGAACTGCTTCGCAATCCCACACGTGCGACGAACCGTATCTTCCGCCAGCTTACCCTGAAGATAGCGTCGAAAGTCTTTCGCGTCTCCGATGGTGATGTCCCGCATGTTGCGACGTAGCTGTCCATTTCAGCTTGGAGACTGGTCTTTTTCTGTCGGTTAGATTTTGATACGACAGGTGGATGGACACGGATGTCAGTCAGATCATCGCTGTGGAAGTGAAGCAGCTTGTGCTTAGCCTGCAGCGTGAGGTTGCGGAGCTGCGGGACGAGAACCGGCGGCTGCGTGATCGGATTGAAGAGCTCGAAGGTAAGAACCCCACAGAGCGACTCGACGAGGCGTTTTCGGTGACGGCGGAAGAGAGACGCCGCGCTGAAACGGGCCGCCGAAAAGGTCGCAAAAAACAATCCTCGGCGCGTCGCGGTCGTCGCACAACCGAGCAGAAAGCGGACAACGCCGAACGACGCGAACTCATTCTGCCGGAAGGTTACAACGTCGCAGAGTGCCGTTTCGTTCGGGAACGTTTCGTCTGGAGAGTGATCAACGGCCAAGCCGTGCAGGTCGTCTATGAAATCTATCACGGCCCCAACGGCGAGAAATCCGAAATTCCGGGCGTGTGGCCGCGGTCCGAATTCGGCATTGAAGTTCATATCGCGCTGGCTCGCATTGTGACCATCACGGGACTGTCGATCGACAAGACGTGTGCATTGATTGAATTCTTCTGGAATCTGCCGCTCGGCAAATCCCAGGCGGACGCTCTGTTGAATCAACTGGCACGGCGTTGGGAACAGGAATTCGAATCTCTGTGTGACCTGATGGCGTTCAGTGCGATTGTGCATGCAGACGAAACCAGTTGGAGTATCAACAGCGTGTGGGCTTTTTTGTCGGAGAAGGCGCGCGTGCTGATCTTCGGATGCCGCAAAGACGGCGACACACTGGCTCAGATCCTGTCGAAAGAATTGTTTGGAGGCGTGCTTGTTTCGGACGATGCGGCCGTGTACCGAGGTTTCAGTCACGCACAGAAATGCTGGGCTCACCTGCTGCGGAAGGCCATCCGTCTGACGCTGCTGAAGCCGGACAACGAAGAGTACCAGCGACTGCTCGACGGCCTGCTGGAAATTTTCTACGCGGCCAAACGCCACGCCGCCGATGGTCGTCTTGGCGATGCCGGTCGTGCGGCGAAGGTCGATGAACTTGATAACACGCTGGCGGCTCTGCTGGTGCGTTACTGCGCCGAGGATTCCGATGTTCGGGCGGCCGACTTCGGCAAGGATTTTGACAACCTGGTCTCAGAACTGATTCGGCTGATGACGGAAGAGGAGTTGTTTTGTTTTGTGACAAGCCCGGCCGCGCCAGCAACGAACAACGAAGCGGAACGCAGTCTTCGCGGCGCGGCCATGGACCGTCGCACAGGTCGAACGAGCAAAACATCGAAGGGAGCCCGTCGCCGCAGCATTCTTACGGTCCATCCGGGATTATTGTGGGTAGAGGTCGAGTCCTCCGCAGTAGAAGAGGATGGCGGTTTTGAAGTTGTCGCGGTTTCGGTATCCGCCGACTCTTCGTTTGATGGCCATGATTTTGCTGTTCATTCCTTCGGCGACGGCGTTTGTGATTCCGTGAGTGCAGTAGCTCACCACATTGGCTAAGCGTTCTTTGATCGTGCGAGCGACTTTCTTCATTGGCTCCAGCTTTGTGTGGATGACTCGCTTGTACCAGTCATTGAAGAACGTCGTGGCCTCTGCCGGAGTGTCATGAACCCAGAGGTCTCGCAGCATCTCCTTGTAGGCCCACGCTTTGCCCGTGAGTAACTCTGCCTTCCATGCGGCATCAAAGCGTTCCTGCTGTTTTTCGCTGAGATTCTCCTGGCCTGAAAGCCACAGATACCGAGTTCCCGTCAATCGATCATCGCCTTCGGCGCGAAGCTTCTTCTGCTCCGACCGACGGACCTTGTCGACGGCTTCGGTTGCCAGCTTCATGATGTGAAAGCGGTCGTGCACAATCTTCTGTTCGGCCAATGCAATGTTGCCTTTGGTGCTCTTGACGTATGCGGCACTCATGTCCATCGCAACCGCCTCCACAGACTGCTTTTCACTGTCGGAAAGCTGATCGAAACAGGCATCAGCGGCTGCCGTGTCATGACCATCGGAAATCGCTTCGACAGTGCTCTTGTCCAAGTCATAGATCAGCGTGACGTAGTTGTGTCGTTTTCGAAAGGCTTTCTCGTCGATGCCGATTCGAGGGAGGTTCTTCGATTGTTTGCGATCCTTCCCGCGAGCCACCGCCTTCTGCAGAATGTGCCACGATTCATCCCATGAGATCCCCAGAATGCTGCACGCCCCTTTCACGGTTTGTGTGGCCAGAAGAACGTCGATGGCGAAGCGTTCAAAGAACAATGAGAAGCGGCTGTTCTTTTCCGCCCAGGGAAGCCTGATCTGTTTGACGCCATGATCCGGGCACTTCACGCGAGGCGTGCGGGCATGAAGGATGGTCGCAAATTGCATCGTGTCCAGATGCCGCCATTTGCGAGACTTCGTGTGGTCATAGCACGGCAGCTGCCTGTCGCAATCCGGACATCAAAAAGTTTCGCCCTCGCCATGTTCGACGAAAACGTCGACCTGTTGAGCTTCCATATCCAGCTGAACGTCCGCCACAAACCACGGCCCCGTCAGTCCCAAAATCTGTTCGTAAAAGTCTGTTCCCTGCATCCCACGAAAACTAACGAATTAACGCCTCACCCACAAAGAACCCGGATGGACCAACTTATTCGAGGCGCAGCTATATTCAGCGTGACTAGCAAGTGCGTCGACCAAAATCAATTTGATAGAAACCACCCCTTACGCTATATCGACCGCTGAGCAGCGGTGGTCTAGTTCCAGAAGTCGGGTTTACGTCCGTATTACGGTAGATTTATCGACCACGTCGCGCCGGATTCTAATGGCCGCGAGGAGAAAGAAGGGGCAGGACTCTTTTCGCGTTTCGTTGCTCCCGGCACGAACAACGCCTCGCTGATTTTCGTTCGTCGATGTGCTGCCGACCTCGATCGAACTTGCTGATAGCTATCCACCGGCGACGGGATTTGCCGACCACGGAATTGACGGGCGCTCCTTTCTGTCACGTAGCTGTCCATTTCCGCGTGGTGCGCAGCGTGAGGTGTGGTGTTCAGTTGGCGGGGACGAGTTTGGACAGTCGCGACTGACCGGGCGGCGCGGAGGTCAGGCCGACTTCAAGTTTCAGTCGATCAAACAGACTGAATCCATCCTGCTGCCACGTCATGACCTCGGCCACCACGGAACTGAGCGTTGGTGTTTTCAGATGGAGATTCAGCGATTCCAGGACGCTTGTAAGAATGCTGCGGCGACGGGCTCCCTTCGATGTTTTGCTCGTTCGACCTGTGCGACGGTCCATGGCCGCGCCGCGAAGACTGCGTTCCGCTTCGTTGTTCGTTGCTGGCGCGGCCGGGCTTGTCACAAAACAAAACAACTCCTCTTCCGTCATCAGCCGAATCAGTTCTGAGACCAGGTTGTCAAAATCCTTGCCGAAGTCGGCCGCCCGAACATCGGAATCCTCGGCGCAGTAACGCACCAGCAGAGCCGCCAGCGTGTTATCAAGTTCATCGACCTTCGCCGCACGACCGGCATCGCCAAGACGACCATCGGCGGCGTGGCGTTTGGCCGCGTAGAAAATTTCCAGCAGGCCGTCGAGCAGTCGCTGGTACTCTTCGTTGTCCGGCTTCAGCAGCGTCAGACGGATGGCCTTCCGCAGCAGGTGAGCCCAGCATTTCTGTGCGTGACTGAAACCTCGGTACACGGCCGCATCGTCCGAAACAAGCACGCCTCCAAACAATTCTTTCGACAGGATCTGAGCCAGTGTGTCGCCGTCTTTGCGGCATCCGAAGATCAGCACGCGCGCCTTCTCCGACAAAAAAGCCCACACGCTGTTGATACTCCAACTGGTTTCGTCTGCATGCACAATCGCACTGAACGCCATCAGGTCACACAGAGATTCGAATTCCTGTTCCCAACGCCGTGCCAGTTGATTCAACAGAGCGTCCGCCTGGGATTTGCCGAGCGGCAGATTCCAGAAGAATTCAATCAATGCACACGTCTTGTCGATCGACAGTCCCGTGATGGTCACAATGCGAGCCAGCGCGATATGAACTTCAATGCCGAATTCGGACCGCGGCCACACGCCCGGAATTTCGGATTTCTCGCCGTTGGGGCCGTGATAGATTTCATAGACGACCTGCACGGCTTGGCCGTTGATCACTCTCCAGACGAAACGTTCCCGAACGAAACGGCACTCTGCGACGTTGTAACCTTCCGGCAGAATGAGTTCGCGTCGTTCGGCGTTGTCCGCTTTCTGCTCGGTTGTGCGACGACCGCGACGCGCCGAGGATTGTTTTTTGCGACCTTTTCGGCGGCCCGTTTCAGCGCGGCGTCTCTCTTCCGCCGTCACCGAAAACGCCTCGTCGAGTCGCTCTGTGGGGTTCTTACCTTCGAGCTCTTCAATCCGATCACGCAGCCGCCGGTTCTCGTCCCGCAGCTCCGCAACCTCACGCTGCAGGCTAAGCACAAGCTGCTTCACTTCCACAGCGATGATCTGACTGACATCCGTGTCCATCCACCTGTCGTATCAAAATCTAACCGACAGAAAAAGACCAGTCTCCAAGCTGAAATGGACAGCTACGGCTCTAATGCCCCTCAGGGTTTTGCCTGTCGCGAATCAATGGTTAGATAAAAAGTCATACGTCAAGGGTCAATGCAAGTGTCGCCGTCCCTTCAGTAACGTTTTCCTATGATTCATCGACTGCAACACCATACGGTCATGCCATCGTACTCACCACAATCGCAGCGGGGACGCTCATACCAATCTCTGTGGCGCGTCCTGGCAATCTTTTACTCCGCACTGTTGGTGTCTGGATGCGGGGATGTGCCGACAGAGCAATCAACCGATCGAGCCTCCGGCGAGGAGCGATCGGACGCACGGCCAATCGTGTTCGGTCACTCAATTTCGGTTGCTCTCGAAGAAGCAAAGCAGAGTAATCGTCGGGTCCTCGTCTACTTCACCGGACCATCGTGCTTGTGGTGCCGCGTCATGGAGGAAAAAACGCACTCGGATCCCATCATTCGCGATCTGGCTTCCCGTTTCGTCTGCGTAAAGGTGAGCACAACAGAGTTCCCCGGTGTACAGGAGGACTACGGCGTCTTCACGATCCCCAGAACCATGGTGCTGACAGCAGATAACGAAAAGGTGACAGATTGTGTTGGATTCGAGCCGCCTGACCAACACGCAGAACGGTTAAGAGCCGCAACAGATTCGCCGCCCCTGCCGCCTGCCAGTGAAGTATCGGCCGCTAACATTATTGTTAGCGCATCGGTCGCAGCAGCGGACCTGGTTTTTTGGTTCGTAGACTCAACAACGACGGAACCGAACGAGAGAGTTAATGATCATACCGAACTGTTGTCGTATCTTCGAGACAACGGTTTCAAGCCACGAATAGAACACGTGCCACGTAGCCAACTCAAGTCGCGGCGGGATGAGTCAAACGAGCGGGGACGAATTCCCGATCTGCTGGTCGCATCAAATCGCAGTGGTCTGATTCGGCAGTTGATGAGACAGGGAGTAACGCGCGACGCCATTTCGACACGCTTGAGGTTTGAGTCGATACCTGCCGTGTGCGATGACTTTGCGATGCAAAACGTCTGGTTGCTCCCTGACTCCGCAAACCATCACCGCGCTGCAGAGGCCATGAACGCCCTGTTTGATCCGCCTGCCAGCAGTAGTTCCGGCACGCGGCGTTTTACAACACGGCGGAGTGAAGTTGAAGCTCAGCAGTTTGCGAGGCAGGTCGCCGAATGGTGGTCTGAAGGAAACCTGGGACTACTGCGGAAGCACATTGATCCGGAGTCTCCCCAGCGCGGGATGACTGAGTCTGATGATGTGCGATGGCGACAGGGACTCGACGTGCGCACCACGGGTATTGAAATCGCCGGAAACGACAAGATCGCAATTGCACTCGTCGAAACACGTGGGAAGGGAGTGAACGCCGATCGGCAGGACTTCGTGAGCGAATCCACTCTGATAGGATCGCCAACCGTCGTCATTCTCAAACGAGACGGGAACAATACGTGGCGAGTTCTCGTGGCCGGAACATTGGGTTACGACGTCCATGTGGACGACCTAACTCGCACCATGCAGTTCGCATGGCAGGATGCTGCAAACGAAGAGCGAGTGAATCCAAGGATTCTCGGGCCGCCCGCCGGAACACTTCCGCGTACCGGTAAGCAGTACGTGTGGGATGTCAATGCTTCCAATCACGAATATCTCAATTTGTTAGTCGAGTCTCATTTTAGCCCTGACGGAACGCTGGGGGCCACTGTGATATCGTGCCTACCCGGCGGAGTTTCCTCCGGCCAGTCTCCACTCCAGATCACGTGTCGAAAGATGGCTCAAGTCTGGTCGATCTCACCAACCGGTTCGGTCGCGTTTTCTGAGATACACGAGTGGCAGCCGGAACCGAGACACCTACCTGACCCCAAGTAAAAATCCATTGTTGCGAGCGTGGTTTGACGCCGTGATTACGTATTATGCCTCCATCCTTTCCGCTTTCTATTTTGGCATCAGACACTCGCTCGAATTGACGGCACTCACCACCGGCTTAATGGCTCAGGTGGCCGTGACATTCGCGCCCACGATACGCTGCCATGCGGCGGCCATATCGAATTCAGTTTGCTACGCACGAAGTTGATGCCACAGAAATAACTCGGGGCATGTATGCCTGGTGCCTGGCTCACATCGGACGGGAGTTTATGTCGATGTCGCTGCAAGTGCTTGGGCAGAAGAAGGTGACGCCGACGACATTGATTGCACGCCGCGAGCAAAGTTATCTATTGGCACCATGTCGCCCCGAATGCGATTGGCTGCGCACTGCGGCGTAATCTTGCCTCATGTCGTTAAACCGGCGCGAACTGTTCGACAATCTTTCTGGCCGCGCGGAGGCCGTCGACGGCGGCGGTGACGATGCCGCCTGCATAGCCCGCTCCTTCGCCCACCGGATAAACGCCGCTCAAACCGGGAATCTGCCAGCTCTCACGATCGCGGTCGATGCGCACGGGCGAACTACCCCGCATTTCCGGGCCGACCAGCACAGCGTCGGGCAGGTATTTGCCCTTCCACTTGGCATCCATCACCGGCAGTCCGGCCTGAATCGCTTTTAGAATTGGCGGCGGCAACACTTCGGCAAGATTACGCGGCTTGACGCCTCGTTCATACGACGACGGAATCACTTCCTGCGGCGAAGGCGTCCTGTTCGCAAGGAAGTCAACAGCGCGTTGCACCGGAGCTTCGTAATTGCCGCCAGTCATTTCGAACGCCCTCGCTTCGTACAGCCGTTGCAGCTCAACGCCCGCAAGGGGGTGAGCACTACCGAAATGTTCCGGTTCCAGAGTCACCACGAGCCCGCTATTAGCAAACGGAGTGTCGTGGCGTGAGTTGCTCATGCCGTTCGAACAGTACATGTTCGGTTCAGACACGCTGGGGATTACAACTCCGCCAGCACACATGCAAAACGTGAACAGATCGCGTTCGCCCTTTGCGACCAGCGTGTAGTCGGCGGCGCCCAGTTGTTGAAGATATTCTTCCCGGCCGTATTTGTGCTCGTTGATCAACTGCTGAGGGTGTTCGATTCGCAGCCCCATTTGAAACGCTTTGGCCTGCAACGGCAGACCGGCGTCCAGCAGCATTCGGTAGGTGTCTCGCGCGCTGTGACCAATCGCCAGAATGCAGTGTGAGGCGGGAATAAACCCAGACGATGTTTCCAGTCCCTGCAAACGTCCGTCGGAAATCTTCACACCTTCGAGACAACAGCCAAAACGGTATTCGCCACCCAACGCTTCTGTTTTGCGCCGATAGTTGCGGCAGATCATCGGTAACTTGTTGCTGCCAAGATGAGGCCGGTGTTCGTAGGTCAGCGAAGGTCGCCCGCCGCAATCCACGAAACTCTTTAACACCCAATCCACGTCCGGCCCGGTGATACGACACGTCAGTTTTCCATCACTAAAGCAACCCGCGCCGCCTTCGCCGAACAGATAATTGTTCTCTTCATCATGTTCGCCGCCGCGATCGAATTTCCGAATCGCAGGTACTCGTTCCTTCACCGGCCGCCCGCGTTCGATAATGATCGGTCGATAGCCTTTGATCGCCAGGTAGTAGCCTGCCAGCAGACCTGCGGGTCCCGATCCGATCACGACCGGGCGGTGTTCCATGCCGGTGGTGCCGGGCGAAGGATCGAAGAACGGCTTGCCTTCAAACGGCTGCACCTGGAAATCGGAGGACGACTTCAACTTGCTGCCGTCTGGAACAGCGACGGCCACGGAATAAACGTACTGCAGGCTTCTGCGTTGGCGAGCGTCGAGACTCTTGCGAATGATTCGAAACGACTGCAGGTCGGTATCGTCCAGCCCCAGCTTTCGCCGTAGCCGCTCGCGCAGATCTTCTTCCGGCGATTCTACGGGCGTTCTGAAATTGGCGATTCGAATCAGCATGGATGGCAGGGCCCTCATCAGGTCTTCCCGGCTTTCCTTACCGGCCGAACTCGTGTGGAGATCCGCAAATGAAGCAGGACAGAACTGTACAAACGGAATCTCAGTGTGTTAAATAAGCCCCAAGGGGGGATGGGATTTCCCACTTATTCAGGCACGTTTGCGTTTGGCAACGCCAGTGGTTCCGTTTCGAAACCTCTGGAATGTCTGCCGACAGCGAGCGTATGATAGTGTTGAAAATCACAGTGCAAGGATGTAGTAGGCTGCTGATTCCGCATTCTCATCACTAGTTTTCTCCGAAATCGGCAACGTCTATGCAGGCCCCGACCGCTGCCAGCGAATTATTCGAACTGCTGCAAAAAAGCGAACTGCTTTCGGCAGAACAGGTGCGCAAGGTCGTTCGTAAGCTTGAGTTGTCCGACGACATGCCGCCGGAAGACGTGGCTCGCGCGCTGGTGCAAAACCGAATCGTTACGCCGTTTCAGGCCGAACGATTGCTGGAAGGCCGCTACCGTGGCTTCGTGATCGACGGCTATCGCGTGCGAGAAGTCCTTGGCGTCGGTGGGATGGGCTGCGTTTACATTGCCGAAGACCCTGAGCACAATCGCAAAGTAGCACTCAAGGTGATGTCCAGCCAGCACGCGATGGACGCTGGCATGCTGGCCCGCATGAAGCTGGAAGCTTTGGCTGGCATGCAGATTAAGCATCCCAATGTCATCGAAACCTACCGGATCGACAGCACAGGCGCCGTCAACTACATGGTGATGGAGTTCATGCGCGGCATCAGCCTGCACGAACTTGTCGCTTTGCACGGTCCCGTTAAATGGTACATGGCGTGCGACATTTTTCGGCAGGTCGCGAAGGGGCTTAACGCCGCTCATGAACTGGGCATCATCCATCGCGATATCAAGCCCGCGAATGTTTTGATCAATTCTGAAGGCGTCGCCAAGCTGCTGGACTTCGGGCTGGCAAAAATCGAAGGCCGAGCGGGTGAAGAATTTTCGCTAGCCATGATCTTCGGGCACGATTGCCTGGGAACTCCTGACTATATCGCTCCGGAACAAGCCGTCGACAGCAGCAAGATCGACGCAACCGCCGACTTATACAGCCTCGGATGCACGCTGTACGTGGCGTTGACTGGCCGAGTTCCCTACCCGGAAAAAACAAACGCGGCCAAAATCGCGGCTCACCAAAACAAGACTTATCGGCCGATTCAGGATATCCGCAAAGATGTGCCGGACGAAGTGGTCGCGATTGTCGACCGCTTGATGTCGAAGAACCCGAAAGACCGTTTCCAGTCCGCTGCAGAACTGGTCGACGCGCTGAAGCCGTTTTCGAAACGGCGACCGGTGAAATTCGAATTCCGTCAACTGGTGACTTTGCGAGCCAAACAGGCACGCGACAAGGAAACTCGCGTCGAAAGCCAGAAGGCCGCCCGCGCGACGGGGCCTCGTTCTTCGATTACCTCTGCTTCCGGCTGGTTGAACAATCCCAGCCACCACTTCAGCGCGGAAGTCGACACCCATGCCGGTGACGACACGCCTGCGATTCGCCAACCCGCTCCACCACGACCGCGCAGCGTGCCCATGGCAGACGCCAACCCGCCTGCGGTCCGCCCGACTCAGAAGAATCGCACCAATGTGCCGAAGGGCTGGTCGTTGCGTCGGTTCAAGACGAAACAGTCATTCCCCTTAAAACGCGTGAAGACGCGCATCGGGAATTCGGACGAGTGTGAAATTAAAATGCGTGGCACTGTGGTCGACAACCGCCAATGCTACCTCGAATACGACGGTTCCTGCTGGAAGCTGCACCAGGAATCGCGTTCGCAACCGACATTCGTTAACGGCAAGCCGGCCGCTCACACAGAATTGCGACACGGCTCAAAGATTTCATTCAGCGATGGTAGCGGTTTCGAAGTCATCAGCATCAGCGACATGGAAAAGTCGCAAACCTTCCGCCGCAACGCTCTGCTGCTTCTGGCTCTCGGAGCTCTCGCCGGTGCCGCCGTCGCCGCCTTCCAGCTACTCAACTAAACCGGCCGGGGCGTCCCGGCAGACGGTTGGCGTGGCGGATGGATGAGCTGGACGAATGCTGAAGCGCCGGCGTTGGTGTGCGGGTGAGGCTCGTGGGGGTATGTGTGGCTCGACGCTCCGCGTCGAGAAGGCCCCTGACGGCGCACCCAATCGCCATTGTTGGTTGAGCAGGGAACGAGTGGCGTTTTTTTAGCGCATGGTACTCGATTCGGCGAGTCGAGCCACAATCGGCGGTGTGGAAAACTGCGGCGGGACCTCGTATGTCGCCATTATGACTTCCCGTCCATGGGTTGGTGCGTCACACTTCCGAGCCATGATTCTGTGGCTGTCCCAATTTCTGATTTCACCGTCCGGCAATGACGCTGCGCGCGCGGCCGGGGCGTCCGAAGTTTTTCTGACAAGCCGGATTGCGTTGGCGACGCTTATGGCCTTTCTGGTTGTTGTGCTGTTGGGACCGCTGGCGATTCGCTGGCTGAAACTGCGATTTCGCGAAAAGATTGCCAGTGATTCGGCGACGCTAAACGAACTGCACGCTGACAAAAACGACACGCCAACGATGGGTGGACTATTCACCATGGCGGCCGTGTTGCTGTCGACCGTTCTGTTTGCAGAACTGAGCCATCCCTTCATTCACATCGCGGTCGTGGCTGTGCTGCTGCTCACGGGACTCGGAGCATGGGACGACTGGACTAAGCAAGCAACAACTCGTAACGGCCTGTCGGCGCGTCATAAGTTGGTCTATCAAATCGTCATCGCGTTGTGCATCGGGCTGATGATGTATGTTGAACAGCGTTCAGCATCACTGGGGACGAACATCGTCTGGCCGCCCGTTGGCTTGAGCGTGCCGCTGGGAGGCCTGTTTATCGGGTGGGCAGCGCTGGTGATTGTGGGTTCTTGCAACGCCGTGAATTTGACCGACGGACTGGACGGTTTAGCGGCAGGCTGCACGGTTCTGTGCGGTTCCGCATTCTGCCTGCTGGCTTACGTCAGTGGGCACAGCATCTTCGCAGATCACTTGCAGGTGCCTTACTTTGCCGGAGCCGGAGAACTGGCGGTGGTGATGGGAGCGTTGGTCGGTGCGAAGCTGGGTTTCCTGTGGTTCAATGGTTTTCCCGCTCAGGCATTCATGGGCGACGCCGGTTCGCTGCCGACCGGAGGCCTGCTGGCGGTGGCCGCGTTGCTGATCCGTCAGGAGATCCTTCTGGCAATCATCGGCGGCGTGTTTGTTGTCGAAACGCTAAGCGTGATTATGCAGGTTGGCAGCTACAAGCTGACCGGGCGACGCATCCTTCGGTGCAGCCCGTTGCACAACCACTTTGTGTTTCGAGGCGACCCGGAAACGAAAATCGTGATGCGGTTCTGGATTGTCGCCGCGTTATTGGCGATCGCGGGCGTTGCGAGTTTGAAGCTGCACTAAACGAAAAGTGATCAGCGCATAAAAAAGCCCGGCTTCTGTGGAAGAGCCGGGCTTCTTGAATTTTGTTTCGCAGTCTGCGAATGCGGCTTGCTCGCAGTTGAGAAGGCTGCTTTCGTTACACCCATTCTTCTTCGTCGTCTTCGAAGTCGCCGAGATCGTCGTCGTCGTAGGCTTCGTCTTCAAAGCCATCGTCGAACAGCTCTTCGCCATCACCGGCATCAGCGAATTCTTCTTCGTCGTCGAAACCGCCGTCATCGTCGGTCTCTTCGAATTCATCCCCGTCGGGATCTGTCGTTGGCGGCGTGCCTGCCGGTGCTTCGGCTGGCGGCGGTGCCATGCCTGCGAATCCTTCAGCCGGGTAAAGCGCCATCAATGCAAACGGAGACGCGGAAAGAACAAGAGCCAATGCGCCGGCGACCACGACGAACGCCCACATAATGCCCGAGAACTTTGCGCTGTTCGCGAGACCTTCCATGACGAAGACAGCCACCAGCGCGAGTGCGGGCAGAGCGACCAGTAACGACATCAGGACGACTTGTTTTTTCGACATAGCGAAGCTTTGCGGATTAGTCGGATTATACGGCCGGAATTCTCATTGCGCGAGCAACCACACGCTGTAAGCCTATCGTCATGGTACGTCCATGCGCTGAGTCGAGGCAACAACTGCCCGCAGACTTTATGCTGTCGGTAGAGTTTTCGGGCAGGATAGACGGGCTACAGCGTGTTACACTGACTTGTGGCCGCGGTACAAACGTTTCGTACTATGAATGCTGTTTGCCACGAGCCCGAACCGTTCACGAAAAAAGGTAAACTGCTCTAATTCTTCGCTGGACGTGGTGCCTTTACGTCGGTCAGCCGCCAGGCGGTAATCCATTCTTCCGATTTCCGTTTAAAGCCGAAGTCGTCGATGAGACGTTCTTCCATGTCCGGAAAGTGACCGGCTCCGTAAAACACGCCAATCTTCGGCTTCTTGCCCGCCAATTGCTCTCTCAGAATATTCAACGCCTTCACGTTCCGCTCAGTGATAATCGTTGACGTGCCGTCCGCTTCGGCAAAGGCGGTACCAGTGTTTGCTTTCGTCAACTCAACGGCCGCAATCCGGCGAACGCGATATTTCCGGTCGGAGGCGATCAGTGAGAACATCAGGTCCAGTTGCTGAGCCATCGGGTTGACTTTCTGCTGCTGCAGCGCCGCCTTGCCCATTTCGCGAACCAACAGTTTGGAAAACGATTCGCCGCGAGCCGCCATCGATGATTCGAATTCTTCCTGCGTCATATCGGCATGCACAAAATTGGAGGCGGTGTAGTCGATACCGGCGAGCTGAAATTCCAGACCAAGCGCGTCCTTCATTCCCAGCTGCAGAACCGAAATCGCCGTCAGCCCGACTTTTGCGTCCGTCCATTCGTCTTCGTCAGTGAGACTACGCCGCGCCCCACGTCCGCCACCCGGACGAAAGCCTCGACGAACAGCTTCTTCCGGCATGACGGCTTCAAACAACAGCACGTCGTAGTCGGCAAACCTGTCGTTAAGCTCTTTGTAATACTGGCTTTCGCCCAGGTGAATCGCGCCGATCAGGTCGACGGTTTTGCCAGGGTACTTTTCAGAATCGGCAAAACGAATAATCGACGTCTGCAGCGCCGTGGCCGCTCGCCGGTCGTTACGCTGGATCCGGATATATTCGGGAGCCGCTTCGGCAGTGGCATCCGCGGCCTGTTCGATGGCTGTTGAAGCTTCGCCCTTCGCGTCTTCCGTGGCAGCGTCTGACTTCACTGCCGTTTTTTGCTGTGCGTTCACCTGTTTTACCGGAGCCACGGCGGACCTGCCGTCCTGAGCGCGAGTTTCGGGAAGCCCGAAGGCAGCGAGGATCAGTAAACAGGCACTCAGATAACGCATAACGAATCCTGACAGGAAGAACGGCTTGATGCTGCGAGTAGCACCGATCGCGGGAGCAGACGAAGCTCGCAAAATGGCGGCGAGCCATGCAGGCTCCATTATCAGCCTTAAACGGCAATGAGTCCAGCCCTCGCCTGGCAAGCCGGGCAATTTGGCAGAGCCGACATGCAGTTCGCCACAACGTAACATCGAAGCGTTCGAATCCATGCAGTGGACGGTTCATACGAAATCTTCAGTCGGCATCATGGCTCAGCGTGCACGCCACGTTGAATTGATACAGGTCATCACTCGGGGGAACCGTCAAGAGTCGTCAGTGCAACGCCTAACCTTCCCACAACTGAGAAGCCATGCACGCAAAAATGTCGTTACGTGACAGAAGTCGACCTGAGGTAGTGAATCGCGGAGTGGTTGGTTGCAGACCACTTTTTGTTTTGTCATATTCCTGCCGTTATCGACGCTGACACAAAACGTCACGCAGCGACACGGAATGTTGTGGAACGCACCGGTTTATCTTTGGGCAACTTGCTCGTGATGAATCACGCAAAACTGTAGGCGTTGCCACAAGCAAACGTCGCCGCAAGTTTCAGTCGCACACGGAAGAACGCCCAGCAGGAAACCAGCGAAACGAAATGACCATCACTCTGGCAGCAAACTCCATCTCGGGCGCGCTAAGCGGACAAACCGTCCCGTTGCTGGGTTGGGAAATTTCCGATTCCACGGCACTGATCATAGCGGCGATCATTCATGCTGTACTTCTGTTCCACGTCTTTGCACTTTGCCCGTTCTTCCTGATCTGGTTAGAACGAAAAGGGTCCGGCAGAATTCAGGACCGTCTTGGCCCCACACGCGTCGGTGGCAAGTTTGGCTGGCTGCAATCTTTGGCTGACGGCATCAAGCTGATCCAAAAAGAAGATCTCTGCCCCCCCGTCGCCGACAAGATGCTGTTTAACTCAGCCCCGTACATCGTGTGCCTTGCCTCGTTTGCGGCATTCACCATGTTGCCATTTAGTCATGGCTGGGTGGCTGTTTCTGCGGACTGCGGTTTGTTCATCCTGCTGGCGATCCTGTCGCTGGAAGTCTTCGGCATCATCATGGCCGGGTATTCCAGTGGTTCAAAGTGGTCACTGTTCGGCGGCATGCGAGAAGCCGCTCAAATGGTTAGCTATGAAATCCCACTGGCGATTGGTGCACTAATTCCTGTGCTGTCAGCGGGATCGCTGAACCTCGGCGAAATCGGTGACATGCAGGCCGGCGGCTTTGGGAACTGGTTCATCTTTCGCGATCCGTTCACGTTTGTTGCATTCTTCGTCTTCTTTATTGTGGCAACGGCGGGTTGTAAGCGAGCTCCCTTTGACCTCGCTGAAGCAGAGAGCGAACTTGTTGGCGGGTTTCATACCGAATACAGCGGGATGCGGTGGTCGTTCTTCTTCATGGGCGAATACGCCAGCATGTTTGCCGTGTGCGGAATCGCATCGATTCTGTTCCTGGGCGGCTGGCATACCGGACTACCGTTTATCGACGGGCCATTGCAGGACCTGCGAGCTCAAGGCGCGGCCTCCGGCGAATTTTTTGCACCGGGGTATCTGGCCAACGTTCTTGGAGCTGGCGTCTTCATCTCGAAGGCGGCCCTGTTCGTCTTTGTTCAAATCTGGGTTCGCTGGACACTACCACGACTTCGAATCGACCAGGTCATTACAACCTGCTTGAAATACCTTCTGCCGATCTCTTGCGTACTGTTTCTGGGTGCGGCAGTCTGGCCGTTGGTGTTTATGTTCAGCAAGGGAATCACAACTAGCCCGATTCATTCGCCTCTTGGCGAACGCGTGGCAGCCGGCCATGTGACTACGATTGAAGGCTCAACTGACAGCCAGCTGAGTCCCTCCGCACCGGCAGAAGACGTGCCAGCGAGCGACGGGCCGGTTGATGGTCCCGCAGACGAAGCAGCGTCGAAGGCCGTTCCCAATAAGAGTGACGCGGTGGCCAAGCCTGTGGCTATGACCAGCTTTGCCCCGGAGACGCGATAATGAATATTCTCTTCATCGTTTTGGCGCTGGCAGCCTGCCTTGGCGCAATTGCAGTGGTCGTGAGTCAAAGTGTCGTGCGAATGGCATTCTGGCTGGTGATATCGCTGGGCAGCGTGGCTGGTCTGTTCTTCCTGTTAAATGCAGACTTCGTCGGTGCTTCTCAGCTATTGGTCTACGTCGGCGGAACACTGGTTCTGCTGGTGTTCGGCGTGATGCTCACAGCCAGCGGCCCATACATGAAAATTGAAACGTCACCCGGTGAAACTGTTGTTGCGGGTTTGGTTGGACTGCTGTTCCTGTTCATGACCTTTTCGACGCTAAGTGCGGTCGACTGGGAAGCGACGAATGATCAGGTCATCGCCAACACCGGCGCTGTGGATAGCCCTGAAGGGTTTGGCGATGGTTCTGAAGGCAATACGCTGCGGCCAATCGGTCTGGCGTTGCTCGGAATTCGGCCTGACCTTGGCAGCACGTCACCGGGCTACCTTCTGCCATTTGAAATTGCATCGGTGCATCTGCTGGTCGTCCTGATTGGCGCATCGTATCTGGCTCGTGCCAAGCGTCGTCGCGACGCAGTTTGATAGTCTGTTAATAGAATTAAGCTCTGGTTATGCAGCCTGAATTAAATTCCTATCTGTTTGTCGGCGCGGTCCTGTTCGTGTGTGGCGTCATGTGCATGGCGACCAAACGAAATGCGATTGGCGTGCTGATGGGTGTTGAGCTCGTACTTAACGGTGCCAACGTCAACTTTGTCGCATTCTCGCGATTTACAACACTGGGGCTGGATGGCCAGGTGTTTTCGTTATTTGTCATCGTTCTTGCTGCTGCTGAAGCGGCCGTGGCGTTGGCGATTGTGTTGAACTTCTACAATAACCACTTAACGGTCGACGTGGATCGCGGTAACAAGCTGAAAGGCTAAGGCATTGCCGACCGCCAGCCGGTCTGGTTTTCTGCCTCGTAACGCTCCTGTTGGTCGCGACGCGCCGAACTGTTTCATGCGGTCGGCCGTGACTCTTGTATTTGAAATCATTCTGGAAATCCGATGGTCGGCGAAACGCTGAAATATCTGCTGATGACCGCCTGGCTGCTGCCCCTTCTGGGGTTCGCGGTTGAGATCTTTCTTGGCTACAAAAAGAACGATGCTCGCCGCAGCAAACTCGGCGCGTGGATCGCGGTCGGCTGTATCGGAACGGGCTTTGTTTGCAGTGCCGCGGCATTGGTGATCTGGAGTAACGCCAGCAACGCATGGGGCGAAGATGGCTGGATCACTCAACAAAAAAATGCCGCCCATCACGATGGTCACGACGGCGATCATGATGCAGACGGTGCTCATGACGACGAGCATCATAGCAGCACATCGCCATCAAGAGCTGACTTTCTGCTGGCGTCGGTGACGGCTGATGAGCACGGCGAAGACGAACACGGCAGCGGCGGCAAGGGACAGACGGTTTACTCCGGCACGATCTACACGTTGGCGACTTTTGGGTCTCTGACACTGTCGATTGACTATTACATCGACAGCCTGACGATCGTCATGTTTGCCATGGTGACGTTGATTGCAACATGCATTCACCTGTTTGCGATGGGCTATATGAGTGACGAGTTGACGGAACAATATGTCGACCATCACGTACATATGTCAGACGGCAGCCACCTGCACCGTCCGGGGCGTTTCTACCGCTTCTTCGCGTTTCTGTCGCTGTTCTGCTTTTCGATGCTTGGGCTGGTACTGGCCGGAAACATCTTTCAGGTATTCATCTTCTGGGAACTGGTCGGCATCTGTAGCTTCTTGCTGATTGGCTTCTATACAGAACGCAAGTCTGCCAGCAACGCTGCCAACAAAGCGTTCATCATGAACCGAGTCGGCGACTTTGGGTTTCTGATCGGGCTGATGGTCTTGTGGACGTTCTTCGGTACGTTCCGCTTCGGAGATACCACAGTCGAAGGCGAAGTGGCTGAGCAGGGTCTGTTTAGCATGGTGCATCGCGACGACACCGGCAACCTGATGCAGGACGACATCACTGGCGAAATCCTCATCACCGACAATCACGGACACACGCTTCAAGACGAACAAGGCCAGAGCCGCACCATTCCATACTTCCTGCTGGTCGTTGCCGGCCTTGGAGTTTTCGCCGGGTGCGTCGGCAAGAGTGCTCAGTTTCCACTTCAAACATGGTTGCCAGATGCGATGGAAGGCCCAACTCCGGTCTCCGCACTGGTGCATTCGGCGACAATGGTCGCTGCAGGTGTCTACTTAACCGGACGCTTCTTCCCGATGTTTACTCAGGAAGTGCTGCTGGTGATTGCGTACACAGGCTGCATTACTTTGTTTGTGGCTGCCACGATCGCAGTCGTCGCCACGGACATCAAAAAGGTGCTGGCATATTCCACAATCAGTCAGCTCGGCTACATGATGTTGGGCCTGGGCGTATTTGGCTGGGGAGCTGGCCTGCTACATCTGATCACTCATGCCTTCTTCAAATCGTTGATGTTCCTGTGTTCTGGTAGTGTCATTCATGGCTGCCACCACGAGCAGGAAATGCCCAAAATGGGCGGACTGCTGAAGAAGATGCCAATCACGGCGATCACTATGTTGATTGGTGTATTGGCCATCGCGGGATTCTGGTTGCCATTCGGGCTTCAGTTCTCAGGCTATCACTCGAAAGACGCGATCGTGGCTTCGGCATTGGCATTCACGAAAGCCAATCCGGCTCACTTTCTGCTGTTCTTTATGCCATTGATCACTGCCGGCATTACGGCATTCTACATGTTCCGACTCTGGTTTATGACCTTCTGGGGCAAACCTCGAGATCAACACGTGTACGACCACGCTCATGAATCACCATGGATCATGACCGTGCCGCTCCTCATTCTTGCACCATTTGCCTGGTTGTGTGCTTACGGTGGTGAATCAGGAAACCTGTACCTGATGCTGACCGGCGATGCACCGACTCATCTTCACGATGGTGTGGTTGCCGCGACGGCTGGCGGACTCACAATGCCCAGCCACGAAGCGATTCACGCTGTGCACGGAACTGCAGGACTTTGGGCTCTGGTATCAGCTTCGGCCGGCATACTCATCGCCGCCCTGCTGTACGCCTGCAATGTCGTCAACCTTGATGACATGAAACGTAACCTGTCCGGTGTTCACGGATTCCTTAGCAACAAGTGGCACTTTGACGATTTGTATGACGCTCTGTTCGTGAACCCCGCTCATAAAGTGGGTGCGTTCTGTGCATGGATTGACAAAGCCATCTTTGACGCCATTCTGCACAGTCTGGCAAAACTGACCGTGCTGATATCGAAGTGGGATCGAATGTTCGATGAAAACGTCATCGATGGATTCGTCAACCTCATGGCGTCTGCAACCCACTCGTTCGGCACCAGTTTGAAACACGTTCAGACGGGGCGGTTGCGACAATACGTAATGTTTATTGTGCTGGGCGTCGTCGCTTTGTTTGCGGTGCTGTTCACGACATTCCCAAATTAGTTGGTTCGCTCTCCGATATTCTGAGTTCGGCGACTATCAGATAACTACTTCCATTGGTCCAGCTTTCACGCTGCGGTTAAACCATGACTCCAGAAATTCTGCTCTCCGCAATCATCTTCCTTCCCGCCATCGGCGCGCTGATTCTGGCGTTGGGTTTCGACGGCAAAGCGGTCGAACCAATCCGCATGTTTTCACTGGCCGTGACCGTGGTGACATTCGGCTTGACGCTGATGCTGTGGTCTCAGTTCGACTATGACGTCGCGGGAATTCAGATGTCCGTGGTCGGAAGATGGATTCCGGCATGGAACATCTACTACCGACTTGGTGTCGACGGAATCAGTCTGCCGCTGGTTGTGCTGACAAGTTTCATCACCATGCTGGCCGCCGGGGCATCATGGAGTATCAACAAACAGCATAAGGGCTACTTCATTCTGTTTCTGCTTTTGGAAACCGGAATGCTGGGCGTCTTTTTGGCTCTGGACTTCTTCCTGTTCTTCGTGTTCTGGGAAGTCATGCTCCTGCCGATGTACTTCCTGATCGGTATCTGGGGAGGGGCTCGCAAAGAATACGCCGCGATCAAGTTCTTCCTGTACACGTTCGCGGGTGGCGTGATGATGCTGATCGCGATCCTGATGTTCTACTTCACCAGTGGTGGTGGCGAACACAGCTTCAACCTGATCGAACTTGCGAATGCGGCTGCAGGCACCAGTACAGAAATCACCACACTGAACCCATCGATGCAGATCACAGCCTTCGTGCTGCTGTTCATTGGTTTCGCGATTAAACTTCCCGCGTTTCCCGTACATACTTGGTTGCCGGATGCTCACGTCGAAGCCCCCACGCCTATTAGTATGATTCTGGCTGGAGTTCTCTTGAAGCTGGGCGGCTACGGTATCATCCGGATCGCTTTCCCACTGTGTCCTTACGGAGCGGCCTACGCGGCTTATGCATTGGTCGCGATTGGTGTCATCAGCATTATCTATGGTGCCTTCGCAGCGTTGGCACAGACCGACTTCAAGCGACTTGTGGCATACAGTTCTGTTAGCCACATGGGCTACGTATTGATCGGCCTTGGCGTCTGGAAGATCGTCGACGGGACCACATATCGGCCTGACTTCTGGCTACAGGGGGTCAACGGGGCCATGTTCCAGATGATCGCTCACGGAATATCTTCCGCAGGTATGTTCTTCATGGTCGGCGTGATCTACGACCGCGTTCATCACCGCGATCTGAACAAGTTTGGTGGCCTGATGGCACGAATGCCGCTGTACAGTGGACTGGCCTTCGGACTGTTCTTTGCGGGTTTGGGCCTGCCAGGACTTTGCGGATTCATCGGTGAGATCTTCGTTGTGCTTGCAACGTGGAGCTACAGCCCGGTGTTGGCCATCATTGCGGCCAGCGGCGTGATCTTCACGGCTGGATACATTCTGTGGGCACTACAGCGAGTCTATCTGGGGGCTGAGTACACAGGCCCGCATTCTGAAGACATCACTCCGATCAACGGACGAGAAACGACAATCGCCGGAACGCTTCTGGCAATGGCCATTATTCTCGGCGTCATTCCAAACAGCCTTTTCAGTGTGATGGAAAAGTCGACAGCTTCGCTTGTTGACACGATGCAGGTCGGTTACGACAAGGCACTGGTCGACATCGCAGCTGATGAAGAAGAGGTAGCAGCGACTGTCAGTCAGGTGCAGGTCCTGAAGTAACAGCTGCGATTTCACCACGAATTGAACCACGAGCGATTTCACGCCAACCTCAAATCGGTACACCCACGTGTTTTCTGATCTCATTAACAACCTGATTGCCGAAACCACTCAGCACGGACTCAGCTACTTCAGTGCAGAACTGTGTCTGAGCGGCACGATTGTGGTAATGTTGCTGCTGCGACTGTTCAGCATCGATCGCTTCGTACCGACTTTTATCGTGGCAATGATTGGTGCGGCCGCTGCCGGTGCCTGTTCGCTAATGCAATACGGCGACCTGACCGAAACGTCCGTCACCTTCTTCGGCGGCATGCTGCGACAGGACTTGTTCAGCGTGTTCTTCCGAGTCCTACTGTCTTTGTTTCTGATTCTGACAGTTGCCTTGACGGTTCTGACAGGAGTCCCCGACAACGAAGACGCTCCTGATTTCTATTCGCTGCTATTCGGCGCGACCGTCGGCATGATGATGATGGCCAGTGCCAACAACTTGCTGATTCTGTTCCTAAGCGTGGAAATGGCGAGTGTCCCCAGTTATGTGATGGTCGGCTTTCTGAAGGGCCGTAAGCCCAGCAGCGAAGCGTCATTGAAATACGTCATCTACGGTGCCGGTGCAGCCGGTGTCATGCTTTACGGGATCAGCCTGATTGCAGGAGTCCTTGGCACAGCAGACATGTCGTTGCTGGCAGAACGCCTGGCCATTGTGGCCACGGGAGAATCCGCTGGCCTGGGTGACCCGGAAGTCTGCACCGTTGCTTTGGGCGTCATGCTCGTAATGGTTGGCTTGGCCTTCAAGCTGTCTTTGGTACCGTTTCATTTCTGGTGCCCTGACGCGTTTGAAGGAGCCCCCGCCGAAGTGGCCGGCTTCCTGTCTGTCGCGTCAAAAGCCGGTGCATTCGCCCTGCTGATCCGCTTTTGCATGGGACTATCCGGCGTTCCTGCAACTCAAGCTCTGATGACCGCGTTCGGCATTGGGCTCGGATTGATCGGAGCGTTGTCATCCACTTTCGGAAATCTGGCCGCTTACAGTCAATCTAACCTGAAGCGACTATTCGCCTACTCAACAATCGCTCACGCTGGTTACATGACGATGGCCGTCGGTGCCATGATCGTAATGGTAAACAGCGATCAGGCAGAAAGTCTGGCGAGCGGAATTAGCCAAAGCCTCGGTGGGGTTCTTTATTACCTGGCAGTCTACGTGTTCATGAATCTGGGTGCGTTCGCAGTGATCGCTCTGGTTCGCAACTACACGTTTGACGAAAACATCGACAGCTTCAAAGGCCTGATGACGCAAAGTCCGGCTCTGTGTGTTTGTATGGCGTTGTGCATTGCCAGTCTGATCGGAATCCCACCACTGGGCGGATTCTTCGGCAAGTGGATGATTTTTGCGGCGATCTATAAAGCTGGCCAGGTCCATTGGGCCATGTACGCCATCCTTGCCATTGCCGCACTGAACGCGGTATTTGCCGTCTTCTACTACGTGCGAGTCCTGAAAGCCATGTTCCTGGAAGAACGGCCCGCCGAAGCCAGAAAAGTGCCTTTACCATCAATGGAAGGTGCCTACGTGTTGGTCCTCGCGGCCATGGTCATCATGCTGGGAGTCGTACCTCGACTCGCCGATGGATTGGTGACCAGTGCGAGTGATGCTGGCAACGCGATTCTGACAGTCTTCGGCGGCTGATTTTGATTTCCCACTTTTCTCGTCATCACCAGCAAACTGTCAATGACTGTTCAAACGGATCTAGCCCTAAACAACGTTCTTATTGACATGGCGCGCAGCTTTCTGCAGTACGTCGCAGAAAGCTGGCCGTGGGTAAGTCCCGACGGTCAGTCCGTTGAAAACCAGGTCCTGGTCATTGCCGAACGCCAACGTCAGGACGTGGCCGACATTGCCGCGTTGTTGAACGAGCGAGAACACTTCATCGACTTCGGCTCGTTTCCGACCGAGTACACCGATTTGCAGTTCATCGCGTTGGAAGCTCTATTTGAGCCACTCCACAACAGCCAGGCCACGGTACTCGCCAGCATTGCGAATGCATTGGAACAGGCCCGCACGTCCGGCGACACTGAAGCTGAAACCCTGCTTACGGCCATCGAAATCCGACAGAAGGAAGCGGCCGCCGCGCTGAAGGAATTGCAGCAGGAACTGGACAAGCAAAGCGGCAACGCTGTCAAGAGCTAGTCAGCGTCCACCGCACCGCTTGCGTAGTCAGCAACCCGCATGGTGCGTTTGGAGAATTAGCGGCACGAAGCGACGTTGAGAAATCCCAGTCGCGTTACGGCCACTCCAGCGACCCGCCAAAGCACCGCCGGCGCTTCCGCCATCCAACCGTCACCCGCCCACCACGCCAATCGCCCGCCGGTGCGTACCGGCCTTAGCGGATGACCGCGGACTGGATTTGTCGCATCAGTTCGGCTTCCAGCGCGGGATCTGTTCCGCGGTGCAGCCAGCGAGATGCTCCGGCCTGGCCCACCACTTGATCCAGGTTGCGATCGAGCAGTTGTGATTCAGAGAACGTCGCGCCACCTTCGTAGTTGGCGGCAAGGCCGGGGACGTCTTCGATTTCCTTGTCAACGCGAACTGAGATCGTGACCAGCCCCGGCGAAGAATTCTGGAACGTCACAATCGCTTTTCGTCGAATCGACTGAACCGTGCTTTCAAGGCGGTTGGCGTAGCCGACAGAATCGTGATGCCACGGTTCGAACAGATTCGATCCGGCACGGTATTCGGTTTCAATCACCCCTTCGATTTTGCTCTCGCGAGCAACCATGAAGTGATAGTTGTTAAGAATGGCGACCGCGCGTTCCCACATCAAATCCTGCTTGTCGGCCGACACCTGAATCGCGCTTACGCCTTGGGGCATATTCCCGGCAGGAGGTCCGGACAGGCATCCGCCCAGCATCAGCACGGCCGTCACAAGCGTCAGTCGCAGCGATGTGTTTCGAATGTCGGCGCTGGACGAAGGCAAGGGACGCTCTTCCGTGAGCAGGGTGACGGGCTGGAAGCAGGCATCTCATTTTCACGGTTTCTTTCTTTTGCGGCAAGACCGCTTTGAGCCCGGAATTCATTGGGTTTGCACGCTCGCCGCCCCATGATCTCACGCCGCAAAGTTAACGTCCCGGGCAGCGTCCAGCAGAATGCGTCGCGAAGGCGGGCCGTACATTGTTTCCATTTCCGGGCTCGCTCGTTAACGTTTGATGCGTCCGTTCGGTCCTGGAGCGGCTGCAAATTGAGTCTTCAATCGGATTGGAAAAACATCATGGCGTGCGTCCGCACAGCTTTTTGGCTGGCCGTCCTTCCCACCATCCTGTTGCCAACCTCCAAGGCGGGAGACTGGCCTCAGATTCTGGGCCCCAACCGCGATGGCGTTGCGGTGGGGGAACAATTGCTGAAGTCGTGGCCGGAAACGGGCCCCGAAACTGAGTGGACGGCCGGAGTTGGCGACGGATTCGCGGGTGTCGCCGTCAAAGACAACCAGGTCATCGTGTTTCACCGGACGCCGTCGCACGAAGTGGTTCAGGCGCTGAATGCGGCAACCGGAAAAGAGGTTTGGTCCAGCAGTTTCCCTTGTTCGTATCAGTCCGGCATGTCCAGTGATTCGGGCCCGCGCTGCGTTCCTCTGATCGGTGACGGTCAGGTGTTCGTGCTCGGCGTAGAAGGCGACCTGCGATGTCTGGACAGCGCGACGGGCAAACAGGTCTGGCATCGGGACACGTCGAAAGACTTTTCTGCGCCGGAAGGTTACTTCGGCGTTGGCAGTTCGCCCGTATTCTTCAAAGACCGATTGATTGTCAACGTCGGAAGTCGCGACAACGCGGCGGTCGTCGCATTTTCCACGAAGAATGGCGAAACGATCTGGCAGGCCTTCCAGGATACAGCCAGCTATTCGGCGCCCGTCATCGCCACCATCAACGGCGCGGCGCATGCGATAGTGGTGACTCGCCTGCACACGGTGTCTTTTAACCCGGACGATGGAGCGATCCGTTTTCAGTTCCCGTTCGGTGCGCGGGGCCCCACGGTCAATGGGGCGACGCCGGTGGTGATGGGCGATCATGTTTTCGTGTCGGCCAGTTATCGAGTCGGCAGTGCCTGGGCGGACGTGTCGAGTAATAAGCCTGAAGTGAAGTCTCTGGGCGAACACTTTTTGGCCACTCAGTATGCGACACCCGTCGCCTACGGTGACGTGCTGTTTGCAGTTGACGGACGTCAGGACGTCGGCACGGCCTCATTAAAATGCATCTCACCAGCGCAGCAGAAAACGCTGTGGACGAAAACGGGCTTTGACTACGGCACGCTGGTTCGTGTTAACGACGAACTTCTGTTCCTGACCTGTGGCGGTGAGTTAATTCGCATCGCGGCCGACAAAACGGAATACCGTGAAGTCAGTCGAGCGACCGTGCTGCCGGCGACACCGCGAGGCTACCGACTTCCGGCACTCAGCAACGGCCGGCTTTTTGTGCGGGGCGACCGGCAACTGAAATGTTTGCGTGTGGGTGAGGGTGAATAGAACGCAAAGTCGGTCGCCGCTATCATGCGTCGCAGTCAACAGCGCCGGATTCAACTCCGCACGATGGCCGTCTGAGGCCATCGTGTTTTCTGTTGCGAGGGCTGCGGAGGGCCATCGCACACATCCCCGACAGATCACACCTCCAGGAACGCAGACTCTTGGCCGACAAACGTGACTTTGAAGAATTCCTGACCAAGTTTCGCAAGCATCATGAAGTGATGGTTGAGGAACTTCACAAAGTGGTCATCGGTCAGGACGCCGTCATCGATCAGATTCTGGCGGCCGTTTTTACCGGCGGACACTGCCTGCTGGTCGGCGTTCCCGGACTGGCGAAGACGCTGCTGGTCAGCACGATCGCCAGGCTGCTGGACGTCGAATTCCGGCGCATTCAGTTTACGCCCGACCTGATGCCTTCCGACATTACAGGCACAAACGTGCTGGAAGAAACCGATCAGGGACGACGTGAATTCCGATTTGTCGAAGGTCCGGTGTTCACTAACGTTTTGCTGGCCGACGAAATCAACCGAACTCCGCCGAAGACTCAGGCGGCCCTGCTGCAGGCGATGCAGGAACGCGAAGTGTCGGTCGGTCAGACGACTTACGACCTGCCCGAACCGTTCTTCGTGATCGCGACGCAAAACCCGATTGAACAGGAAGGCACCTACCCGCTGCCGGAAGCTCAACTGGACCGCTTCATGTTTAATGTCCACGTGGACTATCCCACTTTGGACGAAGAAGAACGCATTTTGGAAGCGACGACGTCGGGCGAGAAAGCGGAAGTCAGGAAGGTACTGTCGGCAAAAGCGATCCTTTACCTGCAGAAACAGATCTCACAAATCGTCGCGTCGCCGTTCATTATCAGCTACGTCACTCGACTGGTTCGAGCAACCCGGCCGGGCGACGAAGCGTCACCGGAGTTCGTCAGAAAGCTGGTGGATTGGGGCGCTGGTCCTCGCGCGGGACAGTATCTGATCGCCGGTGCCAAGGCGATGGCGGCGATGGGCGGCCGCCCGAATGTCACCACGGACGACGTGCGGCGAGTCGCCATTCCCGTGCTGCGACATCGCGTTTCAACAAACTTTCAGGCGCAGGCCGAAGGTATGTCGCCAGAGAAACTCATCGAAAAACTCGTGGCCGAAGTGCCCGAACCGAATGTGCCAAAATATGAGGACTAATATGAAATTCACCCTGTCGACTTTTATGCTGCTTGGCTGCGTCCTTGCGCCAGCGATCGCCAAAGAGCCCGTGCCACTGATTTTTGACACGGACATCGGCAATGATGTCGACGACGTCCTGGCCCTCGCGATGATTCATTCGCTGGAAACGCGAGGCGAATGTGAATTGCTGGCTGTGACGATCACAAAAGACCATGAACAGTGTGCGCCCTTCGTCGACGCGGTTAACACGTTCTACGGTCGCGGTGATGTTGCGATCGGAGTTTGCCGCAGCGGCGTGACACCGGGCAAAAGCAAGTTCAATGTCTTGGCGGCCGAAAAGCAGGGCGATCGAGACCGCTATCCGCACGACCTTCGTTCGGGCAAAGACGCCCCTGAAGCCGTGCCGGTTTTGCGCAAAGCACTGGCGTCGCAAAAGGACGGCAGCGTCGTGATCGCTCAGGTTGGGTTTTCCACAAACCTGGCCGACCTGTTGAAGTCCGAAGCGGACGACATTTCGCCCCTTAACGGTCTGCAACTGGTGAAGCAAAAAGTGCGTCTATTGTCTGTTATGGCTGGCGCCTTCGCACCCATCAATGGCAAAGATCACTACGAATACAACATCATCAAAGACATTCCTGCGGCCCAGGCATTGGCGAAGTCCTGGCCGACGCAAATTGTGTTTAGCGGATTCGAAATCGGACTGGCCGCCGCTTATCCGGCAGTCAGCATCGACCGGGACTATGAATACGTGCCTCATCACCCAATCAAAGAGGCCTACTATCTGTACAACCCGCCGCCCCACAATCGCCCCACATGGGATCTCACCAGTGTGCTGTACGCAATCTATCCAGACGCCGGCTACTTTGATGTGTCAGACGCGGGCAACGTCACAGTGTTGGACAATGGGCTGACAAAGTTCGCGAAGGCAGACGGTGGTCAGCATCACTATCTGATCATGTCGGAAAAACAACAGCCGCGAGTGGTTGAAGCGTTGGTGCAGTTATCCAGCCAGCCGCCGGAAACTCTACACACGCTGCAGGCGGAGCAGGCTCGATGAAGCCGGACACCGCCGCGGCGCGACCGAACATTCTGGTCGTGGGTTCCATCAACATGGACCTTGTCGCCCGTTGTTCACGATTGCCACTGCCCGGCGAAACGCTTTTCGGAACATCGCTTCACGAGATCTCCGGCGGTAAGGGAGCAAACCAGGCCGTCGGAGCAGCTCGGCTAAACGCCAACGTCTCACTGATCGGACGGCTGGGCGACGACGGGTTCAGTTCGACGTTGCGAAACAATCTGGCTGAGAACTGTGTCAGCGTCGATCACCTGCTGCAGACTGAAGACTGCAGCAGCGGCGTGGCCATCATCAATGTGGAAGACAGCGGGCAAAACTGCATCACCGTCATCCCCGGCGCGAACGGCCGACTGACGCCCGACGACATTCACACCTGTGAATCCGCCTTTGCAGACGCCAGCATTCTGATGCTGCAGTTGGAAGTACCGCTGGAAACTGTCCTTGCGGCAATTGCCCTCGCGAAAAAACACAATGTCCCTGTGATATTGGATCCCGCTCCGGCACTAGAATCTTTTCCGGCGGAATTGCTGAACGTGGACTACGCCTGTCCGAACGAAACCGAAGCGTCGCTGCTGACAGGATTGCCCGTCAACTCCGTGGCCGAAGCCGAAGCAGCCGCGAAAAAGCTGTGTGCCTTGGGAGTAAAACACAGCATCGTGACGTTGGGCGAACGCGGAGTCGTCTGCTGCGACCAAAACGGCAATCTGCATCACGCCAAACCGCCAACCGTAACGGTCGTCGATACGACGGCGGCCGGTGATGCCTTCGCCGCTGCCTTTGCCGTGCAAGTTTCACAGCAACGGCCAATTGCAGAAGCTTTGTCATTCGCATGTGCGGCCGGCGCGATCGCTGCCTCGCGCGAAGGTGCTCAGCCGGGGATGCCAACGCAGGCGGATGTCGAACGCGTCTGCAGCTAAGAACGCCTCACCGAACCTGGAGGACCAACCCCGGTCGCAGATCGGTGCTACGATTCCAGCGACTCCAGTTGCGACACCGGCACATAGAACTTCACATACCGTTGCCCGTCCGAATAGCGATCTCCGCTGGGATGAACCACCAACACGGTCGCTCGTTTCGTGATGCGGTTCACCACGCCTTCCAGAAGGTGGCCTTCGTGGTCGAAGCGAACTCGTACGCCCGGCCGGATTCCGTATTGAGTGACCGCGACTTCACCTGGCGTGATCAGGTCGTGGCGGTGATCCCTGTGTCCGAAAAGGCCTGATGCAATGGTCTGGAAACGGTGTTGAGCACAACTGGAACCGTCCCAAAGCAACATTTCGATCAGGTGCACCACTTCGTGTTCCATGATCCGCATCAAACCATCCAGCCGATGATCACATTCCAGCCCAGTGACAGTGACTTTGCGTTCCGGATCCTGAAAAGATTGAAACAGCAGCGTTGTGGAAACGGCAATTTCGTAGCGATGCGGTTTGCGACCGCTGCGATCACTCCAGCGAGTCGTCTTGCCACCGGCTCGCGTCATGCGGCGCGACAGGCGAAATGAAATCGGCTGCGGATGGACGGTCCGTTGTAGCGAACCTTCGAAGTAGTATTCGTCGTACAGCTCAAACAAAAGCAAAACGTCGTCCGGATGGATGCTCTCAAAATTCGCATCCGTCAGATGAGGCGACGTCATCAGCACATTGTCCACGATCGCCTGATTGTTCCTGAGCCGACGACTCGGTTCCATGCGTCGATCGCGCACGATTTGTTCGAGTTGTTTTGCAGCGGACATCGACAATGAGTGCTTCCTGCCTGGGAATCTGTGTTGGCGCGTGAGCAACCGTCCGGGTGATCATCGAAGCAGGATATATTTTTGCGGCCCACTGTGTAAGAACATCAACCAATTTTCGGTGCGAGCCACCAGAGTTTTTCCGGACCACGAAAATAGCCCGCAATATATCTGACGCTGAAGGCGGGATTCGAATCGCGCGACACTGGCCACGCTCAAAGCACGATCAGGTGCACACGGTCTCAATCCCCTACGCAACCAGCTTGCCTTCACGAAACGCCGCGTGAGATTTCATTAAGAAACGCCCCGCAGCAACACGGAAGAATGAAGCGTCAAACGAGAACCAGCAAGGATAAGTCGTAGCGAGTTGGAGGGCAAAAAACTCTCCAACACAAAAACTACATCTTCTGTCCCCGATAAAAATACGCGCTACATGACTTCTTACGACATACAGATGTTTTCGGACACTACGCGCTGCTATCCGGCAGCGGTTCTTGGGTGGCCCAATCGGGATTGTCGCAATCGACGATCGCGCATTTGAAACACATTTGATAGGGTTCAGCCAATTCGATCATCTCCCAGTCATCGGAATTGTGAACACCCATTCGCATGGCAGAACGACCGACAAACGCTCCATTTTGATCAAAGTATCGAACAAAGAAGCTGCATGCGGGCTCCTCGAATTTGCGAGTAATCTCAAACCGATCGCCACGCTCGCTAACCACCTCGCACGTCTCCTCTGTGCTGTTAATCAGGACATTTCCACGTGCAAGAAGATCATTGCCGTCAAAGAAAGCCAGTTCAGTTCGCAGTGCTTTCATGCCGTGTCCGACAACGGAAGGTTTTTACGACACCGCCCTAAGCGAAGCGAACGATGCCTGAAGTAAGAATGATTCTACCAATGCGAGCCCGCGTGGCCAACCAAGGGAAGGTGTGCCGAAGGCCTAGCGTAAAAACCATGACACTGTTCATGTCGTGATGAGTTTGGAAATCTGGTCTGATGTTCAGACGGATGGAACTTTCACTTCTTCACAAGGACAGACACATGGCTTTTTACCGTACTCAGCACGAACTTTATTGCGGCGTCGATCTGCACGCCAGGCGGATGTACACTTGTGTTATCGACTCCAATGGCAGGACCGTCTTCCATAAGAATCTGAACTGCACGCCGCAGGATTTGGAAGCGGCGCTGGAACCGTTTCGGGATCGAGACATCGTGCTGGCCGTCGAATCGACCTTCAACTGGTACTGGCTGGCCGATGCGTGTGATGAACTGAACATTCCGTTCGTGCTTGGTCACGCCTATGGCATGAGATCGATTCACGGCGGCAAGACGAAGAACGACAAACAGGATTCGCTCAAGATCGCTCAACTGCTGCGAGGCGGCAATCTTCCTGTTGCGTGGGCGTATCCGAAAGCTATGCGATCGCAGCGTGACCTGTGCCGACGACGATGTTACTTCACTCGGCAGCGAGCCGAACTGCAAGCGCACGTTCGCAGCTCGTGTCTGCAGTACAACGTCGCCGCGCCGAGCGGACAACTGCGCTACGCGACTCACCAGGAAGGGCTGGCGGAAGCGTTTCCCACGCAGGCTTCGCAACTGACGATCGAAACGGACATCGCCATGATCAACGCGCTGACAACGCAGATCTCGCGGCTGGAAAAGACGCTCGTGCAGATGGCTCAGTTTGACGATGCGGGAATGTTCTATCGACTCAAGGCAGTCCCTGGAATCGGCGATATTCTCGCGCTCGTCATCCTCTACGAAATTGGTGATCTGAAACGGTTTCGCCGCGCAGGAGATTTTCTTTCGTACGCTCGACTGGTGCCCGGTCAGCATTCTTCCGCCGGAAAGAACTACGGTTCGCCGGGGCGCAAACAGGGTAATCCGCAGTTGAAGTGGGCGTTCAGCGAAGCGGTGGCGCTGCTGCTGCGAGACAGCCCGGCCACCAAAGCGGCGTTCGCAAAGATGGAGAAACGTCATGGTCGCGGCAAGGCGCTTTCGATTCTGGCGGCGCGACTGGGCCGCGCCGTTTATCTGGTGCTCAAACGCGGCGACATTTTCAGCGAGCGCGAATTTCTGCGACTGCCGGACGACGCGCGCGTGGATGTTCCGAAACCTCGCCGACGTCGCAAGGCCGCATCGAAGGCCACGCAAACCTCGGCCACAGGGAACGCCTGAACGGCGTTCCCTCTCACCTCACCAACCAAGGCGGTATTGCCTTCGTCTGCGCCGCTCATCGGTCACCGTGGCAGAGTGCGTGACCGACGACCGGCTCCGACAAAGGCAATTCCTGGCCGCAACGTTTTATTCGTCACACAGGAGACTTTCGAAACCACAGCAGCGGCGTGAGCCGGGCGCACAACTGAGCCACCTTGTCGCGGCGGAAACGTTGCGACAAGGAACATCGCCGAGTTCGACACATCGCTCGCACAAACGTGTCCGCATTTGAGCACCGTTTTGAGGGTGACTCAGCATGAGCGAATGAACCCCACGGGCGTGAGCTCACGAACCATGACTGGCCGCGTCGCTGCTGCTTTCACATTTCAGAATTCACACACGGAGACCCGTTTGAAATTTCCCTGATCCCGGCTGCCTCGCCGTCGAGTCACCCCACAACTGGACGCGCTTGCAACACAGCGTGAGCCCAACAACTTTATGAATGACCGACGATCGAGCAGAAACAGTTTCTGTGGTCCGAAACGGACAACACCGGGACGACCGCACAGTAAAAAAGAAAACCGTCCGGCGGCCGCTTAGACACGCATTGCGTGTGATGCACTCTAAGGTGCGAAGCTGACCGCCGAACGGCTGTGCCCGTCGTCTTCGGTTTGAACACGAACAGATGTTTGAAGCAGCCAGCTTTCCATCGGAACGCTGAGCGAGACTTCGTGAAGAAACGCCCCGCAGCAACACGGATGAAGGAAGCGTCAAACGAGAACCGACAAGGATAAGTCGTAGCGAGTTGGAGGGCAAAAAACTCTCCAACAAAAAAACTACAACTTCTTTCCCCGATAAAAATACGCGCTACTTGACTTATCACGACATACAGATGTTGTACGCCCGTCACCCAAGCAAGCCCGTTCCATCTGGCGTGGGGACAGGTAGGTGAATGACGTCAGAAAACGGGCCGGTGTAAACGAAAAGTTTGCCACCGGGGAGAGTAAGCGAGAATCCACCGTTACGAGGAGCGATTCCCAATGGGCCATACCAAGTTTCCGCGAAAGGGTCATCCGGAATCCAGTCCAAAGGAAATGTCATGCGTAGTTCGTGAAAGGTCACATCATGAGTATGAAGATCGTGCTTGAACAACCAGCCAAAGTGCAACTCACCACCGCAAGAAGGATGCTCCTGCTCCTCATCCGGGTGCGCCCACCAACCACCGAGCCAACGATCACCATAACCGCCAAGAAGAAATGACTCGTCGTCCGCAAACGCTGGCAACTGCAAAACATAACCGAGCCGGTCGTTGAATCCGCCGCAGCGTTTCAAGGGAGATGCTTGGATTACGTCGAAACCACATTCACCCTGCCCGGACCATCGCGATGTAACGATCCATTTTTTGCTCGGAGAAAGAGCATGCTCCTCAACGCCGCATCCGCAACGAGTGGACGGAACTACCAAGCGATCGACCACCGCGTTTGACGCATCACGCCATTCAAACGCTTCGCTGGAATCGACAAAGTGAAGGCTGTTTTTCAAGGTAGCTCAGGGCGCACAACGGTTATCTGTACGACAGAGCTGTCGTACATGCTGGAATTGGGAATATTAAGGTGGTGTGAGTATAAGCAACAGGGGCGGGAGCGGTCAAGAAATTCAAGGCCGTCTGGCAGCAGACGCGCTGAGCATGCCGTGACTGCAGCTCAACAGGTGCGTTTGATGATGCGCAGCGCAGCATTCCACAAATCGAGGCTGATAGTCGACCTTGGTGAATCGCATACCATTGCCCAATAGTTCAGCCCGTTTCGCGAGGCATGCGACGGGCGATTTGTGTCTTCAGCACTTCGTAGAATTCGGGTTGTGCAATTCGGCTTCTTTCCGCCGCAGTCAATTGTGCCAACGCGGCCTGCCACGATTCGACCGGAGGGATCTGAAGGTTGATCCAGCCGGGGCGCGGTTGACAAACGGTGATTCCGGGAAGCGGAATATGATGCTGTCCGTGACTGATCCCCAGGTAAACTCGCCGACTGCCCGCCGCATCGGGTGGATCTTCGACTCGGATCGTCAGTTTGCCGACGGTGGGTTGTGACGGGGCGTGTTCGATCGCAGATGATCGTGAAGTAGGTTCCAGCGGCGCGACGGAACTCTTGCTGCGCGATGCGGCTGGGGTAGAGCGTGACTGTCTTCCGGATTCGATGCTGATGATGAGTTGCCCAGTACGCGGTCACAGCTTCGCTGCGAAGTGCTGTCGGGCCGCCAGCACCTACGGAAATGCAGCGGGTGCGACCTTTGATTGTATCTGGTCCAGCGGGCTATTGACTTTTGAGGCGACCGCCATCGCAACTTTGGTCTACAGCGATGTCGTTTCCAGGTTGGCATGGCCCAGCAGCTCACAGATAACCCGGAGTCTGAGTTGACTGCTTGAACGAATTCAGTTTCTCCGTGATTGCGCTGCTGAAAGTTCCAGAAAACGGCTTCGAGTTCTTCGTCCATCGCTACTGTTTGATTCCTCAAGTGAGTGTGTGCAGGTGAGAAACATGTGGCAGCGTGAAACCGCGTCTCTTGACAGCCAAAGTTAGGACCACAACGATACATGTCAATGTGCAAGGTTGGCTTTCACGCGGATGCCTGCAGCGAAGTTGCTTTCCGGGAAGGACAAAACAGCAGACATGCTAAGCACCGGCATCGTTTCGATTCAGGTTGGAAAACCGCAAGTCATGCCGGACGAAAAACCGTGGACATCCGGTTTTCTGAAGCAAGCGACCACGGAACCCTTGTGGCTGGGCACAACGAATCTCGACGGTGACGGCCAGGCCGATTTAGAACATCATGGTGGTCCGCACAAAGCTGTGTGCGTGTATTCGGCCGAACACTATTCTTACTGGAAAAAGCAGTTGGACCTGCCGAACCTTGCTCCCGGTGACTTCGGCGAAAACTTCACAGTTGCCGATCTTACTGAAGACGACCTCTGCATTGGCGACACGTGGCAACTGGGCGACGCGATCGTTCAGGTTTCTCAACCGCGTCAACCGTGCTGGAAACTGGCACGACGATGGAAAATCAAAGACCTCGCGGTGCAGGTTCAGCAAACTGGCTTCACTGGTTGGTACTTCCGAGTCCTGACCGAAGGCCGCGTGCAAGGTGGGATGCAATTGCAGCTTGTCGACCGCCCGCACGAACAATGGACGGTCACGCAAGCCAATCGCATCATGCACCATGACAAGAAAAACCAAGATGCCGCGCGGAACCTGGCGTCGGTGCCGGAGCTATCGCCGAGCTGGATGGCAACTCTAGTAAAACGCCTCGACACCGGTCTTCCGCCAGACACGTCAAAGCGACTTGTACCGCCAGTCTAAGCCATGGCGGACCTGCCCCGCTTGTTCCGTCCTGGCCGTTCTGCAATGCTCCGCGTGCTCATTTGCCTCGCCCGATAAAACCACGCCCACCAACAGAACCCACTCCCTTGCAGCTTTCCCCCCAAACCATGCATACGCGCATTATCACGTTCCTTTTTGTCGTGGCCGTCACCGCAAACGCTCAGGCCGCACCGGTTGACCTCGTGACGAATGGAACCAGTGACTACGTCATTTTTCACGATTCCAACGCCCCGAAGTCGGTTTCAGAAGCCGCGGTAGAACTGCAAGCGTATCTGCTGCGATCCAGTGGAGCGAAGTTAGACGTCGTTCATCAACCAGCGGACAAGATGATCTGTCTGGGCGATTGTGAGGCGGCCCGCGCAGCAGATGTGGAAGCGCAGAACTTACCGTGGGAAGGGTTCCGAATTCTGACCAACGGCACCAACGTGTATATCATCGGCCGCGACACAGCCGATGGCGAAAAAACGCCCGGTGGTGGCACGTCGCGCGGCACGTACAACGGCGTCTGCCGTTTTCTGGAAGAATACGTCGGCGTCCGCTGGCTGATTCCCGGAGAACACGGCGACTATATTCCCAAGTCATCCGACGTCACGATTCCCGACACTGATTTCCAGGACGCACCGGCGATGTTGAATCGGCGAGTCCCCTACACTCAGGAACGACGTTCAGAAGTGAAACAATGGTGGCGGCGACAGAGGTTGGGGTGGAGTCTGTACCTGAACCATTCTCATAACTGGCAGCACACGATTCCTGCTTCTCAGTTCGACAAACATCCTGATTGGTTTGCCGAACGAGCAGGCGTGCGAGTTCCTCCGACGGGGCGTTATAAACTTTGCACGACCAACGCAGAACTCGTGAAAGCTTACGCCGACGCGGCCATTGCGTACTTCGATCGCAACCCAAATACGACCTGCTATTCGCTGTCGCCGTCTGATTCGGCTGGCTATTGCGAATGCGATCAGTGCTCTGCGTTATACGAAAAGGATCCCAACGGCCGGCGCTCCGTCACGCCCGCGATTCTTACGTTCTACAACGCAGTCGCAAAGATTGTGGCGAAGAAGTATCCCGACAAGGTTTTGGCCGGGTACGTGTATGCCGCCTACCTGTATCCGCCGAAGGAAAACCTCAAGCTGGAACGGAACGTGTTTGTCGTGCTGACACCCAGCATCGACTACGGCTTCACGCTGGCTCGCCCGGCTATCCGAAAGCAGTGGGAGAGTCTGCTGCAGGACTGGACAAACGCGACCGAGAACATTTCGTATTACGACTTGCCGGTGAACATCACGACAGAAGCAGGAGCACTCAACCCGCCCGGTCTGGAGATCCTGAAGTTCATCTATCCCAAACTGGCGGCCGCCAAAATCAAAGGCGTGTACGTTTACGGGGTGCCAGCATGGGGCCGAGCGGCTCCGCTAAACTATCTGCTCGCGAAACTCGCGTGGAATCCGAATGCCGATGTCGAAGCTATGTTCGACGAATACTGCGCGAAGGCGTACGGAGCGTGTGGCGATGACATCAATCAGATGTATCGGATGCTCGACAAAGAAGTGGCGCGCCACTATCGCGAGTTCCCGAATGCCAGCTACCCGCTGACGACCGACATGTTGCGAGACATCTACGCGAAGAATTTTCCGGAAATCGAACAGCGCTATCGTGCGGCTCATGCAAAGGTCAAAGACGCGGACGCGAAGTTCCGCCTTGAGATGATTGCCGACAACCTGAAAGTGCTGCACTGGAATCTTCGTCAGCACAACTTGTTGGACGAACCGAAAGCGTCTGCCTTCTACCTGTCGGACGGTGACTTCTTTGAATTTCTGTCGGCCAACAAAGGCTCGCTGGCTCTGCATCCCAGCGACGGGACAAAGGTGCCGGCTTACGTTCGAACAAAACGAAACGTCACTGTGCCAGCGAAGCCAAAGCAAGCAGAAAAAGTACGTTCGTTTCGGTTGCGAGGCGATCAGCACCTCATTGTGAAACCGACCGGAACGTCAGCGGCAGAAGTCCGCTTCCGCCGCATTAGTGCTCGTGGAAAGTTGATTACCTACCGTGTCTTCGAATCCGATGGCGCAGAAGTCAGTGGAGGCGTGGCCAGCGAAGGATCTCCGTTGATATTGGACAATGCCGATTCCGGCTCGGAATACTATCACGTAGTCATCGCGGGCGGTACGGCGTCGTTCACGATCGATGTCAAGGAGGCTGCTTGGGCGGCTGACGGAAACCTGTCAGACCAGGGACTGCATCTGCTGGGTCAGTCCTCGCCGCTTTACTTTTACGTGCCCGAAGGGACGCCGGCGTTCCACCTTTCGTTAGAAGCGTCGCCACCGGGAGAAACCGCGGCCGCCACTTTGACCGATCCACGCGGCCAGCGAGTCGCGGAATTCGACTGCGCCCAGCTTTCCGTCGATCGACAGAACATCAAACTAACGAGTGGCCAATCCGGATGGTGGAAGCTCGACGTTCACAAAGCGAAGACCGGTGCGATCGACGACGTGTGGATCAAGCTGGAATCCCCCTTAAGCGGCTATTTTTCACTCGACCCCGACCGAGCGGCCACTGTGCAATAGCGGCCAGCCTTCAACTCTTACTTGCCTTCATTCTTTTGCATCTTCACTACCATGACCATCGACGAACTGATTGAATCCGCCAACAACGATCCGCATCCGCCCGCAGGTCTATCTAACGAACTGCAGGCGATGTGGCATGCAAAAGCAGACAACTGGAATGCCGCTCACGATATCGCTCAGGACATCGACACTCCAACAGGTTCGTGGATCCACGCGCTGCTGCATTTGATCGAAGGTGACACCGGCAACGCGGGCTACTGGTTTCGCCGAGCCGGCAAGCCAGTCCGCAGCATGGACGAAATCGACGCGCTGTGGAAAGACATCGCCACCGAACTGCTGGATGCGTGACAGCGTGCGGCTCGCCCGGTGTTGATCGGCCTCCGCTGCAACCACAAACTCACGCCGGACGTGAAAGCGTCACCATGCAGCAAGTACTCAACGTTGCCTACCACCACAAACCGCACCGCTGGCGCCTCAGCCTTCACACCGTCACCAGCTCACCACGCCAACCGCCCGCCGGTGCGTACCGGCTATTGGTTCGGGCCACGCCACTGAGGTGGTTGGGTTGGGTTGGCCGGATTCGTCGGTGCGGCGGAGTAGCTGGTTGGAGTGACGTTGTTGATTGAGCTGTTCCAGGTCGGAAGCTGATTGACCGTCGACTGGCTGGCCGGATAGTTCGCAAAGTTTGGCGGGGTTGAAACCGGCTGTGACTGAACCTGTCGGTTTGGCTGCTGGGGCATTTGAGCTCCGTATTGAGCGGGCGTGCCGTACTGAGGCGACGCACAAAACTGCTGTTGGCCGCTCGGTTGTGTTTGGCCACCATACTGCGGCGGAAGGGCAGGCTGCTGCGGCATGTCAGAACGATACGCGGGCGACGCCTGCATTCCAGCTGGTTGCATGGTGTGCGGTTGCATAGCCATCTGTTGTTGACCGTACGCCGCAGGCTGTTGCACGCCGGGATAAGCGGCCTGTCCGCTAGGTGCACTAAACTGTTGCGGCGCGGAAGGGTGAATCGATTGCCCGTTCGGCTGCTGAACGGGCTGCTGCCCCGCAAAGCCAGAAGTCGGTGCTGTCGGTGTCTGAGCTGCCGGACCGTTTCCGTAGTAAGCGCCCGCTACGTTATTTGGCTGTGGTTGACCGGTCGGCAAATTCATCGCTGGTTGCGTCTGAACATTCGGCTGAGCATTGAAGTTGCCGCCTGCTGCGCCGGGCGATGCACCCGGCGTTTCGCGATAGGATTCGTAGCTTGTCAGTTCGACATCGACCGTGCTTTGGGGACGCTCGGTGGCGAATGCGAAGCTGGATCCCGACGTTGTGATACCTCGGTCGATGTTCGCCAGCATCTGACCGGCCAGCGCCTTAGTGCGTTGATCCGGATGAGACGCCAGGGCTTTGCGGAACCAGTCAGCACTTTCCTTGGCCCGATTCTTTTCGTGCAAAACAAAACCAATGTTGTACATAGCCGCCGACTCACCCACAGCCGCCGCAAGATGAGGTTGAGCTTCGTCCAGACGATCGTGCTTGGCCAACGCGACACCCAATTGATAGCGAACCGCCTGGTCGTCCGGCTTCATCTCAACGGCCTTTGCCAGGCTCTCAATCGCCGAACCCCATTCTTCGCGTTCCACCTGAATGCGTCCTAATTCGGACCACACTTCGGCTCGCTTCGGGTACTTGCGGCCGGTGGCATTCAGAATATCGATGGCTTCGCTCACTCGACCGGTCGCGTATTCGACTCGAGCGATCCCAAGTCGAGCGTCAACGTTGTGCGGATTGTCGGCCAGAATGTTGCGATATTTTTCTTTCGCAGCCGGGTAGTCGCCCATGTCTTCGCGCCAGCGAGCGAACGTTAACATGGTTTTGTCAGCGGTCTTCAATTCCTTTTGAGCTGAATTGAAGGAATCCGCGACGCCGTCGTTAATGTTGGCCAGAGGATCGTTGACGTCGTCTTTGGAATGAAAGACGAGTGCCTTCATTTTTCCGGGCACACTTTGCACCGTGGCACAGCCCGTCGAAAGCAGACACGACATAGCAATTGTGCTGATCCAGATGGGGCGAGTCATGCGACCTGTACTCCGATAGACACGATTTTGTCCGGCAAGAATTGCCGAATCGAGATCGCGCGACAATCAAGCGCACGACGCTCAGGGAATTCCTGCCCTGCAAAACAGGATCGACCGTGCGAATCGGAAAACTCGATAAAATCTGGAGTTCACAAAGCATTGGCACTCAGAAGCCGCGCCAAGGTCACCCGTAAACCACCCAGCCTTTCAGACCAGCCATCAGTTGACAGCATTCGGACGATTCAAACCGCCGCGCGGGTAGCCGGGTGGACTGTATTCGGGGCCAGAGGGTGTGCCCTGAAACAACCGCTGCTCTGCCGCTCGCCGAGATTCCGTGCGAGGGCGAATGTAATCAAGCGGTCGCGACATGATATCCGGGCCGATGTCGGGATCAGGAAACGGATCCTGCTGCTGAAACGCCTGCGCTTCGGACTGCGGATGAGCGGGCTGCATGATCGGCAGGCGAGCATGGTTCGGGGAAAAGCAGCCTGCAAAAATCGTTGCGCCCAACACGGCAGCGAGGCGCAAAGATATGTCGCGATGCAAAGAACTTGAACAAACGCAATCCCACAGAAATCGTCGGGCGCCATCGGTGCGCAGACGAGAACGTTTCGGATCGATTGCGAATTTAGACGTAGCGTGACGATTCTTCATTTCGAACACTTCCGCCTGATCACTGTGAAACCTTCAAACACCGCAACGCTTTGTTCAGCGCACGACGGCGCATCACATCCACGACATGTGGCGACGAAATCTATGTCGGATTTCAACTTTGCGGCAAGACCTGTTCGGCAGTTTTTGCAGAATCGTATTCGATGCGCGGCCAATCATTGGCAATGAAGACTTCAGAAATTTTTGTTCGCGGTTTGGCTTTGACACATATCCGACATCTTCTTAAGGTCCGCCCTCCTGACGTTAAGACACGAATGGATTCGTGTTTGTCAGGTGCCCGAGAGGGTTCGGCCAGGGACGGCCTCCTTCTCTTTTTTGTACTCGTCACAGCAACGACGACAAAAATATTCAACGACGGTCGCCCCCAAAAAGCGACCGTCGTTTTTTCATGCGCCAAACCGGTACGCACCGGCAGGCGATTGGCGTGGTGAGGCATTGAACTTAAAAGAACTAAAGCGCCGGCGGTTGTTTGTTGAGGTTGGTGGATCTGTTTTGCGTCGGCGTTTTGCGAGTAGGTAGCGAACGAGATGCTCAGTGCGCCGCTTCAGCTCTAAGCAGTAGAAAGTTCGCGCGACGATGCCTGTTGGAATGCAGAGGCTTCTGGCACGAGCATAGCCTGGCGGACAGCAGTACACTGAGCAATTGAAGGCACTGCAATCTGCGAATCATACTTCTGAGACGTCTTGAAGCGATTGCCAATCAGAAGGTCGCCTCTGGAAAATGCGGTGCTGATTGTCTGCGGCGATTGATGGACTGCTGGAATGATCTGCCGGAAGTCGTCTGGTTGTTGATCGACGCGATTGTGTCGGTCAACTTGCCGCCTATATCGACGCTGGTCGCCGACGAATCACAGATGGACCCCTCGTCGGACAGTCGATAGAATTTCGCGAACAAGCTCAATGAAAACAGGATTGAGACAATGCCAGTAACCGAGGAGGACGTCCGCAGCTTTCATCAATTCGCACTGAATCGTATCAGCTGCGGCAGTGCTGATTGTGATCTCGAAGATCTGTTGGATGAATGGCGTGCACAGAATCCCGATCCTGTCCAGCAGAGACAGGATTTGCTGGCGATCAAGGAAGCCATCGCTGAATGGAAAGCTGGTGACGAGGGACTGCCGGCTGATGACGCGATTGCTGCGATCCGCGAAGCGCATCAATTATCGCTCAAGTCATGACGATCCGAGTGCTTGTCCAGCATGCAGGACGGGTGGACGTTTTTGAAACTGGTATCTCGCACGATTGATCGAGGAATAAGACCTTCGTTGCCGACATTTGCCCTAAGCCCCGGCTCTCGAACCCAAACCGAGGCAGCATGCCAGAAGCTGCCCCGCTGCTGACTGGGATCACTCGGAATATCGCCGGTTCAAGCGACACTTCGGGGTCGTCGTATGCTTCACGCCCCCCGGAATCCGGGTTGCATGCATACGTTGGGTATCTCGGCGTGCCAGCTGCACGTCCGATCTATGGCGTCCTTCCGGCCTGCCGGCTACTGCTTTGATCATTCGCGGCAGTGGAATGGAATTAGAGTTTGGTGGTCGGTATGCTGCCGTGCCACGTCGCCCTCGGTGTAAACCGATCACCACCCCCAGGACCTTGTAATGCCCGATTCCCAGCAGTTGCTTAAAGACCTCGACAAGAAGCTTTGTGCAGCCGCAGACAGCTGGCGACTCGCAAATCGAGTCACATCTACCGGAAAGTCGGTCAGATCGGCGGTAGCTGGGGCTCGTATTCATCAACGCAAAAAGGGTCTACGATTGTTAGTCGTAAACCCTTATGCTGTCATCAGTTAAAAGTGGGCGCTGAGGGACTCGAAACATCGTCGTTTCCTCAGGGAAACGCGCCACTTTCACAAGAGGGCGGTGCAGAATCCGGTGCAGTTGATGTTTCAGAGGACACCCGCCTGATGCGTTTACGTGATTGCTGGGACGATCTGCCGGAAGCGGTTCGGATTTCGATTGCTGCGATCGTCGACGCACATTTTCCCCGGACGGGCAGCAGGTAAGTTCCTACGGTGGCGGAAACCGCCCCAGTATCGCCAACTCTCGGCGTATTAAAACGATCGCATCGCGGTTCATTGCCAAAAGTACAGCCGTGGCACGTCCGATCGCAGTTGAGGCAATCAACTGGCCGGATTCAGAAAACGCAAAGTGGTCGCCCCAGCGGTCCAATCGTGGATTGAAGAGCCGGACGTCTGTACCGGTCTCAGGATCTGCGGCATATGTTCGAGCCGCTTTCTTTAGCGAACACGTCACGCAGGCAAGGGCGAGATTTTCAAGAGTTGTCGGTCCGTCCTGAGAACGTGGATGCACATGGTCAACGTGAAAGGTGGCTTCCTGCGTGGCCTGAGGCAGTTGGCAGTACTCACACAGGTTTCCGGCTCGTTCAACAACCTGACGAACCAGTGACGTGGAAATATGACCGCTCATTTTCGGCCGCGTTCGGCAACCTCTGCCCGTAGCTTCATGAGCGACAGCATGTCAGACAATTCGGTGAGTGCCTGTGCTTCCTCGCGTTCTGACTCGCTGAGTCCCAATCCGTTGTCCTGCTGGTCCAGCAGATCCGTTAGGCGGGCCTTCAGCGCATTGGGCATCCGGAACTGGTTCCAGTCCTGCGGCAAATCCAATTCGACGGTAACGCTGCTCATAGTGGGACTCCCAAATCGTTAGGCCGAATTGTAGCCGAAATTGTCGCGATTGCAGATAGGGAATTCGCTCCGCCCCAGTCGTCCTCCCGATTCACGTGTCCGCTAGCCCCGTCCGCCTTCGCTGTCGCCTCGGCCTTCACCTATTGCTGAGGTTGAGGTGACAGCGAAGGTGGATGGGGCGGCCCCGTCTGTCGAGCTTTAGCTGAGGACGCGTGAGCCATGATTTCAAACGACCAGCGACATATGGAAGGCAAGAACCCTCATCACCACTGTGCGCGCCGCTTTCTTTAGCCAAAAGGCCACGCAGGTAACTGCGGAGTTTGCAATTCATGTCGGAGCATCGCCGCACATGATCGACGTGAAACGTCGTTTACTGCGTTGCCTGTCATATTCCTCAGTAGGAGATTCGGCAAATCTTACTCTTCGTCAAACCAGCCATTGCTATCAGCGACGTCTGCCAACGGCACAACGGCTGAGTCAATTGCCCTTCGCATTTGATCTGAAGCGAACCTCACTACGGATGACGGGTAGTCCTCGACATTATCTAAGATTTCATTTGCAAGTTCTGGACTGAGTGGTGCGAGATCCCGTCCTCTTCCACTTGGTAACGAAACGAAATGGGCGCCACGGCAATATACGGCCTTCAGTTTCATTGCAGTCTCATCTGCGGTGGCTTTGCCCTTCTGAAATAATTTTGTGGCCACATTGCCTGAGAACAAGTTAGCGTTCACGTCGTTTCCGAGATAGTCGGCGAATACCTTTGAGTTGACAATCAACTTGCCAGCGTCATCCAATCGCGTTGAAACTGCCAGGGCGCAGCGAAGTGAGCAGCCGTATGCTAGATCAGTTTCTGAAAGAGACACTGTGTTTGTTGGCAGTCCCAACTTACAACGACGAATCCCCACGAAGAGGCGCTGCCAATCGTCGTCGTCTAGTGCAGTGACCAGTTCGTCCGCTAGCGGCAGAAGTCGCTTTAGAGTTTCTGGTCCTGCCCAAGTAAAGAACAGCAGCAGAGCGATCATCTGTTGATGCGGTTCGGTGGCGATTTCAAGTTGCTGTTTCCACCAGACCGGTGCGCCTGACTTCGTACGCGCAAATCTCGTCCGCTCACACAGTGAAATCGAATCGTCGAATAAGTTTTCACCACACAGCCCACGATCATCGCGCGAGTAGATCCCCGCAGCAACACATACCAAACAGATGCAACTCCATGCGTCGGGAAACTCTTTTTCGATTGCGTTAACCACCAGCTTCCATGGTTCAAGCGAGGTCGCCCAGTACTCACCTGAATGCTGGGCCGCGGTCACGAATACGTCGCGAATGTTCTGGATCTTCAGTGCCGTGGGGAAGGTCGGAGTTTGAATTTTCTGAAGCCGCTGCATTGCCTCCTCTGGCGAGTTACTGTAGCGCGACGCGAGCCTGATAACCGGCATGTCGCTGCGGCTTTCAAATACTTGTCCTATCCGATGCGTAGCGAAAACGAAACTCAATATGTCGACAAGTGAGTGGCCTATTCGACCATTAATTGGCAGGCTGAATTTGCCGTATAGAATTGCGTTGACCGCTGTATCATATCTTTCAGCATTCGACTCGAAAAAGCTCAGTTGTCCACTGGTTAGGAAGTACTGGACGCGGGTATGCCGATCTAATCCGGCATCGGTATTCAAAATCGCTTCTACTTGATCTTCTGTTAGTTGCGATAGGACGCCCAAGCTCCTGCCGTATGAACACCAGGTTGACAGTTCGGTCTTTGTAAGCTTGAGTGCATGTGCGAGCCATCGTTCCACCATCTGATCTGGCCGCGCGTTGCCGGCCAAAGGTAGCTGTCCATTTCAGCTTGGAGACTGGTCTTTTTCTGTCGGTTAGATTTTGATACGACAGGTGGATGGACACGGATGTCAGTCAGATCATCGCTGTGGAAGTGAAGCAGCTTGTGCTTAGCCTGCAGCGTGAGGTTGCGGAGCTGCGGGACGAGAACCGGCGGCTGCGTGATCGGATTGAAGAGCTCGAAGGTAAGAACCCCACAGAGCGACTCGACGAGGCGTTTTCGGTGACGGCGGAAGAGAGACGCCGCGCTGAAACGGGCCGCCGAAAAGGTCGCAAAAAACAATCCTCGGCGCGTCGCGGTCGTCGCACAACCGAGCAGAAAGCGGACAACGCCGAACGACGCGAACTCATTCTGCCGGAAGGTTACAACGTCGCAGAGTGCCGTTTCGTTCGGGAACGTTTCGTCTGGAGAGTGATCAACGGCCAAGCCGTGCAGGTCGTCTATGAAATCTATCACGGCCCCAACGGCGAGAAATCCGAAATTCCGGGCGTGTGGCCGCGGTCCGAATTCGGCATTGAAGTTCATATCGCGCTGGCTCGCATTGTGACCATCACGGGACTGTCGATCGACAAGACGTGTGCATTGATTGAATTCTTCTGGAATCTGCCGCTCGGCAAATCCCAGGCGGACGCTCTGTTGAATCAACTGGCACGGCGTTGGGAACAGGAATTCGAATCTCTGTGTGACCTGATGGCGTTCAGTGCGATTGTGCATGCAGACGAAACCAGTTGGAGTATCAACAGCGTGTGGGCTTTTTTGTCGGAGAAGGCGCGCGTGCTGATCTTCGGATGCCGCAAAGACGGCGACACACTGGCTCAGATCCTGTCGAAAGAATTGTTTGGAGGCGTGCTTGTTTCGGACGATGCGGCCGTGTACCGAGGTTTCAGTCACGCACAGAAATGCTGGGCTCACCTGCTGCGGAAGGCCATCCGTCTGACGCTGCTGAAGCCGGACAACGAAGAGTACCAGCGACTGCTCGACGGCCTGCTGGAAATTTTCTACGCGGCCAAACGCCACGCCGCCGATGGTCGTCTTGGCGATGCCGGTCGTGCGGCGAAGGTCGATGAACTTGATAACACGCTGGCGGCTCTGCTGGTGCGTTACTGCGCCGAGGATTCCGATGTTCGGGCGGCCGACTTCGGCAAGGATTTTGACAACCTGGTCTCAGAACTGATTCGGCTGATGACGGAAGAGGAGTTGTTTTGTTTTGTGACAAGCCCGGCCGCGCCAGCAACGAACAACGAAGCGGAACGCAGTCTTCGCGGCGCGGCCATGGACCGTCGCACAGGTCGAACGAGCAAAACATCGAAGGGAGCCCGTCGCCGCAGCATTCTTACAAGCGTCCTGGAATCGCTGAATCTCCATCTGAAAACACCAACGCTCAGTTCCGTGGTGGCCGAGGTCATGACGTGGCAGCAGGATGGATTCAGTCTGTTTGATCGACTGAAACTTGAAGTCGGCCTGACCTCCGCGCCGCCCGGTCAGTCGCGACTGTCCAAACTCGTCCCCGCCAACTGAACACCACACCTCACGCTGCGCACCACGCGGAAATGGACAGCTACTTAGAGCCAGTTGACAGATTTCTCCTCTGGCTGAAACCCCGCAGCAGTTTCCCGAGCGGCTCCATGCGCGACCAAAGTGCGTTGTCCGTTCACGCCGCGTGAATCACCACGGTCAAACTTCGACGCTGCATTGCCCGTGACAATAGCGCTGTAGCCTGATTGGCCCGGCAGGGTCGAAGTGTTTGCGCCCGCTGGGTGGAAACCCGGCAATCGCATCCTGCAGCGCAACAAACCTTCGGTTGCGCTGCCAATTCAACCTTCCCATTCTCCACCCCGTGCATCGCGCCAGGGCACGACGGAAACACGAGGGCTCACGTTGCCGGAAGTCAGAACGGCCATTGGTTTGGCGCTTCCGGCGCCGCTGCTGCTGACTGGCGCGGAGGTATTGAAGCGGTTTATCCTGAGCGGAAAGTATTACACGTCCCCTATCGCGGCAGTAATCTGCGGGCTGCTGACGGTTCTTTCACTGTGGTTGTTTTGGCGACATTCGGGGACGCAACCGGTGCCACCCGGCAAAGTCTTGATCGTGTATGTTCTGCTGCTTGGATTGCCCGGTTACCTCGGCGATCGATGCCACCGCCGTTGGTCCGCTTTAAGGCCCTCAGTCGCGACCAACGACCCTGTCCGCGACTTGCCCACGATCATCGCGGCGTAGCTTTCGAAGCTTCTGTACACGCCGCATCGTGTTTCGACGGGGAGAAACCTCGATGCTGGCGCTGAATGTTTCGTAATGAGACCAGAGACGTTCAGGGGGAGTTTAACTGGACAGCGCCATGTTGGTGCGAATGGTAACCCGAAGTGTAAGCGAGGGAACGAGTTGCGACGAATCCCTCGCTTACACTTCGGGTTATCAAAGACACGGCTCTGTGCCCAAAGGTGGCGCTGTCCAGTTAATATTTTCGGAGCATGTGTTTCACCACGTGGCCGAGAATTCTTTGCCACGCTGTCTCGACGGCTTCATCCCACTGGCTGTCGTGGATGCGAGCGGTATCGATGATCGTCTCCAGCCAGACATCGTAAAATTCAGGCTTGATGTTCAAGTGGTCTCGATCATGAGTTAACGCGCGTTCATTGATCTCGCGCATCGATTCGGGGTCGCCAGACGTTGCTCCTGCGCACAGTTCCAGTGACCGACGCAACATCAAGTATTGCTGATCGAAATCGGTGAATCGGAATCTGGCCTGGATCTCTTCGGAGGCGCCCACGAAGCGGCTGTAAAATTCTGGAAGGAACAATTCATTGGCAACACAGCGGCCGACGCTTTGCAAAAACAAATCCTTCGGGGTCAGCTCTTCCATATTCAATCTATTATTTGGGGCCCAAGGCGCCTGATGGGCAAACTCAAAACCACCGGCCCGCACTTTTTATATGGATGTTAGTCGCGGTGTCTTACTTGTGGTCCGGTCGTCCTCCGATGGGACCAGCGGCGGGAGAGTATCAGCTGTGACTCACGTCGGTCAAGTACCGGACGATCGTGATCGCCGTTCGTAGTCGGCGGGGAGAAGCGGTCGGTAGACGAATTTCTGGTTCCCCGGCACAGTTGCTGGTTAATGTGGGGCAACGACATTCCGGAATAGGCTTTCGCTATCTGAAGTCGTCGTCTGTCATCCATGTCAGGTCATTCCAATATCCCGTATCGTTCGATTGTTTGGCGCCGGGAGTTGATCGTCCGTTGCGTACGATCTCAGTAATTGCGGTTCGCAGCCTGGTGGCAGTCGCTTCGTGTTGTGCAAGCACGTTCGTCGTTTCACCAGGATCTGATGACAGGTTGTATAGCTCTTCCTTTTGCTTTCGATGCGACATCACAAGTTTCCAGACTCCATCCGTGATGGCAAAGCGGCCGTTGGAAGAGTGGCTGATCAGTGGCAGGCGTTTGTGATCGGCGGCTGGCGTGGAGAGGATCGTCGCAAAGCTTTGACTGTCTTCACCGGCGTCGTTTGGCAGGTCGCTGTCAATCAGTTGAGCAAACGTGGCCAGTAAATCCGTCTGACAGATCTGGTCGTCGCATATTCGTCCGGGCGATTTGATGCCGGCAGGCCAGCGAATGAAAAACGGTACACGATGGCCGCCTTCATAGATGTCTCGCTTACCGCCGCGATAGGGGCCGTTGCTGTGGTGTCCGAAATCCTTGATGCGCTGCTGCCATGATTTTTCAGGACCGTTATCGCTGGTGAAGACAACCATTGTATTGTCATCGAGGCCCTCAGCATCCAGAAACCTAAGAATACGGCCGACGTGGTAGTCCGTTTCAATGACGAATTCACCGTAGCCGCCGCATTCGCCCATCCCGTGAAATTCTGGCAATGGACAAACGGGATAGTGTGGTGACGTGAACGGCAAATAGACAAAAAACGGCTTCCCGGATTTGGCGGCGTCACGTTTTGTCGTCATCCATTCGATGGCTTTGTCGGTGAAACGAGTGAGGCACTGGTTGTCGATAAAGTCCGGCGCGACTTCCATGCCCGGTTTACCGATGGCTTTCTTTGTTGCCTGCGGCGTCGCCTGATAGGGTGGCATGATGCGGTAGTCGACGTGCCGTTTGTTGGGCTTCTTGTTTGTGTACACGGTTGGCGGAACCTTTGCGTGACGCCCTTCGAACCACGCGAGCACTCCGTAGTTTAAAGAGGCCGGAATGCCAAAGAAGTAGTCGAAGCCTTTGTCCAGCGGCATGTCTTTCACGGGCTGAGTCCAGTCACGCTTCCCGGCGTCACCGGAAAAATCCATCCCCAGATGCCACTTGCCGACCATCGCCGTGTTGTACCCGTTGTCTCGCAACAGCGAGGCCAGTGTCATTCGTCCGTCTTTGATCAGGCATTCGCGTTCCGCACCAAAGACGCCGGTCTTGAGTGTTGTTCGCCAACTGTAGCGTCCGGTCAGCAGGCCGTAGCGCGACGGCGTGCAAACGGTGTCTGAACAATGCGCGTTGGTAAAGGCGATGCCTTCTTTTGCCAGACGATCCAGGTTGGGCGTCTGAAACTTCGCGTTCGGATTCAGGCAACTCGCATCACCATAGCCTTGATCATCCGTGTAGATCACGATGATATTTGGCCGGTTGTCGGCCCGTGCAATCACACTGAAAATCGATAGAATCAGCAACGCGATGTGATTCAGTTTCATACTTGTGCCTTTACTTTGTCGGGCATTGATGTGAGCGACCGCTCGGGAGATGGCTTAGCTTCGTGGCGAAACGAAAACGCGACATTCGAATTCGAACTTATGGAATCTACACGAAGTGGGATTCTGATTCGAAGAACCTGCCGAAAGTTGCTGAGATCACGACCAGCGTTCGAGCCGTGGTTGACGTGGAATTTGGTTTTGTTGCCAGTATTCGCGGTGCCAAAAATGAGCGGCTGGAATACCGCATTGACCATCCCGGGATTCTGGACGCCGAAGGGAACAGGCGGCCGCCGTTTGACGGAGTTGTCTACGTCAAGACAAACGACTGGAACTTCTATCTGGGCGATACCATCTGGGAACCGATCGCCGACAAACTTGGTCCGTGGCACATGTCCATCAGGCTTGGTGGAGAAGTTGTCGCAGAAAAAACCTTCCAGCTGTACAACCACGAATCGCTGCCGGGATAGTCTGGTCACTGATGCAGATTGGCATGCGTGGCGAAACCGGCGCCAACCATGATGAACGTCTCGCCATATCGAATCAGGCGGGTGTTGTGATTTTGAGCCCCATGATTCCCACGATAATCAGCAGCACGAAAAACAGGCGAGCAACACTGGCAGGTTCGTCAAACCAGACGATGCCAAACGCAACCGTGCCCACTGTTCCGATTCCCACCCACACGCCGTAGGCCGTTCCGACGGGGAGTGTTCGCAGGGCGAATCCAAGTAGTGTCATGCTAATGACGATCGCCGTGCCGGTCCAAATTGTCGGGACCAGCTTTGTGAAACCCTCCGAATACTTCAGGCCAACTGCCCAACCGATTTCGAAAAGGCCCGCTACGATCAAAATGAACCACGCCATGGACGTACTCTCCCTTAGACAGGGCCGTCCCCGGTGGAAAATAGAGCGGTGGGGTCGTCCCCACTTCCAATGACTTCACGACTCGTGCGTTTCACCGTTTGCGATCCAACGCCGACCACCCGTCTGCCCGGTTGGCTCGGGTTCGCAGCTTTCTGCGATACAGAGCGTGGTACAACGCGGACACTCTGTCGGCATCGTGTTGATGCCGCCTCAACAGCATAGCAAATCCAATCGCACAATCGGAGAGGCGTGTCCTTTGTTTGCCTCTTTCCCTGGACTGCAAATTGGACTCCTCACTCGCGAGAGTCACCCAACGTTTGCGATAGCACCATCATGGTTTCTCGCTGGCGTTGTTCGACAACTGCGCGGGCTTTGGCTGCCTTTTCCCGAGCCGCTTTTGGATTCTTTGCCATGTCTAAAACGGTTGGTACCACTTTGGCCACCTGAGCCTCGTCATCGAGGTCAAACAGCCAGTCGTCGAGTCCGATGTCCTGCCACATGAACCCCTTGACGGTCTGCTCACTAAATCGGCAGACGATCGCTGGAACGCCGTGACCGATACACATGATGGGTGAGTGCATTTCGTTGCCGAACAACCCGGCGCTGCGAACGTAGGTGCTGACCGCTTCGCCCGTCAGCCAATAGTTGGGCCGCCACACAACACGTGGACGCACGTCTTCCGGAAGTTTGTCCAGCAGTAGTTCTTTGCCGATCTTCATTTGTGACTGGTCTTCCGGACAGATCAGGATTTTTAAGTCTGTCTGGCGAACGACCTCGGCAATTGCCTGGCGTAGCGGTGCGTGGTCATGCTCCTTCATTTCTTCATTACGACCATGTCGCACGGGATCGAAGGGCCTTTTCTTGGAAGGGACCGTCCATGTGGGCGTATAGCGAAGCCGCGGAATGCAGCACAGGAATTTACCGGTTTGAAGGTCATGCTGCTGAAGGAATGCTTCCGCTTTTTCCTCCTGACGCAGGTCGCAGGCGAAAGCGCCGTCGGGAGCGAACTGCATCACCGGAGACTTGCAACCAAGCGACTTCGCGAACGCCAGTGACTTCGATTCCCGAAAGAATACGAATTCCGCACCGCTCAGGACGTCGACGGTTTTTCGCAGTGCGTCCTGCGATTCGTCCTTGCTGGAAGTGGATCTGCGTTGCGGTAACGTGATTCCGTACACACCGTACGGCTTGCCTGTCTTTTGGGTCCATTCTTCAACGTGCCGCTGGGCAACCAGTGATGGGCCAGAACCGTGCAACAGAAAATCACATTCGTCGAAGGCTTGCGACCTGGCCGCCTGATCTTGAGCAATCTTAAGCTTGGGGAATTGAGCCATCAACATCTTGTCGACGCCCTGATCGATCCGGCTTGGCCACAGTGTAACTTCGGCATCGGGCAAGTAAGTCGTCAAAAGTCTCAGCACGCCTGGCGTGTGCGCGATGTCACCAATGTTGAATGTTTGCCAGCTGGACCGCAACAGAATTCGCGGAGCCCTCGCCGGAGCCGCTGCCTGCAAACTCGCGCCAGCCAGAGCCAAACCAGCCGCATGAAGAAACGAACGTCTTTGCATTCTTTGAAACTCGCCTGTTCAAGAAATTTTCAAACCCAGTCTCGCGATTGTAGCGGACTGGCTTCAGGGACGCCTGCCAAAACCTGAGTGATCCACAACCCGGCCACACGGGTTTTATACGGCGTTCTTAGATTCCAACTTGCATCGCGGCTATGATGTTCGTTTTCGACGGCAAAGTCGAGCACACCCGCTTTGCGGTTATTAACCGCTCAGCAACTCCAACGTAGCACCTTCTTCTGATCAGAATACGATGAAGCACACTTACCCCCTGAATCTCTTTCTGATTTTCTGTGGCCTGATCTGCATCAGCGACCGTGCCGCAGCTCAGATGCAAGCGACCGCAGACTTCGTCGGCGGATCAGCAGTGATCATCTCCACGGACGCGGAACAGCAATCTGTGCATCTGCAACCGGAAGTACGGCAGGATCGTGGTTGGCCGTGCTGGTGGTATTGCCGATTGGACGGTCTGCGCGTCGGCACGCCGGTCAAACTGTCCGTGAGTGCCAATCCCGCACCGTATCGCGAACGCCAGGTTCTTAGCCAATCCTGGTTGCTGCCGGATCGAGCTTCAATCAGCGACGACAACGTCAGTTGGAGGCACTCGCCTGAGCCCGATCGCAAAGACAACGTGGCAACTTACACGTTTGAAGCCACAGCGAAAACCATGTGGGTCGGGTGGGGACCACCGTTCCTGCCATCGCACGCAGAAAAGCTTTTGAAGGAAGTTGCCGAAACGCTTCCCGGTGCCAAAGTGTTTGAACTGGCTCGCACACGCGGCAACCGCCCGGTCAACGCGATCCGATTCGGCGCGCAGGAAAGCGATGATGCCCGGCCGTCTGCGATTTGGATTCAGGCACGCCAGCACGCGTGGGAGGCCGGATCGAGTTGGGTTGCACAGGGTTTTCTGAGGTGGGCGGCGAGTGACGATCCGATTGCCGCAGATTTACGAAGCAAGGCCACGATTTATGTCGTCCCCATCATGGACGTCGATAACGTTGCCATCGGCGCCGGCGGAAAGGCTTCCGTGCCTCGTGACCACAATCGAGACTGGGACGACAAGCCAATCTATCCGGAAGTGCTGGCGGCTCAGAGCAAAATCAAACAGCTTTTGAACAGCCACCGATTCGACGCGTTCATCGATCTGCACAACCCCGGTCCCAATGATCGAAAGCCGTTCTACTTCGCCCCTAAAATGGACGGATTGCCGAAACTGCAGCAACGAAACTACATGCGTTGGAGAGCGATCTCAGAAAGTCTGATCGAAGGAATTGAACCCGAGTTCCGATTCACTGGCTACATCAAGACTCAGGAAGAACGCGACCGAGTCAGCAGCAACTGGGTTCGCAACCACACAACGCCGCACGTCGTGTCGATGACGCTGGAAACATCCTGGAATCGTTCCGAAGGCACGCAGCAGGGTTATCAATCGGTTGGCCAACAACTGGGACTCACGATCGCCAGGTATCTCAACGGTGATCCGAGTGCCGATTAAGCGGACTGACAAATTACTGGCGGAGTTCAATCCGATCCCCTGGCAGAACCAACGATAGAAACCCACATGAACGGTCCAATCTTCCGCCTTCTCGCCTGCGCATTGGCGATTGCTCTTTCTGCGTTACCCTCTGCAGCGCTGGCTCAGCACAAGCACCGTGTTGTGATTTTGACGGACATTTCCAATGAGCCTGCTGATCAGGAATCGTTGGTTCGCTTCCTGACGTACGCCAACGAGTTTGATGTGGAAGGGATCGTTGCGACAACGGGTTGTTGGAAGAAGAGCGACCCGGATATTGCCGCGATCCATCGAGTGATCGACGCTTACGAAGAGGTTGTCCCCAATCTGCGACGGCATTCGAAGGACTTTCCTGATGCAGCGTCGTTGCGAGCGGTCACGTTTTCTGGCGTTGATGGCTATGGGATGGAGGCTGCGGCAAAGCAGTTGGACAACGCAGCCGTCAATCACATTATTTCTCTGATTGACCGCGACGACGAACGGCCCGTGTGGTTTTGCGCGTGGGGCGGCGGCAACACGCTCGCGGCAGCCGTGATGAAGGTTCGAATGGACCGAACGCAGGCCGAAGCCGAGGCATTCGTCGCAAAGGTTCGCGGCTATGAGATTGCTCTGCAGGACGAAGGTTTCGCCTATATCGCGCATCGTTATCCAAACGTGAAACTCATCTCCTCCGAATTACAGTGGCGAGGAATTTCGCGCACGACACCGACATTCAACAAGTGGCCGGAAACTCGGGGCGGCAACGACGAAGTCTTCAACGCCGATTGGGTACGACACAATGTCCAAACGGATCACGGGCCGCTGGGGCAGCAGTATCTGACGGCCGAGTATCTGCATGAGGGCGATACACCGTCGTTTCTTTATCTCATTCCAAACGGATTACACTTTCCCGAACACGTCGATTTCGGTGGCTGGGGCGGACGGTTCGCGGCGGTCCGTCAATCCAATATTCGTACCGGAACAGGAAACAAGACGGTAGATCCGCTGCTCGATCAGCATCGAGACTACGCCATGTTTTCTGATGCGAAGGATTCCTGGACGTACGAAGGGACGGCTTACAACAACGAGTTCTGCGCGATCTTTCGTTGGCGGGAAGCGTTCCAGAACGACTTTGCCGTACGGATGGACTGGTGCGTGAAGCCGTACGACCAGGCCAACCACAATCCCGTTGCTGTCGTCAACGGAGACAAGACTCGCGGGCTTATCGAATTGAAGGCAAAGGCTGGCGATCAATTGACGCTCAACGCCGCCGCTTCTACCGATCCTGATGGAGATCAACTTGGCTATTCGTGGTGGATTTACAATGAGCCTGGATCATGCAGCCACACGATCACAATTCAGAACGCGAAGACCGCTCAGCCGATCGTGCAGGTTCCCGACGACGCCACCGGAAAAAACTTCCATGTGATTTTGACGCTCACCGACGACGCGACGCCACCGTTAACCAGCTATCGCCGAATTGTGGTATCAGTAGATTGACGTCGCGGCCATCCGTTGATGAGTCTCAGCTATGAATCACGTAACCGCTGGTATTCGGCAGTGAAGCGTCCTGCTTCATCCAACACGGGCAGCGCCGTCGGCAACGATTCGCCGCAGCGGCTTGCTTACGATCGGCACGCCGCAAACTGAGTGCTGATTTTTGCGCACACGAACACGAACGCCGGGAAACTATTCGTCGATTCCGAACGTCTTCGTCAGGAAGTCGACCTGCATCGCACGAATTTCGGGATCGGAAAATTGTGGGCCACCGTGGCCCGCTCCTTCGATTACGTGAAGCTTGCTGCTGACTTTGGCGGCCTGCAGTGCTTTGTGAATGGCTTCGCTTTGATTCACGGGAACGGTTCTGTCTTTGGTGCCGTGAATGATCAAAAACGGCGGATCCGATTCGTCGACGTATGTGATCGGATTAACGCGTTTGATACCGTCGACATTGGTGATCACTTCACCACCGCCGAGTAGTTTCGATTCCGGCGATCCGGCTCGGTTATGGCTTTCAAACCCTTCTGTCGTGACAAATGCTTTGAAATCCGTTGGTCCGTAGAGATCAACCACTGCCTGCACGGTGCTGGATTGATCGGGCCAGCCGCCACTGCCTTCCAGTTCTTTGACGCCGCCGGATGTCCCGAGCAACGCTGCAAGGTGCCCGCCCGCAGAACTGCCCCCGACGGCGATTCGATCGGCGTCAATGTTGTATGTTTCGGCATGAGCTCGCAGGTAGCGAATCGCACATTTGCAGTCTTCAATCTGCGCAGGGAATGCGGCTTCACCAGTCAAACGGTACTCGATCGTAGCGCCGACAAATCCGCGGCGGACCAGGGGAACGGTTTGGCCAATGCCACCATCTTTTTTTCCGCCCAGCCATCCCCCGCCGTGGATCCACACATAGACCGGTGCCGGGGCGGTTGCTTTTTCCTTTGGCATCACAATGTGCATCGTAAGCTCTCGGCCGCCACCTTTGCCGAATACGACGTCGCGAAGAACGGTCATGTCTTCGGGGACATTCTGCCCAATCCGGCGGCGGTTCTGTGGGGCTACCGCTTCGGCAAAGTCGGTTTTGGTAAGCACGCCATCTCCGTCACGATCAAAACGTTCAAACAATTTTGGCGAAGCTTTGAATTCTTCCTTGGTGACTTTTCCGTCCTTGTTGGCATCTTCACGCCGCAAAACCTGGCTGAACGTCACTCGTGGACGCAAACGCGTTTCCTGAGCTGACGCGACGCAGGACGAAGCTACAAGGATGCAGCCAAAGAGTAGGTGGTTGATCGACATCGCCTGAGCTTGTTTGCGAATGGGAAATGATTCGAACTGACGCACGATTCTTGAACGCAGCGCGCTTGATGATTGAAAATTCAATTGCGCCGCACGGACATGATAACCATTGGAAGGCCGCGCTCGACGCGTTTTTTAAGCGGGGAACGACGCGCTTGCGAAAAAAAACGTAAAAGATCTGCACCTGATTGGCCCGAAGCGTGTTTCTGCATTCTTACAGCGTTTCACGCTGACTTGTGGCCGCGGAAATCGGTTTTGGTCCTACGTGGGCCGGTTCCCACGAGCCAGAACCTGGAATACCCTATGAATAGTGGGCGCTCAATTAAGCGTGTAATATTGCACGCAAGGAGCGTTAACGATGAAGAATAAGTTAGAGAAGCGATTGCGTCGTAAGCACAGCGACGAGTTTCGTCGGAGTGCGGTGTCACTTGTTGAGGATCAGGGTTACACGACCGCTCAGGCGGCTCGTGAACTGGGAATCAATGATAATTTGTTGCGAACGTGGCGTAAGAAGTACGGGAAGGGGGCCGCATTGGATTCCGGGATTTCTGAGAGCGATCAGGAAGAGCTGACTCGTCTGCGAAAGGAAGTCATACGTCTTCGTCTGGAGCGTGACATCTTAAAATAAGCGACGGCCTTCTTCGCGAACGAATAGAACTGAGATTTCAGTTCATTCAGCAGCACCGTGAAGAGTGGCCGATCGCATTGATGTGTGACGTGCTGCAGGTGAGGCGCAGCGTGAGTGTGCTGCTCAGCAGGAAACTCGTGCGAGCATCTTCGAATACATCGAAGTGTTCTGTAACCGAGTGCGTCGTCATTCAGCTCTTGGCGGAATGAGTCCGGAACAGTTCGAGCAGCAGGGATAGCTGGTCGTGGTGGTGAAGTTCCCTCGAACCTCACCAACAAAGGCAGTGCCACCGATGGTGGCCGACCGGATTTGCCTTCATCTCCGCTCGGTCATCGATTCGTGGCACGTGTGAACGAGCCGACGACCGGCTCCGACGAAGGCAAATCCTCACACACCATTTTCCCGAGACGGAATGCCTGTCTCAAACAACCATTACAAGCGCCCACTAAACTTACGGAAGTTCAGTATGCGACTTCATCAGTGAACGCTGACGTCGAACCCAAACCCCCAATGAGCCAAACACTAGAACGCACAAGGTTGAAGGTTCCGGCACTGTGGACACTATGGACGGGCTGCCAAATGCGGCGAATTCGGAGTACGCGGCAAATCCAGCAGGTTGTGGAACGGAGAAATCCCACCGCAGGTGAGTGACGCCCGTAAGCCCAAGTGACGTAAGCTCAACAAGTTGCTCGCCATCCACGTCAGGGTCGGCGTGATCTTGGTTGACGTTGGTGCCGTCTGGAATTGGCGTGTATGTCACGCCGTTTGTTGACGAAAGTACCGTATATCGCTGATCGATTCGATCGAAACGCCAACTTGTGTAGCTGTTGATTTGGTCGATATCCGTCCGCTCAGCTAAAGCGATCGTCATGATCCCGCCGGTGGCAATGTGGATAGAGTCTCGGAATCCAACGTCGCCATTCGTCACCGATGAAATTGGGCCGCTGGTCGGATGGACACTAGCCCCAAATAAAGATCCGTCGTTGAACGTCGGTGCAATTCCCTGCAATTCCCTCCAAAATATTGTGTGCGGGGATGCTGAAGTTACCAAAACCGGTGCGATTTGTCGTCATTATTTCAGCATGTGCCGATGTGGTCATCAATGACGCGATTAAGAGCGTAAGACTTAGTCGTACGTGTAGTTTCATTTTCCAAAGGCCCTTTGAAGTGGTGTTCGAGTTTCGACTCTAATCGGCGAGCAATCCTGTAACAAGGAAAAAAATGAGTCGGGCTAGCAAATACGCGTTGGTGGAGTTCCCTCGAACCTCACCAACAAAGGCAAGGAGCTGGATTTGCCTTCATCTCCGCTCGGTCATCTATTCGTGGCAAGTGTGAACGAACCGACGACCGGCTCCGACGATGGCAAATCCTCGCACACCATTTTCCCGAGACAGAATGCCTGTCTCAAACAACCTTAACAAGCGCCCGCTAGACTTACGGAGGTTCATCGCTCACAAGGATCTATTTAGTCGCCAGCAGTTGGTGGCATGAGCTTCTCTTACGGGAGGTCGTGCTTGTGTTCGGTGACGCATACATCATGTTTTTCGCCGGAACACTTTACCCGGCGTCGAAGGCAATAGAACACCTGCGTGTTGTGCGAACCTCATGGCAGCGGGCGAGTCGCTCTTGCGGCAGCTGAATCTGTCATGCATAATCTGGCCCAAGGCAGGCGAGATTCACTGCAACTTTTTTATGTGCGGATGAATTCTGCATTGATGGTTTTTCTATGCCTTCACCCCTCCAGTCTGCCAGTTTCTACGCTCAACTTCTCCAGCACATCAGCGGACTGTATCCCGACGCCAACGAAGACCTGATTGTTGGAGCGATCACCGGCGAATTCGATCGTGGCGAACTGAGAAGCCCGTCGCCTAATGTTGAGTTGTGGTCAGAAGCGGATTGCATGCTGATCACGTACGGCGACTCGATCGTCGCGCCGGACGAAGCTCCACTGGTCACGCTTAAACGGTTTCTAAGCGACCACATTAAGGACACAATTTCCAGCGTCCATATCCTGCCGTTTTGTCCGTTTAGTTCGGATGACGGTTTCGCTGTCATCGACTACATGCGCGTGAATGACGAGCTGGGCGAATGGGAAGACATTACCGCGATTGCGGATTCCTATCGTCTGATGGCCGACCTCGTAGTGAACCACGTCTCATCACAAAGCGAATGGTTCCAGAACTACACGCAGGGAAAGGAACCCGGAGCATCATGGTTCTTCGAAGCAAATGCGGGGGACGATCTTTCGCAGGTTGTCAGGCCGCGCGCGAGTCCGTTGTTGCGACCGACCGAAACTCCGGACGGAATGCGGCACGTTTGGTGTACCTTCAGCCACGATCAGATTGATCTGGATTTTCGCAACCCGCAAGTGCTGCTTCAATTTCTGCGTGTCATTCGATTGTACCTTGAGCACGGTGTTCGGATCTTTCGCCTGGATGCCATCGGATTCCTTTGGAAAGAACCCGGCACAACATGTCTCCATTTGCCTCAGACTCATGAGGTTGTGCGACTGCTTCGTTGTGTTCTTGACCGCTTCGCGCCGGGGACGATTTTGATCACCGAAACGAACGTCCCGAATCATGAAAATCTGACGTACTTCGGCAACCGAAACGAAGCTCATGTGATCTACAACTTCAGTCTCGCACCGTTGCTGGTGCACGCCCTGCTAACCGGGACAACTGAATACCTGAAGCGGTGGATGATGAGCATGCCGCCAGCACCGCTCGGCTGCACCTATCTGAACTTTACGGCTTCGCATGACGGAATCGGTATGCGACCGGCCGAAGGTTTGCTGTCTGACGACGAACAGTTACAGATGATCGAAGCCATCCGACGATTTGGAGGCCGCATTTCGACTCGACGAGGCGCCGATGGCAGTGAGCGTGTTTACGAACTGAACGTGTCGCTGTTTGATGCACTAAAAGGAACCGTTCACGGTGAAGACGATTGGCAGGTGGACCGGTTTATGTGTTCGCAGACGGTGATGCTGGGCCTGGAAGGGATTCCGGCGATTTACATTCACAGCCTTCTGGCGACGTCCAACGACGAAGAAGGTTTGAATCGGACCGGCCATAACCGATCAATCAACCGTCACAAGTGGGACGACGAACTGCTAAGAAAACAGTTAAGCGATTCGTCGACGAATCAGGCAATCGTGTCGAACGAACTTCTGCGGCGCGTTCACATCCGATCTCAGCAGCCCAGCTTTCACCCCAGCGCGACTCAGTTCACTTTGCAGTTAACGGAGCCATTCTTTGCGTTCTGGCGACAGAGTCAGGATCGCAGCCAAAGCATCTTTTGTATTCACAACATGACGGCCGAAATTCAGACGCTGCGTTTGGCCGACCTGAATCTGATTTCATTGAACCAATGGCGTGACCTGCTAACGAACTCAACCTTTGACGACCTCACCGAAAGCATTGCTGTTCAGCCGTATCAGTGTTTGTGGATCGCCAATTCCTGAATCCTTCGTTGCCGCGGTGGCAGTTCCAGAGCACGTCAGGCGTTGTCAGCCTGCACGGCGCCAACGATCTGATCAAGAACATCGGGCAGTGCACTTCGAACTCGAGCCCAGTTGTGGATGAAAGGCGCTTCGTCGGGACGAGTGAGGAACTCATCGCCGGCGGCGAGTATCACTCGACTAAACAGCTCTACTGTTGCTTCTTCCTGGTGTCGGTCGAGATCCAGTCCGCTCATCACGGCGTCGTTGTGATAATGATCCACAACGTCCAAAGCGGTTCGATAGTAGCAGGCTTTCAAAGTTCTAAGCATGCTGCTGGTGATGACCACGCCTTCAACCGCCAGTTTGCGGAACAGCGCTTTGGAAATATCGTTGGCCATGCGATGCAGGCCGCCGGTTCGGTTGTCTTCCGACACGGGCTGATGCTTGTGGTCGTAGGCGTCGGCAATGTCGACTTGACAGATGCGTTGCGTGCTGCAGTTGCGGAACATTTCTGACAGTGTTCCGATTTCCAATCCCCAGTCCGCAGGAATTCGCAGCGATTGGACGACCTCAGACCTCATCGAAAATTCGCCGGACAGTGCGTAGCGAAAGCTGCCCATGTAGTCGAGATACTCAAGACGACCGAGAACTTGTTTGAGAGCTCGAATCAGCGGGATCACCAACAGCCGGAAGACACGGCCGTTTAGCTGACCGCCGGCGGCTCGATAGTAGTAGCCCTTACAGAACTGATAGTTAAAACGGGGATGTGCCAGCGGATAAAGTAACCTGGCCGGGATGCTGCGGTCGTAGGTCAGTATGTCACAATCGTGCAACGCAACAGCTTTTGACGTCTGAGACGCCAGGAAGTAGCCGAGACAATACCAGACGTTGCGGCCTTTGCCCGGTTCTGTCGGCGCCAGCCCAACCTCCTGCAGAGCGGCGTCGACATGGCGAAGGCGCGTGCCGTCATTCCAAAGCACGACAAAGTTCTGAGGCAGCTTCGCGAAGAATTTTCGAGCGGCCTCGAACTGCGTCTCGTTGGCTCGGTCGAGTCCGATGATGATCTCGGACAGGTAAGGTATCTTCGCGAGTTCCTCGACAATTGGCCCCATCGCCGGGCCTTCCAGTTCGGAATAGAGGCACGGCAGCAACAGGGACATTGGCGTTTCTGTAGAGTATTCAACGAGCTCCGCTTCAAGTTCTTCTGTCGATCGATTGCGAAGGTTGTGCAGAGTGCCAATGACGCCATTCTGTGAAAAGTCTGCCATGTACCGCTGTTTCCGGAGAGTGAAGTTGGTGTGACCAGACGCTCAGTCTATTCGAAATTGCGGAGAAGTTCAGTCACCGCTTCCGCCCAGCCCCTGGCTCCTTCTGATTGAGGCACAATTCCCGGCGGACACGACACGTTGACGCTAAGAATACCATTAACGCGAATTCCGATGGGCACATTGGCGGCATCCAGCATGCTTTGGTCAATTTGACTGTCGCCGATGGCCGCCACCACTGCGCCGGGGTTGCGGTACCGTTCGACGACTTTTCGCAGAGCATCGCCCTTCGAAATCTTTCCAGCTACGTGCCAAAAACGGCCGCCTTTAGTCAGCGTCAGTTTATGCTGCTGCAGAATCTGTTCGAATTCCGTTCGCTGATTTTCAGAATCGTCCCACAACAACGGCTCCGTGCTTTGCCGCATCATCGCCGCGGTCGCTTTCTCTGCGTCCAGACTTGTGCTCTCCATGACGCCACTCAGACCCAAATCACGGAAGGAACGGAATTGGAACTGTGACTTTAGCTTGGCTAACAGATCAAGGATTTCAGACCGGGGAACGCCCGCGCACTGAATCTCAGGGTCGCCTGCGGTGGCAAGTGAACGCCAGCAGATAGCTCCACCATTTTCTGAGATGAATGGAGAATTCACGCAGGGGATCTCTGCCGCAATCGCCTCAATTTCGGCAACAGTCTTGCTGGAAGCCAATATCAGCGGAACGCCGCGGTCGCGCAGTTCCAGAAGGCACTGTCTTGCATCTTGCCACTGGTAGTCATGCTTGTTCAGCAGACATCCGTCGAGATCAGAGAAGACGATAAGGCGATGTTTAGTCATGCCTGACATGATTGTGATTCAGGCTCGATATGCAAGCTCGCTCGAGCTGGGCTCTTGGCAGCAATCAACGGCAAATTCAGGAGCTGAAGCTGGCAGCGTGCAGGGCGAGACTCTCACTGTCATCAGACTCTTCGGAACTCCGGGCGCTGTGCCGTCCCCATTCGCAATATCCCTGCGGAATGACGATGACACCGTTGTCTGAAATCACACAGTCACCAGATTCTGCCACCGAATCGTAATCGAGAATTATTCCCGGCGGAATCTTAACGCCTTTCTCGACAATACAACGAGAAACTCGCGCACCAGTGCCAACCGAGACTCCGTCAAACAGGACTGAGTCAAAAACATGAGCCCCTTCATCAACACGGACGTTTGGCGACAGAATTGAGTTTACCACTATTCCGCCCGCGACAATCGCCCCCGGAGAAATGATCGAGTTAATCAGCCGCGGTTCAATGCCTGTCGGACCACTGACGGTCCTAGCTGGCGGATTTTGAGTAATCGCCGTTCTGATCATCCAGTCTGGTTGATACAGATCGATCGGAGGCAGGGGCCGCAACAGGTCCATGTTTGCGTCGTAGTAGGAATCGAGCGTACCCACGTCACGCCAGTAGCCGTCCGTTGAAACTCGACCATTCGCGGTGCCAAACTGGTAGGCGACAACGTCCTTTTCCTTGATTAGACGGGGAAGAATGTCGCACCCAAAGTCGCGAGTCGAATCTGCCTTCGTGCTGTCGTTTCGCAGTGTGTCTATCAGGATGTCGATTGAAAACACATACACTCCCATGGATGCCATCGCCTTGTCAGGGTGATCCGGCATGGGTTGTGGGCTGGCGGGCTTTTCTTCGAAATCAACAATTCGCAATTGGTTGTCGACTTCAACGACGCCAAAGGATGATGCCAACTTGCGATCAACCGCCATGCACGCAACCGTCGCATCGGCTTCCATGAACTTGTGAACGTTAATCAATTCAGCATAGTCCATGCGATAGATGTGATCGCCGGAGAGGACAACCACGTATTTCGCACCGCTACGTTCCAACAGGAAAAGGTTTTGGTAGATGGCATCGGCAGTGCCCTGATACCAGGAATCGTCCGTGCGCATTTGGGGAGGTATCGGAGTAATGTACTCACCAAGCGACGGATTGAAGACAGACCAGCCATCGCGAAGATGCTTGTTCAGCGAGTGCGATTTGTACTGGGGGAGTACAAGAATCCGCCGCAATCCGGAGTGAAGGCAGTTACTGAGCGCGAAGTCGATGATTCGGTACTGCCCGCCGAACGGCACGGCTGGCTTGGCTCGATGTGATGTCAGCGGACTCAGTCGCGATCCGACGCCTCCGGCTAGAATAAGTGTCAGCACATCTTCCGTCATTTGATCAGTCCCCGAGGCAAGATTGTGTGCGGCAGTGCTTGGTTCTCCTGGAGGTCTGGACCTGAGTACGCACGAACCGCAAAGCAACGCCAGTCAGTGCACAGGATCTAAACCTCGCATCAGCCGTTAATCCTTAAATGCAAACGGCATTCCGTTATCCCTTAGAACTCGCCAGCGAGAGCAAAGACATCGCACTTCGCGCACGGTCAGTCACAGCAAAACCGGCGAAAAAACAATGCCGCGCCATTGGCTTAAGAAAGTTCGTACGTGGCCACCGCGGAACTCAGTAAGGAATCGCTGCCCATGTTTCTCGCATCGGCGGCCTGTTTTCTGTGCATAGGCACACAGTCAAGCGCGCTCAAGTGCGGAGCTTCTCAACAAACGTTTTCTCCAGCTGCGTCACGGCTGCGCTGCTGCGACTTAACAGGCTGCTGCATTCTCTGGCAGAACGTTTCGCGATTCAGAAGGTGGTCAGTGCTGTACATCCGTTCTGCCTTCAGGCGATGGTTTTGAGTTCTGCCTTCGCGCATCTCGGCGTGTAATGAAGTAGAATCGCGAGCCAGTTTTTCGGACGCTTATCGGTGTGCAGCTGAAGGGGCAGCAAAGGCTGGAGGCTATGCCGCCGCTGAAAGTTTCCTGAATGACTGTTTCCACGTTCCGTCGCTGCGCACGTCGTCGATCAATTCGTGAGACGTGATGAAACGCAGACAGCGTCGGAACTTCCAACGCCATCGGATCCATTGTCTTCGCTGAGCACATCTAACGTGGGAGCCACCCGGTGAGTTTTTCGAAGCAACAGACGCGACCATTGATCGGGTCGCTGATTACAAATCCGCTTTGTCCATCGTGCGGAGCGGAGCTACAGACGCCCTTCGAGCGATCGGAGAACATCTGCCAACGGCTGGCCTGTCGAGGTCCCTGGCTGCAGGAGCAAGCGCGACTGGCGGAGGCTCGGGCGGCTGCGGAACGTAGGCAGCTGGAAGACGCCGTCGACCAGCAACTGCAGCGTTCGTGTCCCGACCTTCTGCAGCATGATCCACCGCTGCTGACAATCATCGTGCCAAGTTACGACGGCAAAATGGTGGCAATGTCTGAGGAACGGCGACTCGCATTCCGCGCTGCTCTGACCGAACGCTTTGCAGCCGCGGAAGAACTAGTTGCTGATCCCCAACGAGTTGCCTGGCTGCTGGGCGAACATAGACCAGAGGACGCAGAACCGGCCGAGCCGTACATCATCAACGCCTGCAGCACGTGCCGGGGGAACTGTTGCCGCGCCGGTCGGGAGATCGCACTTTTGCACCCCGAGTTTTTGGCACTCCGTTTGTTGACCGAGCCCGATCGGACGGCGGCGGAAATGATTGAGGACTATATTGACCGCATTCCCGATGAATCGCTTGCGGATTCGTGCGTCTACCACACGCCTGATGGCTGCCAGCTCCCTCGCGAGATCCGCAGCACAACATGCAACGAATTTCTGTGCGCAGGCATTCGTAACCAGCTGGATCAACTGGAAGATTGCCCCAACCGGCCGACACTCGCTGTCGCCACAGAAGCATTCGATTGTGTGCGAGTCGGCGTGATGGAATCCGATGGCAGCCGCACCGAGCGAAGTCTTGCGTAGCACGCTCAAGGTCACTATTTAGAGTACCAGTCGCTTGAACGGTCACACCACTCACTTCAACCACTTGTTCAAAGTGCAGAAGTGACGCAGGCCGACTTAGGCGAAACGCAGCTCCGGCATGCCCTCGGCTCTGTCCCGTCATTTGCAATTTGCCCGCGCACGCATGAGCCGCAAGGCGCCAGCCGCGGGATTGCTGTTCCGCCGGCGCCTCGACGCGATCGTTCTTCCGAACAGCCGACCAACAACACACTGGCGGCAGAATTCGCGACCCGCGAAGTTAGGAATTCCTATCCGTCCGCTTCGCGATCCACCTTTGATTCGGCGGAGATCAGAATGCTCGAGCTGTCCCACCCATCGGCCAGATTGTATTGAATCCATTCCGGACTGAGATGAATGTCCAGCGAATCGAGTCGTCCCGGGCCCAGATTCTGATAGCCGTGCGGAACATTAGCGGGACCCAACACGACGTCACCGACTTCGGCATCAATGATTTTGTCACCCACGGTGAAGCGAGCTCGGCCTTCCGTGATCGTGAAAATTTCGTCATACGGGTGAACGTGAAGAGTTGGCCCGTCTCTGACAACGTCTGTGACAAAGCGGATAAGAGTCACATTCGACTTCAGCGTTTGCCCTTCAAGCAGGCCGCGCAATCGCTCTCCCGGGTTCTGCCATTCACTGGCGGCCACTTTTGTCGGTTCTGTTTTGGATGGGATTGGCATGGGATATTCACCTTCAGAAATGTGTCTCGAGGCGTCACGGCGATAGTCGCGTGAACGCCGATGTTAGCAAAGGTAGTTGGAACACGGCGCTGGAGCCGGGCAGCCGATGTCGCCTTCGATTCGCACACGTGTTGTCGGCAGGCTCGGCGTGTTGTGCGACAACCCCACGGCGTTTTACTTTTCGGCGAGTAAAGCCTCAAGCGCTGCATCGGTCACATACTGTGCGGGCTTCTTTCCCGTCTTATTGGCAATCGAAGGATCGGCTCCCGCAGCAAGGAGCAATTCAATAATTTCCTTCGCAGCCTGAGCTTTTCCGGCAGTCCCGGGCGCTCCGGTTTGGGTGACTGCGCGGTGAAGAGGCGTTGACCCGTTTCGCCGGCAGGCTTGGTTGACGTTTGCCCCGTGTTGGATAAGCGTCTTGACCGCCGTCGGGTTTCTGAACCGAACAGCATGGTGCAACGCGGTCACACCGTTCTTGTCCGCCGCGTGAATGTCTGCGCCACTTTGTATCGCGATAACAAGTCGTCGATGCTGATCCGCCGGTTCGGGATCCCGCTCGCAACAGATGTCAAATAGTTCGGACTCCATGAAAACGCTCCCCGCACTCACCAATGAACAAGGTCTGTGGCTTGGCTGCTCAGCGAACACCGTAGCTCGGTTGCGGAGACCGATGCTGAATTCCGGAAACGGACGACTACAATTCCGTTTATCGCAACAGTTACAGCCAATCTCGCTGACTTGTGGCCGCGGAACAAGCGTTTCGTACTATGGATGCTGTTTCCCACGAGCCCGAACCGTCCACGAGAGAAAGGGAAACTGCTCTAGCGAGCAACTAAGGTTGCAACGCCATTTTCTGAATTTGAGTGACGAGTGCAGTTTCGGCCGCGACTGCATTCACAGCTCCAGAGAGTATCATTTCGGGCGTGAATTTACGAATTTCTTCCCTGCCCGGTCGCCAGTGTGATTTGAGAAGTTCGCGAAAACGCTGCACCTGTTTGTGCTTAAGTTCGCACGTTTGGACCATTGGATGCGTGGGGGCCAAACGACTCAGCAGCAATTGGTACGAATCCTCGTGTCGGAAGATGCCGGAAAACGAAATAAACAGCTCTGCGGAGGTATTGAAGACGAGTTGGTGGCATAGTTGCTGATGGATGAGGATCGCAGTTTCGGAGCGAGGATCTCCGCAATCGTCAGCGATCTGTAAGATATGAGCCAGGACTAACTCAATTGCACTCCCAAGCGGATCGTCGAAGCTAAACATTGTGTTTACGCGATGTACGATGAAGCCTAAGGCAGACTTCGAGACGGGCTGGCCGGAAAAGTGTTCGAAGGATTCTGGGAACGTCGCGGTACCCGGATCGGGGACCACATCTGAGGGTAAGTGAATCGCTGGACGGGAAACTGCCGCTTGCATCAACGGCAATACAGAATCCGGGGCGCACGCGATGGCATGTGCGGCTTCCAGGTACAGCCCAAGGGCATTCGAAGAGTCATTTGTGATAAGCCATCGTGCGGATGCGATCCATTCGTCGGTGTCGCCATACAGGGCGACTCGGAAATGGGCCAGACGATTATCTGGGTCTTCCCGGACTGCTGCCACGTAGGCCGCTGCGGCTTGGTCGTCCCCGTCCATTATCGAGATAATCCCGTCAACGCTTGCGTACAGTCCATCGGGATCGGAGGTTGCTGCGGCCAGTTTCTCATCGTCACCGAATGCTTTGTTCCAGGCATTTGCGAATGGCACCGGACCACGCAGGTAATCCCCCAAGGAAACGTAGATATTGCTGGCATTGTCGGAGGCGGCAATTGCCTCGGCGAAGCGGCGGAGAGTCCGCTTTGAGGCGTCTTCTCCGCGGTCAAAAGAATACAGGATTGCGTTTGCCCAAAGTTCGGAGGGTTCCGAAGTCTGGTGACGAGCAGAGAACTGGCCCACCGCAAGAGCCGTGCACGCGACCGCGATCGCTGCGATGGTCACCGCAAGTGATTTAGATAACTTCGTGCCGCTCATGTCAATCGCCACATAACGAATTGCGATCTATGCGGCGGCAGGTAAGCCGACTCATAGATCGTGCGTTGAACTTTTCCGCTTCGTGTGCGGAGGACGAGGGCAGGCTACGCAGTCAGTCGCCCTCGCGAATTCAATGACGTCACTGAACTCTGTTCAGGAGTCAGCATAGCCCGAGGGTGACTCGTTGTCATTACCAAAGGGCCGCCGATCAGTGGACCGGTTTGTCCAATTGGCCGTGTCTGCGGAATCACACCGATTGTCATGTCGCGACACAACGCCACACATACGGCGATGCGCAGCAGCGACGAATTCGGCAGCGGGATACGAGCGAATGGAAGGCCGTTCACGTTGTCGAAGAAGTCGTTCATCCGGGACGCTCCCGAAACGTGTTCCACGCGGGACAGTCTGGTCCCGAGAAGATGTCTCGCCAGCTTGTCCGGTGCACTCGCTCAGTCAATTCCAACTCGCCGCCGCACGTTGAACAACGTCGTCCGGGAAACTCATCGTTCGTTTCGACGAACACGTCTTCCGCTGTGGGAGTGTCGTTCGTTGTTGCGTCGTCAACAGCCTGTCGCAGGCGACGACACTCCGCCACGTAACGTTTGAGATGATGATTGCTCCACCCACCGTAGCCGCGCGTCTTCGTGAAGCCGCGCGGAAGAATGTGCAGGCACCAGCGACGAACGAACGCCTGCGCAGGAAGTTCGACGTCTTCAACCTCATCACTGCCGCCATGCCGGGAGCCCGTTCGCGCCGTGAAGGTCACCCTGCCGCGTTCGTAGTTCACCAGCCGAGCGTCCGAAATCGGACCGCCTGTCAGATACCGAGCCAGATACTTCACGATATCCTGCGGCTGCGATGCTTCCGTCGGCGGAGGCTGGATGTAGGTCACCCACGACGTCTTCTCCAGTGGTGCCAGAAATGCTTCGAACTCCGCCTTATCCTGCAGGTGAGCCCAGTCGCCGGTCAACCGGAGTTCTCCTTTCGCGTGCAGTCAACGAAGACCGGCCAGGAACTGTTCGCGAAATTCGAAGCGAAGATCATCGGCGTCGACCAGCCACCATCGCGTCGAACGTTCGTGTCGTGGAGGAACCGAATTCTTCCAGGTGCCGGGATTTGTCAGGGATGGTCCGCCGCCCGGCACGACCGCATGGACATGCACGTGAGCATCCAGGTGTTGGTTCCACGTGTGCAGCACCATCGCCGCGGCAGCTTCGTAAGCCTGTTCGTCTTCGAGCACTGTTTTGAGCGACTTCCACGCCGCGTGAAACAGCAGATTGAAGATCACTCGGCGGTTGCCCAGGGCCAGCGACGACAACTGCTCCGGGAGCGTGAAGACAACTTGATAGTAGTTCACTCCGTCGACGATCCTCTTCATCGCCGAATCCACCCATGCCGCGCGAGACGCGCCGCGACACTGAGGGCAGTGGCGGTCGCCGCACGAATTCGCAATACGAATGCCTGTATCGCATTGCGAACACCAGTGCCACGATGCGCCCAGCGCCGCCGTGCGACACACCGAAATCTTCGACAGCACACTCTGCACCTGACGCACCGCCTGTCCCGGGTTCCCACGAACGAATTCTGCCGCGTTGTCCTTCAGGATGTCGATGACGCCGGGACGCCCCGGCAGGCGATGGCGTGGATTGTCGCTTTTGTAAGTGACATCGCAACCGCCGACATCGGTTAATCTGTCGTCGGTTTCCTGCCGTCCGAGCGGACGCTCACATCCGCTGCGCCCGGTGCCGCCCATCCCGGAAGTTGTCTCACCGGCAGCCAGTCCGCCGGACTGGGCACGCTGTTCAGATGCAGGCGTCGCACATGCAGATACTTCATCGTCGTTGAAAAGCTTTTGTGACCCAGCAGGCGACTGATCGCCAGCAGATCGACTCCCGCTTCCAGCAGGTGAGTCGCAAAGCTGTGGCGCATCGTGTGTGGCGTGATGTTGCGTTCGATGCCCGCTCGTGCTGTCGAAGCTTTGATCACTTTTTGAATGGTGGTCGGAGCCAGAGGAACATCCCTGGTTCGTCCGGGAAACAGATATGTCACCGGACGATACTGCTTCCAGTACTCGCGAAGTTCTTTCAGCAGTCTCGGCGACAACGGCACGCGTCGTTCCTTCGCTCCTTTGCCGCAGGTCACTCGCAGCTGCATTCGCTGGCTGTCGATGTCGGCAATCTTCAGGTGAGCCGCCTCGTTCAGCCGCAGCCCGGCCGAATAGAGAGTCAGTAGAAAAGTCCGATGTTTGATATTCGTCGTACATTCGATCAGCCGAGAAACTTCTTCCCCGCTGAGAACTTCCGGAAGGGTCTTCGGGCGCTTGTCGAACGGCACCATCTTCACCACCCACTCGCGAGGGTACGTGTGGCGGTACAGAAAACGTAGGCCACACACGGCCTGATTGAAGGAGCTCCAGCCAACTTTCCTCACTTCGATGAGGTGCAGTTGAAACGATCGCACGTCTTCGGCGGACGCCTGTTCCGGTGACTTGCCGAGAAACTCGGCGAAGCGGCCGACATGATACGTGTAGGCGTCAATGGTCGCCTGAGCAAAGTTGCGCAGCTTCATATCATCGGCCATGCGTTTCGTGAGCACAGTTGTGCGAGATTGCCAGGGCGTCATGGTGGTCACTTTCTGAGTGAAGGAAGAGTTACCGCGTGATGGAAAATCACACGCGAGCTGTTCACACAGAATGCCACAGCATCCAGACAACGCGACCTGTTTCGTTATGAACAATCGCTGAAGCCATGTGCGATCGCACACCCAACCTGGAAATTCCAGGCGACCTGGAACTTCGTCACGACCTGGCCAGCGCGGAAGACCTGGAAATCCGTCAAAAGAGGACCATCAACAAGTCAGCACAGTCAACATGCTCAAGACGATCAGCACACGAAGCGGTTAAGTTCAACGAAATGCGTAACTGGGCGGCGACGCTACGCGTTGATTTCAGATTCCGCCGGATTCGCCGTTCCGGTCCAAAAAACACCCGTACGTTATCCAGGAATCCATCCGACCCAGACACTCTCTATGTTTACATCGCCGAAGTGCGCCGTTGCACCCGTCGTGGTGTGCGTTATTGTCATGTTTCTCAAAACAGCGGAAATTTTGTGAGTCGCATTCGACAGATGCGCCGGCGGTTTACCGGCTGTGCGACTGATGCTGACGCTTCCGCCAGTGACCGTCCATTTGGCAATCGGCTCCGGGTCTCCGCCGACATCGTCGCAAAAATATTCGCCGGCCGGTTGCCCAAACTGATACACCTCAACTTCAACACCAGTCGCCTTTGGCCCCAGAACAATTTCCGTCGGCTCGTCCGACAGTTCGATCTGGTCTTCGTCTACTCTGAGCACGACGGCCAATGTGCGAGCCTGGTTGAACCGGTAAGCAGTGAAGTGACCACACCCTCCCGACGCGCCAGTGACACTTGTGCCTTCCGGTGGCACTGAAGAATTTGCACACCCCAGTGTGAGCAGCCATAGCAACAACGCAAAGGTGAATCGAGAATGGCTGTTTGTCGGTGTTGTCGTCATTGTGAGGTCGATCGCCGCAAAACGTTTTACTGAAACCGGCTTCAATCCTTCGTAGTCGATCGCGATCAGTTTGGGATTGGCAGTCCAGTCCTCGCCTTTGTTGTCGTGTTATTTGTGTCCGTCGCCGCTTGACGCCAATCTTGTTGCACCTGAAGCCAGTGCCGTGCACAGCGGATGGGCATCCTGCTGAGCAAAAAAAATGCCACGCGACCAGCGACTCTGCGTGCACCGTTTTGTTCAAGTGAGCCGCTGCGCGGCGGGGGATTTTCTAATGGAGTCTGATTTGCGATTGTAGTGAAATCTTGTGCCATGTCTTTCTGATTGTTTCTTTCACTTTCAGGGAGACCATTTCATGTCACACGATCATTCTTCACAGAACGGGAACAACAGCAACTCGGACGAACAACGCAGTAACAACCAACCCACGAAGTCGCTCCGCGAACGGATGTCGCAGGATCTGCAGTTGCGGGGTATGGCGCAACGGACTCATGATGGCTACCTTCGCGAAGTTCGCAAGCTGGCCGGTCATTACCACACGCCGCCGGATCAGCTTTCCGAACAACAGGTCGCCGACTATCTGTTGTACCTGATCAACGACTGCGAGTTCGCTCCGGGTTCGCTGCGAGTCGCTTACAGTGGGCTCAAATTCTTCTACAAGTACACCGAACCGCGTGACTGGAAAGTGCTCACGAAGCTGCGTATTCCGAAACAGAAAACGCTGCCGGATGTGCTGTCCATCGACGAAGTTCACCGACTGATCGCCGCCGTGCGGCAGCCGCGCAATCGAGCCTGCTTCTGGGCCACCTATACGCTCGGCCTGCGGATGAGCGAAGCGCTGAGTCTGCAGATCGGCGACATCGATGCCGAACGCATGCTGGTGCATGTGCATCGTGGCAAGGGCGCGAAGGATCGCTTCGTGACGTTGCCGCATTCGACGCTGCATGTGCTGCGCAGTTACTGGAAGACGCATCGCAATCCAACGCTGCTGTTTCCGCAGATCGGACGCACGAAGAAAGAGGGCCCGACGACGTCGCGGCCGATGGATCCGTCGACCGTGCAAGGCTGCATCAAGGATGTGGTCAGCGAGCTCGGCTTCACCAAGCAGGTTTCGATCCACACGCTGCGGCACAGCATCGCCACGCATCTGTTTGAGGCCGGCGTGTCGCTGCGCTGGATTCAGAAGTTCCTTGGCCATAAGAACCTGCAGACGACGCTGGTCTACCTGCATCTGACGGATCCGAAGGAAGAAGACGGTCGCAAGACTCACGACGATATCGCCGACGCGGGAACATTGTTCGACAACATGTTTCCGCCGCCCGGCGAACCACCTATCGGTCCTGACAACGATCCGCACCGAAATCGCAAGCCGCGATAGATGCCGACCGTTGCCGACGTATTGCGGCAGCACGGGGACGACTATCTGAAACAGTTCGGCGAACGCATGCCGTTGCAGCACAAGCGCGTGCTGAGTTTCATATCAAAGTGTCGCACCGGAGAACTGGGCCATCTGCGATACGACTGCGGCGACTGCCAGCGAACTCACTGGGTGGGACGCAGTTGCAACAACCGACACTGCCCGAACTGCCAGTCTGACAAGACGCAGAAGTGGCTCGCCGATCGTCTGTCCGAATTGCTGCCGGTGCCCTACTTTATGGTCACCTTCACAGTGCCCGAAGCGCTGCGGAAGGTCGTGCGCGCTCACCAGGACGTGTGCTATCGAGCGTTGTTCGACTGTGGCAGTCAGACGATTCACGAACTGGCGTCTGGAAAGCGGTTCGTTGGCACGAAGCGGATGGGCTTCTTCGGAGTTCTGCACACGTGGGGGCGAGACTTCACGGTCTACAATCCGCACGTGCATTTCGTGGTGCCCGGCGGTGGTGTTTCGGAAGATGGTTCGCAGGAGCCAACGGCCACGCCTCGGCGCATGAAACGCACCAGGTCAAGCGGCTCGCCACGCCATGGTCCGCCGGGACCGCCCGGCTGGCAGCAGTGTCCGCCGAATTTTCTGCTGCCGGAGAAGGCCGCGTCCACAGTCTTCCCCGCGAAGTTTCGCGATGCGGTTCGAGCGGCGGGGATTGAGGACGAATTTCTGGCCGCTGATCCGCGTGCGTGGACTCGGCCGTGGGTGATGGATGTCGAAGCGGTGGGCGACGGACGCGGCGTGCTGAAGTATCTGGCTCCGTACGTTTACCGTGTGGCGATCAGTAACAACCGCATCGAGTCGATGAATGAGACTCACGTGACCTATCGCTACACGCCGTCGGGGAAGAAGTTTTCGAAGCGTCGCAAAGTTTCGGGGCAGGAGTTTGTGAGAGGCTTTTTGCAGCACGTGTTGCCGCCGAACTTTCACAGAATCCGCTACTACGGTTTTTTGCACTCACACAGTTCGCTGAGTATCGACTATGTGCGGATGCTGGCGTGTTTCTACCTGGGCATGTGTTACATCCTGGCGAAGCGAGCCGTTGCGGAAGAACCACCGAAGCGGCCGATGGTGTGTCGTGAATGCGGCGGTGACCTGCATCTGGTGATGATCACCGATCACGTCGGCCGAGTCCTGTACGAACACCCGCTGCCGTATCTCGATTCCGGATGATGACGTTGTCACACCGAACGAAGCCGAGTCTTCGAAGCTTGACGAATCGGCAGTACGCCTGAGCCAATCGATCACATAACCGTGGAGCAACCGAGTCTCTTAACGCTGCGCGGTGAGTAAATTCTGCACGAAACGAAGCAGAAAAACTCAGCCTTTCGCACCCAGCCGGGCTCCTTGAACAAAGCGTTTGAGCTTCGGCTCGACCAACCTGCATCGCCACCAACTCAAACAACAACATCAACCCCGCGACCAACCCGCCAACTACCATCGCCGCGAAGTCAAACGCTCATTAGTTATGACGTGATTCTTCAGAACGGAACATTTGAAAAACTAAAGTCATGCAGTTTGCCAAAGCCAATTTGAAGCAGGGGGATTGCACGTTAAGTCATTTGCCGAACAGGACTTTCGCGAGGTATGTCTCATCCCAGGCAGCATTGAGTCTTTTGTTTTTGATCCCCACCTTGGCTGTGGATTCGTTTTTCAGAAGACTCAACGCCGTGCGGCGAAGGATGCTGAAGTTCATGTCTGCGTGGCCTTTACGGATCCTCGATTGATCTTCCTGGAAAGTGACGTCCAGTTGCCAATGCAAATTGTTCTCGACACCCCAATGGCTCCGCACAGCTTCGGCGAAACGACGGCCGGAGACATAACGGCTTAAAATGTAATAGCGGATGCCGATGCACATTTTGCCGTCGCGGAGAGTGTTGTTGATCGCGATCCCGATCGCCTTCAGGTTCTTCCAGCGATGTGCGTCCGGAAGATCCTCCGGCGCACGACAGATCAGATACTGTCGCAAATCTTCGCGGCCGCCGGTGTTTTCTTTCGTTTCAAATCGTCGCACCGGACAGCGTGCAAAGTCATCTTCCAAATGGTCGGCGAAGAACGCGACAAGACCTGCGTGTAGCGTGGGCTGATTGCCTTTCGCGGCAAGACAATAGTCCGCCTCTGCGTCGACAATCTTCGACGCGATTTCCGTTTGGCAACCCATGGCGTCAATCGTCACTAAAGCACCGGAAACCTCGATCAATTCCAGCAGTTTGGGAATCGCCGTAATCTCATTACTCTTCGCATCGACGACGACTTGCCCGAGACTGATATGATTGGCTGTGGCCCATGCACTGACCATGTGGATGGCCGACTTGCCACTGGCTTTGTCATAGCTGCGACGGAGTGTCTTACCATCGATCGCGATGATTTGTCCGTCACTGATTTTCTGCAGAGAAGTGATCCAATTCAGTAAGCACTTTTCAAATTCTGCAGGACGAATCAGAGCGAGGATGGCGTTGAAACGATCGTGCGACGGAATCCCTGCGGACAGATCGAGATACTTCGCAAACCAATCTCGTTTCGTTCTGCCAAACTTCGCAATCGCGACAAAATCATCCGCGCCACTGATCACAGCACAGACTGCAATGAACAGAATATTTTGAAGCGGATAGACCGGCTCACCGCGCCTTGGATCCGTAACATCAGAGAAATGATCGACAAAACTGGTGGACAAAGGCATGGCAGGAATCCTTTCGCGGCTCAAACATTTCAGCACACATAGCAGCGTGAAACATCACACTGACACTGAAGGTTGCCATCTATACCATCTTATCCAATGTCGCGCAATCCGCCTATAGCGATGTCGTATTGCCTGACTTTCTGTTGATGAGTCCAATTCGCACGGCACCATCATTGCAGCCCATTGCGAACAGTAGATTATTCGGATTCGCGTAATTCGGATCGAAAGTGATGCAGTTGGCAACATAGTCCAGAATTCCTTCGCTGCCAAAGAGAAAGGCCTTGGGGAATCGGCCTACGTCTCCAGCAGCGGTAGTTGTCGTTTCGACGACGGAGGCGTGCATCGGAACCGGATTAACTTGGCGTTCTGAGATGGCAGTTGGCGAAGCCGCTTCACGCACAGTCCGAACAGACGCGACAACGATCGCAACGCAAGTCGTCAGGTAAGCAACGACCTTCCATCGGCGTTTGTTTGTCTTTGACAGCTTTCCGCCGAGTACCAATGCCCGAGCTTCTGCGACTCTAAGTCTTGCGTTCAACAGGGCTCGCTGATGCCGCAGCCGATCGAGTGTTGTCGTTACCTGAGCCAACCGGCTGTGTGTGTGTCCCAGCTCGTGTTGCTGTGCGTCAATCTCCTTCTGCAATTCGGCAATGGTTTTATGACACCGATGCTTCTCGTTTGCCAGCTCCTGCCGAGTCCGCTCGTCTGGTGCGTTGGCGAGCCGGTGAACAACCTTTACTTGCGCCTGCTGCCAATCGTCTTGCTGCTCGATAAGCAACTCCAGCGCCGCCTTGCCGTCTGTCTGGTGCTGCAACAACGCATCTCTGCGCTTGGCGTATTCTACAATTGCGCCGTCGACCTGTTGCTGTGTATTCCGCAACTCGTCCCGTACCTCCGGCGCAACGCGACCGAAGCCACTCAGCAGCCGTTCGCGCAACCGTGGCCACAGAGCGGGCCGTACAGCCTCGTCAAGACCTTCCAGCGTTACTGGCGGATCTGAAAATCGGGGCGACAGAATGACGGTCGATTCTCTGCCGCTGCGTGGCGTACTACCAGGCGTCAGCTTCGCAGCATCGGGCGCAGAGGTACCAATTTGTGAATCACCAACAAGGTTCTGCAGATCCTCCAGCACGGACTCAGCGTTGGCGTACCGATCGTCCGGGTTCTTCGACATCAGCCGGTCAACGATCTGCGACAGAGCCAATGGCAGTTGCGGCAAAGCTTCGGTCAGCGACAGTGGCGTTTCGTACACGTGCTGGAAGATCAGGGCGGACGTCTCATCGGCTGAAAACGGTAGCCGGCCGCTGAGCATTCGATATACAACGATTCCCAGGGAATAGAGATCCGACCGGCCGTCCACCGCATGTCCGCGGCCCTGTTCCGGCGACATGTATTCTGCAGTCCCCATCACGGTGCCTGTGGCCGTGTGCGCGTGATTACCAGTGAAAAACTTCACCAGACCGAAATCGGCCAGTAGTGCGCGCTGCAATGAATGGTCGATCAGCAGATTGGCGGGCTTGATATCGCGATGGACCATGCCATGTTGATGGGCATGGGCGAGGCCGGACAACACCTGCCGCATCACAGTCACGCTTTGCTCAATCGGCAACGATCCATGGCGTTCGAGGACTTCTGAAAGTGATTCGCCATCGACATGCTGCATCGCGAAGTACAGATAGCCTGCAGCTTCACCCGCGAAGAAGATCTGGACGATGTTGGGATGTGACAGCCGAGCAGCCGCAGCAGCTTCCTGTCGAAACCGTGCGACGAAATCCGCTTCCCTGGAAAATTCCTGCGGCAGGACTTTGATCGCAACATGCCGGTCCAGGTCCGCTTCGTAACCAAGATAGACATCGCCCATTCCGCCGTGGCCGATCCGGCGAATAATTTCGTAGTGGCCCAACCGATCAAACGGGATGTCCAATTCTTCTTTTTCAACACGATGCCGTTGCGTCGCTGGCGTATCGGCGGTCAGTTTTCCCGCCGGAACAATCGATACGGCTTCTATCAACGCCGGAGCGACGACTGGCTTTTGGCCTATGTCGCCGTCAGCTGGAAGACCACCCGTCTGCTGCGCGGTCGCGATTGCGATTGCAAGCTGCTCCGCCGTTGCAAAAGTGCGGTCCGGTTGAGTTCCCAGAGCACCATCGATCACCGGCCTTAGCAAAGGCGGAACGCGGGATACGGTTCGGGGACTTGACAGATAGGAATCCACCGACTCCCCTGTCAGGCGATTGCAGGCGAAGGCTCCCGTTTGAAATAGATCGATGCGCACCGGGTTGGCGGTAATTTTGCGCCGTGTCAGAAGGGCTTTTGCTTCGGTCAGCGTGGTGGGAAGTATCAGCCGGGTAGTGCCGCGGAATTCAGGCGGAAAGTTGTCTGAGTTTTCTGCCGTACCGTCGATTGTTACTGATGCCGACGGGGGAGACAGCAGAATGCCACCTTCTTCGTTTTCGTGGACGGTGAGTGGGTTGATGTTTCCGTGGTACTTTCCTGCGGCATGAAGCCGCTTCAACTGGCCAACCAAGTCGGCCAGATTGCTCAGAACTGTTGCCGCATCACTGCCCTTCTGTAAGTCGTTGGACGTTGCGGCTCGTGTTCCGGTTTTGTCAATGTTTGCGCCACTCATCAGACCACGATCTCGGGTGTCCTTAATTTGTGAGCAGTGTGAGATGCTGACGGAACGGAAGCGGACACAAATTGGTGGATCAGGCCCGCCATTGGCATTTCTAACTCACAAACAGACAAAAACGGAAATAATGGGACCGCCGCATTATTGGCCCGCTTTTCGATGAAGCTTTAATGCTTCGAGTTCGGCATCGACTTTGTTGCTGGTCGCGTTGGGCAGACAGGTGTCACCACGTAGCTCAGCCAAAGCATCGGCTTCTGCCTCGGCCTGCTCAACTTTCTCGCGCATTCGATCGAATTTTTCGAACGCTGCATCACCGACCGTGGGATCACAGCCTGCCGACATGCTCGAAAGCGCCTTTTTCCGCACCTCCGCCGCCTGTTTACGTGCTGACAGTGTGGCCAAATTTCGCGTCGCCTCCGCAAGTTTGGCGTTCATGCCCTCGAGTTGATGCCGCAGCGTTTGCGTGGCGGGTTCAGCCACTTCAAGCTGGTCTCTTAAGGCCTGCACAATGTTACCGTGCGCTAGCTTTCGCGACAGAGCCTTTCTGGCAAGATCGTCGTTTCCCACGTCGACGGCTGATTCGGCTTCCGCTGTCCAACGTTTCACGTCAGACTCATTGTTGACCAGTTCCCTTTTCAGCTTCTTCTCGTTGGCGAGGACCCTTGCGGTGTCTAGTTCCGCTGCCTTGATCGATTCCTTCATCTCGCGGATCGCCTGCTTCAGCATCTTCTCCGGGTCTTCGTGCTGTTCGACCATTTCGTTCAAGTTGGCTGAAATGATGTCGCTTATTCGCTTAAACAGGCCCATGAGTAAACCTTTCGTCAGAATGTGAGTTTTGCAGTGTGGTGCCCTGTCCAAGTTCATGTCGCCAAGGAGCTAGTCTGGACGAATTTCTGAAGAGAATCCAAAGATTGGCCAGAACTTCGCTGCTGCCGCCGAGGTCAGTTGATTTCTAAAGGGCATTTGCCCCCTTTTCAGGAGGCGAGGTTTTGGCACCGTAGATTCCGGACAGCACTTCGGATTTGACGCGACAGCTTCCGTCGCTTCCCTGTTCCAGTTGAGAGTGGCTTTGTCGGATGGCAGCCTCAAGCCCTCCGTTCCGATTCAGGTGGTCCGCCAACTCGTCCCATTCGCGTTGAAATTCCTGGTCCAGTTGGCCTGGAGTTGAATATTGGCCGACAATATCACGGACCTGCGTTCGCAGCGATTCGGCCAAGAGACTGCGAGCCTGTTTGAACCACCCTTGGACGGTCGTGAGTTCCTCGCCAAGACAGTCCGCAACCTCCGCATGACTCATCTCTTCGCAGACGCGGCCAAAAAGTACGCGGAAAAGATGAATCTTTCCTTCCCGCAGTCACCGATTTCGCATACTGCCAAGGCTTCGTACCAGGACTTCATCCAGCCACAGCGATTCGAATACGTCTCGCTCATCCGCTGGCACCTCAAACTTCAAAGGGCCTTCTAAATCCGGTGAAGGCCCCTGACCGTCCCACTGCACTTGCTGATTCCCCTTCTTCCGGCGGCGATTTGCAAGTTCCCGGCGAACGACAGAACATAACAGGGTCCTGAGTTTGGCCGAGCGATCTTCCGTCCAACGCAACAACAGTTGGTTTCGGAAAATGATCTGAAAGGTAACGCTGGCGACATCATCTGCGTCGGATGCCTGCAACTTACCAATCCGCATGGCAAACCGGCGAATTGGTCGCCAATAGTCGCTCATAAACTGATGCCAATCGTTTTCGGCATGGCCGCCGACTAATCGATGAATCAGTGTGACGCGTGTCTCTGGAAATGGCATGCGGGAATACTCACGCTAATTTTCCGGAACAACTCTAGCCATGGTGCCTGGTTGTCCTGAACCCGCCGGGTGAAATTGTCTGGCTTAAGGTGATTCAATGTCGATGCGAGTGGGCTGATGTCAACAGCGCGACACAAGAACTTCGATGTGACTGCCCCGGAATTCGGAACCCGACGAGAAACGCTACAACGTTTTCCGAAATTGATCAAGCAGGAAGAAAAAGACCTTGGGCGAAGAGCCGAGGCTCCAGTGGTTCTCGTTAGATGTTTCGGCGACTTCCATAGACGCCACTTGACGCCATATAGACAGGTCTGTATATTTCAGACATGAGTAAGGCACGACCAAAATCTGACGCTCGACAGCGGATCCTTGAGACCGCAGAACGGCTTTTTTACGCCGAGGGCGTTCGGGGCGTGGGTATCGATCGGATCATTGCCGAAGCGGAAGTCGCCAAGATGACGCTTTATAACCACTTCGCGTCAAAAGATGATCTGATCCTGGGTGTCCTGCATTACCGGGAAGAGAAGTTCGGGGACATGTTCGAACGGTGGATGGAGCGGCATTTGAAGAAGGGGATGGATCGCATCGAGGCGTTCTTTGCGGCCTTGAAAGACTGGTTCAAGAGTCCCGGCTTCCGTGGATGTGCATTCATCAATGCTTGCGTAGAACTTGCTGATGCGGATCACGCGGCGTCACAGTTTTCAGCCGAACATAAAGTCAAGTTCTATGCAAAGCTCACTGAGATCATCACGGAAACAGCCGGCCCAAAGGCCGCGACCGTCGCTCCGGCGATTGCGTTACTGGTTGAAGGAGCGATTGTTACCGCTGTAATGGAACAGTCACCGAAGTCAGCGGACACTGCGAAAGAAGCTGCTTTGGCATTGATATCGAAAGTTTCGAGAAAGCGGGCGTAAGTTTTCTCTTTTTTTTGCCGTCTACAATACAGACCTGTCTGTTTAGCAGAGAAGCAAATTGATGCCTCAGATTCAATCACCGATTCGGCCGCAATCAGTGTCAGTTCAGGCTGCTGGCCTAATGCATGCGGGGCACACCGCACTTGTCGGGACCGCCGACCTCATGCCATGACGAATTGTCTCAATCAAACTGAATCCGATTTTCTCAACACACTACCCCTGGAAATTGAACGATGAAAACCTTGAAGAACCGAACTGTGACCTTCTTCCTTTCCTCGCTCGTTGCGGTCACGTCCACGACGGCGATCGCACATGAGCCGAGCACCTCCACGCAGGTGTTTCATCGCACCGTAAAGGTTAGTGGGCTGGACGTCTTTTACCGAGAAGCAGGGCCGAAGGATGCCCCGACATTGTTGCTGCTGCACGGGTTCCCGACTTCTTCCCACATGTTTCGCAATCTGATTCCAGCGCTCGCTGACAAGTTTCACGTTGTGGCCCCGGACTACCCTGGCTTCGGCAACAGTTCGGCTCCGTCGGTGCAGGATTTCGACTACACGTTCGACAACCTTGCAAACGTGGTCGAGCAGTTCACTGAAGAGATAGGACTGACAAAGTATTCGATCTACGTAATGGACTATGGTGCCCCCGTTGGTTTTCGGCTGGCCGCAAAACACCCAGACCGAGTGGACGCGCTGATTATCCAAAACGGCAATGCCTACGCCGAAGGGCTGGACAATGAATTCTGGAAGCCGATCAAAGCGTATTGGAAGAGCCGCACCAAAGCGCAGGGCGATCAACTGCGATCCTTTTTGACGATCGATGCGACGAAGTGGCAATACACGCACGGAGTTCGCGACATCGAAGCAATCAGCCCGGATACGTGGAGGCATGATCAGCCGCTCCTGGATCGCCCTGGCAATCAGGAAGTTCAACTCGCTCTGTTCTATAGCTACGGCAGCAATCCCCCGTTGTATCCGAAATGGCAGAAGTATTTCCGCAAGCATCAACCGCCGACGCTGATCGTCTGGGGCAAAAACGATGAGATTTTTCCTGCTGAAGGAACACATCCCTATAAGCGTGATTTAAAGAACCTGGAGTTTCATCTTCTCGACACGGGCCACTTCGCCCTGGAAGAGGATGGAGCGACCATCGCCACATTGATCAGAAACTTTCTCGGAAGGCAGGTCGATGCGGGCCGCCAAGAGCAACTGCCTTTGGGCAACTGACCGTAGTTTCGGTCTCCTCGTTTGTTTTTTTGCACCTTAACAATACAGACCTGTCTGTTTTTGTGTTACCTGCTTCGAATCATGCAAAAGTCGAGCCCCATGCAACGTACCAATTCGAACCACCGTAAATCGGATCCGCACGGGTCGCTGTGACCAATGGTGTTGAGCTCATTTCCCATGTTGTGCTCGGATTAATCACCACCTTACTCAATAACGTGGCTGATACGAAAATCGTTGGGCCCGCAGGCAAACCCGCTCGACGCATCGAAGTTTTCGGCAGGCAGAGTCTGAGCCGGTCTGGCTCACTGAATTGTTCAAAAAGATTACCCAGTGTTTGGTCTTACCACCCGTGCGGCGATTCGTCCACATTGCCTTTTTCAGGAGTAGAACTCATGCCCGCAATTCGCCCCCCTTTCACGCTTGAAACTGCAACCGCCAAGGTCCGTGCCGCTGAGGATGCGTGGAACAGTCGTGACCCGGATCGAGTGTCGCTTGCCTACACCGACGACTCGGTGTGGCGCAATCGCGATCAGTTTGTTCGCGGCAGAGCTCAGATACGTAAGTTCCTGACCAGCAAGTGGGACAAGGAACTCAACTATCGACTCACGAAGGCTCTGTGGAGTTTCACTGACGACAGGATCGCCGTGCGTTTCCAGTACGAATACCACAATCCGGAAGGCCAATGGTTTCGAGCCTACGGAAATGAACTCTGGGAATTCGATAACGAAGGCCTCATGCAACGACGAGAAGCGAGCATCAATGATGTCGCGATCGAAGAAGTTGACCGCAAGTTCCACTGGCCCGCTCCCGGCGCTCGCCCAAATGTTGACGCCCGAATCCCAAACGTCGAATGAACACTCACATAACGATTGAATCACGCAGGCTGAGTTGTCTGCTTTTTTAACCCCTTTTCCGATAGGAGAACCGCAATGTCACGTATTAACACGCTGCCTACTGAAAATGTCCCCAGCGATACCAAAAAACTGTTTGACCAGGTGCACGCGAAACTCGGCCGTGTCCCGAACCTTATGCAAACGCTGGGGCATTCGCCGTCAGCATTAAGAGGTTACCTCAGCCTGAATGAATCTTTGAGCCACGGCACATTGACGGCCAAGGATCGTGAACGGATTGCCCTCGCTGTCGCAGAGCACAACGGCTGTGACTATTGCCTTGCTGCCCATTCAGCGATCGGGAAGATGGTCGGACTCAATCCAAACCAGATCGCTGAAAGCCGAAATGGTTATGCAAGCGATTCAAAGGCAGATGCGCTCTTGAGATTCGTTCAGCGAGTTCTGGCTTCAAACGGTCAGATCGATGATTTAGATCTCGAACAGTTCCGCGCTGAAGGTTACTCGGACGGAGACGTCGCTGAAGTGATTGCGCACATCAGTCTCAGTGTTCTGACCAACTTCTTCAACAACGTGGCAAAAACGGAAGTTGATTTCCCTGAAGTTGAACCGATCGCTGCCTAACAACTATGTGTAGCAGGGGCCGGTGAACTCAAACAGTTCATCGGCCCTTCGCATGCGCGGAGTTGCGAAACGATCGACCAAACCTGAATTTAGCAAGTGGCCTCGCAATTGGTTATGGCGAAACAGTTCCGCCGTCGGAGACTATCGTTGGTAAATCGGCAACAGTTGATAGGCAGGCGTGAGAGCCAGTACCGCCAGTGAGGTCGAATAGGTGCTGCCGAAATTGCGTTCCGTTCCGCTGCCGACGGGCCAGGAACCGTCTTCGGTTTGTTCGTTGATCAGGTTTCGTGCGATCTGTGGGAAGATTTCTTTCCATGTGTCACCGCCAACCTGAGCCATCGCCTGGCTACTGTAATACGATGCGAGATAGAAGTAGCTGTTCTGCCAGGGTTTGGGGTATTCACGTTCGCGGAACCAGGCAATGCCGACCGGAATCGATTCGTGTCCCTGGCGGCCTCCCAGTATCAGCGTCAACATCGACGACGCGGTGTTGGCCAGTGTGATTTGTGGATTTCCGTCGGGATCGGACGCCAGAGGTCGATAGCGGAACACACCTTTTTCATGCAGGGACGGATCGCGTTCGTAGCAGCGCTGCACAAAGTCGAGTCCTTCGTCGAAGTGTTGCTTGGGGACGTTGAACTCCGCATTTTTCGCTGACCGCAGGAACATTAGCGCCCAGCCGGTGACGGACATATCGGACGCCGCGTTGGGGGTTTCCGGATACCCGTAACGCCAGCCGCCAAAGTCCGGCAATTTTGTTTTCTTGCGCGACTGCACCTCACGGTGGTAAAGCAACGCCTTTTCAATAGCGACTTCGATTTCTTTGGACCGTTCGGCGGTCGTCATTCCATAAACTTCCCCCAGCATCAGACCGGCGATGGCGTGGTTATACGTGACCGTTTGCGACGGCGTGAGATGGCTTGCTGGTGGTGTGACAGGAAGCAGCGAAAAATAGCCGCGTCGTCGCTGAGTCGACAAGACAAAGTCGATGGCGCGAGTGATGTTGCTGCCGTAGCGTCCCTGGTCGGGAAGGTGCCCTCGCGCAAGGAAAGCCATGACGGCCATGGATGTCACGGCCGGTTGAGCGATCTCATCACTCGGGAATCGGCCGTCTTCTCCCTGTTGACTGGCCAGCCACGCGAGTCCCTTGTCAACAGACTCCTCAACGCGAGTCCATTCCCCAGGCGGCAGGGCGGCGCTGAGATTCGAGGACTGTGCGATGGGAGACGTCGCCTCCTGAGCTTCGACCGTTGCGGCGCATACAACTAGAGCGTAGCTGGAAATCAGGACGCATGACCGAACAGCGATCACCGCTCTTCTCAGCGACTGGGTGCCTTTTTGTCGGACCAATCTACTCATCCTCCACTCCAATCGTCGTCAACCGACGAATCGCGTCCTGGTATTGTTCGATCGGACGACGGTAATCTTCCGGTGGAGTTCTGGTTCGCACCTGCCAGAGCCCATCATCCAACGTGGACATCAGTTTGTTCCATTGCGAATCCGGCAAGCGTTGGCCAGCTGCCAACGCCTTTAGCATCGCTGACGCCTCATCAGATTCAGCCAGCTTGTCCCATGCGTCTTCGGGAATCTCGCTGTCATTCATTTGCTGCAACATTCGCTTCATCGCTTCCGTTTTTTGACGCAGCTTCTGTTGGTCTTCTGCAGACGTGTTTTCGTCGGCCGCTTTCTCTTCGAGCTCCTTGATGGTCTGAGCCATCTTTCTCTGAAGTGCCTCCAGCATCTTCTTCTCTTCCGCCTTCTGTCTTTTTTGCTCGTCCGTCATGTCGCGAGCGTCGATGTCCTGTTCGTCCTTTGGTTTCGCCCCCTTCCGCTTGAGTGCCGCCATCATTTCCTGTTTTGCTCGGCGAGCGGCTGCGTTGCCGGAATCGCCCAGCATCCCGCTACCGTTCTGCTGCCAGGTCATCGTGTCAGCAAGGACTCGTAGATTGCGAGGCCGATTGGGAATTCCCATTTGAGCTTCAATGTTGGGTTCACGTTCCAGTCGAGCAAGAAACTCGTCCAGTGTCGGATCCTGAAGATCGGCTGCGGATGGATTTTGCCCTTCGCGTTCGTCCAGGACTTCGACCGTTTTTCGTTGAAGTTTGTCGAACAGTTCTTCAGCGGTTTCGAAACCGGCGAGCGATCGTTCCTGTTGGTCAGCCGCTTTATTGATGTCATCTTTCGACAGAGCGAACGCGGCCGCAGCCTGGTTGAAAGTGATCGCCTCCATGACTCTGTTCAGTTCGCGAGCCAAATTGCGAACTTCCTGCGGCATGTCCAATTCGCCGAACTGATCTTCCAGCTCGGTTTCGATGTTCAGCATTTCCACTCGCAGCAGTTCCGTCGCGATGGCATTTTGCTGTTGGTCCACCTGAGCGAGGCCATGGTAGTTATGAGTTTCCAGAAAGCCGGCCGCTTCTGCCCATGCATCGGCCTGGTCAGCCAGGACGCGCGCTTCTGTCTGTCGAGCGGTCACGTAATCCGACACGCCTTCCTTGGTCTCCCCTTCGAAGTTTAGTTGGTCTAAAGCGGCCGCAAGTTCGCTAAGTTCGTAGACTACTTTGTTCGCATTCGCACTGAGTTCGACTTCTGCATCGGCATCTCCCAACGCTTTGATTGCCTTCTTCGCATCCAGCGAGGACGCGCGAGATAACAGAGCGACCTGCTTTGCGTGTTCAATAACCAGAGCGGCAGTTCCGCGTGACGTATCCAGAATCAGCGGCATCTGCTTTTGGACGCGCTCTGCGAACGCTTCTGCATCCTTAGCCAGCGGCGCAGCGGCGTGAAGCCGAATCTCTGACACCAGCATCCACAGGTTTTCACGCTGAGCTTCCTGAACTCGCTGCCAGCCACTGACTTCCCGAGCAATCTCATCCTGGCGATCGAACAGTTCTGTTAATTGGTTTCTAAGCGATGACCGGCGACGCTTGATGAGGTCCATGTATCTGGCAAGCAGACGCGGATCATCAGCCAGGATGCGGCCGAATTCCGCCATCATCTCGCGTCGCATTGTCAGAACTTCCGCGAATCGATCGAGATACGATTGATCGACTTCGATGACGTCCATCTTTCGTTTGAGCGGATTTCTGTTCTGGCGAGCTTCCCGCATCAGCTGCTGAGTTTTTTCCACGTAAACTTCGTACATCGTGACCGCTTCGTCCAGCTTGTCAGCAAGGTTCTGTTCGCGAACTACTCGGTCGTATTTTTTCAGCAGGTCATTAAGCAGCTCCCGTGCACTGATCACATGATGCAGCCCTTCCCTGGCGTGGGTATCGGCAGCGACGTCAGGTTGGCGGATCGACACGAAGACACGATCACGAGCGGGCGTGACATGAGTTCGACCGATGTCGACCATCTGCAGGCCCACAAACGCAAACTTGTCGTCCTGTGTTTCAATGCGAAGGTCTGCGATGTATGTTTCGATTTCGTCCAGTCGAATGTCCAGGTCTCGATAGCGATCACTGCGTTCCGCTTCCGGAGCTGCCTTGTTGACCAGCAGGCCGAGACCTTCTTCCACTTTCGCCAGCATTTCGTCAATCTTGACAACTCGATCTCGAATCTTGCCACTCTGCTTTCGGCGTTCATCTTCGGCCGATGCGACAGCGAACAGCCGTTTAGTGACCTTTAAACGACGCCGGCTTGTTTCACGACGCTGGCCATCATTCGATTGAGCCGTTTGGCGAATGGGGGAACTCATGGAAGTTTTCGGCTGGTCGTTCTTTCTGCGATCCTTCGGTTGCGGAGCGTTGCTGCTGCCAGACGAGTTTTTGCCGTCGTTTTCTGCGCTGTCATTCTGCGGCATTTTCTGGTTGCCACCTTGTTTGGCGGGTTTGCCGTCTACCACCGCGATAGCGGTATCTGACTTAGGCTTTTCGTCAGCGGCCCCGTTTTTACCTGACGATATTTCGCCCTGTTGAGCGGTTGACTCAGCAGCGTTGTCATTGCGTGTCTCCTGTTCGGCAGGCATTTTTCGGTCGCCAGGATTCTCCGCGGACTCGACGGCCTTTTTGGCATCGTTTGATTTTGCCACGTCTGAATCGGCGGCCAGCTTTCCGTCATCTTTAGTGTCGGCGGCTTCGTTTTCGCCGCCTGAACCGTCTACGGGCTTGTTGTCGTCAGTTGCTATCGTCTCACTCTTGTCACTGCTGCCGGTCTCGACATCCGTTGCAGCCATGAGCTGGCGTTGCGCGGAATCCGCCTCCGCAGTTTCTGCGACCGCCAAATCGGTGGACTCGTCGCCTTTCGTGTTTGCAGCGTTGTTCGTGTCATTTGAAGTCGGTGAGCTTTTGTCGTCCACAGCCTCTTCGTTGTTGCTCGTCCCTGCGACCAAAGTTGAGGCGTCTACAGAAGTTTTGCCTTCCTGGCGAGGACTTTCCCCAACTTCAGCCACGCGTTTGCCCACACCCTCTTCGGTCTCAGATTCGGCGCGCCCCTCCAGTCTATCCTCGGGGGCTTCGCCCGGGCGAGCTTCCGTCGATGCGAGTTGTTTCCGCATGTCATCCGGATCGATCTCCATCATTCGGTTGTCCGTCACTCGAATCGAGTAACTAATATTCGCGCCGTCTTCGAGCCCCAGTTCCTTCAGATCAAGCTTGGTTTTGGCCATCACGTGCTTCTGCATCGTTTGATCGCCGAGCGGAATTTCCTGCACTGCCAGGATTTTCGGTTCTTCACCTTCCTTGGCTTCGTTGTAAATCACAAGTTCTGCAGTGGCAATGCCGTGATCGTCGTGAGCTTCAAACTTGATTTCGATTTCTTCGTCCAAGCTGACTGCCATTTCGTCGTTCGGCGTGATGACTCGAGCCACCGGAGCCTTGTCTGCCACCACACGAATGCGGCAAACGCGGCTGTCTTCATTGATCAGCCCGTGCTCATTGCTGAAGTGAGGACTGAAGGAAAAGTCTTCCAACAGAGGCGTCTCAAAACGATACCAGCCATCGGCGTCTGGCTTCAGGACGATTGTGTCTTTCATCACTTCCGGCTTAGCGGTCACGTCTTTCGCTTCCGCGATTTCTGCGGGCGATTCCAATTGCAGTTCGAAATGCGTGAGAGCCGCGTGGGGCTTCATCGCCAGCGACAGCATGCTTCCCTGAATGGCTCTTAGGCGTCCGGGAATCAGCGTCTTTTCAATCGGAGCCTGACCGACGTATTCAGGAGCGGTGACCGTTAACTGCACCTCAGCCAGCGATGGATAGTCGATGGCTGAAACCGTGTGCCACTCCGTGCGACCATCCCCTGCCTGAAGGCGATACCGAAACGTGTCGTCAACATCGACGTTGCAAACAAAGAAACCGGGGCGGTCTTCGTCAGGTTTCAATTGCACGATCTCCGGCTGCGCCCCGACGCTTTCCATTGTGAACGTTGCAGATTCACGCGGCAGACCGGAGAGCATAGTCACCAGTTCCACCGATTCACCGCGAGGAACCGTTGCATCGCCCGTGACACTTTCCAACTGAGTTGCCGTGATTGCAGCCGTTGGTTGCCAGAATCGCCGTAGCAGCACTGACGTCTGAGACCAGTTGGTCGCCAAAAATGCCGTGAATCCCAAGGCTGCAACAGTCAATAAGGTGATCGGTTGCTTCAAGGCTGCGGGACGCACGACCTGTTGAGGTCTGACCAGTGCCCCCATGGCCACGGCTTCGCTGGTCACCTGCTGCAGCATGGCCTTTTCGGTTTTGGACTTTGGCTTGCGGGCAGACTTCGCAAAACTGGCGATGGTTGTCCAACGTTCTTCCAGTTGAGGGATTTCGTCGTCGACACTTTTCGCGGCCGACATCCAACCGAACGCTTCGACCACTGGACGGAAGCCAAAGTACAGCAGCGTCGCACATGCCAACGACAGTGAGACCGTCGTTAAGATCATCCGGACTGTGGTGTCGAAGATGGTGAACCACCAATCTGCCATCATCGCGACGAACATTGCAGCCAATAAGACGGCAAGACTGAACGCGGCAGCTCGACAACAGGCCAGCCCCGCCCCTCGCCAACGAATACTCTGCAGCTTTTCGCGGATGGCGGAAGGAAACGCGATATCTTCGATGACTCTGGACATGATTCGTACTCCGGCTTGACGCGTGGTGGGCGTCAGCCTGCTAATTCCAGTCAGGTAATCTTAGCTCTGATAAATTCGCTATCGTTCAAAACCGGGGAACTCGCGTGCCCCTTTTGCCTTCGTGCGGCAGAGACGAATCTCCTCACGAAAGCCCCTTCCACTTTCTCACAATCCACTCGGTCTGCAGGCAGCCAAACACGAGCCACAAATATTTCCACTGCAGCCAAAGAGGCGTTGTTTCGATTCTTTCCGTGACTTCTGGTTCCAGATTCGTCAGGCTTAAGACTTCTTCAACTGCTGTTGGCGGCAGCACCTGCCCGCCAGTGATGTTCGCAATCTGCTGCGCCAAGGCGCGGTCGCAGCGTGTGTCGAGTAACTCGACCGGCAGCTCGGCCTGAACCGTAAAACTGGCTGTTGACGCTTCCTGCTCGCTGTCCTGCAGAAGCTTGTCAACGTCGGCACCAACCGCCTGAACGCTGTAAACCCCGGCGGCCAGATTGCGAAAGGCACCGCGGTACTGACCGGGAATTTCTGCGTCTGCGACAATGGGACTAGACTGCTGATCATCGTCGCGTTTCGCAACCGCCTGCAGGCCTTCCGCAACCACCGGCACGCCATCTTTGTCCGTGAGTCTTACGACAACCTGCACAGGTTCATTGCTGGTGTAGCGACTTTTGTCCGACTTGATCCGGACCGCTTCTGATCCCGCCGACAGGTCTGCTGCGATGGCCCAGCGAAGTAATTGCCCCCAGAAACGATAGTGCAAACGGTCGCCTCGCAGCAGTCGCAGTCGCCATGTGTCCGGTGCCGCCAGATACACGGTCATTCCTCGACCTACCGGTTGCCAACAGAGCAAAGCGTTTTGCCTTGCAGCATACTCCGGGTCGAGTGTTCCGTGCGGCACGGCGGAGATCAGCGTGTGAGCGGAAGCTCGTGGTTGTCGCCAATCGTTCACTTCATAGATCGGAGACACCTGATTCACGAAGTTCCATGCGTTACGAGTTGCTTCGTCGGTGTCGCCGATCATCAGTGCGTTGTGATCGCGGCCTTCTTCCGTCACATGGAACGCGTATCCCGAATCGGCGATGCCTTTCTGGTCGTCAGCGACCGGCGACACAGGCACGATACTTTCCAGCGGATGATCGACGTAGGCCTGAGGCATTGCCGACGAACCGGCAATCAACACGACCGTACCGCCGCGATCTTTGAGGTATTCAATCAGAGATTCCTGAGACGCCGCCGACAGATGGTTGGGTGCCAGATCTCCGAGGATCACAACGTCGTACTGGTCCCATTCCTCCACGGTGGTCGGAAACGTGCCGCTTTCCTGCCGTCGACCGGTTGCGATCTGGCGAGGCTGAAACAGGAGTTCATCACATTCGACTTTGGGATCGCGCCGAAATAACTGAGCCAGATAGCGGTATTCCCAACGCGGCAGTTCGTCTGCCAGAAGAATTTTAATGTCGCTGCGAGTCACGTTGACCTCGAACTCGTCGAAGTTGTTCTTATCCGTTAGCTCGCCTTCCAGCGGACTGATCGCCAGTTGAAATTGCTGCACGCCGACTTCTGACATTTTCTGTTCGAAGCGAATTTTGCGAGTTGCGAAACCGGAATCAATTTCGACCACTCGTTGGTCGATCGCTTCGCCGTCCTGCATCAACTGAACGAAACAGGATTCGCCTTCACAGTCGTGAGCCTGCAAAGTCGCTTCGATCACGATGTCGTCGTTTCTCATTGCCACATTGGGCACAAAGACCGACTGCAGAATGACGTCTCGCACGTGCTGAGTATTGCCGATCGGCACGATGTAAATCGGAGTGCCTTTCAGGTCGGCCGCCACATCGCGTGGATTAACAGCGGTGGATCGGTTGTGCCCCACGTCGGTGAAAATGAAAGCGGCGGCAAGCGGTTGTTCCAGTCGGTCACGGTTAAGTTGTTCCAGAACCGCCGAAAGATCGGTTCCGATCTGATTAACTTTGATGTTGCCTTCCTCGTCTGCCGCCGGAAGCCGCGAAGTGATTTCAGTGGCTGGATCGTCCTGGCTGGTCACGCGCGTGAGCGACTGATCAAACGACGATATGCGCACGTCTGCCTTCTCCTGCAATGGAGTCAGGACGCTGTCGTGCAGCGACGCCAATAAACGCGTGGCTCGCGTGAGTCGTGGCGTCTGCTGAAACGACGTGAGAGCATTCGTAGTGCTGCGGCCAGCTCGCTGAGTTCCCTCTTCGGCGACATCGCGAGCCAGTTCGTTGAGTTGCCGGCGAATTCCAGCCACACGATGCTGCAGGTCCGGCAGACTTTCTCGCCAACCCTTCTGTGACGGCGTTCGGCCTTTGCTTAACGCGGCTGCAAGTTTTGAGAAGGTTTCGAACTCCGGTCCATCCAGCGACTTCGATATCCGCGAGGCCAATGGCAATTGTTTTCGTGTGCCCGCGTTCTGTGAGACCGGCCCACCATATTGACCTTCGACAGCGGCAACGTTCTCACGGACTCGATCCAACGCTGCACTGGCAGCGCCGGTGGATTCCACGACGATGCTTTCCCGCTGATGTTCGGTTAAGGCCGCGGCAGCCGTTTGCAGGTGGCGCTCAGCAATGCCAGCGGCAACAACCGCCTGGTCCGCGGCCTTGATGGCGGCATAATCGCCGTCGCCATATTGTGCAGCGACCCAGTGAATTTCGTCGGCAGTGCCGGGCGGGTCGATGGTTCTCATACTACCACTGACGTCAGTGATGATGGCAACGGACTGCCGAGTCGTTGCCGTTTCAACGCGGATGTTTGCGGGTGCCAGAATCATCCAGACAACGGCGGCCAGTGCGGCGGCTCGAAGGATCCAAAACAGCACCGTATTTTTCTGACCAAGGATGAATCGTTCTCGCCACAGCGAAAACGTAAACAACGCCAGCAACAGCAGTAAAACGAACGCGGCGACCGGCCACCCGAATGGGCCTTCCAGCGTGAAATGTTCTGCGTTGTTGATGGTTGTGGGTTGCATGGTTTGTTTTACGGACCGACGGCCCGGCTCTGTAACGATCCCGTTATAAACTCTTTGCTTGAATTCAGTGCTTCAGAATAAAAGTTGCAAGCCGCCTGACCTTTCGCCTGTGAACCTTCCAGTCCATCGTAATTCAAACTTCTATCTCTTGCTTCCGATCTGCCCCAACCGAATCCATCACCGCCTTGTTCCCGAACGCCATCGGTAATCCGATATCTCCGCTGGCGAACTCGCCGCTTGATTCCGCAATGGCTTCTGAACCGAATCGTTCGCGGGAGATCAAACCGGCCAGCAGCAACTCGGCGCTCATAAACGCGATCAACAGCATCAGCAACAACGGCCACACCGGGTCGCTGTGACTGGATCCGCCCATTCCGTTACTTAACAAATCCTGTTCTAACCCAGCCGTATCGGCCAGCAGTTTGTGATCCTCTGCGGTCAGCATAGCCAGGTCGGATTCGCGTGGACTACGTTGAACATGGAACGGCAGTCGTTCACCGGACAGGCTAAGCTCCAAAGAATAATCGCCGGGAAGAATCGTGCGACTGGAACGAAAGATCACTCCGTCGCCAGCCGCATCTGCCGTCAGTTCAATTTCATCGCCATGAGGCGTCCGCAATACGGCGTCAGTGTTGTCGGCGTCGGACAGGTGCACGGCAATCGGGTCACCGGGCGAAAGATTGTGTCGCGTCGCTCGAGGTGCGGTAAGGTACGAAAGCCAGTCCTGCACCATGACGACAAATGCCTGCGACTTCGCGATGTCACTCCATTGATCCATTCGCAACGGCACAGACTGCACGATGACGCGACCACGACCAAAATACTTTTCAACCGCCAGCGGTTCGCCGTTGGTAAGACTTAGCAGTATCGAAACATCTTCGTCCTGCGGCGGCGGTACGAAGCGAACTCGCCGTGAAATCTTCACATCGCTGGTGTCGAGTCGCTCAGCGTCTGCCAGTTCCTTTGTCGCCGGATGATCACGCAGCGACGGGTTGATCGTCGTTTTTCGTTTGCCGGGGTCAGCTTCCGCGACAATCCCATCAAGCGCCAGCGGAGCGAGTCCCTCGCCGTCGGCGAACAGATACTGATTGAAGACCTCAATGTCGGTTCGTGGCCCCAAAGCCAGCCAAAGCCCGCCGCCATTAAAGACATACTGGTTTAGTTTCTCAATCGCTTCCTTGCTCAGGCTCTTCAAGTTCGGAATCACGATGGCTCGGTAAGAACTCAAGTCCGTTCGTTCCAGCCCAACGGGCGTGACGGTTTCCGGCTGGTGCACGCCGCGCGATTCCAGCGGTTCGCCATCAACGTAACCCATCGCCGCCATCACGAAGTACGCGTCCTGCTGCATTTCAGCTCGCCCGGCTGCGGATTCGACCACCAACACGGGCACTTCGTTGACCACTTCCACGACCACGGTTGCCGTATTGTCGGCCGCGAGTCTGTCATTGGCGTCGATCGAACATGAGATCGCATAGACGCCTGGATTGGCGAAGGAATGATGCCAGACTGCATCGCTGGATTCACCGCCGCCAATTTCAGACACGAGTTCCCTGTGTTCTTCGTTGCCATTCACAAGCCAGCGAACAGAGCAATCGTCGGCGGCGACACGCGAATGGTTCTTAATCTGAGCAGTCGCAGTAAAGGCCTGGTCAACTCCAACCACAGTCCGGCTCGATTCCACATGATTGACGGCCACATTGGCGACTGCAGCCACGTCTGAAGTGACTTCAACGATATCCAGTTCCGTGGGCAGTTGTGCAGCCTGCAGCACGTCCTGAAAACGTCGCCAGCCTTTGTCGTCTTCGGTTGTCCAGTCGGCCGCCTGTCCGTCGGTAATCAGGACAACTCGCCGTTTCTGACTCACCGGTTCGGCGTCGGCCTGCACTGCCGTGAATAATGCTGCCAGCAGGTCACTGCCTCCGCTTGTTGGCCGAACGGATTCCAGTTGAGAATAGACCAACTCCTGGCCGCTGGCACCAACGCGAAACGAACCCGCCGTTGCCCAAACCGGATAGGGAGACGCCGCCAGAATACGAACCGTGTCGCCCGGCTTCAGTCCCGCGAGTTCAGCCTTCGCTCGTTCGATGATCTGATCGAACAGGCGCTCGTAAGCTGGGCTTCCGGCTGCTGCCGTGTTGCGAAGCTTGTTCTCTCCGGGCCGATCCGATCCGTTGACGTTCGAGCTGGCCGCTTCGACGACGGCAGCCGGATTGGTTGATCGTTGGGTCGACATGGAGTTGTCCAGCACGAGGATCAATTCGCGGCGTTCGTTCGTGCCCAGCCAATTGCCCGGCAGCATGGGTCGAGCCAACGCTAACACCAAAGTTGCGACCGCGAGAACTCGCAGTAGCAGCAACAGCCATTGCTTCAGTTTGCGAGCACTTGTTTTTCGCGTTGACGCTTCCAGCAAAAACTCCATCGCTCCCCATTCAATCGTGACATTGCGTCGCCGATCCAACAGGTGCAACAAAATCGGTGCCGCCGCCAAAGGCAAGGCGGCAAGGAATGCGATACTAAGGAAACTCACGGAGTAGATTCAGTTTGGGGATTGGAATTGTGAAGTTGGCGAATCACGTTAACCGTGTCCTTTGGCGCTGCGTCCTCGTAGAAACCAGCCAAGCGTTTCTGCAAGATCCTGATTAGTTGTCATGCGCACGTAATCGCCGCCGAGTCCCGTGACCAGTTCCTGCAGACGATCAAGGAAGAGTCGCATTCGCCGCAGATATTCGTCGCGGACAGCAGCAGGATCCAGATTGACTTTCTGTCCTTTCACTTCCAGCGATTGGAACGATGACCACCGCCGAAAATCAAAATGAATTTCTTCAGGAGCCAACACGTGCATCACCACCACATCATGCCCGCGAGCCTTGACCACACGCAGTGCCGTTGCCAAGTCGTCGAGGTCTCCGAAGCAATCAGAAAACAGTACAAACAGCCCGCGCCGTCGCATGCGAGGAATGATGGCGCGAATCTGGACGCCAAGACTGCCGCCCTCCGAAGCGGTTGCTGCCTGTAGGATCGACAGGATGGCGCGAAGGTGAGCCGCGTTTTGTTTCGGTGGCAGAAACATGGGGTTCTGCTCGTTTAGAATGACGGTGCCGACGGCGTCACGCTGATGTAACAACAGTCGAGCGAGACAAGATGCTGCCTGCCTGGCGTAATCAAGTTTACTGACAGTGGACAAACCAAACTTCATTGAACCACTGGTATCCAGAGCCATCATTCCGTGCAGATTGGTTTCTTCCTCAAACTGCTTGATGAAGTAACGATCGTTGCGAGCATAAACCTGCCAATCGATCTGTCGAATCTCATCCCCCGGCGCGTACTGACGATGCTGAGCAAACTCGCAGCAGCCACCTTTGGTCGTGGAACGATGTTTTCCCGCCAGCAGTCCATCAACCACCGTGCGCGACAACAGTTCCAGATTCCCGATCTGGTCCATCACACGAGGATCCACCAGATCCGCCGGAAACGGCGTCGCACCAGTGTGACCAGCCGCCGCGACGGTTGGTTCGGGTTTGGATCGGAACAGGTTGACCATGGAAGTGAGTGTTCGGTTTTCAGTGTTCAGTTTTCGAAACGCAAAACGATGCAACTGTGCTGTGAAGGAACGGCGTGCAAACGACACCGCCTTTGCCGTCACACCGCAGCCTTATGCAACGACTTTGTTCCTTGAATAATCTTTTCCAACACTGAGTCGGCATCAATGCCGGCAGCTTCCGCGTTGAACGTGAGGATGACTCGATGACGTAAAACTGGTTGAGCAACCGCAATAATATCGGCAGTCGTAGCGTGACAGCGGCGATTCAACAAAGCTCGTGCCTTAGCGGCCATCAGCACTGCAATCGTGGCGCGCGGACCAGCGCCCCACTGAATCAGGTTCTTTAGCTCGGCCGACATCTCACTTTCTTCCGGCCGAGTGCCTCGGACCAAATCAAGAGCCGCCTCGTAAACGTGATCGGAGACAACCACATTGCGTACCAGTGACTGCATCTTCTGAATCTGGTCCGCGTCCAGCACAGTCTTTGTTTCGAAGTGATAGTCTGTGGTTTGCCGCCGAGCGATCTCAAGTTCTTCACTTCGGCTGGGATACGTGACATGGATCTTCAGCAGAAACCGGTCCAGTTGAGCTTCCGGCAGCGGATAAGTGCCTTCGGTTTCCACGGGGTTTTGCGTCGCGAGGACGAAGAACGGTTCCGGCAGTTTGTAGGTCTGACCGCAGACTGTCAGTTGACGTTCCTGCATCGCTTCCAGCAACGCACTTTGCGTCTTCGGTGGCGTGCGATTGATCTCGTCTGCCAGAATAACGTTGCCAAACAATGGACCTTCCACAAATCGAAAAATGCGTTTGCCGGTCGTGTGGTCTTCTTCAAGTACCTCAGTGCCCGTAATGTCGCCAGGCATCAGGTCCGGGGTAAACTGAACACGGCGGAAGGACATATCAACCAGCGACGCCATCGTCGACACCAGCATCGTCTTCGCCAGCCCTGGCATTCCCTGCAGGATGCAATGCCCCTTGCACAGCAACGCAATCAAGAGTTGTTCAGCGACTTCGTCCTGGCCGACAATAATGCCGCTAAGTTGGGTCCGAAGTTCTTTGAATTTCTCATGCATCCTGTCCACGGTTTCAGCGACGTCCTTCGACGTCTCCAGGACCGGTGACGCCGCATGTCCGTTCTCGCTGCCCGATTTTTTGGGAGCGGATTGAGTATCTAATCGATTCATTGCTTACCTTCAAAAGCATTCGCTTCTTGAGCACTGATTAACTTATCCCCATCCGCGTCCAGTTCTGCAAACTGTTCGTCATTCCCGGGGAATTCTTTGGCGCTGACGTCGTTGTCCTTGTTGACGTCCATTTGAACAAACCAATTCGGCCCCTTGACGAAGGGCTCTTTACTGGCCGATTGAACGCTTCTTAGCGAGGCCAGTTCCTGATGAGCCACCGGCCCCAGGGCAAAACAAAGTCTGATAGTGGAAGTGGTTTCGTCTCTTGTCAGACCACCGTCGCCATTGCGATCAAATCTTGCGAGACGCTGGTTTAACTGGCGCAGTTCACGGATCGTAAAGCGGCCGTCGTCATTGGGGTCCACGACGGGAAGCATGGGGTAGCCGTCATTGACAGCTCCGATCGAAATCTGATCACTGTTTGTTGATTGCACCGCGCAGAAGTCGACAGTGTCAGAACCAATCTGCAGTGTCACGCTGCGCGGATTCAAGGCAGCCGATTCCGCCGCCGCAGCAAACTCATCGGCAAGCCCAACAACGCTCAGTCGCGACTCGCCTGGCGTTGCGGAATCGAATGTCACATCAATCCGAATGTCGGGCGCACGGTCGCGCAGGCTCTTTAGTTCAGCCGCGTCGAATCTACCATCGACGTTCGTGTCGAAACGAGCCAGGGCAGCAGTGCTCTGAGGGTCTCTTGATGCGTACTGTTGAGCCAGTCGCTGGTACATGAAGGCTGCGTTGGTGTGATCAGGGAGGGCGTAGATCAGCTTTCCGAAACCAGCATGCGTTGCTTCGTCGCGAGGATCATTAGCGACTTCTGCGATCTCGGTATGTTCGATAATGTCGTTGCGGTTGAGGTCACAATCCTGAAACGACTTCACAGCCAACTCCATTTCCTCAGACGACACTTTGCCGTTCCGATCCCGGTCAAGGATGTTGAAAACCGGCGTCTGGTCGGCTCGGAAACGCTGGAAATTGTCGTTGAGATACAACAAAGCAGGTCCGTCCACCCAATTGGTCAATATCCAACGCACTTCGTCCGCGTTGGGTGCTTCCCCGGTCGCCGCCATGTAGCGTTCGATCCGTTCGAACAGAGAATTGGGGGCGACGTACGCGGGCACTTCCGGAACCAAATCAGCTTGGTCGGTATCCGTATCTTTGGGTTTATCGCCTGCTTCGCTGTCTTCTGCTTTTTCAACGTCGGGTGCTGCGGCGACAACCTGGTCGAACACGTTCTTCACGCCTTCCAGTATACTGGTCGCGGCTTCGGCGGGATTGTTTCGCAAAGCGGCTCGCTTCGATTGTTCTTTCCATGCAATCGGATCGGCGACAAATTTCAAAATCTCAGCAACACAATCTTCGCGCATTCGACGAAACGCTTTGCCATCCACCGTGATATTTGCCTCAACCAGAATCGGTTGGGCTGGCAGTGCCAGAATGATTCGCAGGGACGAGTTGTCAGCATCGACGCTGTTGTCTCCGCGACGAATGTGATCCAGCTGGTACTGAGGTAGTTTTCCACCGGGCGTTGTCGGCTGCGTCGGAGGTCGCTGCATGCCCGGCGGCATTTGCGTCGCGTTCGACGCCGGTGCGGTTTTGGGAAGGAATCGCACCGGCACGGAAAGCTTGAGTTCGCCAGCGGTACACAGACTGGCGGTCAATATAACGCCGAGCGTGAGAAGAACTCGCAGCGTGCCTGTGTTCAGCCACAAAGTAGTGCGTATCGTGCTCATGCCAGCACTTCCTTCACAGGCGTGCCTTCTGCTATCGGAATTGGGCGTCCGTCTTCGTTGATCAGCATGGCGTCAGAACCAACTCCAGTGGCTTCCACAAGAGTCGCCAGCAGATCTTCGGCCGCGATCTTTCCGTCTTTCACCATCATGCCGTCTTCGCTGGTGCTACCGTAGGCCTGGCCGCCTGCGATTCCGCCGCCAGCCAGTACAGCCGACCATGCGGCCGGAAAGTGGTCTCGACCGGCACCGTCGTTGATCTGCGGCGTGCGGCCGAATTCGCCCATCCACAGGATGGTGGTCGATTCCAACAAGCCGCGGTCTTCCAGATCGGTCATCAGCGTCGCCCAGCCGTTATCCAGATCCGTTGACAGTCGCTGCACTGCGGTGAAGTTGTCGGAATGCGTGTCCCAACCAATTCCGCCACTGTTTGTGCCGAGTGACACTTCAATGAACGACACGCCCCGTTCGATCAGTCGCCGAGCCATCAGACAACCCTGGCCGAACACGGTCTTCCCGTAGGCTTCGCGCAGTGCTTCGGGTTCATCCGACAGATCGAAGGCCTTGGCGTCTTCGCTGTTCATTAACCGGACCGCTCCTTCGTAAACCGTGTTCTGCGTTGCGGCCGCTCCGGCCTTGTGTTTCGCAAGGAACGACGACTGCAACCCCTTCCACATCTTCAGTCGCTTCTCCATGCGAGCTTCAGTTATCCCGCCAGACCGATTCATTCCCTGGACGCGAAGTTCCGGATACCCGTCGACATCGTTAGACATAGATCCGGGAATATCTGATGCTCCCACAATCAACGGACCGAATCGCGGACCCAGAAAACCGGCGCCAAATGCGTCCTGATTGAACGCGCGGTAAGGCCCGACGCTCACGAAACTCGGCAACCCCGCGTCGAAGGTTCCCAGTTGGTTGGCCAGTGCCGAGCCAATACACGGGTATTGAATCGGCCCCATGGGAACTCGCCCCGTTCGCATCAAATAGGTACCGCGACCGTGATCACCTTCTTTGGTACTTAGACCTCGCATCACGGCCAGTTTGTCTGATTGAGCGGCCAGTTTGGGAAGGTGTTCGCTAAATCGCAGTCCTGGCGACGCGGTTTGGATCTCTTTGAATTCGCCGCCATTTTCGTGGTTCGGCTTCATGTCCCATGTGTCGGTTTGAGTCGGCCCGCCACTCATCCACAACAGAATGCAGTGCCGCTTGCGTTCTTTTTGCTCGGCCAGCTGAGCCGCCAAAGCCGGGAACCAGCCACTTACACTGATCCCGCCGATGCCTGCAGCTAGTGAGCCGAGTAGTCGTCTTCGGGAGAAGGGAGTTGTCATGATTGAGCTCCTAATGATTCATCGTAAACTCAGCACTGTTCAAGACCGCCCACAAAACATCTGCGAGCCCCTCCTGCAATGCCGGACCTGACAAGTCTTCGCTGATGTATTCGTTCAGCAACTCCCATTCAGAAGCGGTTGGCTGACGAGACAACGTGGCGAAGTACAGAATTTCAATCCGTTGTTTGTTCTGAAAGAACGGTGCTGCCAGCGACTTCAAGAGGCCGCTGCTTGCAAGACCTGTCGCTCCATCGATCAAAGTCCCGTTCATTAATGTCAGTGCCTGAGGAATTCCGCCGAGATATTCCGTTTGGCGGCCGGACGGAGTTCTAAATTGCCGCAGGAATTCGTCACGCGGCGTGTTGCCGAACCGCACCACATTGAAACCTTCCGTCGCTGCCCCCGATGGCATTGTCGCTACGGTAATGCAGTCGTAAACCTGTTCCGCCGTCAGCGTCTTGACGTTCATCTGAGCGAACATATTGACGCGCAGGTAGTCCTGCACGTCGGCTCCACTGGAAAGCCGGTAAGCTCGCGAAAGAGCAATCGTGCGGAACAATTCACGAAGATCAAACTTTGTGCGAATGAAGTGCCCTGCCAGCAGGTCGAGTACTTCCGGTGACACTGGCGGATTTTCCACTCCAAAATCATCTACCGGATCAACGATCCCTCGCCCAAACATCTGCCCCCAAACTCGATTCGCCGCAGCTCGCGGAAAATACGGATTGTCCGCCCCCGTCAACCATTTCGCCAGTTTTTGTCGACGCTGATCGGCTTGTCCATCGTCGACCGGGGCGGCACTGTTTAAGAACCGTGGCGGCACCACTTCATCCGAATCCGGAATCATCACTTCACCACGCTCAACGTCGCGAACCCGCATTACCGTGGACACATTCTCCAGCGTCCCCTGTGGTCGCGAAATGCGAGCAAAGAATGCGGCGTAGCTCCAGAAGTCTTTTTGACTCCACGGTTCGAACGGATGGTCGTGGCATTGAGCACACTCAAGCCGCATTCCCAAAAACACGCGCGACGTTCGCGACGCCAGTTGGTCGGGATCCAGTTTGGCGGCCGAATAGAACAGCAACGGACCTGACCGAGACAACCGTCCCTCTGCCAGCAACAAACTGCGGACCACTTCGTCGTACGAATCGTTACTGGCAAAGCGTTCACTCAACCATTTATCAAAGGCCTCGACGCCCCCGAACGCCGTTAAGTCGACTCCTTCAGGAATCAGGAACCTGCGGTAAGTGGCTGCCAAATGAGACGCGAAGTCGGCACTCATCAACAGTCGCTCAACCAGGGCGACATAGCGATTCGGCGATTTGTCGTTCAGATAATTTCGGACCTCAGTCACTGCCGGAATACGTCCGGCAAGGTCCAGATAAACTCGTCGAAGTAACTCTTCATCACCCGCAGGCTCGGCTGGATCAACGCCATTGTCTTCCCACAATTTCGCCATCAAATGATCCAACTGCTGCAGCACATCGTCATTCGAGCCCTGCGAAACATCAACCGGCTGCCATCCTGATGCGGCTCCGAAAAGCCCGGCAGGCTTGCTTTTCCGTTCCGGCTTTGGTGAAGCCGGCGTTGTCGTCGCTAACGCAACAGCGACGTTCGAGTCTTCTTTGTCAGTCCCGATCGGCGCGAGTAGTTTGTCGTCCGCACCAGACAGATTCGATTCAAGGGACGCCGTCTGGATCGCCTCCGCCGCCTCGACATTGACAACCGGCATGTCGGCGGGGAATTCAACGGCTCGGCGGTCTGTTGCCGTGGCTGCCGGGAAAGAAACAGTCAACGTTGGTCGGGCAATCGGCAGATCAGCAGTCACAAGTTGCATCTGCAGGGGCAGATGACTGTCCACGTCCACCAAGGCCCGTAACGATACTGATTCAAGATTGTCGCAGACGAAGTCAACATCAAGTTGAATGTTCTCCCCAGCCTCACCGCTCACCCGCGAAGAAGATTCGCTGACAACTCGGGCACCAGAAAAACGCTGAATCGTCTCGTCGTCAAAATTCGTCCCGGACAAAAATGTTAACACCAACTGATTGCGATCGGCCGGTGCACCACGCTTCAGCGATCGCAGCTTGATATCCGCCGAACCATCGTCACGCTGTAAAACAACCTGTCGTTGAATATCCACCAGCACGGACGATTCATCCGACCTATCACGGATCCAACCCTCAGAAAGTGCGAGCCACCGATCGACGTTCTCTGATTCCAGTTGAACCACACCCTGCTTCGCCATTGCGTCCAGCAACTGACTCCACGCAAAGGCCGTTGAATCACCGCGAAACATGACCGCCAACAGAATCAACACTCCCAGCGCCGCCGCGATCGGTAAACGCCGCACCCACCGCCCACCGCCGACCAGAGTCCGGCCGACTCTTGCGACATGCGAATCAGCCAATCGAGGTGACGTGCCCCATTCCTGCTCGATACCGCGATCAAGCCGCTTCAACAGCGTACGTGGCACTGGCGGAGCATCGAACGCGTCGGTAAGAAGCTCTTCAAGCTCCTGATCCGACGAATCCTGTGATGCGTCATTTATGTTCGAAACGTTTGTCATCTAAATCTGCCGCTGTTGGGGGAGAGCCCGGAATAAAGAGTACGTGGTTCGGCGAGACGCATTTGCCTCGGCGTGCTACACACTCGACTTCGGACACTCAACTCGAACATTTGCCTGGTTAGCTTCGTCACCACACTCATCGCAGCTCGTCTTGCCAGCCTGAGCGTCATCGTTCTGCTGGCGGCCCGGAACTCCGCACTCCCGACTGTCGACTCGCATCATGCGTTCTCGGAAATCGCGTCGAGCTCGGAACAAAATCGACTCAACGGCCTTTTCCGTCATGTCCAGGCGTTCAGCCATCACTCGCACACTTAATGTTTCTATGTACTTCCACTCCAGAACCATGCGATGCTGGTCAGAAAGCTGATCCATCACATCGCGTACCTCGCCACGCCGCTCAGACTGTTCCTGCAGTGCCGCCGCATCAATATCGTCACTCACCGGAGCCGACTGCTTAGCTTCATCGATCAGGTGCTGCACACGCGCAGCCGCACGAAAATGGTCCGTCACCTTGTTGGACGCCACCGATCGCAACCATGCACCGGGGTTCAGAATATCTGTCTTTGTGTCGGCGACTGCCTTCACCAATGCCAACACGGTCTCGCTGACGATGTCTTCCGCGAGATGCCGATCGCGATTGACTTTGACGTACACGAAGCGCCACACCGACGGCAGAAAGCAATCGCTAAGATGCTTCACCGCCGCAGGATCCTGTTCTCGCAGTCCCTGAACTAGTGCAGAGTCGTTCAAAATGGCCTCGAATTGAGTGACCGGCAGCAAATTGGTTCCGCTCGTTGCCGCAGGTTCAGTGATATGTCGATGGCCTGCCCAGCTTCACGCGAATAATTCAGCATGAATTGTCAGGAAATCGTAATGTGCCGCCGCCTCATGTTCTTTCCGCGGGGGAATTGCATCTCTTATGACATTCACAACCGCGGAACCGAATGTGGCATTTGCCGCGACGAATGGCCTAGTGCATGACTCACGTTCTGCATAAGGCACACAAATTATGCAGCCTCGCTGATGGATTGGATAGCGGATTCGTCCCCAGGGAACAGCGTTCAGATGATTCGATTCAACCTCATAGCCATTGTTGCTCAACGGCATCGTCATGCAGGCTGCGATCAATCCACAGAACGCGGCTCATCACGTCACCTAGATATGGCAAGCTGTCACGCGAACAGAAACCACGCCCGTCGCTTGACGCAAGGGCCGCGGAACACTTGACTCTACTGAGCCTGACGGTCGCAGGCAACGATTTGACGGCTTTTCGTGCGTGATCCCGCTGTTGTTTGCGACGTACGGTACGGCGAGACCGCGGATGCTACGAATTACGCGTCAGACTTCTGAGACAGCGAGTAAAGTGCCGAATGAGACCGTCTCTGAAAACGAACGGGAAAACAATGCGGCTGGATACGTTTGCAGGATTGGTGTGCGCACTGTCCGTGACGCTCGCTCACCATACTCAGACATTAGCCATTGATGAGACCTCAGCGGGTCGGCTCGCGATGGCGGCACTTTCCACCAGCCCCGCGAAACAGGTGGAGCTCCCCAACAGTGAACTCGCTGAGCCCGCTGACCACAACGTCAACGCCGCGCTAAATGACATCCTCGGCGACGACATTTTGCAGCAGAATGTGGCCAAAGTGCGGGACGACGCGAAGCGTTTGCCGTTGGCAGAACGGTATCAATTACTGTCCGACTGGGTACTGCCGGGGAAAACGCATTCGCAATTTCGGCTCTCAATGTCATTCGCACCAGAAGGCGCTGTGGGCGAATCGATCAATGGGGAACTGCAGTCTCCTGCGATGGACCTTGTTGAAGTTGCAGCTTTGCTTGGGCGTTTAGACGAGCTGAAAGCTCGGGTTTCGGAGTCGGCACCCGCGTCGCATCAGGCATCCCGTTGCCGCAACACGTTGCTGGTTTTGATCGACATCGCGGCTGGTAATTCTGGCGACGCAGAACAGCGCCTGGGGCAACTTCACTCGGATTTCGTGCAGCTCAATCGCGATGAAGTCACAACTCGGTTTCCGGAAACTCTGGCCATCGTTGCGGCGGCCCGGCATGAAGAAACGCGAGAGACCGCAGCGGAGTTTCTCGCCCACATCGTCGATTCCTTCATTCGCAAGGACAGGTCTGGCAGCACAGATGTCTGGGATCGGCAGATGGCTGCTTTGGCTGGGGCGACAAAGCCGGCGATCGACTCATCGGAAATACCAGACGGAATCGCATCGAAGCGCTGGACGCCTGTCAGCCGACGAACGGCGATGACAAATGGACTCGGCTACCCAGCTGGCGACTGGCATGTGCAACGTGGGCATGTCAAGAATGTGGCCACCCACAATGAAGATTACTTGTACTACAACATTCCGCTGCGAGGTAATTTTGAAGTCGAATGTGATGTCACCAGTTTCGGCTGGAGACACAGCCACCTGCTTGTTGGCGGCGAATGGGTCTCTCCGGTTTGGGGGAACACAACCTATCAAGTTGGCAACTTCCGTCAGTCTCAGCCGTTCATTGAATTGATTCCGCCGCTACAGGAGCCGGGTAGTTGGATGAAATACCGAGTCGTTGTTCGCGATGGGGTTGCTTCGACATACTTCAATGGTCGACGGGTTCACACAAGGACGTTGGATCCTGATCACGAACCGTGGGTGGCCATCCGCAGCCCTTGGTATGCTGCTGGAGAAGTCAAAGACCTTAGGATTTCCGGTCATCCGGAGATTCCACTGACGCTTAAGCTCTCCGAAGCACGTGGACTACCCGGGTGGATTTCCTTTTACGATGAAACCGACGGCACCGACTGGAAGCAAGTCTCGCAGGCAGCACACAGCCAGGTGATTGTGGGAGCGCGACGCGAAGATCTTGCCGGAACCCACAAAGAAAGCCTGGTGCAATACAATCGCCCCATGCTGGAAGACGGTACGATTGCGTATGGGTTCTTCTACCGGGAAGGCAGCACTCACGTTCACCCAGCGATTGGAAACGTTGCTTTCCTGATAAGTCCGGACGGTATTCGCGTTCATCGAATGACCAATGGTTGTTGCAGCGTTTCCGATCATGCCCCGGGACGATCCACCATTCCCGAGTTGCCCGCAGCAATCAGCCGAGTTCCACTGAAGGAAGATCGCTGGAACAAGATGTGTCTGAACCTTGCCGGCGACACTGTTCAACTAACTCTAAACGGTGAGACAATCATCACGCACGAGTTGTCCAGCGACACACCTCGAACCTTTGGACTGTTTCATTATTCGGATCAAACCGAAGCTCGCGTTCGCAGCGTGATATGGACAGGCGACTGGCCGGATTCTATACCGCCACCTGAGAAGCAGGAACTGGCGGCTCCCGATCCACTGTATCCGGAGCTTGTTCTGAAGCAAACGTTTCACCACGACTTTAGCACGGCAGCGATGCCAGCAACTTTGTGGAGCCAGGGCAACTTTGACGAAGCGAACGTCACATCGCAGATCACACCGCAGGGACTGCGGATCCAGCATCAAAGCAGTGACGGATATCGTCAATGCTATGCCACACCAAGCCTCAAGCTCGACGGCGATTTTGACATCGTCGCGACTTTCACCGATTTGAAGACAACTCCCAGCCGAAACGGCACTGATGGAATTGCGCTCGACGTGGTGATGGCAGATCCCGCTGCCACACACTGTTCTGTCTATCGTGGTCAGGTTCGTCGGCCAGCTGAAGAGGACCAGCAGACGTCTCATCTGTACATTCATCGAACAATAGGTCCAGACGCTCAACGACTCTGGCTGGGCAACATTGTCGAGGCCTGTGATTCCGGGAGATTGCGATTAATACGACACGGAAGCACCCTCTATAGCCTGATCGCTGAACATGACTCACCCAATTTTCGGTTGGTCAGCACCGAGGAAGTGGCGACGGACAGTTCGATTCTGGATGGAATTCGGCTGCGGGTACTAACTGAGTCTGGCAGTACGGACGTTGTTTGGGAGAGCATCGACATTCGGGCAGACCGGCTGAGCGGGCCTGCCACGGAAGATACCGTTGAACTACTCGCGGAACTCAACCGCCAGCGTGACGGACTCGCTGAGAGCTGGAACCACGACTTCCGCAAACTTGGGCCAGCTGCCGTCGATTTTTCCCAAATCGGAGCGGCCCAAAAATGGAAGGCAGCAGACGGTGGTCTTTTGATTACGGCCGACGGCAGCAATGCATGGTTAACCGACGGCTTCCGCGTGAAACGGGCGATTGCCGGAGATTTCAATATCTCAACCCAATTCGACGTGCTGGACCTGCCCACGCCAGCGCCGGCGGCTCGGCTTTCCAGTGTCTATCTTCAGATGCAGTTTCGCGACGACAAGCAGTCGCGACCGACGCTGGTCTTTCACAAGAACGAATCCGGCGCCACAACAATCGTAGCGGAATTATGGGTGCCGAGCCCCAACGGCGGGATGCAATATCAGACACTCAGCAAAGTGGCCATCGATTCCGTGGAGGGCGTGAGATTCGTCAGGCGAGAAAACGAACTATTCTACGTGGTCACATCCAGTCAGTTTGTTCGCGACCGTGTGATCGCCAGAGTCGCAGTGCCGTCCGTGCCGATTTTTCCCGGCGACGTCGCTTTCCACGTTCACGCCGGTGGCACTGGCATGCAGGCGAAGGTGTTGTCAACATCGATCGAAATTCGGGCCGACGAGGTTAGACGCACGCTGACACCGGAACAACGTGCCGCGCTGACATCTGCTCCCGTTGATTAAGCTAACAAACGTAGACAAAGCGACTATCGATGCTGATCGTGCAGAAGTCTCGATAGTTTGACCCGGTACACATCGGCAAAGATCAGCCAGTCAACTTCGCGATAGAATTCAGCCATTCCCCAAAAGGTTCGATGTTGTTTTGCGACGTCTTCGCGACAATGTCGCTTTGGAACGTGGAAGGAGAAGCGGCACGATGAGAACCTTGAGTCGGCTAAACCACCTATTGCTTTTAGCATTGTGGTGCACCATCGCGGCATCAGTTTCCGTGGCGTCCGGCGACCCCGCGGTATCGCGGGCCATTGGGGCCATCTTTGGTGAGGACCACATTGTTGAATCGGCGTATGGCGTTCATCAACGCTCACTGGCGATGTCGCCGCAAGACCGCTACCAGTTTCTTTCCGACTGGGTACTACCGCATGACAGCCACGACGCGATTCGCGTATTGGTCGATTTCATGCCCACTCATCCTGCTGGCAACGATGGCGGCGAAGGCGGTAATCTGGTGTCTCCAGCACTGGACCTGGTCCGATCGGCTGCTGAAATAGACCGCCTGGCAGAACTTTCGGCAAAGGTCGAAATGTTATCGCCAACATCGACGTTAGGGCAAAAGAACCGGATCGCGTTGCTGGTGTTGATTGCCATTCAGAAAAATCAATCTGACGTTGGGCTAAAGCTGATCGACGAATTTCTGAAGCTCAGCGCCGCGACCGAGTTGGACGATGTGCGACACCGATCGGCCGAAGCCTTGTTGTTTCATGTGGGACGATCCGTCCCGGACATCTATGAAGCCTTGGTGGGGCCGGTTTCAACAATCGCCCGTCGCAAGATGACCAAAAACGTCTGGCCGATCTGGAATCGACAATTCCAGACCCTGGCGACGGAACTTCATTTGCCCGATCCGGAACCTGCCATCAACCGTTCGGCATCCGGGCAGTGGATGTCGGCGGGGATTGTGGATGCAGAATCGCGTGGTGCCGGAATTCCTGCGTCTCGATGGCGTCTGCAGAAAGGGCAAGCCGACAACACGATCAGCCATGATGATGATGTGCTGTATTTCCAATCTCCACTCACTGGCAACTTCCAGGTGGAATGTGATTTTGCGGCTTTTAGTTGGCGAGATTCGCAGTTAGTTGTCTGCGGCACATGGGTAGCCCCGGTTTACACTCAACAGCACTTTGAAGTGGGAGATATTCGAGGTACGTCAAAGCGGCATTTGCTTGAGCCACGATTCTCAAAGATCCGTGGAACGGTGCACAACCGCGTTACGGTCACGGATGGGCAGACGACGGCGTTTGTGAATGGTCGGCGTGTGCATGATTGGACCATGTTGGAACACCATGATCCATGGATCGCAATTCGTAACGATTTCAAACATGGCGGCAGTGCGTTTAATGTTCGGATAACCGGTGCCCCTGTGATTCCGGAGGCAATCACGTTAACGGCTCACCCTCAGCTTCAGGGCTGGTTGTCATACTTTCCCGGCAGTGTGGGCTGGTCACATTCTCATTGGCAACCGCTATATCTGGGCCAACGAGAAGACCGCACGCCAGCCAACATAAAACAGTCTGGAGGCATCTTCGCGCCACGAAGGGCCGAACTACCCACTGATTGTTTCTGCGAAGAAGCGTTGTTCTATCATCGTCCCATGCTTGAAGATGGCACGATCGAATACGAATACTTCTACAACGAAGGCCAGCAGGACGCGCATCCAATGCTCGACCGTATGTGCTTTCTGCTGCAGCCTGACGGAGTGAAGTTACACTGGCTGACGGACGGAATATTTGACCGCACGGACCTGGCTCCCGACAACAAAATGTCCACAGAACATGCCGTCACTGAGGCATCAGAAGATGCGGCAGCAGACGCTGCCAGTTTCCGTTACGACGTGCCTCGGAACAATGCATGGAACAAAGTGCGTCTGACGCTGACCGGCGACATTGTGGAAATATGGCTGAACGGCAGCGTGGTTGCTCGGCAGAAACTGAACGCCAATAATCAGCGGCGTTTTGGCTTGTTTCATTACGCTGATCAGTCTGAACTGCGAGTTCGCAATGTCACATGGAAGGGCGACTGGCCAAAAGAACTGCCATCCATCAGTGATCAGGACCTGGCAACCGATGAAGCTCTGTTTCTGGACCGTGATGTCGAACACATGCAGGCGGTTTTTCAACACGATTTCACAACTGACGGAGCCGTCAACGATCGGTTCAGACTTATTCGTGGGGCTCCGGGCGAGCACGTCAAGGATACTTCCTCTGGTACGCTGGCTTTGCGGCCGGGAACCAAAGGCTACGTCAATACGACAATTGCCCCCAGCCTGCAGGCTTACGGTGATTTTGATATCACCGTGAGTTACGAAGACTTTAAATATTCGACAACTGAGAACGGCAGCAGTTCCCTGTTGCTGATCGCCAGGCTGGATAACGCCACGTCCGACGAATTCTTTGTGACGCGGAGGCATATGCACGAACCGAACGGCGAACGCGATATGCTTCAATGTGTCGTTGTGCAGCAGGCACCAGAAGGCGAGAGACGCGACTACTTTGTCACCGAATCGATCGAAGAACGCGGTGGGCGATTGCGATTGGCTCGGCGAGGTGATCGGATCTACTATCTGACGGCCGAACGTGATTCCCCCAACTTCCGTCTGCGAGGCTCACGTTTGGTCACCACGAAACCTATCAAGGCAGACGGCATTCGACTGGTCGCTCAGATGCATCGCCCGGGACACTGCAGCGTGATCTGGAAGGACATCGTGGTCAAAGCGGAGAAGATTACTCAGGCGTCCACAGCCGATGCCGACCCACGGGTGACGCAACTTAACAGTGAACGCACAGAATTGCTGCAGCACGTATTGTACGATTTCACAAAAGAAGCGCCCAACCGAGCTTTCCTGTATCGCTGGCGGGATACTCGCGACTGGAACGCCACTGACAAGGGGCTGAAGTTGTCAGCTCCGGGATTTGATTCCTGGGAATCCAGCGGTCTGTCGACGCTGCACGACATCACAGGCGACTTTGACATCACGACCGAATTCGAAACCATCAAGCTGGACAAACCGGCGGCCGACGAACAAACAGCCATCTATCTGCAGATTGAAGTCCCCGACAAAAATCAAACTCAGGCAAACGCCATGTTCAACCTCACAGAATCCGGTTACACCGAAGCTCGCGCTCAGTTTCGTTATGCCAAACCGGACGGCCGTCTGGACTATCGCAACGCGGGATCTGTTAGTGCGAAGGCAGTCACATCATTGCGAGTGGCTCGCCGAGGCAGAAAGTTCACGGTGTTGACAAAGTTGGCGGGTGCCGAACACGAACGGATTCTGGACGTTGCCGATCTGTCCGATGTCGCCATCCCGAGTGTACGAATCATGCTGCACACAGGCGGCGCCGACCGAGAGTCCGAAATCCTGGTGAAGCGTCTGGACATTCATGCAGAGCATTACGAACCACCACCTGCGACGCCAACTCTGCCCCCAAAACCCGTGGAGCCGCCCGCTCGGAAGAAGGGGTTCTTCGAATCGTTGTTTGGATCTTGACCAGTTCGCTCCTTCCAAGACGAGTTACGGAGCCTCAACGGGAATTTTGTCTCTCGCCAGGCGTTTCCAATGCCAGACCTTGGGAGATTCCTGATAGTTACGATACTCTCGGCCCTGCAACAGGCCTGGCACGTCGTAGTAATTCTCTTCGTCGACCTTATAGACGAATGAGGCTCCGTTTTCCGGCGTGCTGCCTTCGCGGTAGAACGTGCAGACTCGGACTTCACCTGATTTGCTGAGCTTAATCAGCATGGAATGCTCGTGAGTCTTCTTGCCGGTCTTCGCGTTGTAGCGACGGAGTGTTTCCTTGTTTCCTTCGATCGTCTTGATGCTGCGTGTGGTCGGACGACCTTGGCCTTCGTTGCCGTGCTGCAGTTCCCAGGAGCCCTGGATCAGTTTCAGGTCTGCCGTCAGATCCGCATCCTTATCGTTTTGCTTCGGAGCATCCTGAGCTGCGGCGATGAGGCACACGGCCAGCAGGGGAAGTGTTACCGTGACGAGTGTGGTTGGTTTCATGTTCGTATTCCTGATTGAGGAGCCAGTAAATTGTTTACGGTGAACGCTCTGCCTTCATTTCGGTCCACCTGACCGGCCCCGGAAACTGCTTTCCGCAAAAGGCCAGGCGTTTCCCGTCCGGTGACCACGCCGGACCACTGTTGTCCTGATTCATTGGCTGTCCGGGATACAATTTGAGTTCGCCGGATTCGAGATCGAACTGGTACAGTCGATTTCCTTTCATCGAATGCGTCGCGCCTGCTTCTGCTCCGCCGAGTACACTTAGCACGCCCCACATCATGATGGTGCGGCCGTCGGGATGCCATGCAAAGTCGGGGCCCATGTTAGCCGTCGTCAGTGTGCGAACGGCTGAGTCGGCGACATTCACAATGCACACTTCCTGGCCGCCGCTAACGATGCCCTTGAAACATATCTGACTGCTGTCGGGCGACCATTCCATGTTGTAAAGAATGTGCCGGAAACGATCGGCGTCACGCCCTTTCAGCAACTGCCGTTTCTGTTTGGTTTCGACATCAATAATTGTGATGTTGCGTTGCGAACGACCTTCCGTGCGGTGGCGTGATTCGTACGCAATCCACTTCCCGTTGGGTGACCATTGAGCGCCCCAGCCTTCTTCGACCAGGTTCTCACGGTTTCCACCATTACCGTCGAACAAGACGGTGCCTGTCAGAAGAGACGTGCAGGCCAGTCGGTCGTTGGACGCCGAAAACGTTGGCATGCTGCCAAGCCCCAGCTTCTTCATGTTCGATCCATCGGCGTTAACAACGTAAACGAAGGATGTTTCCACCTGGCCGGTCCACGCATCAAAGGCGATACGAGTTGCATCCGGCGACCAGTCCGGCGAACCCTGAGAATTCACATTCAGCAATGGGGCTGTGATCTGCTGCAGATTGCCGCCATCCGCATCCATGACATAAATCAAACGCGGCTGTTCTTCTCGCGGATCGGGCAGATACCAGAGTTCGTCAGCAGACACACGCAAGGACTTCCAAGTCACTGTGGTGGTGCCGCCCTTGTTGGCGACTGCCTGCAGACGGGCGTCCGCTCCGTGCTGCCCGATGCCTTCGATCGTTCGGGAATCAACGACGCGAAATTGATCGGAATCGTTTTCAGCAAACAGCAAAGTGATGTGGTCATCTCGCCGAGCCATCCGGAAGGTTCCCGCCTTCGCTTCGGTGGACAGATTTTCGTAGCTGGCCTTGAATTCGCCATCACCTACCGGTTCTCGCCAGGCAACAGTCACCCGTTGGTTGTTCGTGCCGTACGGTCGCCGATTGCATTCAATCTGGTACCTGTCGCCGAATGACACGAAAATCCCGCATCCGTTTAAATCATGGTCGGTCACGTCAAGTGGATCGAACCTCGCAGAAAAATCGAAATCGCCATCCATTCGAAAGTTGGCATCAAAGTGTGACTGAGACCATGCGCCGGAGGACGTCACATGCTGTACGGCTCCCGCTGGTGTGGCACTCACGCGACCAAGTCTTCCTGCGGCGGCCCCGATATAACGTTGCTCCAGACCGTCTGCTGCAAAGTCATGGCGAAACACGTCCGGTAACTCGGTGTCGCTCAGATTCGCAGCAGCAATGTCGACAAATTCCTGCTCGGCCAGTGGCGGTACTTTGATGGGCCAGTGACCGGTCAACTTCACGTTGCGGACTCGCAGTTCGTCCCGATCTGCAAAATGAAAGAAGCCAAAGTGGCGACTGTTGTCGGCGGCCAGTTCGTATTCGCCCACGAATTCGCCATTCAGTTCCAACCGAACCAATTGCTTGTTGATCTGCACCTTCATCCGATTCCACTCGTTCGCCCGCAGTGGCAATGCGGCGGGTTGAGTCGACAGTGATGTGTCGTATTCGGCCAACACTGGCGACGCGGTCGACTGTTCATAAGTTCCATCCGTGATGGCGTGCGTCAGAACTTTCTGGGGTGTGATCGCGAACGCCGTTCGATCAATCGCTGGAAATGCGTTTGCCGAGCCTGGGGAAAAATAGAATTCGTACTCCACGGTGCTCTGCTGCCCAAGCGGACGAATATACCGCAGCAGATGTTCGCACCAGGTACCCGCCAGCCGACTGTTTTTGGTGCCAACGATTTCGCCGGGCCCATCCGGGGATGCTGTGACATTCCATGCCGCCAATTCATAGCCGTAGCTTTCGCCGTAATACGTCCACCAGCCTGTCAAATCCGGATTGATCAAATCGATGCTCTCAGGAACAACCGGGCGCCCTGTGATACGAACGTCACGGAAGTTCGCGTCATTGCGGGACCAGCTTCGGAACGCAATCCATGGATCGGCTGTGGCCGGGCGCGGAATCACTTTCATCAGCCGACCGTTGAGGTAGACCCGGCATTCATCACCTCTGTAGGCGGCTCGGTAATGGATCCATTTGCCCAGCTTCGCTAGCGGCTGGTTCAGCTTCCGGGCTTTGATCCCGTGCCGCACATTCCCTTCAAATAGTGAGGCCCCTCCCCACGTTTGCCCCAGCAGCTCGCCGGCCGATAACACTTGCGTTCGCCCGATGGGGCTGATGTCGGCATCCACATCGAAGTCGCCCCGCAAAGGAGATGCAAAAAACAAATAATCATCTTCATGGCCGGTGACATGTTCTCCTTTTTCGGTGCTCCAAATCCACGTCGCGGCGGGAAGTCCTGAGCCTCTGGTGTGATGCCGATGCCTTTCCGATGGAATCCAGAGCTTGAACTGATCCTGGCTGATAGCTTTCGCTGCGGGCCGTCGCTGCACAGCGTTCTTCATCATCAGCGACGCGATATGAGCGTGCCATTCCTCTGCATGCTGAGGAATGCCTTTGCGTGTGCGCTGCTCGTAAAGATACTCAGGCAAATCCGGTGCAAAATGAGACTGCGGAAAGTGATGGACGTCTGCAAAAACCAGCAGAGTTTCAGGCCATTGTTCTTGCACAGTGCGCGGAACATAACCTTGGACTAACTTCTTGAGTTGGTCAATCTGCTGGAAGGCCGCGTCGTCGTCTCGAAGATACATCGCGATCATTGCCAGCAGGGCTGCTTTCGCTCGCTGCTGCTGTGCATCTTCTGATCGCACAGCAGCGACGCGGTGTCGCAGTTCGTCCAGGTGGCCGAGTGATTCTGCAACCGCCAGAAGATCGTAGACAGGCGACACAAGGACTCCGCCCGACTTCCCATTGTCCGCATGTGTTTGAAACCGTCCACTGACGCGAAACCGGGTATGCGAGCCTGACGGCAGGATCCAGTCACTCAAAACTCGAAAGCGCTCTTCATCGTCATCAAGACCCGCAGCCCGTTCACGAATGGCATTGCTATTATCTTCGACCACGCCAGAGCCAAAGATATCGTCCAACGCAAGTTGGGTTTCATCAGCCGTAGCCACGCCGCCGCCCGCAACCAGCAGACTTGCCACCAACACGAAAGTGTGTGCTAACCAATCGAATGGCCAGCGATAGTTCACAGGCTGCGATCGTAAAGTTTTTGTGGCTTCACCTTGAAACGCCATTTTCATACCCATGTGTTCGTTCGCATTTTTGGAAGAGCAGCCGGCCGTCGCCGAGCCTCAATACGTCGCGTAGCCCGACTCACACGCGGCAACAAACTGCTGTCTCTCATTCGGCCGCCCTGTCAGAAGCCCATTCGATCATTTGCCCAGGCCGTTCTGCCGAGAATATCACCGACTTTCCATCGTGCGACAAATCCAGGTCGTAGACGTTCCAGTCATCCGGTTGCCCGGGAAGTCTTTGCGGCGGGCCAGGCGATTCCGTATCCACCGACACCATCTGAGACGTCCCGGTCGATGCGTGGTGCATCGAAAATGCCACCGTCCTGTTGTCCGGAAACCACGTGAAGTCTGAGTAGATGGTGGCTGTTCCCTGGTGCACAATCTTGAATTCATCCGGATCATCAGGATCAGCCACCGCCACCAAATGTTCGCCTCGCACGAGTCCGTGGAATGCAATCCGACGACCGTCATTGCTCCAGCCAGGATTCCAGAAGACGCGGCCAACTAATCGCATTTGTTCCGGCGTCAACAACTCGCGAGTCACCTTCGTATCGACGTCGTACAGCGTGATATTCCGGCCTGTTGACCACGCGATCATCTTGCCCCTGGGAGACCAGTGAACGCCAAGGCCGTTAGCGGTTAACTGTGTGCGTTCAGAACCATCAGACTTCATAAGCATGATGCCGGGCCAGTTGAACGCAATCTGTTTCCCGTCCGGCGAAAGCGACGGCATTCCGCCAGCACCGAGATCTCGGGCGTTGGTGCCGTCCCTGTCGAAAAGATGCACTCGAGCGGTCGACGGCGTGCCACGAGACAGGTCGCAGACGATGGATTTGCCGTCGGCCGACCATTCCGGCGAACCAACGTGGAAGAATCCGTCAGTCGGTTTGGTAAACAGGCGGCGGTTGGTTCCGTCAATGTTCATCACGTAAGCAAGGCGTTCCGGTCGCTGCGGCATGTACATCATTTTTTCAGCTCGCACAATCACACTCTTCCACAGCACCTGGCATTCGCCGTTGCCGCTGCAAATTGCGACCAACTGGATGCCACCTGGGATCGTTACCTGATCAGTGACTTCTGCAGTGGAGAGCAAGCGAAAGACGTTCGAGTTCTCCTCGGCAAAGAGGTAGTACACCTTTGTGCCTCGTCGAGCCAATCGGAATGTGCCGCTGGTCGAATCACAATTGGCTTGCTTTAGAATCTCGTACGACTTGCTGCCGTCTGGATTCGTTTTCGGAAGCGTGGCCTTGATACTTTGCAGCCTGTCATCTGCTGAGATACGAACTACGCGACACCTGTGCTGTTTGTCGTCGTCAAGCTGAGTTTCCAGCAGAACCGCAGAGTAAACATCGGCGCTAAGTTTGAGCTGTTCGAACGACGCGACCAGATCAAAATCCCCTTGGATAGCAAACGGCAGGTCCAATCGCTGAGTACGATAATTGCCTACCCGTGGAAGCTCAACAAACACGCCGTCAGGTCCTGGCGTAAAGCGTCCGCCGCCAGATGCATAAGGTTTCAGCAGGTCTGAAACACCTTCGGCAACAAACCTATTTTCAAAGACTGCCTCCAGCGCAGGTACGCGTTTATCCAACACCGCGATTGTCGGGTCCGCGAGTTCCTGCGTTGAAGGCGGCGGCAACGCGTTCGGCCATTGGCCCTTCAACACCACATTGCGAACACGAACAGTTTCCTGATCAGCAAAGTGAAAGAATCCGAATGTCCGACGGTTTCCAGAATCCAGCTTCACCGAACAAACCTGTCGCCCGTTGACTGCCAACACAACGGTATCGTCGCGTAATGCCACCTTCGCGCGGTTCCAAGCTTCGGGTTGCAAATGTAACTTGGCTGAGTCACCACCGACTGGCTGGTGATTATCCGGATGCACCGTCGTGGCGTCGTACCGGCCATCCGTCACCCAATGCTTTTTTACACCGTCCGGTCTCAGCAGAAACGCGATGCGATCAATCGCCGGATGCGCATTCTGGTCGCCCGGCACATAGTAGAATTCGTATTCCACCGAATCACCGTCCAGCAACGGGCGTTGATAGCACAACAGAGATTCTCGCAGAATGCCCTGGTCGCTCGCTCGTTTAGGACCAACAATCTGCGCTGCTCCCTCATCTGCAGTAACAAAGTTCCACGAAGAACCTTCATGGTAACCGACCCAATCACCGCTGTTGTCGACGCCTGACGTCAGCACAGAACCTGGAATTTCCGGGTTGCCCGTAATTCGAGCGTCGCGAAGCACCGCATGACTCGGCCACCAACCGCGTATGCCAATCCACGGACTGTGGTGCTCTGGCAGTGCGTACTCTTCAATGACACGACCGTTAAGAGCTACCTTCACTGTTCGAGAACCGGTTTGCTGGTCGTGGCGGAAGACTGCTCGTAGTCGGTCCCATCCAACGTTTGAAACGAATGGCGGATCGATTTCGCGAAACGGCTTGCCCGCACGAAAGGTACCGGTCAGTAACCGAACATTGTCGACCGGACCAGTCAGTCGGCCTCCCAGCAAGAACTGCGTACTCCCTTTGGCTGCAATGTCCGCATGCACTTCAAAATCGCCTCGCAGCGGAAGTCGGTACACTAGAAAATCGTTGTCGTGTCCTGTGATTAACCGAATTTCATCGTCGTCATTCTTCACCCAACGATCCTCCGCGCGAAGCAAACCTCGTGACCGGTCGGTCATACGAGCCATCGGTATCCAGTCGGCCGAATCCAGCGTTGCGTCGAAAGTTTGGTCATGTCCGTGGCTACGAAAAGCATGGCTGCGGGCGTACAAGGATCGAATTTGAGTGTGCCAGAAATCGCTGTTTGGTGGCTTTCGCTCCTGACTTCGTCGGGCGTACAGAAAATCGATCAATTCCTGCACGGCCTTGCTCTGTGGAACACGATGCACGCCATAATAAGCGGCCAGAGTCTCCGGCCACATTGCATCGACGTCTACGGGATTCGATGCTTCTACAAGCGTCAGCAGTTCCCGTATCGCCGCGTCCGCAGCACCGGCGTCCGCTGTATGGAATTGCAGCATCGCATTAAACGCCACTTTGGCTCGACATTGATATTCACTTGCCGGATGAAAGTTTTCAATGCGATCCTGGATGTCGTCGACTCTGCCGAGTTGCTCGGCGACGTCGACAAGATCAAACAACGGAGAGACCAGCGTCTGCGGCTTCTCTTGGCCTGTCGCGTTCAGCGTCATTCCTGTCTGCTGAAAGACTCCGTGCACGCGAATCTGGTGATGTGTCGAGGAGGGCAGAACCCAGTCTGCCAAAAAGGCGAACCGTTCGTCTTCTGGCAACGAAAAGGCATGCTCACGGACGGCGAAAGTATTGTCGGCGATCACCTCCAGACGGAAGATGTCGTCCAGTGCGTAATTCGCGTTGCCTTGCGCGAACACCGTGCTATTCGAGAATAGAGACGCCGCCAGAACGATCTGATGAACGATCCATCCGATCAGTTTGCTGCGACGGAACGAATATTTTCCCCGTCGCTGGGTGAGCTCCGTGTTCGATTGGAGCATTCTGGTCTTCCGGTTTGTTATGTCGTTATCAGGGCAGGAAACGTTGCACCAGCCGGTTGAACTCGGTCGCGAAGCACAGTCGACCGCAAGCAATCAGCTATGGCAGCGCGACAAGATCACCCAACTGTTCGGCGGAAAGCTTCTCTGGCCAGTCGCCTCTGAGTACCACGTTGCGGACCTGAACCGAAGTCTGGTTGCGGTCGTGGTAGATGCCAAAGTGACGACCAGAAACGTCCTCCAACGAACGTAGATAGACTTCTTCGCCATTGAGTGAGACGCTCACTTCGTCGGTCGTAAACTGCATTGTGACGGAGTTCCATTCGCCTGATTTCAGCGGCAACTTCGCGGGGCCCCGACGGCTAAGTGGTTCGATGATGGCATTGTCTTCGGGAAGACACGTCCATTCGTTCGCATTGTCCGTTAACCAATGCAGTCGAACACCGGTCGGTTCCACCAGGAATGCAAGACGCCCCACCACTGGATGGGCGGTTGTCTTGTTTTCGTGATAGAAAAACTCATAAGTCACGGTTTCGCTGGCCAGACACGGCCGCATGTAGACCAGGTGACTCTGACCAATCTTGCCTTCCGGAGATTCCGCGGAAGCTTCACAATGAATGACCCCGTCAGCTAGATGCCACACAGGATCGGCCGTGGATGGTGTGGCTTCGATTGTGGGGAACGGATCTAAAATTCGAGTCATCGCTTCGCCATAGCTGGAACTCCAGCCACGCAGGTCGTCTCCAATTAGTTTCACTTCGCGAGGAATGGTGGGCGTTCCAACGAGTTCCAGATTCCGAAAAATGACGCGGCCATGACCGAAAGCTCGCAGGCCAAGCCATGGACTGCTCGCACATGATTCCGCCGTTCCACGCCACCCGGGATGAAGATTGGAAAGAAACGTAATAGTCTCGCCGTCCGAACGTATGTTGACTCGGTTAAACATGCGGTGTTCCTTCGGAGCCACGAACGGCCAGACACGTTTTTCAAAATGAGGCCGCTGAACTTCCTGCAAAGTAAATTCCTTCGAATTTGCGTCGAACGCCATGCCGCCGAATGTCAGACCGCCACCGCCGTGTTCAAGTTCCGCCACCTCACCCTTCAGCTCAAAAGTTCCGGCCAGTGGATACCGCAGCAGCAGAGTGTCGTCGCCCGGCCCGGCCAGACGTTTGACGTGGTCTTCATGAGTCAGCCAGATCGCTTCATCGGCTCCGGTGGCGCCGCCGGAACGCAACTGGCTGTCAGCGGAAACCCACATCGACGGCGTCGTGTAAAACAAATCACGAGGCGACGTTTTGGCCGCTCGATTCTTCAGAATAACAGTCGCGCGCAGCCGTCGCAGTAACGGCACGAAACTGGATGAACCGTTGGTCAGGTCGAACTTGTTAAGCCCCTCTACAATTTCTTCTGCCAGTGAGCCCAAATTATCGCGCTGCATAGCGGCGGCAACCAGCACGGCAGACGACCGCTCAGCGGGAATCGGCAAGGCGCCCGCGTTTTCCAGGATTGTCTTCAAAGATCCCTTCAGCTCGTCGTCGTTGCTGCGGCTGTCTCGTAGCTGAGCCAACAGCAGAACGTACTTCGCATTGGGAATACCGTCAGCCGCCAGCCCATCGAGTTCTGTGATCAACGAACGCAGGCTACCTTCTTCGTCAGCCGCAATAACCAGCGTCCACGCTGAACAGAAGATCCCTTGCATGCTGCCGACGGATGCGATCGGAAAGGAATCCCGTTTCGGCCGTTCGCCTAAAGCCCGAGCGAACTCTGGTGGCGGAGCAATTTCGGGTACAAGCGATATCAGCACCCGAACGGCTTTGCGACTGCCGGAAGGAAATGTCCAGCCGTGCAGCGTGTCGAAGCGTCTTCCGGAACGCATCTGAACCAGGACTCGATTAATGCCCCCAACAGCAGCACTCAAACCGTCGTCGAATCGGTTTCCGGCAGGCAAAGGCAGGTCAGCCGCCTGCCCAAGCAAAGAAAATGCCTCTTCGATGTCTTCGCTTCGAAGCTCTGCCAGTGCCGCTCGCCCCAATTCCGCCGTTCTCGCCAACGCTGGCGGTGCAGTCGCGATTGAAGCCTCATCCTGAGCATCCGCCGAGGCGGCCACGCAGGCGCACAGCATCAAACCTGCGCAATACAAAAAGCGACCGCCAGAGTTGCGTTGATTCATAACAGCGACTTTCGTCAGGGAGCGGACAAAACCGACAGGCAAAACGCATGCGCGCACTCGCCCCGCAGTTGTTACCACATTGTCGCTGCCGTCGCCATTTTCCCGCACCATTTCCTAAGAAAACCAGATTTCAATCGCGCGTGGCGCAATCCAAGCCTGTGCAAGTCACCACGTTCAACGTCTGCCCGACGCTCTACGCCGAGGCCGAGTTGAGCTGTTTGCGGCAAGCGACTGCTTCAACTGTCTAAAGGCAACTCAAACCAGCATACATATTTCGCGCATGCCGCGTAGCGTCTGCACGACGCACGTGGAGATACATCCACGAACGGGCACGCGCTCACGGCTGGCTTTGACGCCTTCGTGATCAGCTTGCCGAAAATAAAATACACGTCTGCGATCCCCGGGCAACAAGTGCAGCCGTCCAGCAATCGTCTCGAATTAAGCCAAATCGGATCGCATCTCCCTATCCATCAGACACTCTCTGCAAAGCAACTACGCATACAAAAACGTCCGCGGTTTAGCATCAGCCGGGCGCCCTACTCAGCGTGGCATGGAACGATTCAGTTCATCATGCTTAGTCCGTTTCTGTCGGGACAAATTTACCAACCGGGATTCCATCGGCGTAGGAAATCACGAAGCGGCCGTTTTTTGTGAGGTATTCGATCTGTTCCTTGCGATCGAAGTCGGTGTCGCCTGTGCGGCGAAGGGCGTTGGGGCTGTCTGGCTGCAGGTACTTTCCGGCGACCTGCATGACAATCTCAGTGCGGTTCCCCAGTGCATGGCCAGAGCTGGTGAACACTTTTCCATCAAGGTCTTCCTTGCCGATGAAGTGGTGTTCGACGTCCAGCTTCGCTGCTTCGAGGTTCGCTACGAGTTCCTGTGCGTCGGCGAAAGGACAGACGGCATCATCCTTACCGTGAACGATAATTATCTTACTCGACGCCTTCAGTGATCTCATGGCATTCAGGTGTTCGGGATGTCCCGTGAATCGAATCTCCTGCTGATCGGTCGACAGATAGTTGACACTCTGCGAATCGCGACTCCAACGCGCATTCAATCGGCTACCGCCTGGCAGATTGAACGCAATGTCGTCGCTGAGTTTCTTCATGCCGCACTTGTCAATGACGCACGCAAACGTTCGCGGAGCTAGTTTGTTGGCCATTAAAGTGACGTTGCCTCCACCGGAACCACCAGTGCAGAAAATGCGGCCATCGTCGTACTTCGTGTTGTTTTGCTGCAGGCCATTTCGGACAAAGGCCAGAGCTCGCAGAGCGTCGAGCGCTTGCAGGTAACCGAAGTCGTAGGGCTCGGCCGATTCGATAGAATCTGTTCGACCGCTTTGCAGATAATTCACACATACGGCAACCACATTCAGTCGGTCTGCCAGAGCGTCCGGGGCAGCCGTGCCAATGCAGTCTTCACCGCCCCAGTTGTGCAGCGTCAACATGATGCCGGTCTGCGGATGCACGTTCTGCAACTGTCCGCCCGGATAATGAACGGAGATTCGCACGGAACGCGGCCCGGGCCGATGAGGCCACGATTGAACGGGAACCATCACGTTGGCATTTGCTGGCGGCAGGTGATTTCGAGCTCCCTGCCATACTCGTTTCTGATCGGTGATCCACGAGTTCACGATGTCTGCCGGAGAACGTTTGTCTTCAGTTTGCCTTTCGATGAAACGGACGTCTTTCCCAATGGCAATCATCCTGGCGTGTTCCAAATTCGTCTGTTGTTCTTCCGTAGCGTCGCCGGTTTCGAGGGGCAGTACAGGAACAACGTCCCACGGCCGACCGCCAAACTGAAAGCTGTAGTTCAGAATCCATTCGTAGTCGCTGATGAATTTCGCTGGCTCGGTGGCAAGCGAAGCCAACGGTACAGCTGGAACAACAAGGTTTGGCTTGAGGCCGCGGATTTGCTTTGCCCATTCGTGCAGTTCAGCGACGGACTTATCCTGTGTCGGCCAGACCGTCACTTCAAATTCTGCAGAAGGGAAGTGTCGTCGCAGTTGCTCGGGAATGATCCTGTCATAGGGCGGCATGGCGACGAGTTTCACGGTCTCATTTTTCTGCAGTCGATCGAACGTGTGCTGTAATGCGTCGTACGGCGCCGGAGTATTTTTCAGCGAAGCTCTGCGGCCACAGATGACTTCTCCCATTAACTCAGCAAATCGCACGTGCCCGTTCATGTTCGGGTGAATCGCGTCGCTCATGATCAGCGACCAGCCCACGGGATCTTCTTCGCGGTACGATTGCCAGTCAGCAAAACAGTCGACGAGCGGCAGCTTCGACGCGGAAGCGATTGAGCGGACGACATCCGCATATGTTGCCAGCTTCTCTTCCGGTCGATCCGGGGTATGTGAGACAGCGTTCGGTGTGCACAACACAACGGCCGCTCCGATTTGCTGACAGCGTTGGACAATTTCTCGCATATTCTTTTCGTATGCTCCCAACGGCACGCGCGTCACATCATTCATGCCGAACATGACTACAACCAGATGCGGTTTCTTCTCGATAACATCTCGCTGAATACGCGCCAGAGCGTTAACTGTCGTGTGCCCGCTGACGCCTGCATTAATCATCTGCAGGTTGGCTCGTGGATTCGCCTTCTGCAACGCCAGCCCCAGCATGTCATTCCATGCTCGCTGCCCGCCGCTGTGATAGTAGACGCCCGTGATACTGTCGCCAAAGCAGACGATTCTGGTAGGACGTCCGCCCGCGAGACGCTGATTGATTTCTTCAATTGATGGTGCCTCAACAGACTGGCCCCGCAATGGTGTTCCTGAAAGGACAACAAGGCAGCTGAATGCTAAGGCGATTGACGAAACACGGGATTTGAGAACACTTGTCATGGATTTATCCTTGTCGTCCTGGCTTGGGCGCCGACGGTTTATACGGTTTTAGAATCAGCAGCGGCATGAGGATGATCTGCCGGCAAGCGACCGATCTATTCGTAAAAAAAAGGGGAAGCTTCGGTCAAAACGAAATTCGATTGTCTTCGACACATGCCCAGTCAACGTCAACTCCCAACCCCGGTCGATCCGGCAACGTCGTGAACGGCCCTTCAATTTTCAGTGGCTCTTTGACGATGGAGAATTCGTGATAGGAAGGCCCGAGGCAGTCGCCGGGGATGGATTCAATCTGAACATTGGAATTGGCCACCACAAAGTGCATCATGGCAGCAGCGCCGACGTCCCATTCAAGGTTTGAGCCAATCGTACAGGGAATGCCGTGTTGTTCGGCCAGCCGGGTCATGTCGGACGCTTTCTTTAGGCCGCCTTGCTTGCCCGGATAAAGCGTCACCGCATCACAGCATTCCTGAAGAATGAGTTCTCGCAGCTGAACTTCATCGAAACAGCTTTCGTCCGCCAAGATGCGAATCCCCAGATCGGCACGCAGCTTCTTTAAGTTCGCGTAGTCGCCACGAGCCAGCGGTTGTTCCACCAGGGCGACGTTGCAATCCTGCATTTGAGCCAGGCACGCACGCGCCGACGCATCGGACCATCCGGCGTTGGCATCAATCGTCAATTCAACGTCCGGACCAATGGCGGCTCTAACCGCCTTGACTCGAGCCACATCTTCATCGTCGCCGGTTCCAACTTTCACCTTGATCGTCGTGAATCCCGTTGTCACCAGTCGGGCCGCTCGTTCCGCGGCCACTTCCGGCGTGTAAGCTCCCAACGAGAACCGGTTGCGAATCGTCAGTGGCCGGACGGCTCCCCCGAGCAATTCGTAGACCGGTTTATTGAGCGATCGTCCGACGACATCCCAACACGCCATTTCAATTGCGGACTTGGCGAACCAGTTGTCGACCGCCAGTGCATCCATCCGTTGGTTGATGGTGTCGATGTCCTGCGGATCGCAACCATTGACAACGGGGCCGAGCAGATTCTGAATGATTGCGGTCGCCCCCCAAACCGTTTCGCCGCTCCAGCATGGTGTCGCGGTGGCTTCGCCCACACCTTCCAATCCGTCGTCAGTTGTCAATCGCACCAATACGAACTGAGACTCGTTATGTTTCCCAAGTGCAGAAACCATCCTCCGTTCCGGCTTTAAAGGTATGCGAACGGGGATCGCTTCGATTTTCGAGATCTTCATGGGTGGGCATTCGGTGAAGGGATAAAACTTACAGGTGAGGTTACGGCGCGGACAAACGGTGCTCCGCCGCATGAATTAAACGCAAGAAATTGGGAGGTGGGACTAGGTTGGAAGGTATGCCGAACGAATTCACGACGACCTGCATGCCAACGCCTCGGCCACCGCAAACTGTAGCGGGCCGCGAATCATTCAGCGTTTGACTTCGTTGTCATTCATCAACGATTCACCGACGTGATTTGAGCCGTCATCGCCAGTCAATTGGCCGTTTCGGGGTTCAGCATTATGGTGACCTGTCCCCGCAGCCACAATGGTACCGCTGTGGAACGGTATTTGGGATCGCGAGAAGGTAATCGTGCACCAGCACTCAACGCGGTAACGCACGACCTGTTGAGGGGCGATTTCGATGCCCAGGCCAGGGGCTGTCGGGACCAGCATTCTTCGGTTATCGATTCGTGCGACGTGAGGGACTTCGACGATTGGCGTCTCCAGTGCCGTCACTTGCATTTCTTGCAATCCCTTCAGCCCCTGAACACAGCATCGCGATTGATTGGCGGCAACGTATCACCCGAGTAGACTCGCCCAAGTTGTCAACGAAATCCAGGCTCTGACCTTCACTGGGTGAGCAGCAAGGGGTCGGCGGCCCGTTTTTGATACTTTGTGAGTTCGACCAAATGAAGTTTCTCAATCACATGAACCACAACATTACACTCTTGTGGCTCAGCATGACCGTCTGCGGTTTTGCGGATGAACCGGCCGCGAGCCCAGCGGTTGTGAACGTTGGTGATGGCAACGTTGCCGAGGCACAAGCCATTTCGCAGCCACCTCAGGCAGGCGACTATTCGCCGCAACAATTTGAGGTGGTGGCGGAATTGAACCAAAAGGCGCCGATGCGGGATGGCATCAACCTGATGATCGACATCTTTCGGCCAAAAGCCGATGGCCAGCATCCGGCCGTTCTAATGCAGACGCCGTACAACAAAAGTGGCGGCGCCGCTCGAGCACGCAATTTTGCCTCGCGCGGCTATGTGGTCGTCAATGTTGCTTCTCGCGGCCGGTTCGAATCCGGTGGAGAGTGGGATCCGTTTTCGCCGAAGCACAAGACCGATGGTTACGACATGGTTCAGTGGATTTCTGAACAACCATGGTGCGACGGCAACGTGGGAATGTATGGCCTTTCGTACATGGGGTGGATGCAGTGGTGGACCGCTTCTCAGGCACCGCCGGCGTTAAAAGCGATCGTGCCAGAAGTATCGCCACCCGATCAACTCGTCAACTGTCCGTATCAGAACGGCATCCTTGTCTGTTGGATGGTCGACTGGGCCGGCGCGTTATCCGATCGGCTGCCGCATTCTGCCGGGCCCGCCGGGTACGGTGGTTTTGCTGTCAACCGCGAACAGGCTTACAGCAAACTGCCCTACATCGATTTCGATAAGACTCGAAACTACAAACCAACATCGTGGTGGCGAAAATGGATTCGCCAGAACACGGCTGACGGCGAATATTGGAAGGCGATTTCATATCAGACGCCCGCAAGCTACGCCAAAGTGAACGTCCCCTCACTGGCGATCTCCGGCTGGTTCGATGCAAATTTTCCCGGCACCCCCATGAACTACCTTGGGATGAAACAGCACGGCGGAACTCCAGCAGCGCGTCGTCCACGAATGGTGGTTGGACCGTGGGAACATATTATCAATCGCCATCAAACGGCCGCAGGAGTCGACTTCGGACCTGAGGCCATCATTGATTGGGATGGATACGTGCTTCGCTGGTTCGATTATCACTTGAAGGGCGTCGACGACGGGGTGTTGAATGATCCACCGGTTCATATTTTCGTGATGGGACGCAACCAATGGCGAGCCGCGAAAGACTGGCCACTGCCGGAAACTCAGTTCACCAAATTTTATCTTCATAGCCAGAGTGGCGCGAATTCATCGGCGGGTGACGGGACGCTTAATACCCAACCGCCACACGCTGAACCATCTGACCATTATGTCTACGATCCCAACGATCCCACGCCTTCGGCCGGATTCACCAATGGTCACATCGACGGTCCTCGCGACATCAGCAAGTCGGCCGAACGCGACGACGTTCTGGTTTATGATACGGACGACCTGACCGAAGATGTTGAAGTCATTGGTCCGATCACGGCCAAACTATACGCTGCGACCGACCGGGGTGATACGGACTGGATGATTCGACTGTCAGACGTCCACCCAGACGGCCGCGCGCTGTTCTTGGGCGAAGGCGTGATGCGTGCCCGCCACCGGGACCCTCAGCGCGACGGTGCCTTCAACGCGCATAAACTGAGTACCATCAAACCTAGTCAGGCCTACGAATACACCATCGATTTCTGGCGGCCGACCGGCAACGTTTTTCTGCGTGGGCATCGCATCCGCGTCGAGATTTCCAGCAGCTACTTTCCGTATTACCTGCGAAACCCCAATACGGGCGGAGACAACATTGGGCTGGCGACGGAGTTTCATCCGGCCAATCAGACGATCTTTCACGACGCAGAACAACCTTCCCACGTTGTGCTGCCAATTATACCTCGTCGCTGACTGTCTGCCCGAAGTGGTGATCCGATACCGCTCGTCGCCACCGGCTGTAGTTCACGAATCTCGATTCGGCCGGTACCAGAGGGCACTCAAGTTAAAGTGATTTCTGTGCAGGAAGACATGGCGTCGGCGACGTGAGGCGAACGCAGTGGGTTAGCTTCGCACCAGACGGTGTCCTGCACAACGTTAATCAAGGACCGACAGCAGCGGGGCCATGTCGCGGTCGAAATCAATCTTCGCGAGTGCCAATACCACAACCAGCGGAATCGCGACCAGCGTCAGTCTTAGCGTTCCGACAAACCACGGTTTTCTGTACCGCGGCGGCAGCGCTTCCGATGTCCAGCACAGAAGCGGAGCGACCAGGATCGTGATCGCAACAGGAGTTGAAAGCCGACCGAAGAATCGCCCAACAAATAGCAAGCTGAATAAGCCGACAACTCCGATTCCCAAAATCGCCGGGCAGTAAACGTGTACTGCGCTCGTGGACCGCATTGAGACCAACCAGATTGCGGCTGTCGTGGCCAGTAGCGTTGCAACCAACGGCAGCGCTGCGGCACCGCCATTGATATAACCCGCCAACATCACGGTGACGGCGGCACTTTGGATCGCCATGCAGAGTGCGACAGGTAGCGAGACTCCAGCGGCACGCGTGGACAGCACAGCAAGCTGACTCCAAACGACCGCCAGTAACAGGCTGCACACGCCCAATGTTGTGACGACCTGCCACGGAAGCCAACCGTCGGAGCCGCTAAGATAAACGGAACCGTGCAGCAGGATCCGAGGAATCATCGCCACCAAAACCATTCGCAGAAGCCAGGCCGCCCATTGCGGCGTCTTTTGAAATCCAGCGACCAGTTCTACGCTCAGAGCCGCCGGGAAAATGATTGCCAACAGCCGGTCGAGGGCGTTAACGGGAGGTAACGCTGGCTGCAAAGACAGCACAAAATAACCGACGGTAAGCCCCAGGCCGATTGCTGGCACGCTCGCCAAATTCCACCGTGTCGTGCTGTCAGTACGTCGAAGGGCTGCCATCGCCAGCACGAATAACGCACTGACGAAACCGGCAGCCCCCATCGCCTTCACATACAACAGCGGCTCAGGCATCAGCTACTCTCGCACGCCTTCGCAATCGATAAAGATCAAAGCTTCATCGCCAATGCCAGTCGGCCGAATGGCTTTCGGGTCGAAACCATAGTCGCTGCGTTTCAGCGAAAGCTCGGTCGAAAACGCAACGCGTTTGACTTTCTTGAAGTCATGTTCCTTGCCACCCATCAGAACAAGCGTGACCTTGTTCGTCTTACCGTGCATCGTGAAGTCCCCGGTCACTTCGTAGCCACCTTTGATGGCTTTCGTGCTGGTACTTTTGAATGTGATAAGCGGAAACTGTTTCGTGTCGAAGTAGTCGGGCTGTCGCAGATGTTCGTCGCGAGCTTTGTTGGCCGTATCGACGCTGTCGGCTTTGATCGTCAGTTCGAAAGTGGACTTCGATGGGTCTTCCCGATCCAGTGAAAAATTACCAGAGACATCATTGAACCGGCCATGGATCCAGCTGATGCCAAGATGGCGTGCCTTAAAACCGACTGAGGAATGTACCAGGTCGTAGTCGTATTCGTCCGCTGCTGAACATGAGTTGCCGCCAGCGCTGACAAGCGTTCCGATCACGAGCGTCATGACGCTCATAGAAATAGTTCGTGGCATGAATTCTAACCGTTCGTAAAGAGTTGTAGGATTGTCATCCTGCTGTGCCACCAGCAGATCGGAGGCTATCGTAGGACCACGCTGACCGTGAGTAAAGCATGTCCGACACGCTCACAGTCCTCGGGTTTATCACAACTTTGCGGCAGACATGTGTCTGTAGCGGCGCGGCCCGATTGGTTTGCTGAATTGTCGCAGGCAAAGCAAGCGAACGATCCGCTGCTCAATTCACACCGAACTCGAACAGCGTCAAAATTTCCGGAATCTTTACCTTTTCCGTCGGAGGATTCGTTTTTATTCGGCATATTGGCTTCCAGTCGATTCCAATTCACGACCGTCCGCTTTTTCCACGCTATTCAGGAGGCACCGTGTTCCATCGGTCAAAACCAACGACGCCACGAACGGCCGCTTTGATTCTTCGATTGGTCTGTGTCACCTGCACATCGATTTTCGCGATCCTGCCGCCGTCGATGGCCGCGCCCGCAAAGCCGAACATCGTGTTCATCCTTGCAGACGATCTTGGCTGGAGCGACACGACACTTTTCGGCACCACGAAGTTCTACAAAACTCCAAACATCGAACGACTTGCGAAACGCGGAATGACGTTTACGCGAGCTTATTCATCCAGCCCGCTTTGCTCGCCAACGCGTGCGAGCATTCTCACAGGACTTAGCCCAGCCCGGACCGGCATTACGACTCCTAATTGCCACCTGCCGCAAGTGATTCTGAAGGCGGCAACGACTCCTTCAGGCCCGGCCAATCACAAGGCGACTTTCGCCGCGTCTGTTTCTCGCCTGGACACCAAGTACTACACGCTGGCCGAGATGCTGAAAGACAACGGCTATGCGACCGGGCACTTTGGAAAATGGCATCTCGGCCCAGCTCCGTATTCACCCCTGGAACATGGGTTTAATGTCGACGTTCCTCACTGGCCTGGTCCCGGACCCGCGGGAAGTTATGTTGCTCCATGGAAGTACCCCGACTTCGATGCAAACACTCCCGATGAACATATCGAAGACCGCATGGCCGAAGAAGCCGTAGCGTTTATGGAGCAACACACGGCGAAACCATTCTTCCTGAACTACTGGATGTTCAGCGTGCATGCTCCCTTTGATGCGAAGAAGGATCTGATCGCCCAATACAGAAAGAAGGTTGACCCTAACGATCCGCAGCGAAGTCCCACATACGCCGCAATGATTGAAAGCATGGACGACGCTGTCGGCACACTGCTGGACACACTGGACCGTTTGAACATTGCTGACAATACCATCATCGTGTTCGCTTCAGACAACGGAGGCAACATGTACAACGAAGTGGACGGCACAACAGCAACAAGCAACCATCCGCTGCGTGGTGGCAAAGCGAATATGTACGAAGGCGGAATCCGCGGGCCGGCCATCGTGGCTTATCCAGGTATGGTTGAAGCGGGCTCTCGAAGCGACGAAGTGATTCAAAGCAGTGACTTCTATCCGACGCTGCTTGAAATGTTATCAATCCAGCCTCAGCCTAATCAGTCGTTCGACGGCATCAGTATTATGCCCGCGTTGGAGGGCAAGTCACTGGATCGTGACGCAATCTTCACCTACTTCCCACACAGTCCACCAATTCCCGAATGGTTGCCACCTTCGGTCAGTGTGCATCGCGGCACCTGGAAACTGATCCGCATCTTTTACGGTGGCGACGATGGACAGCACCGCTACAAATTATTCGACTTGCAGAACGACATCGGCGAACAGCACAACCTTGCGTCAAAACGCCCCGACCTCGTGATGGAACTCGACGCCCTGATTGATGGTTTTCTGAGTGACACAAACGCTGTTCTCCCGCTTCCAAATCCAAAATTCAACGCGGCCACTTACCAGCCTGAACTGGAAGGCAAGGCGCAGCTGAAGGGCGAAAGCAGTTCGCCCAAGAAACAACGGCGCGCCAAGCCAGTGGCTGGCTGGAGGCCGAAGGGCACCACAAAACTGTGGACCAATAATGGGTTGCTCGTGGTTACCAGCACAGGCGGTGATCCGCACATCACAGCGCGACTGCCCAAGGCCACAGCGGCCAAACGCCTCGTGCTTCACTTCACGATGTCGTCCGATTCATCAGGTCCCGGCCAGATCTTCTGGCAGGAACAAGGCGTGAATCCGCCGTTCACGGCCGCTCGTAGCAAGAGATTCGACGTGCAGCACGATCGCAAGATGCACACCTATTCCGTGCCGCTGCCCGCTCAGCAACCAGTGCTCGCTGTTCGCATCGATCCGTCATCAGCGGTCGGGACGATCAAGATTTCCACGGTCACCCTGAAAACGGCGGGTGGCAAAATCATTCGCAAGTGGAACTTCTGACAGCAGTTGCTTTCCGCCCAGTTCAGCAGAAGCAGGCTTTTCGGCTGAGGCTCAAAACGATTGACGGTTTCGACGACAGCAGGCCAATGCGCTGGCGGGCTTGACTGCCCAAGCCGCCAGAAAACCGAAATTTCTGGCGTGATTTCCCCTCGACGAACGGCTCCAGAACGTCTTCAGTAAAACCGTCACCCGAGCTGCCTCAGCCGCAATCAGCATTCGCGCTGAAACTGCCAACTTAATATCGGCTTTAGTGTTTACACAGAACGCTTCGCACAGCCAATACGGGACGGGTGGCAAATGTCAAAGTAAGGTGGTCGCGTTTATTTATCTGTCTAAAACCAACAGCGAGCGTCAGGAGGTTGCTCTGCGCTATCATCTGGTCGGTTCCCAGCATACCCTATTAGGCTCACCCACTGTGTTAGCTCTCGAAGAACAGCCGCTTTTGACTGATATTACGCAGCAAACCATGACCTGCATGGAAGTGTGGGGCGGCAACCGCTCCACATGGTCGCACTTTGTTGTGCCGGGGCTCGATTTGTGGGTCTACAGCCAACCGTTCGGGAACGACGACTGTGGCGGAGACGTTTACTATCTTTCGTCGTGTGCTTCTGGTCGTGTCACCCGGATGTTCCTCGGCGATGTCGCCGGGCACGGTGCTGAGGCGGCTCCGTTGGCCGGCAAGTTCCGCGATATCATGAGGAAGAACGTTAACTACATCAACCAGTCACGGGTGGTGGAATCTTTGAATGAGCAATTTGGAGAAGCGGCTTCTGAAGGTCGATTCGCGACCGCAATTGTCAGCACATACTTTTCGCCCACCCGCGAATTGTCTGTCTGCACTGCCGGACACCCGCCTCCACTGATTTATCGCGTTGCTACAAAACGCTGGGAGCCACTCCGATCAGAGAGTGCAGGCCTGCAAAACCTGCCCATCGGTGTGGTGGACGGGCAGGAATTCGCGGCTGCAAAGTTGAAGCTCAAAACCGGTGACATTCTGCTTGGGTATTCAGACGCGCTCCTGGAATCTTACGATGCCGATGGCTCCATCCTTAATTCTGCGGGGTTGGCAGCGATCGCAAATTCATTGGAAGTCGACGAACCGGGCAAATTTGTACAAGCGCTGCTGCAACGCATTCGAGACCTAAACCCTAAAAATCTCGTCTCCGACGATTCCACGGTCATCCTCGCTCGCGCGAATGACCAGGGCGTCGCATTGATGGATAATTTGCTCACCCCATTTCGTTTTGTTGGTCGGCTGCTTGGCAATTGATAAGCTCCAAACACCGCCGACGACATACTCGAATTGCCACATACATAAGGAAGCAGGGTGTTTGAACTTCTGCATCGGTGGAGGCCAAGTTGGCTCCTGAGGAAATCAGTTTTATTCCCAACGATCAATTTCAGTCGATGTCCGAACCGGACTTCGACGAGATCGATGGTGCGCTTTACGTCGATGAAGATGATCGGCTCGTATCGCCTGATCAGAAGACGGTCGCCGAGACTTTGCTGAACGCAATCGAAGACAGTCGGTTGCTCACATTCGAAGGCGAGCAGTTTTTGTTCAAGCGGTTCAACTTCCTGCGATTTCGCGCATCAGCACTGCAGGCGACTCTGACGGGAAAGCGCTCCGACCGGAAAACACAGAAAGAAATCGATCGGCTGCTGGCTGAGGCCACCGAGTCTCAGCAGCAAGTCGCCTGCGCTAATCTTCGCTTGGCGACTTCGATTGCCCGGAAGCTCGCTAAGTCACCGAACGATTTTGAGGACTATCAAGCGGAAGCTTACACGATACTGCTGAAAGCGATCGACAAATTCGACTACTCGCGCGGGTACCGCTTCAGTACTTATGAGACCCACGCGATTCAGCGTCATCTGTTTCGGTATGCCGAGCGAAATCAGAAACAAAGCTACCGTGTGAACGCAAATTCTGACGCCATTTCTGGCGCGGCAACAGACACTCCTGACCCGGATGAGCCGACCGAACAAGACGTGAACGAAGCCATTGAGTTGATTGTTGCCAGTTTCGATCACGCGTTAGACGAACGAGAGAGATTCATCGTTCGAGCGAGATTCGGCCTCGATGGCACCGGCAAGGGGAAAACGCTTCGAGAAATTGCTGAGGTGGCCGGGCTTAGCAAGGAACGCGTTCGCCAGTTGATTCAGCAGAGTCTCGAAAAACTGGCCGAAGTCGCTCAGCCACTGGCATCCACATTCGGCCCCGACACAGACAAGTGAAATCAAATTGCGTGCCGACCAACGGGCCTCAACTTATAAATGCAGGCATGAAACCGCATTTGTACCAGTTCAGCGGCCACGGGTTGTGCGGAGAGAATCAATGAATACCAGTTACCATCCAAAGCAGTGGATGAAATACGTTCTGATCCTTGCTGGCTTCTACAATCTGGCATGGGGCGCAACGGCGATCATGCTTCCCGTTCATATGCTAGGTTGGTTGGGCATACAGTCTGAAACAACGGCCATGAAGTTCTGGCAATGCATCGGAATGATCGTCGGTGTCTATGGCGTGGGATATTTGATTGCGGCTCGCGCACCGTACCAACATTGGCCTATGACGCTGGTCGGATTACTTGGGAAGGTTCTTGGCCCCGTCGGATTTGCGGCGGCGATGGCAGACGGTTCGCTACCGACGTCACTGGGGTGGACGATAGTAACGAACGATCTCATCTGGTGGATCCCCTTCGCGATGATCCTCTGGGGCGCAATGAGGTATTGTCACGCAACGGATTCCGCGTACGAGACCCCGGAAGCGGACGATCCGTTGAAAGAGCTTCGAGCCAACACGGGAGAACGGCTGGATGACCTGGCCGATGCGAAGCCACAGTTGGTGGTCTTTTTGCGTCACGCTGGCTGCACATTTTGTCGGCAGACTCTTGCTGATGTTGCGGCTCAACGCAAAGAAATCACCGCAGCGGGATGCGGCATCGTGCTGGTTCACCTGGGGGGCAATGACGAAAGCGACCAACAGTTTTTTCAGAAGTATGGCCTCAATGACGTGCCGCGTATCTCTGACCCACAGAGTCGGCTTTACCGCCAGTTCGGCCTTGACCTGGGTGGGTTTTCTCAGCTGTTTGGTCTGCGCGTGTGGTTCCGGGGTTTCGTCGCAGGTGTGCTCGGCGGCCACGGCATTGGTGCCGTCCGGGGCAACAGTTTTCAGATGCCCGGAGTCTACCTCTATCACTGCAGGCAGATCCTCGGTGGCTTTCGTCACGAAATTTCTTCCGACCGCCCCGACTATGCGGCACTCGCCCGAAAAATTGAGGTCCGCGAACCAGCCCTTGCAAGCTGAACACTGCTGACTCGCACCACCTGAATTGACCACTGAGGTCATCCGCCTATCAACGTGGCGTTGAAGGCTGAGGTTACTCGACTGGAGCAGTTTCCACTTTGTTGTGGACGGTTCGGGCTCGTGGGAAACAGCCTCCATAATCCCAACCGGCTGTTCCGCGGCCACAAGTCAGCGAGATTCGCTGTGAAAAATCGAATGAGGTATCCGTGCCTGAAGGTCACACAATTCATCGACTTGCGGATGATCACAACCGCGACTTCGCTGGCCAGACGCTACTCGTGTCTTCACCGCAGGGTCGATTCGCAACCGGAGCGAAAGTGCTGAACGGACGTCAGCTCGCGAACGTGGACGCTTACGGCAAACATTTGCTGTATGACTGGAGTGGCAAAACCCTGCACATCCACCTTGGTCTGTATGGGAAGTTTCGCCGGCACAAATCGCCACCACCCGAACCGCGAGGTCAGGTGAGGCTGCGCGTGATCGGCGACGACAGCGCCTTCGACCTGAATGGTCCGACCGCGTGTGAGTTACTGACTAAGCTGGAGGTGAAAAAGCTGCTGGATCGGTTAGGCGTCGATCCGCTGAGATACGACGCGAATCCAGAAAACGCGTGGGACAAAATCAGCCGCAGTCGCTCCCCGATTGGCACGATCCTGATGAATCAAAGTGTGATTGCAGGCGTCGGCAACGTGTATCGGTCAGAGGTGCTGCATCTGATGAACATTCACCCCGAACGCAAGAGCAACACGTTATCACGAACCGAATTCGACCAGCTTTGGCAATTGATCGTCGACCTGTTGAAGATCGGGAAACGCTACAACCGCATTATCGTTGCCGACCCAAAGCAGGTCGGTAAGCCTCGCAGCCGCATGAACCGCGAAGAACGCCTGCTGATCTACAAGAAGAAATTTTGCACTCGCTGTGACGCTCCGATCCAATCATGGAAGCTGGCTGCAAGAAACGTGTTCGCTTGTCTAATGTGCCAGGTGAAGTGATCGAATGCGGGCCAACGTTTGCTAATTGAAAATCGCGTTGAACACGGGCCAAACCTCAACTCTTTGGCTGCCCAAGTCTTAACGTTCGACGCCACAAGTACATGTAGCAGTGCCGCCAAACAATCCACGCATGTGCACAAGCTGTGCGTTGGGCGAGGGTGCAAGCTGAGCATGCCACCTTCCTGGTCGACGCTTCCAGGGCAAGCAACCCAGTGACGCAACCGCACGATCTACTTCGCGGTGACCTCAGATTTTTCAAGGTTCCATTCAAACGCCAGCAGGCCATTCAGTTCTCGTACAAAGACCTGATTACCGACAACTGCAAGGTGAGCCCACGTGGACGAATCACTTACGTGCCGCGAATCCACTCGGACAAATTCCTTCGTGTTCAGATCCAGCAGCAGCAGGTCGCCACGCTCATCCAGCGCCAAGACGTTGCTGCCATTAACCACCATGCTCCAGTATTTCCCGAACGGCTTGGTCGTCCACAACGCCTTCCCGCTGCATGGGTCCACGCAGATCACTCGCTGATTGCGCAGATGCAGATAAATGTAACCGTCCACGACCACTGGCGATGACATGTACGCTTCGTTCTTCCCTTTCCACAGCGCTGCCGCTGTAAACGCGTCACCGTCGCGAGAAACCCGAAACATGATTGACCCGCCACCATAGCTGCTGGTGAATATCTGATCGCCGATCACCGTGGGCGTCAGAATGTTCATGCCGCGGAACGCGGGCACGGGGACCGACCAGAGTTCCTGACCGCTGTCGAGTGAAACGCCTGCCAGCTTAGATCGGGTCTGGACTACCAGCTGTCGCACTGCTGCGATCTCAGCAATGATGGGCGACGAGAAGGCGCCTGCCATCATCCCGCCGCGTTCTTCGAGTGATCGCCAGACGACTTCTCCTGTTTCACCCGACAGCTTTACCAAACCGCCTGCTGTCTGCACGTATACGTGGCCTTCATCGACAAGTGGCGAACAGGCGAATCCAAAGGACTGATTCTTGGTGCCAAATTCTTTGCGAAAGTCCTTCCGCCAGATTTCACGCCCGTCAGCAGCGTCCAGCCCGACCATGACGTCTTCCATGCTCGCCACAAACAGCCGACCGTCTGCGTGCGCTGGTGTTGATCGAATCCAGCTGCCATTTGCCGCCGCAAAGAATGGAACGGTCATGGAGCCCGGCCACTGCACCTTCCAGATTTCGCTACCGGTCGCACGATCCAATGCTCGCACGATTTCCGTCTTGTCGACGGTCTCCGTCACGAAGACACGGTCGTTGGCCACAATCGGCCCCGAGTAACTGCTGCCCAGAGGCACGCGAAACGTCCGCTTTAGACGATCTGCCGAAAGACTCGCCGGCCACGCTCTGGGCGAAAGTTGGCAATCGCGGTTGGGGCCTCGCCACTGAGGCCATGAATCCGCATCCTCGGCGAACGAAGCAAGCGGAAGTAGCAAGAGCAGCGTAGCGGCTAGTTTCACGACAGTTTCTCCGAGCGAGGCTGAACAGAATTCGAGTCAGATTCGGTCGGTTGTAGTCGTGAGTTTCCGCCTGACTACCTGCATTCTGCTGGAACTGAGCCGCGCATTGCGAAAACACACGCCGCGAAATTAATACCGCCAACCACCCCGCAGCAGCACGCCGTCGCTAAGATCGATTTCAGTATCTGTAGATTCGTACTCGATGCGACGGTTGAAGGCGTAGCCAAGTTCAGCAAACCAGCCACCGCCGCCATCGGTGAGGTGATCGATGCCCAGCGTTAACCTTAAGTCTCGCAACGAAAGTTCATCAGTCAGCCCGGACGATCGAGTGACAGCCCACGTGTTCCCACCAATCCCGGCGGAGACATAGCTCCACGTCTCACTGTTTCCGCCGTCTTTGGCGAGACGAAATGCGAGTTTGGATTGGGGAAACCTGAGGTCAAGCTTGGTTGTCGGCTTCGGAGTCCAGGTGAGACCGACGGCGGGCAGCAATGGCAAGTCGGCTCGATCAAGATAAACAGCACCGAACGAAAGCGACAAGACATCCGGCTTATAGTCCCAGTTCAACAAACCCAGACCAAAGATGCGAAACGCTTCATCGCTGGTTGTGAAGTCGCTGCGAACAGAAGGTCGAGCAATCGTCATGAAGCTCCAGCGATCATTAATCGGTTTGCGGTAGAAAAAGTTCACTCCCGTTTCGAACAGTTCGTCGGGAACGTCAATTCCAGACGCGGCGTCGATGAAGTCGACACGAAACGAAGGAGTTATGCCAAGAATGTTCGGAGCACCGTTCGATGGTTGCGCTGTCTGGTGACTGAACGCTTGCTGGTCTGAGCCGCCGAACTTACTTGCGATGAGGCCCAACGGAACACCGAGACCGATCGATGTTTCGAAAAAGCTGCTGCTCAAGTCATTGTCACCAGTGGCACCGAGCCACCCGCCGGACACCGACACACTCTGAATCGCCTGCTTCTTGAATCGGCGAAGAGGCTGCTCAGTAGCTTGAGCGAACAAATCAGTCGGCGCACAACCATCTTCAACCACATGCACCGATTGCTGTGCCTGAGCAATACTCAACGAAAACAGCAGCGTAATTAGTCCAGATCGAATCACGTTTTGGTTCGTCCGCCGGTTCTTCCTGGCATCAGCCACACACTGACAACCTCGCGGTAGCAGTGTAGACCGCCGCTCATGGGCAACCGCCGTTTTCAACTCAAAAACGGTGTCCTTTCCGGTTTGCGTGCGGATAGGTAGTTACCAGACACGCCAATTCTGCCGACAATCTGACAGATGTTGCGCAGAGGAGTTCCGGCGGAAGTAGGCGTTCGTGGATCTTCAGACGCGGGCCACGTGGTAATCCGGAGATATTGAACGACACGGCGTGCAGCACATCCGCCTTGAGTGACCGATGTACCGTCAACAGCAATTCGCCCCTCATGTTCGCAGGGGGCGAGCAAAGTGACTGTTGGTCCTGCTGTGACTCCGATCTGCACCGACTTGACGCTGTTTTACAGAGGCAAGTCCAGCATGAATTGGTATTGGTTTTTGAACCGGTGAAAAGGGTCACTCTGCATTCCTTCGCTATGCTCTTGAACATTCTTGTACTGAAATACAACTGCTTCGAAATCGGGGCAATGTACAGATCAAAGCCGCTGTAGCCGGTTGGTGCCATGTGGTTCATGCGGATGCCTATTGCAACTTGACTCGGATCAAAATCTCCGGACTGTCTGATTGAAACCGAAGCTGGCCACCAGCTGACGAACACGCTGGCCTCTAATGCTTCACAACGTGTCTCGTCGGTTTGCAATCTTCAATTCGCCACGGTAACTTGTCAGACATGTGGACAGGACGACATCTGTAGATTCCGAGAAGAATGCATGCGAATCGAAGCTATTGAGCAACAAACGACAGCTGACCTGGTGGTCGAACGGATTGCTCGGGTCATCAAAGAACAGAACATGTCGGCGGGTGAACGGCTGCCTGGTGAGCATGCTTTGGTGGGTCAGCTTAAGGTGAGTCGGTCGGTGCTACGCGAAGCGCTTGCGCGACTGCAGAGCATGGGGCTGGTGGATATTCAGCGTGGTCGCGGTACGTTCGTGGGAAATCGGACCAGCCTGGCCAACTGCGTGCGGCTGTTGAAATCGGCCGTGACCATCTCGCCTCAGGAACTCCGATCCTATGCGGAATTGCGGACGGGGATCGAAGTGCAGGCGGTACGCCAGGCGGCGGAACTCGCGACGGAAACCGACGTTTCAGACCTTACGGCGCTGCTTGAGGAACTGAATAACGACGATCTGCCATATCCAGAATTGCTGCAAGTTGACTTTCGTTTCCATCGCAAGCTGATCGACATCGCGGGAAATCCGCTGATGCAGAACATGATGGAAGTGATCTACGAATTCGTCGTCGCGCAAATGGCACAGACCACGCCGTCACCCCGAGAGAACAAGTTGGGACGTCGCCTACATCGCGATATCGTCGCTGCCATCAAAGCTCACGACGCAGACGCCGCCGAACGGGCGATGCGAGAACACATGGAAGTCATTCTCACTCGTCTGAAGAAAGGAGAATCGGCATGACGCTGTTTCGAGTTCTTCTTGCCGTGTCTCTTTTGAGTGGCTTTGCACTTCCCGGCAGTCGTTGTGCCACCGCTGACGATGGTGCCGTTGACTTCACCAAACAGATAGAACCGATCCTGCAGCAACACTGCATCGATTGTCACGGGCCGGATGAACAAGAGAGTCAATTTCGACTGGACCGCTTGTCCGTGATGCTATCAGGCGGTAACTCGGGCGAACCGGCAGTCGTGCCGCGCGAGCCGGACCGAAGTTACTTGATGAAGCTGATTCGCCACAAAGAACCGGGGATGGAAATGCCGCCGGATGCGGATGAGCGACTTTCGGATGAAGAAGTCAGTCTGATTGAACGGTGGATCACAGGGGGAGCACACACTCCCGAAAGCTACGGCCCCGCGAAGGAAAAGACGAAGCTGACTCATTGGTCCTTCCAGCCCATCACACGAGCGGAATCCGGTAGCGTCGATTTCTTCATTCAAAGCAAACTGGCGGAAAACGATCTAGCTTTTTCCCGCGAAGCCGATCGTCGCGTTCTAATTCGGCGGTTGCATCTGGTGATGTTAGGAATCCCGCCGACGCCTGAGCAGGTCGATGCGTTCGTAAGCGATGATCGCGAGAACGCATGGGAGAAACTCGTCGAAGAAATTCTGGCGAGCAAACACTACGGGGAACGAATCGCGTCGTTGTGGCTGGATCTGGTTCGGTTTGGTGAAACTCATGGTTTCGAAATGAATCGTGAACGGCCGACCGCGTGGCACTATCGCGACTGGGTCATTCAGTCATTCAACGACGACATGCCCTATGATGAGTTCCTCCGCCAGCAGATTGCCGGTGACGCATTGGGAGCCGACGTGGCGACTGGATTTCTCGTCGCAGGTCCGGTGGATCAGGTCAAAGGCAGTGACGCAAAGCTGCAGCAGGTGCAGCGGATGAACGAACTGGACGACTTCATCAACACAACGGGCACGGCGATGCTGGGGCTGACCACCGGGTGCGCGCGATGCCACAATCACAAGTTCGACCCGATCAGCCAGCGCGACTACTACGCGTTGCAGGCCGTCTTCGCCGGCGTGCAGCACGGTGATCGCCCACTACCTCCTTCTCAGGAGCAGCAACAACCTTTGGCTGGCCTGAACGCTGAGATCACCAAGCTCCTTAGCAGGCTGAAACGGTTTATTCCGAAAGAAGACGCGGGCAAACGAGTCGCGGTCAACTTTCAACAGAATGTCGAGACCTTTGCTCCGCACGAGGCTCGCTTCGTTCGCTTCACGATCGACAAGACAACCGGCGGGGAAGGCTGCATTGACGAACTGGAAATCTTTTCCGGTGAACGCAACGTCGCGTTGGCTGAGGGCGGGGCGAGCGCCACGTCGTCAGGTGATTTCGTGCATCCAAAGCACAAGCTGTCACAGATCAACGATGGGGAATACGGGAACGAACGCAGTTGGATAGTTCGAGCAGCGTCAGGCGGCTGGGTGCAGATTGAATTCGCTGAACCGGCGGTTATCGACCGCATTGTCTGGGGGCGAGACCGCCAAGGAAACTACAAGGATCGTCTGCCGATCGGTTACCACATCGAATCGGCGATCGAAGCCGGTCAGTGGAATCCAATTGCATCGTCGTCTGATCGGAAACCATTTCGCGCCGAAACGCCGTCTGACGAAAACTATGACTTTGACGGCTTCGCCCAGCAGGAAGCCGAACAAGGCAAGAAGTGGCTCGCACGATTGCAGGCCGCACGCCGTGAGAAAGCAGCACTGGAAAAGTCGACACTGGTCTACGCGGGGACCTTCGCACAACCCGGTCCAACGCATCGGCTTTATCGCGGTGAGCCGGATGCGAAACGAGAACAAGTCGGCCCCGATGCGATCGAAGTCTTCACTTCATTGAATCTCGCCCCCGACGCGCCGGAGCAGAAGCGTCGACTCGCACTGGCCGATTGGATTGCCAGCAACACCAACCCGCTGACGGCTCGCGTGATTGTCAATCGCATTTGGCAGTTCCACTTCGGGACCGGGATCGTCGACACGCCCAGTGACTTCGGACGGAACGGGACTGCGCCGAGCCATCCTGAGTTGCTCGACTGGTTGGCGAGCGAATTGATCCAGAACGACTGGTCGCTGAAGCACATTCATCGGCTAATCCTGATGTCGAAAACATGGCGGCAGGACAGCCAGCCTGACGAGGCCGCGATGCGCGTTGACGCCGCGTCGCGACTGCTGTGGCGATTTCCGACTCGACGACTGGAAGCGGAACCGATTCGCGATTCGATTTTGGCGATCACAGGTGTACTGGATCTGCAGAATGCCGGTGGTCCGGGGTTCGATGCATTTGAGGTCGAGATGGAAAATGTCCGCCATTACTATCCGAAGAAGGCTTACGGGCCGAAGGACTGGCGACGGATGATTTATATGACAAAGGTGCGACAGGAACGTGAGCACGTCTTCGGTGCTTTTGATTGTCCCGACGCCAGCATGGTGGTTCCAAAACGCAGTCGTTCCACGACGCCGTTACAAGCTTTGAATTTACTCAACAGTGGCTTCATCATGCAGCAAGCGGATCTGTTTGCGACACGGCTGGAACGTGAAGGTGCCACCGTCTCTGACCGCATCAAAAGAGCGTGGCTGCTGTGTTTTCAGCGGCCCGCAACTGCAGAAGAAATCGAGGACAGCAAGGCATTCATTCAGCAGGAAGGTCTGCGGCAGTTTGCCAGGGCAATGCTGAATGCGAATGAGCTCGTGTTCATCCCTTAGTCGTTACAGCGTTTCACGCTGACTTGTGGCCGCGGAGAAGGCGTTTCGTCCTACGATGTGTGTTTCCCACGAGCCACTACCGTGCACAACAAAAGGTAATTTGGTCTAGCAAATGACAGGACGGCCTTTCCAGGCCGTCGAGAGCGTAATAGACGGTCTGAAAAGGCCGTCCTACATGAGAGCGACCATGCATCCATTTCTCAATCGACGAAGCTTCCTCTCTAACTCGGCATCAGGTTTGAGCAGCATTGCCCTGGCAAGCATGCTGCAACAACAAAACCTGCTGGCGGACTCAGCACCGATTCGTCCTAACATAGATCCCGAACATCCCTTTGCCCCGCGCAAGCCTCACCACGAGCCCGCCGCAAAGAATATACTGGTCATCTTTTGCGCGGGCGCATGCAGCCAGGTCGACACCTTCGACTACAAACCGGAACTGACCAAGCGGCATGGGCAGGCGATGCCGGGAGCTGAGAATCTTGTCACGTTCCAGGGCGAGCAGGGCATGCTGACCAGGAGTCCCTGGGAATTCAAACCGCGCGGCGAATCGGGAAAGATGGTTTCGGAACTCGTTCCTCAGCTAGGCGAACTGGCAGATGACATGTGTTTCATCCATTCATTGACCGGCAAGACGAATACGCATGGACCGGGCGAGAATTTCATGTCCACCGGCTACACGCTCGACGGATTCCCCAGCATGGGCGCGTGGGCGACGTGGGCATTGGGAACGGAGAACGAAAACCTGCCCGCTTATGTGGCGATCTCCGATCCTCGTGGTACGCCTCAATCGAGCGTCAACAATTGGGGGCCCGGGTTCCTGCCGGCAGCGTTTCAGGGAACGGAATTCAATGCGACTAAACCCCTCGGCAACCTTGATGTTCCCGCAGGCGTGAGTGCGAAGACGGACCGGGCGACTCGCAGTTTTCTGGAACGTTTGAACCGGCGTCACCTGGAACGCTTCGAAGGCGACAGCGAACTGGCCGCGAGAATTTCAAGCTACCAACTCGCCGCCCGGATGCAGTTAAGTGTTCCCGAAGTGACGGACTTGTCCAGCGAACCGCAGAGCATCCTCAAAGAGTACGGAGCCGATGACTCACAGAATGTGTTGAAGGCTCAGTTTGCTAAGAACTGCATTCTTGCCAGGCGGCTGATCGAGAAGGGCGTCCGCTTTGTGCAACTGTTCAATGGAGCCTACCAGACCGGCGGCGAAGGAGTCAGCAACTGGGACGGGCACAAGCAGATTGTTGAGCAGTACAGCAAGCATGGTCCTGTGCTGGACCAACCTTGCGCGGCGTTGCTGCGTGACATGAAGCGACGTGGTCTGTTGAAAAACACGCTGGTCGTGTGGATGACTGAGTTCGGTCGCATGCCGACGTTTCAGAAGGGAGCCAGCGGACGCGATCACAATCCCGACGGGTTCACGGCGTGGGTGATGGGAGCTGGCGTGAAAGCACCATTTACTTATGGCGCCACGGATGAGTTCAGTTACAAGGCCGTTGAGGATGTCGCCACGGTGTATGATTTTCACGCGACGATCCTGCATCTGCTGGGCCTGAATCACGAGCGACTGACGTATTATCACAACGGATTTGAACGCCGTCTCACAGACGTCCACGGACATTTGATCAAAGAGGTGCTTGCGTGAGTGGCAGCAATTTCTCCCTTGTAGCACGGCCCTTCCGGGCGATGATGACACGCACCGCTCAGAAATGCGCGGTGGCTCACAAGATCGCAACGTCGTTGGCGGCTTATCCAGTGACGCCCCGGAAGGGGCGTCCTACTTTGGTATGTTGCGTCTGGCTGTTGGTTTCGTTTGGTGCCGTGACGGCTGAAGATGCAGTTGATTTCAAGCAGCAGATCGCTCCGATCTTTCAGCAACATTGTGTGAAGTGCCACTCGCCGGAGAATAAAAAGGGCGATGTGTCACTGGGTACTGTCAACGACCTGAAGGCGAATGAATATGTCATCGCGGGCGATCCTGACGGCAGCTATCTGATTGAATTGGTCACGTCACACAATGATGAGCCGCCTGCCATGCCACAGAAGGCGGATCCGCTGTCACCGAAACAAGTGGCTTTATTGCGGCGATGGATCAAGCAAGGTGCGGAATGGCCGAGTGATGTTGTCATCAAAGAAAAGTCCAAAGCCGACACGTCGTGGTGGTCGTTGCAACCTCTTGCCGTTTCGCAGGCAGAAAATGATAGCCGCAACACGATCGACGATTTCATTGTCGCAAGGTTGGATAAAAAGGGGCTGACGCTGAGTCCTCAGGCGGACCGTCGGACACTCATTCGGCGGCTTTCGTTCGATTTGTGGGGGCTGCCCCCCACGCCCGAAGATGTTGACGCGTTCGTCAACGATTCGGATCCCGCCGCCTATGCGAATCTGGTCGATCGCATGCTGGACTCGCCGCACTATGGAGAACGCTTTGCACGACATTGGCTGGACCTGGCTCACTACGCTGACACGCATGGGTTTGAACGCGACAAACGCCGCGACAACGCATGGCGATATCGCGACTACGTCATCAAGTCCTTCAACGATGACAAACCGTACGACCGATTCCTGCAGGAACAGATTGCGGGCGACGTGCTTTGGCCCGACGACGACCAGGCTGTGATTGCGACGGGCTTTCTGGCGGCGGGGCCCTGGGACTACGTCGGTCAGGTGGAAACCAAAAGCGATGAACTCCGACGCTCCGCTCGGTCGCTCGATCTGGACGACATCGCGACGCAGGTAATGACCTCAACCATGGCGACCACCATCAACTGCTGCCGGTGTCACGACCATAAGCTCGATCCGATCTCGCAGCAGGAATATTTCCAACTGCGAGCCGTGTTCGCGGGCGTCAAACGTGAAGATCGCGTCGTCAGCGACGCCGCAATGAAACGATACGAGGCGACTAAAGCGGATCTAACGGCGAAGCTGCAGTCGATCGATTTTGAGATCGGTAAGCTCGAAGGCGCGGGGCTTGATCTGGCCGATATGGTCGGAGGCGGTAACGGCCTGGGCAACGGGACTTTCCGAAACGGGATCGATGCGCGGACTGGAGTCATCCAGACACGCGATTTTGGGGCGTTGGGAAATGTGGTCACCAATCAATTTGTGAAGACAAAGTCCGAGTTCATTGACGGGGTGTTCATTCCCGACGGCGAAGCTGGGAAGGCGAGCATCCCCGTCAGTTCCACGGGGATCACCGTGACGGGGCTGCCCAAAACGTCGGGTGCCGCATGGGATATGATTCGGAATGGCCCGGTCGCCAGCCAGCACTCACCTGAACTCGGAGGCATCGACTTCACCAAAGACGGCCACAGCCTGTTGGGACTGCACGCTAACGCAGGCATCACGTTTGATCTCGATGCGATTCGCAGTGCGAGCCACCAAACCGAAATGCGTTTCACCGCGAAACTCGGTTACTTCGGTGCAGTCGGCGGGCACCGCGCGGATGCGTGGGTGTTTCTGGATGGGAAACTGGTTGCTGAGTTCCCCAAGCTGACACGTGACATGGGCCTACAGGACATCGACCTGCCAGTGCCGGGTGATGCCAGGTTTCTGACGCTCGTCGCCACCGACGGAGGCAACGGCTACAGTCATGACCAGATCGGATTTGGTGATCCCAAACTGAAGCCCGTTGCACCGGTGCCGCTTAGCGAAGAAGACGGTCTGCGTTTAACACAACTTCAGAAACAGCGAACTTCCGCACACGAGCGGCTCGCCGATATCGGAACGCCGCCGAAGTTTTACGGGGTCGTTGGTGACGAGAAGGTCTCACCGGTGTATCTATTGGTGCGTGGCGACGCGGAATCGCCGGACGGTGAACCGTTGGCACCTGCGGCACTCAGGTCGCTGAAGATGTTGAACCCTTCACTCGGAGAAACCGACACCAGCGAAGGCGAACGACGCGCGGCGTTGGCGAAGTGGATCACTCATCCAGACAATCCGCTCACGCCGCGAGTGATGGTTAATCGTTTGTGGCATTGGCACTTCGGGCAGGGAATCGTAAGCACTCCCAGCGACTTCGGCTACGGCGGCGACCGACCTTCGCACCCCGAACTGCTCGACTGGCTTGCGAGTCAACTTCAGCAACACGATTGGTCGTTGAAGGCGATGCACCGGATGATTTTGACGAGTCAGACATACCGGCAATCAAGCAAGGCGCAGCTTTCGCCCGGGCCACTCGAATCGCCCGACAGCGATGGGGCACAGCAGCAGATTCATCCCGCGCAGATCGATGCGGACAATCGGCTGCTTTGGCGACAGAACCCACGCCGTCTCGAAGCGGAAGCGATTCGCGACGCGGTGTTGCACGTCAGTGGCAAGCTGAATTCGGAACGCGGCGGGCCGGGCTTTGAGGACTTCACATATGAAGACGCGTACGCACCAATCTATCGGTACGTCACCGCGGACGAGCCACCATTGTGGCGACGCAGCATTTACCGCTACATCGTGCGGACCACACCCGATCGTTTTTTGACGACGCTGGATTGCCCCGACCCGGCCAACCTGACAGCAAAACGTCTAACAACCACAACGCCGCTGCAATCACTTGCGCTCTACAACAACGACTTCATGCTCAGGCAATCCCAGTATTTCGCTCAGCGAATCGAAAGCGAAGTCGGCGCGAATCCGATTGACCAGGTGCGTCAGGCGTTTCAGCGATCTTATGGACGACTTCCGTCGGAACAGGAAGAGCATCTGTCAGTTTCCTTTGTCGAGAAACAAGGTGTGTTTGCCCTGTGCCGATCCCTGCTGAACTCTAATGAGTTCGTCTACGTCGATTAGCTTGAGCCAACGTAGGACGGCCCTCCCGGGCCGTCACGATGCTGAGACGGCTCGGAAGAGCCATCCTACGAAAGAAGAAGCCTGCCATGAAATCCCAACCATCTAAGCAATCAATTCATGGCCGACTTCCCGTGTACAAAGACCATTCGCGCCGCGCGTTCCTGCAGTCAGCGGCCGGCGGGTTTGGTGGATTGGCGTTGACTTCGTTGCTGGCGAGCGAATCCGATAGCGCGCCGCATCATGCTGCCAAAGCGAAACGCGTGATTCAGATTTTCTGTCCCGGTGGCATGAGCCAGGTCGACACGTTCGACTACAAGCCGGAGCTGGAGAAGCGTGCCGGCAAGCCGTTTGATCCGGATGGCAAGCTGCAATTCTTCGCTTCGAAACCAGGCAACTGCCAGCCCAGTCATTGGAAATTCCGCCAGCACGGCGAATCGGGACGCTGGATGAGCGACCTCTTCCCGAAGCTATCCACTTGTGTCGATGACATGGCGTTTGTGTATTCGATGCACAGCAAGACGGCTCTGCACGGGCCGGCCTGCTTTATGATGAACACAGGGTTCACATTGCCCGGCTTCCCCAGCATGGGTTCCTGGGTAACGTACGGACTGGGCAGCGAAGCGGATGACCTGCCAGCGTTCGTCGTGCTGCCCGATCCTCGTGGCTTGCCACCGGGCGGCATCATCAATTGGGGGGCCGGATTTCTGCCAGCCGAACATCAAGCCACAACGCTCGACACATCGAATCCGCAGCAACCCATTGCCGATTTGTTTCCGCCCACTGAGTTCGCAGGAAGCGATCGACGAGTCGACCACGATCAACTTCAGTTCTTACAGAAACTCAATCGCCTGCATCAGGAATCACGCCAAACCAACAGCGAACTTGAAGCTCGCATCAAAGCGTATGAAATGGCGGCTCGGCTGCAGTTGAGTGCTCCTGAAGTCATTGACGTGACTCGCGAAAGCGAATCGATTCGGAAGCTCTACGATGTGGAACATCCCGAGACAGGACCGTTCGGCTTGCAATGTCTGTTGGCACGCCGTCTTGTGCAGCGCGGAGTTCGGTTTGTACAAATCTACTGTGGTGCCGAGAACACAACGGCGAAGAAGATTCGTCCGAACTGGGATAGTCACGAAGATGTCGTGCGAGACCACGGCTACTGGGGGGAAGTGCTGGACAGTGGAGCATCAGCGCTGTTGAAAGATTTGAAGCAGCATGGAATGCTCGACGACACGCTGGTGATTTGCACGACGGAGTTTGGTCGGCAACCGGGAGCTCAAGGGAAAGAGGGCAAAGGACGCGATCACAACGCCGGCGCATTCACCGCATGGCTTGCCGGCGGAGGGATTCGCGGCGGCGCAGAGTATGGAGCGACTGACGACCTCGGATTCAAAGCCGTCGAATCACCCGTGTATTGCTACGACTTGCACGCCACCGCTCTGCATCTGCTCGGCATCGATCACACTCGCCTGACCTACTACCAAAATGGAATCCAACGCCGTCTGACCGATGTACACGGACATGTGATCGGGGAAATTTTGGCATGAAAGGCACCCCACTCCGCTACGTCGTGTTGCTATTGATGGGCTGTCTCGGAGCCCCGTCTCTGCATGCTGGGGACGTACCGAAACCGTTGAGCACGCTGATTGAAAGCGTATGTTTCGACTGTCATGGCAGTTCTTCGGCAGAAGGTGGGCTTGATCTGACGGCGTTGGTTTTTGACCTGAATGACCGTTCGGTGCGTGACCGTTGGATTCGCGTTCATGATCGCGTCAAAGCCGGCGAAATGCCGCCCGATGCGAATTCTCTAGCCGTCGACGAGCGCCGATCTCTGGTGAAGACGTTGAGTGATGCGATCGGGAAAGCAGATCGAGCCGACGTCGTGGCAAACGGTCGCGGCCCGATGCGGCGACTCAATCGTGATGAGTATCAACAGAATCTGCGCGACGTTCTGAAACTGCCACAGCTGGATATTCGGGACATGCTTCCCGAAGATCGCGAAGGCCATCATTTCAACAAAACTGCATCAACGCTCGACATGTCCCGAGTGCAACTGGCAGCGTATCTTGATGCAGCGGACGCAGCGCTGCGACAGGCGATGGCGAATGGCCCGAAGCCTCAGTCGGTCACGAAGTACCGAGCCGTCGGCACGCAGTTGTTCTCCGCAACAACCACATACGGCGAACGGGAGGCGATGTTCTTCGCGAAGGACAACAAGGCAGTAGAAACGAAAGACCTCAAGACGCTCGGGGACGATCCGGCACTGGAACTCGCGCTGTTTCGGTCCGCCCACTGGCCGTACTACGGTTATCCGCGCGGCTTCGTCGCCAAAATTGATGCAGGACGGCAGCAGCTTTACGACTATCGCGTGCGGTTTTCAGCGCGAGCGGTTTTGCAGATAGAAGGCTATCAGCTCAAGCCAGCGACAGAACCGGTGCCGATGACGTTTCGCGCGCGGAAGCCGTCTGGGCCGGATATCTCAGGGGATGTTCGAGCCACCGGCGGCATCATGGACATTCAGCCGGAGCCGCAAGTGTTCGAAACGACCGTCCAACTACTGCCAACAGAGACGTTCGAATACAGCCTGCTCGGTTTACCCGTTCCATTGGCTCGCAATGTCAATGGGGGACCACCGACGTATCGATACCCGCCGTTTCCAGAAGGCGGTCAGCCGGGTGTTGCATTTCAGTGGCTGGAAGTGGAAGGCCCGCTTGCTCCCGAGACCTGGCCTCCGGAATCGCACCGCGTGCTGTTTGATGAAATGGGAGTGGGCGTCGAATCGACGAATCCGGTCGAAGATTCGAGCCGACTACTGCGCCGCTTCATCGGGCTCGCTGCACGCCGACCAATCCCGGAAGACGCAATCCTTCGATTCGAAAACCTTATCCTCACGCGGCTTAACCAGGGAAGCCCGTTCTCCGAAGCAATGCTTGCCGGGTACAAGGCCTTTCTATGTTCCAGCCATTTCCTGTATCTACGAAAGCCAGTAGGACGGCCTTACCACGCCGTCAATGATTCCAATACAAACACAGACGGCCTGGAAAGGCCGCCATACGATCTAGGCGTCGACCACTATGCCATCGCCTCGCGCCTGTCCCATTTTCTCACCAATACTCGCCCCGACACCGCGTTAATGGAGTTGGCAGCCGCCGGAAAACTCCTCGATGTCGAAACGCTACAAAGCGAAACTGATCGGCTCATCGCAAGCCCAGGCTTCGCGAGCTTCGTTCAAAACTGGTCCATCCGGGTTCTTTGTGGGTGAGGCGTTAATTCGTTAGTTTTCGCGGGATGCAGGGAACAGACTTTTACGAACAGATTTTGGGACTGACGGCGCCGTGGTTTGTGGCGGACGTTCAGCTGGATATGGAAGCTCAACAGGTCGACGTTTTCGTCGAACATGGCGAGGGCGAAACTTTTTGCTGTCCGGATTGCGACAGGCAGCTGCCGTGCTATGACCACACGAAGTCTCGCAAATGGCGGCATCTGGACACGATGCAATTTGCGACCATCCTTCATGCCCGCACGCCTCGCGTGAAGTGCCCGGATCATGGCGTCAAACAGATCAGGCTTCCCTGGGCGGAAAAGAACAGCCGCTTCTCATTGTTCTTTGAACGCTTCGCCATCGACGTTCTTCTGGCCACACAAACCGTGAAAGGGGCGTGCAGCATTCTGGGGATCTCATGGGATGAATCGTGGCACATTCTGCAGAAGGCGGTGGCTCGCGGGAAGGATCGCAAACAATCGAAGAACCTCCCTCGAATCGGCATCGACGAGAAAGCCTTTCGAAAACGACACAACTACGTCACGCTGATCTATGACTTGGACAAGAGCACTGTCGAAGCGATTTCCGATGGTCATGACACGGCAGCCGCTGATGCCTGTTTCGATCAGCTTTCCGACAGTGAAAAGCAGTCTGTGGAGGCGGTTGCGATGGACATGAGTGCCGCATACGTCAAGAGCACCAAAGGCAACATTGCATTGGCCGAACAGAAGATTGTGCACGACCGCTTTCACATCATGAAGCTGGCAACCGAAGCCGTCGACAAGGTCCGTCGGTCGGAGCAGAAGAAGCTTCGCGCCGAAGGCGATGATCGATTGACGGGAACTCGGTATCTGTGGCTTTCAGGCCAGGAGAATCTCAGCGAAAAACAGCAGGAACGCTTTGATGCCGCATGGAAGGCAGAGTTACTCACGGGCAAAGCGTGGGCCTACAAGGAGATGCTGCGAGACCTCTGGGTTCATGACACTCCGGCAGAGGCCACGACGTTCTTCAATGACTGGTACAAGCGAGTCATCCACACAAAGCTGGAGCCAATGAAGAAAGTCGCTCGCACGATCAAAGAACGCTTAGCCAATGTGGTGAGCTACTGCACTCACGGAATCACAAACGCCGTCGCCGAAGGAATGAACAGCAAAATCATGGCCATCAAACGAAGAGTCGGCGGATACCGAAACCGCGACAACTTCAAAACCGCCATCCTCTTCTACTGCGGAGGACTCGACCTCTACCCACAATAATCCCGGATGGACCTCAAAACTTCACCGACTACTGGCTCAACCTAAGACATATCCGTCGCGATGAACCAGACATTCGGCTGCATCCTGAATATCGCTTCGATGACTACCTGATTGAATCCGCAGAACGCGAAACTCGCACATTCTTCAATGCGATGATTCGTGACAACCTGCCGGCCAGCGTGTTCGTCGATGCGGACTTTGCCTACGTGAATGATCGACTGACGCGACATTACGGCCTGGAACGAGTCTCAGGTTCCGAACTGCAGAAAGTCACTTTGCCCGAAGACAGCCCTTATTGCGGACTGTTAACGCAGGCGGCAATTCTAAAGGTCACTTCCAACGGAACTTCAACGTCGCCCGTCATCCGTGGTGCGTGGATCATGGAACGGCTGCTCGGCCAGGCGCCGCCTCCTCCACCGGCCAGCGTTCCCGCCGTCGAACCTGACATCCGTGGTGCAAAAACGATTCGCGAACTGCTGGCCTTGCACACGAATTCAGTATCCTGCGCCGGATGCCATGCGAGGTTCGATCCGGTTGCACTGGCTTTGGAAAACTTTGATATCCTCGGCGGCTGGCGAACGCATTATCGAAGCCTTGAAGCTGGAGAGCGGGTCACGGGAATCGACCGCGCCGGTCACGACTTCGCCTACGCGCGTTCCGAAGCCGTCGATGCCAGCGGCCAGTTGCTGGACGGACGCAGATTTCAAAACATCCACGAATTGAAGGCTATTCTTGCGGTCGATCCACGCCCACTGGCGCGGAACCTTTTGCATCAGTTCACTGTTTATGCAACCGGAACGCCGGTGCGATTTGCAGATCGCAAAGTGATCGAATCAATTCTCGATCAGTGCGAAGGGAATCGCTATCGCACAAGGGACTTGCTTCACGCGCTAGTACGAAGTTCGATCTTCCTTGGAACGCAAGACAATCCATGATACGTCCCCAACAACTTAATCGCCGTCGATTGCTTCGCGGTGCCGGAGTTACGCTTGCGCTGCCGCTGCTAAGTAGTTTGCGGTCGGCCTGTGGCAATGAACCGGAAACCAATCCGCCACGGCGGATGCTGCTGATTTCGAATAATCTTGGTGTGTTGCCAAAACCGTTCTTCCCCGAGGATACCGGACGCGATTATCAGCTTTCCCCTTACCTTGCTGAACTGTCGACATTTCGGAACGCCTTCACCGTCCTCAGCGGTCTCTCGCATCCCGACGTCGATGGCGGGCACAGTACGGAAAACTGTTTTCTGACAGCGGCCCGCGGTCCGACCAAGAGCGGCTTCCGCAACACAATTTCGCTCGATCAGTTCGCGGCTGAGCAACTGGGTCCGGTAACTCGCTTCCCGACACTGAATCTTGGCGTGAACATCGACAAAGCCAATCGCAGCCTGTCGTGGACACGCGATGGTGTTTTGTTGCCGGCTGAAGATCGTGCGTCGGCGTTGTTTCGAAAGATGTTCGTTCAGGGTGACGCGGCTGCGGTTCAGCGACAACTGCATCACCTGGGCGAACGCGGAAGTATTCTCGACACACTCCTGGATGATACTCGGCAGTTTCGTCGCAAGATCAGCCGCGATGATCAATCAAGACTCGATCAGTACCTGACGTCCGTTCGGGAGATGGAAGAACGCCTGCATTCGGCTCGCCAGTGGGAACTGCGTCCCAAGCCAAAGACTGATCAACCGGTACCCGACGACATTCGCGACAACAAACTGTTCTTCGAAAAGTTTGACCTGATGCTGTCAATGGCGAGGTTGGCGCTGGAATCGGATTCGACGCGCATTGTCACATTGATGGTCGACGCGTTTGCGACTCCCGTCTTCAAGCTGCATTCCGATCAAAGCACAACCGATGGCTACCACAATCTCAGTCATCACGGGCAGGCTGACAACAAAGTTCAGCAACTCGAAGACGCCGACCGTCAGCAGATGGCTTTGCTTGGCAAACTGTTGGGCCAACTAGCAGAAACGAAAGACGGAACGGATCGACTACTCGACCGTACCATGGTGTTATTCGGAAGTAACATGGGCGATGCAAATACGCACGACAACACCAACCTTCCAATCCTGCTCGCCGGCGGCGGTTTCAAACATGGTCAGCACCTCGCCTTCAGACACGACCGCAATAAACCTCTGTGCAACCTCTTCGTAACGATGTTGCAGCAAATGGGCATCGAAACCGACGCCTTCAGTAGCAGTTCAGGAAGCATGTCCGAACTCGAACGCGTTTAACGTTGCTGGTCGGACGGGACTCAGCTGAAATCGCAGAACACCAAACATCTATTGCCCGGAAAGGCCGTTGCACCATGTGATTGACATCTCGCGCGAGGTGTCAAGACACACCTTGGCGTTGACGCAATTCTCCATCACACCGGCAAATTTCAGCGACTCCGTTTTACCTGACCTTCTTCGAAGCGCTTGTGGGCTATTCGTGAAAATTCACAGCAATCTATTTGTGCTGGACGGCATTGACCATCGACCGATACTTTGACGGCGTCGTGTCGCGATACTTCCTGAATGTGCGGTTGAAGGTTGTCAATTCGTTAAAGCCACATGCAAAGGCGATTTCCGTAATGCTCATTTCGCTGGTCACCAATAACTGGCAAGCACGGCTGATGCGAACGTCGGCAACGAATTCTTGAAATGACATACCGGTGTGCGACTTAAAAAATCGGCTGAAGCCACTACCGCTCATGTGAACGACTTCGGCGGCCGCATCGCGTGTGAGTTCTTCGTTTACGTGATCATTAATGAAGTCGCAGGCGCGGCGAAGCCGTGCAACGTCAAGCTGCGCAGCGACTGGTTGGTAGCCTGTACTGCAGATTGTTTTCAGGTCGCGTGACTCAGCCATCATGTGCAAAAGTTCCAGCAGACTAATAATGCGGGGCAAGCCCTTCATCGTCGCAAGCTGCGCGATCCGCTGTGCCAGTTGATATTTGAGTTCACCTTCGGCTTGCAGGCCCTGCGAAGCTCTTGTCAGCAGCAATCGGACATCGCATAGCTCGGGACGGTCCAGCCAGTCGCTCCCAAGTACCGCAGCATCAAAGTGAACCACGTTGGCTTTGATGTGACCAGCAGCACACGATTCGTATCGCCAGACATGGGGCAAGTTGGAGCCAAGCAAAATAACTTCACCATGCTCAATTTCGCACAGCCGATCACCGATCAATCTTTGGCCTCGTCCGGCTTCCACATGGCAAAGCTGTAGCTCTGGGTGAAAATGCCACGAGCAGCCCGCATAGCTTTCATCGATCGCAATCACTCGGATCGATTCGTCAGCGCGTTGAGGTGATGCGAAGGGCTGCGGGATGTTCTTCATGATGAGCAGTATTGTTCAATTGAACGGAATGTCTGGTCGCGCTCGATAAGCCGAGTGCAATGACAATTTTACCCGATCTCTCCGCAAATCGCGCTGCGTTTATCCCTGCAGGTCACCGGATGCCCAAAAGCTGCAACGTACTGCCCGGATGTATTGTACCAGGTGGCTATCATTGACCTCGGTGGCGTATTCCTAAGTTGCAGACGATCTCGACTAAGATCGCCTGCTGTTGTGAGACACTGATTGGGAGTGGTTGACGATGAGAATCTGTCTTTCTTTGTTAGCAGTTTGTTGCACGTGCAGTGTTTCTTTTGCTGAGGACGGCAAGCCGCAGAGTAATTCAGACGCTGTCGAATTCACGCCGCTCTTCGACGGGACGACGCTTGATGGGTGGGAAGGCGATAGTCGATTCTGGCGAGCAGAAAACGGCGTGCTCATCGGCCAGACAACCAAAGACGTCACAACCAAGAAGAACACGTTTCTTGTGATGGCAAAAAAGGAGTACGGCGACTTCGAGCTGCGGTTTTCGTATCGCGTGAACGGCGGAAATTCTGGAGTGCAATACCGCAGCCAGTTGGTGAGTAAGTGGGTGGTCAAAGGATTGCAGGCAGACTTTGAAGACAAGATACATGACGGCAAAGACAGGTTCTCTGGCATGTTCTTTGAAGAAAACGGCCGGATGTTTTTGGGCCAGCGAGGCGACGTCGTGGTCGTTCGCACCAACAAAGAGAATTCAAAGAACCCACACATCGAAAAAATTGCGACCGTTGGCTCAAACGAAGCTCTTGAAAAGCATATCCGTCGTGATGACTGGAACGACTACATTGTGATCGCGAAAGGAAACGTCTCCATGCACATCATCAACGGGCACGTGATGTCCGTCGGCATTGATGAAGACGAACAGAACGCAAAAAAGTCCGGGTTGATTGCATGGCAGTTGCACGCTGGGCCGCCATTGAAAATTGAAATGAAGAACATACGGATTCGGGAGTTGAAGTAGCGGGTCTATCGATTATCACCTGATGGTTCGTTGATTTGAATGTTTCGACGGCAAGCCTTACGTCCTTAAAGAAGCAGATATGTCTCGTCTTATTGTTCTTGCATCGCTCGCTTTGCTTCCTGCGGCTGCCGTCGCCCAGTCACCAATGTCTCCGCCGGGGGAAATTGGCCTGTCGTCTGAGAAGTTGCAGAGCATTACGGCCTACCTGCAGCGTGAAGTCGACGATGGTCGGGTTGCCGGTGCCGTTGCGGCGGTTTCTCGACATGGTCGAGTTGCCTACCTGCAGGCCGTCGGCCAGAGTGATCTGGCTTCCGATAAGCCGTTGCAAACGGATTCGCTGTTCCGGATCGCCTCAATGACAAAGGCAATCACGAGCGCGGCGGTTATGAGTCTGATCGAAGACGGTGAACTCTCACTGGACGATCCGCTCCCTAAATACTTGCCTGAGTTCTCAACTCCGCGATTATTGCAAGACGTTGATGCCGCAACCACGGTTGAGGATCGTTCACAAGTATCGGTACCTACGATTCATGACTTGCTAACGCATCGTTCGGGGCTGACCTACGGCTGGTTCGGTCCAAAGAATCTGGACGCCATCTATGAGCAACACGAGATTCCCAACTTGTTTGAACCAACGTCGGAAACGATGGGAGATCGAGTCCAGCGAATTGCGAAAGTGCCACTCAAATTCCATCCCGGAACGGCGTGGGACTACGGCGTGTCCACCGACGTGCTGGGCCGCGTCGTCGAAGTCGTATCGGGCCTCACGCTGGATCAGTTCTTCCGCGAGCGGTTCTTTCGTCCATTGAAAATGCGTGATACGTATTTTTATGTCCCGGCGGACAAGCAGTCTCGGGTGGCTGGACTGTTCACCACTGGCGAGGACAAAATGTTGCAGCCTGTTGGCTCAGAACCGGTGCGATCTGGCTTTTTCAGATTCTCTGCCGACTACTGCATCCTGCCTGGCCGATTCTATTCCGGCGGGGGGGGATTAGTTTCCACAGCGTCCGACTACATGCGTTTCCTGCATATGCTATTGCGAGGTGGAGAACTCGACGGCGTTCGAGTACTCAAGCGCGAAACGGTTGCGATGATGACTCAAAACCAGATCGGGGAGATGAAGATTTACCTTCCCGGGCACGGCGACGGATTCGGATTCGGGTTTGGTATCGTCACTGATCGTGGCGCAGGCACAGACGAAATGTCCGCCGGTAGTTTTTCCTGGGGCGGCATTTTCAATACGTACTTCTGGGTCGATCCGCAGGAAGAACTTGTCGGCGTCCTGATGACACAACTGTTCCCCAATGATCATCTCACAATCCGTGATGGCTTTCGAAAATTGGTGTACGAGGCGATTGATGAATCAGGTTTTGAGCGTCTGTATCGGTACCAGGCTGGTAACGAACACGCCAATCCGAGCTTCAATAACCGACAGCTGCGAGTAAACGGTGCTGAAGTCTCGACGCACCCCAGGTTTGCGTCGCGCAATGAACCTCGATCAAGCGGAATGGCTCGCATCAAAATCGAAGAAGATCTGCGAAAGATTCGGCGAGCGGATCTGGATTTGGAGATCTGGGGTGGGCATCCCGGGACGGAAAATAAGCGAGTCACTGTGAACGGCCGCAGCACGTATCTGTTTCCTGAAGTTGGATCGGCAAAGCACAATTGCACACATCAGTATCCGTCGTTCAATCTCCGCCCTATGGATCTGGTGAACGGTTATAACTCTCTGCAGTTCGCATGCGACACCGGCGACACGTTCTGGGGCCACTACATCGTTGATCGGGCGACATTGCGAATTGGGCTGCCAAAAGATGATAAACAGTTAGTCGAGGCGGGTCTGGGCGACTTTGATGCACGCCTTCGCGTGATTCCGTTGGATGGTGACGGCGAAGGTTTTGCATTGCATTTGGATGTTGCCGAATCGTTCCGCGATCATATCGCCAATGTGAAATATGAGGCCCGGTATTTTGGCTACGATGCAGATGGTGACGGATGGCGCACCGACTGGCAGAGCAACCTGGTGTCCTCCAACCAGCACCGGATGATTCAAAACGGTGACGGTTGGTCGACGACTTTCTCAACAGCCATGCTGCCTGCACAAAACCGAGTCACTTTTTGTGCAATCGTTGAACTTAAGGATGCTGCCAATCTTCGATATCGCACGCCGACGAGCGGCAGCTTCTCCATTGAGCCACGTGATAACGAGAAGGTTCGTCTTTTTACTTCTGACGACCTTCCGCATCCGTTTTGGTCGCGGGACAACCAGGCAAAGGAATGCACTATCGACATTGATGTTGATCCGAGTGAAATCACGTCCGCCGAACTGAATGTTGTCACCTGGACTGGCGGCGCTGGGGAAGTTAGTGAGTACTTTACATTGAATGGGAAACACTTCCCGGTCGCAGAGGGCAGCGACCACAAAACAGTTTACTCGCGTATCGCCGTTGATCCAAAGCTATTGCGTCGCGGAAAGAACAAGATCGTTTTGCGATCCGACACCACGCATCACGGTATTGAGGTCATGCTGCCTGGACCTGCGTTGATGATCAGATATCGCAGCCAGGCCGTTGCCACGGCTGGTGAGCAAAATTCCGTGGAACCTGCCGAGCAACTCTCAATCGACGATGTTGAACTCCATTCGCTGAATTGCTACCGCATCAAAACACCAGCCGCGACGTACTACCTGGATAAGGTTGGAGCTGGCCTGGCCAGCATGATTGATCGCGATGGCAAGGACTGGCTCAGTTTTCATTCGAAACGCGGTTCCGGTGCCGCGGGTGAGTACCGAGGTTTTCCAAATGCTGTGTTTAAGGAAGCGGGCAGTTACTTTCATGCTCGCAATTCGGGCACAGATCCATGTGTGACGAAAGTCATTCAAAGGGCGCATGACCGGATTGTCATTTCAGCGGAATCGGACAACGGCTTATGGGCAGGCCGTTACACGTTTACACCGACCGCCTGTACTTTCACGATGACAAAGAAGCCTGACGGACATAACTATTGGGTACTGTACGAAGGCACGCCCGGCGGACAGTACGACGATTCCGACTGGTGGATGACCGCCGCAGACAAGAAGAAACGCCCGATGGCGGAGAAACATGACGCCGATCTGACTGAAACGGCTGGTACCGAGTGGATTGCATTCGGCGATGAGAATTCCGAGCGGATGTTGGTGCTAAGTCATGCGGAAGGTGATTCTCACCCGGATCATTTCTACCAAATGGATAAACAGATGACCGTGTTTGGGTTCGGGAGATCCGGTATGCAGAAGCACCTGAACACAGTTCCGCAGAGCTTTACGATTGGCTTTGTGGAATCGACGCAGCACTCCGCTGTCGGTCCGTTTGTGGAAAAGAACAGCGGCACGATTTCCGCTGCCACAGCCGCCGCCGACTCCGTAAAGACCGCCAACCTTGTGTCGTTCGCTTTGACTCAAAAAGGAGACGCCGCAGCCGGCGCAAAACTATTCACTGATCAGCGGACCAAGTGTTCCGTTTGCCATCGCATTGACAAAAAAGGTGGGCAAGTGGGCCCCGACCTGACCAGCGTCGGGAACAAATACGACCGCCCGCATTTGATCGATGCGCTGCTGTACCCGTCACGACAAATTGGCTACGGATACGAAACAACGACCGTGCTCACCAGCGATGGTAAAGCCACGAGCGGTGTCGCCCGGGAAAGCGACAACACTCACATCACGTTGCTGGATTCGAACAACAAACGCATCCGCATCGCCAAAGCAGACATCGAAGAAACGAAAGTCTCGAAGACGTCGATCATGCCAGCGGGATTGCAGAAGTCTCTAAGCCGCCAGGAATTCGTCGATCTTGTCACCTATCTTGAAACACTGGGCCGAGGCAGCGGCAAGCCGGGCAGTGGAGTCTCCGGGCCACTAAAACTGGCCGACGGTTTCCAGTTGACAACGATTGCGACCGGACTTTCCGGTGCTGTCGCGATGGAGGTCGCACCGGACGGTCGCATTTTCATATGCGAACAGGGCGGAACGCTGCGTATCATCAAGGATGGTACTGAGATCGCCGCATCCGCAAGCGATGACCGCTCGGTCGGAATCAGTGGCTTGCTACCGCAACCCTTCGTCACAGTTCCCGTCGAAATGAACTGGGAACGCGGACTCATCGGCGTAACAGTGTCGCCAAAATTCCCGACTGATCCGTACGTCTACGTCGTCTATGTCACGGATAAACCGCACACGCACCATCGTATCAGCCGGTTCCGCGCGGACGGCGATGTGGCTGTCCCTGGAAGTGAAGAGATCCTGTTTCGCGGCGATGACCAAAGCAAGTTTGGTGGCAAAGTGCCGGCCGGCCATCAGGGCGGAGGCATTCACTTTGGCTCGGACGGAAAGCTGTATGTGGGCCTTGGCGAACAAACGGCCGGAGAGCCCTCGCAACGGATGGATGCGTTTCAGGGAAAAATCCTGCGACTGAATTCGGATGGTTCCATTCCGAAAGACAACCCATTCATCAACAAAACCCAAGGCAGGTATCAAGCCATTTGGGCAATGGGGTGCCGTAATCCGTTTACCTTCGGCTTCAGTGAATCGGGTGTGATGTTCATCAACGACGTCGGCGGTAAGTTTGAAGAAATCAACCGAGGCATTGCCGGAGCGAACTATGGCTGGCCCGATATCGACCACGGCCCGACTGATCAGGAAGGCATCACTGGTCCAATTCACATCTATCCGCAGAGTTCCATTAACGGCGGTGACTTTTGTAGCTCTTCAAGCAACTGGCCCGAGCAGTATCGCAGTAAATACTTTTTTGCAGACTTCGTTCGGGGATGGGTGAAGTACATCGATCCCGAGTCACCTGAGAAATCTCACGATTTACTGGCCGGCGTTCGTCGTCCTGTGGACATTCGGTTTGGCGTAGACGGCAGCCTGTACGTCTTACTGCGCAACGCATGGGTGGTGGACAAGAAGTTTCAAGGCGGCACCGGAGCGCTGCTAAAGGTGTCTCGTAAATAGGTGTCTCATGGAAACGGCGTTCCATTATGCTCACGCCGTTCATAGTGGAAGCCCGTTCAATTGCTCAACCACGGTCGCATATGATCAACGAGCGGTCTGAAGCATCTTGAAGTTGCTGACGGTCGCCCAGCGATTGGAGTTCGCTTCGCCCAAGTAGAATTGCAGACTGACTTTTGGTGGAGGCGTTGCTGAATCGGCCGGAAGGTTGGTGGTCCCAAGCTCTGTCCAGTCCGTCGCGCCGGGCTTGCGATAGAAACCGCGAAGTTTCAAGCCTTCCACTACGAAACGTAGCTGTACCGTTTTGTCGGGATAGGGGACGATAGCGATGGTGCGAGTGCGATCGCCGGATTCGTGCCCCACCACGATGTTAGTTTTGCCATGTTCCAGTTCCAACCCAATCTTCACCCCCATCGAATCGCTGTAGTACCAAACCAGATTCGTTTGTTCCCAGCGCTTCTTCGGGTGCTGTTCCAGTTGGACGCTGACGTCGGCCGATTCCTGCCACGCATCGGGAATCGGGTGCAGCAGGACATTCTTCGCATTGTTGTCCTTGCCCCACACGTTGCCCGGTTCGATCAGCACCTGCAGACCTCGGTTGGTTAGCTTCCATCCGTCCCTGTTGTCACGCAGCCATCGCCATTCTTTTCGCATCGAGCCTTTGAGGCTATCTACAATCGGTTCAACTTGCCGATGCGTTGCCGTGATGTCCCGAATACTTTTCCCTTCAATGCCGTCGATCAACGGCAAGCGTTCCAGCCAGGTGTGTTCCTTGATCTGTTCGGGGTGAGCTCGACCAATAAGGCTCCCCGTGATGCGAATCGCGGGGCCAGCCGCTTTCATCTTGATCGTCACCGGCCCGTCAGTTCGCAACGACAACGCGCCGAATTTGGTGAGATCGACTTCAAGCGTCCCGCCGAACTCATACGTGCCCGCCGGAATAACAAAGTTGCCCTTTGATTGCTCCAATAACTTCGCGAGTCGAACTTGATCCGTCGCAGAGAGAGCGCCTTTAATCGCTGCGGCTGTCGTCGGTTACTGTTGGGCATTCGATTGTTCGCTGGAGATGGCAAATACTGAAATTGCCACCAGAATGAAGAGGCTTCTCATTTCGAACTGTCCGTGGTGGCTATCAATGGGTTCGCTGATTGGCTGGTCGATTCGTCGCCACATCGTTGTTGGTGGGGTTGCCAAAGAACGGTGTGGCGCCGCAGTTTTCCGACATTCGTGTGCATCAGACGCTACTGTGCCAAAAAGACCACTTTCTTGCGCTCATTTTCGTCGTTGGAATGACACTAGTTTGATGACACGCAACAGTTTGCCCACTTGTGGAGCTCGATCACATCTCGCAGCTATCTAATAGTCAACTTGTTGAAGCTGCTCAGCAGGGAGACCTGGCCAGTTTTGGGCGATTGTACGAACGTCATTATCGAATGGCGGTTGGGATCGCACGAAGTCGGGTCATGGACGCCCATCTGGCGGAAGATGTCGCGCAGGAGGCTTTTTCAACCGCCTGCCAATCGCTGGCGAAGTTGCAGGACAAGAATCGGTTTCCACAGTGGTTGGCGACAATTTGTCGACGAACGGCATACCGGGTGGCGAACGGTCAACCGACACATGAGTCGCTATTGGCTGACTGTCAGGCACCCGCCAATGGTGCGAGCCTGAAGCAGGATGTTGCTGAAGCACTGGCACTTATTGACGGCACATCTCGAGAGATCGTTTTGCTGCACTACTTCAGCGGCTTGACTTACATCGAAATCGCCAACGTTCTCGAACTTACACCTCAAGCGATTCACGGCCGTCTTCAAAGGGCCCGCGCCAAGTTGTCTGTCATCCTTGCCCCGGACGAAGAGACAGCCGAAACAGCCATTCAAACTCGAAAGCCGAGGAAATTGAAATGACCGTACACGATGGAGAATGGGAAGAGCGTCTGCGTTCAAAACTCGGGACGCCCGCCGAACCCAACTTTAATGCGTGGTGTGACAACTACCCGGAAGCAGTGCGTGCTCTGCAGTGCAAGCCCACAATTCATTCACTGGCACGCGACGAAACCTCAACAAGACGGAGACCAATAGTGACCATCATGAAACTAACAACAGCCGCTTTGTTAATGACAGGGATTATGACCTGGCTGAATTACGGCGGAAATTCCCCGTCGTCAGTTTTGTTTGCCGAGGAGATTCCCGGTGTTGATCGCGTTCGTGAAATCAGTTGGGCAACCACCTTTTACACCCGCATTTCCAGCAAGGATGGAAAGGAAAGTTGGATTAAAAAAGAACGTCAACAGTGGGCGTATCGGCATCCGAATCAGTTGCGCGAAACAAGAATGAATTCTGCAGGCGAAGTCATTTCCATTCACATTACTGACTACAGCGTGAATCGAACATTGGAACTGCTAATGAAAGAGAAGAAGGCGATCCTAAAAACTTCCGACCACCACCACGACCCCCGAGGTCCGTTTGCATGGGTGGGTGACGAGTTGAGGAAGAGGAACCTGAATGACAGCACGCGAGTTAAGTCGATTTCGCTCGGAGGTGAGGCCGAAATTGACAACCTGAAAGCGAACGTTGTTCGCGTGGTCACGCAGGATGTTGAACGCGGAAAATCAAGTCAACACGAACTGTATCTTGACCGGAACACAAAGCAGCTGGTCGGCATCTGGGGGCCGAATGACCCTTCGTCTACCAGGGCGGAACTTGAAAGCCAGGTTCAGAAATCTGGAAAGGCGTGGTATCGCATTGAACCAATTGCGGCCTTAACGCATGAAATCAACCTTGCACCACGGTTGCAGAATGCGGATTTCAGCCTGGATGTTCCGCAGGGATTTGAACTTGAAACCATTGCACATCCTACTGTGACTGAAGAGGAAATGCTTGCATTTCTGAAGGCGGCGGTGCGTTTTCATGATGGTCAGTTTGCAGATTCTCCATTCGCGCTTTATGACGAAAAAAAGTTGAATCTGGAGTGGACTGCCGATGAGAACGCTCGTAGCAAGGAAGCAAATGCATTGATCGCGGTGATTGACAAGATCCGCTACCGGCAAATCTATCAACCTGCACTGAAACGCTTCATTAGTGACAACGTCGTGCCGGATAGTTTTCGCTACGTCGGCTCCGGCGTGAAATTCGGCCAGGCAGACAGTCTCGTTTGCTGGTATCAAACACGAATCGGCGAGACCTGGCGAGCCGTCTATGGAGACCTGGCAGTTCGAACCGTCACGGAAGATGACCTGCCCTTCGGTGTAACACAATAGAAACCGCTTCGCAGTGCAACGTCCTGGATTCCGGCCATCGCCATCGCTCCGCGTCACTTGCGAAGGTTGAGTGCAACAAACAGCGTCAGCGATCGACTGCGACAATGTCTCGGCTATCGCGGCGTTGTTGTTACCGTGACGGAAAAAACGACAATGTCACGGTCACGATCTTTTCCTTGAGCGATCACGTCACCGGCCTGGTCCGTAGCGTAACTTTGACCGCCATAAATCATGCCTTGCCATGGCCCTTGGCTGATGCAGCCAACAAGGTTAGTGCCGACAATTGGGCAACCGATCTTCTTCGCGGCGGATGCGATGGTGGCTTTCAGACTGAGCCCATGCTTGGGCCAATCCTGTTTGTTGGCAGCCCAGCCGTAGGGCACCAGCAAAAGTTCTGGTCGCTGTTGTTGCATCCGATCGACGACTGACGCCTCAAAGGTATCCGCACAAATCAGTAGTCCGATTCGACCAAATTTCGTCTCCACCGTCTTGACTTCACTGCCCCGAGTGTAAGGCGGCGACATTAGATGCGTGAGCGTGTTGATCTTGCGATGTTTGATAAGCAGTTTTCCGCCGTCATCAATCAAGACTGCAGCGTCGAAGGTCCGGTCGGCCTCCTTCTCTGCCAACCCAATCGATAGATACACCTTGTATCGTTTCGCCAACGCGGCGAGAGCTTCGAAGTCCTTACCCGGAATGGGCTGGGCAAGCGTATGAGCTTCCGGATTCACCCAGCCATAGAGCGATGTTTCCGGAAAGCAAACGATCTGAGCCCCCTGGTTCGCGGCATCAACGATTGCACTCTCAATGCGAACAAGATTGCCGTCGCGATCACTGTCAATGCAATGGATCTGCGCGATCGCGACCTTGATGTCATGAGTTTCGCCAAGGCAACTGCTCTGCACAAACAGGCATAACAACAGTGACGTGACCAATTTTGGCCAATGCGATACGAGATTTCTTATAGTCATCATAGGTGGCTATCCAATTACGCGGGCAAACGGATATCGGCTGCGGAGGTCCCATCCAGTTTTAACACTCGGAGTCTAATTTCTTTGGCGTCGGCTGTCCCATGAATCAGAGTGGCTGATGCAGGATTTGGTCCGCCGCCGATGAGTTGTGCGACGGGTTGATCGTCACGAATCGGCATCCAATGGTGCGTGTGGGTGTGCCCCGAAATCACCAACTTGATTCCGGCATCAATCAATGTTGGTGACCAAAGCTTTCGACACAGACTATGGCCCCCAAATACACCGGGCTTCTGCCGCCTGATCCACAACGGAATATGACAGAACAGAATCTTATGCGGCGCCGATTTGAACCAGTCTTCTTTCACGATCTGCTTGAGCCACTCGGCCTGTGCCTGCTGCATGTTTGCGTACGCCGCTGTGCCACCGAAGGCCTGGTGACTGTCCGCTTTGTCTTCGCCCGTATCCATAACCAACGCCGCAATCGGTCCACTGCGGAAGCCGTAGTAGAATTCATCGTTCTGCGAACCTGTGAATTCCGGCAACGACCATGCGGCGGGGCCACGGCATTCGTGGTTGCCACGCACGTAGGCGAGCGGCCTTTGGTCTGCGATTGCGAGGCCTGAAGGAGTCAGGAACTGTCCTGACATATCGCGCTCGAAGTGACAATCGTTGGATTGATCGCCATTCCACAGCAGGAAGTCCGGTTTCAGTTCCGTTGTCTGCTTCTGCAACGCTGCGATCGTTTCGTCGTTTTCGTGGGTGTCATTCCACACCGCGAAGCTTGTTGATTCTGCGGCCGGGTTCAGAGAATTGAATGCTCGTTCTGAACTCGTCTGAGGTTTTCCGGCCTGCATTACGCCGTGATAAAACTGTCGAACCTTTATCCAGCCAATCGTATGCGCGACGACGCGATAGCGAATCCGCTTCCCCGCCGGCAGCAAAGGCAAGCGAAACTTCAGCACATGCTCAGACATCGGACGCATGCCGGCGTGCAACGCTTCGACTCGGTTCCATTCCCCATCTTCAACGGCGTATTCCAGATGGCCGGTCGCTGTGCGTTGCAGCGGCTGAAGGATAAACACACAGTCTGATCCCGGCCCGGACACAACCGGCGGCCCCGCGAAGACTTCGCCGTCCAGAGACCCCGCCGTGCAAGTACCTTCCGGAACATCGGGCCGCGGATCTTTGGTGTAGTCAGAATAATCCTGTGCGGAAGCGACAGACGCACCAGCACCGATCACAATCGGTGACGCTGCGAGGAATTGCCTTCGGTCCATTTGCTCGACTTTCACATTGCGGGAAGGATGTACTTGTCCGGAATCTGGAAAAGATGAGGTGCGGTCCCGTTCCATTCACTTGATCCAGCGCGGGTAAGGAAGGCTACTGGCTTTCTAAGCAATTGAGACGCCCGCAGTTGTTTGGTTCTCTGAATCCAGATGGAAACAGAAGGGGCAAGCCGAGTCTACCTTGCCCGCCAGTCTGTTCACAGTTGCAGAGAGCAGCATATCCACCTCAGACGGGCCTCGGCGAAGCCGCCTATCGCCGTGCCGGTGACGGTATCCACATTGCGCCGAATGTTGGAATGGGCAAGCCGCGTTCGTGGGCGCCGATGTCTGGGGCTTTGCCGGTATAGCCGTCGTTGAAGTTCGGTAACTCTACGCCAGCGTCGACGCCGGGACTTGATGCGGACAGCACGAACGGCAGTTTAGTTTCTGAACGGTCCGCAAGTGGGGCATAGGTCGGAACGCCAGGAATTCCATGTTGCTCGTGCGACGAAATCAGCAGCCGCCCGTTGTAGAGATCGTAGTCGTAGTCTCCCGACGGATCGTTGGTTCGGTCGTTGAATGGTCCACCGCGTGCCGACGTGTGAAAGATGTTGTTGCGGCTGACAGTGTTACTCATCGCACCGCCGTGCCCCATCCCGATTTGTGCTCCCAGAGTGTTTCGAAATCCCTGCGGTGGCTTTGGCTGCAGCAGAGTGTTGTGAAACAGATAGATCCTGCCACCACCCATTCGGTCGCTGGTCTTCAGAAACCCGCCGCGCTTCATGTTGTCTGAGTCAGCTCCATGACTTTGGCGTGTCTCGCCAGCGACGTTACGCCAAATGTAAAGCGGACCGACGGATGTGGTTGCCGTGGCGACGTGAACCATTGTCTTGTCGGTGTGATTTCCCCAAATCCGGACGTTGCAGTTGGCACCTTCGGATTCGATAGCGTCGTCCCAGCAATGGCTCAGCCGGTTGCCATAGATGTCTGAATCGCAGTTGGGAAACCCTTTGGTACTGTAGTTTTCGGCAGCGCCAAAAATGTCGTTGAACTGGTGGTCGTCGTCGGAATAGACCGTGTTGTGGCGGATGACATGATTGCCCAGGCTCTCGGCAAAAAAGATTGCTTGCGGTCCGATGGGGTGGTGGTTCGCAGGATCACGCTGCGTGGGACGGTGTTCGGTCCAATTGTTGGAGTCACCTCGCGGATGATGGATTTGGTTATTCTGAACGATGATTCTCGTGGCGGATCGGCTGCGTGAGAACACGGCGGAGTCACAATTGCGGCCCCAACCATCCGCTTCAATTCGCCCCCAACCACTGATGTCGCAATCTTCGATGACAATGTCATGAACGTCGCCAACAAGTTCGATGGCATGAGTTGCCGCATTCCGCAAGTTGAGGCCGCGAATGATAATGTGGGAGGCGTCTTCAATGCGGATGCAGTTCGCGGCCTGGTTTCTGACATCAATCGTTGCCGAGGGGTCTTTGCCCGGTTGAAAAACGAGGTAACCGTCGGCGGAACCGGAATCGCGAATGACCAGCGGATGTTGTGATTCGGCTGGGACGGTGCGCGTTTCGCCGACTGAAAACTTCTCAGACCAGGTTTCGAAAGTCGTCCGCGAAGTCTCTGATCCTGCGCGGAGCTCAACTTCGTAGGACGTTCCGGGCTTTAAGTGAACAATGCTGCCGCGGTACTCACCGCCCCTTTCATGCTCACGCCCGTCAAACCACAGTGGGAAACCGGTTTTCCATTATGCTGCGGACAATTCACGGTACCGCACGTCGCATTTGACATCGTCCGCGCCGCCGGATGCTTTCCAATACAGACCCGCGCATTCAAAGGTGGGCACAACTCGGATTTCTGCCGCATCAGTCGGCAGCGTAGCCAAAGCAAGGACTGCAGCGAAGAATTTCACCAAGGGCATAGATAGAGTCCGTCGAATACGCAGATCATCAACACAATTAGTTGGCTTGTTCGCTGTGTCGGCTAAACGAAACCGAGTGAGCAACTTCGCGAAGAAACGATTCGTCGCCCTCTTTGATACCACGCGGCGTATACTCGATTTGACGAGCGTCATTGCCGGTGAGAGCTTCGTACCAGACGAGTCCGGCCAGATAGCAGCCAGCGATGTTGGCGTGTTTGAAGTCGATGCGTAGTTTTGGTTGTTCGCCTTTTGTGTCCCAGTACCAGCCGACGACGAGTGAGTTTGATTGGTCGGGAAGCTGGGGATGAACAGGGTTGTCGAAGTCGTAGCCTGGGTCTGGCACCACGACTCTGCGTCCTTCCGTCGTGCGATATTTATTGAATGCCGAACCGACGGGAATGAACTTCGCGTCGAATTTCTTTGCGACGCGGCCGTAGGCGTTTACGATGCCAGCGTGCATTTCTGCCTGAGTCATCCCCCACTTTTTCAACAGGTCGGAATCCGGCCGGTAGGCCCAGGTTTCGTGAATGAGCAACTCGGCATTTGGTGCGAGTTCGCGAATGATGGCGACCAGTTCGTCGATGTGGGGGTGGTATGTCTCAGGCTTAAAACTGAGGGCACTCATCTGCTGAACCGTGACGTAGTCCCATTCATCGGCGACCAGATATTCCTGTAGGCTCAGCTTGCTGCGTTTCGATCCGACGACGCGCGTGTACGGTTTGTTGGCAGGGTCCGTGGCCGATTGCTTCGCCAAAGCCGCGTGCCGTTCCAACGTGCAGCCGCCCAGATTGGCGGTGCCGATCACCATGTCGACTCCGCCGTCCGCCGCAATCTGCTTCAGATACTTGCGCGCGTTCCCGGCGAAGCTGTTGCCAATCGTGAGTACTCGCACAGTTCGCTTCGGCGCCGTTGCTGCTGCGTTGTCGCCTCGAAGTTGTTTTGCCAGAAACGCCAGCATGGTGTCGGCCGACCGTTCGTAATAGTGGCCGAGATTGTGTTTGGTGTCGTCGAGCGTCACGACCTTGTGCGGAATCTCATGCGGCTTGAGTATCTTGTTCAGCGGAGCGAACGCTTCGGGGCGGTCCTGATCTCCGTTGATTGTCAGCAAGGCAAATTTGTTTGACTTCAGTTTCTTGGCACTGGTCCTGGCTGCAGGAAGCAACGGGCTGTCTTCACCGCTGCCACGCCACGAAAGAGCGCCGCCCCAGCTGCCAGCCGCACAAAACAGTTCCGGATGCAGAATCGACAGCCGCACGGAACCCGCCCCGCCCATGGAAAATCCGGCGAGTGCTCGCCCGGATGCTTCTGCTTTGGTTCGGTAGTCGCGATCGATCAGCGGAATCAGTTCGTCAATGATCATCGATTCGACTTCTCCGCGATAACCGCTCATCCCGCCGTTCGGGAACACACAAATCGCTTCCGGAAATGCGCCATTGCGAATGCCGCTGGCGACGAGCGATGAGAACCCACCGGAATCCGAAGCTTCAGTGCCGCCGGCCCCATGCAGGAAGTACACGACCGGATAGCGAACCTCTTCGTCTGCGTCGTACTTCGGAGGCGTCCAGACGGCGTACCCAACATCATGACCGAGCGACTTGCTGGCCAGCACTTTGTGCTCCAGCCCCTTGACGTTTGCGATCTTCGGGTTCACCCAGCTGATTTTGCGTTGCGAACGCTGAGCACATGCATCGGGCAATGACGAGGCGGCAAGCAATAGAACAATCAGAAATGTAATATGTCGCACGGTTCGTTTCCTATTGGTTCTTCGAAAACACATTCCGCTGCAGTTACGGTCGTAAGAATCAGTGTCCGCCAGAATCGGGAGCACTGTCTGGCCATTCCGTGACGTCATTGGCGGCCTTGTGCAGCAGGCTATCGATGTCTCGGCCGAGATGTCCTGATGACGGACTGACTCGCGAGTTCAGCAATGCCACAAAGTTCTTGCCGTCATGTCGGCGGATAAGAATCGTCGCGGTGCCGTTGAGTGAACCCGTGTGCCAGTGATTGAGTTTTCCACCGTCAACGACGCGATTGATCCAGCCGAGCGAATAGAACTTATCTTCAGGTGTACCGTCTTCTTTGTGCCCCGCCAAGCCCGGCGGTCGTTCGTACATCAGTTTGATGCTCTCTGCGGAAAGTAGTTTGCAGTGCTGAGGGTCGTCGAAGGCCGCGGCGAATTTGGCGAGGTCCGTTGCTGACGCAATCCAGCCGCCGTGTGAATCCATTGCCTCCAAATGCCACGCACCGTATTGCCACGGGACTTCCTGACCCAGAGTCTTCTGAAACACAGACTTGCCTTTGCCGGGCTGATAGTAGCGTACTTCGTTCTTCGCTCGGCCTTGCAAGTGCGTGGCTCCGATTCGCATCGTGGTGATGCCGATTGGGGCGAGCACGTTTTCTTTCACGTAGTCTTCATAGGATTGGTGGGTCAGTTTTTCGATGACTCGACCCAACAAACAGTAGCCGAAATTGGAATACGCGTAACGTTCGCCCGGATCGAAATCGAGTTTCTGCGAGAACATTGCTTTGATGATGGTCGCCTGATCAGCGGGAGCGTCAGTGCCGACTTGTTTGGCGAAGTCGATCGGTTTGAACATCGCGTCGAAGGACTTGCCACGGTCCCAGCCTCCGCGATGCTGCAACAAATGCCGAATGGAGATGTCCTCCCAGCGAGGATCGAATGCGTCGCCCGCCGCCTTGATGTCATCGCTATGATTTAGCACCGAAAGAATTTTGTCGTCGAGTTTCAGCTGGCCTTTTTCGACCAATTGCAAAATCGCCACTGCCGTAATCGGCTTCGAGATGCTCGCAATCCGGAAGAGACTTTCGGGATCAACCTGTTCGCGAGTCGCGACGTCGGCGTAACCGTAACCGCGAGCGAACACAACCTTGCCCTGATCTGTGACGGCGACGGAAGCGCCGGGAACTCGGTGCTCTTGCATGAAGTCATGCATATGCCTGTCGTAGCTGGCAAACGCTGCGACGTCCTCGCCCGATTTTACATTGTGCGGAGCCGTCTCCCGTTTGTAACCAGGGCCACGGAGAATTCGGCCCGGGCGAGCGTCTGTTTGTTTGCCGTCCTTCAGCACACTCACCCCGTTCACGATCACGTGCTTCATGCCTTCCGACACGGCGTGAGGATTCACGAAGTCGGCGTGGTCCGTTAGCTGGTCGTAGTCAAACGCGATGACGTCAGCCGCAAGTCCGACGGAAATGCGGCCTCGATCGTAGGCCAACACATCGTTTGCGGCCGCAGCACTGGCCTGAGCGACCGCTCGTTCCAACGAGATTGCTCCGAGATCCCGGACATACTTTGACAGCATTCGTGGAAACGCCCCGAAGGCTCGCGGGTGCGACGCAGAACGACTTCCTCCCGCAGGCCCAACGTCTGTGCAGAACGAAACAAAGTCCTGCTGCATGGCCAGAATCTTGTTGGCGTCGGTCATCGTTTCAGGCAGCGCGAACGCTCCGGCTTTGACCAACTTGAAAAACACATCCCACGGATCTTCATCAGTCGCCTTTGCGATCGCAGCGACCGACTGACCATCAAGCTCCTTATAGTCAGCAACGTTGCTGCGCCCGATGATGATTCGATTCCAATCGTGACCGGCGTGACGAAACCAGTTCTCCCAGCCGGCGGTGGTTTCCATCTCTGTGCGAATTTCCGCTCGCAGGTCCGCATCGTCTAAACGGCGACGAAGCTTGTCGTACCCTTCACCAAAATGCCGAGGGTGGATCAGTGCAGCGATGCCAAGACCATTGTTGACGTAAGGATAGATGTCCGCTGTCACCTGTTCACCCGCGGCTCGAGCGGCTTTGATTTTGGCGATCGCGAGCTGCATCTTGCCCCAGTTCTGTCGACCGGCGGCTTTCAGGTGAAAGATATGAACGGGCGTTTTTCCCTGGCGACCGATCTCAAGTGCTTCATCAATCGCCTCCAGCAGCTTGTCGCCCTCGTTTCGCATATGAGTGTAATAGCGGCCGCCATATTCACCGGCGGCCGCGGCGAGGGCCGCGATTTCTTCGGTTTCTGCGTAGACGGCGGGTGGGTAAATCAACGCGGTTGAAACGCCAATGGCGCCGGCTTCCATTCCTTCTCGCACAAGGTCCTGCATCTTTGTGAGTTCGTCAGCAGACGGACGTCTGTCGGCGTCACCGAAGACGATGCGTCTCACCTGAGTATGCCCCACGGTCTGAACAACATTGACCGGCAGCCCCTTGGATTCGACCAGAGTGAAGTACTCGGCCATGGTCGTATAGCCTTTGTGCTTTCCCTCATCATTACTAAGCGGAGCGGCCGAACCGCCTTCACCCGCGTTGATCGTGGTGATCCCCTGAGTCAGCAGGTTGATGGCCGTTTTGGGATCTTCGACCATCGGCGAAGCCGTTTGTCCCATCATGTCGATGAAACCGGGAGCCACGATCAACCCGGTGGCATCGATGACCTGTTCGCCGTCTTCGGCAGCGATGTGTCCGATCCGAACAATCTTCGCATCGTCAATACCGACATCTGCCACATACCAAGGCGCGCCTGTGCCATCGACGATCCTGCCGCCACAAATAACGATGTCCAGCTTGTCCGCTGCCGTCGACGTTGACGCGGCAAGCAATACAGCCGTAATGACAAAGAACTGCAGTTTCATGGGAAGCTTTCATAGTAGCCGTCACGCTCCGCCGTGACGAAATGCAATTCGCAGACGGACTTAACTCGGTTCAGGTACGACGGATGATTGGAAGGTGTGTTGGAGGGAATAATTGTTGGGGCGGTTTGCAAAGTGAGGCGCGGGCGCTGTTGCTGGCACCACGCGGAGCGTGATGGCTACTTTTGTATCTCCTGTGTGAAGACGTTCAGTTTGATGTTGCGGAAACGGACTTCGGTTTTTCCGCCGCTGTGAAGCTGGAAGGCGATGATGCCGTTTTTTGCACCGTCGGGGTCACTCAGATCCACGCAAAGCTGGCCGTTGATCAGCGTGCGAATGCGTTTGCGTTCGGCGATGATTTCGTACGTGTTCCAGTCGCCGAGTTTCACGTGCTGCTCGCCGGACTTGTCCCACAACAAAGCTCGGCCGTGTTCTTCGTACAACTTGCCCCACCAGCCTTTGCCGATGTCGGCCTGGTAGCCGCTGACTTCGCCGTCTTTGGCGTGGCTGCGAAACTGAATGCCGCTGTTGCCGGCATTGTCCACCAGCTTCACTTCCAGTGTCAGATGGAAGTTGTCGACGGACAGGTCGCTGACGATCCATTCGTTCCGTCTGAGTCCACTTGTGCGACCGACGAGTTCTCCGTTTTCGACAGACCACAGGCCTTCAGTTCCTGACCAGCCAGTGAGGTCTTTGCCGGTGAAAATTGTCGACTCGTTGTCCTTTGTCGCCAGCATCGGATTCTGCTGTTTGGCTCGCAGGTAAGCGATCAACGAACGCACGTGATGCGGCGTGAATTGCTTCAACTGATCGTCCGGCATCATCGACTTGTCGCTTTCGACTCGTTCTTCAATTTCGTCCTTGGGTACGACAACCAAAGCATCGCCGGTCTGGACCGTGACAGACCTGGCATCTTCTGCTTTGATCAGTCCCGTAATGACGCGGCCGTTTTCCGTTGCGATGATCGTGGCGCGATATTCCTTTGCCATCACGGCACTCGGGTCGACGATGTTGCTCAGCAGGTAGTCGATGTTGGAACGGTTTGATCCTGTCAGATCGGGGCCAACCTTGTTGCCGACTCCATAAAGAATGTGGCACTTCATGCATGTCTTCGCAAAGACCGCTCGGCCCATTTCGAGGTTCGGCTCGGGGTGTTCGGTTGATTCCACCAGTGCTTTGTATTCTGCGATCATCGCCACTTTGTCGGCGGCTGATTCGCGAGCCGTTCCCCAGACGTTTTCCAGCAGCGAATTGACTTCCTTGTTCTTCAGGAATTGCAATTGCCTGACAAGATCTGCCGTCAAATCCGTGCCGGCAATCTGTTTGGCTTCGACCGCCTTGAGTAATGCGACACCCGAGCTGGCTCGCGCACAAAGTGTTCCCAAAGCCATCCGCTTTTGGTCTGGTGTGAACGATTCGTAGTTCGACAACAGCGCCGGAGCCACCGAAGTGTCGTTGTACTGAGCCAATCCCTGAATCGCGGCGACGCGAAGAGAACCATCGGACTTGAGCAGCGATTGCAGTGTCGGGACCAATCCGGAATCGTTTGAATCCAGCAATGATTGCAGAGCCACCAGGCGATCTTTCTCATTGCCGGAAGCATCTTCGATCTGACTTCGCATCGCCTGCAACGCCGCGGAATCGCCGAACGTGACTCCCAGTGCCGTCGCCTGAATTCGCAGATCGGCGTTGTCGCTTTTTAGCAGTGCTGACGAAACGTCCGCCCATTCCTCCGGCGCGTTCGCTTTGCGCTGGCCTTTGAGTGCCGTTCGAATGGCGTTGAGGTACGTAAGCTTCACGTCATCGGTCGGAGCCACGCCGAGTCCCTTCACCAAAATCTGCAGCGACGCTTGTGCGCCACCGCTGCCGATTCGTCGCAGCATGAATTCTCGTAGCAGCGGAATCTGTTCGCCCGCCGACATCGCTAACGCGAGTGCTCGTGTGGCGTCAACGTCGGCCAATACTTCGGCGGCGTACCAGTAGAGCATCGGCAGGTTGTGATCGGATGCGTCTTCTGCGTGGCTGGTCAGGTTCTGCAGCAGGTCCCATCGCTGTCCGGCGGGAACTAGCTGAGCCGCCGAAGCAAGATACATCCGCACGACCGGCGAATCATCTTCGCGAGCCATCGTCGTGAATTGTGCGATGAGTTCCTGTGGTGGCTTGTTGCGAGCGGCTTCCATCGCCAATTGAACGCCCCAGCCTCGAACATACGCGCTGCTGTCGGCCAGCATTGTCTGAATATTCTTCGCATTAAGTTCACCGATCACATGCAGAGCCCAGGCCGCCCGCAGACGGCGAGTGTCGTCGTCATGTGACGTCAGAATTTTCTCCAACTTCGCGACAGCTTCGCCGGCGATCGCGCCCTTTGCGGCTCGTTCCTGCAACAGCCGTCGACCGTGTCGAACGTACCAGTCGTTCCTGTGGAGAACGAGTTCCGCCAACTCGGCGTCGGTTGCGTTGGAAATAGTAGCCATCACGCTCCGCGTGATGCCAGCACCAGTTTGAGCTGAGGTTTTTCCATTCGATCGTGAGTCGTTCGTGTTGCTTTCATCACGCGGAGCGTGATGGCTACTTTCGTAGCTGATTTTGTAGATGCGGCCGTTGGTGCGATCGTGGACTTCGGATTCTCGGCGATGGCAGGCCTGCATGTCGTACCAGTCGATCATCCAAGCATTGCCGTCGGGGCCGTATCGGATGTTGAGAATTTGTGAGGCCTTGTCGCCGGTCAGCAGGAAGTCCGGGCCATGGCTGCCAACGTAGCCGGAACCATTCGGCTTCAACACGTCGACGTTCAGTCGCTGGCCGTGGATGTTGTTCATGAATAACTGGTTGCGATACTTCTGCGGCCATTTGTCGCCAAGATAAATCATCGCACCAGCGTGCGCATGCCCGCCTCCGGCTGCGTCGGATTTACTGTTGCCGCCGTGCGGGGTGGCTCCCAGATAGTGCAGGTGGTCGGCGATCGTGACGATGTCGCGGTACGTATGCTTGTTGAAATGCTGCCCGCCCTGTCGTTGATAACGACCGCCCTGAATCATGTGATATAAGTGAGGAATCACGCAGGCCGTGATGAATGCCTGGCCGTGATCATTGAAGTCGACTCCCCACGGGTTGCTGGTTCCCTGAGCGAACGCTTCGAATTCGTGACGCGTCGGATGGTAGCGCCATACGGCGCAGTTCAGTGGCGTTCGCTGGTCGTCAGGAGTTCCCGGCTTACCGACTTTGGAATGAGTGAACACGCCGTGGCAGCCATAGAGCCAGCCGTCCGGGCCCCAGATGAACGCGTTCAAGGTTTCGTGAGTGTCCTGATATCCCCAGCCGTCCAACAGAATTTGTGGTTCGCTGTCGGGAATGTCGTCGCCGTCTTTGTCGGGGATGAACATGAAGTACGGAGCCGCTCCGACCCAGACACCGCCGAATCCAACTTCCAACCCACTGACCAGGTTTAAACCTTCCCTGAAGACCTTGCGCTTATCGAGCGTTCCGTTTCCGTCGGTGTCTTCGAAAATCAGAATGCGGTCGCGGCCGGTGTCACCCTTTGCTCGCACAGGATATTCGTACGCCTCCGCGACCCACACGCGACCTCGATCATCAATCGCCATCGCGATCGGTTGTTGAATGTCGGGTTCCGCCGCGCCGACCGTTACGGAAAATCCTTCGGGAAGTTTCATCGCCGCGGCCGCTTCGTCGGCTGACAAACCCGCATGAGGATACTCGTCTAGCACAAGCTGAATCGGTGGTGCGGTGACTTTCGCGGGTCGCTTTTCGTGCAGTCGAAAGTGATCGAAGTTCAGGTGCCCCCAGCCGCCTGTGCTGGCGTCGACCAGCCGCACCATGATTTCCTTTCCCACGTGAGCTCGCAGGTCAACCACCACCTGCCGCATTGTTTCGCTTGTCGTGCCGGCGATTTTGAAGAAGACTTTGCCGTTGTCTTTGCGAACCAATTCGACTCGTGTTTTTTCCGTCGGCCCGCCATTGGCGAAAAAACTTCCGTAAGGATGAGATACCACAAACGGAGCCGACGTCAGCGTGCCGACGCGTTTGTCGCCATGATGTTCGAAGCCGCCGATCCAAAAATTGCCACTATGGCCACTCTTCATGTCCGAGCGACGTTTGGAAACCGTATCGCCCTTGATCGGTTGACCTTCGAACGCGTTGCCTGTGGCCGTCCAGTCTGCCAAAGTTCCCGTTTCGAAGTCGAGATTCACGTCCTTGCCATCCATCGACTTCGGCTTCATGCCGGCGATGGTCTTCGCTGCCGCAGGAGCTTTCACGGCGGGGCCAGCCACATAATTGCCGTCCGCCTGCTTCACTCGAAGATAATCGATGGCGAACATAAACGACTTCTTCGCCTTCGAATTCGCGCCGACAATTTGAGCCGTCAGCGTGTGTTTGCTGCCTTCAACAGTCAGCTTCGGAAACGAAAGCACGCCCGTTGTCACAACCGCTGGATTGTACAGGTCGATCGGTTCGCCCAGCTTTTGGTCGTCCAGTGACAATTGCACGACTCCATAGTCGCCCGCGATTGTCAGCACGACATCGAGGTCCACAGTGCCGGTAAACTTCGGCAGGTCCAACGTCAGCTTGTCGCCAATTCGTCCACCTGTCCACCAAAGCTGCGACTGGTTGCTCCACTTGTCGCCACGGAAGTTGCCCATGTCCTGAGCCTTCGCCGTGCCTCGCGTGACCTTTGCTGTTAGCGATTCGCCTTCGATGGCCCCTGTCGCTCGCCCCGTCTTTTTGTCGATCTTCGACTTCGGGCCACGCAACGCGGTGGCTCCTTCGACGGACGGCAGTTTTTCACCGGCGTAAAGTTTCGGCTGAGCCGCCAGCCATTCGTCTTTTGAAACCGATTTGGTTTTGTGAGTCAGAACATGGCTTCCCAGCATCCCGCCGACCACGATGTCCGGAAGCTTGTCGTTGTTGACGTCGACGATCGAAATTTGCCGACCAATCCCCGCTTCGCCGTCAGCCTTGTGAGGAATCCAGTCAACTCCGTCTTTGTTGCGAACCAGCTTGAACCAGTAGACCACCGCTCCCGCGTCCCACAGTGGACTCTGTTTGTGATGCGACCAATATGTCTTCCCGGTGATGATGTCCTTCAGCCCGTCTCCATCGATGTCCGCCAACGCGACCGAATGCGGTTCGCTGAACAACACGCCGTATTTGTTTTCCGATGGATGCTCACCCATGATCAGGTGGTGCTTGAATTTCGGATCGTCACCGCCTTCGATTTGTTCGTACCAGCCAAGACCAAAGTTGTGCGCCGAATGGCTGGTGATAATGTCGCTGTCTCCGTCTCCGTCGACGTCGTAAGCATACATTTCCGCTCCGCCGTACGACTGGCTGAATGACGTTTCGTGATACAGCCATCGCGACGTCAATGCATGAGTCAACGGTTGTTCAAACCAGCCTCCCGCGTGAATGACATCCATGCGCCCGTCGCTGTTCACATCGCCGATGCCCAGCCCATGACCGAACTTCTTCGACGCGATCTGTTCGGAAATCGGGTGAAAGGTCCACGTCTCGAAGGGCCGTTCCCAATTCACCGTGGCGAAACCGAAGAAACCGTCTCGCGTGCAAACCAGTTCCGGGCGTTCATCGCCAACAACATTGATCAGCTGAGGAGACTCATTCGAAACCCAGTCGAAGACCTGGTGCTTCTTCCAGTGAGAATCAAACCCGTCCGGTCCCGGGTTTTCGTAGACATACGCCGGAGTCCCCGGAAAACCCACAACGAACACATCGTTGCGACCGTCGCCGTTGAAGTCGTATGGCCAGTTGAAGAAGTTGTCCGCATACCCATTCACGTTCTGCGGAACCGGCTTGTAGATCTCATGCTTCTTCGTGAAGCCCCGCCCTTCAAACCAATACGGCCCATAAACCGCATCGGCTACACCGTCTCCATTAAGATCGGCCGCGTTCGCCCCTTCGGAAAAGTACGTGCCGGTTAACTGCTGACGTTCAAACGTGTGCAGCGTGAAGTCGTCTGCAGCAACGGGCATTGCAAAACACGCTATCGCGACAAGAACAGCAAAAAGCCAGCGGGAGCAGGAAGGTCGGTTCATAGTAGACTCATTGTGGCCGCAATGCTGCGTTGTGAGGAATCGCGAGCGAAAGTTCGACCGTTGTATGCAAGGGAGGAAGTGAGATAATGGTTTCAGCTTACAGCGACTTTCGCTGACTTGTGCCCGCGGAACAGGCGGTTCGGACGATGAAGGTTGTTTCGCACGAGCCCGAACCGTCCACAACAAAAGGGAAACTGCTTCGTGCAATTCGTTAGCGATTATCCAGCCAGCCTATCGTGTGGCGTACCAGGCATGCAAACAACATTATGGCGGTGCGCGATGGCTGCTCGTCAGCACGCTCCCGTGTAGGCTGCCCAGCCAGCGTTGTCCATCGCTGGCCAGTTTTCCGTTGACGAAGACATAGTCGATACCTTCAGCAAATTGATGAGGATCAAACGCGTCCGCCGTGTCGCGAATTGTTTTCGGATCAAAGATCACCAGGTCGGCGATAGCTCCCTTTCGAATGATCCCACGATCTTTCAGCTTCAGAATCTCCGCAGGAAGGGAAGTCGACACACGAACGGCCTCTTCAATCGTGATCAGGCCGCGATCAATCGCGTAGCGACGAATCTTCCGCGGGAACGCTCCGTAGAATCGCGGATGCACGGGGCCGTCACTCGGCAGCGCGATTCCCGCATCGCTGGATGTCGCTGTCCACGGCGTGCTGGCGAATGCTTCGACATCCGCTTCAGACATCGAGAACGCTCGCAACTGGGCACCGCCTCGCCGCTTTGGATCGCCTTCCAGCTGTAAGCTAATCGCAGCTTCGACGGCGTCGGTTTTCAGTTTCGCCGCGTAGTCGGCCAGTGATTTTCCGTTGAGTGACTTGTTGGGATGCGACACGATCAGGATATGTTTAGCTCCGCCGCGTCGAGTAATTTCGTAGTCGACATCTTGCCTCAGATTTTCGGCCAGCGAATGATCGTCGAGCACCAATTGCAGTTGTTCGGCCGGAGTTCGCTTTGCACTGTCTGCGGCGGTTGCATTGTCGCGGACAGAGGAAACCCACGACGGAATCAGGACGATGCGGCCGTCCGAACCGCTCGTGTTGTAAGCGTACTGATCCGCGTAAAGCGGCAGGCCGGCCGCACGAGCGGCCCTTATCGCTTCGTTCATCTTGGCACTGGAGCCCCAGAAGTCGGTGCCTCGAGCTTTGATATGAGTCGCGACGGTTCGAACATTTGTCGCCGCAGCGATGTCGATCAGTTCCTGCAAATTGTCCAGCATCGAAGGTTGGTCGGCCGAATCACGACTCGGCAAGAACCACATTGGCCGACTTCCGGAACTTCGTTCGTGAACAATGGTGACTCCATCGCTGGCCGCCACAGTTGCGGACAGTGCTTCCATTTCCGCTGAGTTGCTCCAACGACCAGGCACGTATTCCAGCCCCGCCGACATGCCGAATCCGCCCGCTTTGGCTGCGTCTTTAACAAGCTGTTGCATCCGCTTGATTTCGGCGGGCGTGGCTGGACGTTCATGATCGTCGCCCATGACGTGCCGGCGAATGGTTCCGTGACCAATCACCTGACAGACATTCATACCAACGCCTAAATGCTGCATCTGCTGCCGCTGTTTTGCCAGGTCGAGCGGCCCGCCGCCGTCCTGATTGACGACGACCGTCGTGATGCCCTGCGTGATCAGATTGGGGGCGGCTCGACGAGCTGGGTCGTCCGACACCAGCCCCTTTTCAGCGTGACTGTGCAGGTCAACGAATCCTGGACAGACGACCTTTCCGGCGGCGTCGATCTCAAGGTCGGCCTTCGCACCCGCCAGCTGTCCGATTGCCACGATGACGTTATCTCGCACGGCAACGTCAGCCTGAAATCCCGGCCGGCCAGTGCCATCAACGACCAGCCCGTTGCGAATGATGAGGTCAAACTCGCTTTGCTTTTCGATGGTCGATGCAGACGGTTGCTCAATGTCCTTTTTTGAAGTCGGACGAGCGGCGAAAATCAGGTTCAGCAGCTTTCCAAAATCCGCCTTGGAGACTGCTGTACCTTTCTGGAACGAGTTCACTCGGTGACAGATCACCACGTCCCATGCCGGAATCACAACAAGATACTGACCTCGATACCCTCGCGCGGAATACGAACCTTTCGGCAACGTCACGCCCGGAAAGTGCTTGCCATCGGCCTCCACCCACCACATGTAGCCGTAACCGCCGGACGCACCGGCATCGGAATACGACGTCGTGCTTTCGACGATCCAGTTCTCTGGAATCAGTTGCTTGTCGTCCCAGCGGCCGTTGCGCAGAAACAGCAGACCGAACTTTGCCAGATCGCGGGTACTCAAGCGAAACGGGTACGCGGGATACACAGAATCGTCGCCGGTGACATACTGCGTATCGCGGTCGCGTCGGAAATCCTGCAGGCCGAGCGGTCTTGCAATCTGATCGTCGAATTCTTCAAAGACGCTGCGCCCGGTGAGGCAGGGCCAGCGCATACTAAGTTGTTTTGCCGGTAAGGATTTGCATCAAATAGTCAATGTTCCATCCGGCCATTCTTCTTTTCATGACGTTGCTTTGTTTGCCAGGATGTTTCTTGATGAGGCTGAGTGTGAGTCGTCTGAGCCATGACAAATTGTTCGCGAAGATTCGGTTTCGGACTCGACTCTCATCCTCGCGGTAGGTCATGTCGAGACTCCAGTGCAGCGTGTTTTCTATGGCCCAGTGACCACGAACCGTTGTTGCGAACAGCTCGCCTTTGCGACGCAGACTGCTGATGTAGTAGCGAACGTCAGAATGATGAATGCCGTCCTGCTCGTACATTCGGATCGCCGTTCCGATGGTCTTGAGTCCGGCCCATTTGTGGCCCACGTCAAAATCGACAGGCACGGTCGCCTGATAGTAGATTCTCTGTTCCTGCCGACCGTGTCCCTTCTCTGTTTCTTCATAGCGACTGACGGGACAGCGAGCGAAGTCATCCTCCAGGTGATCGAGAAAAAACTTCTGCACGACCTCATAGAGTTTCGGTTGGTTGCCTTTCAGGGCTAACACATAGTCTGCATTGCCAGACACGATCTGCTGCGCAATGTTTTTTTGACAACCCGCTGCGTCAATCGTAATGATCGCCTCATCGATATTGATTTCGTTCAGTAATTTCGGGATCGCGGTGATCTCGTTCGACTTCTCTTCCGTCGCCACCTGTCCCAGAGAAATCCCCTGATCAGAAGCCCACGCACTCACGATGAACAACGCACCCAGCCCATTCTTTTTGTCATGTGATCGACGGAGTGCTTTGCCATCAATCGCAATCTGTTTTCTGTAGCCTTCTTTCTGTTCGTCGGAAAGTCCTTCCAGCGATTCAATCCATTGCACGAAGCACGCTTGAAAGTCGTTCGGCTTCAGGAGAGAAAGGACGCGCCGGTACGTATCTTTTTTCGGAATGCCATGCGGAAGTGCCAGGTGTTTCTGCAGGCCATCGGCATTCAGTCGCGCCCATTCCGCAATCGCACTGGGGCCGTCGGCGTTGGCCAGCACTCCGCAAATGGCGATCACAATCACATCACCAAGCAGATGCAGACGATTGATGTTGGAACGCGGGTCTTTCAATTGATCAAAGTAATGAACAATGTTTCCTGTCAGCTCCTGGGTGACCGCCAGTTCAACTGTCGACATCTCTTGTCCTCTCCTCGTGAAGTCCGATGTTACGACACGAAAAGACTAACCAATACTCACTTGTCGCGCCAGCCTAAATTGCCCAAAGTGCGCGCTGGCCCTGCCCGGTGAGGTTTTCGAAGATCGCTGCTGCCGCATTGAAGTCCCAGTTGTTGTAGTACCAAAACGTGTCCGGAGCATGCGAACCTCGCGCTGGTCGAGCCTTCGCCATCGCCGCCGTTTCGTATAACGCCGGATGATAGACTCCCGACCGCGCCATCAGCAGATGCCGGATCTGAGCACCAAGTTCTGCTTCGGTTAGGGACGGTTCGTTGTCGTTGATGCCGAGTTGCTTCAACGTTCGGTTCAGATCGATCGTACCGTTTTTAACATGCCGACCGTACAAGGCACTTAATAGGCTTTTGCGCACCGAATGGCACATCAACGGGAGTGCCGTCGCGCCCCATTCGTCAACCGTCGCGCCGTTGTGCAGGATGACAACGGCAGCCGTGTCGAGTGTTTCTGAATACTCGCGAGCCGCGCGGAGACCCTCCGCCGACCATCCGTGCTTTGCTGACACATCGGCGGCAACCGCGAACGACGCCAGTAAAGGAATCACCAGCACAAGAATCCAGCACGCCGTTACAGCCAGCCGCGATTTGACCTGTTGAAGTGTCGTCCTCATCGGGCAAATACCTCTTCACGAAGAGCGATGCTGGCCTGCACAAGTTTGTCGGCCCCCGTACGATAGACGTCGCAGGCCGGCAAACCGAATCTGTCTTCCGCTCGAAACAATTCTGCGTCGGCTTCTTCAGCGGTCAGGTTTCGAGTGTTCACCGCGATCCCTATCATTTTGCAGGGATGCCGCAGGTTCGCAACCGCTTCGTAGGCCTGAATCTGATCGGCCAAATCAGGGATGTCGACGTTATCCAGCCCCTTCACCTGGTCTCGTCCAGCTTCGTAGCAAAACACCAACCCGTCCGGCGCACACCCGTGAAGCAGCCCCAGCGTGACAGCCGAAAACGAAGGATGAGAAATGCTGCCCTGGCCCTCGATCAGCAGAAAGTCATGCTGCTCATTGGCCTTCACCAGTTCTTCGGCGGCACCATTCACAAAGTCCGCAACCACACAATCAATGGGCACACCTTCACCGGAAATCATGATGCCGGTTTGCCCTGTCGCCAGAAACTTCGCGTCATGCCCGGCCGCAGCAAGGCCCCGTTGAATTTCCAGCGTCACCACCATTTTCCCGACGCTGCAGTCGTGCCCGACCGCATGAATTCTCACATTGCCAGGACGAAACCGGTGCCGCTTGGCGGTCGACTTGTGGCGATTGCGACGCACATCAATCAATCGTGCTCCCGATTGTTTGGCCGCCGCGACATATTCTTCATCGTCGATCAGGAAGTCGTGCAGCCCGGAAACAACGTCCATCTTTCTGCGCAGCGCCTCCAGAATTAGTGGTCGCCACTCATCCGGAAGTTTGCCTCCAGGCGGCGCGATCCCCACATACAGAGCGTCGGCATCATTGACAGCGGAAAGTGATCCGACAACGGGAATATCTCCGCCTGCCAACAGCAACTGCTGAGCCGTCGTGCCCGATGCCTCCTGATCGATCACTGCTACAACATCGTCGGTTCGGTAGCGAAGAATGCTGATCGCCGTTTTGGCGACGAACGGGGTCGAGTAGCCGTCAGTGATCAGGACGATCCGCCGATGCGATGTCATCGCCTTTCGAAGAACGTCGTCGTTGCCAGATTCCATTTTCGTTGAAGCCCTGAGTGTACTCGTCAATTTTCTGCCAATTGGTTGGTGATCATACGAAATGCGAGCCGGCTCGACGTGCGCAATTGCGCACAAGTAGTGATATTATGCGCATCGCAGGTTTGAGTCCGACGTAAAGGACGGTGAATCCATGCGGCAGACCGCGACAGCCGCTTTTCAGCAATTCTGATTCAAAAAGTGAATTCATGGCAACACCTCGGCGAGTCGCCATACTGATCGAAACGGACGACAGTTGGGGCCGCAGCGTGGTTGCCTCCATTGCGGCGTACGCTCGCGAGAAGCAGTGGCGACTGCTGATCGCTCCGCGTGACCATCAGCATCGACTTCGACTGCCAGGCAAATGGCAGGGCGACGGAGTTCTGGTTTCGTTGCGTGACCGATCGATGGTCGATCACGTTCGCCGTTCCGGTCTTCCCGCTGTGGACCTATCCATCATGATGCCGAACAGTGTTTGGCTTGGCCGAGTCGCCACGGATGACGCAGCAAGCGCGCAGATGGCCTTCGAACATTTTCGCGAACGGCGGCTGGAGAACTTCGCCTGCTACGCTCCTGCGATCGGTCGGTACCCGATTGCTCGAGCAAACGCGTTCCGAGACGTAGTTACTGCGGAAGGTTATTCGTGTGACGTATTCGCGCAACGCGGTGACACTCAGGGCTGGGAAGTCGATCACGACCATGTTGTCGAATGGCTGGCAGAACTGCCACGACCGCTGGCCGTCTTCGCCGCCGATCCCTATCCCGCTCGGCAGTTGGCAGAAATCTGCGAACTGAATGGCATTGCGGTTCCCGACGAGGTGGCAATACTTTCGGGAGACAACGACGATCTGTTGTGCTCGGTATCGTCACCGCAACTTTCCAGCATCCAACTGGCGTGTGCTCAAATCGGAACCAGTGCGGCGTCTGTGCTGACGAAGCTGATGGATGGAGGAAAAATTCCGTCTCGACCTACGCTGGTCGCACCGCTGCACGTGAATGCTCGGCGATCCACCGACCTGCTGGCGATTGAAGACACTGAGATCGCTGCGATCCTGAGATACATGGCCGACAACATACAACGTGGGCTGAGTGTTGCTGACGTACTTCACCAGTTCCCGATCTCTCGCCGGTCACTGGAACAGAAATTCCGGCAAAAACTGGGGCGTTCCCCGGCCGAACAACTTCGACACCTGCGCATGCAACACGTGTCGCACCTGTTGCGCGAAACGGATCTGACAATCACCGAAATCGCCTTCCGAACCGGCTTCACAAGCAGCTCCAGCCTCACTCAGCAAGTCCAACGCCATTTCCAAACCTCACCGACAGCTCTTCGCACAAAGTTTCGGCAGTAATGTTTGAAACGCTGACTAGTCACGCGATACGGGCAGTGCAATGACGCAATGGCAGACAGCGTGAGCAGTCAAAGGCTAACGGTGGGCCGGGCGTCAAGAGCGTCTCGCACCTACCACACTGAGTCGAAGGTCGTTTATCGCTACGTTGTTTGAGAACAGCCCACGCTGTCGTGATTTTGATTTAACAACGTCGACTTTTTTACTCACCGAGCTACTGCCAGATGGAAAGAACACGCTTCGCATTGTAGATACGTGTGGAATCTCCCCTATCCGATGCGACGCTCTTATTTCTGCAGAAATATCGCTCGACGCAACCGAAGAACTGCAAATGTTTCATTAAGATCAAGCCCTCTGAAGCCTCACGCCCTGATCGCATCTTTTGACTGCCGATAACATGTCGACTGAAGACTCGCCGATACTAACGGCAGCCCATGTCCTCGAACTGGGCAAGGTCACCGTGTTCTACATTCCGTCGCACAAGCTGGATGACCCTCGCTATTTCTTCGGAACTCAAACCGCGCGTACGGCTATCCATGAATTTCTGATGGACCGCTATCGAGCCTACACCCAATCGCCGACGCCGGTGAAGGGGTATTGGGTGGATCAAAATTCCGAGCTGGTCCATGATGTGATGGAACGGTTTGAAGTTTCATTCGGCAGCGAATCCGAATTCGATCGCCTGATCGAGTTTCTGGTCGGGATGTGTAACAAACTTAACGAAGATGCGATCTACGTGACCCGCGGTGAACGCAGTTTTCTGGTGCAAAGAAGTTCGTAATTGGCACTATCCCAGTGAGCCGAATCGAATGCAGTGGGACCAGTCGCTTGCTCTTGTGACCTGCGTTATACAGATAGTGCGCATTCAAGAGGTAGAGCTGCTGACGGCGGTGCGCAGGCGTGCCGTTTCGCGGTCGGAAAGTGGCAGCGTCCTGGCTTGCGAGACATCTCGCGGGAGCGTGGCAGGCAGCTTACGGCAAGCGTTGAATGAGGCATTCGCAGAACTCTGTTTTGCTATTTCGCCGCGGTGCTTGAAGGTGACGTTAGTTTGCGCCGGATGCTTTGAGGAGCTGGCAACACCTTGTCGCAGAGCGAGCAACGCGGCAATGCTGTGACGATCCATTAGGAGGCGTTGCGATGATTCCACTAACTCAGTAACCGGGTGCGAGCTGAACACTACAGGAAATCCGGCATGCCACCGCAACCGATCTTGGGCTCTTGTGACCTTCATCGTCGTAGTGGGCTTTGAGTTCATCGTGGTCGTGTCGTGCTTGATCTCACCGCGATAGGACCTACCGGTGAACTTCCCGACCATGCGAGGTTTTGTGCGTTCTTCATCCAGATGTCCGGTATGTGGTTTGCCATTCCGGCATCGAATAGGACAGGACTTCATCACCGTGGTCGTGGCCGCCATCATGCGAATGCCCCTGTGGGCCCAGACTGTGATTGTGTCCTGCATGATTATGCCCGAATGGTCGTGGTCCTCACCATGAGCATGGAGTGCTTCGAAGCTCGTTTTTTTTCATCCAGACTTCCCACTGATGGGCGGTCGTCTCGTCGGCCAGGGGCAACGCTTTCCGCGATATCAGCCGAGCTTCTTTACGGCGTCCAGATGCAACTCCGCTGTTCGGGCATTGTCGAGGTGGATTCTTTCAGTTGCTTTCTGGCGACAGGTCACTGACGGCGGGTTGGCAGTCGTCGTTTGAGCCAGCACCGGTGAGCTGCCGATTCCGAGGCTGAGAGCCAATTGAGTGAGCAGAATTGTTCTGAGGATCGATTTTATTCTGTTCTCCTTGAATCTTTCGCTCTTTCCGGCGATGTCTTTTCGACGGAGGAGATCGTTGTTGTTTCTGCAAACGTGGCGGTGGTTCGTTGTAAATTGAGGAATGGGGGATGCGGGATGGGGGATGGGGAATTAAGCATGCGATTCTTCCACCGTCCTCTATGGCCCATGTCCCTTTGGTCAGTGCTCTTCAGTCAAAGCGACTTGCGTATCCGACGCCTCAATTACTCGTTGTGCTTCTTTCATGCCGAACAGCAGAAACAACGCCGGGTGGACAAAGAAGTCAAGTAGCGTCGAACTGATGAGCCCGCCAAGAATGACGGTGGCGACGGGGTAAAGAATTTCCTTGCCCGGTTCGCCGGACGCCATGACCAACGGAACCAGTCCGATGCCAGAAGTCAGAGCTGTCATCAGCACAGGAGCCAGCCGTTCCAGGCCAGCTCGAACGATCATTTCCTTCGTCCAGCTTTCGCCTTCGTACTTCACCAGGTGCAGGTAGTGGTTCAGTAACAGAATGCCGTTGCGTGATGCGATGCCGCCCAGTGAAATAAACCCGACCATGGCCGCAACCGTTAGCGTTTGGCCGGTGATGACGAGTGCCGCCACGGAACCGATAAACGCCATTGGCAAGGCGGCCATTACCTGCAGCGACAGATTGACCGAACGGAACATGGTGAACAGCACCATAAACACGCCGATCATCGAGACCACAAACAGGCCGCCGATGACTCGCGTGGCCGACTGCTGACTCTCAAACTGTCCACCGAATTCGACAAAATAACCGTCGTCCATCGTCGCGATGACCGGGGCGACGGCCTTCTGAATGTCTTCGACAACATCCACCACGCCACGTTCGCTGACGTTGCACTGCAGAATGGTTCGTCGCCGCACGCTTTCTCGATTGATGGTATTTGGCCCACCGGATTCGTAGATATTCGCAACCGCTTTCAGCGGCACTTTACCACCGTCCGGCAGGTCGATCGTGAGACGCTTCAGCTTCTGGACGTCTTCGCGATAGTCTTCGTCCAGCCGCACCATCAGGTCAAATGTTCGTTGCCCAAGCAGAACTTCGGAAACAATGTCGCCGTTCATCGCGGTGGAGATGAATTCGTTCACATCGGCCGCCGTCATGCCATATAGCAGCAGTTTGTCGCGATCTAGTTCAATACGCATCTGAGGAATAATGACCTGTGGTTCGACCATCAGGTCGGTGACTCCCGCCACGCCCTTGATAGCCGCTTCCATTTCACCGGCTTTGCGACGCAGCACGTCCAGGTCGTCGCCGTAGATCTTGATGCCGATCTGAGCCTTCACACCAGACAGCATGTGAGAAATCAGGTGAGCGATCGGCTGTTCGACGGCCGTTACGATGCCGGGGATATCCGCCATCGCTTCGCGGATTTCTGTAAGCTGCTCTTCTCGACTGCGAGGCGAATCCGGATCCAGTTCCAGCACGTACTCACTCATGTTCACGCCTTCGGCATGCTCATCCAATTCAGCTCGACCGGTTCGTCGCACAAAGCGATCCACGTCGTCGAGTTCCAGCAATCGCTGTTCGACTGTCTTGTTGATCTCGTTGGACGTCGCCAGGGAAGTTCCTGGCGGCAACACAACATTTAGCTGCATCGAACCTTCGTTGAACGGCGGCAGGAAGTCGCGGTCCAGGTTGAACATAAACAGGCCGGCGAGGGCCACTGCTAGTACCGTGAATGTCAGATTGGAGCGAGGAAATGCGAGACTGAATCGGATCACATGATCGCCAATCCACTTTAACCCTCGCAGAAAGAAACCATCCTTGTCGTGATCCATCAACTTCGATCGGCCCAGCATCCAATAGCACAGCACAGGCGTGACCGTCAGCGACACCACCAGCGACGACAGGATAGAAACGATGTAGGCCACTCCTAACGGAGCAAACAGCCGCCCTTCCATGCCCGACAATGCGAACAATGGAATGAAAACCAGAATGACGATGATCGTGCCGAAGACAATCGAGTTTCGGATCTCGCAACTCGCCTGATAAACAATCACCAGCGGATGTTTGGGGACTGCTGCCTGCCGGTTTTCCCTGAGTCGCCGGAAGATGTTCTCGACGTCGACAATCGCATCGTCGACAAGCTCCCCGATGGCAACAGCGAGTCCGCCCAGCGTCATAGTATTGATGGAGAGTCCAAAGATGGAGAACACAACGGCTGTCATCACCAGTGACAATGGGATTGCGGTCAGAGTGATAAACGTCGTGCGGAAGTTCAGCAGGAACAGAAACAGAATCACCACAACCAGAATTCCACCATCTCGTAAGGCTTCCACGACATTCGCGATCGCTCGATCGATAAACGATTTCTGGGAGTACACCGGGACGATCTGAATGTCGTCGGATATGGTCTGCTTCAGGTCTTCGACGGCTTCCAGAATCGCATCGGTAATGCGGCGAGTATCCGCGCCCGGCTGTTTGTTGATGGTCAGCACGACGGATTCACCGCCGGAAAGTGTGCCATCCTCTTTGCGGACGAATGCCGAACTGTCGCCTCGTTTCACCTGAGGACCTTCGACGACTCTGGCAATCTGAGCCAACGCGATCGGCCGCCCATCGCGGACTCCAACAACCACCTTCTGCAGGTCATCGATGTCCTGAATCCGGCCGAGCGCTCGCACGAGAAGTTCGTTTGGTCCCTGTTCATCAAGGTAGCCGCCTGTCGCGTTTTCGTTGCTGCCGACAACCGCCTGCTTGACCTGATGCAGCGTGACGCCATAACGGATCATTTCGTCCGGATCGACCAGAACCTGAAACTGCTTGCGGCCGCCTCCCATGGTGAACACCTGAGACACGCCGGGAATCGTCAGGATTCGCTGACGGACAACCCAGTCAGCCGTGGTGCGAAGTACGATCGGATCGGTTTCCTCGTTTTCACTCCACATCGCCAGCATCAGAATCTGGCCCATGATGGAGGAAATCGGTGCCAGCGTTGGTTTGACTCCCTGCGGCATTCGGTCCTGCACAAGCTGCAGACGTTCCATAACGATTTGCCGGTCAGTGTAGATGTCGGTACCCCAGTCGAATTCGACGTAGACCACGGAAATCCCGATGCCTGACGAACTGCGAACCGCCTGGACCCCGTTGGCGCCGTTCATCGCGGTTTCCAACGGAAAGGTGATCAGTGTTTCGACTTCTTCCGGAGCCAGCCCCGGAGCTTCTGTCATGATGACCACGCGCGGCCGGTTCAGATCCGGAAACACGTCGATGTCCATCTGCATCGCCTGCCACGAACCGTATCCCAGCAGGAATATTGCGGCAGCGATCGTTAGTAGCCGCTGGCGAAGGGCGAATCTTATGATTGCGTTGAGCATTGGAAGCAAATGCGGAATGGAGAATTTGGGAATGGAGAATCTGCGGAGCGATGTGCAGCTAAGTTTTTAGAATCCACGGATCGGGATTGGTGATGAGGTGGACGATTTGCGCGAGAATTTCGTCGTAGCGTTTGTAGATGGTTCGAATTTCATCACCGGTCGCGTAGCCACACTCGACGGCGAATTGCAGCCACACCTGAGTCTCCGCCGCTTCCGCCTCTGAGATGTTCAGCGTGCTGACAAAAAAGGCAGCAGACCGACGCTTGCGCCAAGCCTCAGCAATGTTTGCGCAAACGCTTCGCGAAGATCGGCGAATCTGATCCGTTAACGAATAGGTTTCTGTTTCAGGAAACGATTTCGACAAGCGAAATATTTCCATCGCTGCCTCAAACGCTGCCTGGTAAACCGGCAAATCCGTGTGTCGTCGATAAGTCGTCATCCCACAATTCCTTCTATTCCCAAAATTCTCCATTCCCCATTTTCCACTTCCCCGATCAGTGACTATGCCCCGCGTGCGGATCCACCCCGCCACCGGCCTTGTTCTTTAACGCCATTTGCATTTGATGGGCGCTTCGCATTGCGACTACGTCACCCGGGAACAACTGTCCGTCGTTGGCGACGACGACGGAAAACTGGTCGCGATACTTCACGTGAACGGGCAGTCGGTCGAAGTGATCGCCGTTCTCCTGGAAGACAAAGTACTCGGCGCCTTCGCGAGCGACCGCGTCGACGGGCAGAACAATCTGGTTCTCCCACTGTTCGACGGGGACGCGAAGCTGCAATCGTTGGCCGGGACGGTATCGCCAGTTGACAAAACGGATATTGTCCTGACGTTTATTTTCGTGAGTCAGTTCGTTTGGAAGGCCAACAAAGAATTTTAGAGTCCGGGACGTGCGATCAATTTCGGTATCGAGATACGCGATGGACAGGTCCGGCACTTCCGTCGCTTTACCGTTTGCTTCGTCGAACAGAGCGGTCACTTTCCAGTCGTTATTGTTCACATTGGACAGCTGAGCGATGTCCTGCTCAAACGCCATTCCTTCGATATACAGTTCTGCGTAGTTCACGAGTGTTCCCAGAGGTTCACCCGCATTGACTGCCTGGCCTCGATGGACGAGGAGATCTCGAAGGATCAGTGGTGGATCAGCGGCGGTGGCTCCCAGGCTTATTGGTCGAATGGCGGTCTGCTGGAACGCTCGGCTTAGCTTCAATTCCTTCGATGACGTTCCGTCGGCATTGGGGGAATAAAGCTTCAGTTCCTGCAACAGACGGCGGTCTTGTGCAATTTTCTGAACCTGAGCTTCTGACAGACCATGTAACCGGAGCGCTTCCTGCTGAACGACCAGCAGTGACTGCAGCTTGTCTCGGGCATACTGCCGTTCCAAAAGCGTTTTGCGAGCGACTCCGCCCGACGTCGCTAAATCCTGCAGTCGTGCGATCTCGCGGTTTTCAATTTCCAGTTCGCCAAGTGTCGTTACAAACTCCACCTGCGAACGCACAAGGTCTTCGTGCGTTAGTCGGATTTCAAACAGCAGACTATTGGGTTCGACGGCTTCACCAGCTGCGGCGTGAATGCCTGTGATGACACCCGTCATCGGAGTCGCCACCTGGATTCGCGTTCTGCCGGGACGTTCCACCACCAGAGCCGGAACGGTGATCGATTTACTGAACGTGGTGAGTTCAATTTCAGCGGTGCCGTCGCCGGTTAAGCCGAGATTCCGCCGAGCCTGCTGGGATAATTCCAGCGACGTGGTTTCGTCGTGTCCGGCATGATCGTGGCCCGCATGATCGTGGCCCGCATGGTCGTGGCCAGCATGAGGATCGTGATCGTCTTCGCTGTGATGATCCTGGCTCGCCGGGGCACGATTATCCGCGACGGTTGATTGCACCCACGAATTCAGGGTCGGCAACCAGCGTCCACGCGTCATTATCCCTGCGACTACCACGACAATAATCGCAGCGGGCCAGACGTATTGTATTTGTATTTTGGACATTCGAGCTTTCATTCGAGACTACTACCTGAAGAACGTCTTAGAGAAAGGAATGAGCACGCCAATACCGTTCACGCAGCTTCGACGCTGTTGGAGGCACGATGGAGCAATTCGGACGCGGGCCTAATGAGAAGGGCTGAATGGTTGCTCGCAGAATTTCGAAAGCATTCGCGCAGCAAATGTCACAGTACGTGACACAGTAAATCAGAGCCAAAGCAGCGGCGCTCGTGAACTCTGTTACAGTCGCCAGACCTGAGCTTTAGCGCGCAGCGTGTCCTTGGAATCAGACAGGCACGGAGGTTCGGCAGAAGAAATGCTGGCGACCAATGAAGCACTGGACGTGCGTTCGGACCACGCATCAGCAATGGCAGCGGGAAGTGCGATGTGGTGATCCGTCGGCACTTCTACCTTTGAGTTCGTCAACCACGAACAGTGATCTGTGCAGCCTTGATGATCGTCCCCACATGGGCACGAATCATCGCCGGTCCCAACATTGACAGCATCTTCACTGGCGGCTGCCGTCGCGTTATGAGCATGAAACTCGCAACTGCACCGGTGAGCTTCGTTTGATTTCTGAGGCTCTGCAGCCGATGGCGTTGCGGACGGGACCGAGCAATGTCCATGGTGAGCGCAACATCCCAGCCCTGCGTGAAGAATCACGCTCAGGAGAGTCAGGAATTTTGCGGCACACGGAAACATGAACTGTCCTTTATTAAATCAAGCTCTGCAAAACATTATCGTGATGGTCAAAAGTTTGTCATCACCAATATGAATTTCGACCCCCACTTTGCCTACATTGGATGGCAACCTCAGTGCCAAACATCCACACGGCATGATCCCACTTGGTCGCGGGCGCGATCACCCCGGCTTTTTTGAGCATTTTTGCGTGTTCGTCGAACTGTGAAGCCGTCGTCGATTCCTGGCGGCATGCGCGGTGAGCACAATCTGGGATGTCACTCCTGTGGTCGCGCGTCGTCGGACTTCTTCTGAGTCTGCGACGGTTTACGTTTGCGTGACTGCCGTTGCGGTTGCTTTAGCATCTTGTTTTCTTTCTGCAGACGACGAATTTCCTTCTGCTGCAACTCGATAATCATCTGGCTCTGAGCCTGAATAATCGCGTTTTGTTTTTGGATCGTCTCGAAGGCCTTCTTGAAACCAAACGGATCAAATTCGCCCCCGATCGCTGCCAGGTGTTTACTGGTTGTCCCGGCTGCTTCCGCAGTAACCACAGAGACATCGTTCAACGATTCGCCAAAGCTCTTCATCGAATCGCTGGCCTTCCGCAATTCGGTAGCGATCAAAAGAATGTCGTCAATCTTTGCATGTTGCAGCAGGCCGGAAACGCTGGGCGCGCCAACATGCTTTTTCCCGTCATCCGCGCCAGCCGGTTCCTGACCGAATGCCGTGCCCATCAGCACCAGAATATTGGCCAGAGCAAGAACGGATACGTTCGTCGACATGTCATGATCTCCCGCAGTAAAAGCGTGCCAGGAAGGACGTTGATCGTCCCTTCGCCCCACCAGCAAAGATTAAACGACCTGAAGACCAGATGCAGTAGATTTACGATGACGAATGCGTTTTACGCGGCTTTCTCTTCGCATCGTGACGGCGACAGGGCAAGTAATCGCTCAATACAATGCCGATGCATTCTGGCTCGCTCGCCATTCGCTCCCGCCATCGCACCATTTCGTGCTGAAATGTTTCGGATTCGCATCCGACCAGCGTCGAGTGGCCATCAGTCCTGAACGCGCTGCGTAGAGAGGGTACGAAACGCACGGGCACACGGGACGAGAAACCGTCGATGGTCGCTCATGCCAGAGATACGGATTCCACGAACGAAGGTCTCTCGGAAAACCTGCAGACAGCGGCGGAAGAACCAACCCGATTTCGCAAGCTTCACCCAATTCTGGTAGACGCTGAAAAAGCGTCTATCCAAAGGCCATGCTCGAATCCTCGGCAAAATTCGCATTCGCTAAATTACACGAACTCGTTCATCGGTGAGCGCAAGTGTTCCCTATGACTTTCGCTACCGAACTCCCAAGGCGCGGAAGACACTGCAGCCGTGCCTTTGATTCTCAGCGATGCAGTTAGCCACGTTTGCCCTTTGACTCATCCGGCGTTCGTCCCACGACAATTGGGAACTTCGCAGACAGCTCACCGATTTTCGATTCTTTGATCGGCGTGAATTCCGCCTGTAATTGCTTCTGAGCCGCAGCGTTGCCAAGACGCCTGAAGACACCGTCTTTCTGGTTTCCTGCAAAGTCGGCGATGAAAATCTGGGACGTCAGCAGTTCGCGATCTCCCTTGGTCACCTTGAAGTGGATGTGCGGTGAAGGGCGGCCTGGATACGGGACTGGCTTGATGGTGCGGAACCGGTATTCGCCTTTGGCATTCGTTTCAAAGCGGCCGTAACCCTGAAAGTTGGGGTCCTGTTGATCCTTCTTCTTGCCACTGTCAGCGGTGTGCAGATAGACCGCGTTGCTGTCGCACTGCCAGATTTCGATCAACGCGTTGCGGATCGGCTGCCCCTTGACGTCCGAGATCGTTCCCGTCAGGTGAGTAATCTGACCAATTGCCGGCGTTGTGGAATCGTTGATAATGATCAGGTCGTTGTCTTTATCCAGCGGCAACTTGTCGGGATAAAATGGCCCCTCGGTTGATCGTGGTGTGGCGACCAGCTGTTCGGCAAACAGTCCCGGAGTCGTAAACCAAGCCGCTCCGAATGCCGCACCACACTGGATGATGCTTCTACGTGTCACATTTGTCGTTTGGCGATTCATGTCCATCTCCACAGGATCCCGGTTCCGGGCGGTCGTTGAATGCAGGTGTCGACAGTGTAACGAGCGGCAGGCCAATTCGAGTAGTGTATCTTTAGAACGTCGGGTTGTATTTACCGAACGCGACGTTTCGCCAGAATGGACTTGCTGTTCTCCCGTTGCGTACGACGTGGCCGATTTTGCCTTGTTGTCGCGCCATCGTGTCCGTCACGACTATCGCCGCCATGGCCCAATGAATGGATGCCGCAACCGCAGCGAGTCCATTCCAACAGACTTCCGGGCCCCCCGCCGCATGTTGAACAGCTTCCTGAGTGACTCGATTGCCGCTTGCCCCCTGCCGCAAGCTGGCGGGAGCGCGGGAGTCGGTCGCCGCCTTAAACGCAGGAAATGCGTCTATTTGCGAAGTCGGCCTATCGCAGGATGACATACATCGCGTTTTGTGGCAGAGCGACTGCTAGGGAGCCTTCCTTCTTCGCGACTTCGATTTCTTCTACGGCGACTCCGTTTGCATCCAGCAAAGTTGCTGTCCGCAGCGACGGGTTCGCGATCGTGAATTCGAGTTGCGTGTTGTCAATGTTCCAGGGGCTGCTGCCAAGGCTGGTAATTTTTAATCTATTGCTGCCAGCCGCTTCGGTCTTCCAGCCGTGTGGTCGAGCTGTCGTGCCGATTTGCAGCAGCACCTTGTTGGACGTTGACAACGGCTGATCGTCCATCGACACGGCAAGAACCGAAGCATATTTGTTGCGGCTGGTGATCGTGATCGTATCCAGACGGATAACGCCCGCGGAGGCCAGATCTCCGGTGGCTCCCTGAGCTTTGGGCGCGTTCAAAGTGCAAACGCCATCGCCGTAATTCCATGCCAGTTGTCGGGTGACGCTGTGCACCGTTTGGGTGTCGGCGCTGATGAATGCCTTCAGATCGGCGACTTCCGTTTTCCCTGCTTGAAAGTCGACTTCGACCGGACCGGTCAGAAATGCCAGCGGCGTAATGCTGCCCTGCTTCGCGGCCTCTGCTTCAGATGCCGGCGGTCGGGAATCTCGATTCGGATCGAACCCTGCTTCTTCGGGCAGCAGTGGAGATTGGCGGGACCAAACTTCGGCCAGTGATCGACGTTCGACCAGCGCTGGCGTTCCCTGTTGAATATCACCGCGTCGGAACATCAGTGCGGCCGCCGGGAACATGCCGATTTGAGCTGGCGTCGACAGCTGCCACTTGGCCATCGGCGGGCCGAAACCGATGTCGTCGGTCGCAAACCAATAGAAGATATCGAAGCCCGTCAATGCGCCGTAAGCCGCGACAAGAAACGGTCCTTCGCTTTGATACCGAAGCGGTGGCACCCAGGCACTTTCCGAGATGATCATCGGATGCCCGGCGACCTGCCTCAACGCTAGTGGAAAATCCCATGGCTGTTTAAGAGCCGATTGGCTGGAAAATTCATCCCCCTGACTGATCAGGTACCCGGCACGTCGTTTGTCTGTGGGATTCACATGACTGCCGCCGTTGTAGTAGCGATTCACGCCAATCACATCGTTGGCTGTGTAGGAAAAGCGTTCGGCGTCGAACAGCTTCGCGGCGCTGGCTGTTCGCCAGTTGCCGGCATTAATGAGTCCTGTGTATCCGAGATCTTTCTTTAGATAGCGAGCGATTTCTGAATTGAAGTCATGCATCAGCCGAGCGTAAAACTCAAGTTGATCGTTCAGCCGATTTGCCAAAGGGCCGCGTTGATCCTGAGTCAAGTGGTAGATTGTGTGCGGCATCACAAGCCCGCCGCTGAAGTCGTCTCCCTTGTTCTGCGCTGTTCCGCCCCAGGCCTGAGTAGCTTTGTCGAGTGATCCGTATTTCTTCTGAAGCCACTTTGCAAAGTGACGCCCCAGCTCCATACGCTGCTCACCCTGAATGGACTGTTCCGTCCAAAACAAGAGGCTGTCTTCATTCTGGATTTGAAACAAGGCTACTGCGGGATCGTCTGCCAGAGAAATTCCCGTGTGCGGATTTGGTCGTGTCAATAGAGCCTTCAGCCAGCCCTTGTAGGCATCCTGAAGTTGCTTGTCGAAGAAGATCAGCCCGGTCAGGTTGTCACCACCGGCGTCCTTCAGCCCCCACGACGGATTCGCCTTAACGCTGACGGCCCAATACGGCGACAGCGTGACGTAGATTCCCTGTTTCTTCATCGCCGCCACCAGTCTCCACGCGGCGTCGACATCCTTTTGGTTGACGTCTGTCAGTTTGGAACCGCTTTCCGGCGCGAGGTGCCCGTGATGCCGAACCATGTTGACTCCGCGCTTGGCCAACCACCTGGCGTGTTCTTCCAGCGTGGCCATGTCGTCGCGACGGTGAACTCCTGTATTCACGGCCCAGAAACGTAACGGTCGGCCCGCTCCATCTACGAAGTCCGCTCCGTCTGCCGAACGAGCGACCCGCCCATGCCTACCCGCCGGTTTTTCATTCAGGTCACTCAGGTCCAAAATCGCGTCAGGAGAAAACCGATCTCGGTCAGGTTCGAACGCCCAGGTTCCTTCGTCTGCCAATCCGGTTTTTTGACCGGGCTTGCGGTTGCCCTGAGGCAGAAACGGTTCTGGACTCAGCACAAAACAGTCCAGACCACCATGCCGGTTGTTACTGCTTTCGAAACGCACCTCAACGGAATTGGCCCCCAACTTCAGCGACACCGGCTTCGCCTTGACCCAGGCCACAAACCTTAAGTCCGGTTTGCCATCGCTGGCGATGTTCAACTGTTGTTCGCTTTTGGAAAACGAAACACCTTGCCAGTCGCCACCGTTGATTCGGATCGACATCGCAGCGCCGATCGGGTTGGCTCGCAGCCAAAGTTCGTGCTCGCCTTCTGCTGCCGCCTTAACGTTGAATTGAGCGACCGGCATTTCCCCATTGCCGAAGTGTGACAACCACTCGCCACCTGACAATTCTGCCTTCTTAACCGAATCGTACCAGCCGTTGCGTTTCATTGAATGTGTCGCTGCGTCTTCGCCTTCGACCCAGATAAAGTCTTCGGCGCTGGCAGAAGTGAAGCCGGCAATCGCCAAAAGCACACACGCGGCAGAATGGAATGATGAAGGCACGGCAAAACCTGTACGAAAAAAGGTTACGTGAGGTGTTGTCAGCCATCTTCCGGCCGACAGGTGCAAGGCTTTCGCGGAAACTACTGAGCAACAAATAATGCCACCGTCTTCGCGGCCGGCAAGCATCTCAAGGGTCGGTCGTAAATCCAGGCCGAGTTTACGGCAATTGGTCGTAGGTGTAAAACTGCAATCCGAGTTCGTTGGCTTTGCTGAAGACACGAGTCAGTGCTTCAGGACTCACAAAGTTGCCTGGTCCGGCTTCTGAAATTCTGTGTGCGTACAGCACGATAATCTCGCTGTTCCTCGCGGCTCGTTCAAGAGCACCGTCGAGCTGTTCATAGGTGCGGTCGGCTCGCAGTGGGGCGTAGTCGATGCCTTTTCCATACAGGCAGCCATGTTCGCCAATCCTGTCCGCCGCGACGAAGAAGGCGTCGTCTTCGCTAAGTCGTTTTCCGGCAGCGACATTCCTGCCTGTACGCAAATGCCGAAACACTTTAAGCAGCGTTTCGTCTGTTGCCTTATTGTTGCGACTCATCGGATAGGCAAACGAAACAGGAGCGACGCCAGCTGCTTTGAATGCTTTCAACTGTGGATCAATTTCTTTCTGCAGAAACGTCTCCGGCGATTTTTCTTCAAAGTACTCAACAGCCTTCAAGTGATTGACACTGTGAGAACCAATCGCATGCCCGTGATCTCGCAGCTCTTGAATGGCTTCCCTCGCTGTGGCGTCGATCTTCCCACTGATGAAGAACGTCGCTTTGACTCCGAACTCGTCGAACAGCGGTAGCGCCTTGATCCAGTCGTTAAAGTTGCGGTCATCAAACGTCATCACCACACCGCCTTTGCTCAGCTTCGCCGGCGCCGTGGCAGGCGGCTGTTTGGCCAGTGCCGCTGTCAGCTTGGGCGTATCAAGCGTGCGAGTGATCCGAAACACTCCTGCCGGGCCATTCGGGTGTCCTGAATAAACGAAGATATGTTGAACGCCACGTTTGGCATCGATAACGGCTCCGGCCGGGTGAAAACCATCGGCGGTCGAATAGAAATCCCCGGTCCTCCCCAGCAGGCGACATTCGCGTCGCCAAATGCCGCTGGCCCAATCGGCGGGATCCATGCTCCACAGCCATAGCTCCATTCGATGCCGTTCGGATCGCACCAATTCAAAACGTCTCGTGATCGGATTGAAACTGAAGTCGACCGTGTCCACCAGTCGCGGGTCTTTCAGATTTGTGTCGATGATCGTCGGTGACTTCCCCGGCGACCATGACATCTGGTTGTGGCCTCGAACCTTGGTTTGATCGCGTGTGACGAACAGAAAACTGTCTTCGTGCAGCAGGACTGAAGGTTCGTATTGAGGGAAACCAGCGTCGTTCTCTTCAACCGACCACGTCACACCTCGATCAGCAGACGTCAGAGCCACCAGCTTGTTGTTGAGTTTATGGTAGGCGTTGGCTTCACCAAACCAGTTGCCGAACGCCATCAGCCCGTGTGTCGGATGGTCTAGTACGCGCGGCCCAAGGTTGACGATTTCATGCGGAAAATTGTCGTCGCGCAGTGCGGTTGAGAAATGTTTCCACGTGCGCCCGTGATCGTCCGAACGAAACACGCCGTGATTGTTGATGGCGATAACCGCTCCGTCTCGCGTCGTGCCGATTGAATGCAGGTGCACCTTATAACCGAGCGTCGACTTGTTGCTTTTGTCGAACTTGGCTCGATGCGACAACGGCACAATTCCGCCGCGAAGACGGTCTTCCGGCGCCATGCAATCGCGCAGGTCATGAGGTTTCGACCAGGTCTTGCCGCCGTCTTCACTTCGCAGCACGATGCCGTACGACATCGAAGGGTCCGGGTTTCCGGCCCCCTTGGCTTTGTGGCCCGGAATCTGGCGATGCATGACGACAATCGTATCGCCGGTCATCGTCGCAATCGGCCAGCCGAGGTGATTGCAGTCACCCGCAGACTCTGGCGGCAGATTCACAGGGGCGATTTCGATCACGCCCAATTGCTGCGCATGACCCAACTGTTTGGCCGAAGCGTTCGTCAACGAAAGCAACTCAGTCGATGCCGATGCCGATGCCGACGACACAATATCGTCGGCGTACGACGTCGTCTTTGAACCGGCGACGGCTGCGAGCACAATGAATAAAAAGCGATGCATAACGATATTTTCTTCCTCAGGCGACGTAACGTTCACCATGCTTGGATCACGGCGCTATTGTCCAGATGGCCGTGACCAGCGGCCTCAACCTTCTTTAACAAACTCTGATGTACCTGCGAAAGCGGAAGCGTGGTCTGAGCCTCTTTCGCATGTTCCAGCATCAGGTTAACATCCTTCAAATGCTGACTCAGTCGCGCCTCCGGCGCGAATTCTCGCTCAACCATTCTTGAGCCCTTGGTGTCCATCACTCGCGAATACGCCGCGCCGGATTTCAGCACGTCCAGCACGACGTTCGGTTGCAAATTGAATGTCTTCGCGAAGTGCAGGCCTTCCGCCAGGACTGCTCGATTCAGGCCCAGCACAAGGTTGGCCACCAGCTTCATTTGCTGGCCGTTGCCGACCGGGCCGAGGTGATAAATCGTGTTGGAAATGGCCTCCAGCACCTTGCGGATTTCGCAAACCGCATCTGACGATCCGCCAACCATCAACACCGCTTCGCCGCGACGAGTGACCTCGCTTGAACCGAGTACCGATGTATCGACGAGAGCCACCTCGCGTTCGGCAAGCTGTGTCGCGAGGTTGCGAGTCACTTCCGGGTGACCAGTGGTTGTGTCGATTACCACTGTGCCAGGCTTCAGGTTGGGCATGATGTCGGCCGCAACCTGTTTTACGATGTCCGAATTCGGAAGACATAGCATGATCGTCGGCGCCGCCAGTGGCGGGTCGAGAAGTTGCGGCGACGCTTGTCCGCCCAATGCCGCGAAGGCATCCATGGCGTCGGCGGACTCATCATACCCGAGGACATGGTAGCCGGCTCGTAGCAGTCGTTCGGCCACAGCTGTGCCCAACAGCCCGATTCCGATCAAAGCGACAGAGTTTTCTATTCGCTGTTCGTCCGACATTCACGACTCCAATTTGGCACTGGCCGGTGTTGATGCGAGATCGTCCGGCGGTACACCTTCGGCATCCAGTTCTTCCAACGATTCTGATGATTTTGGCACAAGCAGGATCACAATCATTCCCGCCACATAAATCCAGCTCATCAGCGATCCGATCTTCGCATAGTCGTTATTCAAAGACGCCACGAAGCCAGAAATTGTGAGGATCACTACGGCCGAAATGATGCGCCCGGAATTGAACGAGACGCCACTTCCTGTCGCTCGCACCCGAGTTGGAAACATCTCCGGTAGAAACAGCGGCAACCAGCCAAAGTACACCGTCGCTACAAGTCCCAGCAGGAAAACGGGGCCCAGAAACTTCCAGTCTGGTGACGGCTCAAGTCGCAGAAAGATGAGCTGTGCCAGAATCAGTGAACCAAGGCTCACGGCAAAGTACGTCGTGCGGCGTCCGAAGAAGGATGCCAGCCAGCCACCACATAAACTTCCGAGCGCCGCACCGATCGCCCACATCGTCTGAGTATCCGCCTTCAGCGATTCCTGCCCGATTTGCGCACCGACCTGACCGGCCCACGGCAAAATCCATTTTTGCGAACCCCATGCACCAAGAAGCGGGATCGTCCCCAAAGCAATCCCCGACAGCGTGTACTTCAACAAAGGCGGCCGCAAGACCTCAACCAGCGGCGTGACTTTCTTTGCCGTTGAATTCTGACGGGCCAGCCAGCGCGGCGATTCCGGCACCTTTAGAAGAACCCAAACACCCAGCAGCAGTGGGATCGCACCGAGCAACATCATCCAACGCCAGGAATCCGGAGTCAGTTCGTATTGCGGTGATAAAGTGCCGATCTGTTTCACAACGATACTCAGCAGTGCGATGCCCACGTTGGCGGACGTACCGATCAAACCGGCCAGCGTCGGCCGCGACACATCTGGCCAGGCTTCCGCCACCAGAGCAACTCCTGCCGGCCACATGCCGCCGATCCCCATGCACGCGACGAACCTCATCACGCACATTTGCATTGGCGAAGTGACGAAGTAGCTCAGCCCCGTAAAACCAGCGTACCATACAATGCTAAGCGACATCGCTTTCACGCGTCCGGCGTGATCGCCAAACCAGCCGAACACCCATCCGCCAAGAGCCGCACCGAACAGAAACGCCGCGATGTAGCGAGCGAACCATTCCCCGACAATTGCGTTTAACCGGTTCGCGGCTTCCTGATCGTCAACCGAGCCGTCTTCCTGGGATTCCAGCGTCCGCCGTGCTGACGTGACCCAGTCGGAATGGTCGGCGTCTTCCTGCAGCATACCGATGGTGACGGATCGAGCAGACAACGGCAGCAGCGACATCTCCCAGCCGGCAAACATCCAACCGAGAAAAGCGGCCGTCAGCACAAGCAGGCGGCCCTTGCGGTCCATCAAAAATGTTTGTTGTTCGCCGTCTGCCATTGTTTGACCTGACCTCGAGCTTTGCAAAAGTGCGTGCGTGCAAGTCGAAAGACTATGCGAAACCTGTCCGGGATGGCAGCGATTCGCGTCGGTAACAACAGATCGTTGGCCACAGATGCGTTCTGGCGTGGCTTTCTGTAGGATTGCATCGCAGTCCGAATGACTTCCTGGAGCTCTGGCAACGACAAGCGAGGAATTGCAGATGCCGAAACCAACACGTCGAAATTTCATTCAGTCCGGCGCAGCGATTGGCTTATCGGCTGTTTCGTATTCTCGTATCGCCAGTGCTGCCGCGAATGGTGCCCGCCCGGTCGTCGGTTTTGTCGGTTGCGGTGGGCGGTCCAAAGGCTTACTCGGCGGATTTCGTGACGATGCGATTGTGGCATGGGCCTGTGATCCAGATAAGAAACGTGCGACGGAATTCCAACAGGCGTCGGGTGCAAAACAAGTGACAGGTGATCTGCGTCACGTATTGGACGATCAATCAGTAGACGCCATCGTGGTGGCAACTCCCGACCACTGGCACGCTCCTGCAGCCATCATGGCATGTGAAGCTGGGAAGCACGTCTATGTGGAGAAGCCATGCAGCCATAACTTCCGCGAAGGCCAGTTGCTGGTTCAGGCCGCTCGAAAAAACAAAGTGGTCGTGCAACACGGCACGCAAAGCCGCAACGATTCGTTGATTGCTGGCGCCATCCAGATGCTTCGCGAAGGCGTCATCGGTGACGTACTGATCGCCAAAGGCTGGAATGTTCAGCGGCGAAGGAACATCGGACACGCAGACGCAGCGTCACCACCGGTTGCCGTGGATTACGACACATGGGTTGGTCCCGCCGAATTCGTGCCTTTTCAATCGAATCGCTTTCACTACGACTGGCATTGGTGGCACAACTTTGGAACCGGCGACATCGGCAACGATGGCACTCACGAAATGGATATCGCTCGTTGGGGGCTCGGTGTCGACGGACTGCCAACGACAGCTTCGGCAATCGGTGGAAAGTTCTACTTTGACGACGACCAACAATTTCCTGACACCGCGACCTGTGCGTTTCAGTGGCCCGGCGACGGCAAGGTTGGTCAACAAAAGCAGCTAATCTTTGAAATGCGGATCTGGTCAAAGAACTATCCACACAACTGCGACACGGGTGTCGAATTCTACGGTACGAAAGGAATGATGTTTGTCAGTAAACGTGGCAAGCTAAGCGTCTGGGGCGACTCGAACAAACTCATTCCGAATCCTGCGCCCAAGCAGAAGCCGAAACTCGCAAGAAATCATCAGGTCGATTTTCTGGAAGCGATCTCTGCCGGTCACTCGCCGACCGCTGAGATTGCAATCGGACATGATTCGTGCAGCCTGGTGCATTTGGCCAACATCTGCCTGCGCACCGGCCGGTCACTGACGATCGATCCTCAACAGGAAACAATTCAGAACGATACGGAAGCCACCGCGTTGTTGGGCCGAAAGTATCGGGCAGACGGACATTGGTCGGTACCAGGCGTTTAAGCGGAGAGCACAATGAACCGAAAATTATCCGCTTTGCTCCTGTCGACATTGGTGGTAGCGACAGCAACGGCCCAGCAACCGCGACTCAGCTTTAAGCACACCGACGGGCAATTCGCCATCAGTGTCGACAATAGCCCGATCGCAACCTATGTTTACAACGACGATGTCATCCTGCGCCCCTACTTTACTCACGTGAAAGCTCCGGGCGGAATGCAGGTGACTCGCAATCATCCTCCCAAAACTGGCGACCGCGACGATCACGCCTCGATGCATCCCGGGATCTGGCTGGCCTTCGGCGATATCAGCGGCAACGATTTCTGGCGCAACAAAGCTAAGGTAAAGCACGTCAGGTTTCTGCAGGCTCCGACGGTGAAAGGCGACCAGGGAACGTTCGTCCAGCAGAAACGCTATCTGATGCCGGACGGAACAGTCGTTTGTGATGAAGAGTTTCAGACTACGATTCGCGTCGATAACGACGGTTACCTGTTTCTGCTGCAATCAACTTTTCATTCAGAAAAGGACTTCTACTTCGGAGACCAGGAAGAAATGGGGTTGGGCGTCCGCGTCGCAACACCAATCAGCGAAGTCGAAGGCGGTCAGCTCACCGACGCCACCGGCCGCACAAATGCAAAAGCAATCTGGAGTCACTCAGCTGCGTGGTGCGACTACAGCGGTGAGGTCGATGGGCACCGGGTTGGGATCACGATTATGACTCACCCTCAAAACTTTCGTGAAAGTTGGTTTCACGCTCGCGACTACGGCCTGCTCGCCGCGAACCCCTTCGGCCGCGCCGCAATGAAGAAGGGCGAACCGAGCAAAGTGATCGTCAGGCCGGGCGAGACACTCAAACTGCGATACGCCGTCTGGATCCACAAGGACGCTGACGCAGCAGCAATCACGAAAGTGTTCAACGAATACACTCGCCCAGAACCTTAGGCACGTCAGTTTTCCAGCCCACGCACCGCAGATCGATCAAGCGGAACCGTTACGACCACTCGCCGTCTTTGTTAGAGAATCGTTCGCTCACCAATCGCCCGAATTCCGTACACGCGTCGTCGATATTGGTTAGCAGGTCTTCGGTGGACTGTCCGGCAGCGCTGCGTGCGGCTGGGATCATTGTTTGGCATTCAAATGAATCCATTGCCGTGGCTGCGTCCAGCAGGCGAGCGGATTCATCGTGTGGGACGGCAAGAAATCCGTGTTTGTCGGCGTGAACCAGGGCGCCGGATTCAATTTTTGTGCCGAACACTTCGACATCGCAATTCCAGCGAACGGGCGTACTGTAGGCGTGTCCGACGCAAAGTCTTCGAGCGATCGCTTTGAAGCCGGCGTTCGTCATTTCGTCGACATCGCGAATAGCCCCATCGACAATGACGCCAACACACCCGAGTGCCCGATGAATGTTGCTATTCACCTCGCCCCAGAACGAACCATAGGTCGCAGGTTTGTCCAGATCCTGCACCACGACGATCTTTGGTCCCGGCACGGACGCGACATACTTCCGGTAATCCTTCCATGCATTTGAGTCTGCTGATTTGTGCTTCGAATTGCCGGGTTCAATCACCACAGTCACGGCATATCCGACCATCGGCCCCATCTGCGGCATGAAATCATGAGTCTCCTCAAGGTTGAAGCAATCTTTGCCAGGATCGCGAGCGGTGATTTGTTCCCAGCCGTTATAGATCGTGGGAGTATTCCAGCGTTTGAGTTCCAGAAGCGTGGAATGATCGAGCGGAGTTGTTGTTGAGGGCACGCGTAGCCTTTGTGTTGTTGTGAGAGTCGGTGAGTTCTGAAGGCGACTACCGGGGTTTCCTTCGCTTCGCTCAGTCCAACCCCAGCCACACTTGAACGAACGTGCGGCCAGATTACTGGGAAGTTATCCAGCCGCTGATTGTCGCCGTACGCATTTGAAAATTCAATTCGCCGCCGTGTACCTTCAAGTCCAATCGGCGGTGCACTTGACAATTCTGTTGCTGGAATAAGGTTGTCTGCGGCGATAGCATAGCGGCCCACGCCTTGAGCTTCAGAACTCATCCCCGCCTTGCTGCCTTCCGGCATCGTCCAATATCCAAATCGTAAACAACGTCCCTCATGGAAAACCAACTTCGCACCACGGATCTGGTTGTGCTCGTCATATACATGGCGGGCGTGTTCGGGCTGGGGTGCTGGTTCGCTCGAAAGAGCGGCACGACGAAGGAATTTATGGCGGCCGGACGTTCTCTGCCGGGATGGGCCGTTGGCCTTTCCATCTTCGGAACGTACGTCAGCAGCATCGGCTTTCTTGGGAACACTGGCAAAGCATTCGGTGGCAATTGGAATTCGTGGGTTTTCGGCCTGACTCTGCCCATGGCCGCCGTCATCGCAGTGAAGTATTTTGTGCCGCTGTATCGCAGCAGCGACGCGATTTCGGCGTACGCTCACCTGGAAAACCGCTTCGGTCCATGGGCTCGAACATATGCGATGATTTGCTATCTGTTGTCTCAGCTGGCACGTATTGGAACCATTCTGTATCTGGTCGCGCTGGCGTTGGCTCCGCTGACGGGCTGGGATGTCAAGACAATCATCCTGATCACCGGACTGCTGGTAACCGTCTACACGCTGCTGGGCGGAATCGAGGCAGTTATTTGGACAGACGTTGCTCAAAGCATCGTGCTGATCGCTGGTGCCATCCTGTGTGTAGTGCTGCTGCTAACAGGAATGCCGGAAGGTCCCGGCCAGTTGTTTGATGTCGCCAACGCGAACAACAAATTCAGTCTTGGCAGCTTCAGTCTGGACCCCGCCACTTTAAAAATGCCGGATCCAACGTTCTGGATGGTGCTGATTTACGGACTGTTCATCAATCTTCAAAACTTCGGCGTCGATCAGAGCTTCGTGCAACGCTACATCACGGCGAAATCCAATCGTGACGCCGCATTCAGCGTATGGCTGGGAGCAATTCTTTTTCCGCTCGTTTCGGTTCTGTTTTTCTTCATCGGGACTGGCTTATTCAGTCTGTACTACAGCGATCCGGTTCTGCTTAGCGAGGTCAAAGCTCAGGTCGCTGAAACGCAGCTTGTTCAGGACGGGATCGAACCGACGGAAGCCGCCATCGCATCGAAGGCCGCAACACTGGAGCCAGCGGATATCGGCGACAAGGTGCTGCCTCATTTTATCGTGAGGAAACTTCCAGCAGGTCTGGCTGGGCTACTGATTGCCGCAATTTTCGCAGCCGCGATGAGCAGCATGGACACAAGCCTAAACAGTTCAGCCACGTTGGTTCTGTGCGACATCTACAAACGCCACTTCCGCCCGGAAGTCGGCGAACGTGAATCGATGAAGGTGTTGTACATCTCAACGTTCGCATTCGGCGTTGTCGGCACGTTCACGGCGCTCGCCATGATTCGAGTGAAGAGTGCACTTGATGTTTGGTGGAATCTGCAGGGCATTTTTACGGGCGGAATGCTGGGGCTGTTTCTGTTGGGACTTATCTCGCGCCGAGCGAAAAATGCGCAAGCGATCGTCGCCGTGACGGTGGGAATTCTGCTGATTCTGTGGCTGTCACTTTCCACAACGGATTTCTGGCCAGCGTCACTTAGCGACTGGTCCAATCCTTTGCATTCATTTATGACCATTGTCCTGGGAACGAGCTCCATTGTGCTCGTCGGCGTCCTTGCCGCTCAGTTTGCTTCAGGACGAAGAGAACCCTCACCCACTGAGCAGGCACCCAGCGAAAACAATTAACATGGCGAAAATCCTTATGCCGATCGGTGACGGCACCGAAGCTCTTGACACTTTCTATGCGTACTATCGACTGCCGGAAGACGCCTATGAGGTCATCGTCGCCGGTCCGGAAGCGCGACTCTACCACACCGTGCTGCATGAGATTCCGCCGAATCCGGCCGTGCCGTGGGACATCACTCAGGAACGGCCCGGGTATCATCTGCGCGCGTCGACAGCGTTTCGCGACCTGAACGCGGACGACTTTGCGGGAGCCTTCATTTCGGGCGGGCGAGCTCCCGAATACATCCGCTACGACCGCGATCTGTGCCGCGTTGTTCGCGAGATCGCCGACGCCGGAAAGCCGATCGCCTGTCTGTGCCACGGAATCGAAATTCTGACCGCGGCGGACTGCATTCAGGGAAAGCGTTTCACCACAGTCCCCAAGTGCGCCATGGATGGTGAACAGGGCGGAGCGATCTACACCGACGAAGACGTGGTTGTCGATGGGCGGCTCGTCACGGGGCGTGGCTACGATCAGAACACCGAAGTTTTGAAACAGTTTTTGCGCATGTTGAAGGAGGCAGCTTAATGACGATTCAGCTTTCCGTTTCGTGTCGTATTGCAGAAGGCTTCCTGTCGAAAGAAGAAGCCAGTATGTCATTTGAATCGCTGGCGGACCTGGCGGTGGCGGCCGGCTACGACGCGATCTGTATGCGAGCATCCCAAATCGGCGTGCAATCGGCGCCGGATGCTGTCCGAGACGCGCGGCGAGTTCTTGATGAACGAGGCTTGAACGTCAGCATGATCTCGGGCGACTTCAACATCGTCTACAACAATGATCGCGGACCGGACTGCTTGAAAAACATCACGCCCTATCTGGATCTGGCGGAATCCCTGCGTGCACCGATGATCCGCGTGTGCATCAAACAGCCGGACGACATTATCCAGGCACAAGCTGCTGCAGATCAGGCGGCGCAACGAGGTCTGGTGCTCGTCCATCAGTGTCACGTGCAGAGTTTGTTCGAAACGCTCGACGAAATCGAAGCCCGGTTGCAGGCAATCGATCGCCCGAATTTCGGATTAATCTTCGAAGCAGCCAATCTTGAACAATGCGGGCAGGAATACGGAGTAGCCGCGATAGAACGCCTTGCTCCGTGGATCAAGAACGTCTACCTGCAAAACCAGCGCATGACGCCTGATGGCTCGATCACGCTGGAAACGTGGTGCAATGGCCCCGTGACAATCGACCTCTGTGAAATCCACGACTCCGGCGGATTGAATTTCCCTTCAATCTTTGAAGGCCTCAAAAAGATCGGCTACAACGGACCAGTCACCGTGCATCAATCGGCTCCCGAAGATGAAAACCTAACGGCACTTGAGGCTGCAACTCAGACCGCCAAATTCCTTCGAGGCATGTTGGAGCGGGCCTAAGTTTCACTGTCGCCAACGAACGCAAAGCGAGGACTACGTTTATGACTATGCTCCGCTGGACGATACTGGTGAGATGTCTTCAGTGCGTCGCACTGTTGAATGCCGTGGCTTTCGGCCAGTCGCCCTCGTCAAAACCTGTCAGTGGAATTGCCAACCGCTACGTCGGTGATCGAGGTATCGAGGACGACCCGCAGGTTGTGTTTGCTGAGAACTTTGAGAAGTCCACCGTCGACATAATTGGAAAGCAGTGGGACACTGTTCGAGATCGTGACGTCATGTCGCTTAGCAGTGATGTCCCGGCGGGAAGTTCGGGAACCAAATCGCTGCTGATGACGCAGCGGGCAGAAAACGGAACGGGCGGCGATTTGTACCGAGTGCTCGGCGACGGGTACGACAAACTCCACACGCGAATGTACGTCCGATTTGCGGAAGACTGCGAACCGGTTCACCACTTCGGCACGTGTGTTGGAGGCAACAATCCGGCCACGCGTTGGCCCAGTGTGAAAGCCGGACAGCCGACAAATGGCGACAAATCTTTCTGGGTGGGTATCGAACCGTTTGGCAAATCGTGGCAGTGGGACTACTACGCATACTGGTGCGAAATGCGTGGCAGCCCACCTCGCGGACAGACGTGGGGCAATTCGTTCATCCGCGACGACACGTTGAAAGTTCAACGTGGAAAGTGGACGTGTGTGGAAGTCATGGTGAAGATGAATGACGTCGACACCAGCAACGGCGAACTGGCTTTGTGGATCGACGGTCGTCAGGTCAGCCATCTGGGCGAAGGCTTTCCTCGCGGCAAATGGATCTTCGATAAGTTTTACCCCGGACAGGAAGGAGACGGAGTTCGCTGGAACCCAGACAAGGGTGATCGTGAGCATTTCAAAACGGCTTCTGGTGGCGACCCATTCGACGGCTTCCGATTTCGGACGGACGAGAAACTTAATCTGAATTTCCTGTGGTTGTACGTTTACATCACGAAGGGAACGACAGGCCACGCCAACCGAGTCTGGTTCGATGACGTCGTCGTCGCGACCGACTACATCGGCCCGCTTCGTCAAAAGTAAACGATCCAGCCGATGGTGGCCGGCGCCTTACTGATGCGTTCAAGTTCTCGGCTCGCATGCCGGGTCGCGATAGAGCCCAAGCGTGACTCAACCCGCCGTTTCGGACCGAATTTCGCCACCGCTGAGCACAAGCACGTTTGCAACTTGAATGGAACGCGGCAGTAGAAAATTGGCAGTTCAATGCTGACGCAATGCGGTTTGTCGCGCTGACGGAGATTGGCGAACTGTACGAGCGAACTTCACTTGGAAATGAATGAACATGAGAGCGCTGCGAATCTTCACTGTTTTCACGGTTCTTAGCGGCAGCATGTATTCCGTAGCGGACGACATTCAAACCACATCGCCAACGTCGCTGGCCGACGGCAGCATGGTTGTCATGCGGTCGGCGAAAACGGATGCAACCCGGTTACTGATTCACTTTCACGGCGATGCGGAGACTGTGAAGCATGCCTTCGCGCGAAGTGAGTTGAACGCGGTGCTTGTCGTGGTGAACTTTCCCGGTCTATCAACGGCCTATTCAAAGCCGTTTGCCAGCGATCCGCAACTGTTTAAACTGATTCAGGCGCGAGCCAAATCTGCAATTGCGAATACTTCTCCGGCGAAGGACGTCCACTGGGAACACGTCATGCTGTCGTCGTTTAGTGCGGGCTACGGTGCCGTGCGCGAGATCCTGAAGACACCAAAATACTTCGAACAAATCGACGGCATCGTTGCGGCCGATTCCATTTATGCCGGGTTGCAGCAGAAGGAACCGAAGCGTGAAGTTGATGAAGCAAATATGCGAGACTTCCTGAGATTTGCTTCGCTGGCAGCACAGAATAAAAAGCGGTTCGTGCTATCACATTCTTCCCAGGCGACTCCCTATGCCAGCACGACAGAAACCGCAAATTACCTACTAGCTTCGCGTCATCTGATGCGGAACCCGGTGGATATGCATTTGACGGAATCAATGTGGCAAACAAGCCGGGCAGAACGGGGCCAGTTTCAGGTGCTCGGATTTGACGGCACGACCGGAAAGGACCACATGCAGCACCTTCACCACATCGACCTACTCTGGCGCCGCTTAATCCACTGAACTGCTGGCCCGTTGCAGCGACTTTCGAATTTCATCAACGCGAATGTCTCTGCGACTTACATCCAGCCCGCGGTTTCCACGACCTGGGATTGCTACGCCTCTTTCTCTGCTACAGCCACCAGTGGCGATTCGAAATGATCACGGCGGACCACATCGACAGTTTCCACGCAGGCCGTCACGTTGTGCAACGGCAGCACGTCCTGCCGTAGGAAGCCGAGAATAGTTTCGCAGGTATGGTGAGGCATCACGACTTCGATGCGAGCTTTGGAATTCGTGGCCGCAAAGCCGCCTTCCAGTTCGCGTCGGCCTGCTCCGCTGCATGGCTGTGACGTGAAGCCAGTGGCACCTCGTTCGATAAACTGTTCTTCCAGCCATTGTTCGATTTCGGCGTCAGCCACGACAGTAAGCCGACGCATTGCCGCGAGTCCGCCTTTACGAGCAGCGTGAGGGCTGTCGGCAAGCGGACGCAGTGAGCCTAATCCTCGGACCTCGAATGTTAGCCCTTCCTGCTCGAAGTCGCGTTCCATTTCTTCGAGCTTTTCCATCACGCTATGGTCGACAAGTTTCGTATCCGAAACGTCGATAATCAGGTTTCGTTTTTGAACAAGTCCGATGTCTTCGATCTGTCGCTTGAACGGGATCCAGTTGCTGAACACGGCGGATTCGCGAGCAATGATGATGCTTGTTGAACTGTCAACTTCCTCAACTTCGATATATGGCTTGAATAGCGACTTCAGCGGCACACCGTTGGCAACGTGGATGATCATTTTCAGGACGATTCCGGCGGCTACGCCAATCAACAGATCCTCAACAAGCACGATGACAAGCGTCGTGATGAAGATCGCCAGTTGCTCTTTCCCGATACGGTAAACGTGCAGGAATTCTGTGGGATGAGCGAGCCGATAGCCAGTATACACCAGCATGGCGGCCAACGCCGCCAACGGAATTCGATGCAGCACAGTCGGAATCAGAGCGACGCACAACAGCAGAAACACCCCATGCCACATGTCGGCAAATCTTGTGCGGGCTCCGTTATCGATGTTAGCTTTCGATCGGACGATTTCTGAAATCATCGGCAATCCGCCAACACCCGCCGTGACAAGGTTGGCACAGCCAACGGCAATCATGTCTCGATCCATGTTGGTCTTCCGTTTCCACGGGTCCAGAAGATCGATGGCCTTGGCGCTCAATAAAGATTCGAGGCTTCCGATAATGAAGAACATGGTGACCCACTTCCACGCGGCAAGTTGAGTGAGTACTTCGAAATTCGGAAACGTGATCTCATCAAACATTCCAAACACGCGGTCCGGCATGTCGACCAGGTACTGTTCGCTAAGTTGGTATTCGTGGTTCTGCAACGTGTACGAGTGAGGGTGCAGCAGGTCGAAGCCGATCCCCATCGGGACGGCAACCAGCAGAACAACCATCGGCGCTGGAACTCGTTTTAAGAACTGAAGCTTTGTGCCGACCCACGGCCAGATAAACATAATCAGCAGGCTGACCATTCCAATCATGGCGATGTATGGGTTGGCCTCGTGAATGTACTCGGGAATCTTCCGGAACATCTCCAGCGGCGCTTCACTGGGCGCGCGACCTGTCTCCCCGTCGATGACTCCCAACGCAAACGGAATCTGTTTTAGCACGATGATCATGCCAATCGCGGCCAGCATCCCATGCACAGTGGAGATAGGGAAAAATTCGCCCAGAATTCCAGCGCGAAACAGCCCGAACAGAATTTGCAGCACGGCTGCCGCTGCACCGACGGCGAGTGCGGCTCGGTAAGCATCGGGATCGCCCGGTCCGCCGAATTCGTTCACGCAGCCAATGGCAATCACAATCAGCCCCGCCGCCGGTCCCTTGATGGTCAACTCGCTGTTGCTGAGACATGTCGTTAACAAGGAACCGATGATGGCCGTGAAGATACCAGCGATCGGCGGATAGCCCGACGCGATGGAAATCCCAAGGCACAACGGCAGCGCAATCAGAAACACCAGGAATCCGGAAAGAAGGTCGTACTTTAAGTACTGCCGGAAACCGGCAATGTTGCCGCGTGGCACTTCTGATTCGTTGTTCACTTCGTTACTCATTGTTTGCGATTTTCAGTAACTGTTGAATTGTGCTGGCCGATTGTTTGCAAAACGGACGTCGTCAGAACGTTCGAAGAATTCAGGTTGTCGAGGCTCTTGAAAGGGTTTGCCCCCTCGGCCGCCACGGCCTGGCTTTCGGCAGCTTCTGTATTTTGTGGCTGATCGTCGACTTCGAGGCGATGTTCGAGCAAAGCGCGTGCGGCGTGATAGCGCGACTGCACGCCGGGCTGCGGAACAATTCCGGCACCGATGATCAACACGACCATGATCAAAATCGTGATGCGTTCCGCGGGCCGACACCCCAACGAAACGGAAGCTCTGTGCCGCGTTCCCGTGAAAATGTGAAAGTAAGCTTTCACTACGGCAATGCCGTTTAGCGTGGCAGCGACCACGACAGCCATTCCAATCAGCGGATAAACCTCGACGGCCCCTTCGATGAGTAGTTCCATACCGATGAAGCCAATCGTTCCCGGAAATCCGATGGCGGCCAAACCAGTCACCAAAAACATGCCCGCCAGAAACGGCGTGTGTTCGTACAGACCGTGAAAGACGTCCAGCGTCAGCCGCCCGGTTCGAGCTTCGACACTTCGCAGCGCAAGCCCAAAGCCCAGAATAGAAATCCCGACGGACAGCCAGACACATAAAGCTCCGGCTAATCCAATCGGCTTCGCCATTTCGAGGCCAACCAGAACCAGCGACGAGTGACTAAGAAACAGGTAGCAGAAGAACCGTCGTGAATCTTTTTGCACAAGAGCCATCCCTGCCGCGTAGACGGCCGTAGCCAGCGAAAGAATTGCAATACTTTGCAGAGCCCAGGAAGGTGCGATGGGAAAAACAAGTCGCATGACGGCATAAGCTCCCGTCATCGGCATCAGAAATAACAGTGCCGTGCCGAAGGTCGCTTTCTCAAACAGATCCGTCATCCAGCAATGCAGCGGACAGATGCCGCTGCGGATGAGGGCTCCGGCAGTCAGAAGGCAGCCCGCAAGAATGGGCGGATTCGCGGCACTCGCGTCAGACGAAACCAACAACTGGCCACTCACAAGCAGCAGGACAAACAGACCCATGTGCAGCGTGAACACGCGCGTATTTTGATTTCGTTTGCGCAATTCAATAAACGGAGGGATAGTCGCCACCGTCAGCAACAGAATGATCAGCCACGGATGCCGGCACGCCAAAGTGGCCAGCAGGATCGATTCCGAAAACAGCGTCCAACCGAAGGAGAAGCGATTGATCTTCGTTCGCAGCGTCGTCAGTACAGTCGCCAGGTACAGCAGCGCCGCGAGCGGCAGCAGCGGAGCACTTAGTTCGTCAATCACGAAGATATCACGGTCGAGCAAGTACCGAAAAACGTCCCATTGATCGTGAGCTTCAAACGTGCCGAGTGATGCGAAGTCGCACCACTCTCCCGCCGCAAAAATCAACGTCAGTGAACAGAACACGATGCTGTGAGTTCGCGCTCGATCGCGATTGTTCAGCATTGAAACCCAGATGGCTCCGACAATGGGAACCAGTATCGAAAGCTCGACCCACGGAAGATGTAGTTCTGACATCAGGAGACATCCTCCAGCGAATCGCTATAGGGCGAAAGCTTATCAGATTCTCGTGATGCACCTCCGGAAAGCAGATCGGTCCACCGACGCTCCAGCAAATCAAACAATTGAAACACCTTAACAAAGGGACGAACAACCCAGTCGTTGAGAACCGCGTCGAGATTGCCTCGCTGCAACGCGAAGCGATATAGCCGTAGCTGCGTTGCCGTCACTGGTTGGGCTGGCGATACAACGTCGCCAGTTAAGTGTTCGCCGACCGCGTCTTCGAGCATTTGATGGTCGCGGAGAACAGATGGTGCCCGCAGCAGCTGCAACGTTCGCAGGCAGGCATGTCCAATCATGTGAATTAACGCGATGTATCGCAATGCTAGTCCAATCTCAACGGTGATGATTCCAATCTGAGTCAGGGACGCGAATGCCAAAGCATTCTTCACATCACTTTGAATTCGTGATGCCAGCGCCCCGAATGTGGCGGAGACAAGTCCCAGCACGATCACGGCTATTCGCAGCGGCATCGAAACATCAAGCAGCGGGCTGACACGCAACAACAAAAACGTGCCAAGATGAACGGACAACGCACCGTAGAACACGGCGCTTGACGGCGTCGGCCCTTCCATCGCTCGCGGCAGCCACCCTGAAAATGGCACCAGTCCTGACTTTCCGGCTGCGGCGAGCAGCAGCAATGATCCCACCGCAAGTGCCTGCCATGAGCCAATATTCGCAACCCCGTCCGGCCATGATCCCGATCCCATCAGACCTTCAAAGTCACCGGCTCCGGTCAGGTGGTGCATCGTCAAGGCAGCAATCAGGAATGCCGCGTCCGCGATTCGATAGGTCGTCCAAACACGGTGCCCGTTTCGCACGGGGCCAGGGCGTTCGTGGAAATATGCAACGAGCAATGCAGACGAGAGGCCAACCAGTTCCCAACCAAAGAAGAGTGTCTCAATCGTTCCAGCTAGCGACGACACCACCATGCCCAGAAGAAACAGGGCATACAGCAGAAAGAAACGTTGATAGCCACTTTCGCGATGAAGGTAGACGTTCGCGAACGCACCAACGGTCCCACATAAGACGAAGGAAAGAATCGTAAACGGCACAGACAGGCGGTCGAAGATGAACTTGATATGAAAGTGGAAGTGTTCGTGCTCATGCTCGATCGATACCCAATGGCCGAGTTCGATTGGCACATGTCGCCGACCCGTCAACAGCATGATCGAAAGGATCCCGACGGCCGCAAGTAACCCCGTCACGACTGCTGTCTTGGTCAGCCGCGCCTGCGATGGTTCGCTTAGCCTGACTCCTGCCAGCAACGGCAAACCAAGCGCAGCAAGCAACACCGCAGGACCGGCGACAACTAGAAGGCCAAGAATGTACAAAACGGATTCCGTTGTCATTAAGCCGCTCCCGTTTCACGAATGGAGAAGAACGGAAGATGCTCACGTGAACCCTGATAACATTCCGATGACGAAGCGGCTGTCGACAGCTTGGGCGACCCAACTTCATAAGGCCGAAATCTGCCGGCGTCGAAAACTTCTATCTTCGACGTGCCTGGATCAATGACGGCCAGATGTACCCAGCTTCCACGCACAAGCTGGTCGATGGCAGCATTCCGCTGCATGATTGACAACATAGCGGCGAGCGTGGATTCGATAACGAACATGATCCGCAGCGGTTCGTGAATCTCAACCATCTGCTGATACAGGCCGGTGCGCAGGTCACTCGACGTGCCTTCCATAACCCCCAACAGCGAAACAAGGTTGTGTGGCAGTTTTGAACCTGAGCCGTATTCGGAATAATCCACACACGAGAAGTAGTATTCCAGGCTGATCCCCGCACACACCGGAATCGCGGCGGCCAGAATTCGAGCGAGAATGGAATGGTCTTCGTCATCCTGCGACGGGTCGTACGAATTCAAAAACGCGCGACGATCGAGAAACAAGCCTCGACACCAGTGACGGCGGCCGACCAGACACAGCGCGTTGGTGGCGTGGTTGTATTCAGGCCGCGCTTGTGAAATATCCTGTGCTCGACCTTCAACGTGCCGCAGTGCATCCTTTGTAGAAATGGTTAGCGGCGCAGACACGAATCGGCGGCAGCGTTCGTGCGCGTTGCGTCGGCGAGCTTCATCGATGGACTCGCGGGCTGACTCAAAGTCGCTTCGGTGCGACGATGGAAGGCGATCGAGATCGTAGAAGACAACGGAATCGTCACAGGTGTTGTGGTACGCTCCGACAAAAACCGTATCGTCCGGAATTGTTACGCCATGAGTCGCGACCTTAGCTCGCACCCGCCAGTCATTGGCCATCTGAGCAAAAGCACGGGCGTTCGGGCCACCTCGTTTTCCGGCGCATGCTCCGCAGCAGTAGGCCGATTCATGAGGGTTGTTGAGACTTGAAGAACCATGCCCGCAGACGATGAACAGTCTTGAGAAGTCCCTGGACTTAGTCAGCCCCATATCCTGAAGCATCCGCAGCACGACTCCTGCCATTTCGTCTGTCGAATATCCGATGTGACCGTCGGCCGGACCGGGTTCTTCTGCATAGCGTTCCAGTTGCAGGTTCGTCACTGGTGGAGGTTGCAGCCACGAACCGAAGCGTCGTCGAATGCGAGACGTCAGGTGCGGGAACAGGACGCGAGCAACCAGTGGCACAGTCGCCAATGATCCAATGATTCCGGCGAACATACCGCCCACGAATGTGCGACTGCGAGTGTGAAATGCGCGGCTGACCAAGCCGAGCCTTCTTCGTAGTTCGGCTCGGCCTCGATGTATGCCTTCAAATGTGTAGCCCACATCCTCCTGGACATAGTGGTCCGGAATCATGACGCCCGGGCACAGCGGTTTGTAGAAACCGTCGGCCGCGCCTCGGTAATAGATTGCAACGGCAAAGAACCCTGCGGCGGCAAACGTCTCACACGTTGGTTCAACTTCTTCCAAATGTCGACGCAGCGATTCTTCCCGGTCATCAATGCACGTCACGATCTGGAAGCTCGGTCGGCCGGAACCCCATGGCGCCTCGACAGTCTTGCGGCGGGCTGCATGAGTGGCGATGGCATCCAACGCCGCGTGGCGATACCTGCGTTCGTACGCTTCATGAAAGATGCGCCGCCGTTCAATCGGCGAAAAGTTCTCCACTTCGTTGCTGAGTTCATGCCACTGCGCTTCTGTTAACTGCAGCAATTCCAGCGGCGTCCAGCCCAGCATCTGAGCGACCTGAAACAGCAGAAACGCGCGTCGTTCCTCAGTCAGCGGCCGGGGCTCCGCTATACGATCGCGTGCCGCCTGAAGAATGCTTTCTATTGAGCCGGACTCTCCAAACGTTTCTTCTGCCAGGCCGCGAATGGCATGTTTTTCAAGGATCAACTGAACGGCCAGCATCCCAACCAGCGAACCTTTGGGAATGGCATGCACTACCCAGTCGACACCCGATTCCAGCTGCCACACCATCCCTGCCCAGCCACGAAGTGCCATGAGCGATTGCGTGATGAATTCTTCACGATCACTGTCGGCAACACCAAGCTCACGGAGAGAAGCCTCGATCGACTCTTCTGCTGATACGTTGGTGTCGATCAAAGTCGCCAATTCTTCGGGAAGTCGCCGTAGCCAGCGATCTGTGCCTCGCGAAGGGATGGAATACAGTGCAAGGAACGATTCAAAGAATCCCTGATCGCGATTCGGCAGTATCCAATCAGAATACCCTTGGTCGACGTAGGCGGCACAGAAGCGAATCAGAACTTCATGGACACCTCGATCGATGTCGTCACCCGTTGCATGCACCAATAAGTCGCGCGGGCGGACGAATTGCTTTTGCCTGGCGGCCTCCGGATGGGAACCAGCACCGTTCAGACAGATTCGCCACAGAAGGTGGAGTGCAAACGTTTCCCACTCAGCGTCTTTCCACTTGTTTGAACGGCGGCCAAATTTCGTCAGCAGGCTGGCGAGGTCGCCAATCGGCTTTCGTTCGGCATCGCATTCCTGTAACCACTTTCGGGCGGCAGAGATAATTCGACTTCGATTGATCTGCGTCGTCTTTTCGCGAAAACGCTCCAGAGCGTCCGTCTCCGCCACAATCCATCGCAATTCTGCGTCTGGCCCCACGTGAATCGCATGTCGCAGCATGGCGAAGCGAATCTCGGTACGCGTTCCCAGGCCATTGATCTCGTCGTTGCGGCTCTCTCCCAGATCGTTCTGAAGGACGGCTTCAAGGTCGTGGTCGGCGATTCGTCCTTCTGTATAAAGTCGGCGAAATTCCGGCTCCGAAAGATACGGTTCCGCTCCGTAGCGATCATATCCAGCTTTGACGGCCGCATGAAAAGGCTGCGATTCAAAAGCGTGCAGAGTGTTGTGGTGAACGAAAACTTCGATCGGCCCCTGAGCCGGCAGGAAGTGCGCTGCGTGCTCGATAAGGTGCCGAATTGAGTGTTCCTGAGCATGGACGGATTCGGGGCTTCGATCTGAGGTGGCTTCGATATCAACCGCTGACACGTTGTGATTCTCTTTGTGAAGACTCTGGCAGAATGCCGAGTTGGTTCTGCCTTTGTTGAAGTGAGCTGAATGGCTCGCTTCATGGCCACGGACGACAGGAAGCGGGTCGATCCACTGGCAGCAAGCGGTGTGCCAGTGTTCAGTTTTGGAAAAATTCCGCCGTTCTGGTCCATCGAAGACGCGCGGAACGCCCTATGAATCATCGTCTCCGCTGCATCTCCATGCATTCTGCCAACCAATTCCCGTAAAACGCAGAACGCCCGTGCTTTACCGGCAGCGAATCTTTGCCGATTGAGGTCTGCAAAAACCTGCACCTCGCGTGCAGCTAACTGCAGGTTTCGCCAGCGCCTTTTTTGATGCTTTTGCGTGAGGAACTGCCTGGTGTTTCCACAACGCGTCAGACCCGATGCGACAAAACTGCCAGGCGATCAAGCATCATTCAAGGTCATCGTGCTCAGCGCCATAGTCGGTCATTGCCTTCCCCCAACCGAAAGCGATGCAGAGACAAACGACAATGATCGAAGGAACCACCACGAACTTCTCAATACTTTCGCCTCCGTGATGCCACATTGTCCAAAATCCGGCGGCACCTGTTGCAACGATCGTAAACACGAACCCACCGCTCAGGATGCGTCCAAGAATCTGACCGGCCGCTGCGTCGTCTGCGGCAAATTGTTCAATCTCAAGGGACGTGAACAAAGCATCAGGGGAAGGAGTGTCTGGCTGGTGTTCAGTTTCAGTCGGCTGCGTGACTTGATGGCCGGCGGGTTCGATGGCGGTGGGATGCAATGACGAGGAACTCAATTCAGATCTCCGATGGTTTGTTCTCCGGGAATCACTTGTGCGATCGCAAGTGCGTGCAGATGGCGCTGTTGCAACATGCATGCCACGCTGGAAAGTCGCTGAACCAAAATGGAGGCGCGTACTATCTCACGATAAAACACGTGACGTATTACACCGTCCCGAAGCTGAGAGCAGCGACTCGGCCGCTGCACGTGTCTGCACAGTGCAATAACTTGCACCACCATGCAGGTTCCTGCACTTGCCTGAAGTTGCTCGTTTCACATCGCAATACAAGACAAGCGATGAACGCTCAGTGCCAGCACGCGAGGTGTGCAGGCCAGCGCGCACAATCGCACGCTGCTATCGAGCGATGCAAGCTGGAGGATCTGTCGCGTGCGTTCGCTCAAGCTTTGGCAGCATCCGGCCTAGTCGTGAGCGGACGCGCTTCAGTGCCAGGAATGGCTGAGGTATGGAGAACGTGATCGCGGAACTAATCGAGTTCGCTCAAGCTTTCTTGACGAACTCCGACTTCAGTCCCATTGAGCCGATGCCGGTGATTTTGCAATCAATATCGTGATCGCCATCGACAAGCCGAATCTTCTTCACCTTGGTGCCGCCTTTGACCACGGTAGACGAACCTTTGACCTTCAGGTCTTTGATAACAATCACCGTGTCGCCATTTTGCAGAACATTGCCGTTGGCGTCACGGACCACCTTTTCGTCGGAATCGCCCGGCCCCGACGACGGATCATCAGACGCAGACCATTCGTGGGCGCAATTGGGGCAGACCAGTAGTGGGCCGTCCTGGTAGGTGTATTCGGAATTGCACTCTGGACAGTTGGGGAGTTCACTCATTGATAGTAGTCATTTAAAGCGTTGGCAAAAATTCGCAGTTGCACTGGTCGGTGGTAAGTTTCAGAGCGTCATGACTCGGATTCAGCACTGAGTCCCGGCACCTGCTCTCGTCGGGATTCACCAGTTTCGATGGCTGTACGAGCGACCGCTTCGGCCACGGCGGCGGTGACTCGACGGTCGAAAATACTGGGGACAACGTATTCCGCATGCAGTTCATTTTCCGTGATGATCGAAGCGATCGCGTGCGCTGCTGCCATCTTCATTGGCTCGTTGATATTACGAGCTCGCACGTCAAGGACGCCACGAAAGAGCCCGGGAAAACACAGAACGTTGTTAATCTGATTAGGATAATCCGACCGTCCGGTCGCCATGACTCGCACATGCGGCTCGGCGTCCTCCGGCGTGATCTCAGGGTCGGGATTGGCCAGCGCAAAGACGATGGCATCGTCGGCCATGCTTTTTACGTCGTCGACTTTCAGAGCATCTTTGGCAGAAACACCCACGAAAACGTCCGCTTCGGGTAGGACGTCTGACAAAGTGCCCGCAGCGGAATCATGATTGGTGTTTTCGGCGATCCATTGTTTGAGGTCTGTGAGTTCACCGCGCTGGCGATGAATGGCTCCGGAACGGTCACACACCACGATGTGGTTTGCACCGGCCGCCAGCAACAATCGAGCAATCGCGGCTCCGGCGGCCCCCGCTCCATTGATGACAATTCGCACAGATTCCATCGTCTTGCCGACAACTTTCAGCGAATTCGTCAGCGCTGCGAGCACCACAATAGCGGTGCCGTGTTGATCATCGTGAAAGACGGGGATTTCAAGCTCCGACACCAGACGCTGCTCGATTTCCACGCAACGGGGGGCAGAGATGTCTTCCAGATTGACGCCACCAAACGTTGGGGCGAGTGCTTTTACGATGGCGATGATTTCTTCGGTGTCCTGAGTTTCAAGGCAGATCGGAAACGCGTCGACCCCACCGAATTCCTTAAACAAAACAGCCTTGCCTTCCATCACCGGCATGGCGGCTCGAGGCCCGATATTGCCCAGGCCCAGCACGGCAGAACCATCACTGACGACGGCAACGGTGTTGCGGCGGATTGTCAACGAAAACGAGGATTCCGGATCTTCGTGAATGGCGGTGCATACTCGAGCCACACCCGGCGTGTAAGCCATCGACAAGTCGTCACGGTTCTTCAGCGGCACGCGGGATTTGACTTCCAGCTTGCCGCCAAGATGCATCAAGAAGACGCGATCCGACACGTGCAGGATCTCGACATCCGGAAGACTTCGCAGTGCCGCAACAACGTCTTCGCCGTGTTCAACATTGGTGGCGCTAATGGTCACATCGCGCACGATGCAGTTGTCACGAGTGTCCACGACGTCAACGGCACCAATCAGTCCGTTCGCTTCACCGATTGTGGAAGTGATGCGCCCTAGAAAACCGGGCCTGTCCGGGTAGCTAAGACGCACGGTAAGACTGTAGCCGGGACTGTGGTGACTCATATTGATGTCGCACTATGTGGGAAGATGGAACTGACAACGCGATCGAATGCCGGAATTAAAGTGCAATGACTGTGAATGTGCAACGTTGTGCGGCCGGCGTCCAGGATCTGGCTGACCTATCGCGACGACTCGTGTCAAGCAGCGATTCCACCGTCAGAAAAATAACCACGCCGTTTGTCACTAACGTCACAAGCCCCGCGATGAATCCGGGCCACATGAACAGTCCGGGTGCGTTTCTGGGGAACGATGTCACACGCTTCCCGCCGTCGGTCAGGTCGAAGTCGCGAATAACGGCACAGGCCTCTCGATCGATTTCGATCGGCCAAATCATTCGCACCGCCTGGCCCACGCGTCGTTCGGAGGCTCATATTCCCCGAGATGCTAAATGACTGCCCCGCAGAATGTGGCCGGGGGTGGACTAAGCCCAGCGAAGGAAACCCGGGGTTTCCGCCGTGTCCGAATATGAAGGCGAAAATCTTCCGGCCGAAGCCCCCTGTATTTGGTTTCAGAAATGAAGGCCCCTCGCGTTCGTGAAACAGGATCAATCATGCCGCCCGGCAACAAGTCTTCCCACTTGCCCTCTGCGATTCCGGATCCAAGATTCCAGACCCGATACCACTGACCAGTTTGGGGCGACGCCCGATGGCTCAACAGCATTCAGTATCAGCGTTACCGGATGACGCAACCCTTATGTTTAACGCATGACTCCCTGCTTGGTATACTGCGGCGGCCACATTCAACATAAGGAAACCGTTATGAAACAATTCGCAGCAATCTTCTTCGCGCTGACTTTGATCGGCCAGCTTTCCGCTGCTGAACGTCCCAACATTCTGTGGATCACCATCGAAGACTGGTCACCAGACCTGTCTTGCTACGGCACGAAGGGAATTCATACGCCGCACGTCGACCAGCTGGCGGCGGAAGGAATCCGCTACGAACGAGCCTTCACAACGTCGCCCGTGTGCTCGACTTCACGTTCGGCAATGATGACGGGATTCCATCAAAACTACATCGGCGCACATCAACATCGCACGAGCGACAAGAAGCCGCTGCCCTTTGGGATTCGCCCGATACCCCATCTGTTTGCCGATGCCGGGTACTACACGTGTTTGATGAGTTGGAAAACGGACTGCAACTTCCTGCCCGATAAAAGGAATCAGCTGTTCATGGGCAACGATTGGAAGGATCGAGATCCGGATCAGCCGTTCTTCGCACGCATCACCTTCGGCGGAACGCATCGAGCCTGGAATCGCGATCCAAAGCGGCCGATCGACATCTCTGATGTGGAGTTGCCGCCGTACTACCCCGACACACCGTTTATTCGCCGTGACTGGGCCAACGGCCTTGAGCAAATGCAGCTCGTCGATCGCGAAGTCGGTGAGCTGCTGAAACGACTGAAGGACGAAGGCCTAGCTGACAACACCATGGTATTCTTTATTGGCGACCATGGCCGATGCCATATTCGCGGCAAGCAATTTTTGTACGACGAAGGCACTCGGATCCCAATGATTCTGCGATGGCCAGGAAAAGTCAAAGCGGGGCAGGTGAATGATGCCCTTGTGATGTCGATTGACATCTGTGCAACCATCCTGGAAGCCGCAGGCATCACACCACCCGTTCCGCTGCATGGCAAAAGTCTATTCAGCGATGAGGTCAAGCAACGGAGATACACCTTCGCCGCTCGCGACAAGATGGACACAACGCACGACGCGATGAGATCGATCCGATCGAAAGACCACAAGTTAATCTTAAACCTCATGCCTGAGCGTGCGTACTGCCAGTTTAGCTTCTACAAAGAGAGCGCGTACCCGCCGCTGGCCGAAATGAATGTTCTGAATCTGCAGGGCAAACTAACACCAGAACAGGCCGCGTTTATGGCAACCAGTAAACCAGAGATCGAGCTGTTCGATCTCCGCAGCGACCCTCACGAAATCCACAATGTGGCCAACGATCCGAAGTACGCCGATGTGAAAAAGGAAATGCTGGCCGAGCTAAACAAGTGGCGAACAAACGTCATCCACGACCAGGGCGTTTCCGATGATTTCCGCGGCGGCAGCATTTACCCGAAAACCAATCCTTCACCGACCGTCGGCCAATGGGTTCAGAACAACGCTGACAAGTTTGATACTCAAAAATACGGCAACCCCGGCTGGTACCCAACGCGGACGCTCGAAGAATGGCAGCGAGTGAGAAAGATGTGGGAGCCCTGGGTCTTTCGAGAACCAACCAGTTCACTTAAACGCCCCGTGATCCCGTACACCAAGAAGCCGAAGCAAGCGGTGAAGTGATAGTCGAGTAGCCCGAAGTGCGGGTCACCGTCGAGTGAAACATTCCATGTCCAACATCGTTGAGGCATTATTCCCGCGCGACACCGCGGCGCGATCTTTGATCGTTGAGGTCCCAGTTGTATGGGATAAACGAAACGCGGCCAGCACCACGTTGAGCGGCAGCCTGGGCCGCCTGGTTGGGAAGCCATTTCGCGATCGTTCGTAATTGAGCCGGCTGGTCAGGGCCGAAGTCTTCACCGAACCAGTTTAGGATTTCAGACAACTGAAATTGCCCGGTGCGCATGTCGAACTGAAAGTTCTGAGGTCGGCTGAAAAAGTCGCGTGCGTTCGTTTCGAGCTGTCGCTGAACATCGGCCGCGGTATAGGCCTGATTCAACAAACGCGGGCACCCGATCGACGCACACACGATCGCAAAGTGAATTCGCGGTTCACCCATCTTTCTCAGGACCTGATGTTCGATAGCCTCCAGTGAGTACGGCCGACCTCCCACCAACAGTTGCAGATCCTTCCAGATGTTGTAGCCAACTAATTTCGCCGTGTGATTTCGAATACTGGTCGTCGGGTATTCTCGCAAAATTCCGTGGACGGTAACCGCATTGTATGCGTTAATCCAGAACGCCAATGTGGCGTCTTTGGAAGTTTTGGCCTGCAGGTTGGCCTGCGACAAAGTCGTCAGGTATCCGTCCAGAGTTCGGCGGTCAGCGGCGGAAGCATGCAGAACGTGATAGTTCATATAGCCATCTCGATCGACATATTTCTCCAGCAATGCATCCCATGGTGCATGGTTAATTTGTTCAAAGGGAATGCGTCCAGCCGCACGCTGCCCGACGTAAACCGGCGGCCCGGCATTTGCAGAGTCGGCACATACAGCCATGAGAGACACAGCAATTAGCAGGCCGAAAATCGAATTAAAATGTAGCATGGTCATTCCTTTGTGTTTCGCTCCGCTCATCCCAGCCGAGCATCAGTGAGAAGTGAATCGTGTGCGAGCTAGCCTCCCAATGTCTCCCGCCGATTCACATCGAAGGAGGTAAAGTTCAGCACCACAGTTGGCGGAAGGGCGTTGTTCAGAAAAGCGATATCAGCGCCGACCGCGCCGTCGCCGTGATACTGAACGCAACCCATCTGGTTACCGATTGAGCGAACGTCATCGGCGGTTCGACTAGCGCCAGCACCGTCACCTCAGCGACAAACGCAGTAAGATTGCCCGGTGCAGAATTGTGTTGGGCGAGAGACCTTCGACTTGCGAAGGGTCCTCATATCACAGACGCCAGTCCGTGCCGCGCCTTACCGGCCTTCCTGGGATTTTGCGAGATTAGCCGTGTCGAGCGTATTCGCTGCTGAGGAATCCTCGAAGAGGAAGCTCGGGAAACAACGCTTTGAACTGCGATCGCGTTACGCGAAATCAACCGAATGGCAGACGCTAGCGAACCCGGATTCGCGGCTACTCTGGCAATTCGATGCGTTGAAAGAATCCTGCAACGGCCCATTGGCGAAACCAATTCTGCAGTTCGGATTCGAGGATCGCGTAGGCTTCATCCGATCGCGAGGCAACCGATTCAATGGCTGCTCCGATTGCCTGGCCGGATTGCAGGCTTTGTAGAAGCTCAAACTCCACAGGGTCTGCCGTACAGCGACGCACAACGTACTGGCGTCGCGTCACCACAAGATTGGTTGCAGCAGGCTCTGGCAAAGTCGGCGTGGTCTCATGCCGCACGGCGCTGATGTATTCGTGAACCGGATAGCGGAGCTTCAGCAGCCGAAGACACGGCACCGGATCCAGCCGCGCCGCTGCGAAATCTGTTGGAGAAAGCGTCGACACATCTTCAGGGGGCAGAATACTCTGACCTTCTACGCCCGGCCCACTAAAGACTTCGCTGTAGAGTCGTTCGACGGTCGCGATATCAATCAGAAAGTCTGGCCATGACGCCGCCGTTCTTTCCGAGTCACCGAAAAGTTCAGGATCGTCTTCGTCAGCTGGTCGCGTTTCCGCAAAGAAGCGGGGAAAGTTCGCACCGAGATCACACAGCGTATAGCTGGAAGACGGGTAGCTTTGCAGGTACCCAAAGGCGAATGCTTCGAATGTTTCGTCGCCCAACGCGTGTGCCAAAGCAGGAAACTCGTCGCGCATACACTCCAGCAGTCGCGCATAGTAGGCGTTCGAATACACCTGCAGCCGCTCGACGCTCGTCATGGTTTGAGAGGCGTCGATGACTTCTTCGATGTCCAACAGACCAACGGAAATCTGATCGCGTGCGGCTTCGGACGCCAATCCCGATTCAATACCGTCCGGGTCAAAAATGACGGCCTGCATCCATCGTTGCACCTGATCCAGCGACGGTGTCGCGGGAATGTTGGGCGGCGATGTCATCATTCAAGCTCCGCTGAGACTGTTACGGCGGGTTGCGGAACCATTGCCGTGGATCCAGTCCGTTGCGAAGAATTCGCGTTCGCTGTGATTCGCCCCGATCTTTCGTGGTGATCAGATGCATCGGCATGCGTTGAGTCGCTCATTAAACCGTCCGCTTCCGCAATGTGTCGTTTCGCTTTCAGAACCTCAGAATGCAGCACCGGGAACTCCGGAATTTGTGCGTCCCATTCCAGCAACGTAGACGCACCGCCGGTCAGTTGATGAGCCAGTCGGTACAGTTCCCACACCGGATCGATAACTTCGCCATCGTGCGTGTCGATGCAGTGCGTGCCAAGGTTCGTATGACCAGCAAGGTGAAACTGAACGATTCGATCATGCGGAACGGCGCGAATGTATTCTTCCGGATCAAAATTGTGATTGACGGCAGACACGTAGACGTTGTTCACATCAAGCAGCAAGCGGCATTCCGTTTCTTCAACCATGTACTTCAAAAAATCCCACTCAGTCATCGTAGAATCACGGAAGGTGACATACGTGCTGGGGTTTTCAAGGATCAGCAGACGTTCCAGAATGTCCTGCACGATTCGAATTCGTTCAACAAGGTGTTGCAACGTTGATTCGTTGTATGGCACCGGCAGAAGATCATGAGCATTCAGGCCAGCGACTCCCGTCCAGCAGACGTGGTCCGACACCCAGCGTGCCTGCACATCTTCGGCGAGCTTTTTTAACTTACTCAGATAGTCACGGTTGAGCGGGGCGGTGCTGCCAATCGACATCGAGACGCCGTGCATGACGATCGGGTAGCGTTCAGCAATCTGGTCCAGAATGTGCCGTGGTCTGCCGCTACAGTCCATGAAATTTTCAGAGATGATTTCGAACCAATCCACGGCCGGGTTGTGGTTGAGAACATGCTGAAAATGGGGCGTGCGCAGCCCAACTCCCAGCCCAAGGTTCGAGTGCGTTGAGGATTCCGACATCTGGGCCTCTGTTACGATTTGATCGATCAGTAGAACTTCGCGTCGAATGCATCGCCACCCGCCTCGATAACTCCGGGAAACTCGGAACGGTTCGAGGCGGGGACGACAGCAGATTGAACGCCACGTCTAAAAAAAGCTGTGACGGTGACTACTTCGGAGCAGGCCCAAATTTTTTGCCAGCGTCCTTCATAAGCTGCTCGAACTGTTTTCGTGCGAGCTTCCTGGTGTCCTTTTTGAGCGGCACGGCGCAGTGACCTTTGCCTTTGCAGGTATTCTGGCCGGGGTAGCCGCCGCAGCCGCCGTGCCCTTTGCAGTCGTTTTCGCCAGAGCAGTCATGCTTAGCGACTTCCGCACAGGAACTCATGCCCGCACAGTCGTGAGTTCCCTTACCTTCGCCTTTGTAGGCGTTGAGTCCTTTGCAGGTGTTGGGTGATGACATCAGCAACGACGGATCAACAGTGAGATTCGATTTGCCATCTTCTGCTCGAGCGGTTGCTCCGGCACCTGCCATCAAGCCACCTGCCGCCGCCATTGTCAACGCATGAAAACCACGACGGTTTACATTGGACTTACTCATTCTTTACCCCTCAAAAATCGGGAAACACAGAAACTCGTTCAGTCGCGCAACTGAACCACGACATCCAGTCAGTTCTGTGAACAGCAAACTCGATTGACGAATCAGCAGCTCGGCGAAAGCATCGACTGGTGCCTTGTTTCTGCCGAAGACGGCGAATGTTTCTGCGCCTTACAGACTTTTCTGAGATTGTTTTTGTCGCCCCTTAAGCGCCGCAAGTTTGATAGGGCGAGGCGTCATCCGGAAACAACGCCGGAACTGAATGAGCGACGGCTGAATTGTGAGGTGCCTCACATTGCTGGCGGGGAAGCGGCCGGTCAATCGGCACCTATGCGCAGATTTACGAGCTGCTTTCACAGATGACAACATTCCTTCGACAGACGGTGTAAGGAATGGGCCGAAGCCATGTCTGCGTTCTTAGTGGCGGAGCAAATGTACGACGTCATGCCTTTTTGAAAGCAGAGTTCCGGATGGGATGGAGGCTTCAATGCAGCAGTCAGTGGCAAAAACGGGGATCGAGCAATTGGAGCGTATCGCAGGCTACTTGAAATCGTGCGACACATTGCAGGCGTTGACATCCGCTGAATACGAACAGTTGGCTGCAGATTGTCAGCATCTTACGCTCCGGCGCGGAAGCACCGTTTACTCCGCCACCGATGCACCTCTCTACGCCTATCTTCTGGTTCACGGCGCCGTTCAAACTGGACATATTGACGGCAATGGCAAGCACGTCATCTACGCACTCATTCAGCCGGGTCAGATATTCGGGGAACTCGGCGTCTGCGTTCCAGGCCGTCGTGAAGAACGATGCGATGTCACGGAAGACTCCTCGATTGTCGCAGTCCATGCATCACGACTACGCGAGATTCTGCAGCAGAACGCTGCGGCGGCGTTTGCAATGCTGACATTGTGTGGACAGAGGCGACGCAACATGACGAGACGGCTTGAATCCGTCTTATTCCAATCAACTCGCCATCGAGTCATCCGCCTCCTTCAGGAACTCGCTCAGATCGGCGGAATTCCCGATGGCGACGGGATCAAGATTCACCTTCCACTTTCCCACCAGGACCTCGGCCGCTTTATCGGGGTCTCACGCGAGACAATCACGATCACTCTTGGTCAACTGCGTTCCGAAGGACTGATTCGCATGGACCGTCGACGAATCGTTCTGACTCAACCTGATTCCCTCCAGTGACGTTTGCATTGTTCTCGTCGACTAACACCTTCGCACTATTCACCGCCGTTTGACAGGTCAATCCAGCATCGCCCGTTTTCTCAGGTAAGCCTTTGCTGAGTCAGCCATCGTCACGATTGCCGCCCCCATCATAATAGCGTCCTTGATTACCAGCCTGCCGCGACCGCTAAGGTACGGGAACCCGTGATGGGCGTCGCCGAGATCTGCCACCCAGCATTCCGGAGTAGTGATCAGGAATGACAACGTCACGAACGACATCACGACGACCAGAAAACTGCCCAGCGTTGCTGCTTGTGGCAACCACGGGTGCAGACAGAGCAGCAGTCCGTAAAAAACGATCACGGCACCCAGACCATAGGAAAACTTGTAGGTGTGGTTGGCTTCGTGCCACGCTCGATTTTCGTCGTCTAAGACGCCTTCCGGGTTCATGTGCGCTTTGTAGTTTTCGCCATCGGCATAGAAAAAACTCATGAAGGGGCTGTGGGCGACAAACGGAACGATGCCGTCCGCCTCGTAAGGAAACACCTTAAGTCCGCCGATCCAAAGTAGTACCACGATCAACCCAAGGCGGGCCACGGTCACGCCGACTTTGTCCAGTCGTGCCAGCGCTTCGAACAACTTCACCACGTCAACATTCCTCTCGTCAGAAAGACCGAGAGTCGTTACGTCTCGGTCTGTTTCGGTTTAGTCCGAGAGGCAGTATCAGCATCTGATGCTGGGGGCGGAATGGGCGCATGGCTCGAAGTCATGGACAAATTGCTCCCTCCGCGAATCTCTGTCTCGAATGCCCGAAAGAACGTCGGTGAATAGCCGGTCGCCTTCTTGAACAGGCGGCTGAAATAGAGTTCGTCATTAAAGCCGACTTCCCTCGCGATCTCCTTGACGGGCCTAAGCGTATGCAGAAGTTGCCATTTTGCATGAGTCAGAACGCGGGCGCGAATGAGTTCAGTGGGCGTGGTGCCGAGGTTTTCGCGGACGATCCGACCGAGCGTCTTGGCCGTCACATGCAGCAATGCGGCGTAGTCAGCGGGGGCGTGCAGCGAGCAATAATGTTCCTCGATCAAGTCGCGAAGTTCGATCAGAAGGGGATGCTGAGGATCATGCACAGAAGCTCCGCAGGCACCAGCATTCGACGATTTCAACCGCGTGGCCAGGATCAGCAGGACTTTCAGGTGAGCCAACATCGCTTCTTCGAAAGCAAGCTCCCGATCGGCCTGTTCGTTTTGCAGGTCGTCGATCAGGCTCAGCACTTTGGTCTCCATCTGTTCGTCGAACGACACCACCGGTATGCCGTATGGATCGTTGAACAGGATTCCGCTGCATCCCACGTCGGTATGGAAAGTTTCAACGCACAGGAAATTTGCATGAAACTGAATCACGCGGCCCCGAACCTGCGAATCAGGAACCACGCGGATGTGCTGGTACGGTACGAAAAACAGAACACAACTCGGACCGAACGCAAATTCAGCCGCATCTGCCCAAAACGTGCCTGAACCGGATTCGATCAGATACACCGTGAAGTAGTTTGTCCGAGCCGGCTCATACGGATCACCGTCAATCCGCAAAGTGTCGAGTCGAACTGCCTCGCCACCACGCCGCGGGTCATACAGGTTGTCGGTAGATTTCGCAGTTGCCATGATGGACGGAGAATAGTCGGATGCTTCCTAACTGGACAGCGCCACCTTTGGTCATTGGGCCGTGTTTTGGGTAACCCGATGCGTAAGCGAGGGATTCGTCGCAAATCGATTCCTCGCTTACACTTCGGGTTACCATTCGCACCAACATGGCGCTGTCCAGCTAACCCACCACCAACCAGGCAGCCGCGTTCCAGACAGTACAACTGGCAGCCGACCGCGCGAACATCGAGGCCTCGGAACTTTCGGAAATCGCACGAAAGTGTCTGGTAGTCCCGCCAACCGGGCAGGCCGACACGTGTTTCCTCTGAGTGTCATCGAGGAAATCGAAACTGACCACGTCTGCCGTCGACGGGAAACCATGCCGTCGAAGTCGTGGCGCAGAATGCACCGAGCACGGTTGAGCCTCGCGAAATGCGTCGTATCGCGCTGGCATGACGACGTCAACGAAAGCGTCGGCAGACTGAGAGCGCAGAACGAAGACCGAGGAACTCGCTCGATCCCAACTCCACAAAGGATCAATCAGGTGCGTGCGGAAACCGCTTTAATGCTGGTAGAGAAATTCCTGGGAGTTCAAAATCGTCCATAGGATATCTTCCCAGGCCTGCCGTTTGTCCTCAGTGCTTGCGACGTACTGCAGCAGGGATTCTGCCGTGCTTTCAGACGGGCGGCGGGAGAGGGCTCGGACGTATAGATTGTCCAGGATTTCGGCATCGGTAAGTTTCTGCGTGAGTAGGCCACTCAAGCAATTGCCTTTTTCGGTCAGTCGATCCGACGTTTCCTGCCCGATGATCAGTTCGAGAGCCTGCTTGCGACCGAAGGTTTGTTCACGGTCACATTCGCAGGTTTGCGTGCGTCCCGGTTGCCCGAACGTGCGTAGAAACGGATGTGATTCGTACCGAACATACTTGCCCATCGTATTGATCAGCGTTGTGAAATCGTTGACCGGCAACTGCACAGCTCGCGTGCCGACCGGCAGCTTCAACGTGCCGTCCGGCAGTCCGGAGATATAGTCTTTTGTGATTTCAAACACCTCGGGAACTTCCGTGACGCTGCAAACAGCGTCCAGTAAAACTTCGGCCGACAGCGTTCTGGATTGCATATGAGAGAAGTACCGACCGTCTGATGCATTGGTGGCCGTCGGGATGGCACTCAGTTGATAGGTGCGTGAATTCACAATGGTTCGAATCAGTGGCTTCAATCGATATCCGTTGGCGATGAACTCTGCGGCAAGAGCTTCCAGCAATTCGTCGTTCACTGAAGGATTAGAGTCACGAAAATCATCAACCGGCTCGACGATGCCTCGGCCATGCAAATGGAACCAGATTCGGTTAACCATGGCTTTGGCAAAGAACGGATTGTCTTTCTGTGTCAGCCAGTCCGCGAGTAACTCGCGACGGTCCTGCCCATCTGCAAGTTCGGGCGACTGGTGCAAAGGAAGTCGAGGTGCGACTTCTGCACCCTTGTCGTCTTTGATTTCCGGAGCTTTGTTGTCCAGCGTGATTTCAATCTCCCGCCGGTCGGGGCGCCCGGCCGGTCCGGCTTTTCCAACTCGGCTTTGTTTCACCTGAGTAAAATGCGCGGCCAGTGCGAGGTAATCGTCCTGCTTCCACCGTTCATAAGGATGATCGTGGCACTTCGCACACTGGAGACGAACGCCAAGGAACAACTGAGCCGTCGCTTCTGTCAGATCCTTCTGCAGATACGCGGGGTCGGTGATTTCTTTAGGAGTGGGAGCGACGCAGAAAAAGTTTGCGGGCGCGTCAGTGAAGGATTTCCCCTGCGATGTCAGAAGCGTGCGGGCTACGTCGGCGAATGAAGCGTCTGCGGCTATTTGCTTGTGCAGCCAGGCTTGATAGGACTGAGCTCCCTGCAGTTGAATGGCGTCGCGACTGGAACGCAGCACGTCCATCCATTTCTTGGTCCAGAAATCAACATATTCGGGGCGCTGCAGTAAGGTGTCGATCAATTGCTGGCGCTTGTCGGGTTCTGTTGATCCGACGAAACTATTAGTTTCTTCCGGTGACGGCAGTACCCCGCACACATCCAGATACACGCGGCGGACAAAGTGTTCGTCGCTGCAAAGTTCCGACGGGGCGATGTTCAGCATCCTGAGTTTGGCGAAGGTGTGCTTGTCGACATAGTTGTTTTCGGCAGGGTCCGGCCACTGGTAATCTGCGGCAGGCTTTTCGATGTACATCAGACGCACCGAACTCATCTGGTCCATGTAGCGACACAAAATCGCGACTTCGCCCTGCGATTTGAATTCTACATATCCGGTGCGATCAACGTCTGCGAGGGCGATGTCACTGCTAAAGAAGGTGGTTAGTCGAGTCACGTCTTCGGAACGCCCGTCAGCGAACTCGGCTCGCACAGAAATTTGCTGCCAGTTCGCTGGTGCCTGCAGGACACGTCGTGCCGGAGAAACGGTCAGCGATTTCAGGGGCGGCTTGCCTGCATCGTCACGCAGACCTTCAGCCTGCCAGGTGGTCATCAATTTCGCGAAAGAGCTGTCAGCGGTGAATCGTTGACCGCCCGCGTGTGGGACACGCGTCAAAGCTTTTTGAAGGATCAAGCTGTTGTCCGGATTAATCGAATTCGTCCGGCGACCAAGTGCATCATGGGTGAGCTGCCGAAAATCCAGTTTCGGATCCAGCCCCCAAAGGCTGAGACGAAACTCATTCTTGCCACTGGGCGCACCATGGCAACGGATGTCGCTGCACCCCGCAGAACTCAACAGTGCCATGAACTCACGCCGAAAACTGATCGGATGCGGTTGCCCGACATCAGCAATGGTCACAGGGATGCTGGCGGAAAGATTTCCCACTCGGACATCGATCGTCGTTTTACCGTCGCTATATCCGGTTGCCAGACCGCTCGGGGTAACCGCGACAACGTCAGGCGACTGTGACTTCCATTCACTCAGTTGTGTCAGGTCTCGTGTGGTCCCGTCGGCGTAATGCCCGGTGACAAGCACCTGACGATTGGCTCGCGGCCCCGACAAGGCAAACGTCTCCGGTTCAACTTCCAGAGTTGTCGGTTCTCCAATGGCGGCCAGACGTTCCTCCGGCGAGGTTGGAGGACTTGCAAATAAGAGCGGAACACTCACGCAGAAATGAAGTGCCCAAATAACGAATGTATTACGCAACATGAATGACCGTCTCCAATCGCATGATTCCAGATAGCTGTGGCACTTGCCCTTCAGAAGCACGGTGCCGACGCGTCTTACTTCTGCTTTTGTCTAGGCCAGAATGTCGTTGATGACTTTGCCACCCATGCGGATCCGCACCGGCTGCCCGGCTGAATCCGGAATCTGCATGTCAGGATCGATCCCCAGGCATTCGTAAATCGTTGCACAAATATCTGCTGGACTGACAGGATCGGACTTCACGTAGGCCGCCTGATCGTCTGACTCACCGTACAAAGTGCCACCTCGAATCCCCGCGCCGGCCATCAGCACCGAATAGCAAAACGTCCAGTGATCGCGACCACCGTTCGTGTTGATTTTCGGAGTTCGCCCCATATCGCTCATCACCACCACAAGCGTTTCGTCAAGCAATCCTCGCTTGTGCAGGTCGTCCATCAATGCATCGAACGTGTTGTCGTAAATCGGCAGCAGGATGTCCTTCAGAATCGGGAAGTTGGCGGCGTGAGTGTCCCAGGCAACGCCATCCAGCAGTCCCGGTCGCGTCGCGAAAACATCCCACGTCGCAGTCACGAACCGCACACCTTCTTCGACCAGCTTGCGAGCAATCAAAGCACTCGAACCGAACAATGTCGGGCCATAGGCTTCTCGCACTTTGGCATCGACGTTATCAATATCGAACGCATCGCGAATTCGTTTGGACGTCAGCAGCGACATCGCTCCTTCCTGAACACGTTCGAATTCTTCGCCGAGTCCCGGACGGCGCAGTGCGTCGTCAAACTGTTGCGTGAGTGCTCGCCGTTTATTGAGCCGGTCCAGAGTCAGCCCGGCCGGTAGCTTGGCGTTCGGGAGTTCCGGATAACCCAGCACGGGCTGCGGAGCGTACTGACTCGGCGACGTCTTCGCGGATGTCGGATTGCATTCCGTGAACAGCGGATCGTACTGACTTCCCAGAAATCCGGCATACGGTCCGGCGCGTCGAATGTGTTGTCCCCAACCGAGCATACACGGCAGGTGTACATAGTCGGGAAAGCCGCCAGGTTCTTCGTTGAGATACTCACATACCGATCCCATGCTGGGCGGCAGGTTGTCCTGAAGCACGCCGATTGACGGCAGCGGTTCCGGATAACCGGTGAAGCTGGCCATGGGATTATGACAGCCCGCTTTGTGGTTGACCGTGCGGACAATGGCTGACTTGCCCATCCACCGAGCGGACTTGGGCAGCAGTTCGCAGACATCCATGCCCGGAACATCCGAACGGATCGGTCGGAAGTCACTGGCAATGCCCGTCGGAGCATGCGGCTTCATGTCGAACATGTCCTGCGTCGGAGCACCGCCGAGCAGATACAGCATGATGACACTCTTCGCTTTACCAGGACGTCGACCCTCGGTGCTGTTGGCTGCGTTCGCCGCCAGCGGGGGAAGTCCAAACATTCCGCCGAGCATCGACAAGCCACCGGCTCGCAGTGTGTCGCGTCGCGTCAATCCGTCACAGCACCGGCGAGGACTTCCCAGAAGTCTAAGCATCGTGTCGTCTTTCTTGCTTGTCACCAGAGGCTTGCGGGCGAGTAACGCCCAATCTGGTGGGGCCAGAGGGTGGTGAGCATGGAGGGACCTTAATGCTAGCCACGCAGACGCGACTTGTCATGCGTGTTTTCGCGGAATCACCCAAACCTGAAATAGAACGTGTCTAAGTGCGCGACCAGCACATGATACTTAAACAGGAAGTGTATTGCGGCAATGTCGCGTGACTGAGCACTTCAACAACCGATAACGTCTGTGCGGTTGCATTGTCGCGGCCTTGACGCTGGTACCAATACTCATGCAGGAGTTGAACGTCATCCCGTTTAAAAGGTCTCGCTGTCGTTGACAAAATCCTGCCCGGCCTTTTTCTCGACAGGCACGGTCTCCTGAATCGTCGAATGCGTTATAAGTCTGCGGTCTTACGATGACTTGAGGGATTCAAGCATTAACCTGGTCGTACGAATGGAATTGGCCATCGTTGTCAGCGTAAGACTCTTGGCGGGCAGCGATGGAAAGACGCTGGCATCGACGATCCACAGGTTTGGAAAGTCGTGGCTATTGCCGGAAGGGCTTACGGTGTGTGGCGCAGCGGTCGCCGACATGGGGATCGTGCCTGCATAGTGAATGCTCGCGCCCATGTCGCGAGTGGAATTCCAAAACCCAAACGTGTGGCAGCCGAGTTGCTTCATGAATCGCCGCACCTGCCGCTTAACCCGCTTGTGAGTTTGCCGCTCGGCAACGGGCGGGTAGTAGTCGATAGCAACGTGCAGTGAAGGTTGCTGACCGTCTGCTTTCTGCGCAACCAATCGGATTCGATTGTTGCTGCGGCGAGTCTCGGGAAAGCTTAAATTCAACAGCCCCATACCTGATCGAACATTGCGAAACATTCGCACAGCACTCCGCAACCCAATAGGCAGCCGCTGCAAAATCGGATGAGTCATCGCCGCCTTTAGAGTTGTCAACTGCCCATGACAACTGGCCGGAAGTTGAGCGTCTTCAACAACCATTGCCAGGCGATGGTATTGATAGGCATCCGCCGCGATCGGCTGCCCGAACAAAGCGGGCGTCACAAACGGTATGTGAATTTGGCGGTTGTCCATCAATCCAGTCAGCACCGGTTCTGACACACCAGCCTGCTCCAGCGTGCGCAGATAGATCGCCGACGTGGATAACGTACCGGCAGCCAGCACCAAAGTACCGACATCGAACAGGTGTTTTTCTCCTTGTTCATCGGTCGCTTCCACTGCTTTTACCTGCCGTGTGGAATCACAGACCGCATGCGAAACTCGCAGCCCCGGCCGGTAATCGAAGGAATCATAAGTTCGGCATTGCGCAAGTGTCAGCGATGGAACGTAAAACGACGAAGTCGGGCACCCCCACAAACACCGTCCCAGTGAACTGCAGGCGGATCGCCCGTCAGTCGCCTGGGAAATCACTGCTGACCGAGCGTGTCCCAGGTGAATCCCTGGCGATTTGTCTTTCACTCTTTCATGATACGTGCGCAACAGAAATTCAGAATGCGGATCGAGTTCCAGCGGTTCCTGAATACCATCGTGATAGGGAATCAACGACGCCAGGTCGTCCGATCCTGAGATGCCGATTCGCTTTGCGACTTCGTCGTAGAACGGCTGCATCCCGGCGAAGTCGATCGGGAAGTCGCGGAGATCATTGTCATCAAAGGGGTAGCAGCCGCCCGTCCATGCGTCAGCGAAGCCGCCGCGAGCGAAGGACACAAGAGGTGAGAAGCCGGCCGACCGTGGATCGGTCGCGAGTCCCGATTCGACGACGTGACTCTTGGACGGTGGGAGCGCATAGTATTCACCATCGTCACCCGGCAGCCGAATGGCGTTCGGATCTTTCCCCAGAAAGTAGGATTCAGGATCTGCCAGTTGTGATTTAAGTTCTGAAATTGGAACGTTTGGCAACGGCGGTATCGATCCGGATTGCCCGACATCCAGCATCTGGACGCGGCACCCCGCCTGAAGCAACGTCAGCGCACAATGGACTCCGGCGGCTCCTGATCCAATGATAACGATTGGCTCCTTCACCGGACGGCTGCCTCTTCTTTTGACTGCGCGCCCGTTCCGAAATAAAACAAACGACTAGCCACGTCGATTGGGCCCAGAAGAGTAACTGCTGCCGCTGCGACCCCCGCTTGCACCGCCAAAGCAGACACCAGTTCAACGCTCGCCCGCAATCTACCAATCGGTCGGCGACACTGCAGTGCCTGGTCGAACTCGGGGCGACATTCCAACAAGGCGAGGCACAGCACCAGGCGTTGTCGCAAAATGGAATGGCGACGAAACAAAGCCGCGTAACAGTCCGCGATGCGTAACAGCCAGCGATGTCTGCCCATCTTCATCAACAGTCGATCGAATCCACCGCACCCAGAATTGAAACGGGCCAAGTGCTGTTCGTTAAATCGCACGTACGATTTAGCGACCTCTTCCGGGCAGTTCATCCGAAACAAGTAACGAGCGAAAGCCTCAGCTTCTCGGCGGCGCTGCTGCTCAGGGTTCAGCCGTGACACTGGGCAACCAATTCTTCAAGTGACATGAATTCATGAGTGCTGCCGACATCGGAAGTGGCTGCTGTCGAGTTGTTGCGGAACAGTGCGAGTTGCCCGGCCGTAAGCGGCAGCCAGCGACTAATCGCAGGTTCCATCATCGCCAGCAGAAATCGGGCGGGCCGCAGAGGAATGGGGATCGGGATCAAAGGTTTGGAATCCGGTGAACTAATGCATTCAATAAAGCGACGCAGCGTCAACACATCCTTACCGCCAACTTCAATAATTTGCCTCGTCGGCTGCTGCAGCGTGACTTCGTGTAAAACTTCGACAAGGTCGCTGACCGAAACCGGCTGAACGCATACTTCACCCGTTCCGAACAGCAAAAGCAACCGCCCCATTCGCAGCTTCCGCAGTCCTTGGGTGACGGGAGCGTCGTGCCCGGTCACAATGGTCGGTCGAACCACGGTCGCCTGCAGCGGACTGTTTAGTACATATTGTTCCGCTGCGGATTTTGCCTGAGCATAGTGGTAGTATTTGTTGTCGGGATACCCGGCGGCGATGGAACTGATGAAGATGAAGTGACGAATTCCAGCCGCAACACTCGCGTCAACCAGATTTTTGGTCCCCTCACAATTAACCCGCCAATGCTCAGCCTTCGAAACCTTTCCTGTCGCAGCCGCCATATGAATCAGCGTGTCACACTGTTTCAATTCGCCTGCGTACGCCGCCGGTTGAGTGATGTCTCCGACGGAATATCGCAAAAGCGACCTCGAAGGGAAACGATCGGAATCGGCTGTCGTGCGGATCAGGCAGTTCACTTCGTCGATGGCATCACTTTGCAGCAGTCGTTTGACCAAGGGCGTTCCGATGTACCCCGTACCCCAGGGCCAGCGCATACTAAGTTGTTTTGCCGGTAAGGATTTGCATCAAATAGTCAATGTTCCATCCGGCCATTCTTCTTTTCATGACGTTGCTTTGTTTGCCAGGATGTTTCTTGATGAGGCTGAGTGTGAGTCGTCTGAGCCATGACAAATTGTTCGCGAAGATTCGGTTTCGGACTCGACTCTCATCCTCGCGGTAGGTCATGTCGAGACTCCAGTGCAGCGTGTTTTCTATGGCCCAGTGACCACGAACCGTTGTTGCGAACAGCTCGCCTTTGCGACGCAGACTGCTGATGTAGTAGCGAACGTCAGAATGATGAATGCCGTCCTGCTCGTACATTCGGATCGCCGTTCCGATGGTCTTGAGTCCGGCCCATTTGTGGCCCACGTCAAAATCGACAGGCACGGTCGCCTGATAGTAGATTCTCTGTTCCTGCCGACCGTGTCCCTTCTCTGTTTCTTCATAGCGACTGACGGGACAGCGAGCGAAGTCATCCTCCAGGTGATCGAGAAAAAACTTCTGCACGACCTCATAGAGTTTCGGTTGGTTGCCTTTCAGGGCTAACACATAGTCTGCATTGCCAGACACGATCTGCTGCGCAATGTTTTTTTGACAACCCGCTGCGTCAATCGTAATGATCGCCTCATCGATATTGATTTCGTTCAGTAATTTCGGGATCGCGGTGATCTCGTTCGACTTCTCTTCCGTCGCCACCTGTCCCAGAGAAATCCCCTGATCAGAAGCCCACGCACTCACGATGAACAACGCACCCAGCCCATTCTTTTTGTCATGTGATCGACGGAGTGCTTTGCCATCAATCGCAATCTGTTTTCTGTAGCCTTCTTTCTGTTCGTCGGAAAGTCCTTCCAGCGATTCAATCCATTGCACGAAGCACGCTTGAAAGTCGTTCGGCTTCAGGAGAGAAAGGACGCGCCGGTACGTATCTTTTTTCGGAATGCCATGCGGAAGTGCCAGGTGTTTCTGCAGGCCATCGGCATTCAGTCGCGCCCATTCCGCAATCGCACTGGGGCCGTCGGCGTTGGCCAGCACTCCGCAAATGGCGATCACAATCACATCACCAAGCAGATGCAGACGATTGATGTTGGAACGCGGGTCTTTCAATTGATCAAAGTAATGAACAATGTTTCCTGTCAGCTCCTGGGTGACCGCCAGTTCAACTGTCGACATCTCTTGTCCTCTCCTCGTGAAGTCCGATGTTACGACACGAAAAGACTAACCAATACTCACTTGTCGCGCCAGCCTAAATTGCCCAAAGTGCGCGCTGGCCCTGCCCCGTACCGCCAGTCAAAAAGACACGCCGTTTCAATGTGATGCTCCTGCTGCATGTGCTCAGCCGCAGTTTTTCTTAGTCGTGGATAACAGTCAGCGAAAGTGTAGCAAAGCATGTACGCATGCGGCAGGCTGGCGTGTGAGTTCAAACCGGATGATGTGGAGGCACGCGTGACGGAATCCACTCGTTCTTCTGCCATCCGGCGCCGATTGTGTGCCCCCGTCGACGTTGCTTCGCTGGCTTGCTTTCGAATCCTGTTCGGAATGCTGCTCGCTTGGAAGGTCTGGTACTTTCTGTTGCACGGTGGAGTGCAGTCGGAATACATAGCGCAGCGTCTTCACTTCACGTATTTCGGCTTCGGCTGGGTTCGTCCTTTGCCAGCCGTGGCAATGCACCTGCTGGTTTTCGTAATGGGCGTGCTGGCATTGTTTATCATGCTGGGGGTGTTCTACAGAATTGCGGTTGCCCTCTTTTGCGGCGGCTACACGTATCTGTTCCTAGGCGGATTGCGCGACATTGGATAAGATGGTATAGATGGCAACCTTCAGTGTCAGTGTGATGTTTCACGCTGCTATGTGTGCTGAAATGTTTGAGCCGCGAAAGGATTCCTGCCATGCCTTTGTCCACCAGTTTTGTCGATCATTTCTCTGATGTTACGGATCCAAGGCGCGGTGAGCCGGTCTATCCGCTTCAAAATATTCTGTTCATTGCAGTCTGTGCTGTGATCAGTGGCGCGGATGATTTTGTCGCGATTGCGAAGTTTGGCAGAACGAAACGAGATTGGTTTGCGAAGTATCTCGATCTGTCCGCAGGGATTCCGTCGCACGATCGTTTCAACGCCATCCTCGCTCTGATTCGTCCTGCAGAATTTGAAAAGTGCTTACTGAATTGGATCACTTCTCTGCAGAAAATCAGTGACGGACAAATCATCGCGATCGATGGTAAGACACTCCGTCGCAGCTATGACAAAGCCAGTGGCAAGTCGGCCATCCACATGGTCAGTGCATGGGCCACAGCCAATCATATCAGTCTCGGGCAAGTCGTCGTCGATGCGAAGAGTAATGAGATTACGGCGATTCCCAAACTGCTGGAATTGATCGAGGTTTCCGGTGCTTTAGTGACGATTGACGCCATGGGTTGCCAAACGGAAATCGCGTCGAAGATTGTCGACGCAGAGGCGGACTATTGTCTTGCCGCGAAAGGCAATCAGCCCACGCTACACGCAGGTCTTGTCGCGTTCTTCGCCGACCATTTGGAAGATGACTTTGCACGCTGTCCGGTGCGACGATTTGAAACGAAAGAAAACACCGGCGGCCGCGAAGATTTGCGACAGTATCTGATCTGTCGTGCGCCGGAGGATCTTCCGGACGCACATCGCTGGAAGAACCTGAAGGCGATCGGGATCGCGATCAACAACACTCTCCGCGACGGCAAAATGTGCATCGGCATCCGCTATTACATTTTAAGCCGTTATGTCTCCGGCCGTCGTTTCGCCGAAGCTGTGCGGAGCCATTGGGGTGTCGAGAACAATTTGCATTGGCAACTGGACGTCACTTTCCAGGAAGATCAATCGAGGATCCGCAAAGGCCACGCAGATATGAACTTCAGCATCCTTCGCCGCACGGCGTTGAGTCTTCTGAAAAACGAATCCACAGCCAAGGTGGGGATCAAAAACAAAAGACTCAATGCTGCCTGGGATGAGACATACCTCGCGAAAGTCCTGTTCGGCAAATGACTTAACGTGCAATCCCCCTGTATCTGTTCCTGTTGGAAAAAACTTACTACCTGAATCATGAATATTTAATATGCCTGCTCTGTTTCGTCATGGCATTCGTTCCGGCGCACCGAGTTTGGTCGGGCGACAGCCTGCGGCCGGGCAGACATTCCGGTTCGACGACGCCCGCCTGGACACTGTGGCTGCTGCGATTTCAGATTGCGATTCCGTATATTTATGCTGGCATCGCAAAACTTGATCGCGACTGGCTGCAGGGCGCGGCTGTCCAATTGGGGCTGCAGGAACGCCTGGACGTTCCGTTCATTGGCAGCTGGCTGCAACACAACACGGCTGCCTGGAGTATCGTCTACGGCGGTCTGCTGTTTGATTTGCCAATCGTGCCGTGCCTACTGTGGCCGAGAACTCGGATGGCCGCCTTCGCGATCGCGGCTTTGTTTCACACCATCAACGCCGTTCTGTTTGATATCGGTGTGTTTCCATGGCTGATGATCGCCGCAACGACGCTGTTTCTCCCGCCAGATTGGCCTCGTCGAGCCATGCGGTTTGGGGGCCGCAACCAGGCGTCAGACCAGCGTCCGGCTGTGGAGATCACCGAACCTGTTGCCGCCGCTGAAAAAGATCCTAATACCGCGACGGTGTTCGTCCTGCTGTTATTTGTTGTAGTGCAACTGCTGGTCCCATTTCGCCATCACCTGTATCCCGGCAATCCGAGCTGGACGGGCGAAGGAGACAACTTTGCGTGGCGAATGATGCTCAACCACAAACGAGGGGGCGTCGCGTTTCATGCCGTCAAGCCTGGAACGTCGCAACGGCTGCCGATTGACGTTCGCCCGATGTTGTCGCGGTTTCAATATCGACGACTGATCAGCGATCCCGATCTGATTCTGCAGCTTGCTCACCGTCTTTCGGAAGGCTTTCAAAAGGACGGCTTTGAAAACTTCGAGATTCACGCCGTCGCACTTGTGTCGTTAAATGGGCGGCGGCCTCAGCTGTTAATCGATCCCGAACTGGATTTGTCGCAGGAACAACGTTCGATGTTCCACCGGCCATTCGTGCTCCCCCTGACGGAGGCAGTGCCTGAGCAACTATGGAACGTGCCAGTGCGAGACTGGGCAGAGGATTTTCCAGAACTGTTTCCCGCCGCGACAGAAGATGCGGGTTCTTTATGATGGCTGGAACCACAACCGATGTCGTGGGTCTTGCTAAAGATCGCCCGACCGTGCTGAGCCGACTGTTTCGCCCCGTGGACATTGCGAGCCTTGTGTTCATACGAATTGCCTTTGGCACAATTTTGCTGTGGCATTTGCGGGAGCTGTTTCAGTCTGGAGCCATCGACGCCCTTTACGATTCCGATCAGTTTCACTTCCGCTACCTCGGATTCAACTGGGTGCACCCCTGGCCGGAGCCCGGCATGCGATTGCATTTTGCTGCACTCAGTGTTCTGGCCGCATGCATCGTTTTGGGATTGTTCTATCGCTATGCCGCACTGCTGTTCTGCGTGGGATTTACCTATGTACTGTTGCTGGACCGAACCGCGTATCACAACCATTACTACCTGATAATTTTGCTGAGCGGTATTCTGGCCGTCGTGCCGGCGCACGGCAGTTTTTCTCTGGATGTCTGTTGGCGTCCCAAATTGCGTTTGTCTGTTGTGCCGGTTTGGATGTTGTGGTTGGTGAGATTCCAAGTGGGAATTGTGTATGTCTATTCAGGCTTCGCGAAACTCGAGCAGGATTGGATCATCCGCTTGCAACCTGTCCGTTTGTTGCTTGCCCGGGAAACAGATTTCCCGATCCTCGGGGCGTTTTTCCGCGAGGAATGGATGATCGCGTTATTCAGCTATGGCGGCCTGGCATTCGACCTCCTGATCATCCCCTTGCTGCTGTGGCGTCCGACTCGAACGTTCGCGTTCCTCGTCGCAATCGGATTTCACCTCCTGAATGTACTTCTGTTTGACATCGGAATCTTTCCGTGGCTGATGATCGCGTTGACGACAATTTTCTTCGAACCATCCTGGCCGCGTCGTTTTCTGTTTTGGCAAGCAGCAGCGAAACGTTGCAAAGGCGTGCCCAACGGATTGGCAAATCCGACCGCAGAAACAAACTTTGCAGGTCAATGGTGGACGCTGGCGTTTTTAGCGGTCTACGTGACCACCCAGCTTTTGATTCCGCTGCGGCATCATCTTTATCCCGGCAATCCCAACTGGACGGAAGAAGGCCAGAATTTTTCATGGCGGCTTATGCATCGAGTCAAAGCGTGTCGCGACGTTGTTTTCGTGGCATCTTCGCCCGCTGCTCAGCGGACGTGGCACATTCGGCCCCCAACTTCGCTGACAGAAAAACAAGTGATCCGGATGTCCGGGCATCCCGACCTGATTCTGGAATTCAGCCACTTTCTGGCCAACGAAATGCGTGCTGCTGGGTATGAAGATGTTCAAATTCGTGCACTGACGTCGGTCTCATTAAACGGCCGTGAGCAACAACCACTGCTCGCCCCGGACACCGACCTGGCGATGCAGCACAGGTCGTGGCGGCATCAGCCCTGGATTCTTCCGCTGGAACCGTGATGATCCTTCATGACTATCGATTGGCCTCTTACCGCTCAGAGACGACGTGACCGTACCCGCAAACATTCCCAATAGTGCCACGAGGCGCGCACGCTGGCTTGTCGTACTCAGCCCATTGATTCCCGCGGCCATGTACCTGCTGGCGGCATGGGCGTTGGCGAAGACGACCGGTCAAACCGACTTCTGGTCGGCTGCCTGTTTCGATCCCAGATCGGCGGGCGAGATATCGATCACTCATCTGACGGCACTGGTGCTGATTGCGGCAGGAGCGACCTTGTTCCTGTTCGGAACGCCCGCAGTGCTCGGCCTGCTGGCATTCCGCAGCCGCACCAGATTTCGTTCGACTACTCATGTCTGGAGTTTCGCCTTTAACTCGCTGGCACTGTTTCTATTGTGCCTGGTGTTGCGGCCGACCGTGGGGATTGACCGTCTGAGTTTCTTTGTCGGCTGGTTGGTCTGGTCAATCGGGCTGGCAATCGTCGTCAGCAGAAGCGGCGAATCGTTTTCGGAACTTGCATCGTTTTGGCAACGGCATCGCAAAGCAGTCGGCGTGAGCATCACGACCATCATCGCCGGTGTGTTGCTGTTTAGTTCTGAACAGTTCCTGCAGTGCTTCAACGGTGATGGCGTTGAGAGCCTCGAACTGGCTCGCAGCCTTCGTCAGCACGTACTGCCGACCTGGGAAATTGAAACAATCGATCGCTTCGGTGCGGTGATCGTTAATCCGGCATTGATCAATTCCTATTGGACCGTCGGGCTGCAGGTGCTGCTGGGCGATCATGAACTGGCAACTCGCCTTTCTTATTGGGTGTGTTGGCTGGGTATTCTGCTGGTGTGCTTTCGGATGATCAAACATTTCGGGAACGTCACCTGGGGAACGGCGACGGTTATGTCGCTAAGCGTTCTTTTGGTGACGCTGTGGAATACGTTTTACGTGGGCTACAACCCCTATATGGCGGACCTGGCAAATCCCGGCGTTCCCGACGCCCTGTTTACGCTCTGCCTGCTGCTGTCGTTCGATGCTCTGCTGCAAAAAGATTGCGCGGCCTACATCGTTGCTACTGTTCTGGGCTCGCTGGTTCTGTATGCCGGGCCGGTGATGTTTGTACTTACGGGTATCGCCGCATTGTTTTGGCGGCCGATGGAGAGAACTCGTTTGTTGAAAGCGGGCATAATGGGAGCAACAGCTCTGGCCGGGATTGCAGGGTCGTATGTCCTGTGGGGCTGGAGTGAAGGTTTGTTGGAAGGCTGGCGAGCAACCTTGCAGGGCGAATACATCGTCGACTTCTTCGCGCCGTACCCTCGATTGTATGCCAACGGAATCTACACAGGGTACTTCGTCCTGGGTTGCGGAGGATTGCCGGCGGTGGCCGTGATTCGAGCATTGTTTCGATCGAGTTGGGAGCAAACTGTCGCGACCGTCATTTTGTGCTATCTCACGATTGTGCTTTGTTCAGCGTCAAAGAACCTTCACTATCTGGTCCCGCTGTTACCCCCGACCGTGATGCTGTGGTGCATCGGGCAAACGAGGGACAAAATGCATCGGTCATGGCAAACCTCGGTGGTTGCAATCATATCTATGGCCGTCTGCCTTGCGCTCTGCTGGCCTCGCTCACGCCCAGTATTCACGCTCAACCGAGACCTCGGCGCCCTAACGACATTTCAAACGGACAATTATCAGGAAGCGTGTCGCTGGTCGGATGTTGTCTTGTTATACGATCTGAACGTGGCATCCTGGCCAGCCAGCAATCATGTCTGGGTCGCCTATTCAAAATTGGAGGCAACTCCGACGGAACGCCGCCCGATTCTGCTGACCACAAAAGCCGTGCCGCCCGGTTATCATTTGCGAGCTGGATCGGAAACCGGAGGGTTGAAGCTATGCATTGATATCGTCAACACCGACTGGCTGCGCTGGACAATGTCACGACAACCCGAAACCGGACTGGAACGTTTCCCATGGATCTTCCAGCCCATTGCCGTCCGACCCCGACCGAAGCTCGATTTATAGTGACCAACGCATTCATTCGATCCGTCGTCCCCACCAATCAGGCCAGGGGATGGCCATCATGAATAGCTAATCGGCGCGTTGAAATTGCAGTTCTTCCCTGATTGCGAGTTCGTTGAGTTGGAATGCCTAAACTCTTGAGTCCGTGTCAATAAGCGTCAGGATCGTTGGGACGCTTGCAGCGGCAACATAGTTGAAGCGTAGCCAGCGCGGAAGCAGCCCCCAACGCACGCGCGGTATCCGGCCTGATGTTTGTAAAGTTAGATGAAGGCGCTGGGCGTTGACGTTGGGCTGCGTTACAAAGACGACAGGAAATCCGGCCCGCTACCATGCCGAAGGTTCTGACGGACCAACGACGGGTGAGCAGGTATTGCGAGTAGCTTTGAGCTTGCTTTCGATGGGGCGAATCGCTGCTTTCACCTCATATAATCTGCCTCAACACAATACATAACGCTTTATCCAGCAATTGAAAAAACGGCGAACATGATGCAATTTCCCCGAATGGCTGGCCTTGTTGCCTTGTTGGTGTGCCCCGGTTTATGCGACGAAGCCTCGCAAAGAAAAGAAACTACGTCGCCTGATCATTCGGCCTTCCAACAGGATATCGTTGGGTTGTGGATGATGGGGCAATCGTTGTGTGAAGGGGCGGAATCCGTGCCAGTCGTGACCCCGACCGATTCCGGCTGGGGGAATATTATGTTCCATCGTGGAGTCCGCACCTGGGCTGCGCGGCAACATTGCGTGGAACCGGAGAAACGGCCTGACGCTCAGTTTACCTTCGCCCCACTCACGGCGACTCAGTCTGGCGGCCTGGGCGAAACGATCGCCAATGGCATGGCCGATCATTTGAAGTCGCGTCTGGTAGCATCGCTTTCGGGCACCACACAGAAGCGCACGCAGAATCCTCAATTGCTTGTAACCTATGCAGGGCAGGGAGGACGATTGATTGATGAACTATCCAGCGTCGATCAGTCGAATGATGCTCGAACCCCGGAGAATCGACGGCATGGCGGTGGGTACTACAAAACCAGTCTCGACGACGCGCGACGCGCTTATGTTCAGGCGGAATCTCTGGGCAAGACATTTTCGATTGCTGCGTTGATCTGGATGCAAGGAGAAGCCAACGGCGGACCAACCGGAGGAATCAATCCCAGTCGTTGGGGCGAGGAACTTCAACGTCCCGACGGACAGGAATGGTACCGCGACCGTTTAGTTGACTACCGACAGCAATGGTCTCGCGATCTGAAATTGATCACCGGGCAGGCGGATGACATTCCAATGTTCACGTATCAAACTCAGGGGCCAGCGGGTGAAGCTCAGTTGATGGCGGCAGACCGCGACGCCAACATCACGATGGTTGGTCCTCACTACATGATTCCTAGTGGCGTCAACAGCCGCTACGCGAGTCGGCACGGTGATCCGATTCATATGTCTGCCGACGGCGAACGCTGGTACGGCGAACAAGTGGCCAAGGTCATTCATCGAACTCTTGTCGAAGGCGAAGACTGGCAGCCACTGCGTCCTCTAGCAGCATCGCTGGCTTCTGACCGTGGCAGCGTCGTAGCAGAATTCGATGTTCCGCGCCCTCCGCTCGTGCTGGACAAGTCGTTCCTGGCGGGTGAGCAGTATCCGCTGGGAGACGCTTTCCATTCGCTGTATGGATTCCAGATCCGCGACGCGAACCGAGCGGTCCTGGCAATAAAGGATGTGGAAATCAAATCGCCAACAAGCGTTCGCATCCGCTTGAAGTCGCCGGTGAAAGAAGGAACGACCTGCACGTTGAGCTACGGACTGCCGTATGCTGGTCAATTGGGAAAAATCCTGGAGATTCAAAAAGGACCACCGCGCGACACTGAGCCAACAACGGAACTGGTGATCGCCGGGCCCTTGGACAATCGACTAAAAAGATTGCAGGCCGAAGGCGCCTTTCACGTGACCAACATGGATTCCGGCGACAACTACGCTCGAGCTCCCATTCGGCAAGTGACTGAAGTCGATGGCAACATCATCCTAAGCTTTGAAAATCGTGAACGCCGGAACGGCAAGGACTTTGCCGTGGGGCAGACTCTGACAGCACTGCGATGTTTTTCATACGGCAACCTGCGGGATTCCGATCCCGAACAGGCCATCCATAAGTTTGGCGACACAGCCTATGGCACGCGAGCCGGCCAACCGTATCCACTGTGGAACTGGTGCGTACTGTTCAACCGCTTTCCCATCATCGAAGAATAGACGACTCCGTCATGAGCTGCGGACATTGCGGCAGCATGCGGTGGCCGCCCGCCGGCTATGGAAAGTGAACTCAGTTATTGCTGGCTCAGTTCAATAATGCAGCATAGCCGACGAGTCCCGTTAATTTTTGTGGTGAACGGTAGACAGCCGCTTTGTTGGCTGCGTCTGCGGCGTTACAGTGACACTCCCGCCGACCTCCCCGCCCCCGAACCACTTGTTGGATCCTTAGAGGTGTCAAATGAACGTGTTTCGTTGCTTGACCGCCGTCGTCCTTCTCAGCATCACCAGTCTCGATGTTTTTGCGAACGATGATTGGCCTCAATGGCGATTCGATGCTGGCCATACGGCAGCGTCTGCCAACGCGTTGCCCGCGGAGCTGAACCTGCAATGGACACGTCGCTACAGTCAGCGTGAGCAGGTGTGGGACGATCCGCTCAACCATGACCTGATGCCGTATGACCGGATTTTCGAACCGATCATCAGCGACGGTCGAATGTTCGTCGGCTTCAACGACACTGACAAAATTGTTGCTCTGAATCTGGCTGATGGGACCGAATTGTGGTCTTACTTCACCGATGGCCCGATCCGCTTTCCTCCAGTGGCGTGGAAGGATCGCGTGATCTGCGTTAGTGACGATGGGTACCTTCACTGCGTGAATGCCGATGACGGCAGCTTGGTTTGGAAACGTCGCGGCGGACCGTCGGACCGCAAAGTTCTGGGCAACGAACGCGTCATTTCAGCATGGCCGGCGCGCGGTGGCCCTGTTGTTGTCGATGACACGGTGTACTTTGCGGCGAGCATCTGGCCGTTCATGGGGACGTTTATCTACGCCATCGATCCTGCTGATGGCAGTGTGTTGTGGGTGAATGACGCCACGTCTGCTGACTACATCAAGCAACCCCACAGTGCTCCTTCGTTTGCCGGCGTCGCTCCACAGGGGACGCTCGGCGTTGCAGGAGACAGCTTAATTGTACCGGGCGGTCGCAGTGTGCCAGCCGTGCTGGATCGCACGACCGGCCAACAGAAGTACTTCGACATCAACGCCGGCGGAAAAGGGACCGGTGGTTCACTGGTGATCGCTCACCGTGACGAATTCTACGTCCACACACGGCTGCGTGGCGTACGAGGTCACAATCTGGAAGACGGAAAGAAGACATCATTCGTGGTCAACGAACCAGTGCTGACTGACGAACTGATCTATACCTTTCTGATGCGAGATGACAAGCCCGTCGTGCAGGCGTTCGACGTTCACGACGTGGACAAGAAGACTCAAAAGAAGCTGGTGTGGGAAGTCGAAGCTGACGGACGCGGCGATCTGATTCTGGCTGGCGACACGCTGTACGCCGCTGGCGAAGGATCAATCACAGCCATCAAATTAGCGGACGATCTACGAAAGCCGCCTCACGTTGGTTCATCGTTCAAAGTTGCAGGCGAAGTTCTTCGACTGGTGGCCGCCAACCAGCGTCTGGCGGCCGTCACGTTGGACGGCCAGATTCATGTCTTCGGCGAAGGTCGTGGAAGCGGTTCGCCGGTCGTTGATGCGAACCGTGCGGCACCAGCAAACCACCCAGCAAATGCTGATTTCGCGAAGTCACTTCTTCAGAATGTCGATTCAAGCGGCGGCTACGTGCTGTGGTTTGGTGCCCACGATGCAGCTCAAATTTTCGGCGTGCTGGCAGCGTCGAAAGTGCAGCTTGTCGTCGTCAACGAAGATCAAGAATCCGTCGAACGCCTGCGACGGCACTTTGACGCGGCTGGTCTGTACGGCTCACGCATCACGGTTCACACGGGGACACCCAAGTCGTACCGAGCGCCGCAATACATTGCCAACGCGGTCATCGTCGGTGAACAGTTCGCCAAGCCACTCGTCAGTGACGCTGGTGAATTGAATGCCGCGTTTGACAGCGTGCGACCGTATGGCGGAACCTTGATCGTTCTGCACGACAGTGCTGTGCCGAAAGCTGTTGGCGATGCCCTGAAGCAGGCTGATCTTGAAAACGCGACCGTGAACCTGGCAAACAATCAAGCGGTTGTAACACGCGTGGGCGCGCTGACCGGATCTGCAGACTGGACTCACCAATACGGCGATGTCGCCAACACTGTGAAATCGGATGACAGTCGAGTCAAGGCGCCGTTGGGTCTGCTGTGGTTCGGCGGAAGTTCAAACGAAGACGTTTTGCCGCGTCATGGTCACGGGCCGCCGGAACAGGTTGTCGATGGCCGGCTGTATGTCGAAGGACATAACTCGCTAAGTTGCCGAGACGTCTATACGGGCCGAGTCATCTGGCACCGCGTTTTCGAGGACCTCGGGACGTCCGACATCTACTTTGACGACACCTACAAAGACACTCCGCTGGACACAGCCTACAACCAGGTTCACATCCCCGGAGCCAACGGGCGCGGGACGAATTACGTGGTCACGTCGGAGGCCGTCTATCTTGCCGTCGGTGGCGCCTGCCTGCTTCTGGATCCGTCGAACGGTAAAACAGTAAAAACGATCTCATTGCCGAAGTCAGACGGCCAGCAGCCGTTGTGGGGCTACATCGGTGTCTACAAGGATGTGCTGCTGGCCGGTAACGGCTTCGCAAACTTCCGGACACGTCACGGTCTTGATTTTTCAGAAAGTGACGGGAAGCTAAGTCGGAATTCGACCGGCTTCGGTTCAAAAAGCTTCGACACTTCAGCGAGCGCCGGGCTGATTGCCTTCGATCGCCACAGTGGAAAACAACTCTGGAAACTGGACGCACGACACAGTTTTCTGCACAACGGAATTGCGGCTGGCGACGGCACTGTCTTCTGCCTGGACCGGTTGCCAAAACCGATCGAAGATAAACTAGCTCGTCGCGGCAAGGCGACTCCGGAAACCTATCGCATCGTCGCAGTCGACATTCTGACTGGCGAAGAAAAGTGGGAGAACAACGACCGCATCTTTGGCAGTTGGATAAGTTATTCCGACGAACACAAACTGCTGCTGCAAGCCGGTGCTTCCGCTTCTGACCGTCTGAAGTCTGAAGTTGGTGGCGGCATGGCTGTGCTACACGCCGCAGACGGCACAACGAAGTGGCGAGTCGACGACCGAAAGTACTCCGGCCCCTGTATGCTGCACGGCACGACGATTTTGACAAATGCCAATTCGTACCAACTGTCCGCCGGAGCGTTCAATCTTCTGGACGGCTCACCCGTGCTGGCGACGAATCCATTGACCGGCGAGCAACAGACATGGCAGGTTTGCCGCGCCTATGGGTGCAACAACATTATCGCCAGCGAAAACCTGCTGACGTTCCGTTCCGGTGCCGCCGGATACTACGACCTTACCACTCGCGGCGGCACCGGCAACCTCGGTGGTTTCAAGTCCGGCTGCACGGCTAACCTGGTCGTTGCGAATGGTATCCTGAACGCGCCGGACTACACACGCACTTGTAGTTGCGGATATCAAAATCAGACCTCAGTGGGTCTGGTGCATATGCCGGAAATGGAAATGTGGACTGTCAACCATGAAGCACGGCTGACCAAGCCCGGCGCGCGAGTCGAGCGCATCGGCATCAACTTTGGAGCACCCGGCGATCGCATCGACGCCAATGGCACGTTGTGGATGGAGTGGCCTCCCGTTGGCGGCGAGTACGCGGACGTGAAAATCCGTGTCGACGGCAAGCCGGACTGGTATCGTACCAGCAGCCTTACACTCGACGGCGACAGTCCGGCATGGATCGGTGCATCCGGAGTCACAAACGCTGATCGCATAACGATTCCGATGAAGATTCATGAAGACGATGCAGGAGGACTGGTCTTTGAAATCGCGAAAACCAGCGACGACGCGGAAGAGGACGAAGATGGCGACGTCGAATTGGGCAGCAGCGATCTTGAGCTGGTGCAGGACGGTTCGAACCAGCATATCGGTTTGCGGTTCGATAAAGTTTCCATTCCTCGCGGCACTAAGATCCGCAGTGCGGCGATCCAGTTTACGACGGATGAAAAAACCAGCGACGCGACAGAATTGATCGTCCAAGCCATCGATTCTGCCGACCCGGCAACCTTTGCTGAAAAGCCTCACAACGTGACCTCACGAAAACTGATGTCGCAACAGGTGAAGTGGGCTCCAAAACCGTGGAAGAAAGAAGACGAAGCTGGCGAATTGCAACGTACGCCTGACCTAAAGGAACTTGTGCAACAGTTGGTCAATCGTCCTGACTGGAAACCCGGCAATGCAATCGGCTTCGTGATCAGCGGCAAAGGTAAACGAGTGGCTCAGTCGTCAAGAAAAGGGACCGGCGGTCCACGTCTAATCATTGACGCAGGCACGCCCGCACCCAGGACACCGTCCGTACCGGAAAGCCACCCGCATACCGTCCGTCTGCACTTCGCAGCGCCGGACGTGATCTCTGCGTCAGCCGCTACTTTCAGTGTGTCGCTGCAGGGAGAAAAGGTCATCGACAACCTGGACATCGCTGAAGCCACAAGCGACGAAAAACAAACCTTCGTGCGTGAGTTCACCAACGTGGAAATCGGCGGCGAACTCACAATCGACCTCACCGCAACGCAAGGCCAGACTGTCCTTTGCGGCGTAGAAATCGTTCGTGAGATTGAGTGATTGCGAGTCGCAATGTGTGGGCGAAACTGGCCGACCGATACCGGTACCGGCTACGTGACCGTCGATTGCCACGCTTCGATATTGGTGGGGCGTAGACTCGCTGACTACCGGATCGCAGATTTACGGGAAGCGACAGTTTCTCGTGAATTCTATCCGTGCCAGCATCACGCATCGTTTGCGGGGCTCGTTCGCGTTTCGTTCTGACGGATGACGTTCGTAGCAGCTATCGGCCTTAGATTTTCTCTGCAAGCTGTCCAAGCTGCACTCGCAAACTTTTTGCGGGACCATCTGGGCCGAGTGTCGCGAATTCTTGCACACACAACAGTCGATAGCTTATTGGCTCAATGGTTGTGTGTTTCGGACAGTGCAATGCTTGGCTGCGGCGTGTAGGCACAAAAAAAGGGCTGATGCCGGAGGCGACACGAGTGTCGTCCGGCATCAGCCCGAGCGGGGCGTTTCATTGGTGACTTAGAAGATTACTTCGTGGCGGATTCAATCTTCTGCAGTTCCATTTTGTGTTTGTCGACAGCCTTCTGGGCTTCGGCGACGTCCTTTTCCTCTTCCTGAAGGTTTTCGTTTGCGTCGTTTAGCTCTTCCTGAATGTCGGCACGCTCATCATCTTTGGCGTTCTTCAGGCGAGTTTCGATTTTCGCAATTTCCGCCTTGGCTTCCGTTACGTCCTGCTGTTCAGCAGTCAGTGATTCCTGAGCATCCTTGAGTTCAGCCTGAGCGTCTTTCAGTGCGGCGCGTTTCGTTTCTTCAAGATCTTTCTTCTCTTCGTTGACGTTTTCCTGAGCATCGCGTTTCGCTTCTGCGATCTCCTCGACACGCTCCTGTTTGGCTTCCGCGATTTCGCGGTTACCTTCCCGTTTTTCTTCCGTCACCTCCTGCTGTTCTTCGCGACGTGCTTCGGGGTCAGTTGCTGCGTTGACGTCCTGCTGCTCTTCCTGGATATCTTCCATGACGGCCTTGCGGGTCTCGTGGACGTAGGCATCGCCGTCGTGGGTCGCGTCGGCCACCAATTGGTCGGCGTCAGTCTGAGCCTCCTGGTAGTCCTGACGAGCTTCCTGGATGTCTTCGGTATCGGTGCTGCACCCAACAAGTGCGACTGTGACTGCCATGCTGAATGCGGTAAAGATCGACTTCATTTTTGTGTTCCTTTTCGAGTTCTCGTTCGGTGTTCCGTTTTGTTATGCGGGAAGTTTGTGTTGTTTAATTTAGACTCTGGCGCGGCGACCTGATACCAGTGAGATCACGGCTAGGACCAGAAAGACGAAGAAGCAGATTTTCGCTGCTGTGTAGGCCATACCGCCGACCAGACCGAAACCCATTGCTCCGGCGATCAGGGCGACAACGAAAAACAGCAGTGCGTAACTTAACATGGTGGCATTCCTTGTAGCTGAGGTTTTGAAGTTGCGCCGAAAGCTAACAATGGCCTTCGGCGGTTTTTTGTTTCTTGCCACAAACATGCCAATGCAAGGGGCGTGCCAAAGCTAAGTTCGCGATGTCTAAGCAGCAGAATTGGCTGATTCATTCGCGCAAGGAGTGCTGACACCATCGTTCGGGGAAGCCGAACGTTCACGCTGGTCATCGAACGACCGCGCAGCGTACCTCAGATGCTGCTTTTAGCGATTCGCGCACGATGATCGCTCGCAGTTGAGCACGCGTAAAGAGGTGGCCGCGGGGTTGAGGCGTCCCGCGCGGCGCAATGGCACTGGCAACGGCAACGGTATCCGGAACATCTGCTACAGCGCTTCGTGCTGACCTGTGGCCGCGGAAATCGGTTTTGTCCGACGTGGGCCGGTTTCCACGGGACACAGCCGTCGACGCCAAGGCGTAAATTGCTCTAATCGTCGCCGTACAGATCTTCAAAGCGTTTCAGGATCTCAGCGTGATCGATTTCTTCACGTCGGCAGGCAACCGTCCATCGGTGGCCGAACGGATCGTCGAAAGTGCCCGAGCGATCGCCATAAAACTGATCGCACATCGGCTTAAACTGAGTCGCTCCGGCTTCGATCGCGGCATCAAAAACAGCATCTGGATCGGCGACATACAACATCAAGCCAACGGAACTGCCGCCAATTGTTGGTGGTGCCTTGATGTCCATGTCGGGCACTTCGTCCGCCAGCATGACCACGCCATCGGCAATTCGAAGTTCGGCATGACCGATCGAACCGTCCGGCGCGGCCAGCCGTAGTGTTTCTTCGGCCCCGAAAACTCGTTTATAGAATTCAATGGCGGCCGCCGCACCGTTAATGACAAGGTAAGCCGTTACGCCCAGACAGTCTTTCGGAACCGGGTCAACGTTATCAATCATGCCATACTCCAGAAGCGGTTCAATCCGCGACGTGTGATGAATACGCTTCGTGCGGGACTTGTCATTGTGAGCGTTTTGCCCTGCACGAAAACAAACGACAGTTTCACAAGTGTAGAGTGAATTGTTCACTGCAGAATGGCAAGCGCACGCCGACAATCGTGGCGGGTGTGCTCATGGATTTCTGTTTTCGTTTTGGGGTGGCCGAGTTTGAACTGAGCGAAATGAAGGAACCACCGGGGTTTCGCTCGAACCTCAATCACACCCCGGCCACACTCACCGAGTTCATGTCGCAGCAGAAAGAAAGCTGGCTGTCAGGCCGAGGGCCGCTTCAGCCACGTCAGCCGGCGTTCCTGACGCAACGACCTGGCCTCCGTCCATCGCACTCTCCGGGCCGATGTCGATGATCCAGTCGCTGGCGTTCATGATGTCTGTGTTGTGTTCCACGACAATCACACTGTGCCCGGCTGTGATCAGACTTCGCAGCAACCGGGTGAGATGTTCAACGTCGGCCGGGTGCAGTCCCACGGTCGGTTCGTCCAGAATAAACAGGGTCGGCTCAGAACGCCCGCCCGCGAGTTCCGTTGCCAGTTTGACTCGTTGAGCTTCGCCGCCGGAAAACGTCGACGCGGGTTGCCCCAGTGCCAAATAGCCGAGTCCGACGCTGCGAAATGTTTCCAGCATGCTTCTTAGCGATTGTAGTTCGCCGAAGAAATCAACGGCTTCGTCAACTCGCATGTCCAGCACGTCGGCCACGTCTCTGTCGGCGAACCGCACAGCAAGAGTTGCCGCGTTAAAGCGTTTGCCGAGGCATTCGGGGCACGGGACGGTCGCGTCGGGAAGGAAAGCCATCCGCACGTCTTTAAGCCCTGTACCTTTGCATTCGCTGCAACGCCCGTCACCACTGTTGAAGCTGAATCGGCGAGCATCGTAACCTTTGGCGCGAGCTGTTTTCGTCCGGGCGAAGATCTTGCGAACGTCGTGCCACAGCTTGCTGTAGGTTGCGATGCACGAACGTCGATTGCGACTTAGCGGACTGCTATCCACAGCGACGACTCGGCCAAAGGCATCCAGCCCATCGATGGCATCGCAGTCGGCATCGGCCAGAGCGAACGCACTGTCGACGTCCCTGCGGACAAAAGCCGTGGCGACTGGCAACAGCGTTTCCATGATTAGCGAACTCTTCCCGGAACCGCTCACCCCCGTTACGCAGACAAGTTTCTGCACCGGAATGTCGACCGTGACGTTCTGCAAATTATTGCGGCGTGCATTGCGGATGGTCAGCTGCGGTTGCGATCCCGACTTCGCTTCGTCACCTGCCGGAGCGTCGTCCGGAAAAAGTTGTTGCTGCGTACTTTGTCGGGCGTCCTTCGAGTTCGTCGCTGGCAACTGTTGCGGCTCCTTTACTGATCCGCTGCTGTCCTCATCACCCACGCCCTCACCGCGCAGGTACTTTGCGGTGGGGCTATCGCTGGCGGTCGCCACGTTACCTGGGGCAGCCGCAGCGACCAGTCGCCCACCTTCGATACCCGCACCGGGGCCTAAATCGATCAGATGGTCGGCGGCTCGCATGACTTCGCCATCATGTTCGACAACCACGACGGTCGCACCGGCATCACGAATTTCGCATAGCGTGGCCAGCAATCGCTGAGTGTCTCGGGGATGCAGGCCGGACGTGGGTTCGTCCAGCACAAAGCAGGCTCCGTGCAGCCCCGTGCCCAGACAAGCGCCGAGGCGAGCTCTTTGGAATTCTCCGCCGGACAGCGTACGAGTTGCTCGGTTGAGCGTGAGGTACCCCACGCCCACTCTTTGTAGGCATTCCAACCGCTGCCGAATATCCGGCAACGTTCGTGCTGCGACAAGAGTTCCGTATTGCGATTCGCCGGTTGACTGCTCTGTGTTTTGTTCCCAGTCGCGTACCAGCTCCAGAGCATCGTTCACACTTAGCGAAGTGAAGTCGGCGATGCTGTGGTCTCGAAAGGTGACGCTCCGCGCGAAAGGTTGCAGCCGCGAACCGCCACACGCGTCGCATGGCACTTTGCGAAACACAGCGACGTCCTGAGTTTCTTCGACGATTCCCTGAACGCCAAAGCCTTCGCATTTTTCACACGCCCCCCAGGCACTGTTGAAGCTAAATGTGCGAGGTTCCGGCGTGGGAAAGCTAAGATTACAGTCTGCGCAACTGAACTTTGTGCTGAACAACTGATCTTCCCAGGCACCGTCGACCTGTGCGCAGACGATGCACGTGCCATCACTTTCGCGGACGGCCAGGTCGATGGATTCTCGCAACCGTTGTTCGATGCCATCTTTCAGAATAATGCGGTCGATGACGGCGTCGACGTCGTGCTGCTTTCGTGCCGACAGTTCCGGCACTTCGGAAATATCCAACAGTTCACCGTCGACTCGCACACGCACGAATCCGTTGCGGCCGATCCGTTCGAGGACTTCTTTGTGAGCTCCCCGACGTCCGCGCACCATCGGCGAAAGCACCATCAGCTTTGTGCGTTCCGGGCGTTGCAGAACCTGTCGCACGACTTCTGCCACGGTCTGGCTGTGAACCGGTTTACCGCAATTCGTACAGTGAGCAACTCCTGCCTTTGCGTACAAAAGTCGGAGGAAGTCGTAGATCTCCGTGGTGACCGCCAGTGTACTGCGAGCTGGCGCAGCGGTGACTCGCTGATCAACGCTGACAGTCGGCGGCAATCCACTGACTTCGTCCACGTCCGGGCGAGGGAACTGTTTCAGAAGACTTCGCGTATGAACCGACACGCTTTCCAGATAACGCCGCTGGCCTTCGGCGAACAACGTGTCAAACGCCAGTGAGCTCTTACCACTGCCGCTGACGCCCGTGACGACGACCAGCTTTCCCAGCGGCACGTCGACGTCGATGTTCTGCAGGTTATGAGTCCGTGCGCCACGAATGCGGATTGCGTTATTCACGATGCTGGCGGCGTCGATTTGGCTAGCCGTGGTTGCCGTCATGGCACATCTTTCCGATCGCGGCTGGGCACCGTCACAAACCGATCGGCAGACAGCTTTGCTTTGCCGTCGAACCGGTACGCACACAGCAAGCCGTGTTTGGCGACGCTGTAGTCCAGGCACGCGACGTTGTGCTTCAGCGGTTGCGGCACCGCTTCTGGCAGCCAGTAATGCCCAACGAACACAGGCGGCGCGTCGTCCGGGTACGGAACAGCAGGCGCGGTGGCGGGAATGCGGTCTGCGGTGAGACTGAGTTCGGCCGGCAGTGCATATGTATTGAGCGTGTAGTTGTCCGGTGCATCGAACCAGCGAATGCGTACTCGGCGGCGAGCGTTACCTTCCTTGTCCGTGACGGTCACTCCTTCCGCAAGGGCCAGTTCGGGCCCCTTCATCACTCGTTCCACAGCGGCGAACAACGGATCGAGCCTGTCCGTCGCGTGAACCAGAAATTCCGGAGTGTACGCACCGTACCGAGCAATGGCGTCGTTGATCGTGGCAATGCCAGCGGAATCCCAGCACGCGTGGACCGCTCGAATCACGCCCATATCCAGCGCCGGCGGAAGGGTGGCGAACCATTCCAGCGCTTCCTGCAGATCAGCTTCGGAAAACTGCTCCACGGTCTTCGCATGCTGGATCTTGTTCTTTTCATGATGCGGGCGAAGGAACACACCGGGAGTTGTCGGGTCTTCTGTGTGATAGGCGAGGGCGTTAAATTCATGGTTTCCCATCACAGCTTGCGCCGCTTCGTTTTCCACCATCGCTTTCACGATGCGGACTACATCAGGAATCTGCGGGCCTCGATCAACAAAGTCACCACAGAACACGGCCGTGCGATTCTCGTGGCGAAAGCAGCCGTTCGTTTCGCGGTAATCCATTTTTTCCAGTAGCGAAACCAGTTCGTCCGCGTGTCCGTGAATATCGCCAATGATGTCGTACATGAAGGATGTTAAAGTTGGGAAGGGAATGTGAAGTGAGACAATCTTCTGCGATTATCCGTGTCCATCCGTGGTTGTTCTGCTTCAAGACACAATACGCTTGAACGCTTGTTGGAACCACGGACGGACGCAGATGAACACGGATTTTAGACGCGATTTGCCAACTCAATCTGCAATCTTTTATCTTCGTATCTGGTCCACGAAGGCTCTTGACTTCATCAACGCCATTCGTAGCCCGGTGGACACAGATCGCTCGGGTGCCACTGAGCATCGTTTTGCCAGTCCGCGTGTTGCCGGATTGCGGCGGCAGCGGCTTCCGGAGCGACGGTGTTGATGTCGACGTCTGTCAGAAGTTCGAACCCGGCAATGCGGCTGGAACGTGGCAGTAAATCTAGTGACCACGGAAATTCGTCCGAGGCATTAAGCGGCGGAAGGCTTAGCGTGAGGTTGTGCGGCAGAAAGCCGGCACACTGATCCAGCGACTGGACCACGTCACGCACGGCGGAGGCCAGTGCCAGCAATTCACGTTCGTCAATGTCTTCGAAGTGGGCCGGCTGTAACGGCGTGGGGCAAAACCGAGTGTGCCAGGGGACTCGACTGGCAAACGGACAGACAATCGCAATCCGATCGTCGCGCCGGATCATTCGTTCTTTCGCGGCCACTTCCGACTGCAACCAGTGTTGAAACAGACATTCACCGCCTTCTGCCTTGAACTGTCGAACCCGGTGGAGTCGTTCTGTCAATTGTGGGCCAACGAAGTCTGTCGCGAGGATCTGGGAATGACAATGCGGCAACGATGCGCCAGCCTGACTTCCTTCGTTCCGAAAAATGCTGACGGCCTGAATGCCCGTGTCAGCGGCGGTGGCTCGGATCTGCTTCAATCGCATTTGCCACGCTTTGAAGGTGCGCGCGATCTCAACAACAGAAAGTTGCGCAAGCCGACTACGGTGGTCGGGGCATTCAATCACCACGTCGTGAATGCCTCGAGCCGTCGTGGGCGGCGCGAAAGCGGAGTGGCAATCAGCTTGTGGCGAGGCACCGCCGACGGGTGTGCTGTCGTCGAAGTCACTCTGCGGTACGACGGCGGGGTAGAGGTTGGGAACGATTCGCAGCAGCCAGCCAGGCTTGTCTGCCGCTGAATTCGTGGTCCGCAGAGCGACTCGTTCCTGAGGCGTCGTGTGTTCGTGACCTTCCAGAAATGGATCGTCTTCGGGCGATTCGTTGAACGCGGATTCGGAAACATGGACCGGCCGAACCGCTCGTGCCGCCGCAACAATGACCTGTCGCCCGGTCAGGACGTCGATTCGAGATTCGGGATTTGTCATTCAGACGCATTTTTGTATAGGAGAATTTACAAGATGATTTCTGTTGAAAGGCGACCGCCTGGCTCATGCGCCGGGGTGATGCATTGTCGCTGATCGCTCCGCGATCAGAGCGTTGGATCGCGGAGCGATCCACGACAATTGTCTTGGCCGATGCGAAACACCGAGCCACCTCCCGCGACTAACAGAAGCACCGCCGGCGCTTCAGCCTCTGCCCCGTCACTCGCCCGCCACGCCAACCGCCTGCCGGTGCGTACCGGCCCGATGTTGGATGAAGGCGATGAGGTCTCGGCGCTGGTCTTCGGTGAGGGCGTCCAGCAGGCCGTCGGGCATGAGGGATTTGGTGGTGCGCGTGCGTTCTTCGATATCGGCGACGGCGATCGTCATTTGTTCTTTGTCGGTTTGGACGGTTATGACCTGTTCTGTTTCGCCGATCACAACGCCCGTGATGACTCGGCCGGAAGTTAAAGCGATCACGGACACGGTGAACTGCTTCGGGACTTCGCCGCTGGGATCGACGATATTTCCCAGAAGGTAGTCCATGTTGCCTCGGTTAGCCCCGGTCAGGTCCGGACCGATCTTTCCGCCTTCGCCGTACAGCTTGTGGCAGTTGGCACACGACTTCTTGAACAACGCAGCACCGTTTTCCAGATCGGCCGCAGCCAGCACGTCCGGGGTGAGCCGTTGCTTCAGGTCTCCGATCATTGTCTGCTTCGCTTCGGACGACTGATTAACGACGCCCCATTTTGCTTCGATGATTTTGGTGATGTTCGGATCGTTAAAGGAAACCAACTGCCTCACATGAGCCGCCGTCAGAGCACCGCTGTCCACTCGCCCATCATCAATCGCCTTGACGAGTTCCACCGCGTACGACTTGCGACTCACCAGAGTATCCATCGCCGCTTCCTGACTGCCGTGCCGCAACCCGTCCCAGCGTTTCAGCAGTTCTGCGGGGATGCGAGGATCGTCGAAGGAGGCCAATGCGCGGGCTACGTCGACGTAGACAGCTCGGTCGGTGAGGTGCGGGAGGAGAATCGACACGGCATTCGGCACTTTCAGCCTCGCCACATTTTCGATTGCTCGCGAACGAACCAAGTGGTCGCCATCACGGTCGTCAATCAGGTCTAAGAGATCCCCGGTCGCGTCGAGATCGCCGAATGCAGCAGACATTTCAGCGACGAATCGGTCGATTTTGGGGTCGTCAATTTTCGTGAGCATTTCTCGGACTGCCTTCCAGTGGCGAGGTTTCTTGAGACCGACCTGCCCCTTCATACCCTCGGATATCCCCTGAAGAAGAGTGAGCGCTGCATGCTTCGGGTCTTCCGTGCGTACGGCGTCGCTTGGTGCGCCGTAGATCGCATGTCCCAAAATCTTCAGTTGATCGACTACAAAGTGCCCATTGCGTTGCCAATCGGATGCAAGGCGTCTCATCATGAAAGAACGGATTTTGGGATCTTCAATCCACACCGCCTGAAAGTGAATGTGCGACTGGCTTTCCGCCTTTTCGAAAGCGTACCACGTCATCAACTGCAGTGCGTGATCAGCTTTGCAAGATCGTGCCAGCTTGAGCAGTGCCGACTGACCAGGGAATCTTCCGACCAATGTTCCGTTACGGTGAATTTCCCCCGCATACCTCTGAATTGCTGACGCATACGTCATCAAGACGACAGGAGACTCTTCGTTGTGATGGATCCACGCGTCCATGAGCCCGTGCAGCCGGTTGAGCATCTCCGGTTTGCTGGTGATTTGTTCCACTGCAAGACTACGCAGCAATTCGTCCTTACAAATCAGCGCTCGGGAAATCTGTTCATCACTCAACGCATCCACAGCAGCCAAATTCTGAAACTTTTGAATCATATGGCGTTGAACTTTATAAGCAGAGGACTCATGGGACCAATAACCTGTGTTGGTCAGGCGGATGTTGGATTTTGCTGCCTCCGTTGACTCCGCATACTTTTCGGTGAAAAGCCGCGACGCACGGCGGCGGTGCCATTCTTGTTTAGAACTGTTGGACGTCGCAATTTGAAGGAGTTCATGAATCGATTGAGCTTGCAGGTCGAACGCTCGATTTTCGACCTCGCCATACGAAATCCGATAAATCCGTCCACTCGTGCGATGCACTCCATCGTGGTCATGGCACTCGCCGTTGTCGGACCAGTCGGTCAGATACACGCAGCCACGGGGGCCGTATTTTAATTCCACGCCGCGAAACCAGGGCGTGTTGACCTTCAGAAAATTGGGTTCTCGCTTGCCGACATACGTGCTGCCTTTGCGTTCCAGACGGTTCACGTTGACGCAGCGGCCGTGAGTGTTGCACATAAAGATTTTGCCATGATATTCCTTTGGGAAATTCTGGCCGTAGTAGATCATGCCGCCGCAGTGGCTGTGGCCGCCGCCGAGGTCATCGGCCACTCCGTCGCGGCTTTCGGACCACTTGCCGGTCGTGTCCCAGTGATAGTGGTCGGCAATTTGAGGCATCAGTTCGTACAGATGAGGATTAAAGTCCTGGCCGAACATGCGTTCGTAGTGAGCTCCCGGAATCACGTGCCATAGATGACCGATCACGTTGTTGGTCATGAACATGTCGCCGACTTCGTTGTAATCGAGCCCCCACGGGTTGGTCGTGCCGTGACAGACGACTTCAAACGTGTGCTTCGTTGGATGAAACCGCCAGATGCCGCAGTTGATTGGCTGTCGTTCTTCCTTCGGAGTATCCGGCGTGCCGGGGTACGATGTGTCGGTGATGCCATGTCGACCGTACAGCCAGCCATTCGGGCCCCACAGCAGGCCGCTAACAAAGTTGTGCCCGGCGTTCTTTGTCCAGCCGTTTAGCATTACGACCGGTTCGTCATCAGGAACGTCGTCGCCGTCTTTGTCGGGGATGAATGACAGAGTGCCGTCGTTCAGAATCCAGAGACCTCCGTAGCCCCACGTGAGCCCCGTCAGCATGCTGCCTTTGTCCCAGAACACTTTGCGTTCGTCGTGTTCGCCGTCGCCGTCTTTGTCGTGCAGAATAATGACGCGGTCTCGCAGGTTGGGATCGATTTTGCCATGCGAGCTGTACGTGTAGTTTTCCGCGACCCAGATGCGCCCCTTGTCGTCGAAGTCGAAGGCAATTGGCTGCTGTACATCGGGCTCACCGGCGAACAGCTTCACTTGAAAGCCTTCCGGCAATTCGAACAGGTCCAGCATCTCGCGCGGCGACGGCGGGTGTTCGCCAGCGGCCTGAGTATTCACCGGAGCCGGGAATTCATCGGCGGCCGCAATTCCTGCCAGTGCGACTAGTAGAACAGGGAGTATGCGTGGCATGTTTTTTTCTCGCTAAGCGGCGCTGGGCAGCGTTCGGTCTTGTTGACCCGTCTGGGCATTCGCCCGGTTTATCGTCGTAGGCTTACGAAAATCGGGGCGAGCGACTAAACGGCTATGCGCGATCGAAAATCATTGACGATTTTGACCACACGGCACCGTCCGTATATGAAGAACCGGAGAATAATGTCCACCGCCGTGAACGGAAAGCGAGTCGTCGGCCGAGTGGTTTGCTGGCGACGCTCAGCCAGAAATTACCGAATTTACTGGTCCGAACGCCACTTCCGACTCTAAACTTCGCGTTTCCAGTTTCACCTGACGACTCGCCCGCGAATGGTCTGCTGGGCATGGAACGATTTGCACAAAAGCGTATCATGCCGCCGCAAACGACAAAACCAGGCAGGACAGCGAAGGGCGAATTGATGGCGTTGTATGAAATTGAAACGGAATCGCACATCATGGTCGGATGGGCGAGTAGTCTTGAACAGGCCGAACACATCGCCGCTCAACACTACCCTGAAGAAAAAATTCGACGCATCGCCAAACGTCCTCGCGACCTGTGGGTGATCAGCAAACGGTTGCTGGGCCTGACGGGGAACGGGGAACCCTGCGATGTCGCTCGCGACTGCCTGAACCGAGCGTCCGGCGACAAGCTGCACGCCATTCGGTTATACATGATCGACACAGGCTCAGACCTGAAGGAAGCTCAACGAGTCATCGAATCGAATATGGCAATGGGCTGGTAGACAGCGGGCGGCCTACGGCGAGATACAACGACGTAGCTCAGTCTCTCGAGACGTGAATTAAATAAGTGACGGTGTCTTCCCTCACGAAAACGACTTGCGCACGATCAGATTTCCTAGGGCGTCATCATATGAAAGCCGCATTGCTGCCCATCGTTTAACCCGCAGCCGGAGGCGCAGGCGTGGCTGGGGAGGGCTGTGCCGCAGCCGACGCTGAAGACTTATAGATCCCAACCAGAGGACGCCTGCGCCTCCGGCTACGGGTTAAACGATGTCATGGACACGCCATACGAGATCCGTCAGTAATAAAATTGACATCCCTCGAGACGCGGTTACGTTTGAACGTAACCTGACGTCCAGACACTTGCGCTGCCCATAGTCATCACGGGAATCCATGCGGCCAGGTCAGGACGGATAAATCTTGCGTCGCCCATAGCGAGGCAGCCTTCCGTGAAGATGTAAAACGCGCCCAGCACGAACGCGCAGATGGCCATGTTCATGATCAGGCTGACAGATTCGCGTCGCATCACCAACGGTAACGCAATCGCGATGGAAAACAGGCACAGCATTGGTCGAGTCAGCCGGGAATGCAAAGCCAGGCTTTGACGCTGCATGGGCATCACACCGGTCGAAGGGTTGCGGATTCGTTCCACGAGTTGCATGGATGACAACAGCTTCAGGTTTCGACCTCGATTGTACAGTTGATCGAAACTGACGTCGGAAACGATAAACAAATCCTTCCCATTGCTGCGCGGCACAATGCGTTTTCGGCCGGCTTCTGTCAGCATCTCTGCGTCAAACAGACCCGTCAGATTTCTCAACAACCAGCCTGCCGGGTGCTTGTCGGTCTTGGGCATGTACACAGCCGACTCACACTTTAATGCATACGATTCGTTGGCCAGTTCGCTCGGCAGGTCAAAGGTTGCATTGTCCAGCCGCCGTTCTTCGATAACCACCTGGTCGCCGTCAATGTGCATCATGCAGTTGGAATAATCGTAAACGGGCTCAACCTTCTGAGTTTCTGCACTCTGACTTCCACGAGGCGTCTGCAGTTCGACGGCGATTCGCGGCATGATGAGTTCCTGGTTGGCCACCAACGCCATATTTAGCAGGATCCCGCCGATCACCAGCGGCCGCAGCAGGCGAAACGCGGGCACACCGGCGGCCAGAATGGGGTGCGATTCTGAGTGTTTTTCCAGCAGGCCGAGGACTGTGACGCATGAAATCACGATCAGTATCGACCCGGTCATCTGCAGGAATTCGGCGACGCGGTAGGAGTAGTATCGCAGGATGGACAGGCCGACGTCCGCTTGAGAACCGTCTTCGCCCAGAAAAGCGTCGACGTTGGAAAACAGGTCGATCACCATATACAACCCGTACGTCGCGACGAAGAACACGGCGAACGTGTGGACTACCCTTTTCAGGATGTAGCGATCGAATGTTGTCAGCGATGGAATCATGGCCCCGCAGTGTGACGTGTTTGGTTTGTTTGGGTCAAGATGACATGGAAACAGGCAGAACCTGCCGAAACTCGAACCGGAATGACGGATGAGCCAACCGGAGCAAAACTTGTTAGAAGGCGGCCTGCTGGCCACATTGCCGGAAATCGAAGCCGTGGCGTTCGATGCGGTGGGCACTGTCATGTACCCGGAACCGTCGGTTTCGGAAGCGTATCGGCAAGCGATCCAGCAACATTGCGGCCACCAAATTGAGTCGGCCGAAGTCGCTCGCGTGGTCAAGTTGGCTCTGACCGAACGGTCGCGCGATTCCGATCTGCGGACCAGCGAAGAAACTGAACGCCAGTTTTGGGCTGACCTGATTCGCCGATTGTGTCCCGCAGCAACCGGCAATGGCAACGCACACAGCGACGGATTTCAGGATTGCTTCGACCACCTTTTCGACCACTTCCGGCGTGCGGAAAACTGGCGGTGCTTTGAAGATGCGACGGGCCTGATCGACGAACTTTATCGGCGAGGTCTGCAAACCGCGATCGCTTCCAACTTTGACCAGCGTCTGAACGCGGTCTGCGACGGGCTGCCGGAACTGAAACATGTGGGGCACCGCGTCATTTCCTCCGTTGTTGGCTGGCGAAAACCTGCAAAACCATTCTTTGACGCCGTGTCGCAGCAGATCGGCGTCGCACCGAACCGCATCCTCTTCGTAGGCGACGACCTCACCAATGACGTCGAAGGAGCTTCAGCGGCAGGCATGCAAGCGGCGTGGGTTTGCCGTTCGGCTGTCGGTGTGACGCCAACCACCGGCGGTGCGGTGAAGATCACATCGCTGCGGCAGCTGATTGGGGTGAACGAAGCAGCAGATAAGGTCGCCGGCGTGGACCGTGGGAGTGCTTCGATCCCGTGATGCCGCCAACCGCCACCGCAGAATCCAATCAGGCCGGCCCGCCAGGCGAGCGTGATCGAGTAGTGATTCAGCGAAATCCGACGTCGGGTTCCGGGCGTGGCGCACAGCACATTCTGACGATGGTGCGACATCTGAAGAGAATGGGTTACCGAGTTAGTTTATTCGCCAATCGAGATCGCCTGGACCGCTTCGTCCGGCGGCCCGATGTGGCGGAACGTATTGCCTGTCTGGTCGCGGCTGGCGGTGATGGCACGATCGCCAGTTTGGCCAATCGGCATTCGCAGTTTCCGATCGCCACACTGCCGCTCGGAACGGAAAACCTTGTCGCTCGCCACCTGCAGATTCCTCGCTGCGGTCGCACAGTGGCCGAGATCATTCAGCAGAACAAGGTTTCGCTGTTCGACACGGCCTTCGTCAACGACCAGCGTTTTCTACTTATGGCCAGTGCCGGTGTCGATGCCGAAGTGGTCCGACGATTTACGGCAGTTCGGAAGGGCAATATCAGCCATGTCAGTTATTGCTGGCCAATCGTCACCAGTTTCACGTCGTACGCCTTTCCTGAAATTCAAGTCTGTGATGTCGACGGCAACGTGTTGGCGACGGGCAGTCATGTAATCATCACCAATATTCCGCAGTACGGTTTTCGGATACCGTTTTGTCCGGCCAGCGACCCTCATGACGGACAATTGGACGTGCGAGTTTTTCGAATTGCCGGTTCGTTTGCGACGATGATTCATGGTTTACGCACCCGGATGGGGTTTTCCGACCGTCGCACCGATGTGACTCGATTTTTAGCGACTGAGGTTCGGTTGCAGTCTAAAGTGGCCAACGTTCCGGTGCAGTGCGATGGCGATCCTGCGGCCAATTGCCCGGTCACAGTCAGAATCGATCCGAAATCCATGAAGCTGTTGGTCCGCGCATGAATTACGAAGTCAGGTGTTCAAATGTCATTGTTGGGTTCGCGATCGGGACGGCCGCCATTCTGGCGATCATCGGGGGGACTCTGGGCCGCAAGGCGGTCGAAAAGATTGCCACGGCTCTGGCGATGCCAAGCGGAATGATCTGGTACGTTTTGACGGGGCTGGTGCTCACCGCGTGGATCTCACACCAAAGAAAACTGGCGGCCCTGCTGTTCGTTGGGTGGGCCATGTTTTCTGTAGCGGGCAACGGCATCTTTGTGGCGTGGCTGGTCACAACGATTGAGGAGCCGTACGTGCAGATCGATCCTCTGCAAAGCGAAGCGTACGATGTCGTGGTGCTGCTCGGCGGCGGCACAACGATTGCCGCAAACGATCGGCCTCAGGGCAACGCGTCGGGCGACCGGCTGATTTTGGCGGCTCAACTTTATCACCAGGGATTGGCAAAACGCCTGATTTGCACAGGGCAGCGAATTGAGAGCATGGATTCTGTCGGAATCGATCCGGCTCAGGCGTCTTCCACCGTATTACAAGGCTTGGGGGTGCCGGAATCAGCCATTGAACAGTTGGGCGGTCGGACGACGTCTGAAGAAATGGAGACGTTGGGTAAACGTTTCAGCGACTCAGGACAACGCGTCGGCGTGGTGACATCGGCATGGCATTTACCTCGAGCCATGCGGCTGGCAATTCGCAATAACTTCCATCCCGACCCGCTACCCGCCGACTTCCTGAGCGAACCGAAGCGCACGCTGACCACTGGTGAGACGATTCTTTCGTATATTCCGTCGGCCGATTCGCTGCACGCGACGACTCGAGTGGCAAAGGAATGCCTGGGAATGCTGGTCGGACGGTAGTGGGCCGGCGAGGGATTGGAAGTTGATAGGGAAAGAAGGTCGAATGCCGAACAAGGAATTTTGAATCACGAAGGGAAAAGCCGTTGGGATGGTGGCGAATTCCTGGTTGGGCCGAAGACGGCGGCAGGTAATCTCTGACTTCCGTCCCGTCCTGCGGTACAGCACAACTGCAACCCACTTCTGACTTCGACATTCCTTGTTCGGCATTCGACGTTCCAACTCCCGATCGAAGACCTCCTCCAGCTCACTCCTCGAACCTGAAATCCGGGTTGATTATCGGCCCTTGACTCGCGTAAGCTGAGGGTACAGGAACTTCCTTAAGTGAACGCCCGCCATGCAACCTCAAACAGCATCTCCGCGAATCGAAAAGTGGTCGCTGTTGCCCTGCAGCCTTGCGTCGCTGTGCGTGCATGCACTGATTCTGGTCATCGCCGGGATGTCGCTTCGCGGCTGCGACAAGGGAGCTCCATCCGCTGCCGGAGGCCGTGATTATCGCGAAATCGGGCTGGCCATCGTGCCGAACAGTGCGGCAAACCCGGCCGAGAACTCATCCACCGATTCACAGAACGGCGAAGCAGAACAGCCGACGGAACAGCCGCAGGACCGACCTGTGCAGGAAGCTCTTCCTACCGAAGTGCCCAGCGTGGCCGAAATGCTGGGGCACGAACAGCCCAGCGAATCAGAAGCGCAAGCCGAAAACGCAGATCGTGAGCTACCAGAAACGATCGGCCCAGGGGCTCCCATTGGCGGGCTGCCGTCTGTTGGAACCGGGATTCCCGAATTGATTCGTCCGCGATCGAGAAATGGCGGCGGGGCAGCGGGCTCGTTAACTCCGGGGCCGGGCGATACATCCTTCATGAATATCGTCGGCAATGGCCAAACGTTTGTATACGTGATCGATATTTCCAGCAGCATGGGAGGCGGCCGACTGGATCTGGCCAAAAGCCAGCTTAAGAGCAGCTTGCGGCTGTTGAAGCCGAATCAACGGTTTCAAATCTTGTTCTACAACGACCAGGTGAAGCCGGTGGAATTCCGCACTGGACCAAAGCAGGACCTTTATGAGGCGACCGTCGTTAAGGTGCAGTTGGCCGAATTTGCGATTGATGCGGAGGAAGCCTCCAGCGGGACAAAACATATGCCACCACTGCTGGCCGCATTAGCCCTTAACCCTGATGTCGTTTACTTTTTGACGGACGGAGCCGAACCGTCGCTGTCGCCGGCGGAACTCAAGGCCATTCGCCGAGCCAACCGCAGCGATGCTCAAATTCACGTCGTTGAATTCGCCAGCGGTGCCAGAGAATCACGCGATCCGACCTGGCTGCAGCATCTGGCCTCTCAATCGGGCGCCAGGTACGTCTACATCCCCAACCGCTAGATGCAGCGATTGTGGCTCGACTTTCCAAGTAGAGAAGCCGCCGAACAGCGAACCTCACAGGCCTGGCCGTCCTTGTTGAGCAGAATCAAGCCGTTCGTTTTGTGCAGCGAAAGCTGCGCGACTCGGCGATTCGCACCACCAGAAATGCAAACGCGTTTATTGGTGATTCTGTAGCGATATCAGGTTGCTGATCGGGAAGCAGAACCCTCGCGACAACGTGACCGCGCAGATTCTGCCGGAGACGGAACGAAGCTATTGGACTTACGTCGATTGGGGTTTGATCGAGCAGAAACTTCCGCTTTAGAAACTTTAACCGCTATTGACCCATTTTTTCGGTTGCGTTAAATCTCTGACTCACGCAGTGCTGAACGCGGCACATTTGGCCGTCTGGCTCAGTTCTGCGTCACATCTTCACCACAAACCTCTCATCACATTCCTGTGATGCCCGTCCGGCGGCTTCCTCCTGAAGTTGCCAGTGTTCCCGTCTATCTCAATCCTGTTTCGCAGCTTGCCCGTGTGTCCATTGGCAGACTGTGATCTTCTCAACTTTGCCGTTGCGCAGAATTACCGAACCCGCACTTCGGCTGTGCCTCAGTAAGTTCCTCTCAGGGAAGAAAGTCATGTTGTTCAGAAGTTTCTCAACAGCTTCCGCACTTGTTGTGGCACTGGCCAGTCAACCGCTGGCATCCGCTCAGTTCTACGACAGCGGCTGTTCAAGCTGTGGTACGGCCGCTGCCGTCGCGCCGCCCATCCATTCGATGGCGTCGTGTGCACAGGTCACGTCCTGCACGCCCGTCCAGCCGGTGCAGCAGGTCTGTTACCAAACAGTGCCGGTGACCACCTACCGGCAGGAAAAACAAACCGTCGAAGTGCCGACGTATGAAACGGCCTACGAAGACCGACAGGTCACCGTCTACGAACCGGTCAGTCGGCAACGAACCGTCGAAGTGCCCACTGTTTCGTACCAGAACGTTACAGAAAATCGAGTCGTCCATCGCGACATGGGCCGCTGGCAGACTAACTACACACCGGTCGCCAAGTGTGCTCCGTGTCAGGTTGACCCGCGTCCCGGTTTCATGGGCTGGTTAAACCGAACAGGCTATTCGTTTCGTTCGGCGTTCACGCCCAACTATCGCACCAGCCGTCAGTATGTGCCAAAGATGATGGCCTGCAACGTCGCCACAACGCGGCAGGTGGCTGTACGAGGCACTAAGCAGGTTGTGGTCAATGAAACGCACATGGTCGCCAAAGTGAAGACCGAACGAGTGGCCGTTCAGAAGCTGGTCATGAAGAAACAAACCGTGATGGTCAATAAACCAGTGACGGCGTATCGCACCGTACCCATCGGCACTTCAATGGCCTATGGGTATGGCGGCTACGGCGGATATGCGGGTGGAGCAACCACCGCGTGGATCGTCGACGATGCCGACACCAGCCGAGTGGCGAATCGACCGGAACCTGACCCGGCATTCGGTGAAACGCGAAGTGCGTTTCAGGAAGATGGAAAAGCCCCAGCTCGGAACGGCGATCGTGAATTCAAGCGAAGCGACGCAGACGACGATGGCCGCTTTCAACGTTCGAGCCGTTCGCGGACTCTGACTCCACCGATCGAAGACGAACCTCTGTCCAAGCCACCAAAGACATTTCCTGCCGACAGCATCGCACCACCAAGCTTTGGGGCCTCTTTGGACCGCCCACGTAACGAAGTCGTTCGGTCCAGCTACTCGCGTTCGAATTCATCACGATCCGGACGAACTGCCGCAAGCCAGCCACGTGTGAGTCAGCCGAAGGCGAACGCGACGGTACGAATCGGTGGTTGGAAAGCCAGCCGTAGTTCCAGCGAAAGCAGTCGCACCGCTTCATCAAACGAACGCTCAGCTCCTCAAACCACAGTGGCACTGGACGACTAGTTGTTGAAGTGATCTGAAACCCATAACTTCAGATTGTGACGACTCATTTTTTGAGACACTTGAAAGCATCACCGTCAGCTTACCCCTTCCCCATCCGGGCTGACGGCATGTCACCTTTCCCCTTCTCCTTTCATGGTGATTAGCTCCCTTCTGCATCTCCCTTCCTTCCAAATTCCTGATGCGTCCCCTCGCGGCACCGGTATCATACCGGTGCCCTTTTTCGTTTGGGGTATTTGCAATGCACAACAGATGCGATTGGCTCATGATTCATTTTCTGAAAACCTTCACGCTCTTACTTGTTCTGCTGGCAGGAACTACACCAGCCGAAAAAGTCGCGGCGTCCGATCGATTGGTGCTGAACAGAGGTGACCATGTCTGCCTGATTGGCAATACGCTGGCCGAACGGATGCAGCATTTCGGATACTTCGAAACGCTGCTCCATGCGCAGTTTCCAGAACACGATCTGGTTGTCAGGAACCTCGGCTATTCCGCCGATGAAGTTCGTTTTCGGCCTCGTTCGCTGGATTTCGGCACGCCCGATCAACACCTGACCATGCAACAGGCGGACGTGATTCTGGCCTTCTTCGGTTTCAACGAATCGTTCGCCGGGCCAAAGGGACTGCCGACGTTTAAAGCCGAACTGGAAGCGTTTGTCACTCACACGCTGAGCCAGAATTACAACGGAGAAGCCCCTCCGAAGCTGGTACTGATGTCTCCGATTGCGGCTGAGGACACCGACAATCCGCATTGGCCGGACGGTTCGGCAACGAATGAAAATCTGAAGCTCTATACGCGAGCGATGCAGCAACTCGCTGACAAGCATGAGGTGTCGTTTGTCGATTTGTTTCATCCGACGCTGGACCTGTACCAGCAGCATGAAGAGAACCTAACCTTCAACAGCGTGCACCTTTCGGAAGACGGCTACAAGGCGATGGCTCCTTTGTTGATGCAAGGGCTGTTCGGAAAGTCACCAGACTGGTCCGACAAACTCGAACCTCTTCGCGCTGAGGTGCTCGAAAAAAACTTCCAGTTCTTTCACCGCTATCGAGCCGTCAACGGATACTACATCTATGGCGGTCGTTCTCAGCGCGATCACGGTAACCCTCCCTACACCGACGCCTACGTCATCGAAAACGAACGAGGTAAGCTCGACGACATGACGGCCGTGCGAGACGCTCGGATCTGGAAGGTGGCTCGGGGTGAAACAGTGCCAGCCAGCATCGACGATAGCGGAACTCGGCCGCTGTACGACGTGCCGACCAACTTCAAACAGCCGGTGCGAATTCTGCCTCCCGACGAAGCCGCGAAGAAATTCGTCGTCCAGGATGGCTATGAAGTCAATCTGTTTGCCAGCGAGATTAACTTCCCAGACCTTAAGAATCCCGTCCAGATCACATTTGATCTGAAGGGCCGCTGCTGGGTCGCGACGATGCCGTCGTATCCGCAGTACCTGCCACCGAACAAGCCCAACGATAAAATTCTGATCCTCGAAGACACCGATGGCGACGGCGAGGCCGACAAGCAAACCGTCTTTGCCGACGGCCTGCATCTGCCCACTGGTTTTGAACTGGGCGACGGCGGAATCTATGTCGCTCAGGAACCGAACCTGATGCACATCCGTGACACTAACGGCGATCTGGTTGGTGACGAACGCAGGCTCGTGCTGCACGGATTCGATTCCGCCGATTCGCACCACGCCATCGGAGCTTTCACCTGGGGACCAGGCGGCGGACTGTACATGCACGAAGGCACGTTTCATGTGACTCAAGTGGAAACGCCGTATGGTCCGGTACGAAATGCTTACGGAGCGGTCTACCGCTACGACCCAACTCGCGAAAAGTTGGAAACCTTCATTCATTACAACTTCGCCAACCCATGGGGATCGGCCTTCGACGCATGGGGGCAGACGTTTGTCTCCGACGCATCCGGTGGCGAAAACTATTTTGGAACAGCATTAAGCACGAAGGCTCCGCAGTACACCGGCCAGAAAGATTTCGGTCCGTTTCGATTCGCCTATCAGGAACAGATGAAGCAGTGGTTTCCCAAGCGAGTCCGCCCGACATCGGGCTGCGAGTTCGTCAGCAGCCGCCACTTTCCGCCGGAAGCTCAGGGCAATTTTTTGCTGAATAACGTGATCGGCTTTCAGGGAATTATGCAGCACACGGTCAAAGAGGTCGGAAGCGGTTTCGAAGGCAAAGAAATCGAACCGCTGCTGTATTCCACCGACCGCAACTTCCGCCCGGTAGATCTGGAATTCGGCGGCGACGGAGCGTTATACGTCGTCGATTGGTTCAACCCACTAATCGGCCACATGCAGCACAGTCTGCGAGACCCGAACCGAGACAAGACTCACGGCCGCATCTGGCGAGTGACGGCGAAGGGACGAGATCTCTTAACGCCACCAGATATTGACGAAGGCGATGTTGATGCGCTGGTGAGGTTGCTGGCCGAACCGGAAGACCGTGTACGGTATCGAGCGAGGTTGAAGTTGCGGGAGTTTGAGACTCGCGAAGTTGTCGATGCGCTGATGGCGTGGATAGAATCATTGGATGGTGACGATCCCAGATTTGACCATTACTCGTTGGAAGCCCTCTGGGTCCTGCAGCATCACGATGCGATCTCATCGGAGATTGAATTTACCCGAACCGTGAGCGCCGTGACCTTGTTGTACGGCTTGGCGAGTGACAATTACAGGGTTCGTTCTGCCGCTACGAGAGTTCTGGGGTATTGGCGTAAACGTTTAGACTCGCCACTCGGTATCACTATTGCGAACGATCCGAAAGGGAATTATCTCAGCAGCATTGAGAAAAATCGCCCATTCGCGCCCGACGGGCTGTCAACGTTGGGTCTGCTTCGCCGGTCGATCAACGACGAACACCCCCGAGTCCGACTGGAAGCCGTCCGTGCTCTTAGCTTCTTCGAAACCCCGGAAGCCGCCGAGATCGCTCTCGAAGCACTCAAGCATCCCACCGATTACTACATCGACTACACGCTGCGGCATACCATCCGCTCGCTCGAACCGTACTGGCTGCCGTCGTTGGGGACCGGGCAGCCGTTTGCTGTCGGGAACCCGAAAGCCGTCGAATACATCGTCAGCCGAGTTTCCACGCCCGACCTGCTGGGCATGAAACGCAGCGAACCGGTTTACACCGAACTGCTTTCGCGAGAAGGCATCGTCCACAGCTATCGCATGGAAGCCATCAACGGCCTCGGCAAACTGCGCGGCACGGATATGGTGACGGAAACTCTGTCAGCGATCCGGCGGCTCGATGAATCCGAACTAAGACACGCCGATCACATCATCGCTGACATGACTCACATGATCAGCATGACGCCGGCCGCGGCACTGAAACCGAAACGCGACCAGATCGCATCGCTGGCTGAATCGGCCAACCGCGACATCACGCGAAAAGTCGCCACGGTGGCTTTGATCGCCGCTGACGGTTCGGCCGATCTGTTGTGGAACGAAGCCAAAACGGACGAAGGAAAACTCGACGCACTGCTCGAAGCTGTCCCGTTGATTCAGGACGCCAGCGTTCGCGAATCTCTCTACGATCGTATTCAGCTTCTGCTGACGGCGGGCTCAAGCGATCCTAAAGCATCCATCCGACGCTCCGCCGCGCTGGCCCTTGCTTCAATCCCGAACCGCGATCTGGAAACGTTTCGGTCGTTGCAGCCGCTGATGATCCAAGCGGAATACCGAGACGTCGCTGTCAGGGCCGCTCAGAAGCTGAACCGCAGCAACCTGCCCGCCAAAGAAACGCGCTCTGTCATCGACGAACTCATCAAGTGGATCGAATCCGTCCCGGCTAAAGAACGCACGGAAGGCGGTGTGTTGGACGCGATTCAACTGGCTCGCGATCTATCCACCACGCTGCCACGCGCAGAAGCTCTCAGCCTGCGCCGCAAAATCAGCGAACTGGCGATCGATGTGCTTATCGTCAGGCCGGTGCCTCATCGCATGGCGTACGATCGCACCGATCTGTACGTGCAGGCCGGAAAGCCGTTTGAAATCGTGCTGGACAACGTCGACATCATGCCGCATAACCTGGTGGTCACGCTGCCCGATTCGCGAACCGAGGTCGGTATTCTTGCTGAAAAAATGGGAGCTTCCCCCGACGCGTTTGCCAAACAGTTCATCCCCGACAGCGACAAGGTTGTGAGCGGCACCGGTATGCTGCAGCCTGGTCAACGCGAAAAGTTGCAACTAACAGCTGCTGATGAAGCCGCCGACTATCAATACGTTTGCACGTTCCCCGGCCACTGGCGAACGATGTGGGGCACGCTTCACATCGTGAACGACATCAGCGACATCCCGCTCGACGCCATGAACCAGCAGAGCGAAGTGGAAGCCAGTGAGATTCCTCAACGGCAGTTTATACGCAAGTGGAAACCGGAAGAACTTGCACCGGCCGTGGCGAAGCTAAGCGAGGCGGACCGCAACCACGATCGTGGCAAGTCGCTGTTTAAAGACGTTTCCTGCCAGCAATGCCACAAGATGAACGGCGACGGGGGAAGTGTCGGTCCGGATCTCAAGACGGTCCGCGAAAAAATCGCCGCCGGAAAGTTGACGCCGCAGGACGTACTGACATCAATGCTGCAGCCGTCGAAAGACATCGAGCAGCAGTATCGAACTCAGATCATCATCACCGCGGCGGGCAAGCTGCACAGTGGCGTCGTTATTGAGGAAACGGACGATGTTATCAAGCTGGCCGCCAGCCCGCTGGACAAGAATGCGGCGATGGTTGAAATCGCGAAGTCAGAGATCGATGAACGCGAAGAATCGAAGATTTCTATTATGCCGGAAGGGCTGCTGAACACGATGACTCGCGACGAAGTGCTGGACCTGTTGGCCTGGATCGTCGCGCCAGAGTGAATCGGAATTCCTCCGCTACGGTTTAGTGACAGTCAACGTGGCAAGCGGCAAGGCGTTCGCGTGTCTTGGGGCCGGTCCCCGTGAATCAGTTTCAGGCCCCGGATCGCATCGTCATGACCATGCGGCGTGTTGTGTGTCGGACGTCGACGTTGAACCGAGGCAGCGTTGCTGTCGGAAACTGTTTTGCCACGGTGGCAAGGATGGCTTCATCGACGGACATCAAAATTTCGTCAACCGAATCACCCTCGGGCATTTTTGCTCGGTCGCCTTTTTGAAACGCCGTGAAAAGAAACTCGCCGAACATTCGCGTGACGTCTGGCAACGGCACTCGTTGCTGTGCCGCCAGAGCCGTCAGCAGTTCCATGATGCCGTCGTCCGGATAGCTGCTGGCAGTGGGGAAGATTCCGGATTGCCCCGTTCGTTGCAGCAATGCGTCCCAGGCTTCCAGCCCGAAAGTCCGTTCAACCATCTCATTCAATGCAGTGAAAACAATTCCATTCATCGCTATTCGTGCTTCCCATGACTGTAGACGTTGCAGAGCAGACCGCACAGACGTGATCGGACAATATGCAGAGTGACTTGCCACCCGAGGGGCGAGGAATTTCGTCTGGGCGGGCACAGTCCCCCGACTGACCAGGCTACAATCGCGGCGACCGGAACGACCGAGCTGAATTTGAGTTGGATTTCGACGATTGATTGGTGCCGTGCAACCGCTAAGCTGCCACCATGAAAGCACTCGTTACCGGCGGAGGCGGGTTCCTCGGCCTATACATCGTCGAACAGTTGCTGGACGCTGGCCATGAGGTACGCGTTTTCTGCCGGGGCAAATACGCGACTCTGGACCGCCTGAATGTCCACGTCGTTAACGGTGACCTGCAGGACCGCCAGGCTGTCGCAACAGCGTGCGAAGGTATGGACTGCGTGTTCCACGTCGCGGCCGTTCCCGGTGTCTGGGGAACGTGGCAGCATTATCACGGCCCCAACACGATTGGAACGACCAACGTCATCGAGGCGGCTCGGCAGGCGGGTGTTCAGAGGTTAATATATACCAGTTCGCCGAGCGTTGTGTTTGACGGCGAAGAGCACATCGATGCCGATGAATCGCTGGCTTATCCCAGCGAATGGCTGTGCCACTATCCTCATTCCAAAGCTCTGGCTGAACAGTCCGTGCTGGCTGCCAACGACGATGATAGTTTTCGAACGGTATCACTGCGGCCGCATCTGATTTGGGGGGCTCGCGATAATCACCTGATCCCTCGCCTGCTGCAGAAGGCAAAATCCGGACGACTGCGGCGCGTCGGCGACGGTACCAACGTTGTGTCTGTCGCGAACGTCGAAAACGCAGCGGCCGCTCACCTGCAGGCAGAAGCATCGCTACGTGAAACAGTCTCCGCCGCCGGCAATGCGTATTTTGTTAACGAGCCGGAAGCTGTGAACCTATGGTCCTGGATTGATCAGATTCTGGAACTGGCGAAACTGCCGCCCGTAAAGAAATCGATCTCGCTGGCGACCGCCCATCGCGTGGGTCGAGGACTGGAGAAGTTATGGACATGGCTGCCATTGCCCGGTGAACCACCGATGACACGCTTTATGGCTTTACAACTGGCCAGTTCGCACAGCTACAGCATCGAAGCAGCCAAACGCGACTTCGGCTATACGCCGATTGTATCGATGGAAGAGGGCATGCAGCGATTGGCCACTGACATCAACAGAATGGTGTAGCCGCTGGTCGGCCGCGACCTGTTGCCGTCTTTGCGCCCGCTGTTGTGCTGACGATGCACCTCGGCCATAAAAGCAAGTGAAATACACAGTAACAGCAAGCCACACCAATCGCGTGCTGCGTCCAGTTTTTGTTCAGCCCTGCGTGCGAAATTTCGGGGCCTGCCCGGGCAATGTCAACGCAAAGAGGGCGAACCTTAACGGCTCGCCCTCTTGTTGCGTTCACTCTATTGTCGTGGCGACGGACGCCGCTCACGGCAGGAAGAATTAGCCCTCTTCAGAAGGTTTTTCTTCGTCCGAGTTTTCTTCTTCTGTGGCGTCTTCAGCTTTTGCATCGCCGTCGTCTGCATCAGACGAGTCGTCCGCAGAACCACCGAGGCTGAACAGCGGCTTGCTGCTGTCGCCGGTTCCACCCTTGAGGTCTTCGACCTTGCGAGCTGGAGCTGAACCACCACCATCGCCGCCGCCACCTTGAGCAGCTTCTGCGGCAGCCGCTTCGCGAATCTCTTCATCCGAACGACAGCTCAAACCGATCTTGCGATCTGCTGTGTCGACGCGAAGGATGCGGACTTCCAGTTCATCGCCAACCTTCACCATCGTTTCCGGATGTTCGATCTTGTCTTCAGACAATTCCGAAACGTGAAGCAGGCCTTCCAGTTCGTCTTCCAGTTCGACAAATACGCCGAAGTTGGTGATCTTGGTGACCTTGCCCGTGACCGAACGGCCGGGGCTGTACTTTTCTGGAATCGTCGTTTCCCATGGGTCGTCGTCCAGTTGCTTCAGGCCCAGTGCGATGCGGCGACGTTCCTGATCAACCGACAGGATTTCGCATTCCAGCGGTTCGCCCTTCTTGAGCATTTCGTTGGAGTGAGAGATCTTGCGAGTCCAGGACATGTCGCTGATGTGCAACAGGCCGTCGACGCCTTCTTCCAGCTCGATAAACGCACCGTAGTTGGTGAGGTTTCGAACGGTTCCTTTGACCTTGCTACCCAATGGATATTTGTCGGCCACGTTGTCCCAGGGATTTTCCTGAGTCTGCTTCATGCCGAGCGAAATTTCCTGCTTGTCTTCGTTGATGCCCAGCACCATCACTTCAACTTCGTCGCCAATCGCAACCAGTTCTGAAGGATGATTGATGCGGCGAGTCCACGACATTTCGCTGATGTGGACCAGACCTTCGATGCCGTCTTCCAGCTTCACAAAGGCACCGTACGACAGCACGTTGACCACTTCGCCCGTAATGCGCGAACCGACCGGGTACTTTTCGGAAATGTTTTCCCATGGGCTGGCAGACTTCTGCTTCAGGCCAAGAGCGATCTTTTCCTTTTCGTAATCGATGTTCAGAACCATCACTTCGATGTCGTCGTCGATCTTGACAACTTCCGTCGGATGATTGATTCGTCCCCAGCTCATATCCGTGATATGCAGCAGGCCGTCGATACCGCCAAGGTCCACAAACGCACCGAAGTCCGCGATGTTCTTGACTGTACCTTTGCGAATGGTGCCCACTTCCAGCACCTTCAGCAGTTCCTGCTTTTCGCGTTCGCGTTCTTCTTCGATCAGGCGGCGACGAGACACGACGATGTTCTTGCGAGCTTCGTCGATCTTCAGGATCATGCATTCGATGTCCTGGCCGATGTAGTCGGCGATATCCGGTGGACGACGCACGTCGACCTGGCTGGCTGGCAGGAACACGTTGACGCCGTTTTTGACCACGTCGTCGCCATCCATTTCGCGGCCGATAAGTACCAGCAGACCGCCTTTGATTTTGCGAACCACAGGTCCGCTGACAACATCGCCTTCGGCGTGCGTCTTGATGATTTCTTCCCAGTCCCGGACGCGGCGAGCTTTCCGCATCGACAGAACGATCAGGCCAATTGAGTCTTCAAACTCTTCCAGCAGAACTTCAATCTGCTCACCGGCCGAAGGCAGTTTTTCGCCGTCTTCCCATTCCTCACGCTGAATGACACCTTCGCTTTTGTAGCCGATGTCGACCACCACTTCTTCGTCATCAACGCGGACCACCGTGCCCTGCAAAATGTCGTTAATGTCGTAAGTGTGGGCTTCGTTTTGAATTGCCTCATCGAGTGCGTCGAACGAGCCTTCTAAGACGGCTTCCAGTTCTGCATCATCTACACTGAATTCGCGGAGGAGGTGACGATCTACCATTATTAAGAGCCTGAAACTACTGCCAGCTCCCGAACGTCGGGAGCACAACACGTAAAAAGGGTGAACATCCGATCGCCTGCAGGACACATAGCCCGCAAAAAACAGCATATTTCGGATTGTAGAGCTGCGGGATAGTATCGAACGTTCGGTTTCAAGTCCAGCAGAGCAATCGTCAAGTTCTGCCTATCTTACGAAGGAATAGCAGCAAAATTCGCCGTGCGAACGCCGATCACGCCGCAGCGCAGGCGGTTGTCGTAGGTTCCGGCGCCCCCACGGAACTTTCAGCTTCGCCGAATCCAGCGCATCCTGCGGCGGTTCAAGCCAGCGAGTTGCCACGTGGATTGGGCGTCGCGTTGCGTTCACAGCACGAAGCTTCTAGGTCGCCTGCGGCGAGGTGCCCTCGGGCCGCCGACACCTACAGCGAATCCCGGACTCAAGCGCCGAACTTGCGGACTGTGCGCTGTGAGCGTTCTTTGGGAGCGTAGGCTTCGAAGCCATCCACGCGGTATTCCGGCAGAACGGTGTTGATCCGCATTTCGATGTTGGTCAACTCGCCACCCTGATCCAGTCGCACGAACGTAATCGCGCGGCCGTTTTCGGCAGAAGATAGCCTTCCCGTGCGGCCGACACGGTGAACGTAGTCGTCGCAGAATTCGGGAATGTCATAGTTGATGATGTGTGAGATCCCACTGATGTCGATCCCGCGGCCTACCACGTCTGTCGCAATCAGCAGACGCAACTTGCCAGCTCGCAAATCTTTAATCACGCGATCTCGTTTGCGTTGAGGCAGGTCGCCATGGATGGCGGCGATGCGGTCCGACTTCAGGCGGCGTGAGAAGACCTCAAGCAGCTTGTCGGCACCTCGCTTGGTTCGCGTAAACACAATCGCCTGAGCTGGTTTTTCCTGCGCGAGGACTCGCAGCAGCAGCGAACGTTTTCGGTTCTCGTCGACGGTCACGTAGTATTGCTCGATCGTGTCAACAACCACATTGTCCTCAGACAGGTCGACCATCTCCGGGTCGGTCATGTACTTCTGAGCCAGCTTTTCGACGGGTGGCGGCAGGGTGGCCGACAGCAGCAGCGTTTGACGTTTTTTGGGGCACTGCTTGATGATGCGTTCGATGTCGGGACGGAAACCGATGTCCAGCATGCGGTCGGCTTCGTCCAGGATCAGTACCTTCAGCTTGTCCAGGTTTAGAGCTCCGCGACGCAGCAGGTCGATGATTCGGCCCGGCGTTCCGATGATTCCCTGAGCTCCGTTTTCGATGTCGCGGATCTGCAGATGAATGGGCCGTCCGCCCACGCCGATTCCCAGTTTGATGCGTCCGCCACACAGTTTCTTGGCTTCCATCATTACCTGCTCGCTTAATTCGCGAGTCGGTGCCAGGGCCAAGACCTGCACCGCCGGTTCCGCCAGGTCGATGCGTTCCATGGTAGGAAGCATAAAGGCGGCCGTTTTTCCGGTGCCTGTGCGAGCCTGGCCGATGCAGTCGCGGCCGGTCAGAGCCAGTGGGATGAGTTCCGCCTGAATCGGGCTGGGCGTTTCGTAGCCGTTTTGGGCGAGCGTTTTGAGTGTTTTAGGATGAAGACCGAGTTGTTCGAAGGTGAGTTCCGTGGTGTTCTGCAAGAGAAGTTCCGATTCTGTAGTGTTTGAATTCGACTGCCTGCGGGTCGGGCATTCGACAGATGCAGCTCGTACCGGACGTCCCGCACTTCGGGAACCGTCTGCCTTTGCATCTGTGCCCGCATCGCGGAAAACCGGGCTGGTTGAACACCAGAACCGTCACAGTCGGCGAACTGCTGGGGACATGTTCGACGGTGCTGTTTCTAAGCACGATCGTCGGAGACTGTCGCAGTTCGTAAGTTGAAACTGCAGACTACGAAATTGGCTGGTCTGCAGAATTAAGCGGTCGCAGCGGGAACTTTCTCCGCTGCCGATCACCCTCTAAGTATAAATCAGTTTTGTTTCCTGGTCAATGCCCTCTGCCGCCCAAAAGCCGATGAATGCACGGGTTTGAGACACGTCCTGCCAGTTAGAACGATGGGTTCTGTACGTTTCGGCAGAATCGGGCCCGACACACGCGTCGGGACTTGTGTCCGCAATTCCGTAGTGAACACTGGTACCACCCAGCAGGCTGACCGCAGGTCCACGATAGCACCAGCGACTTGCGGCTTGCTTCAACTGACTTCCGGACGGTCGCCAGGCGACGACTTTGATGGTAGCGCATGCCTAAACGCAAGAAAAACAAGACACCCTACCGCTGCAGCTTCTGCCGCCAGCGACTCACGCCACTAAAAATGGCTCCGCTGGACTACCTTCGCGCGCTGATGTTCGTGCGGCCGTTTCAGTGTCCTCACTGCTTTGAATGCTTCAACAAACCGTTTGCGACGATCGGCCGCCTCCCGCTAATCGGCCGCCTGGCTCAGGGCACCACCTTCGTGCGAGCCAAAAACCAGGGCGGCGTGCTGCCTCAACGCGACGGCGATATCGGCCCCGTCAATCGCTTCTTCCGTGGCATTGGACGCGCCGTCACAAACACGGAAAAACTGATCGGGAAGGGCTTCAAGGCCGTCTTCGTCCCCGTGTGGGACGTCGTCTGCTTTGCGCCTCGCCTGCTGCTGGGTAAGAAGAAAAAGAAACGCCGCTCGAAAGGCAAATTCCTGAAGCCAACCCGCTGGAATCGCTGAGAACCTGCCGCCGCCTTACGGTCACCCTCTGCCCTAACCCCCCCGAACGTCGCCGTCGCTTGAGTCCCCCTGCTGCCTCGCATATCGTTCTGCTGACGCGTTCAGGCGTTGTTTTTGGCACGATCGGTTCTGACAATCGCGCCGGTCCACATCGCTGATCGGAGCAATCCTGTCTTTCTGTCTCTTCAGATCAGCTTTCCTGATCGAATGCTGTTCGCTGTTTCTCTATATTCGACGCAAGTCCGTGCGATAACAGAAGTATCGACTCGGGCATCCCATCTTCACGCAACTGACCTGTTCTCGGCCCCGGGCGTACGCCTGAGTTTGTCGATTTGGTCGCATCGGAGTTTCCCTATGGAAGATTGGCTACAACGTTTCGTCGACGACGGCACCATTGGCGAATCGCAGCTGGAAGAAGCGCGATCAATGGCTGCCAGCCTCGGAATCACGGTCGAAGACGCCCTGGTCCGACTCGGCTACATCAACGGAGCGGATCTGGGAAAGGCTCAGGCGGCCGCCTTCGGTTACGAATTCGTCGACCTGGAAGGCATGCAGATTCCCAACAGCATCATCGAACTCATTACTGAGTCGATGGCCCGGGAAAACATTGTGATTGCGACGGATCTGGAAGGCGAAAAGGTCGTCGTCGCGATGCACAACCCAAACAACCTTGAGGTGCTGGACAAGCTGCAGTTCGTACTGAATCGCGACATCAAAGTCGTCATGGCCCCCATGGAATCGATTCAGGGAGCCATCAACCGCCACTACGGTCAAACGGAAACAGAATCCGTCGACACCATGATCTCGGAATTCACGGAAACCGAGATCGAATTCACCGAAACAGAAGCCAAAGCGGCTCAAAAAGGCGACGAAGACGACAGCGCCCCCATTATTCGGCTGGTGAATCTGATCATTTCAGAAGCCATGCAGATGAGGGCCAGCGACATCCACGTCGAACCCTTCGAAGATCGCGTCCGCATTCGCTACCGAATTGACGGTTCGCTGATTGAACGAGACAGCCCGCCCAAACGCCTGTTGGGAGCGATCCTGTCTCGTATCAAAATTATGGCGAGCATGGACATTTCCGAAAAACGCCGCCCGCAGGACGGCCGCATTAAGACTCGAATGGGAGCCAAGGAATTCGACCTGCGAGTCAGCATTTTGCCAACCAACCACGGCCAGGCGGTCGTGATGAGAATCCTGGACCGCGACAACATCAAGATCGGTATCCGGAACCTGGGCTTCAGCGATGAAAACTATCGCACGTTCCAAAACATCATCCGCCGGCCTAACGGCATCTTCCTGGTGACGGGCCCAACGGGTTCCGGGAAAACCACCACGCTGTACAGTGCTCTTGGTGAACTGAACCGCCCAGACCGCAAAATCATCACGGCAGAAGACCCGGTGGAATACTACCTGCCGGGGATTAATCAGGTAGAAGTAAAGCACAGTATCGGATTCGACTTCGCCAAGATTATTAAGTCTATGCTGCGGCAGGCACCGAACGTTATTCTGGTGGGTGAAATCCGGGATACTGAGACCGGTGAGATGGCAGTACAAGCTAGTTTGACCGGACACTTGGTATTCAGCACACTACACACGAACGATGCGCCCGGATCTATTACACGACTGATCGATATGGGTGTACAGCCATTCTTGGTCGCATCGTCACTGATGGCGGTGATGGCTCAGCGGCTGGTGAAGGTGGTTTGCGCGAAGTGTCGCGAACCTTATCAGCCGACGCCTGAGGAGATTGATTACTTTGAATTGTCAGATGAAGAGCTGGAAGAAAGCGAATGGGTGCGCGGGCGAGGTTGCGCAAGCTGCCAGCATTCCGGGTATTCAGGTCGGCGAGCGGTGTTTGAGCTGATGACAATGAATTCAACGCTGCGAGAAATGGCGTTCAATAGCGAACCCACACAGAATATCCGCCGGCAGGCCAGGCTGTTCGGCATGAGAACCCTCGTCGACGACGCGAAAGACAAGGCTATGGCAGGACTTACGTCACTGCAGGAGGTTTACAAATTATCCAAGGGAGGGCACTAATGGTGCGTCAGACATGATTTCACGGCTTGTGTGCCACCGGCTCTGCCATTGCTTCCCAATACAAGGGACCACCGGCCACCGGCCGTGCTCATTGGCACACTTCAATCTTCAACGGGCGGGCAGGGAGCATTTTCGCGGCCTAGAGTTTGGGCAGCCTTAGTCGTGGGACTCGCCAGAAGTCCTCGTGGAATGAAATCACGCGCAGAACGTCTGGCGAAGCCCACGACCGTAAGTTCAGACTTCAGGAGGCCACTCGAGCTGACCTTCTGAGGTGCGTCGCCGCCGATGTGGCAAAGAAATCAGTCCTGGGCGTACCACGCTCATTGATCGGCGTTTTCTGGACTCAGACAGCGACAAGCCAAACAATCCATCGCCCTTCAGACATCTCGTCCTTTCTCAACTCCTTTCTTAGAAACGACTGAATGGCACCTCGCCAACTTCAAATTGACAAGCTGCTGGAAACGGTGGTTCGTGAAAGCATCAGCGACCTGCACATCACTGTGGGACAGCCCCCAGTGGTACGCCAGGGTGGTCACATGGTGCGGTTGGAAACCAAAAGCCTCGACAAAGAGGACACGTCCGCGTTGATGAAGAGCATCACGCCGGAACGAAACCAGCAGGAACTTCAGGAACGCGGCGGGACAGACTTCGGCTTCGCGTTCGGTGACAAAGCTCGTTTTCGAGTCTCCGTGTTTAAACAGCGCGGCATGATCGGGATGGTGCTGCGGCGAATTCCGAACGAATTCCTGACCTTCGAACAGCTTGGCCTGCCGCCAGTGGTTCGCGAACTGATTCAGCGGCCGCGAGGTTTGTTTCTGGTCACGGGGCCGACAGGTTCCGGCAAGACAACCAGTCTTGCGTCTATGATCAACTGGATGAATAACAATCTGGATCATCACATCATCACGATGGAAGACCCGATTGAGTACTACCACGATCACAACAAGTCGACGATCAATCAGCGAGAAATCGGTGTCGACTGTGCGTCCTTCCCGGATGCGTTGCGAGGTGCTTTGCGGCAGGACCCCGACGTGATTCTGGTGGGGGAAATGCGAGACCTCGAAACCATCGAAGCGGCGATCACAGCGGCGGAAACCGGCCACGTGGTCTTCGGAACTCTGCATACCACGGGTGCTCAGGGTACGGTCGACCGAGTCATCGACGTATTCCCAACCAACCAGCAGGAACAGATTCGAACTCAGCTGGCCAACGGTATCATCGGCATCCTGTCTCAGGCGCTGCTGCCGCGCAAGCCCAAAGGCCTTGTCGCCGCTTACGAAATGCTGGTGGTCACCAGTGCGATCTCCAACCTGATCCGCGAAGGGAAAACCTTCCGTATCAACTCTTCCATTCAGACCGGGCGCAAGTTCGGCATGATTCTGCTCGACGATTCGCTGTTCAACCTTTGGAAGAACGGCCTGTGCGAAGAAAAGGACGTAATCATGAAGTCCAACAATCCGGGCGAATTGCGATCGCGAATTGAACGAGCCAAGAAGGGCGTGTTCGACGACGACGATGATGACGACGACGATGAGTTCGATGACTAGGAATGAAGGGTTTCGGGTTTCAGGTTTCGGGTTTCGGGCTCGACTGGCATCCGAAATCCGCTTAACGGCAGCAACCTGAAACCCTAACCCCGAAACCTGTTATGCCACAGCGAAAACTTGGACAAATTCTGGTCGACCTCGGCTACCTGACAGACGACCAGCTTTGGGATGTTCTGGAAGAACAGAAACAAAGTGCGGGGTTGATCGGGCAGGTCGCCGTTCGCATGGGCATGGTGACGGAAACTCAGGTCACAGAAGCTCTGGCCGAACAGTGGGGCATGCCGGTCATTAACCTGGCCGAAACCAATATCCCGCCGCAGGTGCTGGAACTGGTGCCTCAGCAGATGGCGGAGATCTACAAGATCATGCCGGTCTCAATGCGTGACGACGTGTTGACCGTGGCCATGGCAGACCCGCAAAACGTGGGAGCTCTGGACGACCTGCGAAACCTGCTGGGCAACGAAATTCGAGGAGCTGTTTCCAGTCTGGCGGATGTCGAAGAAGCGATCGCGAAGTACTATGCTGACCGCGACGAAAGCATCGAAGACGTCATCGACGAACTTCAGGCTGACGAAGATGATGAAGGCCGAATTCGCGGCTACGACCTGTCGTCTGAAGAAGAATTGTCAGACGCCGCGCCGATTAAAAAACTGCTGAACATGGTGATCCTGCTTGCCATTCGTGACCAGGCCAGCGACATCCATTTCGAACCGTTCGAAGACGAATTCAAAATCCGCGTCAAAGCGGACGGCGTGTTGTACGAAATGGTTCCGCCGCCGCGGCATCTGGCCAGTGCGATCGTCAGTCGCATCAAGGTGATGGCGGACCTGGACATCGCCGAACGCCGGCTGCCTCAGGACGGTCGTATCGAATTGAATGTCGGCGGTAACCCGGTCGACCTTCGAGTCAGCGTGCTGCCTGTCCTGTTCGGCGAAGCTGTTGTTATGCGAGTGCTTGACCGAACGGTGGTGGCACTGGACCTGAACAAGATCGGCATGGACCCGGCGATTCTGACAAAGTTCCGCCGCATGATCGAACTGCCGAACGGCATCGTGCTGGTGACCGGTCCCACCGGTTCCGGCAAGACGACAACGTTGTATTCGGCACTGAACGAACTGAACGACATTTCGACCAAGGTAATCACCAGCGAAGACCCCATCGAATACGACATCGAAGGCATCATGCAGTGTCCAATTAACGTGGACATCGGCGTGACCTTCGCCAACATTCTGCGAGGTATCCTGCGGCACGATCCGGACAAAATTCTGGTCGGTGAAATTCGAGACTACGAGACCGGTGAAATTGCCGTGCAGAGTGCTCTGACGGGCCACCTTGTGTTCAGCACACTTCACACCAACGACGCTCCCACCGCGATCACTCGACTGCGCGACATGGGAGTCGCCGCGTTCCTGATCACAGCCACCGTCGAAGCCATCCTGGCTCAACGATTGGTACGTCGCATCTGCAGCGAATGCCGCACAGAATTTGAACCATCGGATGAGCTGTTAATGGAATTACAGCTGCCCCTGGACACCGCTCGAAAATACAAGTTCTACTTTGGCAAAGGGTGTGCTCGCTGCAACAACAGCGGGTACAAGGGCCGAGTCGGTTTGTATGAATTGCTGATTGTGACGGACGAAATTCGCGACTGCGTAGCGGCCGAACAATCGGCGGACGAAATTCGCGACGTCGCTCGAAACCAGGGTATGACAACTCTGCGAGAATCAGGCCTGAAACTCATCTTTGATGGCGTGACAACAATTGACGAAGTCGTGCGTGAAACCGTGATGGAAGATCTCGATTAGTGGGGGACATAGGGAATGAGGGAATTATCGTGGCTCGCCTCTGCGGCACTCCCAACGGCGATTCGCTTTCCCCAACTCTTCATTCCGTACTTCCCCATTGCCCTTTTCCGCTGTAGCACAATCGAACAAACATGGCGGCCTGCATGGTTCTACTAAGCAGTCCGCAACATAAATTACTGCAACAACAGTCTTTACGATTAAATTTGGTTTCGTGGAATGATGTTTGCCCTATAGAACCACTGATGATCATTGGTTGGCGAAATGGTTCGCTTTGTTCATCACATGTTTCTCCGGGGATACCTGATTTGTTGCGTGTTGCAACATTCAGTCTGAGTTCAGAATCGAACCGGCGAAACAACTGCAAGAGGTGACGCAATGCCCGTCTTCCAATATGAAGCAATGGACAGTAATGGTCTCGAGGTGAAGGACACCATCGAGGCTCCTACTGAGGGTGAAGCTCAGACGATCATTCGTGAGAAGGGCTATTACGTCACCAAGATTCGCGAACGCGAACGCAAGAAAAAATCGAAGGCAGCCGCCAAGAAGCAGGGCGACAAAAAGAAGACATTCACACTTGGCGGTGTGAAGCCCAAGATTCTGTGTACGTTCACTCGCCAGCTATCAACACTGCAGGACGCCGGTCTGCCACTGCTGCGAAGCCTTCGTATTCTGGAAGGTCAAAGCAAGCCCGGCGCGCTTAAGAATACGCTGATGGACGTCATTGAAGACGTCGAATCCGGAAACACATTGTCAGAAGCAATGGCCAAACAGCCAAAGTGTTTTGACAACCTGTATTGCAACATGGTGAAAGCCGGTGAAGCCGGTGGTGCACTGGAAGTTATTCTGCAACGACTGGCAGAATTTAAAGAGAAAGCTCAGTCGCTAAAGCGCAAGATCACGGGTGCGATGATTTACCCGTGTGCGGTGATCTTTGTGGCGGTCGGCATCGTGTCGTTCATCATGATGTTCATCATCCCGAAGTTCAAAAAGATCTTCGACGACTTCGGCACCGACCTGCCAGCCATGACGGAAATGCTGATCGGCTTCAGCGACTGGATGCTGAAGTATTGGTACATGCTGATCATCGGGCCGCTGGGCTTTATCCTGTTCATCAAGATCGTGAGGAAAAACAAAACCGGGGCCTTTGTGGTCGACTGGTTATCCCTGCGCATCCCGTTGATCGGGAAGATTTTGCATCTGGGGATTATTGCTCGTGTAACCAGAACGCTGGGCACGCTAATCGCGTCGGGGGTTCCGATTCTGGAAGGCATTCTGATTTCGCGCGATACGGCGGGCAATCATGTGTTTGAACGAGCATTCGACAATATTTACACGGCGATTCGCGAAGGGGAAACCATCGCGGTGCCGTTGCGAGAAGCCAGAATTGTAGACGACATGGTGGTCAACATGGTGGACGTGGGTGAAGAGACCGGTGCTCTTGACGACATGCTCTATCGAGTCGCCGATGTCTACGATGAAGAAGTCGAAGTGAAGGTTGAGAGTCTGATCAGTTTGCTGGAACCGATCATGGTGGTGGTCCTCGGTTTGATCGTGGGTTTCATCGTCATCGCGTTGTTCCTTCCCCTGATTAAACTCCTGAACGATCTCTCCTAGTCGGAATGGCCCGCCAGCCGATTCGAGCAACCGCTCGAAGAAGCATGGGCCACTTTCCAGCCCGGAGGGCGATAGCACATGGCCGTGGGCGTAAGCTCGCGGGATGGATTGTGTGATTCGCAAAGCCTCGAAAGAGGCGACAGCAGTAACTTTGAAACAAATCTCCCTGGTCCCAACTAACCAGAGGCTGAACATGAAGCGTCCGACAAATCACAATTCAAATCACCGCTCAGCCTTCACACTGCTCGAGCTCCTCGCTGTGATCACGATTATCAGCATCCTGCTGGCATTGATCCTGCCCGCAATTGGGCAGGCAAGGCGAAGTGCTGACGAAACAGCACTGTCAGTGGAACTAAAACAACTAGAGCAGGCATTGGCATCGTTTAAAGCTCGCTTTAATCGGTATCCGCCGAGTTCCATCACACTTTGGGACACTGCTGCAGAATGGAATACGCACCCGAATGACAAGGCCGTGATTCGGTCAATGTGGAGAGACTTTGATTTCACAACCGGTGGTCGAGGCCCGGCTGCCGGGCATCCGTGGGCAGGTACTGACAAAGAGCTTACCGGAGACGAATGTCTTGTATTCTTCCTGGGCGGGGTCCCGGTGGCTAATGGAGCTGGTGTGCCGCCTACGCTGGCGGGGTTTTCGAAAAATGGAAAGTGGCCGTTTGCCATCGGCGGAGAAAATCGTGACGGCCCATTCTTCACAGAGTGGAAGGACCAGGAGGCTCGGCTTGTTGACGACACTCCGTCTGATTCGGGACCAGATGAGATCTATTCCTATACCGATGGCCTCGGCACAAATCAGGTACCGATGTGGTATTCGGCAGCCGACAACGGCCGGTACCTGAACGGTGATCCAGTTTACTATCAGGGTGACGGGAAGACACCATGGAACCGAGACACGTTCCAACTGATCGCACCTGGTTCCGATGATGAATTCGGAAACATTCAACAGTCGGCGACCTTCAAAGCAATTTGGACTGAGGGAATGGATATGGATAGCACTCGCTCTGAAGAAAAAGACAACATCACAAACTTCTCAGGCGGTCGGCTGAGTCGCTAGTCGTTGCCAATGGGAAGTTCTGCAGCAATGGGGAATATCATGTATCCACGATCAAAGACAACTCTGAATCGCAGCGGCTTCACGCTGATCGAATTGTTGGTGGTCGTCGGCATTATCACGTTCCTTGTCGGGCTGTCCGTGGCGGTGATGTTTGGGATTACGGATCAAGCCAACGAAGAGGCGACCAATACAACCATTCAAAAGATCAACCGGCTGGTTCAGCAGAGGACGGAAGCGTTTGATAGAGCGTTCCCTTCGGTATTGCCAACGTGGAGAAGCAACTACATCAACTATCTCTCAAGGGAGATTGCGAACAGAGCACCCGGTGCTTCTCCGTTTGCCGGCAATCCAGCGAGAACCCAGGCAATTCTGACTCGCCAGACTAGCGGGAATATCGTGTGGGACATTTTGGCAAAGAAGGCGGCATATCGGTTTGAGTTTCCTCAGCGTGCGTTCGATTTGCTGGCGGGTGGCAACGATGCGAACGGGAACGGTGTTCCGGATTCATTGGAAAACCGTTGGGCTAATCCGATTGCCAAGCAACAGTTGATTGACGCAGGTAATACGAATCCAACGGCGGCAGAAATCACGACGCAAGTTGAGGCTAACTGGACGATTCACGTCCAGCACGAAGTCGCGGCGGCGGCGGATGAGGCAACGCACTCCACTGAGTCTTCTGAGTTCCTCTACTACTTTTTGTTTCATTCGGGCAGCTATGGCGCATCCAGCACCGGCGAGAGTGAATTCCAGCAGTCTGAGATAGCGGACACTGATGGCGATGGCTTTTTGGAATTCGTCGATTCGTGGGGCCGACCACTTCGGTTCTATCGATGGCCTACCCGGCTGATTGATCCGACATTGAATCCAACAGCGTTTACTTTGTCGAACCCGGCAGACATCACCAACCAGGATGATGACACTGACTTGGCGATGGTAATTTCCGTAGACGGTACCCCGACAATTCTTGGTGAGTTCAACGGGCGAGTTGTAGGGCAAGACGAACGGTCGGTCGCGGAATTCTTAATCAAGGGGCTACCCAGAAGACTTGATTTCTCACCGGCATACATAACGGCAATCGCAAGTAGTTTTCCCGACAACCCAGGCATCGCGGACGTCAATGTCATTATCCCTCCAGATCCATTGCTTCGTGACCCGGATGACCCCGCTGGGCTGCTGTATTCGATCCTGGAAAATGGATTGATGATTGGAACTTTCTCGGTCGACCTGACCTGGGAATTCAATGAATTGAATTATCACACTCCGGATACATTTCACGCACCTCTAATTGTTTCAGCAGGCAGCGATGGACAATTAGGTTTGTACGAGCCTTCCGACACGGCAAATCTCGGCAATTTGGCGATGTACAATCTGGATCTTGACCAGGACGGAACTCTGGGCGGTCCCAGTGACTTTGAATTAATGACCGACTTCATTTCAGATAACCTGACGAATCGCAACCGCAGGGCGGGAGGTAGATAATCATGCACTACCGACCTTTTACAAAGTCAGCCATCGAGACACGGCGTGGCTTCACTCTTGTGGAGTTATTGGTTGTTATCGGTATTCTGGTTCTGATCCTGTCAATGACAATTTACGGCGTGAGTTATGCGCGTGATGCCGACCGAGTCAGCGGTGCAGCCGGGCAAATTCAGTCATATCTGGCGGGGGCACGTGACCGAGCCATCTACCAAAAGGAACCTCGTGGCGTTCGTTTCTTCGTCGACCCAGTGAACACACGCGCAGTTACCGCAATGGCCTACATCAAGCCTGGCGATAAATGGCCGCTGTCATCGGCCCCCGGCCAGGTAAGCCTGGAGCGTCTCGATCTCGATGGCGACAACAACCCAGACTCACCCAACGTAACGGTCGTTCGTGGCGTTGGTCAGGGATGGTGGCAACTGAAACGGCGCGGGCTAATTATCGATGGGTCTCTAATTGAGATACCTGCAGGCAGCAATAGTTGGTACGGCGTCAACACATCGTTAATTGATATTACAGTCCCGCCCACACCGACTGAGATTCTGCTACTGCAGATTCCATTTTCCGAACCTGGCGATGCCAGCAGTGTGATTGCTCGCGAAGGGGAAACCTACCGAATTCAATTACCTGCTCAGCTACTTCCTCGCGAGCCATCGATTTTGCCGGAAGGAGTTGTTCTGGATTTGGATGGTTCGCAGATTCCCATCGCGTGGCGTCCCGGCGTTCTCGATTCGGAGGGACAGTTTTCGCCGTACATGGATGTGTTCTTTTCGCCAAGAGGTAACGTGATTGGCGCGGCAGCAGCGGCGGGATTGATCCATTTGTATGTATGCGACGACGTGGACTCGCAAACGCTCAAAGATCAATGGATTGCTTCGATCAATCCGGCGGCAGACGGTAACCCAAGCTCCCCGCTCGATACTTTCGAGCTTCAGGTTCGCGGTGCCAGTAAGTTTATACCGGCAGATGAAGTTTCTGGTCCGTGGTTAACCGGCTACACCGCAGCGGAACCGTATTTGGTTAAGGATAGGCGTCTGGTCACGATCTTTGCTCAGACGGGAACTGTCACAGTAAACGAAATCGATCCCACTGACATAGCCAGCGGAGGCAATGGGTTTGCTGACAATCCTTATCGGTTCGCCGAAATTGGAACGGGGGCCAAGTGATGCAGGCTAATTCAATCCCAACCAAAGCATTTCAAGGAAAACGTCTCGGCGTAACGCTCACAGAAGTGTTGATGTCGCTGATGATCATGGCGATCGGAGTTACATCAGTCATCACTCTGTTCCCCATAGCCACCTTGAAATCCGCACAAGCAACGAAGCGAACAAATGCAGCGATCCTAAAGTACAACGTCGAAGCCCAATTGGATGTGCAGCCGTCTCTGATTTTCGATCCTGATGGTGATGGTAATCTGACTGAGCACTATCGCGGAGGACAAAGAAACTACATCGTCGACCCGAACGGCTATTTTTCGATCTTTGAATACAGCAACGACCTTGGCTTTACCAACGACACGACGCTGGCGGATTCATTTGGGCATGACAACGGCAATGGCCCGAGCGGTTTTCCAAGGTTCGATGGTGGTATCGCCAGTTCATTGGGTATCAATCTAAACCCGGCAACCTTAACGGACGATCAACGCCGAGCGTTGCGTATCACTGCTCAGGAAATCACGAGTCTTGGTGATGCGTGGGACACCCAGTTTGAATTCATTCTTGAGAACGGGTTTGCGGGGGCCACCGGGTCGCCTTTGATCATTGCGAATGGCGGTGTTGCCGGGTTAAGAATTCCACAGGAAGTTGTGCCCGACGCAGCGGCTTTGCAACTTGTTCCAACGTCAGCGACTGAAACACCGGGTGGAATTATTCGCGACCCGGAACGAAGTCGAATCGTATTGTTCACAGCGGATGGAGAATACAGCCAGAGTTACCCTCTGTTGGAAATTGCATCTAACCTTGATGCAACATGGTCTGAAGCTGTGGTGAATTTCGATTACAACAAGGATGGTTACATTGAACCTCGAACTTTGCCTCGCGAATTTCGCGTCGACACATCGGGCAATGGTGTTCCGGATACAGTCGCTGTTGGCAAGGTTTTAATTCAGACCCGCCGTCCAGTCGATTTTTCCTGGTTCCTGACCGTGCGACGAGCACCGGATGGCGTCGCACGCGGCGTGGATGTGGTTGTCAGGTTTGGCGGCGAACCGAGATACGCGGACGAGATTATCTACGCCGCAACGGCACCTTCGTTTCCGACCGATTATGTGTTGATTACCAGTACGGTGGCTGAGCCCCCCTTGAAGAAGGGCGGATTTGTGTTTGACATGACGGCCGCCAAGTGGCACCGGATTCGAGAATATCACGAAACATCGGCAGGCGTATATCGGGTCACGCTTGAACACCCTGCTGCAACGTTCGGAACTAGCGCAATGGTGATACCGGGAATTGTCGACGTTTATCCGATGGGATCGCGGTCTCTGTAAGAACCAGTTCAACCAGAGCCGGATGGACATCTTTATGAAGAACAAAATTTTAAACCCAAAATTTGCCAACCGGGCGGCATTCACGCTTGTCGAGATGCTGGTTTCGGTGTCGCTGGTCTTGCTGATGATGACGATGTTTGCATCAGTCTTTCAGATGGCAACCAACAGCGTCAGTGTGCAACGTGCGATCAGCGAGAGCGATCAAAAGGTCCGCTCAGTGACTACGTTGATTCGCAGTGACTTCGACGCAATGACAATGCGTTACCCACTGGCCTATTATCCCAATGAAGATCAGGACTTGGGGCCGAAGGCTCTCGCCAACCGCGAAGGCTACCTGTACATCTCGACAAACGACACAGACTGCCGCTTCGACGACTTCATCCAGTTTACAGCGAAGGTCACACTCGGGTCGGGGGGCGGTACTGAAGACAACTTCTACGGCTTAGCACAATCTCTCAAGGATCGTCAGGCTGGAGACACCACGACCACTCCCGTCAATCTATACGCCAATCCCAACCAGCCGGAAGTTGACGACGGTAGTCTCGCGGCCGACTTCGCGTCCAGTTCGCCTTCCGCTCAGATTGCGTACTTTATTCGCAATGGAAATCTCTACCGACGAGTCGTCCTGATCCGCAGTCCTCGTCGCGTTGCGGGGGGTGACCTCGAACCTCAGCCGACGAGCGGTGCGAACAATGACTTGCTTGCTGGTGTGAATTCGGCCGGACCACCGGTTTACGACGGACGGTTCCTGCTGGGTTCCAGCGGACTCAATAATGACTTTCACCGATGGTTCGACTTTTCCGCCATCGCAGGTTTTAGCCCTGCTGGGAATCAGTCAGCCCAGTTCATCGGCGTAGACGCTTTAAGTAACAAGCTCACGACATCTGGTGCCGCGAATGCGTCACTCGGAAATCCTTTTTACCGATTCGGATTCAATCAGTTTACCGGACTTTCGCGAGAACATGACAACAATGTAACGCGAACCTTCATCGGTCGGCCAACGCATGCGGAAACGTCCAGTGTGAATTGGAACTGGCCTCAGATTCCATCCGTAGTTGAAGGGTCTACTGATAGTGACGCGACGTCGCTTTCCATTCTGGGCGGGTCAACCGGCGCAACCGGCAATGCAGATGGCTCTCGGGGACAGGGAGTGGGCGGCAATCCGTATGACCTGTTGAACACGCCATTGAGTATGCCAGCAGGGGTCGACCTTTTAAATGAATTTGACGACTCACCAGCGGGCACAATTGGTGACGGCGGACTGCGGAGGATGGAAGACCTTCTGCTCGCGAACGTTCACGAGTTTAAGATTGAGATATGGGATCAACGCACAAATCGATTTGTCGTGCCGGGGTATGGGTCGCTGGCGGACTCGGATCCTGCGCTGCCAAATCCACCGGTGATCGGAGACTACCACATTCGCAGAAATCTGCAGGCAAGCACTGCTTTAGGGCAGTTCACGTACGGCCCGCTGGCTCCTTATGACCCGTCGGCTACTGTGGAAGCAGATCGCCAACCACACGTTTTTGATACTTGGCACCCGGCTCCAGCGGCGCCTGGCTTTGCTGGCTTTCCTCCCGGAATTTTCGTCGATCCGGATCGTGACGGTGTTCCAGATGCCGTCGAGACTTCGCCACCGTACATTGGCTATGTTGTCTATCCACCGCGTAAGTCAGACGCACCACCCGGCCCATCGTCACCGTTTATGCCGCCACCAGCATTAAGTGCCACTCAGGCGGGACTAACCTATCAGGGATATTGGACACCGGGTAATTCGTACAACGTGGGCGATGTCGTTTTCGCAGTACCTGCTCAGTATGTCGCAAATGGAGTCGCTGGCTGGGACGCGGACGGCGATGGAGAATTTGCATGGGATGCGGACCAGGTTGTTCCGTTTGGGGCAACGCCGAATCAGGGCTTTCCGGATCAAGCATTCCAGATTGCGTATCGTTGTATTCGAGCAGGAGACAGCGGGCCCGTCCCTCCGACGTTTCCGTCTACACCCGGCAAGCGAGTGTCAGAAACAATATCGCCTGGACCTGTACCTGCGGTCTGGGAATCTATCGACAATCGCCGTCCCCTTCAGTCCATGCGGCTGACCATCAGATTCATGAATGAAACCAGCGGTGAACCGCGACAGCTCACATTACTGCTACCACTGGCAAGTCGGTAGCGGCAATCGATAAATCACATCTGTTGACGGCAACGTTCTGTTGCCAACTACCGGTCAAACATTCAGGAGCCGGAACAATGAAACGCTGCAAGCAAAACCAAACAAACACACGTCGAGGTTCGACGCTTGTGATTGTCATTGCCCTACTCGGGCTGCTGACATTTACGGGAATGGTGTTCTATACATTCGCGTCTCAGGAACTAGCGTCGGCCAATTACTTTTCCGAAGCGGCCAAGGCTCAGACCAGCGAACCCGCCAACGTATTTGATTGGGGGTTGCGCCATATTCTAGTCGGACCTAATGACAACGAAGTCAACAGCATCCTGTACAGCCCGACGCGCCGGCATAGTCTTGTTCGCAATCAATTTGGGAACGACCTCAGTCCGCATACTGGTCAGGGGCTACCGTTCCCGATCTACAATGCTGGTGTACCAGAACTCCCGGGTGGCATACCATCGAACGCGGTCGATTTCATGCTCGACATGGTCGATAGCCCGATGGCTTGGGGACTCATGCCCAATCAGGATGCAGCCAACGCTGAGTTGTCCAATCTGTTCGAACGTCGCGGGGCACAACAAGGAATTCTGCCCTCGCCAGACGTCGACTACACCTATCCTGACCTCAATAATATGTTCCTCGCCTATCGTGGATACGCGATTCGGGACAATGCAGAAGATGTGAATAACAATGGTACTCTGGATGCGGGTGAAGACCGGAACGGCAACGGCGTATTGGACGTCCCGACGCCTCGCTATGAAGCCATACCAGTGACAATTCCTTCGTACTTTCGTCCTCAGTACATGAAGACGTCAGGAACTACACGGAACGGTTTCTACGTACCGACGGATCCCAATTGGGCCACAGAAGATCCGACGATCACCGCACTGGCAAAGCGTAGTTTCCGGCCTCACCCGTCACATTTGGTTCGTAACCAACAAACAAACGATGTCCTGCCGAGATATCTCACGGCGGCAGCTGCAGCCAGCAACGGTGTCGCAAGCGGAGGATTTCCATTCCTCCCAGGAAACGACGGCTCCAGTCAGGATGATCCTGCAATTCAGGGGGAACTTGGATTCTGGACGGGGTCGCATCCACGAGTCTACGAACTTGATGTAGATAACGATCAATTCTCTGAAGTCGATGCGAATGGAACGTCTTACACGACAAAAGAAGGCATCTGGATGGACCTGCATTTTCCTTTGCAGGAACACGTCGACAGTGGTGGCTTCACTCGGCTTTATGTCGTCTTGCACTCGTTTACCATTTACGACCTCGATTCGTTAATCAATGTGAATGTGCACGGCAACCTGAACAACATGACGCGTACGGGTAACGTGCCGGCGATCGTTAGTAGCGGTAGTTTCGGAGACCGCATGTTATCCGCCTCCCATCACGGTCTTGGTCCCCATGAAATCAACCCGACCTACGCGCTGCGTCGCGATACACGGCCGCCAGCAAGCGGTACGACGTTCGAATCTCAGATTCCTGCGGACGCTCGCAATGAGTTCACACAGCATTATGGGCGCGGACCGCTGTCGGCAATCGAACAAGCGAATATGGAGTTGTTTTGGCTGTTAACCGGTCGAGCAGATTATGACACCTCCGGTGCAATCGACGACATCATTCCCGGACGCTGGGGGGACGTGCAGAATCTGTACTTTGCGTTAACTGGAGCGAAGGAAGTCGGCGACTACCCTCGCCCTGGAAGAAGTGACAACAGCCGCAGAACAGTTAGTGCCGGTGGTGGTCCACGATTTGGTGGAGCAATAAATGGTGCCGGGCGAGCCGGGTACGATGACAACCAAAATGCCTACGAAGGCGAAGCCCTGCTCAATGCGGGACGCGTCCGCTCGTACGGAAAGCCCGTTGACTTTGGCGGTACTGGGCGAAACACCACGCACAACGTAACCGGCTTTGCTGGCGGCACTCCATTGGCAACACCCAATGGTGGCAATCCGTTGAATCCAATTATGAGCGTCGCCACAAATCCCGCATCGTGGCCACGCTATTTTAACTACAACATTGCCCGCGAGATGCCGACGACGTCTGGGGGGGGCGGAGCGATTCGGTACACGCCTCGCTATATCTTTGGCGTGGACCAAACTTTCAACAATGGTGTTCCTGCGAGTGACGATCTGATCGTCAATCCCTTCTTCGACATGCTGTTCGAAGATCCGCTGGAGACGATCTTTTATTCAGAGCTGGCCCAACGGCCCGCTGACAACGTCTTTGGCCCGCAGGATATGTTTGAATTGCACATGACGGCTTTGGACATTGCCAACTCGCAGGAAACCCCCAGCGACCGGATGTCTCAGGTTGCTCCCTGGGCGTTCGATGCCAGCAGCCAAAATCGCGAGCTTATTACCACGTACAGCAACAGCTTTCGCTACGTGCCTTTCTCTCATCCTTTCGGTAACGACGGACGACCAGGCAAACGAGGACTTGACGACGACGGTGATGGCACTGTCGACGAACCGGACGAAGTGCTGGCAGGCGGGTACAGAGACAGCGACCGTATTTCACGTTGGTGGGAATTTTCCGCTGATACTGACGGCGCAGACAGGGACAATGATGGGTTTCCGGACGGAGACGGCAACGCCGAATTTCCACCCGCCTTTGGTACGACAAACCTTAACGGTCGACCGTACAGCCGCAGCGACCCTTTCCGACCGCAAACACGGCGTGCCGTTACCGTGGAAGCAGGGGATACAACGGATTTGTTCGGGCAGCTTCCTATTAGTATTAACCACGTGCTGGATGTTGACCGCGTATGGGATCAGCTTGGTCCCGATGGAATTGCGAACAGCGGAGATGAAACGAGTAAAGCACCGCCGGAAGGAACGCCTGAATTCCTTTCCTATATGCAACGGTCGGGGCTACGTTTTCGCCCTTTAACAGAGCACCCTGACGAAGAAGAAACGGGAGTCCGCGCGGAGACTGTGGCATATACGCTTGAGCTTGCATCGGATTCGGATCCCAACACGTTTACCTATGCGACTAACGTTAGGTTCCCCCCACAGACACCTGCTCAACGAGAGTTTTGGGCGCGTCGCGACCGGCAACAGCTTGCTCGCGACATCTATGTGTTGCTGTACACGCTTGGCGGGGCTCGAAATGACGCTGCTGGAGTTGTTAAGAATTATCTCGGGATTAACGATCCGGCGCTCGTTCCGGATGCATTAGACCCGATGGTCCCTGGAAATCCACATCCGGAGGCTCTCTACACGCACGATCAACTTCGACGTATGGCGCAGTTCGCCGTTAATTTGGTCGACTCATTGGACACTGACAACGTCGTCACCAAATTCGAGTATGACAAAAATCTCAGCAATGGATGGAATCTGGATGACGATCCCTACACCGCTGATTTTCCATCTGCGGTACTAGCTGGATCAGTCCCAAGTCCAAACTCCCTACCAGTGGCTGACTACAACCTTGTGACCAGCGGCGGACTTAGCCCGGAAGACAGTGGTGTGCCAGATGTTGGAGATATTGATGGCGACGGCAACACAACGGAAATTGTGAGTTACGATCGAGGGGTTGTATATGGTGTGGAAGCCCAGCAACTCGCCTTCGACGAAGTCTTCGCCGTCCGGTCACCGGAACTAACGATGGATCATCCAGCAACCCCATACAACGATGAGGACGTGTCCGGGACCATTGATGCACACGATTTCCTTCAGATTGAAATTACGAACGTTCAGCCGCTGAATGTCAGCCTGGGAGCTGATGCGACAACGAAAGATAATTGCGTTTGGCGTATTGCTCGATTTGATCGAAACAACGGAGCGGACGCGCCGATCGCGGCCCCCAACGATTTTGATCGCGCGATCGTCCTGTTGCAGGATGCCCTGGCCGGAGGCTTCGTGCCACCAGGCGGGTCATTGACAATAAGTACCGGAAGTCCTGAGTTGACCAGCAGTGGCGGCGTAGAACTCGACATGAGCGAGTTCTACGTTGATTACAACAGTCCCAACATGTATGCCAGTGAGGATGTCTTTGAACGGATCGCCCCCGATGTCGATGCCGCGACGAATGACATTACTACAGCAACACGCGAGTGCGATATCGATCTTCATCACACAAACCACTTGTCGACCGGGTTTGTGGCTCGCGTGCTTGAAGATGATAGCAGCATCACTGGAGACGGCACTGTGACCAGCACTAAAGGTAAGTTTCTCGAAACACTGAGTACTTACGCTGGCTGCGACACATTTGTCAACAATGTTCCTCCTCCTTCTTCTGCCTTTCCCGCTGGGCGTTTTGCCAGTAGTGGTGATGTTGGATTCGACTTGGTCCTACAGCGTCGAGTCAATCCAAATATGCCGTCACTTAGCCAGACCGCAAATCCATGGGTGAACGTAGATCGCATTCGCGTCACGTTTACGCCATTCGGGATTACGTTGGCGATGACGGACCCGTTGGATATTCAGAACGAACTGCTCAACCTGCGTAGCAATGAAAGGAACCAGCCGTTGAATGCTGAGAGTGAGACGACCTATCCAAACACAGCAAAGGCAAATCATCGCTACAACTCTATAACGAACGCGAACAGCAACGCACTGCCGCAGTGGAATCTATATCAGCCTCATTTCGATCGAGATTTTGTGTCCAATTCGGAATTGCTAAATCTCCCAGTCTACGGCCCAGAGCTCGTAACACAGCGACTGGATTGGTCGCGACTCCCACCATTTGCACAGGGACAAGGCGCTGCTGCCAACAATGCACTAATTTCCAGCGCTTCTGCAATGTTCCTGCAGCCGGACTTCACCGATGTTACGCCCGGGACGGCCCCCAACAGCGACTTATTCCTGGATCAGGCCAATGACAATCGCTGGTACCGAATCCTGCAGTTCGTGGAAGTACCTTCACGCGTTCATCGCATGCTGGGCAACTATCTTGCTCAGAACCGTGTTCCGGGAAAACTCAATCTGAATATGCTCCGACATCGTGAGGTTTTCGCAGGGCTTATTGACGACCCGTTTCTTATGGACGTCGCTGCCGACGCAAATGCGACGCCCTACTACACTGGTGCTGGCACCGATCCTGGCAATGAGTTTAACGACGGCAACTTCACTCACCCGGCAGGAGCGCCTACTGGACGAGATCGATGGCATGAATTCGTAAACGATCGAGATGGCATAGTTCGCACCTACGACCCGGGTTCGACAAATTCGGTTGACGGTGCTGCGAGGGTGTGGGCACCGGGCCTGCCCGGTAGCCAGCCATATCGTGCCGCGACAATCGATGGCGGTTTTGAGTCGACAATCTGGAGACGACTCGAGAATGACCGTGCTGACGGAAATCCCGCATCGAATCGTAACTGGGCTGAGATTGGAACAGCCGCACAACACATCACTCCGCCAGCGTCTTCCACGACAGTTGAGCGTCATCAGTTGCTTTCGAAGATCGCCAACAACACAACAACCGTCAGTAACTCGTTTATTGTCTTTGCAACGGCTGGCTACTTCGAAGCGTATCAGGATCCGGCAACGGGATTAGTCCAAGTCGGTGGGGCATTCGATCTGGATGAAGACGGAACGACTGCTGACGACCACAAACGGGCGATCTTCCTGATCGACCGTTCTGAGGCCATCAATGCGTTTGATGCTGGAAGCGGAGATTTTGACTGGGAGAGCTTAGTCAAAGCGAGACTGGAAATTCAGTAGTTGCAAATATGGAATCGGTTTCGACGCCGTCTTTCGGTCTGCCATAAGCCCGGCTTTTATAAGAAGCCGGGCTTCTTTTTTGAAAGTAGTAACACTTATCGTGACTGAAGAGCCCCACGTTCCGTCCAACCAATCTGCTCAGCGACGGGCTCAAGCGTACGTCGTCCCCTTCGTCGTGTTCATGCTGTTTCTTGGCGTGCCGGATTTGTTGACGTCGGTTGGTTTGCTGCCGGACACCGCCGACGTTTCTCTGCAGCACACTGACACCGAATCCGGGCCTGCCTTTGACGCGAACTCAGACGAGCCCACACCAACCGCAGGCAGTCCGGGCCAGGCGTGGTATGTGAGCGAGCCGAAGCTGTGGTTGTTTCCGGTGCAAACGCTTGTGACCGCTGTATTGCTGGCGTGGTATTGGAAAGAGTACCAGTTTCGGCCTCACACAGGCTGGCTACTGGCCTCGGCCGCCGGAGTGCTGGGCATCGTGGTTTGGCTCGCGCCCGGGTTTCTGTTTCGATCACTTGAACTGTCGGAAGGCTGGTGGAAGTACGTCGGCTTCGCTGATCGATCTGACGGCTTCGATCCGTCGGCAGTATCGGCATACGGACCGGGCTGGTATTGGGCGACAGTGCTGTTCCGGTTCGCTCGACTGGTGCTGGTGGTGCCGCTGGTGGAAGAGATCTTCTGGCGAGGATTCCTGATGCGGTTTGTGGCCGACATGGACGGCGATTACTGGCAGGTTCCCTTCGGCACTTTTCATAAGCTAAGCCTTGTGGTCGTGACAGCTTTGTTTGTGCTGGCTCACGCTCCAGTCGACTATTTCGGAGCCACCTTCTACGGCCTGCTGGCGTACGGCGTGGCCGTGAAAACCAAAAGCCTGTCCGCGTGCGTGCTGATGCACGCCGTCGCCAATCTACTGCTGGGGCTGTACGTCATGTCGACTCAACAGTGGGGCTACTGGTAGGCGGGGCGGGGCGGGACGGCCCGCCAGCCGATTGGAGCTAACGCTCCGAATAGGACACGTCGTTCCCGTTGGGAGGTATTGTCGAAAGTTGTGTTCTTGAGTGAATGAGAAAGGTGGCGCATCCTGTTGGAACTTCTCCTCTCCAACGGCCCGAAGTGGGCAAAGGAATACGCTATGAGCAAGACTAAAACAGACCGAACCAAAGTGCCAGTGGGTCAAGCGCTCGATCCCGAAGTGATTTCCTTTCGGGCTCAGTTCGACGAGCGAAGTCCGCTCGACGAGATTGTCCGTGAGGGAGCCAGGCGGATGCTACAAACCGCAGTCGATGCCGAGGTGGATGCGTTCGTCGCCATGCATGCGGATCGGACTGACGAGCACGGCCGGCGACTGGTCGTCAAGAACGGAAGCCTTCCGGAGCGGGACATCCTCACCGGTGCCGGAGCGATTCCGGTCACTCAGGGGCGTGTCCGCGACAACGATCCTGATCGCGAAAAACGGGTGGCTTTCTCGCCAAGCGTGCTTCCGAGCTATCTGCGAAAAACGAAGGCCATTGAAGAACTCATCCCCTGGCTTTACCTCAAAGGAATTTCCACGGGTGACTTCAACGAGGCGTTGCAGTCGCTCGTCGGCGAGCGGGCCGCCGGGCTGAGTCCCAACGTGGTTTGCCGGCTCAAGGATCAGTGGTGCAGCGAATACGATGACTGGAGCAAGCGGGATCTATCGAACAAGCAGTACGTTTACATCTGGGCCGACGGCATTCACGCGAAGGTCCGACTGGAGGATGACGCCAATAAAAAGCAGTGTTTGCTGGTGCTGATGGGGGCTACGCCGGAAGGCCAGAAAGAATTGATCGCGGTGCTGGACGGTTACCGCGAGAGCGAGCAGAGCTGGTGCGAGTTACTGGTCGACTTGAAGCAACGTGGCCTGCAATTGTCACCGAAGGTTGCCGTTGGCGATGGTGCGCTTGGCTTCTGGGCCGCGATCCGCAAAGTATTCCCCGAGACTCGTGAACAACGCTGTTGGGTTCACAAGACGGCCAATGTTCTCAACAAGATGCCTAAGAGCGTTCAACCCAAAGCGAAAGGCGACCTGCACGAAATCTGGCAGGCAGAAACGAAGGACGATGCGAACAAAGCGTTCGATAAATTCATTGAAAAGTACGGTGCGAAGTATGCAGCGGCTTGCGATTGCCTGAAGAAGGACCGCGACGAGCTGCTGACGTTCTACGATTTCCCGGCCGAACACTGGAGCCACTTGCGGACAACCAACCCGATCGAATCCACCTTCGCGACGATCCGCCTTCGTCACCGCAAGACCAAAGGCAGCGGAACAAGACGGGCGAGCTTAGCGATGATGTTCAAGCTGGCTCAGTCAGCATCGAAGAAATGGAGACGACTCAACTGCCACGAAAAGATCACACTCGTCATCGAAGGACGTTCCTTCAAAGACGGAATCATGCAGGATGATATCGCCGCCTAAATCAAAAACCCAAAACACAACATTTGACAATTGCTCGCATTTGACGATAGCTTAACACGAATTCCAACAATCAGAAATTGCAGGGCTATCTGTTTGTTGTCGCCCAAACGATTGCGACCGGACCACATCATATTCATGCGTGGCAATCCCAGACACCTTGATCACGTCTTGGACGAGCTCAGCAGCGGTGGGGGAATTGAGATCAGGTTGCCGTAGAGGCACTCGTGGCGTAGCTGTCCATTTCCGCGTGGTGCGCAGCGTGAGGTGTGGTGTTCAGTTGGCGGGGACGAGTTTGGACAGTCGCGACTGACCGGGCGGCGCGGAGGTCAGGCCGACTTCAAGTTTCAGTCGATCAAACAGACTGAATCCATCCTGCTGCCACGTCATGACCTCGGCCACCACGGAACTGAGCGTTGGTGTTTTCAGATGGAGATTCAGCGATTCCAGGACGCTTGTAAGAATGCTGCGGCGACGGGCTCCCTTCGATGTTTTGCTCGTTCGACCTGTGCGACGGTCCATGGCCGCGCCGCGAAGACTGCGTTCCGCTTCGTTGTTCGTTGCTGGCGCGGCCGGGCTTGTCACAAAACAAAACAACTCCTCTTCCGTCATCAGCCGAATCAGTTCTGAGACCAGGTTGTCAAAATCCTTGCCGAAGTCGGCCGCCCGAACATCGGAATCCTCGGCGCAGTAACGCACCAGCAGAGCCGCCAGCGTGTTATCAAGTTCATCGACCTTCGCCGCACGACCGGCATCGCCAAGACGACCATCGGCGGCGTGGCGTTTGGCCGCGTAGAAAATTTCCAGCAGGCCGTCGAGCAGTCGCTGGTACTCTTCGTTGTCCGGCTTCAGCAGCGTCAGACGGATGGCCTTCCGCAGCAGGTGAGCCCAGCATTTCTGTGCGTGACTGAAACCTCGGTACACGGCCGCATCGTCCGAAACAAGCACGCCTCCAAACAATTCTTTCGACAGGATCTGAGCCAGTGTGTCGCCGTCTTTGCGGCATCCGAAGATCAGCACGCGCGCCTTCTCCGACAAAAAAGCCCACACGCTGTTGATACTCCAACTGGTTTCGTCTGCATGCACAATCGCACTGAACGCCATCAGGTCACACAGAGATTCGAATTCCTGTTCCCAACGCCGTGCCAGTTGATTCAACAGAGCGTCCGCCTGGGATTTGCCGAGCGGCAGATTCCAGAAGAATTCAATCAATGCACACGTCTTGTCGATCGACAGTCCCGTGATGGTCACAATGCGAGCCAGCGCGATATGAACTTCAATGCCGAATTCGGACCGCGGCCACACGCCCGGAATTTCGGATTTCTCGCCGTTGGGGCCGTGATAGATTTCATAGACGACCTGCACGGCTTGGCCGTTGATCACTCTCCAGACGAAACGTTCCCGAACGAAACGGCACTCTGCGACGTTGTAACCTTCCGGCAGAATGAGTTCGCGTCGTTCGGCGTTGTCCGCTTTCTGCTCGGTTGTGCGACGACCGCGACGCGCCGAGGATTGTTTTTTGCGACCTTTTCGGCGGCCCGTTTCAGCGCGGCGTCTCTCTTCCGCCGTCACCGAAAACGCCTCGTCGAGTCGCTCTGTGGGGTTCTTACCTTCGAGCTCTTCAATCCGATCACGCAGCCGCCGGTTCTCGTCCCGCAGCTCCGCAACCTCACGCTGCAGGCTAAGCACAAGCTGCTTCACTTCCACAGCGATGATCTGACTGACATCCGTGTCCATCCACCTGTCGTATCAAAATCTAACCGACAGAAAAAGACCAGTCTCCAAGCTGAAATGGACAGCTACACTCGTGGCAGAGTATTCGCACATCACCGATAGTTCCGACGCGATTCTGGATCTGATCTAGGCGGAGGTTTTGCTGTAGGAAGATCACGGTCTGCAGGCTCTGGAATCCGAGTACGCTGAGCGTTTTCCGGAACTCTGAGAAGGCATCACTCGGCAGTTTAAGCCTCGTCGGGCTTTGCAGCGTCCAAGCCCAACAATAGCAAGATCTTGACGGGCGACGGCTGAGGCAGACGTTCGTGGGGCAAGTCGGTTGCCCCTCAGCGATTGCAATGTGAGGGGCCAGAGCTCGAGAACGGTTGTACGACGACGAGTTTGCCACTCGCGATGAATGTGGAGCGGTAGACGAACGTATCGCTTCGTCACATTGCCCGTCCACGCGACTGGTGGCGTCTACCGATTTCGCGACCGTTTTGTCGCTATCTGGTTTGAGCTGGACGCTTACCGTATGGCCCACCTTCAAGCTTGAGAACAACGCTTCGCTGCCGTCGAGTGTATAGATGGTGTCGTCGTCCACAGTCACCGTCTGAACCTTCGAGTCCGCATCTTTTAACTCGAAGCTGTCATCAGTGAGCTTCGTGATGTCGCCCGACAATGAAACTTCAGTGATGGCGGCTGCCGCAGTCGCTTCACTCGGTGTGGCGGTCGTTCTTGTGCCTCCGCGTAGTGCGGTCATCATGCCGAACGCCGTCAGAATGATGATTCCGCTGGCCAGGGCGCTGGCCACAAGGCTGGCACGTACGCGTCGTTTGATTCTGGCATTCATGATGCTACTCCTTTTCTGAGTCTGTTAGCTGTACTCAGTGGGATGCATCTGTCGTGCCAAAGCGGCCGAGCCCAATGGTGTCTAATAGCTTTGCACGCTGTTTTCGCTGCCCAGCGACTGGCGAAATCCACCAGACACCGAAGCGCCCAAGCCAAAAACCGATCGGCCAGCGACCTTCCAGGCCGTTAAAAAACCGACTCAAATCATCCGCGTGGCTAGCAAACGATTCCGCCAGCCACGGCAGAAAGACAGGAGAAGGCGACAAATGTCGCCGACGACGAACGACGCCGGCTAATGCGGAACCGCAAGCGTCCCGAAGTGTTGTACCGACAGCCGGCAAGACGGTCTGTCCAGCGGTGCAGACTTTGCAAGCCGGTCGGTAGACGTATTATTATTGGAACAGCACAGTCGGCGGGATATAGGCCGAAGAAGCAAGCTGACTCAAAGACTCACAGCCCCAATGGTTGTGAACGTTCGGCCGAAGAAATTGTTGGTTGAGGCGGACCGCAACAAAGCAACGCTGAACGAACTTGCGTCAAAAACTGTCGGACATGGCCGTTGCTCACCTTCGATCGCAGACCGTTCCCGCAAGTGCGGAGTCGACCAGCACTTGAAATCTACGCTTCTTGTGAGCGAACGTTCGGTGTCGTAAGGCAGCCTAAGGCCGCACGGCAACTCATACACGTTGCGACTCTGGCTTCAGTCTTGCCTGAGGCAGTCTATCATTCCTGCGGTTCGCTGAGGAAACCTTCCCATTTCCTTTTGCCGGCGGCACGTTGTTCGTCTGTCATTGCGGGCAAGGCGATTGTCTGAGGTTCTCCAGGGCGAATTACGAGCCGCGTGGTTCCCCCGGTGACAGCGCCCCCGCCGCCGTTTGGGCTGTATAGCTGAGTCGTTTTCCCTATGCCGACAGGTACATTCAATGTCACAGTTCGGCGTTTGCCGTGCAACCATGCCAGCGAGAAACCGGGGCATGGTGGACTGGTTCCTTCGGGGCGTATCCAAACTTCGTCCTTTTGGTCGTCGGGCCAGTCTTTGGTTGTAAGCGTGATTCTCTGCCATGGCTGCAGCTTGTATTCCGCAGTGTGTTTGAGTGGTCCCTTGACAACCAGGTAGCCCTCTTTGTGGAAGAACCCGATGTCATATTCTGCCGCGTCGACGTGGATTTCAAATTCACCACTTTCTTTTGCGTAGCTACAGACCTCGTCAACGGGATTGGCAAATGTCGATTGGCTCAAATTAAGGTTGCCCCAGCGTCCCTTGGGCAGCACAACAATTTGAGCACCGGCCGCGGCGGCGGATGATGGCAGCGTTAGTTTGCCACGTAGTTCAGTGCCTGATTTTCGAGCAAGGTCTGCTTGTATGCGGGTACTGTCGTATAATTCATTCTTTACGCCCTGTACGAACGACATCATTGTGAACTCCTGAGGACCTACGGCCTCAAGTATTCTGTTCGAACTGCCATTGAATTTTCCGTCAGCCCCCTTGGTATGCCCTGACGTCTGGTAAATGCGGGGAAGTACGCGAATGTCCTTGCGCCAGCCCTTGAGACGGTTAAGCATCTGCTCCCATGTCATCACTTCTTTGCCCTCCCAGAGAACGACATGCTTTGCAAAAATAATCGTCGGGCGACGCACGTCTTTCTTCTTCTCTCCTACCTTCAGCTTAGGGCCTGGATGTTCCTCGATTTGCTTCTTAGGTCAACCAGTGTAACACAGCACGGTTGGCGAAATAAATAAACGAAATTTCTATTCACGACGAACCAAACTGGAAAATTGACGTTTCTGTTGGGGGGGGTGGTCTTGTATGGTTTCCTGCACATAGCTTGTAGGTCAGGCTTCTGTGTAACATTTCGATGCACCAGTGTTTCGCGGCAGGCGGGGGCCTGCCCTTGCCAGTCACTTTGGAGCCGTGTCCAGGATCGGCAGGCTGGCTGCTTCGGCGGCTGGGCGAGAGGTGACGATGATTTTTTTTGCCGCTTCGTCGATACTCAACACCATCGCGTTGCGATAGTCCGGGTTTGACACAATCGCGTGCAGAGCCGCCATGGCTGGCACTTCGCCGAGGTTGTGTGTCTGCCGCATATTTTGCGTTAACGCCACCTGCTTCAGGCCGTCGCCGTTGATGTCGAATGGCGTTTGGATTTCTTCACCGATGTAAGCCAGCGCTTCCTGGAGCGGTGTGCCTCGGAAGTCGATGTAGACCGGCATCTGCAAGCGATCGATAATTTTGTCGGGCAACTTCTTGCCGGAAGACGCCAGCGGGGCTGGGCCGTCGAAATCCGTCACCAGAGATTGATTCCATGTGAACAACGATGCGGCCGCCAGATTGGGGGCGGCTTTGCGAGGCAGGAACGTCAGCAGCCGAACGTGGTCGGAGCCGACAAAGCTGCGAGTTCCCAGCGCGGTGGCTTTCATCATGGCGGGAAAACGACCGATCATTTCGCGGTAGCCAATTGTCGGCGGCTTCATAAAGCGAACGGCAGCGGCCAGAGTCTGCGGAAGGTCTTCCAGTTGTCCGCTGATGTATCGCTTCACTTTCCGCGGTGAGCTGTCATTGGCGTGTCGCAGCAGAGTCTCCATATAAAGATGTTCCGGCGACAAATGGAAACTCCAGCTTACCGTTTGCACGTCGTTGCCAAACCACAGCACAAACTGATCCGCCAGCGTCTGCAGATCCTGATTGAAAATGTACTCGCGGTGGGTATCGATGTTCGCAACGTCAAACAGCAGCGTCGCCTGTCTTTGACGATCGCTTTCCTTTAGCAGTGATTCCAGTTGCAGGGACGGCCGGTAAGAAAACGTAAGAGCTTCGGTGAGTTCGTCCGTCAGCGCTGCTGGTGCCACCACAAACGTTTTGTTGTCGACCAGCAGGTAGTTGAACTCATTCGTTTGAAACATCTTCACCGTCGGGTCCGGCCGGCGGCGCGCGGCGAATCGGTCACGCTGCAATTCGACTTCCGACTGTTCGGCGGTCAGCCGCACAACAGCCGCCACGTCTGGTGTTGCCGTTCTGGCTCCAAAGTTGATGCCGATGGTGAGTTCTTCGATTTCGGTGGGTTCGAACTTCGTAAGGTTCAATATGGAATCGTGCAGCCAACGACCGAAGCCGGGGTCACCCAATGCGGCAATGAACTCTTTCATGGACCGATTATTCGACCAGACATCCGCCGGGCGAATGTGAAACACAAGGTGTGGCGTGAAGGGCATGTACTGCACGGTGACCGGTTCACCGTGAGTCGGGCTGATCGACTTAGCGTCTTCGTTTTCAGCCGCCAGTTGCTGAGTTTCCTGCTCAAGCTGCACGTTCACCTGCGGCGGTTGTTTGCTTGCTGCAGCGTCGTCCGCCGTTTGTGAATTCTGTTGCCACCAAAGTCCCAGCAGGCAGAACGCCAGCAGCGCGGTCCCGACACCCACAGCGATAGGGCCCGTGCGGCGTTTTTTGCGTCGATTGCGAATGCGGCTGGTCACCGATTCACTGGCTGCATCCGAAGATTCGGTTGAAATAGCTGACGCGGCGGTGGCGACATCGGCAAAGTTGAACGATGAGTCCGCTGCAGGAGGCTCGTTGACGGGAAACTTTCCGGGCTTTGATTTCGGCACCGGCCCGTCGTTGGCCAGAGAGAATACGGGCGCCGCGGGTTCGTCCGGTACCCATTTCGCCGACGTGCCGACTTGCGGCGTTTGAGGTGTGGCGGGCGATTCTGGTTCGGCCAATTCCAATTCGACTTCTTCCGGTTCTTTCAGAACAAACCGGTGCTGACACTTCGGACACTTTCCTTTGCGGCCGAGCAGCTTACGGCTTGGCAGCTTCAAACCGGACGAACATTTCGGGCAGTGGATCGTGACGGACATATTGTTGTGTTAGCTGAATCGATCTTCAGAGAAAGGATGCAACCCCGGCAGACCGGCGTCCGTCGGCAGCGATGCCAGCAGAGCTTCGGCCAGGTCGAAGTCCTGTTTTGTGGTGATCTTAATGTTCGCTGGCCAGCCTTCATGGACAAACACTGGCTGGCCGGTGGCTTCCACCAGTGACGCTTCATCCGTAAAACCAGAAGCCGTCTCTGCCTGTTGATAGGCGTTCTTGAGAATCTCTGTTCGAAAGACCTGCGGTGTTTGAGCCAGCATGAGATGCGTGCGGTCGATGGTCTGCTGAATTCTACCCGAATCATCGACCTTCTTCACGGTGCTGCTGACGGCGACCGCCGGAATAACGGCCTGCTTTCGCATGGCCGTTTCGAACAATTCCGAAATCCACGCTTTGGTGAGCAGTGGCCGAGCAGCGTCGTGAACAGCAATGTAGTCGGCGGGTTTTGTTAGAGCCGCTATCCCGTTTTGCACGCTGTCTGCGCGCGTCGCTCCACCTTCGGCGATGTGAATGTTCATGAACGTGAGGTTCGGCTGGAACCGCTCACGAAATTCTTCCAGATCGTCTTTGGCCAGCACCAGCACCACTTCAGAAACGTCGTCGCGGTTAATGAAGTGGTCCACGGTGCGCAGCCAGATGGCTCGGCCCTTCAATTCCACGAAGGGCTTCTTGCGGCGAAATCCACGAAACCGTGAACTCTCGCCGGCCGCCGGGATGATGACTGCAAATTTCGACATGGCGTTCTTTCGCTAAATCGTCGTCGAAATGAAGCCTCCGTCCACGACGATATTCTGCCCCGTCACAAAACTGGACGCCTTCTGTGAAGCCAGCCAGACGACAGCTCCGGACAATTCTTCTGCCGAACCGAACCGCGCCATTGGAGTGTGGCCGATAATCTGGCCGCCACGTTCTGTGTAGCTGCCGTCTTCGTTAAACAGCAACGCTTTGTTTTGTTCGGCTGGAAAGAAGCCGGGGCTGATCGCGTTGACTCGCACGCCTTTGGTTGCCCATTCGCGAGCCAGGAACTGCGTGAGATTCAACACGGCGGCTTTCGCCGCCGAATACGCGACGACGCGCGACAGCGGAATCATGCCGGCCATCGACGCAACGTTGATAATGCTGCCACGACCTTCGGCCAGCATGGTTTCGCCAAACACCTGCGACGGCAGCAACGATCCGCCGACCAGATTCAAGTCGAAGACTTCATTCCAGGCTTCGCGCGGCAAGGTGCAGAAATTAGAACCGGGTGGCAACGTTGCGTCCGGTCGATTTCCGCCGGCCGCGCTGAGCAGGATGCTGACAGGGCCAAGCTGGTTGTTGATGGCATCTCGCGCGGCCACAAGAGAATCCGGATCCAGCGCATCGGCGGCGTGGAACATGGCCGTGCCGCCTGCGGCTTCAATTTCCTTCACGCGAGCCGCGCCGCGTTCTTCGCTGCGTCCCAGGATGGCCACGCGAGCTCCGCTGGAAGCCAGCGCGCTCGCCATAGAACCGCCCAGTGTACCGGTTCCGCCGATGACGACGGCCACATCATTACTCAGGTCAAACAAATCGTTACTCATGGTTTTCTACAAACGTTTCTATGAGGTCGCGCCTCAAGGTAGGGATTATTGAACTTCTTTCGGACGGTGTTCGTTCAGAAACTTCACCGCCGTTTCAAAATAGTCGCCTCGAAAAAATCTGCGGCCGCCGTGACCAGCACCGTCCACGACAACCAGCGTGGCGTCCAGCTTCGTATGGTGATACAGCTTTTCAATTCGCTGACTTTGATCCATCAGAACGACTTCGTCTTTGTCGCCGTGGAAAATCAACAGCGGCGGATCGTTGGCCGAGACGTACGTGGCCGGGCTGGCGTAGGCTTCTGCTTCAGGCGTCGGCCTGCCATTGACCGGGCCGCCCAGCAAGTCAAAGCTGCCGGACAGTTCGCTGTAGGCTCGATCGGGCTGTGTCTTACCACGCAGCACGAAATCGGATGGGCCGAAATAGTCGATGACGGCTTGCACCTTCGACGACTGGTCAAGATGTTCACCGACCTCGCCATCCAGCTTGTCTGTGTCGCCCGAAACGCCCAACAATAACGCCAGATGCCCGCCCGCAGAACTGCCCGCCACTGCGATCCAGTTCCCGTCGTAGCCGTATTCGTCGGCATGAGCTCGCAGCCAACGTACGGCCGCCTTGCAGTCGTGGATTTGAGCCGGAAAAATGGCTTGTTGCGCAAATCGGTAGTCGATGCTGGCCAGAGCGTATCCGTGCTTCGTGACTTCCATGAGGGCCGGCGACTTCTTCGACCCCGCTCGCCAGCCACCGCCATGAATCCAGACGACAAGCGGTGGCTTGCTGGCTGCTTTTGGAACGTACAAGTCCAGCTTCAACGGCTTGCCATCGACGGATGCGTAGGTCAGGTCGCGGCGAACCGTCACCGAATCCGTTTCGTCGCCGCGGACAGAGGGCGCATCAGTGATCGCGAAGAACGGCAAAGCTGCTGTCAGCAGCACCAGAATCCGCATGATGAAGAGATCCGCGTAGAACGTTTTCGAAGCTGTGGTGATGCGATGTCGACCAGACCGCGTCTTACGACCAAACATCGCCCTGAAACCATAGTTTACAGGTACGGTCGAGCTTCGTAAACGGACAGCAAATTCTACGCGGGTTGGCAACTGCTGGGTTTATGCCTGAAGTATTCACTGCAGTCTGATTGGGGCCTCCAGCCGCACATGAACAGCGGCATCTGGAGTTCCCACGAGTATGGACGTTCAGCGAAAGATCAGCTCGCGGCTGGTTCCGGATCGAAGTGAGGCAGTTCGTCGATTTCGATCATCTCTTCGCCGTTTTCAGCGACTTCGCCGGTGAACTCGCGTTTGTGGTATTCTACCTGCTGGCCGGGCGTGTGATGGCGGACGGCTTCGTCGTTCAGGCAATACGTATTGTCAGATTCGCGTGTGAAGAACATACGAAACCACAGCATCTGTTCTACGTTTGGCTGAGGTTCTCGGAGCAGAATTCGGATGCCGTCCTCGTACCATTCGTACAGCATGCCGAAAAAGCCGCTGGGGATGTACTTTACGGAATGCAGATTGATGCCAATGACACGGTACTGATCCTGCCCAATCAGTTCGCCGAGAATTTCGCGCAACAGCGCGAGATCGGCACCGTCCCAGATTTCGATGTCGTCCAGACCCACGAAGGCTGTGTGTCCGTCCGATTCAATTTTCAGTCGCTGCCGCTTTTTCCGGTTCATCATCGTGTGGATCATCCTGCATAGGTGCTCGTTGCTTCGATGCTTCGAGGGGAGCCCAACCCAAATGCAAAGAGCGATCCAGGAAAAGACGCTTTTCGGTGGGGTTTTCCAACACCGCCTTAAGTGCCTTCCAACAAACGCGTTACGCCGAATACTTAATTTTCAGCCGCGAATGTGACATTTTTCTTGCGTCCACATTTCGCCACACGAGCGACGAAAATGTTTCGTAATCGAAACACTTTGGACAAGAAGTCTTAGCGCCAGTGGATCGGCCACTCAGTTTCGCGTGATCGTTTCGTGCAGGTTCAGCAACGTCGTCGTGACGTCCGTCCACGCTTTGAAATCAGCCGCCGTGACTCCGGCGGGCGGTTGTGTTTCATCCGCCGCAGAAGGCGGTTTGTCAGCGGATAGAGCTTCCCGCTTAATGCTTTTCTGAGTTTCAAGCAGGTCCGTTAGCACGCTGAGTTCCGATTCGGTGGGGCGCCGGGCTGTGCAAAGCCGGAAGGCGTACGTGAGTTGTTCGGCGGTGGATGCTGCAGAACGTTCCAGCAGGGTGCGTTTTGCCAACGCCGTCGCGGCCTCAACATAAACCGGATCGTTAAGCAGCGTCAACGCCTGAAGTGGCGTATTGGTGCGCGACCGTTGGACGGTGCAGGCAAGGCGAGCGGTCGCGTCGAAATTGATGAAGCTGGGGTACGGCGCACCGCGTTTCAACACAACGTAGATTCCTCGGCGATACCGTTCTGTGCCGGGACTGACCTTGTAGTCATAGGCCGTGCCACCAACCTTCGACCAGATTCCGTTTGGCTGGAACGGTCGGATCGGCGGACCAAACTGCTGCAGGTCCAGCAACCCGCCCGCTGACAGCATGTAGTCGCGAATCATTTCGGCATCCATCCGAAAGCGGGCTCCACGAGCCAGCAATTTGTTCTGGTCATCTACCGCCAGCAATTCCGACGTGACCTTCGACGATTGCCGATAGGTTGCGGACGTGACGATTGTGTGCAGAAGGTGTTTCATCGACCAGCCGTTTTCAACCAGTTCCACGGCCAGCCAGTCAAGCAGATCGGGGTGAGTCGGGTATTCGCCTTTGATGCCAAAGTCCTCCGGCGTTGCGACAATGCCGCGGCCAAACAGTTCGCTCCACCAGCGGTTGACGGTGACTCGTGCCACCAACGGATTCGCCGGATCAACAAGCCATCGCGCGAGGTCCAAACGGTTGGGGCGATTGGCATTCAGCGTATGTAGAAAACCGGGCGTACCGCGTTCGATAGACTCACCTTTGTTGCGATAGTCGCCGCGATCGAAAACGTAGGATGAGCGTGGCTTGTCCAGTTCAATCATCACCAGCGTTGTGTCTGGTTTATGTTCTTCCAGCTGTTTATCGACGGCTGCAATTTGGGAATTCAGTTCCTGCGACTCCGTGTCAAACTTCACTCGGTAGTCGAACAAAGTCTTACGATCGACCTTCGTCCATTCAGTCGACGGTTTGGTTGCGGCCGTCGCTAGTTCGGCAGAGACGGACTTCATATTGACGTTGCCTGTCATGGCCGAAAGCCGCAAACGTCCGATCGAGCGGGCGGAGCCGAAGTCGTGAGTCAGCGTGATACGAAGTGTTGTGGGCGAAGGCAGCGACAATGGCTGAGCCAGGATAAACTGAGCTCGATGCAACTTTTTAAACTGAGGCGCGATGGCCCAGCCAGTTTTGGGTTTGTCGCTGAGTGCTCCCGTGACGTCCCAGCCTTTCTGCGAAAAGTCGGCCGTGGCGGTGGAGAACTCCAACGGTTGCTCGGCCTGATCCTCCCCCGCTACGACGCTGGCTTTAAAACGGTTCAGCACAAAGTTTGTGCGTTGCGAGTCACCTCGTCCGGGGCCGGTGCCGGGCAGCGATTTGTGGGTGAGTGCTTCCAGTTGAATGGCTGAGATTTCACTGACGTCAGTTAGAATCGTCACCACGTATTCGTCCGTAGGCGGCGGGTCGTCGCCGACTATCAGAACAGAACCGTCCGGCAGAATGTCGTAACGATCTGTCGTTCCCTGCGATTGAAAGTCGACCACCTCCATCAAGTGCGTCTGCGGGGCATCTTTCAGACTGGCCGCGAATTCGGTGGACCAATCGGCGAGCGATTCTGCCATCTGCTTCCGGCGTGTCTGCAACTTGTCTTCCAGGTTTTGCTTCTGCTGGTTGAGCTTTGCAATTTCCGCCTCACGCACCGGATCAGACAGTGCCATGTCCGGCCCACGAAACTCAATGCTGCTGGGTTTCTTCGGGTCCGCACGATCCGCTTCGGCTTCTGTGCTGTTGTAGAATGCCAGCAGGCGGTAATAGTCTTTCTGGCTGAAGGGATCGTATTTGTGGTCGTGGCATTGAGCACATTCCAGTGTTGAGCCCAGCCAGACGGCGCCTGTCGTGTTGACGCGATCAATCACCTGCTCAACTCGGGTTTCTTCCGGAAGCGAGCCGGCTTCGACGTTTGTGGGCGTGCAGCGATGAAAGCCGGTCGCGATCTTCTGATCTTCAGTCGCGTTGGGTAGCAGGTCGCCCGCGATTTGTTCGATGGTGAAACGATCGAATGGCATATCTGCGTTTAACGCTTTGATCACCCAGTCGCGATACGCCCAAATGTCGCGCAGATTGTCTCGCTGAAAACCGTGCGAGTCGGCGTAGCGAGCCAGGTCGAGCCAAGGCCGCGCCCAGCGCTCTCCAAACTGCGGCCGGGCCAGCAGGTCGCTTACCAATTTCTCATAGGCCGCGTCAGACGGATCGGCAACAAATGCGGAGACAACGTCCGGAGTCGGCGGCAGTCCGATCAGGTCAAGATAGAGTCGACGAACAAGCGTTTCTGGCGCCGCTTCGCGGGCAGGATTGAGGCCCGCTTCTTTCAGCCTCGCCAGCACAAACCGATCGATGTCATTGCGCGGCCAGTTGGAATCATTAAGCTGCGGCGCGACCGGGCGTTTGGGCTGCATATACGCCCAGTGCATTCCGGCTTCAAAATCCTTCGGCCAAATGGCACCTTCAACGATCCAGCGGCGGATACCATCGACTTGCGATTTAGTGAGCGGCTCACCGATCGCCGGCATGATCTCGTCGTGACCTTTGGGAAGGCTGATTCGCCTCAGCAGTTCGCTGTCGTCGGGCTTGCTCGGTACGACCGTTCCGGAACTCTCCAGGTGGTGCAAAGTATCAAGACGCAGTTCCCCTTCCTGCCGCGCTGGTCCGTGACATTCAATACACGCCTGCTGGAGAACTCGGTACACATCGCGACCAAAGTTTATCGGGCGGTCGTTTGCACGGCTTTGCGAGTCACCAGTTGCACAAATCAACAGCAACCCAGCGAGGACGCGGCTGAACAGCAGAGGCAACCGGCTCGTCGCGGATTGACCGTCTTTTGAATAGGTGAGATTCATTGCGGATCGGCGTTCCTAAAGTCGTGCGTTAAACAGATCGCGGTCTACAGTCCTCAGGTTACAAGGATCTTGCGTTTGAGGCACGTGAAAACGAGAGATGAATCAACCAGCCTGGATCTCAGTTGAGCTAACGTCGCTGCCGGATCGCCTTCGATAGAAACGGGTCCTTTTGTGAAAGCACCTGTCTGAGCGCTTCAACAACACGCTGGTTCAGGGCGTTATCGTCAGAGACAACGCGCCGACGATCCAGTTTGCCGTCGGCCAGCAGCGCGACGAGTTCTTCCACGTAAGTCCGCATTCGCTGTCGGAATGCTTCCAATTGCTCAGGCGATAAGTCTTCACGCAACAACGTCGTTGAAGCATCAGAACGGGCTCGGTGAAGTTTCGCCAGCGTGTCTGTTTGACTGCGGAGCAGTAAGCTGTCTTCGAGAGCTCGACGCAGCAGGCCGCTTGCATCGAACTGGTAAAACGGGTCCTGATCGAAGTAGACGCTGAGACTGTCGTCCTTGCGAAAACCGATGGTCACAATATGCCATGTGTGCGGCGCACCTTCATCGTCTGTTCGGACAAATTCGGCTCGATGCACCAATGCCGTGGCGTCGACCATCAGGTCTTCTTTGTCTTCTTCAATACGAGCCATACTGTCAGCTAAGTTGGTTTATGAGGCGTGCCGCTTAACAAAATCTGAACCTTGCAGGTTTGCAGCGAAACTCAGTTTGACAAGGTCCAGGCCGCAAATCGTGCATGAAATCCGCATTGGAAGCAAATATTCGCGGCAACAACATTTTTACGGTCGGCAAAGCGGCGTTTCTCGCGTTACTATTCAGGAGCGGGAAGAAGCAGGGGCCGTTGCTTCTATTCGAGACCACGTTGAAACTCAGCCGCCGTTGTGCGGGGACCAGAGGCAAAGCTGTATGAATGGGGAAGAACACCGTCCAACGCGTTTGCTGGTCCAGGATGCCGCGCGTCTGGAAGATGTCGAACTCAAACACGACCGCGTGCGAAACCTGCTGAAAGCGACCGGAGCACACGCCGTGTTGCTGCAGGATCCCGCCAATATTGCGTGGTTCACTGCTGGTGGTGATATGAGCCGCTGTTCAACCGAAGAATGCGCCAACAGCGTCTTTGTGACGCCGGATGCTCGGTTGTTCGCGACGAACTCAGTCGATTCTGCACAGATCTTTGAACGTGAAGCCTTCGCTTTGGGCTTTCAACTGAAGCAGCGTGAGTGGTTTCAGCCGCACAGTGAACTGGTGGCCGATTTGTGCCGCGGTCGAAAGGTCATCAGCGACCGAAACGCGGGCGGGACGAAATCCGCGCGGCGTGCGATTCGTGCTCTTCGCCTGCCGCTGACAAACCTCGAAACAGATCGGCTGAAGACTCTTAGCAAAGTGGCCGTCCATGCCGTCGAAGCGACCGGGCATCACTTGAAAGTCAACGCGACAGAATCAGAGGTCGCTGCTGAAGTCAGTCACCGACTGTTAAAGCGAACGGTTGCTGCAGCGCGAATACAAGTCTGTGCCGATGGGCGCAACGAACGTTACCGACACTGGACGTTCGGCGACCAGCCCATCAAAAACTACGCCGTGATTTCCTGCGTGGCTCGACGTTGGGGACTGCACGTCGGAGTGACTCGCACGATTTGCCTGCATTCCGTGCCACAAAATCTGTTGGCGGCGTTTCAGAAAGCGACACTCGTTCACGCCACCGGGCTGTTCTTTTCTCGCCACGGCGAAGCTTTGGCCGATGTATGGAAGAAGATTCATCGCATCTATGAAAAATTCGAGATGGCGGGCGAATGGCAAAAAGCGGATCAAGCCAGCGTCATCGGCTACAGCCCCAGCGAAGTGCAGCTGACGCCGGATTCGGATCACCAACTGGAAGCGCCCGTGCCAATGTTCTGGCACCCGTCGGTTGGGCCGGCGCTGGTTGGTGATACGGTTTTATGTCTGCCGTCTGCCAACGAACAGTTAACTCAGTCTTCGACGTGGCCGCGAATTTCAGTCAAGGTGAAGGGCCGCGAAGTGATCTGTCCTGGCATTCTGCTGATCCCGGAACGAGGTACGGTATCAGCGGACCACGCTGCCATCGAATCCGACGCTTCGGCAGTCTACGATCTTCCCGAACATCCGGCGGAAGATTCGCCTTCGCCCGTCGATTCGGTTTGGGAAATGAGTGTCCCATCTGACGACGCCGTCTGGCAGGACGATGAATCCGCATGGTCCCGTGAATCGGTATTCGATTAAGCGGCACGGACCGACAAGCGTGAGATGCCAGTGGCTTCGCTCAGTTTCGATCGCCGGCGGTGTACGAAGCAGAACCTCTGGGTATTCCTTCGCTTCGCTTAGTCCGCCCCCAGCCACCCACGATGAATGGGTGCTCGCATTTTGGTGGGGCGTGAATTAAAGCTGAGTGTCCAGCGATACGACTGAATGTTCATTGTCCAGGTCGCTGGCAAGCGGCAGTCGCAGGACGGCCCCCAGGCGGTTTTCTGGAGGAGTCGATGTCTGCGTGACGAAGTTGGCAAACACTCGGTCTTTCAGTACTGGGTCCATCTTCAACGTGGGATGTACGAGAGGCGACAGAGCGTGTGGTTCAATGCGTAAGCCGCTTGTTGAACACACCGTCGACAAAAATTCTCGAAGCCTCAATTCAACCTGCGGCCGCAGTTCTGGTCGTGCCGGTTCCAATCCGTGAGCAAGCAGCTTCACATACGCCAGCATTTCGCCGCGAGTGCCCCGATTAAGAATGACTGAACGGACGTCGTCCGACAGGTTCAATACGAAGGTTGGATCACTGTCGACAACGGCGTGCAACAGCGACTGCAATTGTGTAACAGAGTCGTCCGACAGACCGTGTCCGGCCGCTCGATCGATATGTTTGCGAGCCACTTCGAAACTCGACTTCGTGCCAAATTCCATGCACACGTAAGCCAGGTTAATGTCGGCCTCGCTTTGAAATAGCTCCTGTTCGGAAAGATGGAGCCATTCGTCTCGGACGGCCTGCCATTTTACAACGATGCCCGTTAGCGACGGATCCACTTCCGCCGATTCCTTCCGCAGCATCATGCTTGGCAGCAGGCGAGTACGGCAATACAGGTCCAAAAATCGGGCACCGATATCAGAGTCAAGCCACGGCGTGAGAACCTCCATTGCTTCGTGCAGATCTCCTCGGTGGATCATTTCGCGCGCCGATTGCACAGGCGCCAATGTTGACGTGCGTTCCTGCGGGTGCATGTCCATTAACGGAAGATGACCGCGCTGCCTCGTGGGTCCACTGGCGTTCTGCAAAAAGTTCACCGCGCCAATCGCGCAAACACTTAACGCGACAGGAACTGCATACGAGAGTACTCGTCGCCGCCGTCGAGGAGCTTCAGGAGCGGCGGATTGCAATTCGCTTTCCAAAACCGCCTTTAGTTCGTTCGCGAAGTCTGTTGCGTCGATATGGCGTTCAGCGGGGTTGACGGCTAGCCCCTTCTGCAAGACTGCGACGAAAGGTGCTGGCAACACTTGCTGTACTCGCAGCAAGCCATCTTCGCTGACGCCAGTCCTTTGCTGTTCCAGGACGGACAAGGCCGCCATGCATCGCAGAGGGCTGTCGACGCCCACACCAAACGGTGGTTCGCCAGTCGCCATGTGCCACAGTGTTGCAGACAGGCCGAACACATCCGTTTGTTCACTGGCGGCCGGCCAGTCGCCGCAATCTGAACGGAACTCTTCGCGAAGTGACTCGTCGTACGACAAACCCGGAAGCTGCCCACCAATGTCGCCCGCGTCGTCACCGTTGCTCGATTCCTGATCCAACTCTGCGCGGATCAGGAACTGAAGCTGTTCGGGAGCCATATACGGCAGCGTGCCACCAGCGAGTCCGGCCGCGTCTTCTGTTGACGATGCCAGATTGAAGTCCAGCAGGCTGGCGGAAAGATTCTGCAGTAGCAAGACATTGCCGGGCTTCACGTCGCAATGCAGCACGTCTTTTTGGTGAGCATGCGCCAACGCGGTCGCAAGCTGCACACCCCATTTTAGAATCACGGTGCCTAAAGAATCGGTGTCCTGGACTGAATAGCGTCCACCGAACGCGTTTTCATCCGTGTCCGGCACCAACCGTGGGTCGTCGTTTAGCCGCTGTATTTCGGAACGCACATCGGCACCACGAAGGTGGGCCGTGCTTCTGGTGCTGGTGTCCTCCGTCGCCGCATCGTCGTCCCGGCGAATCTCTGCCGCAAGCAGCCATTCGGCCAATTGATGCATCGTTACCCGAGTCTGGTACGGCATGCAGATTGTGGAAAGGCCCGTTTCTGCATCTTTGTGAATGCTATGGATCGGCGCGATGCTGCGATGCTCCAGTCGAGCCAGCAGATCGGCCTCACGTTGCCCTCGCGCACAAACCTTGACTACGACCGTACGCATGCCGAGTCCCGGTTGCTGGGCGACGAACACGCGCGACATCGCACCACGGCCGATTTGCTCCACCAATTCGAACCCGCAGAATTCCTCACCTTCCCGCGGCCAGTGTTCGTCCGGGACGTGGTCAACCAGCGAAGGGTGCGCCTGCAGGATCTGGTCGAATTCGAGTACTCGAAAAAACGATTGCTCGACGGCCGGATACTGTCGAGCAAACACAGACGGCTGGACTGGCGTGCCCTGCTCGCGACGGCGGCAAAATTCTTCGTAGACCAGGTCCAGCACGCAACTCCGGTATTGATCCAGTTCCGGATACTGCTGAATGAATTCAGCCGCAGAAAACGGTTCTCGGTCTGGCAGCTTGAGCAGACGTTCCACGATCACCTTGGCCGAACTGTGAGCATCCGGGTTTGGCTGCGTATCGGATTGCGGTTTCGAGGTTGCCAGATTCATTGACAAAGTACCTGAAATCAAACGTCAACCAGCGATGCGTCGCTTTGGGGCTCAGCTTCGGTTCCTGGCAACTGGATTGTCCAGCTTGACAGGAAAATAGCAATCGGCTCCGGAACTGTCAGCGCCGGAAACCAACAACTGAATACGTGTATAAAAAAACACTACCGAGTCGCCGCTTAGGCGGCGTACGGAAAATAGTCCGCCTACGACGAACGTGACCAGCAACCGACCGACTGCCGCTCACCCAAGACCTCAGCTTTTTGCATTGCAGAGACCGGCATGTCGCGACGGAATTCGGAATAGCGCAGAAAGGAGCTAAGTGGATCTGAACCGCCAGACTGTTCTCTGCCCCAGCTTACGGAAGTTACGCAGAATCATCCTGCGAGGGCGATTTTTCCGAAATTCGTGCCAGCATCCGTCGCACATGACGCTCAGAGACCCCAAGGGCCTCAGCAATCTCAATTCGTGACGATCCAGACCGTAACATGGCCAGCAGCCGGCGGTGTTGATTGTCTTCGTCGCCGCTAATTTGGTCCCAGCGTTCGTTGGCGACGGCGAACTGGCTTGGGGTCGGCTGAGTGACCCGGCGGCGATTATCAGTTGTCACGTAGGGCAGCGCGTCTGAAGCAGCACTCCGTTCGCGGCGGACCTGGTGGCGTCGACCGGCGTCGATCACTTTGTTCGCCGCCATGCGGCCAAGAAAACCGGCCAGTTCCAGCTCGGAATTCATCCGGCGAACCGCCGAAAGGTTGCCGAAAAATGAGGCCCAGACGGCTTGGGTAAAGTCTTCCGAGTCAAACCTGTCGCGGACGCCTCGATGCATCCGTCTGCGCACGGTTCGCATGATGTGGTCGCCGTACTCGGCAATCAGCGTCTCAGTGGCCGAATCATCTCCCTCAGCCACTCTTTCGAGCAGCTCTTGAAACCGTTCATTGCCACTGGGCTGGTTTGCTTGAGAAGACATGAAACGCCTCAGGTGCAGCAAAGCTGCAGGCCATTGAAGTGACCGAACGGAAACACTTCCGCGAGTCACTTCGAACAGGTCAATCGTCGTCGCTGGCAGCATCCGCTTCGACGGGTTCGACGTCAGCATCGACCTCATCATCAGCGTCCGCGTCAACTTCCGAATCAGCGTCGGCCTCAGGTGCAGGCGCCGCCTTGACTGGCTTTTTCGGTTCTTCTTCATCGGGAATCATTGGGTTACCTTCGGCATCCAATGGTTCCTTGATCGGCTGAATAAAGTAGCGTCGCTTGCCTTTGGCCAGCAGCGTATTCAGTTTTTCTTCGGCCTTGTCACGCTCGTGGTACAGAAACCGACCTTCTTCGCGCATTGTGCTGCTATAGACAACCCAGACAATTCGCCGTCGAGCGGGTGTGTCGGCCTTCTTTTTTCGCGCGCGGCTGGTCGTGGCCTTTTTCTTAGCCGCTTTCTTCTTCTTTTTGGCTTTGGCGGGCGACGATTTTTCCAGCTCTTCCGCTGCTTCCACTTCGCGACGTTTACTTAGGCGGCTCTTACCCATGTCCAACAAATTCCGATGTGATATAAAGAGGGACCAGCGCCGGTCCGGAAGGTGCATCTGTGACAGCACGACCGCATCCCGCAGGGAAACAGCCAAGCCGCGGAGCATAGCAGATGCCATTCGGATTTTACAGTAATAACGAGCGGGTCTGCCCCTTTGGGAAAGAGTTCCAGCCAATTTTTCGTCTGAGTGGTCACTCAACAATGCGGCAGGGGGCAGGCCCTTGTGCAGAATTGATCACGGAAGGTTCGGCGAAGTGACGTTTTCGATCTCGGGACTCGCAATTTTGGCACTTGCCTGTATAGGCAACGCCGAGTTGTGGGTGATCTTCATCAACCGCCATCACGCTCAACGTTACCGGCATGACGAATTGCTGCGCGTTCGCCGATTCCACGACGTCGGAATCCTGTGCTTTCCCCCGTTCATATTGGCATATGCGGGGCTGGGTGAGCAGGGATTGCTGTACGGAGGCCACATTTCTGACCAGTCGGCAGCGATTCAGGGAATCCTGCTGATCACGATTTTGGGCGTCGTTCCGCTGATCGGTAGCAGCCTGCGGTGGAATTTTCGATCGAGTCCCGTGCAGTTGGTGGCGACGGATTCTGAGCACATCGACTGCCTGGCACTTGCGGGCTCGGACGAAGAGAAACGTCAGCAAGTCATCGGTGAAGCGGATTCAGTGTTCGCCAGCTTTCCCAGGAATCAGATTTATCAGCTCGAATCCAACCGCAAGCAGCTTCGACTGTCGCAACGATCTGGCAAAGCATCGCCAGACGCCGACCGGGGCAAAAAGCGGCTGAAGGTGGCTCATTTCACGGACGTGCATTTTGTCGGCACACCAGGACCGGAATTCCACCGAATCGTGATTCAGCAGCTTAGTGACATGAAGCCAGACCTGTTTGTGTTCACAGGCGACCTGTTAGATGAAGCCCGCTTACTGCCAGCGGCTGTCGACATGTTCCAAAAGCTGGCGGAGGTGGCTCCTGGTTACTTCATTTTGGGGAATCACGATTGGAATCTGCAGCCCGACGAAATCCGCAACGCGATCGCCGCCACCGGTTGGGTCGACGTCTCTGAACGCGCTGAGGAAGTCGAATTCGACGGCGTCCGCGTGTTGCTGGCAGGCACGGAAGCTCCCTGGATGGGCGTCAATCCGGCCGTCTCACCGCCATCTGGCGAAGATCTCCGGCTGTTGCTTAGCCACGCTCCAGACCAGCGTGACTACGCGGTGGCGAACGACTTCGACCTCATGCTTTGCGGCCACAATCATGGAGGGCAGGTGGTGCTGCCCATCATCGGCCCTGTTTACACACCCAGCATCTACGGAGTGCAGTACGCGGGGGGGATGTTTGAGCACAAAGGTCTTGTGATGCACGTTTCGCGCGGTGTGGGGGCGAAGGATCTGCTGCGTTGGAACTGCCGTCCGGAGATTACGCTGTTGGAAGTAGAAATCTAAGCGGCGTTGAATCGAAGTTGAACATCATCCCGCAACCCGTCGCAGGCTTCGTGAAAAGTAATCAACGACACCCAGCTCGTCGACTGATGACACGAGGTCAACATTTGTCTGGCCTTTATAGCCCGGACGACGGTCAACCACCGTCATGCCGCGAGTCAGCTCGCCACTGGTTTCGACGTCGACTCGTGCAGCTTCCAGTGAATACGCTTCTGCTTTGGCAGCAACCGCCAATGCGACCACGCCGTGCAGGGGGATGCCTTCCATTGCGAGCTGATGGTTGGCTCGCAGCGAAAACTGCAGCATCGAAGACAGCACTTCATCGTGCCTGGTACCGCTGATCAGTTCCGTCAGCACATCGACGTCTTCAAAGGTCAGCATCGCCGAACCGCTTACGTCCAGCGGCACCGCGATCCGAGGAATGTCTGATTCAAAGACCATCGCGGCGGATTCCGGATCGCACCAGATATTGAATTCCGCCACCGCGGACACGTCTCCGGGCGCCGTATTTGTGCCGCCCAGACAAATCGCGGCTTCCAACAAAGATGGCAGTTCCGGGTCGAGTTCAATGGCAGTCGCGAGGTTCGTGAGTGGCCCTAAGGTCAGCAGTCTCACTTCGTGAGGAAATTCCTGGACGAGTTCGACAATCAGCTTGGCGGAATCGCGTCGGTTGTGCAAATCCGGCACACTGACTTCCAGATCACCTAATCCGTGACGTCCACAGTAGCTGTGGCGTGTTTGAGTTTCGTCGGTCGACACGCCCACAACGGCACTCCCGCGGCCACATTCACCAATGCGAGGGCGTTTAAGGGGATCGACGAGTTCGATCAGGTACTGCAGGTTTCGAGTCGCCTGAATTCCAGATACAGTCCCTGCAGTCGCCGTCAGGCCCACCACTTCCAGAGACGGATCGACCAATGCTGTCAAAATCGCGAGTGCGTCGCCGATCCCTGGATCTGCATCAATAATGATTTTTTGAGTCAACGGTTGCCCCTTCGTAGCCGGTCTTTACATGCTTACGCTGCCAAACTGTAGAGAAATTGACTCTCTAACGAAAGAAACGCGTCCCGTGGTTCCCTATTTCTCAGACCAGTCCGCCCGGCTTCTTGAACGCCCGAAATTAGCTGTTAATCTTCTCGAAATTTTGCGCGTCCCAACGCAGGACTCGCGCACTGAAGACATCGCTTCGCCTGAAAACACGCCTCGAAAGTTCCTCCGTGCCACGTCGTGACGACATCAAGAAGATTCTGATCATCGGATCCGGCCCCATCGTTATTGGACAAGCCTGCGAATTCGACTATTCCGGCACTCAGGCCTGCAAAGCCCTTCGCGAAGAAGGCTATGAAGTGGTGCTGGTGAATTCCAACCCCGCCACCATCATGACGGACCCGGACACCGCCGATCGCACGTACATCGAACCGATCACGTGGCAATACGTAGAAAAGATCATCGAAAAAGAGCGCCCCTGTGCTCTGCTGCCGACGCTCGGCGGGCAAACCGGCCTGAACACCGCAATGGATCTGGCCGCGAACGGCGTGCTGGAAAAATACGGCTGCGAAATGATCGGGGCCAAACGCGACGTCATTCAGAAAGCTGAAGACCGCGAAGAATTTAAGCAGGCCATGATCAAGATCGGCCTGGACGTTCCCAAGAGTTTCACCTGTCACAACATCGAAGAAGCTCGAGCGGCCGTGGACGAGATCGGGCTGCCGATCATCATTCGAGCCAGCTTTACACTGGGCGGAACCGGCGGCGGCATCGCCTACAACCGCGACGAATTCGACAACATGATCCGCCAGGGACTGTCGCTTTCGCCAATCACGGAAGTGTTGCTGGAAGAATCGATTCTGGGCTGGAAAGAATACGAAATGGAAGTGATGCGTGACTGCGCGGACAACGCGGTCATCATCTGTGCCATTGAAAACTTCGATCCGATGGGCGTCCACACCGGCGACTCCATCACCGTCGCGCCCGCTCAAACGCTTTCCGACAAAGAATATCAACTCATGCGAGACGCCACGCTGGCGTGCATGAGGGAAATCGGTGTCGAAACGGGTGGTTCGAACGTGCAGTTCGCCATCAACCCCGACACGGGGCGCATGACGATTATCGAAATGAATCCGCGAGTCAGCCGTTCCAGCGCGCTGGCGTCAAAGGCGACCGGATTTCCAATCGCCAAGATCGCTGCGAAACTGGCTGTCGGTTATCGGCTGGACGAAATCCCCAACGATATTACTCGCGAAACACTGGCATGCTTCGAACCGACCATCGACTACGTCGTCACCAAGATCCCTCGCTGGACCTTCGAAAAGTTCCCTGAAGCCGATCCAACGCTGACCGTACAGATGAAGTCCGTCGGCGAAACCATGGCGATTGGCCGCACGTTTCGCGAATCCTTCCAGAAGGCATTGCGGGGTCTGGAAATCGGTCACTTCGGCCTCGGCGGCGGCAAGAAGGATCTGTGGGGCACCGACCGGCAGCCTTCCGAAGACGACATCATCAGCAAACTATCAACGCCGAATGAAGAACGGGTGTTTTACATTCGATACGCGCTGAAGCACGGCATGTCCGTCGAAAAGATTCACGACACAACCGACATCGATCCGTGGTTCCTGCGCAATCTGCAGCAGCTTGTGAAGCTCGAAGAACAGATTCGCGAAGTTGACCGCATTGCCGACGCGTCGCCGGAATTAATCCGCCGCGCCAAACAAAACGGCTTTTCCGACGCACAACTCGCCTTCTGGTGGGACACATCTCAGGTGGAAGTCCGTCGGCACCGCAAAGAACTCGGCATCGAAGCGACCTTTAAGCAGGTCGACACATGTGCGGCCGAATTCGAAGCGTACACCCCGTACTACTATTCAACCTACGAACAGGAAGACGAAACACCAGCGAAAGAACCTGGCAAACCACGCATCATGATTCTGGGCGGCGGCCCCAATCGAATCGGCCAGGGAATCGAATTTGACTACTGCTGTTGCCAGGCCGCGTTCGCGTTGGAAGAACTGGGCATCGAAAGCATCATGGTTAACTCGAATCCGGAAACGGTTTCGACCGACTATGACACATCTGACTATCTGTTCTTCGAACCGCTGACCATCGAAGACGTGCTGAACATCTGCGACCGCATGCAGCCGGACGGCGTCATCGTACAGTTTGGTGGCCAAACGCCATTGAACCTGGCTCGCGGTTTGGAAGCTGCCGGAGTGAACATCATCGGCACGTCGCCCGACATGATCGACGCGGCGGAAGACCGCGAACGCTTTCAGGCGATTCTGGAGAAACTCAACCTGCGTCAGCCGCCGAACGGACTCGCCACAAACACGGAAGGTGCTCGAGCGGCCGCTGATCGCATTGGCTTCCCCGTTCTGGTGCGGCCGAGTTACGTGCTGGGCGGGCGAGCGATGGAAATCTGCTACGACCAGAAGTCGCTTGTGCGATATATGACGGAAGCCGTCGATGTGTCTCCGGACAAGCCCGTCCTGATCGACCGGTTTCTCGAAGACGCGATCGAAGTCGACGTCGACGCTGTCGCCGACGGAACTAACACGGTTGTCGGCGGAATCATGGAACACATCGAAGAAGCGGGCGTGCATTCGGGCGATTCAGCCAGCGTGCTGCCGCCTCATTCGCTGCCGGAAAGTGTGTTGAACGAAATCCGACTTGCCACGGATGCTCTGGCCAAAGAGCTACACGTGTGTGGCCTGATGAATATCCAGTTTGCCGTCAAATGCGATGGCGACCAGCACACGGTTTACATTCTGGAAGTCAATCCGCGAGCCAGTCGGACATCGCCATTTGTGTCGAAGGCCACAGGCCGGTCACTGGCGAAAATCGCGGCGAAAGCCATGACAGGAGTGTCGCTGCCGGATCAGGGAGTCACCTCGGAAATTGTACCAGAACACACCAGCGTGAAGGAAAGCGTGTTCCCGTTCAGCCGCTTCTTCGGCGTCGACATCGTGCTCGGCCCGGAAATGCGTTCGACGGGCGAAGTCATGGGTATCGACAGCGACTTTGCCACCGCCTTCGCGAAGTCTCAAACGGCAGCCGGAGCGAACCTGCCATCCAGCGGCCGCATTTTCATCAGCATGGCGGCGGCTGCGAAAGACAAAATGATCGAACCCGCGCGACGACTTCTGGCGCTGGGCTTTAGTGTTGTCTGCACGGCGGGCACGGCGCGAGTCTTTCGTGAAGCCGGCCTGGACGTCGACGTCGTAAAGAAACTGCAGGAAGGGCGACCGAACGTGCTGGATACCCTGGCCAACCAGGAAATCCAATTCATCTTCAACACGCCCAGCGGCAAAGGAGCTCGCACCGACGAAGGTCGTATTCGAGCCGCTTCGGTGACTCACGGAGTTCCCTGCGTCACCACCGTGCCAGGTTGCCTTGCCGTCGTCGACGCTTTGGAAGCACTGGCAAAACAGCCGGACCTGAAGGTGAAGTCTCTGCAGGAATGGGCTGCGGCTGCCCGACGTTCGTAGAATTAATGTCGCCGAGTCCTCCCGCCAGTTGACCTCCCACTGACCCGATTTACGTCGCGGAATATGGAAAGGTTGAAGTGGCGGCAAAGGAGTGAGTCTGTTGCCACGCGGGGGCTATGCCTGGTTTTTAGCCCGGAGGGCGTCAGCCGACGAAAAATGCGTTTCCCTGAGCGAAAAGCCTCGACGGGGCGGCAGCAAATCCCGTGGCGCACGCTGCTGTCGGCCCATCCGGCGCCAATCGCAGCTGCACAATTCAAGATCTCATGCTGCCGCCAGTACATCACATCAGGTCGGCTTCCCGCCCGTCGAACCAGCCGAACGGTTCGGCGACTCTCCGATACGGATTGATCGAACGCTCACGAAACGAAAAAACGCGACGAGAATTTCTTCCCGCCGCGTCATTTCTCACCGCCAGTTGTCAGAGACATTCAGGCGGGCTGCATTGTTGTCAGCACGTCGTGCAGACGATGTCGAGCTGTGTGCAGACGTCGCTTGATCGTGCCGATCGGGCTGTCAAACACGACGCTCATTTCCTTCAACGACTGACCGTCGAAGTAGAAGGCCATCAGCGTGCGTCGGTCCAGATCGCCAAGACGATCCAAACCATCGCGAAGCTGTTCGGCATCTTCCAACTGCATCAGGTCGTTAGCCGCCGTATCAGGTGACTGCTGCGAAACTTCAAACGAAGCAGGTTCGCAGGCCGTTTCCGGCGGACGTCGGACAGCTCGGTTGATGGAAAGCCGAGTTGCAATCTGGCACAGCCAGCCCGCAAACGCAGCCGGTTCCTTCAACTGAGCCAGCTTCCGGAACGCTCGCAGAAAAACTTCCTGAGTAACTTCGTCAGCTTCCGCCGTGTTCCGCAATCGCTGCATGGCGATTCCGAACACGCGAGACTGGAAGTGCTCAAAAAGCTGACCAAAGGCACCCGTATCGCCCGCTTGAGCGCGAACAACGATGTTGAAAATTGTGTCAGGAGACATGATATTCAGACTCCATGTCTGGAAGACGGCACTGCCGTCGGTGTGGAACCGTACAAGAACGCTCGATCGATGTCCGGTTTCGTACCGGGACGAAAAAGATGATCAGAGCACAGAGAAATTGCAGACAGCCAAACGAAGGCGAGAAATTGCCGGTCGCCGAAAGATGGCGGAAGCAAAGTCAAAGCCGTCGAAAACCAAAGCACACGAAGACGCGGAACAAGTGTCCGGTCCGGCAGGCTGAGGTCTGGCGGTGAAGCGAATCAGATTTCGTCAGAGACTGACGGGAGGCTGAGGTTGTCGCTTCAGCTAAGACTTAAGCCCAACGCGAGTCCGAGTAGGACTTCCGGTTTGGCCTGTAGCGGTTTGAGCTCACTTAGCCATGGCTGTTGCCACGACTTCGAATGACTCAAATACATCGCTGGCAGGACTCTTCCGGAGCGCCGTTCGCGGCGGACGCTTATGCGTTTCGCCACCGACATCTCGGATGGTTGGTCTGCAATATGTGCGGGACAGGCAAAACAACCACGTGACTCGACGCCGCTCACAATCGCATTGCCGGCGGCAACGGTTGCGGTGGTGGTCTGAGTAATCGTTGTGTTTGTAAGCAGCATTGTTCTGCCTTCCTGTAAGTCGTCCCGCGCCCGATGAGGGCAAGTACGGTCCATTGCGTTGCGTCGCGTTTGTCACGACGCTGATTTGGCGAATGCACATGCGATTCGCCGAACTGTGAGAAACTTCCGGTGTCTCTGCTGTAAGCGTGGCTCACATCAGAAAACAACAACCCGAAAGTTCAGTCACCCGTTGGGAGAGCAAAGCGGGGTGAGTGCTTTGAGGCCACTGGCCTGACTAAAAAAAAATATGGCGGAGTCTTTCGAAAATCTCTGCCATGCCGCTATGACATCACAAACGTCACAGTGGTTCGGGAAGTTTACCGGGTTCTTTTAGATTTGGGAGAGAATTTCCGTGCGGCGTCGTAAGTTGTTCACACGCATCACCTTATGTGACCAACATTCGCTTCGAAAAACACCAATTGGTTCGACGGCTTGGCATTTCGACAAAATTTCCTGGCCAGTTGGACATTTGGTTTCGCCGCCGTTCACGCACGGAAACAGCACCATAAGAGCAAGAGACGCAGGCAAAATCGCTTTTGTACCGTGGAAACGGCAGCCTGAGAAGTTGCAGAAAGACCGCCGACACGTGTTTGGACACACCCACCTACGGCCTGTGAGTTGACCTCTCTGATGCCAATTGTCGTGTGCAAACAGAAATTCGAGCTGTGCGTCACTACGCTGACCACACCGCATCCCGCAGATATTGCCGGTCTAAACAACCGACTCGCACTTTCTGCCCTTCCCAGCTTGCGCAGTTTGTAAACGTCGGTTACCGATCCAGGATGCATTTCGAATTCGGTATTCCCGCGATTTCCGTCACCTATTATAAGGCCGTTCCGTCGTCACTTACGGTCGGAACATCATTGCGCCTCAAGTGGGGTGCCGGCTGGTGGTCAGCAGGCGAAGGATCGCTGATTGTTGATACCACGAGTCCGATTTTCCGCCTTCGAATACTTCCATCGGAAGGAGTCCGATGCTCCGTTTCAACACTACCACTGTCGTTACTACTTCGTTTTTGGTTCTGGTTGCATTCAGTGCATCCGGCAGAGTCTTAACGGCTCAGGAACCCGATGGTCGACAGCCAGCCGCGAAGACGCAGGTGTCGAGAGAGTTGTGGGTGCTGTTGGGCCAATGGGCCGACGGCAGCAAAGGCGTCAAAAAGCTGCATGGGAAACACCAGCGCCGGTCGTACGACTACACGTTCGGAATCGAAAAGCTGGCGACAGGTGAATTCTGGTACGAAGCTCCCGACAAGGGCCGCATCGACGTGGTGGGAGTCAACATCACCGACGACATCCTCGAAAAACGTAAGACTCAAACTAAGGTCGAACGGACCAAAGACGGCAAGCCGTTCCAGTTGAAATCAGACGATCCGGAGCGCTGGATTTGCGACGGAGCCAGAGTTTTCGACATTGATGACCCCAAGAAAGAGGCTCGTGTCGTCAATCTTCCGCCGGAAAATCGCGGTCAGGGAATTATGAACAGCCCGCTGCCGTTTTTGTTCGGCCTGCCTCCGCAGGATGCCGTGAAGCGATTTGCGATGACTATTAAGCGGGACTTTCGCCCAGCGCGCACATTCGTTTGGATCGAAGCCACGCCGCTTACACGCGGAGATGCTCAAAACTGGAGTAAGGCAGATGTGATGTTGAACACAGAAACATGGCTGCCCAATGATGTGAAGCTGGTGAATCCAGCGGGAACGAAAGCCACGCACTACGCCTTCCAGGATATGGAAGTGAATAAGAACGGACTGATTGAGAAGTTGCTCGGCAAGAACCCGTGGGATCCCAAGTTGCCGCGAGACTACAAAATTCACGTCATTCAGCCGGGACAGGATCAGCCAGCACCGTCCGCCAAAGAAAAAGAACCTGGTTTGGCAACCGTGCCCAACGTGATCGGCATGCCTCACGACGTGGCCACAAAGCTGCTGCTTTCCGTCGGCATTCCGGCGGAGTCCATCAGCAAAATTGACGGCGGTCCGGCTCCAAAGCAGACCGACACGTATCACGTCCGTGCGCAGGATCCCAAGGGTGGTACACCGTTGAACGGCGTCAAAGCCTTCAAAATGGTGATTTACAACAAGCCCCAGACGGCAGCAGCCGTCCGGATGAACAAGCCGGTCGCCGGTGCTCCAGCGAACCGCGCCCCTGTGCAGCAAGTTGGAAATCGCCAAGTGGTTAATTGACAGCAGCCGGAAAAGACGTCCTATCTTACCAGACCGTTAAGGCGTTCTAACGACTGAATCGGCTGCGCGGGTTGTGTCGATATCATGCGTGTGACCCGCACGTCACCAGCCGTCATGCTGGTGCTGCCAAGCCTTACTCGGTTATCGCAGAGAACGACGCCATGGAAGAACAGCAGACCGTTTCAGTACCCGAGTCCGATCAGTCGCCGATGAAGCGTCGACTTGGTCGCGGCCTGAATGCACTACTCGGCAGCAACCCTCATTCGGGAAGCGAGGCCGCACCGGCAATCAAGCTGCATTCGCCCGAACAGGACGAAGTGAGTGTTGAGCTCATCGAACGCAATCCGTTCCAGCCGCGCCGTGAATTCGATCAGAAAGCGATCGACGAACTCGCGGAAAGCGTTCGCAAACATGGCGTTTTGCAACCGCTGCTGGTACGAGCCAACGGGGACAATTATCAGCTGATCGCCGGCGAACGTCGCTGGCGAGCCGCTCGACAAGTCGGTTTGGAAACAATTCCGTGTCGCGTTGTCGTGCTGGAAGATCAGCAGGTTTGCGAAGCGGCAATCGAAGAAAACCTGAAACGCGAAGACCTGAACGTCATCGAAAAGGCGGTCGCGTTTAAGGAATACCTCGAACGTTTCGGAGGCACGATCGAAGAACTCGGCAAACAGCTGAGCATGAACCGGTCGACGATCAGCAACATGCTACGGTTGCTGGAACTGCCCGAAGAAGTTCAAACCGCTGTCCGCCAGGAACGTATTTCCGGCGGCCACGCGCGAGCTCTGTTGGCGTTGCCAGCGGACGCTCAAGTGGAACTTGCCAAGCAGGTTCAGGAACAGCAGCTTTCCGTTCGCAAAACAGAAGAAGCAGTGCGAGCGATCCTGAAGGGACCAGCCGAACAGCCCGCACCTCAGGGCAACGAGACACCTCAGCAACAATCAGCAAAGCCGGAACTGACGCCGCACGTCATTTCTTTGCAGGACAGTCTTCGTGAAAAGCTGGCGGCGAAAGTGGAAGTGAAACTGAAGAAGCAGGATAGCGGTCAGATCGTGATCCATTTTGGTTCTAACGACGACTTCGAACGCATTGTCGGCCAGCTACGCAACGCGGGTTAGTTCGCGAGCCCAGCTGTCCAACAGACCACACCTTAAGAAGCCCCGCTTTTCACCAAAGCCGGGCTTCTTTTCGTTTGCAGCTGTATAAAAACTCCTCGACCACCAACCAGTTGCGAGTCGGGACGCTCCATTGCCCCTTTCGCTTGAACAAGGCCGACAGCCGCCGATATTTCTGTATAATTACCACATGCACACCATTCAAAAAACGACCTCAATCATCGCCGTCTTTGTCGCATGCCTGACCGTGCCTCTTCAGGCCGCCGACTGGCCCAACTGGATGGGACCTACCCTTAACGGCGTCTCGGCTGAAAGTGGATGGTCAACAGATTGGCCCCAAGACGGGCTGCCTGTGCGGTGGTCGAAGGAAATTGGTACCGGGTTTAGTTCCGTCAGTATTGTCGACGGGTTGCTTTACTCAATGGGCCACGCCGACGGCAAAGAAACGGTTTGGTGCTTGAACGCGGACGATGGAACAGTCGTCTGGTCGCACAGCTATCCAGCAGAATTGAATGCCAACCTATACGAAGGTGGCCCCGGAGCAACTCCAACGATCGATGGCGAATATGTGTACACGCTAAGCGTTGATGGTCGGTTGATCTGTCTGCAGCGTAAGACGGGCAAGGTCGTTTGGGAACAGAACCTGCAACAGGAACTCGGTGTCCCACTGCATGAATGGGGCTTCAATTCGTCGCCCTTGATTCTCGGCAAGCAGTTAATTCTGCAGGGCGGCCGGATCGTTTCTTTCGATAAGCTTAGTGGCAAAAAATTGTGGCAGACAGATAAACATACGGCCGGCTATGGAGCCGTCCGTTCCTTCACCCACGATGGCGAAAGTTTGCTGGCAAGCCTCGATTGTGACGGACTGCGCATTAGCCGCAGCGACGACGCAACTGAAGTTGCGTTCACGCCGTGGAAATCACCGTTTCGCACAAATTCCACCACGCCTATCATCTACGGCAACAGGATCTACATTTCGACGGGGTACAACGTTGGCTGTGGATTGTTTGAATTCAATGGCAAAGCACTGAAGGAAATCTATTCCAATAAACAGATGCGAAACCATTTCAATAACAGCATTCTGCTGAACGGGAATTTGTACGGCATGGATGGCAATTCCAACCTCGGCCGCGTCGTCACGCTCACCTGCATGGACTTTGATACGGGCGACGTGAAGTGGAAGCAGCGAGGCCTTGGCTGTGGTTCGCTGATGGTCGCAGATGAGAAGTTGCTGATCCTGAGCGAAAAAGGTGAGCTGGTCGTGGCGAAGGCATCTGGCGAAAGTTTTGAAGAATTGGCTCGATCAAAATTCCTGACGGGTCGCTGCTGGACGGTGCCCGTGCTGCTCAATGGTAAGGTTTACGGTCGCAATGCCGCCGGCCGATTGGTGTGTGTTGAATTGCCTCGCAACTAAATAAGTTCCACTCACATGAAACCCGCGCTCGGGCTGCTGGCCCGAATCTACCAGTCGCTGTCCGAACTGATCACGTTTCGAGCCAACCAAGCGCGACTGCGGTTTGCAGAAACCGATTCCAGCGTTAGCGAAACGGCCGATCAGGCACTGCTGCGTCGCCGCATCCGCGCAGCCGCAACGGTGTTACTATTGGCCAAGGGCGCGTTTACGATCCGTTCCCTGATTCTGCACGGTTCGGCTGTGCCTCTCGATGGAGTTATTTTAACAGCGCTGCTTGTCGCTTCGGCCTGGCTGTACAGTCCGCGGACGACGTCATATTTTTGGCTGCGCTCCGTTGAAACAGGCATCTTTCTGGGTATGTCGCTGCAGTTGGGCGTGCAGCTTTACAACCAGTTAAATCAACTCACCATGCTGACGCCTCAATCGGCAGAAGACATCACGTTTACGGCAGTGTCGTTTGTGGCGGCTGTCAAAGACCAAATCATTGCCACCTTCGGGCTGATGATGATCTATGGAATGTTTATTCCCAACACGCCAGGGCGAGCGGCGGTGATGGTGTTTCTGATGGCAGTCACGCCAGGCTTCGTGATCGGAATGAACGAATCATCCATGCGGGCCGTCCGCGATTTTCGGCAGAGTCACGTTACGGCCAGCGGCGTATTTTCCGGCAACCTTCTGGCACTGGCCGTTGGTGCTGGCTGCGCAATCTACGGCACCGCCATCATGAATCGTTGGCGCAATCGAGCACTGAAGGCGGAACAGCTGGGCCAGTACCGCCTTCGCGAAAAAATCGGCAGTGGAGGAATGGGGGACGTTTATCTGGCCGAACACCGACTGCTTAAACGACTTTGCGCAGTGAAGGTGATTCGAGCGGACATGTCAGAAAATCCAGTCATGCTCAGTCGGTTCGAACGAGAAGTCCAGGCGACGGCCACGCTCACTCACTGGAACACCGTGCAGGTTTTCGACTACGGACAGACCGCAGAAGGCACTTTCTTTTATGTGATGGAACACTTGCACGGCTGCAACCTCAGCCAGGTTGTTCGAAAGCACGGCCCAATGCCGGAAGAACGAGTTATCTTTATCCTCAGGCAGGTTTGCAGTGCTCTGCGCGAAGCAGCGGCTCACGGACTTGTGCATCGCGACATCAAGCCAAGCAACATCTTTCTCGCGCACGTTGGCGAACGGTTCGACGTCGTCAAGTTGCTGGACTTCGGCCTTGTGCGTCCACTGAATTCGGACAATCGGCCTGAACTCGCAAATTCGGACCAACTTCAGGGGTCGCCGCGCTACATGTGTCCCGAACAGGCAAAAGGCCAATCGCCGGACAGTCGCGGTGACCTGTACTCACTCGGTGCAACTGCTTGTTATATTCTGGCAGGCAGACCGCCCTTCGATCTGCAGAATGTTCCCCAGTTGGTGATCGCGCACGCCACGCAGCCGCCTCCCGCATTTGCTGACATCGGAGTTGAAGCCAGTCCGGAACTTGAGGCCGTCGTTCTGAAGTGCCTGCAGAAAGATCCCAAAGATCGGTTTTCCGACCCCGATGAAATGCTGAAAGCCCTCGAAGACCTTCCTAACGCACGAAGCTGGACTTGGGCGAAGGCGGAAGAATGGTGGCAGCAACGGCCTTTGCACACGGGGGCTGCCGACCAGGCGTCAACGCTTATAACCGTCGCCAGTGATGAAAGCATGACAGAAGACGATACGGCGATTTCGGGAACGCCTCACGATGCGCTCGAAGAAACCGTGATTGAAATACCTTCTGATCCTGAATGACTCGTGGACGGGAAACCTCCCGCTCGTTTTTCCCCATGTACATAGTGCCAGCCACGAGCTTGAGGGCTGCTGCAATTACGCAGGGCAGGGTTGGGCGGGAAGTCCCGCCAACTTGGCTAAAGTTAACGCTCTTTCAAAACACTAAGTGAGCCGAACGTCGATTGTGTAGATATAGAGGTCGTGCGCGGAGACATTTTTGTGGAGTACTTTGAAGTGAGCGGCACGGCGTTCAATCATTGCAATCGCATACCTTGAGTTCGCACTATGATACGCTTTCAGTCATCGCGGCTATCTGCTGAGGCATTGGCCGCTACTGCGCGCGAACTTCCGCCCCTGGCGAACACAACGTCCCGAATTATCGATATTCTGGGCGATCCGATGTTCGAAGTCAGTGAGCTGATCAAAGTTATTGCGCTCGATCCAGTCCTCACCGCAAAACTTCTGCGACTAGCCAATTCTGCAGCGTGCGGCATATTTCGGCCTGCGGCAACCGTTGGCGACGCGATCGTGCGACTCGGATCCGGCACCATCCTCACATTGGCACTGTCAACGACGGGGAAACCACCAGCCGAAGCTGATTTGTCCGCATTCGGACTAACAACACAAAGCTATTGGCGTCATTGCGTGGCCAGCGTTGCCGCGGCAGAGGAACTGGCAGCTCGGCGTGTTGCAAAGTTTGGATCGGGCCTGAGTGCAGCCGCGCTGTTGCATGATTTCGGAAAACTGATTTTAGCCCGGCACCTGACTCCCGAGCGATCAGCCTTGATGGCTGAATTTTTAGCGACTCACCCCGGCCGTTGTTCTATCGATGCCGAACGTGAGATTCTCGGCGTGGACCATGCCCTCGCCGGCGCAGTGGTCACGCGACACTGGAAGCTGCCGGAAGAGATTTCCATGGCTATCCAGAACCACCACAATCCGCCAGACTGGGAACAGGACCTGTGGAACGGCGTGATTTTGGCCAACCAGATTGCTCTGGAGAATGATGGTCACCCTGACGTATCGATCGACACTCTGGAGTCCGTAGCCGATGCCATTATGGCGCTCGGTGTAGATGACCAGACCTATCAGTCGATCGCCAAGGCCAGTCAGGATCGCTTTCAACAACTTCTCGACCTTTTCGACTGATGGCGTCCACTGCGGATGTCGCCTGACAACGCCGGCGCAGCGTCAGCCGTAAGCACGACGCCATTTAGAATTGGCGGCCAGTCGATCGACGCTTGAGCGGGCGCGATTACGCGATGACTAACTTCCGCGCTGTTGCCCCCACACCCGTTGTTGCCACTGACTGAATGTTGCCTTCTTGCAACATGCTCGGTCGGGAATACGAGTCTGAGCCGTTTCTCATATTCAACATGCGCGACACAGCATTGTTCGCGGAAGAAATGTGGCAAGTCGCGTGCTATGCTTGGGTTGTTGCTGCAGACAAGTTCTGTGACACCCAAACCAGTACTCAAGCTTAACGGCCCACAATGTTCTCTCTGCCCGAACCAATCGAAGTCTGCTGGCGTTCCAAACAGCCGCCTTCCACTTCGCCGCTACTACGAATTCATGAACCTGGCAACGTCGAGAAACCGTATGATGTTCTTGTACGGGATGTTTTCCCCGAAATAAATGAGTTGGGAAATGAGGATAGTCGGCAATGTATCGCCGCGCCAACACTGTTGATTTCCGACAACAATCAGATTGTAACGGCCACCCAGCTATTGCGAGAAGGTGACGACCTTTGCCTCGTCGGCAGCCCGTGGAGTTTGATCGAATACCGCATCTGTCGGCTGCACATGAATGCCGCCAGAAAGACCAGCCAACTCACGGCTTCGAAACGAAGGCGTGAGTTGATTATGGAATTGAAGCACCACGCGACCACCGATTCGCTCACGCAGGTGCGCAACCGCCGCTACCTGGACCGCCAACTGGAATCAGACGTACAGGCTGCAGGCTGCGGTTCAATCTCACTGTCTGTCGGCCTGATCGATATCGACAACTTTGGCGACGTCAATAAAGCCCACGGCTGGCCGACCGGAGATCGCGTTCTGAAACAAGTGTGCTCGATCATCAAAGCGAACATCCGTTCAACAGACTGGGTCGGCCGCTACGGCGGTGAAGAGTTCCTGGTAGTCCTCAGAAACACCAACCTGACTAATGCACGCAGGATCCTGGAACGCCTTCGCGAATCCGTTGAACGCACACAATTCGAATCAACGGCCGGCATACCATTCCACGTTACGATGAGCATCGGAGTCGCCCAACAAAACGCCGAACACCAGTCCCGCCAACAACTACTGGAAAGCGTCAGCCGCCAAACACTAGCCGCAAAGACCGCCGGCCGAAACTGCCTGCGCCCATGATGCAGGCGGCGGCACAATGCCACCGATACAACGAAATCAGCAGCCCGTAAGCGAACCCGCAGCAGCGAGTTCATGGGGCGAGTTGGGTTCAGGCATCGAAACTAAAACGGCTGGTCTATTCAGGTCGGTAGCTGCACCGCGTCTCGTGGTTATTCTGGCAGCGACTGGAGTTGCTGGTTAAGATGGCTCGGCTACAAGGAGTCGCTGATGTTATCGGTAACGAAATGCTTGCTGTCTACGGTAGTTGTGTTGACCGTACAGCTGCCCGTTGGCACGCCAATTAGTTCACATGCTTCCGCCGAAGAACTCGATTGGTGGGAAATTGACAACAGCGTTGCTCGGCAGCTTGTCACTGAGGAAAAGAATCTGGTCGACTGGGCTTCGGAGCTGCTACAAAGCGAACCGAAAACGCCTCGTGCGGCGATCATTAAAATCGATATCTGCATGCGAGCTGCGCTCGACGATGAAGCCAGTGACGCGCTGCAGACGCTCCGCCGACTGAATCCAGACGTGTCGCTTCATCTACTCAACGGCATCTATCACCAGGCCACGGACGATCACAAGGCATGGGACGTTGCTCGGGTATTGGTGGAAACGTTCGCTCCGCAGATTCATGACTTTTCGCTGGACAACCGTTTGCTGCAACATTATCGAGCCGGCGATCAGCCACTGTGGACTGACGAGCAGTTGATCGCGTGGCTCGATGCGCGGGTGGAATCAGTTCGTGCGTACGATCAAGCTGCGACGGATCGTAAAGGCCCCGACGACGACGGCCAGTGGGACACGCATTTCGAGCCAACGCGGCCGATTGATTTTTGGCGGCGGTTGCGATTGCAACAGCTTGCTGAGATGGGCAGAGCCTCGGCTGAACTGAAGAAACTGGAAGCCGCAGTGCGAGTTGAGCCTAAGAACGCCTCGTTGTCGATTGAGTATCTCAAATCGCTGGACACCGTACGCTTTATTGAGTCGCAAGCCATGCCGAAGTCATTGAACTGGATGGCAAAGGTATGTCGACCTGCGCAGGCAACTGACCAGAGAACGATTGCGTCCCTGTTAGTGGGTCTCCAACAGCCGGTTCCGGCCGAAGCATTCCTGCGTCGCGCGATAGAAACGAACGTCACTGCTGATGAACTCATGCGGCTTTACGGTGGAGGTCAGGGTGTCGGTATGCCGGTCGAAAGAGGCCGAATATTCTTTGCCGTCACATTGCTGGAAGAACTAGCGGCGTGCCTACTCAAACTGGGTAAGGCTGATGAGTCACAGGCGGTGATGGTCAAAGCGGCCGAGATGCGGCAAAACAATGACCTGCCACTGAACCTGCACCTTTCCGGGATGGTGCAGGCCGCATCGGGAGCTCACGTGATTGAAGGTCGCATTCGCGAGCAGGAACCGGAAAACAGGGACGATCCAAAGTACTGGCGGAAACGAGCTACGTATTTCCGAGGTCGGGGCGAGGTGAAGGAGCAGGAATCCGCCTTGCGACGTGGCCTGGAGTTGTGCAAGCCTGCTGGACCAACTCGTGGCAAAGGGAAAGCGGACATGCGACGGTGGCTGTTGGGTGATCTGACGAGATTCCTGATTCAACAGGATCGACATGCTGAAGCGGTGAAATTGTTGCTTTCAGAGATGAAAGAAGCGCCCGCCGATTCTGCATCATCGGAAGGAGCCGCAAGGTCGATGGCATTCGATTTGGCAAAGTACGTCAACACAAACCAGGACGTACTGTGGGGCTGGCTGTCCCGACGCGAAGAATGGGGGCATACCGAAGAACGCCTGCTGTGGCGAATGCTTCAAGCGGCACGACCACAGTCTCTGGACGCCCATTGCACGCATGCCGAACAACTCGCGCTTGCTGATGATGCGGATGCATCAAGAGCAGCCACGCTTGGATGGGTTCTCAACCGAATCAAGCAGACTCAACGATCCGTTCGGTCGCTTGTCCATGCCGCAAAGAAAACAACGGATAACGACGTTCGCCGGAAGGCAAACTTCACGCTTTTGGAATCGTACCTCGCCTTGAAAGATTGGCGCAAAGCAGACGCGATCTTCGGTTTGGCCAATGCACGTCTCACTTCGTCAGAAACTCCTCAGTGGCTGGGACGGATTGCGACAATTGCGGCCGTTCAGGGCGACCACGAGGACGCGATGCGGATATGGCGACGAGTGGCAAATTGCAGCCTACGAAATCGTCAGCTGGTTGAGGACCTTTCAAAGCAGGGTCTACGCCAGCCGCTGCTGACATACTACGCAACCATTCAACGACGCCTGCCTACGGCGAAACTGGCGACGATTGTGGAGTGACCGGAAACAAACACCCGGCGACACCCAGCATCCCTGCCAGTCGATCTGAAGAGCTGATGCCATCTCGAAATCCCCCTGCTGCCTGTGTCTTCGAAAACTACCACGAAGTTTGTTCAATGCCACACGTCACCGACACGTGGAGACGTGCCAGCAACTGCCTCGTTCTGAGCTTCCTAAGCTCAGTCCCCCCCCAAAAAAACAAATCCAGCTCCCTACCGGTCGGGTGCTGCGCGTAGTAAGTCGGTGCCAGCCTTTAAGTCGATCGCAGACACCACACCGCAGACCGAGAAATAGATTCTGGAGCCGTCAGTCCCCCAACGCAGAAGGTGCGGACGACCACCATACACTGGTATGCTTTTGACCGGCTTGAGCGTAACGGTGTCGTACACGACGGCACCTACATCGCTGTCCTCAACTACAAAACGTGTTCCGTCCGGAGAAAACGAAGCAGATCGCCCATCCACAGCCCCCCGCAGTTTTCCGGTTGCAACGTCCCATAGCTGGCTGGACTTGCTGGAATTTGGGATCAGGAATTCACTGCCGCTCGGCGAAAGTGTCGCACCTTCGTGGTAACTGAGGGCTAGCTTCGGTTCAAACTGTAAAACGAGCCTTGCCTTTGCTTTGGGATCATTAAAGTCCTCCGGTAGTTCCCATATGCAGACTTCCGGTTTCGGCAGGCGGCAGGTTGTTGCGAGCCGTCGCCCGTTCTTGGACAAGCTGATGTGACTGACAACGCCATGGTGACCGGTCAGGATTCCCCACGGCCAGGGTTCTCCGGTCCGCAAGTTCCAGATGGTTGCAGAAGTTCCGGTGGTCACCGCCGAGTCGCCGTACGGAAAAATGACAGCCTTGACGAATTCCTTCGAGACCACCTTGATGGTTTGTATTTCCTGCTCGGTGTCAGCATTCAGAATCTGCACCGCCCAGGGCTTTTGCTGTGATTCTATGCTTTCATCTCTGCTCACCCTCGGACTGCGGACCACAAGGCACTCGTTCTTTGACGTCCATTGCCAAGGGCCCTTGGATGCCGGTTGATGAGTCTGATAATTTGACTTCGCGAGCCACCGTAACGCCCCTTCTTCCCTGCTTTCGGTCAGCAGATCCTGCGTTTCAGGATCCATGTCGATTCGGGTCAAGGTGCCGAATGCCCATGAATTGAGGGAAATCTGGAGCTGTTTCGATGAGCCATCGACACTCCAAAGTCGGATGCGGCCTTCTTCATCACTCGACGCAAGCTTGTTCTTCTCAGGCAGCCAGGCCAGTGAACACACGCCTCGGCTATGTCCGATGAACCTGGTGACCAATTCGCCAGTGACTGAATTCCATAGCCTCACGATACCATCTGCGCAGCCAGTGGCCAGAAGGCTATGTTCGTCAAGAAACATCAGAGTGGACACCGTGCCGGGATGCTTCAGTTCAGTCCTCACAATTCGGGTACTGATATCGACAAGTTTCACGGAGGACTCCCGGAGAAAACAGCCCCCCGTGTCAGAATAGGCCTGCCAGTCAGCTCCTGACACAGCAAGGATCGCTCCGTCTGCGGAAATGGCAACTTGCTCCGTTCCTGCTGTAAACGGCTGAATGGTCAGTATGCGCTCTCCGCTATCCTGGTTCCACACGTCGGCATGTGCTTCATTCTGCCCGGTAACTGGATTTAGCAGTACACCGATGAATGCGATCCGCCGTTCCCGGGCGGCGATATCGAACTGCATCGCGTAAACGTGCGGTGCTGCGAAGCCCGGTTCCGCCGATCCATCGTTGAGTCGGTGTGGCGTAATCGTAATCCCACTGCCATCAGCGTTGTCATGGGTCGTGAACCAATATTCCTTTCTGCCAGCCACCGCGTACATCCGGGCGTTGTCACCGCTAAGCGATAGTTTTCGGACCAGGCCGAATGTTTTCAGGTCTCGAATCGATGCCGTTTCATTGCTGTCGTATGCGACGAGGTTGGGGCCGTCCGTTGCTGCTGAAACCACGAGCAAGTTGTCGTCTGCAGACGACCTGCCTTCAATGGCTCCCGACGATGTGTTTAGCCGGTAGGCCACTCCGTTTCGGTCCAGACAGATCAGCGAATTCCCGCCTTCAACGAAGCCCAATTGGCAGACCGATTTCTGAAAGCAAGGCTGAAACGGTTGTTGCCAGTCTACAGAGGCCTGCTGGATTTCCTGTGGTGTCACCTGGCACTCCACAATCACGTCCGGATTCAACTGCATGTCTGATTCCTTCAGGAGAGCGACCGCTTCGTCAAACTGACCGGTCAGATATGCCGAGCAACACAAGTAGTGCTTCAGCCAGGTCAGGTCCGTGCGCGACTCATAGCCGCGGACCAGCTTCTGCAGACCTGCATGGATCGACGGCGTTGCATAGTGTTGGCGTGAACGCATCCGCGTCGGGACTCCTCTGTCACGATTGGCGTGATACGCAAGCTCTTGGATGACTCGCAAAAACTGCAATGGAATGTCCGTGTCGAAACGCTTCGTCGCAAGACACCGCTCGGCATATTCCATCATCAGACGGTAGGAAGCGCCATGCTTTCGGTACAACCAATTCCGGTTCGCAACATACAATGGCGGGTAGTCAACCTGTGCCTGAGTGGTTAGTGAGAACCAGAGGTCAACTTCCTTCGCGCTCGTCGGTACCGAATCTCCGTCAAACTGATGGTGCAAAGCGTTTAGTGCAAAAAGCTGCCCGGGTGCTTCGGGATTCGTTCGCATAACATACCAGCCATTCCGCAGACAGGCCCGTGCCATGTCCCAATCTTGCCCGGCCAGTTTGATCGATGCCAGTAGCATGTGCTGCAACCAGGGAGATGGATTCTGAGTCGCCAGCACGAGCGGCAAATCGGTCTGGCGCTCAAATTCTGAATCTCCATGTTGCAGGGAAATGTCGGTGTCTCCCGCAAGGCGCCCATAGAGAATTCGCATCTGGATCGGGTCGTCGACGGTTAGCAGATCGTGCTTGGGCTTCGCCCCGTCCGGTGCTTGCATCGCCTGCAGCCGAAGCAGTTCCCTTGCATCAAACCCAGGATATGCAGCCAGCCATGCGACGTTGGCGGGGTAGCTGGAACTGTAGAATGAATCGATAAGGCCGGCGGGGGCTTTAAAGTAGTATCGGCGGCCACTATGCCTCAGTTGTTGCATAACGACAAGTACAAGTGGATCGTCACATTCTGCCTTGATCAAGTCTGTGATCGCGGATTCCATTCGTTCCTCAACGGCGCGGTTGAATCCGTTCGCCCCAACTTCATCCGCTGCCGTAGCAAGAAACGATTCGGCTAGTTCCGACCACTGTGGCTTCTTCTGCGAATGTTGGCGAAAACTATCCAGCCATTGACGGCGGTACCAATCAATTCGCTGCTTCACAAATTCCGACTGCACGATCGTGTCGGCAACTGGTGCAAATGGATCGATGAGATCCCCGGCAAGCATTTCACGAACGCGGGCATTTGCTTTTCGACCTGGTCCGCCGGGAGTTGGCACCTTGGCCGTTTCGATCATCAAGTCAATGTCGGAGAAAATCTTATTGCGATGCCGAATCTCAAGATCATCCGTAGAAAGATTGTCAGCTAGGGTCTGCGTTGAGACAGGATCCGGGATTATGGACTCCGAATCGAATGAAACAACCTGGCCATCAGCATCAATACGCAGCCGAATCGTGTAACTGCGGAAAGGTCCTCTCCAGCGATGCGCAACCATCGTTTCGTCCGATTGTTGAATCGGCCCGACCCGTGCAGATGAATTCAGCATTGCTTCTGCCTCGGCGAGCGTAAATTCCGTTCGCGTTGCCCTGTCGACTTCGCGGAGTGCATCGGCCAGTTGTTGCATGGCTTCCCCGTGATCACTGCGCGCTCGCCACTGCCATATGGTGAGTGCGCACAAAAGCGTTATAAAGATCCATATTCCGACTCGGCGCGGATTTATAAAACGTCGCTGCACGCTGATGTGGTCCGCTGGTGTCTTACTCATGGGACTTCTTCTGTGGGCTCTTGCTCTATTCGGTCGCCTACAGAATTCCAGGCCGCCCTGTCGAGGCTCCATACACGAATCGTGCGATCGAGGCCTCCGGAGACGGCTCTGGTCCCAAGTGTATTGACGTCAATAGATAGTACTGGTCCAGTGTGTCCGCGAAACACGGCAATCTCCTGCCTGGCAACGACATCCCAGTAGCGAACCGTACCATCTTCGCCGCCAGTTACGGCGAAACGTCCGTAATTCGTTAGCCTGGCGGAGTTCACGCGATCCTCGTGTCCCGTCAGTACATGAACAGTCTGCAGTGTCTCAGCGTTCCACACCCGCACGCTGCCGTCGCCGCCCGCGGATATAAAGTATGCACCGTCCGGCGACCAACTCACCTGTTGAACAAGGAATGAATGCCCCGAAAGCACCGCCAATTCGACTTTGGTTTCCAAGTCGAATACGCGGACGGCGCTATCATCACCAGCGACCAGAAGTCGACGGCCATCTGGCGATCTTGCAATACTGTTGATAGGAATATCTACGTCAATCGCGTCGAGCTCCATACCTGAATCGACGGACCAGAACCGCAGTGTTCCATCACGGCATCCGGACAGCATCTGCCTGTCGTTATCCAGGAGAACGACTCCAGTGATTGCGTCAGTATGGCCTTGGCTTTTCTTAATCGTGCGGCCAAAACTGTTGCGTCGCCAGCGCGGTAGAAGTTGCACGGCAAGAAAGTTGCTCTGACTTCGCGGCAGGCCAGTTGCAAATGCATACCCGTGGCCGTCCCCTGTGGAAGCCAATGCGGTCACAGGTTGCTTGACATTAATCACGTCTTCGTAGGTGTAGACTCTCTTTTCGTCGAGGTTTCTGTATTTGATTCCCGTTCTGCAGCCCGCAGCCACTGATTTACCGTCTGATGAAAAGTTAACTACGTGCACGGTTTCGTAGACGTCAAATCGCCGCAACTGCCCCTTTGGCATTGGTAGATCCGGCAATCGCCAGAACTGCAAGTGTTTGTCCTTTGTGGCGGATGCTGCAAACTTGCCATCGGGTGAAATTGCCAGAGTTGTGAAGCGTGGAAACCTCGTCCGCTCTATAACGAGACTCCGGTCTACAAGCCGTCCCGTCTCCTTGCCCGTCTGAATGTCCCACAACGCCAGAGATCCGTCCTTCGTCGCAGTCAATGCACCACTGCGATCCGCTGTGAGGGCAGTCAGCTCTATCCCCTTTCCAAATGCATCGACCACATGTGGTGCGGCGGGGTACCACACAGCGATATCACGATTTTCGGAGTTGCCTTGCGAATCTAACGTCACTCTCGTCTTCCCGTCGATCGAATGGCCTATCGTTGTCGCTTCCGTTCCCAGAAACTGGACAGTCGTTAGCGTCTGGAAACCAACTCCACCAACGCTGTCTGGATTCAAGAGCCCGGTCGCCAAAATCAGTCTTTGCTGTCCGGGCACCCACGACAAATTTTTGCAACTTGTGGACGAGATCATCTCCAGTTCCCGTTCGGCGAGGACGTCCCAGACTCGGACAGTGCGGTCACTTTCGCTTGCCGAAAGGAGCCGTGACGAATCAGCATTGAATTTCAACATTGAGATTTCGTCGGTATGCCCGGCAAGTACTCGGTACAGGGGTTCCTGGTTCGCGTTTTTAGTATCCCAGATACGAATTTCGCCGCCCGTGTCACCAGACGCGATCAGGGAGCTTTGCGGGCCATAAGCCAGAACCGAAACCGAATGGCGGTGCCCAGCAAACGATTTCAGGTTCGATAGCGATGTCCAGGGGGATTGCACGTTAAGTCATTTGCCGAACAGGACTTTCGCGAGGTATGTCTCATCCCAGGCAGCATTGAGTCTTTTGTTTTTGATCCCCACCTTGGCTGTGGATTCGTTTTTCAGAAGACTCAACGCCGTGCGGCGAAGGATGCTGAAGTTCATATCTGCGTGGCCTTTGCGGATCCTCGATTGATCTTCCTGGAAAGTGACGTCCAGTTGCCAATGCAAATTGTTCTCGACACCCCAATGGCTCCGCACAGCTTCGGCGAAACGACGGCCGGAGACATAACGGCTTAAAATGTAATAGCGGATGCCGATGCACATTTTGCCGTCGCGGAGAGTGTTGTTGATCGCGATCCCGATCGCCTTCAGGTTCTTCCAGCGATGTGCGTCCGGAAGATCCTCCGGCGCACGACAGATCAGATACTGTCGCAAATCTTCGCGGCCGCCGGTGTTTTCTTTCGTTTCAAATCGTCGCACCGGACAGCGTGCAAAGTCATCTTCCAAATGGTCGGCGAAGAACGCGACGAGACCTGCGTGTAGCGTGGGCTGATTGCCTTTCGCGGCAAGACAATAGTCCGCCTCTGCGTCGACAATCTTCGACGCGATTTCCGTTTGGCAACCCATGGCGTCAATCGTCACTAAAGCACCGGAAACCTCGATCAATTCCAGCAGTTTGGGAATCGCCGTAATCTCATTACTCTTCGCATCGACGACGACTTGCCCGAGACTGATATGATTGGCTGTGGCCCATGCACTGACCATGTGGATGGCCGACTTGCCACTGGCTTTGTCATAGCTGCGACGGAGTGTCTTACCATCGATCGCGATGATTTGTCCGTCACTGATTTTCTGCAGAGAAGTGATCCAATTCAGTAAGCACTTTTCAAATTCTGCAGGACGAATCAGAGCGAGGATGGCGTTGAAACGATCGTGCGACGGAATCCCTGCGGACAGATCGAGATACTTCGCAAACCAATCTCGTTTCGTTCTGCCAAACTTCGCAATCGCGACAAAATCATCCGCGCCACTGATCACAGCACAGACTGCAATGAACAGAATATTTTGAAGCGGATAGACCGGCTCACCGCGCCTTGGATCCGTAACATCAGAGAAATGATCGACAAAACTGGTGGACAAAGGCATGGCAGGAATCCTTTCGCGGCTCAAACATTTCAGCACACATAGCAGCGTGAAACATCACACTGACACTGAAGGTTGCCATCTATACCATCTTATCCAATGTCGCGCAATCCGCCTACAATTTGAAGCCGCAGGTCCACTGTTGGTCCTTTGGGAACAACACCCCGTATGTAGTCTCGAACAATCCTGGCGCGTGCGGAGTCGTCTACGCGTGGCACATCAGATCCGTTGATGTGCATGGAGCTTGAGTAAGTTTCCATGCTTCCAGCACCGCCCGAGACTATGCCTTCTGCTGGTTGCAATGGTGTGCCGTTTTCAAGAACTTGCGCAGTACCATGATGAGCTTCCGCGTTAGGCCCATTGTCAATCTGTTCAACAAGATAAATCACCTCAACGCCGGGTGTGAATTCCCGGAATTCTGTTTCATTTTCATTCGACTGGCGCGTGAATGCAGTAACACGAGAAATCTGAAGAAGAGTGACTTTGGTGTTCGCAATTTCTTGCACCACCTGAAATTCAGCCCGTGAGTAACCTGCTTCTGGTCGTGAAGCACCAACGCAAAGAGCCCCTACGCAGATCACGCCAACCGCGAAAAACAACTTCATTTTAACTGCCTTTAATGAGATAACGACCGGGCGTGGCGAGCGGCGCCGAAACTTGGAAACAGCCCGACCAAGACTCGGGTTGCCACAATGGCGAATTGGTTGTGCGGCGAGGCCATCAGTGGCGACGCGTGGATGCCCTTGAGTTTACCTGGCGGTGGCCTGAATGGAAGTCCTGGACTTCGGCGGCCGGAGAGCTCGGGGAATCGGAAGAAGCGTGAAGGCGAGGACCGAAGCAATTTCCCCGTGCCTCGCAGGCGGCGCCAACTGGCCACCTCAATCATATCGCACCGCAGCAAAATTCCCGAGTCCAACAGTGGCTTCAGACCAGCGTTCCCACTTCGCTGCGTGCCACTTGGCCGGACCAGTGGCACACCACAAATTCTCATCGACACACACCATCAATAGTGCCACCCTGCCGTCTTAACACAGCGAACGGTGTCGAGTTAAGCCTGCGCTTTTGGGTGCTGTTCGTTCTGTAGAATGGCGTCCTCAGCACTACCGTACGAACCCGGTGTCACTCATTGTTGCCGGATCCAGTCCGCCCGCCCAATGTCTTGCTCACGCTAAGCGTCAGTGCAGATGCAAGGAAGAGCACTCCTAATGTCAACCACGACTTCCACACAAACGAGTTGCCTCTGACTTCGCCCCAGATCATTGCCAATGACAGGACAGTCCCAAGAACAATGCAGACAATGCAGATTGTGAAGCAAATTTTGTTCAGAGATTGGAGGTTCATGAGCATCAGTTCCACGGGCATAACGCCGACCTTAGCTGGTTGTGGCGGTTGATGATCAATGCGAATATGGACCGGCCGCAACTCGGCCGGATGGTGTTGATATTCGTCATGCCATTGCCACAGAAAGACATGAGATGAAGGTCCACAACGCTAAGCAAATGATTCTACTGTTAAATCGATCTGCACGCCAACTCGATGCGCGCCAGCGGTGCCGGGCTGCGAAGTACGAGCCTACTCGTTCGACTACAGATCTCGAATCGTTCAGCAATTGCACCGCCCAGCGAGCAATGTCCGCGCGGTAGACCGCGGACGCATCATTCAAGCGAACATCCATGATCGAGCATATCCACCGTATCGCCCCAAACTCAGCGAGCTTCGGTCCCGTCGTAATGCGCCGAGTGCGATTTCTACGTTGTCGAGCGAAGCGAAGGAAGCCCCGGGGGTTCCACTCGTTCCTCGTTCCAACCCTAGCCATACATGTTGCTCCGGTTCTCACAAGGGGCGATTTAGTGGAATTCGATACTCAGGCGGCGGCGGGTAAGATTTCGGTGGCGAGGGCTTCGATGTCTGTGCCTTCGATTCGTTGAGCCTGATCCGAATAGCCGACCAGCAGTGCCATGTCGCAGAGGCGGTTGATGCGGCGTGGGTTGCCGCCGCTTAGATTCATCACGGCTGAGATGGCCTCGTCCGTGAAGATCTCTCGTTCGCAACCGGCGTCGGCCAGACGAGTGCGAATGTAGTCGGCCGTTTCGTTTTCAGAGAGCCCGTGCATGGTTGCCGTTACGGCGATGCGTTCTCGCAGTTGCGCGTTTCTGGCGATGTGAGATCCCAGCACGGCCTGGCCGACAAGGATGACGGAAAACTGTAAGCCGTAGTCTGTGTCCGCCAGATTCAAGAGCGGCAGAACGACTTCATCAAGAGTGTCGTTGCTTAGCAGGTGAGCTTCGTCGAAGACGATGACGGGATGGTTTCCCTGCTTCGCATGCTTTAACAAACAGTTGTACTGTTTGACCAGCAGCACGTCAGTCGGCAGGTCTTCTACGTTGTCCTGCTGCAGCAGTTCGCAGGCGACAGCGCGAGTCAATTCCGACGGCGAAAGGCGGGGAAAGGCGACGTGGACGAACGGTCGCAGTTCTGTTCCATCGGCTTTCAATAGCTGCACCAAACTAGACTTGCCGAGACCGGATGCTCCCAGCAACAGAGCGGCCCCGGCATTGTTGTCGATGCAATAGCGCAGGCGCAGCGCGGCAGACTGAACGGCTTTCGAACGATACAAGTCGTCGACCGCAACTCGATAACCAAACGGCTTGCGGCTGAGATTCCAATAGGTTTCGTACATGCTGTTCTCTGTGTCTATTGAACGGGGTAGATGGTGCCGGTGAAGCGAATGGATGTCCGTGACGGCTTGCTGGTGGTCGGTCGTGATCCCGCCGGACGAACAATGATTTGTGACGGCGGTGCTTCGGGTTCAAACGCATCGTCTTCGATGGTTGTGGCGACGTCGGGATCTGGCAGGATTAGATCGAGGGCGGTTTCGTCGTCTGCGGACAGTTCTTCTGTCGAAGTGGAGTCGACCGGATAGTCTGCGGATTGCGAAACGTTCTGAAACGGCGATTCGGCTGCGGTGCTCGTGGTGGTGGTCACTGCGGAGGTCGCTGCGGGCGGGATAGTCAGCAGGCCGGGTGATTGATCGGCCTGGTCAAAGTGCGTGACGGCCGTCGTGTTGTGAACGGGGTCGGGCTCCGTTGGAGTGCGTTCAGCGGTTGAGCCGTCTTGTTCTTCGTTAAACACGTCCAGCAGGGCTGAGATTTCGTCCATGTCCGTGTGGGACGTGCCGTGTTCGTTTTGTGAAATGGTTGCGTCGGTGTCGGGGGTGCCGGTGTCTGATATTGCTGCTCCCAGCAAAACCAGCAATATCACGGCCGCAATTTTGCGCCGTCGCGACAGGCCCGCGAGCGAAAACTTTGCGGCTACAGATGTCTTGTTTCTTCTGTCCATGATCCTGTCCCCGACCGGACTGCGTCTTTGTTGCCGGACGAACGCTGGTTCCTGAGTCGTCGCGTTCGTTCCGGTACCGTCGCTGTCATCGCGGCGACCGTTCGGCAAAACGGCATGAATGAATGGCGATACGGTTCCCCCATCAGATACAATCGGCGTCCGGTTGGAATGAACTTGACGGTTCTGCTAATTCGGCGGAATCAGCCGATCAAAATCAGCGCCTCACAAAATTGGGACAGGCCCCCGCGAACGCTCGTGTTTCGCAGGTGTCTTCCGTGATTTTGGGGAGGCAGGCCCGGTGAAGCTGGGGCCAGGGGAAGAGAATCGACATGGCTAAGAATGTATTTGGCGGCGATCTGGTGGTGTGTTCGTCGGATCCGGTGACAGGATTCTTCCGTACGGGAACCTGCGACACGTGCGGCGACGACCATGGCATGCACACGGTCTGTGCGGAAATGACGGCCGAGTTTCTGGAATTTTCGAAGGCGGCTGGCAACGATCTTTCCACACCCATTCCGGAATACCAGTTTCCTGGCGTGCAGCCCGGTGATCGCTGGTGCCTGTGCCTGCCTCGCTGGCTTGAGGCATTGGAAGCCGGAATGGCCCCGAAATTGCTGCTGAAAGCGACTCACATGTCCGCGATTGAACACATTTCGATGGACACGCTGCTGGAATATGGTCTGGATGCCAACGAAGCGCCGGCTCCGTCTCCCGGTGAGGAAGACTAGGCAGTTTTTGCAATTCTCACTTCGCCGGGAAGCATGGCAAACTGCGATTTGGACGTGGTATCGGTCGAGTTCCTGCGTTTCGTCAGGTATTCTCTGGCGTGAGTACGGCGAATAGACAATCGACGGCGAGTGGGTTCTTGAGCCGCGATTGGCCTCAGAAAGGCCAAAACGCATGGCCTCCGTGAGCACACGCGAGTGATTCACCACTTTCGAGGGCGGACGGGGCTGGTGCGGCGAGTTTGTTCGCGTCACCAGCGTCCCACATCTGGTTTTGCCATCTGTCCCGAACCACACAACTTCCTTCCCAATAATCTCCTCACCCAAACTGCCAATTGACTTCGATGACTCAACTGAACAAATACAGCAGCCGGATCACTCAACCACGTTCGCAGGGCGCTTCTCAGGCCATGCTTTATGCGACGGGCATGTCTCCTGAAGACATGAACAAAGCTCAAGTGGGCATTTCGAGCGTCTGGTATGAGGGCAACAGTTGCAATATGCATCTGCTGGACCTGGCGGCAAAGGTCAAAGAAGGCATCGAAGCGGCCGGGTTGATTGGCCTGCGGTTTAACACCATAGGCGTCAGCGATGGGATTTCGATGGGCACCGAAGGCATGTCGTATTCGTTGCAGTCGCGCGATTTGATCGCCGACAGCATCGAAACCGTGATGGGCGGACAGTGGTACGACGCCAATATTTCGCTGCCTGGGTGCGACAAGAACATGCCCGGTTGCATCATCGCCATGGGGCGTCTGAATCGGCCGTCACTGATGGTTTACGGCGGCACGATTCGAGCGGGTTGTACGGCGAAGGGTGACAAGCTGGACATCGTTTCTGCGTTTCAGTCGTACGGACAGTATCTGGCCGAATCGATCAACGACGATGAGCGTAAAGAAATCGTCCGCAAAAGCTGTCCGGGTGCCGGAGCGTGTGGCGGGATGTACACGGCGAATACGATGTCGTCAGCGATTGAAGCGATGGGCATGAGTCTGCCTTATAGCTCGTCGATTCCGGCCGAAGACCCAGACAAGTTGAAGGAATGCTTCAACGCGGGGGCCGCCATCAAAGTCCTGCTGGAAAAAGACATCAAGCCCCGCGACATCATGACGCGCGAAGCATTCGAAAACGCCATGGTCACCGTGATGGCGTTGGGTGGTTCGACAAATGCCGTGCTGCACCTAATTGCGATGGCTCGATCGGTGGACGTGCCTTTGACGCTTGACGACTTCCAGAAGGTGAGCGACCGAGTTCCATTTATTGCCGACCTGAAGCCCAGCGGACGGTTTGTGATGGAAGACCTGCATTCAGTGGGGGGAACTCCGGCCGTTTTGAAGTACCTGCTGGAAAAGAACTACATCACCGGCGACTGCATGACGGTGACCGGAAAAACGCTGGGCGAAAACCTGGCCGATTTGGATGGTCTTGCAGAAGGTCAGGAAATCATTCAGCCTATCGAAAAGCCGATCAAAGCGACGGGGCATCTTCGTATTTTGCGAGGCAACGTGGCTCCGGAAGGTTCCGTCGCCAAGATCACGGGCAAAGAAGGATTGAAATTCAGCGGGCCTGCGCGGTGCTACGATTCTGAAGAAGACATGCTGAAGGGCCTGGAAAACAACGAAATCCAGAAGGGCGACGTTGTCATCATTCGCTACGAAGGGCCCAAGGGAGGCCCCGGCATGCCGGAGATGTTGACCCCGACTTCCGCCATCATTGGAGCAGGTCTGGGTGATCATGTGGCCTTGATGACGGACGGCCGATTTAGTGGCGGTTCGCACGGATTTATCGTGGGCCATATTACGCCGGAAGCTCAGGTGGGCGGACCGATTGGTCTGCTACAAAATGGCGACATCGTGACAGTTGATGCGGAAGCCAACGAAATCAACGTGAATCTATCCGAAGAGGACTTTGCGAGTCGGCGGAAGTCGTGGACCGCACCGCCGTACAAAGCCACGCGAGGTACACTCTACAAGTACATCAAGACAGTGAAGTCTGCGTCAGAAGGGTGTGTGACTGACGAATGATTCAGTCCTCGCCGTAGCGAACAGAGCGACTGGCGAAAATTTGCCAAACACGGGTTGGACGCTTGTCCTGCTCAGACTAATGTAGTTCGGGACGATTGTCCCGATCAGCCCTTTTGCGACATGGACGGGACACGTATGTCATCCTTTGAGGATGGGCATGCTGCCGACCGCCGAAGTCAGACGTACAGCGCCGGACGCTGCGGGAACGCACCAAGATTATGAGCACAAGGAAAACCACCAAAGCCGCGAAGCACTCCCAGGGTGGCCTGTTGATTTGGCACGGAATGTCATGCTCCGGGCTGTGGCGACTTTTTCGGTCGAAGCCGTCGCTGCATTGGAGTCGCCTTGGCCGCATCCTGAGTCTGCCGGTTTCGGGCGTGTTCAATTCCGTGATGAAGCGGGCCGAATCGCTGGTCTATGGGAAACGTGTTCGCGAAACGAAGGTTGAGCATCCGCCGCTGTTTGTCTTCGGCTATTGGCGCAGTGGAACCACGCTGCTGCAAAACCTGCTCAGCCACGATCCACAGTTTCAACATCTGGGCCTGTACCGAGCTCTCTTTCCGTGGCACTTTCTACTGACGGAAAAAGCCGTCACTAAGCTGACGGCTCCGTTTGTCCCTAAGAATCGCCCGATGGACAACATGTCGGTTCATTGGGACGCGCCGCAGGAAGACGACGTTTCTCTGTGCATCATGAGCAACGTGTCGCCCATCAATTTGCTGTCTCACCCGACCGACTTTTCGCACTTCTGGAAGGCATTGGACTTTGAGCGACTGGAGCCCGAGGAACGTCAACGCTGGAAGGATTCGTTGGCGCTGCTGGTGAAAAAGCTGACCTTTACGTCACCGAAACGGATTATGATGAAGTCGCCGTTTCACACGTATCGCATTCCGGAATTGTTAGAGCTATTCCCTGACGCTCGGTTCTTGTACATCCACCGCAACCCGTACAACATTTTTCGTTCTGCCCTGCACCTGCGGCGGCGGATGATTGAAGAAAACACGCTGGGACGCAGCGTGTTTGATGGCAACGAAGAGCAGGTGATTGAATCGTACAAATTCGGCTTCGAAAAGTACGAACGTGATCGCCTGCTGGTTCCTGAAGAGCACCGTCACGAAATCTGTTACGAAGAACTGGAACAGGACCCGATTGGCGTGCTGCGAAAAGCCTATGCGGGACTCGACCTTCCCGGCTTCGAAGCGCTGGAGAAGGAACTTGAACCGCAGGTGGAATCGCTGAAACGTTATAAGAAGAACGAATTCAACGACGACCCGTACTGGGTGGATCGCGTGTACAACGAATTGAAGCCGGCCTTCGACCGCTTCGGCTACGACAAGCCGGAAGTGACCGCAGCGCCCGCTTCTGAAAAGGAAGCTACGTCGTCGGCGTCGTAATTTATGACTGATCCCAATCGTTCTCATCGCCAGTTGGTTGTCATCAATGTCGTGGGCCTAATATGGGACATGATCGGTGACAACACGCCGAACATTCGGTCGCTGATGCAACAAGGTTTCGGTCGCCCGATGCAGACCGTGCTGCCTGCCGTCACGTGTTCTGTACAGGCAACAATGCTGACCGGTGCGATGCCCGCTGAACACGGCATCGTCGGCAATGGCTGGTATGCTCGCGACCTTGCGGAAGTGATGTTCTGGAAGCAGTCGAACCACCTGATCGACGCTGAAAAAGTCTTCCAGACCGCTCGACAACGTGATGCCGCGCACACCACGGCGAAGATGTTCTGGTGGTACAACATGTACGCCGACGTCGCCTGGTCTGTGACGCCGCGGCCGTCGTACCCTGCCGACGGACGCAAGATTCCGGATATCTACAGTCATCCTGCTGATCTGCGAGATTCGTTGCAGGCCAGGCTGGGCAAGTTTCCGCTGTTCAATTTTTGGGGACCGACGGCGGATATTAAAAGTTCGGCGTGGATCGCTGACAGCAGCGTTGAGATATTCACGCAGCAGGATCCGTCGCTGACGCTCGTGTACCTGCCGCATCTGGACTACAACCTTCAACGCTTAGGACCGGACGATCCGGCGATTGCCGACGACATTCGCGCGGTTGATGTTGAAGCTGGAAAAATCATCGATGCCGCAAAACAACGCGATGCGGACGTGATTGTGTTGTCGGAGTACGGCATCACACAGGTGACGAAACCGATTCACATCAACCGAGCGTTGCGTGATGCGGGATTGCTGGCCGTGCGTCGCGAATCGCTTGGCTGGGAAACGCTGGACGCGGGGGCTTCAGCCGCCTTTGCCGTCGCCGATCATCAGGTTGCTCATGTTTATGTGAACGACGCTGCGAAGCTGCAACAGGTGCGGTCTGTGTTGACGAAGCTCGATGGGGTAGAAGCCGTGCTGGGTCGAAGTCAGCAGGCAGGATTCGGCATCGATCACTCACGCAGCGGAGACCTCGTGGCGGTGAGTGCGGTAGACGCGTGGTTTACATATTACTTCTGGCAGGACGATCAACTCGCCCCGGACTACGCTCGCACGGTCGACATTCATCGGAAACCGGGGTACGACCCGGTGGAATTGTTTGTGGATCCGACAATTCCGTTTCCAAAGTTAAAGGTGGCTCGCAGGTTGGCTCGCAAACTGGCTGGTTTCCGCTACTACATGGACCTGATCGGTCTGGATGCATCGATTGTCAAAGGCAGTCACGGTCGTTTGCCGGATGCCGACCGAATGGAATCTGACGGCCCGGTGTTCGTGTGCAACAATGGACGAGCGGAACGTGACGATATTCACGCGAAAGACGTGCGAGATTTGATCCTGGATCTGCAATTCGGCGCGTGACTCTGGCCATTCGGCGTATGCTTCATCACAATGCGGCGCGGAATGTGGTGTCAGAATATTCACCCAACCAGAGACTGTTTGCCCGACAACATAAGTCAATCATAGCCGAAGGAAAAACCTGTGGGACAAGGCGACGACGAAGGTGACGAAGAGTACGAAGATACAGAGCAGGTCCTGTTTCAAGGCCCGATGTTCGGTCGTGAAGCCAACCTGAAAAAGAATCCGCGCCTCGTCAAAGCCGCTCTGGTTCAGGTCAAACGCATGATCTCGGATGGTCTGGCTCGCCGAGCCCACACCATTCTGCTGGAACCGACTCAGGGGCGGATCGCCATTCGGTTTGTTGTCGACGGAATTCCGTATCCTGCCGGCGCACTTCCCGGTCAACGCGGGATTGCTTTGATTCAGATGACCAAGGTCCTGGCGGGGCTGAATCCGCAGGAACGCACCGCGCCGCAGTCCGGCGGAATCAACGCCGAATTTGATGGCACTCGCTACGAACTCTACACCGACTTCGTGCCGTTAAAGCCGGGTGTCGAACGGTTGCGCATTCGAGTTGAAAACCCCAAGATCACGTATCTGAAGCCGGCGTCGGTCGGGATGCCGGAAGATCTGTCGAAAAAACTTCGCAGCTTTACGGAAGATTCGAAGGGCATCATTCTGGCCTGTGGACCGCCCGAAACAGGCGTGACGTCGCTCTCCATCTGCGCGCTGCACTGCGTCGATCCGTATTTGTATTCAGTGTTCAATCTGGCGGACGTTGGTAATAAAGAACTGATTAACGTTACCGACTACGAAGGCGAAGAAGGCCACGATCTGGAACTGAGCCTGGACCGGATCATTCGCCGCGAAGCCGACATTATCTACATGGGTAAGCTGACGGATCCGGCCGTTGTGCAAACGATGTTCACGTTTGCTGACCGGCTGTGTTTTGTGGCGGAAATCGGCGGACGGACGCCTGCCGAGGCGATCAAACAACTGATCGAGTGGGTGGGAACAGAAGCGGTCGCTCAACACCTGCGCGGCGTGGTGACTCAGAAACTGATTCGCACGCTTTGTGACGACTGTAAACAAGCGTTCCGACCCAACCCGCAATTGCTGAAACGTCTCTCGCTGCCGCCAGAGACAACGGTTTTGTACCGGGCTCCCGCGCCGCCTGATCCGGAGGACGAGGATGCTCCGACGGTTGAGGAATTGTGTGCCGATTGCGATGGCGTACCGTACCATGGCAGGACAGCGGCGTTCGAACTGCTCGAAATGACCGAAGGCATGAAGGACGTCGTCCTTGCTGGAGCCGAACCGGACGCAATCAAACAGCAGATGTCGTCGGATGGGATGAGGACCATTCAGAAAGACGCATTGCGTCTGGTTGCGGAAGGTAAGACTTCATTGGAAGAAGTTCAGCGAGTCTTCGCTCCGCCACGGGGACGTCGCCCCAAAGGGCGACGACCTCGGCCGCGTCCGCAGTCATAGAACATGGCGTGACGATGGCAATGCCAGATCCCGATGACACCTCGGATTCCACATCCCGCTGGCGCTGGCTGTGGGCGGCAGCAGCCGTGTGTCTGGGGGGCTGCGGATGGCTGGAAGCGTTGAGGCTGCGAAGCATCATGGAAGATGGCGGCAGCCTGACCACCTTCCTGCTGTACTGGGACATGGAAACCACGCTTCCGTTTGTCGTGCTGTTGCTGCTGCCGATTCTGGTCTGGCGGGGGCGTTCTGACAGACCTCGCAAAACAGCTCCAGCGCAGGCCACGGCTGCGCCACGTTCGCACAGCGTGTCGAAAACGATTTTCGACTGCGCCGTCGTGTGCGCGATTTCGGTTTGCTGCAGTTGGTGGATCGGCAGCCGACCGATTGACGTGCAGACTGATCAGGGCGCGCAAAATATTGCGTTCGCCGACCTTCCGCCGGCTTATCACGATGAGTACAGCTATTTGCTGCAGGCCAGAACCTTTCTGCAAGGGCGACTTTCTTACCCGCCAGCGACGGTTCGTCCTGATCTGTTTCATCAGTTTCATGTACTGAACGAAGACCGCACGGTCAGTCGCTATTTCCCATGGACGGGCCTGTGGATTGCTCCTTTCGAAGCCTTCGGACATCCGTTTTGGGGTCACTGGCTGGCTGGCGGACTCGCGGCGGCTTTCTTTTATCTGTCGATGCGCCACTTCATGTCGCGGTCGGTATCGCTGCTGGCCGGGTTTCTGATTGCCGTGAGTCCGGGACTCGCCATCTTCAGCAATTTACTGTTGGCTCATCATCCCACGATGCTGGCGCTGAGTGTCTTTCTGTGCGGCTTTCTACGGATGATGGCCACACTAAAACTGCGATGGGCGTTTGTGGCCGGTACTGCGCTGACGCTCGCAATGTTGGGGCGCCCGATGACGGCGGCGGGGTTCGGTCTGCCATTCGGAATCTGGTTGGTGTACTCGCTCGTCCGCAGTCGAAGAATTTCCGCAGACGCCTTCGCGGTTCACCGTCGCCTGATCGCAGGATTTGCAGTGCCGCTTATTTGCGGATTCGCAGCGCTGGCGATCCTGAACCACGATGCCACGGGGCGGTGGACTCGCACAGCCTACCAGGAATACACCGATCGCTACACGCCTCGACATCGCTACGGATTCGGCAACGGGGATGAGGCGTCCGAAGTGCCCGGTCCGCCTGCGATTCAGAAATACAACGAATGGGCAAAGAACCTCACGCCGGCTGAGGCCATGCGCAATGTGTGGTCGCGGTTGCGGTACAGCCTGTTCTGGTCGTTGTCGTCGGTTCCGATTCTGTTTGCCGTGATCATCAGCGGCCGACTTCTGAAATCACGATCAGGATCACGACCAGGTGATGCTTCTACTTCACGCAACGATCTGTCGGTCGGCGACAACGCTGGGAATCGAATCGCGACAGCAACGGGATTAAAGTTACTGGCGGGGGCAACCGTGTGCCTGCATGCGGTGCACGTTCCCTATTGGTTCGACGGAATCATGCACTGGCATTACGTCTTCGAAACGGCTCCGCTGATGCTGATGTTGACAGCCGTTGGCATCGCCGACGCTACGACAACAGTTAGCCAGCGCACGTCGCCGCGTTTGGCTGTTGCGTGGACGGGAATGTTTGTTGGCGTGAGTCTGTTGCCGGGGTGGGTCTCGCTACCGGAATTCGGGGACACATCAAAGGCGTCTGCCGCGATCCAGGAGCAGGCGTTTTCCCGCACCCGGTTCGCGTACTTCAACAACGCCGTCCGCAGCGAGTCCATGCAGAAGCCAGCGCTGGTCCTTGTTGACGAACGAGACACCGATCCTCAGCTAAGCTACGTCATCAATCCGCCGGATCTACAGGGGCCGGTCCTTATCTGTCGACGACCTGCCACGGACCAGGAAATTCAGGACCTCCGTCAGGAGTTTCCGGATCGAACGCTGTACGTTTTCGATCCCAACGACTTACGCTTTCGCCCCATCGGTGACGCTGCCCCTTAGAGCAGTTTCCCTCTTGCTGTGGGCCGTTCGGGCGCGTGGGAAACAGCCCTCATCGTCCGAAAAGCTTTCTCCGCGGCCACAAGCCAGCGAGATTCGCTGTAGCCGCTAAGCAGCCATTTCGCGTTTTTCCGGCGGCTGAGGATGCCATGCCCCGAACTTTTCGGGCTTCATCTTGTCTTCGCTGTTTTTCGGGGCGCGCGGGATTGCGTGGCGTGTCCGTGCTAGGGGCTGCGGCGTCCTGTTCCGTTTGGAATCGGATCCGAATAGGGAAAACGGGAAGGCAGGTGAACCGGCTGTTCCCGGGATGCTGAAGGGTGGCTTACCCCAAATGCGGGACCGTCGATTATGCGGCCTAAATCAAAGTCGGAAGAGCCGGCCGATCGAGTCGCCAAACCGCAAAAAACTCAGCGTTTTTCCGGCTCGAAAGCATGCCCATCGCTGTTCGCCGTCGCCTACGGGCCGACCAACGGAAATGACGTCGGCGATTCCGGTTCCACCCCGCTGAAACGCACGCCACGCCAACCCGCAGCGGGGCGGTCCCCGCACTACCCCGGTTTTGGCAGGACTTTGGTCGACTTCTGGCGATTTCGACCGTACACTGCCGACGATATTGGAATCTGGCCGGGTTCGCGGTTCGTGAACCGGTTTCGTAGGTCCGTTTACCGCAAACTATCGCGTCTCGCGGTGGTTTTTCAGCTTGAGCAAACAGGGTGATTTCGTTGGCAACCGTAGAACAAGACAAATCTGTTGAAACCATCGCCGGGGCGGAAATCCTGGTTGAGATGCTGATCCGCATGAAGGCGGATTTTGTATTCGCCTATCCGGGCGGAGCCAGCATGCCTCTCCACCAGGCGTTGCGAGCTGCTCGTGACCGCATCCGCACCATTTTGCCACGACACGAACAGGGCGGAAGCTTTGCCGCTCAGGGGGTGGCTCGCACAACCGGCCGAGCGGGCGTCTGCATGGCGACAAGTGGTCCCGGAGCCACCAACCTGGTGACTGGCATCGCCGACGCCAAGCTGGACAGTGTGCCGATGGTCGCCATCACCGGCCAGGTGCCTCAGGCGCTGATCGGTACCGACGCGTTTCAGGAAACGCCGATGGTGGAAGTGTGCCGAGCCATCACCAAGCACCACTACCTGATCACCGACATCAAGGACGTGGCTCGCATCGTCAAAGAAGCGTTCTACATCGCGGAAACCGGTCGGCCGGGCCCCGTGCTGATCGATATCCCGAAAGACGTTCAACTGGCGACGCTGCCACGCGACGAAGTTGACTTTGATCCGCCGTTCAAGCTACCCGGTTATCGTCCGGAGATTCGAAAGGCAGCTCCGGAACAGATTAGCCAGGTCGTTGCGGCGATCCGGCGTTCAAAGCGGCCCGTGCTTTACGTCGGTGGTGGATGCATTCAAAGCGAAGCGTCTGACGACCTGCGAGAATTCGCGCTGCGGACTGGCATTCCGGTGGCGATGACTGTTATGGGACTCGGCGCGTTTCCGGGCGAACATGAGCAGTCGCTGCACATGCTGGGCATGCATGGAACAGCTTACGCCAACTATGCAGTGGAAGAATCCGACCTGCTGCTGGCCTTTGGAGTTCGCTTCGATGACCGAGTGACCGGCAAGCTGGAAGAATTCGCCAAGCACGGCAAGATTGTTCACGTGGATATCGATCCGTCCGAAATCCACAAGAACAAAGAAGCTCACATTCCCATCAACGCAGACCTGAAGGAAATGCTGGTCGCGCTGAACAAAGCGCTGACAGACAGCGATATTCCAGACATCACTGAATGGCGAACAAAGATTGCGGGCTGGAAGAAGAAGTACCCGCTCTCTTATCGCGACGACGGTGACAACATTCTGCAGCAGTGGGCGATCGAAGAACTGTACAACCAGACAAAGGACAAAGATCCCTACGTCGCGGTTGGCGTCGGCCAGCATCAAATGTGGGCGGCTCAGTTCTATAAATTCGACAAGCCTCGTCACTGGCTCAGCAGTTCCGGACTTGGAACGATGGGCTTTGGCCTGCCGACGGCGATGGGCATGCAGGCGGCTCAACCCGATTCGCTGTGCATCGATATCGATGGCGACGGTTCCTTCCAGATGAACATTCAGGAACTGGCGACACTCACCTGCGAAAAACTGCCCGTGAAGATCCTGCTGCTGAACAATCAGCACCTCGGCATGGTGACTCAGTGGGAAGACCGCTTCATGGAAGGTCGCCGAGCTCACACGTACCTCGGCCCGGCCGATCATCCGGAAGCACTCGGCGATGGCGATGGTTCGCAGCCAGACGACACCTATCCTAACTTCGTAAAGATTGCCGAAGGGTATGGCGTGAAGTCGCGACGAGTCCGAAGTAAGGCTGAGTTCCCTGCGGCTCTGAAAGAAATGCTGGAACACGACGGGCCGTACCTGCTGGACGTGATCTGCGTTTACCAGGAACACGTACTGCCGATGATCCCCGGCGGAAAATCGGTGAAGGATATGATTCTGGAATAGCCCGCAATCCGATTCATGATGTCACTTCCGAAGCCCGGCTTTTTCGAAAAGCCGGGCTTCTTGTGTTCTCGGCGAACCTTTTTTGTTCGCCCTGCACGAATCCACCGGTTTACGCCGCGGCCTGATTTATGTCTAACACCTGGAAAACTCGCCTGCGAACCTGCGTGCAAAACGCCTGTGTCGCCGAAGTGTCTGCCGTTAAGCCCGGCAACGTTTCGCCCGCCCACAGTTTTGCAAACGCCACAGCCGACGACTTTGTCGCGTCAGCCAAAGCGATCGCACCCGTGATCGCGGATGTATCTGCGGCAACAATCGGGCAGACCATTCTGCAGGCCGTTGCAGCGACTCAGCGTGTTGTCGATCACAACACGAACCTCGGCATCATTCTGTTGCTGACTCCACTGGCTGCGGTGCCGGAAGACACGTTACTTGAAGACGGCATCGAAGACGTGCTGAAGCAACTCAGCGTTGAAGATGCTGTCCTGACCTACCGAGCAATCCAACGTGCATCGCCCGGTGGTCTGGGAAACGCCGAAACTCAGGACGTCGACTCGCAACCAACAATCGATCTTCGAGCGTGCATGAAGCTCGCGGCCGATCGGGACCTCATTGCAGCCCAATACACCAACGGTTTTCACGACGTACTGCACGTCGGTCTGCCGTTGCTGCTGCAGACGGCGAAGTGGGATGGCAAATTTCAGTATCGAGCCGCGTGGTTAGCTGTCCGGCTTTTGGCCGAATTTGGAGATTCCTTGATCGCTCGCAAATGCGGAAAGGACATTTCGGATGAGGCGCAGAATCTGGCTCAACAGGTGGTCGATTCCGGCTGGCCTCATCAGGCTGGCACCGATCCCGTCTACATGCAACTCGACCGTTTTCTGAAACTCGACGGCAACCGTCGCAATCCGGGAACAACAGCCGATATGATCGCAGCCCTCTTTTTCGCCGCGCTACGGAACGGGCATTGCCGATTCAACGAACTGACCAACGAACTGATGTTTATCCATGACTGAAACATTCGAAGCCTGCGTAACCAAAGATTCACTCGTCTTTAGCGCCGCTCATTTCATCACGTTTAACGGCAACATCTGTGAACGTTTGCATGGCCACAACTGGCGGCTGGATGTGTCGATCGCGGGGCACCTGGATGAAAACCATTACGTGTTTGATTTCATCGCCATGCGCGATGCGTGCCAAAGCATTGTGAACGAACTGGACCATAAGGTGCTGTTGCCCGATCGTCACGACAGCATCACCGTGCAAACCAGCGACGACGGTCGAGAAGTGACGGCCAGATTTGAAGAACGCCGTTGGGTGTTTCCCGTCGAAGACTGTGCGATTCTGCCGCTGGAAAACACGACCGCAGAACTGATTGCCAGACTGATCGGCCAACAACTCATGACAGCGCTGGATTTGGCGTCCGTCAGAAATGTGACATCGCTAAAGGTCAGCGTCGAAGAAAACTTCGGTCAGTGGGCTACTGTGACATTACCCGTTGGAGCTGTTTAATGAAGGTCATGCTTTTTGCATTTGTTGCAGTGTGCGCCACGAATTCGTTTTCGCTCGGAGCGGCCCTTGCGGCGGAACGGGAACAGGCGGCGGCGGCTCGAGAAATTTTGGACACGTGGCACGCCGATCAGCCAGAACCGGGTGACCGGTACTTGCATCTGGTGTGCTGGACTCCCGGTGATCGCGAGTTTCCTGCAAACTACGAGCAGCGGTTGACGCGGATCATGCGTCACATCCGGGCTTTCTATCTGCGTGAGATGGAGCGTTTTGGGTTCGCGGGACGCACCATCGGACTACAATTTGGTGAGGACCAGCAACTTGTTTTACACGCGGTACGCGGCGTTCACCCAACGGCTCACTACGGTCGAGAATCGGGCAATGAGATCCGGCGCGAGTGCCTGCCTGTTCTTGAAAAAGCAGGCATTGATGCAGATCACGAAACGATCATGATCATGTGCAATTTGGCGACGTGGGATGCCGAAAAGCTCGAGTTCAAACATGTGTCGCCGTACTACGCTGGGGGTTCATTTCGCAGTGGCACCGCCTGGCAATTGGATTCTCCAGAACTGGATTCACTTCACCTGAAACTCACGAGTCCGATCATCCACGATGGAGAATATGGGCGAATTTCGCTCGGCAAACACAATTCAATTTTCATCGGAGGAATCGCCCACGAACTCGGCCACGCGCTTGGCTTGCCCCACTGCAAAGCCCGCCCGGACGAAGCGGTCCGAGGCACGGCGTTGATGGGATCGGGAAACCGCTCATACGGTGACGAAATTCGAGCCGAAGGGCCGGGAAGCTTTCTGACGCTCGCACACGCTCTTCGGTTGGCGTCGCACCCGCAGTTTTCCGGATCGGTCAAGGGGCTCACGCAGACGGCCAAAGCAGAGATCTCTGAACTGTCACTGGATGTCGACGGCAAAGCCATTCAGGTTTCCGGTATCGTTAGTGGAACTCCGCCCGTCTATGCTGTTGTGGCGTATTTCGATCCTGACGGCGGCGGCGACTACAACGCCACCACAGCGACTGCCGTGCCGGATTCGAGTGGTCGATTCACGCTGCGTTCGGAAGCGTTGAAGCCGGACATGGGTGGCGAACTGCGACTGTTCCCGCTGCACGTCAACGGCTCCGCAGCCGGGCAAATGTCGCGTACCAGATTTCGTCACTCGTACACCGTCGCTGCCGACGGCACGCCCGATCTGTCAACGTTTCAGACGCGTCAGGCATTGAAGCTGTTGGTTGCTTTCCTGTTGCTGGACAACCACAGCGAAGCTAAGCATTTTGTTTCCACAATGAAGCCGGGAAAAGCGAAGGCAATTGCCACTCAGCTACTCGATCATAGAGCAGCATCTGAAACGCCGGCAGAATTCCGCAGCGACGATGCTTCCGTCAGTATTGCAAAGCTAAAGGCCCACACCAGCAAAGTAGGTTGGGGCCAACCAATGTTCAACCGAGTTCCTGACGCATCGATGCTGCTGGAATCCGGTGGTCGATTGTTCGAAACCGGCATCTACGCCCACGCTCCAGCACGGCACGTATACACGCTGGGCGGCAGCTGGAAGTCCTTCAGCGGGCAGGCGGGACTTGCCGCAGGACATAGCGGATCCGTACAGTTTGAAGTGTTGGGTGACGGGAAATCGTTGTGGAAGTCGGGCGTCATTCGTGAAGGCCGGACCGCGACGTTCAACGTGTCAGTGGACGGAGTGCAGCAATTGGAACTGTTGACACATCCCACCAGTGACGGCCCGGCAGCAGACTGGGCGCTGTGGCTGGAGCCGACGCTGAAACGATAATGTAGTCGTTCGGCAAAACCGATGCCCAACGAGCTGAACCGAAATGACGTGGATGAACTGCGAAGGGTGGTGGGAGCAACCGGGCTTCGGTCGTCAGACGATGAGTGATCTACGGTTGCGATACGACAACGGCTTGGTCCAGGGACTGGGAAGAGACGTCGTCGGCGCATTCCAAATCCATGGCTTCGTCAACGCAACCACGACGTCGCTTATCAAACGCTACAAAGACGCCCATGAGGTTGCCTACTATGGCTCGTGTGACGGCGAAGGTACCTTCTTTGGGCACTGGAGTATCTTCAGGCTGGGCGGCAAGTGGCTGATTAAGATACGGTCGGCCGACGGGCAGTCATCAGAGATCTACAATATTTAAGACTCAGATTGAATGGCCTGGACCGCCCCCACACCCGCGAACAACGTGAGCACCGCCGGCGCTTCAGCCTTCGCACCGTCACCCGTCCGCCACGCCAATCGCCCGCCGGTGCGTACCGGCCTTAGTCGTCGCGGTTGGCTTCGAGGACGGAGAGGAATGCTTTTTGAGGGATCTCGACAGCGCCGAATTGCTTCATGCGCTTCTTGCCCTCTTTTTGCTTTTCCAGCAGCTTGCGTTTTCGACTGATGTCGCCGCCGTAGCACTTGGCCGTTACGTTTTTGCGGAATGCGGAAATGGTTTCTCGAGCGATAATTTTTCCGCCGATGGCTGCCTGGATAGCGATCTCGAATTGATGCTTGTTGATTTCTGTCTTCAGGCGTTTCACGAGTGCTCGGCCACGTCGGTCGGCAGTGCTGCGGTGGACGATGGTTGAGAGGGCGTCGACTTGTTCGCCCTTCACGAGGATATCCATCTTCACCAGATCGGCGGCCGTGTAACCGATGATCTCATAATCCATCGTGCCGTAGCCGCGAGTCACGCTTTTCAGCTTGTCGTACATGTCGTAGACGATTTCACTGAGCGGCAGTTCGTAGACAACCTGAGCTCGCGTGGGCCCAAGGAATTCGGTGTTTTTATAGATGCCGCGTCGGTCCTGGCTAAGCTGCATGATTGTGCCCACGTTTTCTGCGGGAACAATGAAGCTGACCTTCGCGATCGGTTCGCGGAATTCATCGATCTGGCTGGGATCGGGAACGTCCTGCGGATTATCGATCACCATCGTCTTGCCAGACTTGGTCAGGATCTCGTAGGTGACGTTCGGGGCGGTCTGAATCAGGTCCATGTCCTGTTCACGCTCAAGCCGCTGCTGGACGATCTCCATGTGCAGCATGCCGAGGAACCCGCAACGGAAGCCGAAGCCGAGTGCGTCGCTGGTCTCTGGCTGAAACGAGAAACTCGAATCGTTCAGACTTAGTTTCTGTAACTCGTCCCGCAGGCTTTCGAAGCCTGTTGCGTCGAGCGGGTACATCCCGCAGAAGACCATCTGCTTGGGCTTTTGGTAGCCGGGCAACGGTGCTTCGGCCGGATTGTTGGCCATCGTGACTGTGTCGCCGACGGTGATGCGGCTCAGTTCTTTCACGCCGGTCAGGACGTAACCCACCTGGCCGGGGCCGAGTTCCTTGCAGGGCACAAGGCCGGGACGAAACTGACCGATCTCAATCACTTCGCTGTTGACGTTTTCGCGCATAAAGCGAATGTTATCGCCCTTGCGGATCACTCCGTCCACCATTCGCACGTAGGTGACCACGCCACGGTATTTGTCGAACTTCGAATCGAAGACCAGCGCTTTTAACGGCTTATCGGGGGAACCGGACGGAGGAGGAATTTTGCTGATGATGGCATCGAAGACGGTATCGACGTTAAGTCCGGTTTTCGCGCTGACTCGCAGAGCTTCTGAAGCATCCAGGCCCAGAATGTTCTCGACTTCTTCCAGCACCTCTTCGACGCGAATCACCTGCAGGTCGATTTTATTGACGACGGGCACGATCTCCAGGTCCACTTCAATCGCGGCATAAGCGTTGGCCACGGTTTGAGCCTGGACTCCCTGAAAAGCATCGATCAGCAGCAAAGCGCCTTCGCATGCGGCGAGGCTGCGGTTAACTTCGTAGTGGAAGTCGACGTGACCAGGCGTATCAATCAGGTTCAGTTCGTACGTCTGGCCGTCTTTTTTGTAGTCGATGGTGACCGACCGAGCCTTCACGGTAATGCCGCGTTCTTTTTCGATTTCCAGATCGTCCAGAATCTGCGAATGAAACTCGCGTTCCGTGATGGTGCCGCTTTGCAGCAGCAACTGATCAGCCAGCGTACTCTTGCCGTGGTCGATATGAGCAATAATGCTGAAGTTGCGAATTAACTTGGGATCCATGTGACTCTCAGAAGGGGCGAGGGAAGGAACGCGTTTGAGAAGTTCGCACGGAGTACGTTCCCTCAGTGCTTAGACGGTAAGAGAACTCGTGTGAGGTGGCTTTGCAGACACGGCGCCGACGGTTGCATTCTACCACCGTTCAGCTGATCTGATTCCGCCTGAAACCCTCTAATCCATAAAGATGCGTTCGTAGCCGTCGAAAATTACGTCCAGCAAATCGCGAGCCGCCTCGGTCGCTCGATAGCGTGTGAACGTGTCTGTTTTCTCTGGGGTTTCACCGACCAGGCGAATGTTGTCCTCTTCGCTGTACATCCATGATTCTTCCTGCAGAATCGCAAACACGGCGTGCAGAGCGCCTTCGCCGGCGGGAATGAAGACTTCGCCGTCCAGGAACAACTGGTAGGAGTATTCTTCCAGCTTTGTCCACGGGATGTCGGCCGTTGAACCTCGGTAGTAGGGTTCCAACACAGACTGGTCTGCGGGCTTCACATTCGGGTTGTGAAGCATGTCGATAGCGTTCCACGGACAAATCGTCAGCTGGTAGAAGTCGCTGCTGTCGTTTGGCGACCGATAGCACATCTGGCAGCCGATGCAGCGGCTGGTGTCGATCTGATGGTAGCTTTCCGAAGGAACAGGGCTGACAACTTCGTAGATGCAGTCGACGGGACAGACCGTGGCGCAGGAATTACACGACGTGCAACTGTCTTTGTTGATCACGTTGATGTAGCGAGTTTCCTTCTTCCGATCGGCTTTACGCGTCTGGAAGTAGTCGGTCATGGAAATCGTCATCGCAGTTCCTGCTATTCTGAATCTGTCGCTGTTTACTGAGTTTACCAGCAAAACCCCGGGAAACTGTACCTTGCACGGCCGAACGCAGCCAGTGATTCCCGGCGCTGCACGCCGCGTTTTTGCTCAATACGGCCACGTTTCCTGCCTCTGAGAAGCCGGATTACGCGGGCTTTGCCGCCAGGCCACACGCAGTCCGGACCCGTTCGACCACTTCGCGAGCTTTCGCGCGAGCCGTTCTGGCTCCCTGAATGAGAATATCCTCGACATCGTCGGGCCGTTGCTCCAGATCGGCTCGCAAATCAAACGCGGGACCGAAATATTCCATCGCAGCGTCGTACAAAGCGCCCTTTGCTTCACCGTAGCCCATTCCGCCCGCTCGATAGCGGTCCGCCAGTGCGGCCAGCTGCTCATCAGTCGCAAACAGCTTGTAAAGGTTAAAAACGGCACAGGTGTCGGGGTTCTTAGGCGCTTCGACCGGCGTCGAATCGGTCGTGATCTTGTTGATGATCTTTTTTAGCTTCTTCGGCGTCTCAAACAGCGGGATCGTGTTGTTGTAGCTTTTCGACATCTTCTCACCGTCCGTGCCCGGCACCTTTGCCGAATGGTCCAGCACGTGTGCGTCCGGAAGCACGAAACAATCGTCGCCGTACATGGAGTTGAATCGTTGAGCCAGATCGCGGGTGACTTCGATGTGCTGCACCTGGTCCAGGCCAACCGGCACGACGTTACTGTCGTAGATCAGGATGTCGGCCGCCATCAAAACCGGATAGGTGAACAGCCCCGCGTCGGCAGCGAGGCCCTTGGCTTTTTTGTCTTTGTAAGCGTGACACTTTTCCAACAGGTGCATCTGAGTGATCGTCATCAGCAACCACGTCAGTTCGGTCACTTCGGGCACATCAGACTGCCTGAACAAAGTGGCCTGGTCCGGCTTTAATCCCAGGGCCAGCAGGTCCAGTGCCGAATCGGCCACGTTTTGTCGCAGCACATTGGGCTCGCGAACCGTGGTCAGAGCGTGCAGGTCGGCAATGAAGTAGTAGGACTGCTCATTGCCCTGCAGTTCGATGTATTGCCGAATGGCTCCGAAGTAGTTGCCCCAGTGGAAGCGACCGGTCGGCTGAATGCCGGACAAAATTTTCATGATGAGAATAGGTTCTGTGTCTAAGAAGCGTCCGTACGCAGGGTCCCAACAAGTTCCGAAATGTTGCTCACGCCTTCCTGCTGAACAACCTCGGCCAACTGACTAACCAGTTCACTGGACAGGCCCGGGTTATAAAAGTTCGCCGTGCCTACCTGAACTGCTGTGGCACCAGCGACCAAAAATTCCATCACATCGTTCAGGCACTGAATTCCACCCACACCGATAATTGGAATCTTCACCGCCTGAGCCACCTGCCACACGATTCGCAGTGCTAACGGCTTGATCGCTGGACCACTCAAACCGCCCAGCACATTGCCGAGAATCGGTTTTCGTTTTTTCCAGTCGATCGCCATCCCCTGAAACGTGTTGATCAGCGATACCGCGTCAGCTCCGGCATCGGCCACTGCCTGAGCGATTGGAATCACGCTTGTCACGTTTGGAGTGAGCTTGGCGATCACAGGCAACGGACCTGCGCTGCAAACGGTTTCCACGACCGATGCGGCAAGTTCCGGATTCGTACCGAAGTCGACTCCGCCAGACACATTTGGGCACGAAATGTTCAGTTCTACGGCCGCCACGCCTTCTGCCGCGTTCAAGACGTCTGCCATGCGACGAAATTCGTCGTTCGTTTTTGCCGCGATGTTCACGATGACGGACGAACCCAGGTCCGCAAGGTAGGGCAGTTTTTCGGCCATAAACTGGTCGAAGCCGTCGTTGTCCAGGCCGATGGAGTTCAGCATTCCGCTGGCCGTTTCAACCGTGCGAGGCGGCGGGTTTCCGGCACGGGGCTGAGGCGTCACCGTTTTGGGAATGATGCCGCCCAGTTTTTTGAAGTCGACAAACGCCGTCATTTCCTTCGCGTACCCAAAGGTGCCGGACGCGACAAGGATCGGATTAGCCAGAGAGAGACGATTTAGCTTTACGGCGAGGACAGACATGCGGCGTGTTTACGTGGGCCTACGGATTTCGAAGGCGCGAAGCATAGCAGCGGATTGTCGTCTGGTACACCAAAGGCCCCGACCGTGGTGTCGCGGTTGAGGCATCGCCTGCGGTCTGCGTCGAAGAGTGCGTCTACCGGCGGTTTTGCGAAACCAGGACGGTTTCCTGATACTTCAGCAGCGGGACCATTTTCAGGCTGCCGTCCGTCAGGGATTTGTTCCAGCCATTGATCGACTGTAAGTCTTTTTCTGTCAGGTTCCGCACAAACCGATGCTCAGCTCGCAAAATGGTGCGGTCATCCGGTCGCAGATCCAGTTGGACGACAACAGGGATGCGATCTTTCAGCTTTCGCAGTTCTGCGTTCAACGCGAGGCGCGGTTCTGGAAACATGCTGCCCGGATGAAGGATGCAGTTTAGCTGAGCGGTCCAGTCGGTATATGTGAGATACTGTTCAATCTGGCCTTCATCTTCCCAGGGACGCGTGGTGACAGAATATTTCCACGATGGTGAGTCGAGCATCAGGACGCCGGTTTTCGAATTGAACTGCGGATCGAATGACGGGTTCAACTGAAACTTCAGCGTTCGCGCTGCCTGTTCGGCCTGCGACGAATTTCCAGCGGTGAGTTCGCGAAGGTACTGCTTCATTTTCGGTTCGCGAGTCTGCAACATTTGTTTGATTTGGCTGAACGGAATCGTGGTGTAGATTCCTCGCGCCGAATTCAAAACCACAAACCGCCGTGCGACTTTTTCGAGGATGATCACTTCACCCGCTGATTCGACGAAGTCATACGCGCGGCCGTTGTGGAACAGTGAAAGGCTGTTCGACAGAATCGGTTCGCGGCCGTCCGCATCCAGTCGTGACGCGTCATACACAACCGTTGAAACACTCAGTCCCTGAGCCATTGTGGCTGGAATGGCGATGAGTAGACAACTCACGAAAACAAATGCGCGGAGCATAGCAGGCATTCCTGTGACAGGACGACGGGAAGTCAACTCCCACAGGATACCGGACTGCCGCAGGCCAATGGAGATGTGTCCGGTGCCCACGCCGCTTAGTCGCCAAACCAACCGACAGCGTTTGGTGCTGCGAGGCGATTTCTGCCGCATCCAGGCTGACACGGGCAGAATCTGCCGAAGATTCGCCTGCGGTGGCGATCAGTTCCGCAGGCGGTCACTGTCCGTGATCAGTGCGCGTGGTCATGGCCTTCGTGATCGTGGCTGTGACTGATGCTGCCGCGATAGGATTTGCCGTCGATTTTAACCACCAGCTGCGGCGCGGCGCCGTCTGCGTCGAGAAGCGTGCCGAGCTCTTTGTTGGCCGACGCGAAACGAGAAGACTTACCATCCTCGTCCCCGTCGTCCGGTTTGGCCGCCAGCTTAAACTGTTCGGGCTTGTCGCCGTGCTTAACGTTGATGCGCACATCGGCGGCATCGATCGCCACCTGCTTTGTGGCCGAACCGTCTAAGATGTAAACCGTTACGCCGCCCGTTTCCTCATTGTGAACGACTTCGCCGTGATACTGGTCGTCGCCAAGTTCGACAAGTTCACCGTGATGAGGCCCTTCAGACGGATGATCGTGCGTGCCGTGATCATGGCCGTCATGGTCATCCACCGTGGCCGGCGGCAGATCGGTCACAGGGGCCGAGTTGTCGTCTGCCGTATCAGCGCACCCAGCGATACAGAGGGCCATTGGTAAAAGCAGCAGCGAGACCAACTTAGGAAGTCGAACAGACATTCAGGTCACTCCGTTTAATCTTGAGATGTTGTCGAAGGTTGAATGCGACCAAAGCCACAGACGTTCTCCCCAATTGCGTTCGACGTGGTTGGCCCTCGCTATGGAAGGTCGGTCGTGCCCATCAGGTGGCGATCGACTTCCCGAGCACATCCGCGGCCTTCATTGATGGCCCAGACGATCAGGCTTTGGCCACGACGACAGTCACCCGCCACGAAGACGTTGTCGACGTTGGTCGTGTACTTTTCGTGTTCTGCTTTGAACCACGACATACCGCCGTGCCCCGCGCGGACGTCCACACCCAGCTGTTCGGCCGGGCCGTTTTCCGGACCCAGAAAGCCGAGTGCCAGAAAGACCAGGTCGGCCGGATATTCTTTTTCTGTGCCTTGAATTGGTGTAAACGGTGGGCCACCTTCCGTGACCTGGCGCCAGTCAACTTGGCAGGCTTTCAGTGACTTGATGTTGCCGTTGCCATCGTCGATGAATTCGACAGTCGACACGCAGAACTCACGAGGGTCTTTGCCGAACTTCGCGGCTCCTTCTTCGTGCCCGTAGTCGACACGGAAAATTCGAGGCCACTGCGGCCACGGGTTGTTGGATGCTCGTTCGTGCGGCGGCTGTTCGACAATTTCGAAGTTCACCAGCGACTTGCAGCCGTGCCTCATCGACGTGCCCAAACAGTCGTTACCGGTGTCTCCCCCACCGATCACAATGACGTGCTTGTCTTTGGCGTTGATGAAGTTGCCATCCTTCAGACCGGAATCCAGCAGGCTTTTGGTGTTGGGCCGCAGGAAGTCCATCGCAAAGTGAATGCCGTTTAGATCTCGGCCCGGCAATGGCAGGTCGCGTGGTCGAGTTGACCCGGTTGCCAGCACGACGGCGTCGAAATCGGCCTTCAGCTTGTCGGCAGGAATGTCCTTGCCGATTTCTGTGTTGGTGACGAACGTGATGCCTTCTTCCTGCAGCAGTTTGATTCGCCGATCCACGACTTCCGTTTTCTGCAGCTTCATGTTGGGAATGCCGTACATCAGCAGTCCGCCGATGCGGTCGTCTCGTTCGTAAACGGTGACGAGGTGTCCCACTTTGTTTAGCTGAGCGGCAGCGGCCAGTCCGGCGGGCCCACTACCGACGACGGCAATTTTCTTGCCGGTGCGTTCTTCCGGTGGTTCCGGGACAATCCAGCAATGTTCGAAGCCGTGGTCAACGATCGCACATTCGATATTCTTGATCGTTACGGCCGGTTCGTTGACGGCAAGACAGCACGACCCTTCGCAGGGAGCCGGGCAGACGCGACCGGTGAATTCCGGAAAGTTGTTTGTCTTGTGCAGGCGATGCAGTGCGTCTTTCCAGCGGCCTCGATAAACCAGATCGTTCCATTCAGGAATCAGGTTGTTGATGGGGCAGCCAGCCGCCATGTTGGCCATCAGGTCACCGGTGTGACAAAACGGCACTCCGCAGTCCATGCATCGAGCCCCCTGCGATCGCAGTTCTTCTTCGGGCATGTGTTCGTGAAACTCGTTCCAGTCCAGAATGCGCAGAAGCGGATCACGATCCCGCGGTACCTGGCGAGCGATTTCTTTAAAGCCGGTGGGCTTTCCCATGTTTCAATTCTTTCCGATTCTCGTCTATCAAATGTTCCGCCACCAGGTTCACATCAGTGCGAAAAGGGCTTTGTAGCTGCCGACTTTTCAAAGTGTGTGAAGAAGGTGTTGGATCGCTTCAGGATCTCCATCCGGTGCTGCGAACACCGGATGGAAGAGTGCAGAAGCATGTAAAATACGGGGCCCCGATGGCGAACGTGTTATGTCGCGGCTGCTTCTGCCGCCATTTCCTGCAACGCCCGCTTGTAGTCCACGGGCATTACCTTAACGAACTGTTTCACGGCGGTATCCCACTCGCTCAGGATTTCGCGAGCCGTTTCGGAGCCCGTGTACTGCTGGTGGTTTTCGATAAGCTGGCGTAGTTCCGCGCTGTCTGCGGCGTCTTCCACCTTCTCCAGCGCCACCGTTTCCAGATTGCAATTGACCAGGAACTTGCCTTCCGGATCGAACACGTAAGCAACCCCGCCGGACATTCCCGCTGCAAAGTTGCGGCCGGTAACACCCAGAATCACAGCGCGGCCGCCGGTCATGTATTCGCAACCGTGGTCGCCCACGCCTTCAACCACGGCGGTTGCTCCACTGTTGCGGACGCAGAAGCGTTCTGCCGCGACGCCTCGGAAGTAGGCCTCACCGCTGGTCGCTCCGTACATCGCCACGTTCCCGATCAGGACGTTTTCGCGAGGAGAAAACGTGCTGCTTTTTGGTGGGTAGATGATCAAACGACCGCCGGACAAGCCCTTGCCTGCGAAGTCGTTGGCGTCGCCTTCGACTTCAATAGTGACACCGTGAACGCTCCACGCACCCACGCTTTGCCCGGCCGAACCATTCGCTTTAATGTGAATGGTGTCCTCCGGCAGCCCGCCCGGACCGTGCTTCTTGCTGACCTCATTGCTTAAGATTGTGCCGAACGCGCGGTCGATGTTTTCGATGTGCGTATCGACATGAATTTTCTGCTTGCTCTTGATGGCCGCTCGACACTTATGCAGCAATTCCATGTCACGAACTGTTTCCAGTCCGTGGTTCTGGTCGATTGTGCAGTAGGTCTGCACATTGGCATGAGGCTTCTTCGCCGGGGTAAGGATCGGCGTGAGGTCGATGTTCTTCGCCTTCCAGTGAGCGACGTCTTTGTCCAGTTCCAATACGTCGCACCGGCCAACCATTTCGTTGATCGTGCGGAAGCCAAGCTCCGCCATGATCTCACGCGTTTCTTCAGCCACCATGAACAGGTAGTTGACGACGTGTTCCGGCTTGCCGTTGAACTTCTTGCGTAGTTCCGGATCCTGAGTAGCGATACCAACCGGACACGTATTCAAGTGACACTTTCGCATCATGATGCAGCCCAGAGTGATCAGTGGTGCTGTCGCGAACCCGTATTCTTCTGCTCCCAGCATCGTGGCGATGACGACGTCGCGACCGGTCTTCAACTGGCCGTCCGTCTGCAGGCGAACTCGGCTACGCAGGTCGTTCATGACGAGCGTTTGGTGAGTTTCTGCAATTCCCAATTCCCACGGCAGACCAGCGTGTTTGATGCTGGTTAGCGGAGACGCACCTGTACCGCCTTCGCTGCCGGAAATCAGAATGTTATCGGCATGCCCCTTTGCAACACCGGTAGCCACTGTGCCGACACCGACTTCCGATACCAGTTTCACGCTGATGCGAGCGGTTCGGTTGGCGTTCTTGAGGTCATAGATCAGCTGCGCCAGGTCTTCGATCGAATAGATGTCGTGATGCGGCGGCGGACTGATCAAGCCAACTCCGCGCGTGGAGAGTCGTGTGCTGGCAATCACGTCGTCAACCTTGTGGCCAGGCAGTTCCCCACCTTCACCGGGTTTTGCTCCCTGCGAAATCTTGATTTGGATTTCGTCACTGTTTGTCAGGTACCACGACGTCACGCCGAAACGCCCGCTGGCAACCTGCTTGATGGCAGAACGTCGCAGATCGCCGTTTTCGTCGGCTTCGAAGCGTTCGTACTTCTCGCCGCCTTCACCTGTATTCGACTTGCCGCCCAGGCGGTTCATAGCAATGGCCAACGCTTCATGAGATTCAGCGCTGATCGATCCGAAGCTCATCGCACCCGTGCAGAATCGCTTGACGATTTCTTCCACCGGTTCGACTTCGCTGAGTGGAATCGAAGTTTGCGGCTTGAACTTCAGCAGGCCTCGCAAATGGCAGGCTCGCGTGGTTTCGCTGTTAACGAGGTTGCTGAAATCCTTGTACGCATTTTTGTCGCCCGAACGCGCCGCCTGTTGAATGCGGCCGATCGTGTGAGGATTCCACGCGTGCTTTTCTCCCGTGCGGCGCCAGTGGTAGAGGCCGGTGTTGGGGAGTTCGTGGCTGATGCTGTCCGGGTTTTCCGGGTAGCCAAGATGGTGCCGCATCAACGCTTCTTTGGCCAGCAGGTCGAAACCCACGCCCTTGATGCGGCTGGCGGTTCCAGCAAAACACAGGTCGACCACGTCGTCCGCCAGACCAACAGCTTCGAAAATCTGAGCTCCCTTGTAACTTTGCAGGGTGCTGATGCCCATCTTGGCCATCACCTTCAGCATGCCTTTGGCGACGCCCATTCGATACACCTGCACGATTTTCGTGTTGGTATATTCCTCAGAAATCTGGCCTTCTTCGCGAGCCTGTCGCAACGCATACATGGCGATGTACGGATTGACCGCGTCAGCTCCGTAACCGATCAACAGGCAGAAGTGATGCACTTCGCGCGCTTCGCCCGATTCGACCACGATGCCGATCTGAGTTCGTTCTTCGTGACGGACCAAGTGATGATGCACGGCTCCGGTGGCCAGCAGTGAGCTCACAGGAACTCGGTCCGGACCGACGTTGCGGTCGGACAGAATGACAAGGCTAAAGCCGTCTTTGATAGCTTTGCGAGCTTCTGCGCAGATGCGTTCCAGAGCAGGACGCAGACCGCCGACGCCTTCCGATTTCGGATAGGTGATGTCGATGACCTGTGACTTCCAGCCGCGATGATCCATCGACTTGATGTTGGTCATCTGCTGGTTGCTGAGAATCGGGTGTGGCACGGCCAGCCGATGACACTGCTTGTCGGTGGTCTCCAGCAGATTGCCTTCAGGGCCGATGTAGCATTCCAGCGACATGATGACTTCTTCCCGGATCGAATCGATCGCGGGGTTCGTCACCTGAGCGAACAGTTGTCGGAAGTAGTCGTACGGCATGCGAGCCTGGTCGGACAGGCACGCCAAAGCGGCGTCGTTGCCCATCGAGCCGATCGGATCTTTTTTCGCTTCCAGCAGCGGGATCAGCATGAACTGCATTGTTTCGGTGGTGTAACCGAACGCCTGCATGCGGTTCAGAAGCTCCTGCTCTTTCAGGTATTCGGGCTTGTCACCGTCGGGCAGTTCGGACAGCAGGATTCGCTGCTTGTCCAGCCATTCGCGATACGGTCGCCGCGATGCCACCATCGATTTTAGTTCGGCATCGGGGATGATGCGGCCCGCTTCGAAGTCGACCAAAAACATGTGGCCTGGCTGCAGTCGCCCTTTGTACGCGACGTTTTCCGGATCAACGTCCAGCACGCCCACTTCGCTGGCCATGACAACTCGGTCGTCCTTCGTCACGTAGTAGCGCGAAGGTCTCAGACCGTTCCGGTCCAAAGTGGCTCCGATGTAGTGGCCGTCTGTAAACGATACCGACGCCGGACCGTCCCATGGTTCCTGCAGAGCGCTGTAGTACTCGTAGAAGGCTCGCTTATCTTCGGGCATCGTGGAATGATTTTGCCATGCTTCGGGAATCATCATCATGACGACTTCCTGCAACGTTCGGCCGCTGTGGTAGAGCATTTCCAACGCGTTGTCGAAGCGGCCGGAATCCGACGTGTGAGGTTCCACGATGGGGAACAGCTTCTGCAGGTCGTCGCCCCACATTTCGCTGTCCATCACTCCCTGCCGAGCGAACATCCAGTTGCTGTTGCCCTTTACAGTATTGATTTCGCCATTGTGCGACATGAAGCGCAATGGTTGAGCTCGGTCCCAGCTTGGAAACGTGTTTGTGGCGAAGCGGCTATGCACCATCGCGAGATGGCTGGTGTAGTCTTCGGCCTGCAGGTCAAGAAAGAACGGCAGCACCTGAAATGACGTCAGCATGCCTTTGTAGATGATCAGTTTGGTCGACAAACTGCACACGTAGAATGACAGCGCCTGCGACATGTCGCTGTTGCGCAGCTTGTGGCTGGCCAGCTTGCGAATGACGAACAGCTGTCGTTCGAGCTGTTCCTGATCCAGCCCGTCGGCGGCACTGACAAACAGCATTTCGAAGTGCGGCGCGAATTCGCGAGCCGTGACGCCGATGTCCGCTCCATCGAAATCGACAGGCAGTTCACGCCAGCCGAGGAGTGTCTGGCCCTGCTGGGCGATCAGTTCTTCAACGGTCTTCTTGCAGGTTGCTCGTTGCTGTTCATCCTGCGGCAAAAACACAACTCCGGCCCCGTACTTGCCGTCTTCAGGCAGGTCGACGCCGATGTCTTCTTTGGCAACTCGCTTGAGGAACTCGGTTGGCAGAGCGGTCAACATTCCGGCTCCGTCGCCCGTGTTTTCTTCGCAGCCGCAACCACCACGGTGGTCCATGTGTTTCAGAATGCGTTCTGCGTCGACCAGGATCGAGTGTGAGCGTTCACCTTTGATGTGAGCGACAAAGCCGACGCCGCAGTTTTCCGTTTCGTTGGCCGGGTCGTACAGCCCGTGAGCTTCCGGAGCTCCGTAGGACGGACGCATGGCCAGAGGATACTGGTTGCCTCGAATGTCTTCCATAATTCGCTTTTCTGATACGTTGACAGGTGTTCTTGCCACATTGTGGAACCGGCAGCGGGAGCGCGACGACTGCTGAGTCGGGAGAAAGCCCGAAGTCGTATGCCACTCTTGCGTTGCCAGAAACGAAGGTGGCGTTAGATGGCTTCGTGTTTCGACGCCGGTTTGGAGTCGTTTTTGAAGCGAGTTGAGACAGGTATCGAACCACGATCACACGCAACCAACGCCGCCGCCGTTCGGCGGCTTGGCGGTGCAGCATTAGACGAGACAGGAGTGTGATCTTTGGGGTTCATTCTTACTTCCGACGGGCCACGCCAATTCCGCAGCCGATACGACACGTTTTTCAGCGACATCCTGTGGAAATGACGGGTTCGACTGCCACGGAAAAATGTCGAGGTGCCACATTTTCTCATGGATCGTCGTGAATGACAAGCGTTCTCACCCAAGAAACGGCAGACGAGACTGTGGGTGGCGTGAATCGCGCAGGTCTGGCTATTCAGTCGGTAATCCGGCGTTTAGTGGGGCGAGGTCGTCTGGGACGAAAAAACCGTCTTTGCGGATGAGTTCCCCGTCAAAGTGGATTTCTCCACCGCCGTAGTCAGCACGCTGGATCAGTACCAGGTCCCAATGCACTTTGCTGCGGTTGCTATTGTCGGCCTCGTCGTAGGCGTTGCCCGGCGTGAAGTGGAACGAACCGCCAATCTTCTCGTCGAACAGCGTATCCAGCATCGGGTGCAGAATGCGGTTGTTGGTGCCGAACGACCATTCGCCGATGTACCGAGCTCCTTCATCCGTGTCGAGGACTCGATTCAGCCGATCCGGTTCGTTGGCGCAGGTTGCTTTTTCAATACGACCGTCCTTCAATTCGAATTCGATGCCATCGAAGACGACTCCCTGGTACCGCGATTTCGTATTGAACTTAATCGTTCCGTTCACACTTTCACGGACCGGAGCCGTAAAGCATTCGCCGTCCGGAATGTTGCATTCCCCGGCACACGGAATCACGGGAATGTCTTTGATGGAAAATCTCAGATCCGTACCCGGGGCGGTAATGTGCACCTGATCGGCCGCTTCCATCCGCGCAACCAGTGGCTTCAGGTCTTCGGCCATTTTTGCGTAGTCGGCCGTGCAGACGTCGAAGTAGAAGTCTTCGAATTGTGGCGTGCTTTTGCCAGCCGCCTGAGCCATCGACGGCGTGGGATAGCGCAGGACGACCCAGCGAGTCTGTTTGACTCGGCGTTCGGAATGAACGGGACTCCACCAATGCTGAGTGTACAGCTCCATTTTCTCGGCGGGCACGTCTGCGAATTCGTCTGAGTTCGCGGATCCTCGAATCCCGATGTACGCATCGGCGGCCTGCATCGCATTAGCTTCGACTTCGCCCGCCCACTGCATGCTCGTTTCGCTGGCACCGCGATAAAGGCTGCGAAGGATTTGATTATCCTTCCAGATCACCAGAGGCGTGGCATTTTTGGCGTACACGGCATCGACAAGGTCGCAGACCAGCGCCGGGTCGGGCAGGTCGAAGGCTTCGATGATCACTTTCTCGCCCGCTTTGACTTTGCAACTGTGGTCAATCAGCGTTTCGGCAAGGCGACTGATGCGAGGATCTTTCATGGTTTGGCTTTCTGTGTCGTTAGTGGATATTCGATTTCAGTGACGGTACCGGTGCGAGCGGATTGGTCCAGGGCATCGCACACGTGTTGTGTGTTTCGCGACAGCGTCAGCCACGGATGTTCGACGGCGTTCGTGCGGACTAGCTCGCAGAACGCTTCGATCATGCACTCTTCCTGAGGCTTGTGATGGATTACATGTTCGGTCGATTTGCCGTCGCTGTCGTGAGTCCAGAAGCGTGGCTTTTCCGGCTTCCACGGACGCGTGAAGTCGTCGCAGACCAACGCTCCCGTCGCACCGGCGATTTCGAACCAGCGGCGGCGAACGGTGTCGAAGCCGCATTCGATGGTCGCCACTTTATCGTCGGCGAACCACAGAAAAGCGTTCATCCGTGTGTCGACATCGTTGCACCAATTGGCCTTCGCGAACACCTTTTGCGGCAGTTCGTCAAACAGTAGCAGAGTCACTCCGACACAGTACCAGCCGAGATCCAGCAACGCGCCGCCGCCCATGTCGCGGTGCAGTCGCAGGTTGTCCATGGGCATCGTGTCCCAGCGAAACGTGAACACCGACGTCAATTGACGCAGCTCACCAAACTGCCCGCTGGCAACGACCTCTCGCACCGCGGTGGCTCGCGGAGTGTGGTACCACATCACGCCATCCAGTAGCACGACGTTGTGCCGCCGGCACGCTGCGATCATCTGATCCACTTCGGCCACGTTACGGGCCAGCGGCTTTTCGCACAGCACATGCTTGCCAGCGGCCGCCGCTTTTTCGGTCCATTCCAGGTGCAGGGATGGAGGCAGGGGGATATAGACCGCGTCAACATCGGGATCGTCAAGAGCTGCCTGGTAGCTGTCGAAGACTTTGGGAATTTGGAATTCATCCGCGAACGCGGCCGCTTTCTCAGCACTGCGGCTGGCGACGCCGACCAGACTTGCACCATCCGCCGACTGAATCTTCGGCGCAACGGTGCGAGCGATTTTGGCAGTGCCCAAAATGGCAAATCGAAGGTCGGGCATGTGAGTGAGGTGTTTCTTGAATACGTCAGAGGCCAGGTGCGCGCCCTGGCCCCCGCAGCTCTCGGAGTCAGACTATTGTGGCCCGACTCTCCGAGTCGGACTGAACCCAGTCCCAAACGAGGAGTGCCAGACTGTGCTGTGCTGTGTCGTGTCGTGTCGTGCTGTGTTGTGTTGTGTTGTGTCGTGTTGTGTCGTGTTGTGTCGTGTTGTGCCAGACTGTGTTGTGTTGTGCTCGACTCAGAAAGCCGGGCCACTATGTGTTTTCTGGTGGTTGCCACGCACCGATTTCCGGATGGCCGTCCGCTTCGAAACAGACGGCTCGATGAGACACCAGGCGGCAATCGTGGCAGCGAAAGTGAAATTTGTGAAACGGGATATTCGACGGCATCGGGCTGTCCGGCTGCAGCCACGTCTTTCCGCAGCCAGGACAAAGTCTGTTGTTTTCGACCGCCAGATCGCCCCAATGGCGGATCAGATAATAGAACGTCGGTTTGCCGGTTGCTACTTCCAGCTGCCGACACAGGTCACGGCCATGCGTCGACAGTTCACTGTTCAGGTCGGCCAGTTGCTGATACGTGGGCAATTCCAAAGCGGCCGTACGAAACCAGACACGATCCAGATCGGAATACGTTTCCGCCCAGCCAAACAGTTCAGATCGCAGTTGATCGTCGATCGGCAACAGATGCAGTGGAATTCCGGAACCACGATCGCCGTGGTTGACGGGGCTGTCGGCGTCCAGGCCATGAGTAAAAAGGTACAACGACGACGCAGACTTCAGTGTGGGAACGCGAACCGACTTGTTGTCGTCCAGAATTTCCCAAACCGGATCGCAGCCGAATTGATGTTGCACCATCGTCAGGCAGGATCGGCCATCTTCTGACAGATATCGTTCTTCGATTGCGGTGCGATGAGACAGCCGGACGTAGGCCTGAAAAATCCCTTCCGACCAACCGGTGACGTATTCGCCGCAGATCTGCCCGTTGCGTAGCAGAGCCCCCAAATAACGAACGGCGGCGTCGGCGAGTTCGAATTCTTCGTGTTCGAATTGATGAATAAAACTGACTCGTGCGAGCAACATCCGTGTGACCGTAGCGGTGCGTAGTGGCAATCCGAACCTATCCGAAAACCCGGGGCGACCACGTTGTGACGCCAGTGGTCGAGATACAAGGAAGAATGACGAGTCGACGACATTTGTCGCCTCATCCTCACTGCCTGCCTGAGGCGAAACCACAAACGTCGTGGCTCTCCCAGGTTTTCGGATGGGTTCTTAAAGCGACGGACTCTATCATGCTGCAGCGGTTGAGGAAAATCAGCCGCCATCACAATTTGTAGGCAACCAGAGACACCCCACTACGATGGCATCATTCTTCGAAACGACACGGCGCGTTGAATTCTGCGAAACCGACATGGCCGGAATCGTCCACTTTTCCAACTTTTATAAGTGGATGGAGCAGGCAGAGCACGAATTCTTCCGATCTCTGGGCCTGACGATCGTCAACCCGCAAGAGGGCGGGGCCACTATTGGCTGGCCGCGAGTTTCTGCCGGCTGCCGCTTCGAATCGCCAGCCAGATACGGGGACGTGCTCACAGTGAAGCTCATGCTGCAGCGGATCGGCGTTAAGTCCCTGACCTACGACGTCCACTTCTCAATCGACGGCCGCCCCGTGGCAAAAGGCACCATGAAGACCGTCTCCTGCACGGTCACCGAACAAGGCCTGACGTCGATCCCGATTCCGGATGAATACCTTAACCAGTTAAGCGAGTACACAGGCGATTGAAGCCGCCGCACCTACTTTTCAGGCGTCAACTTCAAACGACTTAGCACGGGCACCGTCTTGTCGGCGGCGGGTTTCCAGTCTTCTGTGAATGTGACCACTTGAAAGCCGGTCGTTTCCGAATCGTCTGTCTTCGAATCCGCAACAACCACCAAAACGCGGGGCAGCGAATCGGGCTGAGGCACGGTGGCCAGGCCCGGGATCTCCACCGAATCCGCATCGGCTGTGAACGAGAATGCGAGCACAACTTCATAGGACTTTCCGTCCTTAGCCGCGGTCAGCAATCCGCATTTGTGTTCGGGAAGGTCGTCCGTGATTTTGATGTCTGAGTAACCTTGTTCCGCCAGATGCTGCAACACGAAGTTGACGCAGCCGTCCCAGCGGTCTGACATCGCTTCAGGCGACAGCAACGGCTTAGCGACCACGACTTCAGCCGCCGCTGGAGCAGTCTGCACCCAGTTAATGCCCGGAATCACGATGTTTTCATCCAATTCGCGGGCGTGCAGAAGGTCTTCCATCGCGACTTCCATGTGGCCCAGCTGATAACGCGTGACGCCGCGATTCATCCACGCCTTGGAATGTTCGGGGTGCAGTTCGATGGCTTTGGTAAAGTCCGCTTCCGCTTCCGCCAGCTTTAATTGTTCCAGCAGAACGTTGCCGCGTTGGAACCAGGTTTCGGCGTCGTCAGGAGCGATCTCAATGCCGCGGTCGTAGTCTGCCAGCGCTTTGTCGAACTTCTTCAAGTCGTGATAGCAAAGGCCGCGGTTACGCAAAGCCAGCACGTTGTCCGGCATTTGTTCGATCAGAATCGTAAACTGCTCGGCCGCTTCTGTGTAACGGTCCATATTCGCCAACACGACGCCGCTGTTATTGCGAGCATCAATGTGCTGAGGATCAATCTCAAGGCACCTGGCATAGTCCTCAAACGCCTTCTGATCAAGCTGCAGACGTTCGTAGCACAGGCCGCGGCTGAAATACAGTTCCGGCCGGTCCGGCAGCTTTTCGGCCGCCTTGGTGTAGATGGGAATCGCGTCGTCGTAGTTGCCGCGAGTGAACTGAATGTTGGCTTTCTCAAGCGTGACTTCCGGATTGTCTTTGCCGGAAGAACAGCCCACAAACAGAACAGCAACGACTGGCAACAGTCGCATCGCAACAAGGTTAGAGCGAAACACTGTGAAATTCCTTGAACGGTCCTAGAAGGAAGCATCTTGCAGCGAGACAGAATTTTCGTCGTCCGCGGAAACGGAAAAGTCGAAGTCCCCGATGGGTTCTTCAAAGTACATTTCGGGGTCAGACAAGAGTCCGCCCGCCTGGATGCGAGCAATCGATGACGGCGCGTGATTCACGAATGACAGCGAAATTTGCGACGCATCGTGCTGCTGAGCAAAGTGCTGAGCGTAGCTACGAAAGACCTCAGCCTGAGTTTCCGGTGGGAACGCTCGGATATTTTCTGCCAGCATGAAGTAGCGATGGTACAGCAACCTTGGGAAGATCGTCGGTTCGGGAAAACGCCCTTTGATCGGCACATCTCCCGCTTGCGGGATCTGGTACGACACCAGCGTGCTGGATCCCGGATCCGGCGCGAAATAGTGGTACCCGTGGTTCAGAAACAACGCCTGGTTGTACGGCAAAGCAATCCGCGACGCATTCACCAATAACGGCGAGGCGGGCGGCATCCCGGCGGGCGCGATGAACACCGCGAACACGTGGAAGACCAGCCAAAGATTGAGGGCGACGAACCCCGCCTTTTTCAAACCTGCAATCATAGCCGACATTCTTCATCGCTTAATCGCCGAACGCAACCAGGAATCGCTGTTGGTTCAATTTCCGTGGCAGCAGCTGGCTATTCCTCATGAAATTCGGCACGACGGTGGCAAATCGGGCGGTCTGGTCTAAAGAACCCCTAGCAAAACCTGTGTGAGCCGCGACGTTTGTGGCTTCGTTTCAGGCAAGAAGTGAGGAGGAGGCGACAAATGTCGTCGACGACGAACGACGCCGCCTGAGGCGGAACCACAAACGGCCCGGAGGGTTGCCACGACAGCAGCCGATCTGCGGCGTCAGCGCTCCTCGACGACATTTGTCGCCTCGTCACTTTTCCTTGCATCTCGACCACTGTCGTCACAACGCGGCCACACAGGCTTTGTTAGAGGTTCTAAGGAGAGCCCCAAAAAAAAAAACCTTCCCGAAAATGAAATTTCAGGAAGGCTCGTTGGGCTGCGTTTAAGCTGTGAACTGCTGGCTAAATCGCCCGTTCAAAGCTGAAACCGATCAAATTAACGAGTTGCGACAGAGACATCCGCTGCGGCGACGTCGTTGACCTTCACGCTGACAGTCTTGCCAGCCACCAGCTGTTCTGTGCTTTTTGCGACATAGACCTGACCGTTGCGAGTCAATTCTGCACGAACGGTGTACGCAACGCTCTGACCGGCGTGTGTCACGGGAATTTTGAACTTTCGAACTCCGCCAGTGACGTTTGTTCGGTTACCGCCGAGATACAAAGTTGCATCTTCAGGCAGCTGCACAACAACATAAGCGAACTGCTGAACCGGTCGTGCTGCTGTCACGGCAACGCGTGGCTGCTGAGCCGCGGCCACTCGGTAAGGAACCTGAGGCGTCGTGGCTGCCTGGAAGTGTCCGCCATAGCTGCCAGACACGCCATATGAACCGGCTCCATAGGAACCGCCGCCGTATGATCCACCACCGTAAGAGCTGCTGCCGCCAGATGATCCGCTACCATAGCTGCTGCTGCCGCCGTACGAAGATGATCCGTAAGACCCGGAAGACGCTCCGCCACTGGAACCGTGTGACGACGAAGGTCGACGAACTTTCACTCGCTTAACGCGAACCTTCTTGACTCGTGAACCTGTGGATCCGGCTGAGCCTGTTGAACCATAGGACGCTGAACCAGCAGAACCGTACGATCCAGAGCCAGCAGAACCATAAGATCCCGATCCGTAAGAAGCTCCCGTTGAACCGTATGAAGCTCCGGTAGAACCGTAAGATCCACCATCAGAACCGTGCGATGCCGCTTGTTTGGCTGCACGACGGGCTTCTCGACGTGAAACGCCGGAAGAACCATGCGAACCGTGTGAATCGCCTGTGCTGCCGTAAGAACCACCAACACTGCCGTACGATCCGCCGCCGTAGGAACCCAGTGATCCTCCAGCTGAACCGTATGAGCCGCCACCGAATAAACCGCCTGCTTCTACGTTTGAGCTCATGCCCATCAACGCGATCGCAGTCATTGCCACAGACAACTTAAGCCGTGTCATTTCAATTCCCCCTTCGTCTTCCAAAACGCGGACTACTTATTACCTGGCCTGTGTACAGTCGAGGCCCCGATTTCATATCCTGCCTAGCTTAACGACGATACGGGAATGTGCAAATTGAACACAATGAGCAAAATGGATGTTCTGTGTACTTTTTAACGATTCCCATCCGGCCGCAATTTTCATGATGCGCAGCGGTCGCTGAATGTTCGAATTACTGCGAGGCCGCGCGAACCGTGCCAATTCTGCGGACCTTGGGAACGTTGGCCATCGCTGGTGGAGTCGGACTGGAATCGCGGCTATGTTGCACGCGCGTTCGGCGACTCACGAAGCCAGCTTTTCGCAATGGCACTCATCTTTAAACACACTTCGAACCTGCATGATTGAATCACGACTTATTACGCCGACGAACGGTCCCGTGTCCGGGACGATCCGGCCGCCAGGCTCAAAAAGCATCACCAATCGCGCGTTGATTATCGCGGCAATGGCGAACGGAACGTCATCATTGACTGGTGTTTTGTTCAGCAAAGATACGGAAGTCATGCTGGAAAGTCTCCATCGCCTCGGCATCGCTGTACAGCACGATTCCGCGGCCGGCACGTGCAGGGTTGAAGGCTGTGGCGGAACGATTCCCGCCGAAAAGGCTGAGTTGTGGTTGGAAAACAGCGGCACCAGCATTCGGTTTCTCACGTCGCTGTGCGCGTTGGGACGCGGTCCGTACGAATTGGACGGCGTCGAACGCATGCGCGAACGGCCGATCGGTGACTTGGTTTCAGCGCTAAACGCTTTGGGAGCAAACGTACAGTGCCGCGACCAATCGACTCAATGCCCGCCGGTGATTGTCGATTCCGCATCTGACAACCGACTTGGCGGCGCCGTCGACATCGCAGGAAATCTGTCCAGCCAGTTCCTTAGCAGTTTGCTGATGATGGCACCGGCCGCCGACGCCCCCGTCACGCTGAACGTGGAAGGCGAATTGGTTTCTAAACCTTACGTCACCATGACCATTCAAATGATGAAGGCGTTCGGAGTCACCGTCTCGCATCCGGATGACCTCTCGTCGTTTCAAATACCGCCGCAGAAATATGTGGCTCAACAGTACGACATCGAACCTGATGCTTCGGCCGCGAGCTATTTTCTGGGAGCTGCAGCCGTTACTGGTGGACGCGTCACGGTTGACGGGCTTTCGAAAAACGCGTTACAGGGCGACGTGGAATTTGCCACCGCTTTAGAACGCATGGGCTGCGAAGTGACATGGAATGCCAGCAGCGTCACGGTCACCGGCAAACCGCTATGCGGCGTCGACATCGACATGAATGCCATCAGCGATACGGCTCAAACACTGGCCACGGTGGCGTGCTTCGCAGATTCGCCAACAACGATTCGCAACGTTGGACACATGCGACACAAAGAAACGGATCGCATCGCAGCGGTCGTGACCGAACTGCGGCGAGCCGGAATTCAGGCGGAAGAATTTGACGATGGCTTGAAGATCTTCCCCGGTGTTCCGCAGCCTGCCGAAATTCATACTTACGATGATCACCGCATGGCAATGAGTTTTTCGTTGCTCGGATTAAGAGCGAAAGGTATTTGCATTCTCGACCCCGGCTGCACCAGCAAAACGTATCCAAACTATTTCGACGACCTTCAACAGTTGTGCGATGGAACTCTGTCCGGCGATAGCTCAGACCAGGCGGCTGCCAGCCAGCGGAGTGTCTCATGAACAACGCATGGAAAAAACGACGGCAACCGCGGCGGCCTTCAAAACCGGCAGACACATCGGAAACGCTGCCGCTGGAAGACCACCTTCACAGCGGACGAATGCTGGCCTGGTTCGCACTGCAGCGGTACGACGATACTGGTCGTTTTTTGTCTGAAATCCTGACGGACTCAGATTCGTTGCACGCACTTTCCGGGCAGGACCGAGGTCTCGCTGTGGACGTGGCATCCGGAGTCGTCCGCCGTCGTCGCACGATCGACACGTTGCTGGAATCACAGATTTCACGCCCGCGTTCCAACGTCGAACCGGACCTGTGGCGGCTGCTGCAGCTTGGCGTGTTTCAGGTCGTGTTCTCGCGAACCCCGGAACATGCGGCCGTCGATACCACAGTCGAACTGGCCAAGCAGATCGGCTGCAGCCGCTGGTGCGGATTTGCCAACGGAGTGCTTCGCAACGTGGCTCGACTTGTTGGCGAAGCCACAACTGATGAACCCGCGTCAAACACGTTGCCGACTAGCGGCGGCACATATCGTCGACTCGAACAGGCCATCTTTCCCGACCCTGCCGTCGACCTTCCGGAATATGTTGGTCGAGTGTTCTCGTTGCCACGTTCTTTAGCGCGGCGGTGGAGTGGGCGGTTGTCACGGTCTGATTTGCTGACGACGTGTTTCGCCAGTCTGCAGATTCCCGAAACGTGTTTGCGAATCAATCGAGTGGCGGCGACTGTCAATCATGTGCAGACTGCATTGACGGAACACGGCGTTGAAGTGTTGCCCGGCCACAATCCGTGGTCGCTTCGTTTGCCCCATGCCGCTCGCATTACCGAACTGCCCGGCTACGCGGAAGGTTGGTGGTCTGTGCAGGATGAATCCGCCATGCTGGCTGCAGAACTATTGGCTCCTCAACCTGGTGAAAAAATTCTGGACCTGTGCGCAGCTCCGGGAGGCAAGTCGACTCATCTGGCGGAACTCAGCCGCGACACGGCCGAAATCACCGCGTGCGATGTATCAGAACACCGGTTGCGACGGGTTCAGGAAAGCGTGAACCGCCTGCAGTTTGGCAGCATCGAAACGGTTCTCATCAGCCGCGACGGGGAAGACATTCCCAGCGGCCCGTACGACGCAGTGCTGGTAGACGTGCCGTGTTCCAACACGGGCGTGTTGTCGCGTCGACCGGAAGCGCGGTGGCGATTCCGAGAAGACGAACTGGCGGAACTGGTGCAGCTTCAAACCAGGTTGCTGCTGACGGCGATGGACCACGTGCGCCCCGGTGGTCGAATTGTCTATTCCACGTGCAGCATCGAACCGGAAGAAACGACGGAGTTGGTCGCGAACGTCGCCAGTCTTGTCCCGGAACTGACCGTCCAAAGCCAGCAGCTGCAGCTACCCGGTCAACCGGCTGACGGAGCCTTCCAGGCGGTGCTCCAGCGCGCCTGAGTTGTTTAATTGTAGACGCGGGCGTTTTCCTTGTCGCAACGCGTTTTCCGGCCACATGATTGCGCGCCGCGCGATTGCAGGCGAGATGTCGAGCTGACCTCGCCGATTGCAGTGAAGCGCTCCGCAATGCGGCTGGCAACCCAGCGTTCCGCCGCATGTCGTCATGTCTATTTGATTTTTGCCACACCCAAATTGGTCGAGCCGGGTGCGGGCACCCCCATGGCTTCGAAAGTGGCCGCTGATCCTGTAGATCATTCTAAAACGTTTCCTCATAACGTTTTGCGCGACTTCGCCGTCGAGCGTATGCGCCGATATCGAGCGAGCATTCTTCCTTTTCGGTTGGTGTCACGGCTGCGAGCCTCACCGGCTCGGTCCTCCGATTCCCGCGCATTTCCTACACCCGTTTGTGGCGGTTATTTAAAAAGTAATATTAAGAAAATGTAAGATTAAGCATGTCTAAGGGGTTACGCATCTCAAATTGGCCGCTTACGATCTGACCCGACGTTTGTTTTTTTATTCGCGTCTGAGTTTTTCAGAAGGAGAAATGGTTGATGTACAGATCGAGACTGCAGAGCGGTCGTTCCGCTCCTGCCCCACGTGGCGGGTTCACCCTAATCGAGCTTTTGGTTGTGATTGCGATTATTGCGATCCTCATTTCGCTGTTGTTGCCTGCCGTGCAACAGGCTCGCGAAGCGGCCCGCCGGACGCAGTGTAAGAACAATTTGAAGCAGCTTGCGTTGGCAGCTCACAACTTTCATGACGTGTACAACCGCTTCCCGGCTGGCGGTATCGCGCCACCAATCGACGTGGCATTCGGCGGTTCCGGTCCCAAGAATCTGACCTTCTACGATCACCAGTTTTACGGAACTTTGCCTCAGTTGCTGCCGCAGATTGAACAAGCCAACCTGTACAACGAAATGGAAGTGTGGAAAGGCGTCGACTTCCGCCCCGACACGTCCACGACCGCCGATGACTATATCGTGGAAGGTTCGTTCTTCGGAGACGGTCCAACATGGGCGGCTGCTCAGGCGAAGATTCCAGCCTTCAGTTGTCCTTCTGATGCAGGAGGCCGAAGTTCTCGGACGTTGGCCGCCGTCCACTACTGGCAAACTGCTAGTGGCGGTTCGATTACTTATTCCTACTGGAGCACAGACTACGGATTGGGCAAGACCAACTACACCGGAGTGGCCGGTCACTTTGGGCCTATTACACAGCATGCGAGCTGGGCTCGGCTGAAGGGCGTTTTCGGCCAGCGTACGAAGTACAAATTCCGTGACATCACCGACGGCACCAGCAACACGCTTCTGTTTGGTGAATTGACGGGTGACGAAACACCGCCGATTGGAACTGACACTGCCGGAACAGATGTCGACTTCCACTGGATCAACGCGCCAGCCATGGTGACGGCGTGGGGCCTGAAAAAGGTTGGCAACCCGTGGCAGTTTAACAGCTACCACACAGGAACCGTGCAGTTTGCGATGGGCGATGGTGCAGTCAGAAATATTTCGACTAACATTGACGGTACGACATACAGGAACCTGGCTGCGATGGGGGATGGCGAGGTCATCGGCGAATACTAATTTCCCCTTTGTATCTGCATTCCTGCTTCTCTTTCGAAAGGTCACTGGTGTGAAATTACTGTTGATGAGTCTCATGGTGGTGGGTTGCCTCGGGTGCGGCGGGGCGGGCGAAGTGGAACGCCCTGAAAATCCTTCACCACTTCCCGACCGTAGCGCGCTGTCCACTGCAGACGAAGGTGGTGGCGAACAGTCAGGGACTCTGACTGTGGAATGACCGCAAGGCCGACCAGAATTCGAAGTGAAGACCTCCCTGATGTTTTTGGGGAGGTCTTTTTTTGCCGCCGCGCATCTTGCCTGGTCGCCGGAAACATTTTTGATCTGTGACTCACGTGTCGAAATTGCGACCTCTGGAGGATTCTGTCAATCCGATTACGCCGCTCCGCCGTCAGCAAACGGTCGTCCCGGGGAACAGGTGGTGCGGCGACAGCGAAAAGCTATTTGTGTGCCAGCATCGTTCAGTTGATGACGACGTGTTGCCCTTCGGCTTGCTGCAGCTCACGGTTTGTGCGACCGCCGAAAACCACCGGCAACATTGCTGTCGCTGAAGGAGCGGATTCTTCTCCGTATTCCCGCGGCTTAAGCGTCGGAACGCTGCTATTCGCAGATTGTGGAAGGGCGGACGGGCATCGAATCCGCGACGCAATTTGTTGCACGCACTTGCAAAACTTCGCACAATGTCAACGGTCCGTTCGCCAAGGGGGATTAGCCCATTCGATGTGAAGGGCAAATGCGTAAGCTGCGTGACAGGTCTCCCAATCACTTTCGAGTTGAGACTGTGTCAACCGGCAGGTGGCATCTACAGACTGGGGAATCTGCGAATGAGTCACACCGTCATCCAATGTCCCGGCTGTCTTGCGAAACTGCGAATCCGCAGCAACACTCGTAAGCCGTCAATCGCCTGTCCTCGCTGCGACGAGCAAATCAGCCTCGCCGAGTCACTGCCGTCCACTTCTGACCGCTCGGCCCGGCCGACGCAAACTCGCCCCGCGCAGCCACGGCGCACTCAGAAACCACCACCACCGGCGCCGCGCACGAAGCCAGCTCGCGCGACGAGGCCAATCGACGACCACGAACTGGTGGACGAGTATATCGACGAAGATGTCGTGCGAGCGAAAAAGGAAAGCTTTATTGTTTTAGGGGCGATCGGCGCGGCGATTGTGACTGCACTCATCGCCTTCCCAAGTGCGATCTTCTATCTGTTAAAGGACGACGCCCCAGCGAAACCCGCTGTCGCTCAAACCGAACCTGCTGCTCAGCCAGCCGCCAACGCTTCGACGACTTCTCAGACGGCGCCACCACCAGCGGCACCACCAGCGGCACCACCGGCCACGCCGCCTGCTGTGAATAACGTGGCTGAAAATGCAGCGCCTGACACAGAACGCGGGAACGCCGTGACGCCTGAGGATACTGTTCCGCGTCCTCAGGCACCGACTGTCGTTGCACAGGATGTACCTGCACCGCCGAAGAACGACGCCGTGCCCGCGCCAGCAGCCGTCGCGCCTGCTGATCGGCTTTCTTATCGTTGGGCTTCCGGTCAGGAACATGTTTATCAACTGACGATTGCGGCTGATCACGGCGGCACAAAACAAAACATCAGTGGCACGTGCACGTACAAGGTCGTGTCGGACGGGAAGGAACACACAGACGAACAGGAAGCCAGTGGCAGCGGCTTTGTTGTGGCGGCCAACGGAATCATCGCCACGTGTGCTCATGTGGTGAATGGTGCGAAGCGAATCGAAGTCACACTGGGCGAACAGAAATACTCCGCCAAAGTGCTGGTCGAAAACCGTAAGCTGGATCTGGCACTGATCCAGATCGAAGCCGGCGGACTACCGGTTTCGACATTCGCGGATTCGGACAAAGTGCAACTGGCGGAAACCGTACGAGCGTTCGGGTTTCCTATGTCGGACGTGCTGGGCACCGGCATTAAAGTGGCCACAGGAGCGGTCGCGGGGATCGTGATGCATCCGAAGCACGGCAAAAATATTCAAACTGATGCTCCGATTAATCCCGGCAATAGTGGCGGTCCGATCGTCAATGATTCCGGTCAGGTGATTGGCGTTGCCAGCAGTAAAATTGCCAGTAGTGCTGCCAGTTCGGTCGGCTTCGCTGTGCCGGTCAACGAACTTTCTAACCTGATGCAGCAGAACGGGTTCACGCCTCCGCCCGTCGCGCCGCCAGCCAGGCTGGAAGGCCCGGTTCTGGCCAGAAAAGTCACACCGACGGTCGCGTTCATCAAGGTGTGGGGCAACAGCGGTGGAACGGTTTACGACATTGATTACACGGCGACGTTTACCGAATCGCAATCCTTCGATCCACGCCGAATGCGGTTTGGCGGCTTTCCGATGATGCCGTCATCCAACCATGATCGAGGTCGTATGAAGGTCAATGCCAGCGGCGAAGTTGTCGAATTCAACGGCGACGGCAGCCTGCCATTCGTACTCGGCCCAATCGGTCAGTTCTTCATTGAGCCGCTCGACCCGGACGGCGACAAGTCGTGGGCCAGTGAAATTATCACGTCTGTACGGATCGTTAAGCGGCAGGCGAATGACCCGATCAGTCGCATGCGTTCGCGAATACCCTTCGGCGGTCGGCGCGGCGGTTTCAATCCGTTTGGCAACGAGCCCCAGGAAGAAACCATCAAGGTGATCCCTGCCACGGAAAAAACGGCGTGGAAACGCGGCGCGGAGTTGAACGATCGAGTCTCCATTCACAAGGATTACGAATTCCTCACGACAAAGGATCCCAATCGACCGTACCTGACGGTCCGTGGATCAGGCGAGGTTGTCTTCGACACAAAACTCGGAGTTCCCGCCAGCCTGGACTACAAGGCGACGATTATTCAGAACGATGATGACGGCACCACAGACAAACTGCCGATCACTGTCAGCTACCACCTGCGAGATCCCGCCGACATTAAACGCGAACGCGAAGCTGCGTTGGCGAAAGCGGAAGCTCAGAAAAAGCAGCGGGCCGAAGAGGCAGCGGTTCCGAATCCGGAATTGATCGATCAGATTCTGGCCGACGTCCGCAGCGCCAAAGGGGGCCTGGGAGCCAAGTCGCATCTGGCTCGCCTGGGCAGGATCGCCATCGTGCCAGACAAACGCGATGAAGTTTTAAACGTTGTTGAGAATCATCGACTCAACAGCAGCGACTTCGTCAAAGCAGCGGCTGCGGAGGCACTATGTCACTGGGCGGATGACGGCGCCATCGATGACTTCTGGGCCGTTGTCAACAACGACAATCACCTGTTCGATGCCGCTCGCAAAACAGCCATCTCGCGGTTGATCGCACTGGATGCCGAGGGCCTTTACCCGAAACTGATCGCACACATGAACAACATTCGGCTGCGTCGGGACATCAAGCAGAAGTTGATCGAAGCAGGTGAGCCCGCCGAAGAGCCGATCCTGGACGCGTTCGATTCGATTAGCGACGGCTTCGCCAAACGCGAATTGTTGGGTGTGCTGCAGAAGATCGGCACGGCCAAATGCGTTCCACTGCTGGAGAAAGTGGCGACCGGCAAAGACTTCTCGGTCAGGCACAATGCTCAGAAAGCATTGGACGCGGTTCGGTCGCGGTTGTAGGCGGCGGGCGGCAACCTCGGGCTTTCGCCCGAGGCTTTATGCTGCCACTGCGTCGGCTATTCGCCGACGGAAATCACAGACTGCTTAGTGACCAGCTGCGATCGCCGTGATGCCTTCAAGGAATCCCTGCAACTGTCGGCTGCGAACCGGATGCTGCAGCTTGCGAACAGCCTTGGCTTCGATCTGGCGAACTCGTTCTCGGGTCACCTTGAAGATGCGGCCGACTTCTTCCAGCGTGTACGTGTAACCATCGCCCAGGCCGTAACGCAGTTTGATGATCTCACGTTCGCGGTAAGTCAGCGTCTTCAGTACCGAATCGATCTTGTCCTTCAGCATTTCAGAAGCGGCATTGCTGACCGGACTGTCGTTGCTTTTATCTTCGACGAATTCGCCGAAGCTGTTGTCTTCGCCTTCGCCAAGTGGCTTGTCCAGGCTGATCGGCTGGCGGCTGATTCGCATCACGCGACGAGCTTCTTCGATTGGCACGTCGGCGACTTCTGCCATCTCATCGACGGACGGTTCGCGGCCCATTTCCTGTAGCAGGTCACGAGCGGCGGCTCGCAGCTTGGACATCGTTTCGATCATGTGCACAGGAATACGAATCGTGCGAGCCTGGTCGGCGATGGCTCGCGTGATCGCCTGGCGAATCCACCACGTGGCGTAGGTTGAAAACTTATACCCGCGACGGTATTCGTACTTGTCGACCGCTCGCATCAGCCCCGTGTTACCTTCCTGAATCAGGTCCAGGAATGTCAGGCCACGGTTGCGATACTTTTTCGCGATCGACACAACCAGTCGTAGGTTGCCGCCGGAAAGGTCTCGCATCGCCTGTTCGTATTCTTCGTACCGTAACGCCAGAGCCTCCATTTTGGCCGCCAGTGAATTCGGCGTTTCCATCGTGAGGTCGATCAGGTCGTGCAGTTCTTTTTGCATGCACTTGCGTTCGTCTTCCGCCGACGACAGATCTTTCAGATTGTTGATCTGATCCTGCAGGTCGAGCATGCGAGCAGAAATCTGTTCCAGCCGCTTCATGCACGGTTGCAGACGCTGAGTTCGCAGGCTCATTTCTTCAAGAAGCGTGACACTGCGGCGACGCCGTTCGTCGATGCGTGCGCGGATTTCCATGCCCTTCTTCGTGTCCAGGCCCAGTGACCGAGCCATGGCGAAGTCGGTCAGGTCACGTTCGCGGATGGAAGCCACGGTGACCAGATTGTGCGGCATGCGGCCGATGATCTGTTCTTTTTCGAGGCTCTCCGTCATCGATACTTTGATCGTGCGGTCGAAGGGCAGTTCGCTGCGATGGACCTGCGACAGCACCTCAAAGGCATGATTCATCGAAAAGTCGCAGTTCAGCAGTGCTCGACGAAAACGCCGGCGAGTCACTTCAATCTGCTTGGCCAGAAAGATTTCTTCTTCGCGAGTCAGCAGTGGAATTTCGCCCATCTGCGTGAGGTACATGCGAATCGGATCTTCTGTGCCGCGAGTTGGTTCTTCTTCGAGACGGATTTCCGGACGGCGACGCTTTTTGTCGGCCGGATTTTCGTCTTCGTAGACAATCGGGTCGGTGCGCAGATCCAGGTTCAGGTCTTCCAAAACCATAATCAGATGATCCAGCTTGCGCGGATCTTCGGCTTCATTCGGCAGGTAATCGTGTACCTGAGAGAAGTACAGGTATCCCTGCTTCATACCGAGTGAAACGAGTTGCGAGAGTGTTTCGTCCAAACGATGCATGATCGTAAGCTCCTGAGGCGATTATTTCAGCCGGGGCGGATTGTCGCCCATTTGGCCTTTTCGAAAACTAAAGATACGCCGGAGTGCATCCACTGTGTCGCTGTTGAGTTCGCTCGATGACGCGGGCGCCTGAGCCATTTGCTGTTTCGACAACATGTTCTGGATTTTATCACGCCGAGAAAGCAACGGGGCAAGGACCCGCTGCAGATGTGCCGGAACTACGGCTCCGTCACTCTCCTGATGATCAAGTGGCTGCTCGTTCATCAGGTTTGAGATTCCTTTCTCGCTCGCCGAATCAAGCAGGGCGTTCATCAGATTCAGGATGGCTGAATCGGAATCGGCTGCTGCCATGACACTTTGAGGATCGGGAAGGATTCCTTCTTCCGCGATAAGATCGAAACACAGTTCCAACAGTCGTCGAAGCTGATCGTTATGAAAATCACCCGGGCCGATCTGATGCCGAATGTAGTCCGTGTATTTGGGGGATGTCAGAATAATTTCCAGCAATTCTCGTTCTGCGAGGTCGCCGCTTTTCATCCGTATTGTGATGACGGGCTCCGTCCTAACCGGTTCTTCCTGCCTCACAACGTTTCGTGATACTTTTTTTCCCCGAACCTCCTGAAGTTCTCGCCGCAGAGTTAATTCGTCAATCTGAACTCGCTGACTGACGTGTCGAATCACCAGGTCTTCTCGAATGCCGCCAGCCAGCCCGGGAGCTGCCGCCAGAAAGTCGAGCATCTCATTTAACACCTGTTGCTGACCACTGACTGAGCCGATGTCGTGTCGACCGGTCAACGTTTGCAACTTGTATTCCCATGCCTCCGGGGCACCGTCGATCAGTGCCTGAAATTCCTCTGTCCCGTGTTTATCCAAATAGTCCGCCGGGTCCTGTCCGTCGCTGAGTGTCAAGACCCGAAGGTCCAGATCCTGAGCCAGAAACCGTTCGATACTGCGTTCTGCCGCCGCGATACCTGCGTTGTCTCCGTCGTAAACCAAAACAACTCGGCAATCGAAACGTTTCAAAAATTTGACATGATCTTCTGTGAGTGCGGTTCCCAAGGTGGCAACCGCGTTGGTGACGCCCGCCTGATGACAGGCGATGCAGTCCATATATCCTTCAACAATTACGGCCGCCTTGTCTGTACGAATTTTTTCCCGAGCCTGATCGAATGCGTAAAGAGTGCGACGCTTCAGAAAAATACTACTCTCCGGACTATTCCAATACTTCGCCGGGCTTTCGATGTTGCCACCCGGCAACACTCGTCCTCCAAACGCAACCGGCCGACCTCTTTCGTCAATTATTGGAAACACGATGCGACCGACAAGGTTGTCGTAAAAACCTCGCCCGTTGTCGCGTTCTCCGGCCAGTCCGACACTCACCAGTTGCTTTTCCGAATACCGTCCTTTCGCCTTGTCCAGTAGCCAGCTCCAATCCTCTGGATGGAAGCCCAATCGAAATTTTCGAATCGTATCCTGACTTAAGTTCCGTCCTTTGAAGTATGTGCGAGCTAACTCGCCGGCTGATCCGGAATGCAGAGCCTGCTGCATCAGGTTGATGGCCCATTCGACGATTTCGTATTGAGTAACCTTGCCCTCTTTGGGGGCTGCCGAAAACTGAGTTCCTTTATTCTTCGGAACCTCAATGTTGGCTCGTTCTGCCAGAAGCTCCAAAGCTTCCGGAAAGGTCACCATCTGTATTTCCTGCACCCACGTAAAACAGTCGCCTCCTTTGTCGCAAACCCAGCAGCGATAAGACTGCCGATCGGGATACACATTAAACGATGGGTTTTTGTCGTCGTGGAACGGGCACAGCCCTTTGAAGTCGCGGCCGTTCGGGATCAGGTTGACAGTTTCTGAGACCAGGTCCGCAATATTTGTGGCCGCACGAACCTGTTCTTTGAAGTCGTCCCCAAATCCAACGGACACAAGTTACTCCGGTGGCGTAATGCCAATTCCGTTAACGTATTGATGATTGTGGAACACACGCTGTCCCACGGTTTGACTTGCCACGCAATCTGTTTCGACGTTCGTTCGATTCAACATCTGGCGAATGGCGTCCGTCATGCGGCCGCTAAGATTCGCAATCAATTCGATGCTGCCCGCATCGTGCAGACTAGTTTCGGGTGACTATCCCCGGCCACCCAGCGTGAGATTGTTTGAGGCTGCGATGATCGCTGAGGCACTTCGTTGCCTTTTCGTACCGTCATTCACAATCTCTGATCCATTTCCGCTAGCGGTTCTGGACTCCAATGTTTAGCCTTGAGTTTGGAAGAGGCTGGTCGAGTAATCGAACCGAGTCATCTCTTTTTGGGTGCGTTGGCCTGATTTCACTGGAGTCGAGCAATTCTATCCGCCGATCAGTGTTGGTCAAGATTTTCAAGGCCGATAAGCTGCGGAAACCACGAACCCTAAAGTCTGTCCAGGAACAACGTTCCGAGTTTTCGCAACCGAAAAACAGGCCGGATTTCCCCCGAACTGGCCAGACCACGGAACTGCAACCACCGGAAATCTTCCCCCCACGCCCCCAACATCCACAGAAAACAGCTCACCCAGCCTACCTCTACGAGCAGCGATTCCCTGCGATTGTGCCCGGAGTGGGACATGACATTCTGGAAGCGGTGCTCAAAACGTTTGGCGGCCTCAGAGTTTGGAGTGTGCTCACGAATACGGTTTGGTGGCGTTTGCTTGCGTGGTCTTCGACACTAAGGGCTGATGGCCCGGTCGAGACCATTGTCGAACAGCGATGTCCCGGCGGCGTCTATAGCAAGCAAAACACAAGAAGTGGCCAACTCAATCCGTCACGCTTCGAATCCGGCTGGCGGGCGGGCCAATTCGCCCCCGAAGCCTACAAATGGCGCAACCGGTCTTAAGACACCTTCTGAATCGGGTTCCGGGGCTGGCTTGGTGGCAGACAGTTTTTGACCGCGCCGCCGTTGGGCATTACACTATAGTCCCTGTTAAGCAATATCTGTCCGGGGCTGTCTGTCGAATCGATTTGACGTTTTACGCCGTGGTGTATTCACGAAAGCTGTTCTGCTTTGACCGGTGCAGAGAACGATCCGCGCCGTGGAAACGGTGACTCAATGACTCACCAATCCAGCGTTGAACTCGAACCCACTCATTCGACCACTCCGGATGTGCCGCTATCGGAACGTCCACTGGTTGCTGACGACCAGAATACCGTGGTTACATCCGCCAGCGATGTGGGCTCTCATTTTTCGACAGAAATCGAGCTGAACCCGAGTGCTCAGGAAATTCGCGACCGCCTGTTTGCACCGCCGGGAAGTCAAAACAACGCCGAACGCGGGCTGCGGATTGGTCACTTCGAAGTCGAAGAACGCATCGGTTCCGGCGGCATGGGAGCCGTGTTTCGAGCAGTCGACCTTGAGCTGTCTCGCTACGTCGCGTTGAAGGTGCTGCACCCCGGCATCGCTGCCGATCCTGCGTTAATTGCCCGCTTCCGCAACGAAGCTCGCGCCTGTGCTCAGTTGAATCACGACAATGTGGCTCGTGTCTTTTTTGCGGACGAACACGATGGCATTCACTACATCGCGTACGAATATGCCGAAGGTCTCACGATCAAGGAAATGATTGTTGACCAGGGGCGTTTGTCGCCGGAGGAGACCGTCAACTATGCCATCCAGTCAACTCTGGCACTCAGCCATGTGTCGGCGGCCGGCATTGTGCATCGCGACATTAAGCCGTCCAATATTATTCTGACCAAGAGCGGCCGCATTAAAGTGGTCGACCTGGGACTCGCCCGACGCGACACTTCGGATTCCATCGGCGACATCACGGTAGCCGGAACCACGCTGGGCACCTTCGATTACATCGCGCCGGAACAAGCGCGAGATCCGCGCACCGCCGACATTCGCAGCGACATCTATTCTTTGGGCTGCACAGTTTACCACATGCTGACTGGCCGTCCGCCGTATCCGGAAGGCACAGCGCTGCAAAAGCTGCTGGACCATCAGGGCAAAACGCCTCCCGATCCGCGATTGGTTTTTCGAGACATCCCGCAGGAACTGTCGATCGTGGTTCAGAAAATGATGAACACCGACCCGACGAAGCGGTACCAGGATCCTGGCCAGTTGCTGGCCGACCTACTGGGGATTGCCGGGAAGCTCGGGCTACGGAGCGTACCGGCGGAAGGCATCGTCTGGCGCAGAATGGCCGTCACTCGCGTTCGCGAACTTTCTGGTGCACTGTTTCTGACTGGAGCGGTGCTCGTCCTGTGCGCGACGGCTTTGATCATTCACTTTACGTCGACGCCGCCGCAAACGGCCGAAGGCGAACTGCGCGCGATCGTGGAATCTATCCTGCCGCCCAATGCGCGAGCGAATTCGGCAAGTGGCCCCGTCGGTAACAACGGGGACGTCGCTGCGGCGGACCAATCTCTTCCACCAGCAAACGGGCCTTCAACTAATGGCGACGATGGTGCAGAAGGCAGCAATGACTCACCGCCGGAAACTGTCGACGCTGGCACGTCCAAAGCGGGTGCCGGCATAAATATGTCGGCTACTGCAGGGCCTGACGGAACGATCGGGCGCGATTCTCCAGCAGCCGTTCCGACACCGCCAGCTGCTAAGCCGTTTCGCATTGTCCGAGCCGATCGGACGGAACAGCGCGTGGAATCCCTGAATCAAGCATGGACCGAAGTGCGATCCGGCGATGAGATCCTGTTGGACTTTGAGGGCGCTTTGCCGACAACCACATCTTCGCTGGCTCGCCGTTCAACTGGCGCTGCGGAGAGTCTCACTTTGCGAGCCGCGCCGGGCCGTCGGCCTCTGATAGAATTTCGCGGCGAGGATAGTCTGGACCAGCTATTCTATCTCAGCAACAACCTGAATTTGACAATCATCGGTGTCGACTTTCGCATTAACGTATCCGGCGACAGCTCTGATGAATGGGCGCTGTTTAGGTGCATCGGTGCCAATCAGGTGACTCTGCGAGACTGCACGGTTGATGTCAAAAACCCGACGACCCGCGAGGCGTCCGTGTTTCGATTCATCGATGCAGCCGTGGATCCGCAGGAAGCAGTTGAAACATTTATTGAACTCAACAACGTTGCGGTTCGCGGTACCTGCCACCTTGCCGTTGTCGCCGGCCGCACCAACGGTAGCCTGAAAGTGCGGCAGTCGGCATTCGCGTTGAACGGGTCGCTGCTCAAAAATATTGGTCGAGCTCGACAGATTGGCAGTGCCTCCACCGGACGTCCAGGGCAGCTTTCGGTAGACCTCGAACACACGTCGTGGGTGTTGGCTCAACCGCTCATCCGCATGCGTGACAGCGAAGGCCTAAGCGGTGGCGATCAGGAACGTGACGTGCCAACCATCACTGTTACCAGTTATTCGAATGTGTTTTCGTCGTTGCTGCCGGATGGTGTGCTGGTCCAGTCCCGAGGCAACGCCTACCTGTCAGAAATGCGTGATCTCCTGGTTTGGCAAGGCAGTCACAATTTGTACTACCAGTTCGGAGTCTATTGGGACATGAACTCCGCGAGTCTGGATTACACACCGGAACAGTATCGCTTCGAACGCTGGAAACGGCATTGGAAGGAAGCGTTGTCTGGCTTGGAAGTTGACGTCAGCGAATTCAAAGCCGACTTGTGGGTGAATCCTGAGCTTATTAATTCCACATCGGCGGCCGGTTTGACCAAGTTGCCAGTGACGGCGTTTGAACTGGATAAATCGTTGTTCTACGGAAATTCAAATTCCGGTTACAAACTGGACGAGCACCAGTCTGTGCCCGGCGTCAATACGGCCGACCTGCCTCGCCTGCTTGTCGAAGAAGCGGCGCCGGCGGAAGCCAACACACCCGAAATGGTCAGTTCCGACGACGATTGAACCGAAGCGAATTCTGTATGCCCACCGTCGACACGATTTTGAAGCTTTTCTCCGAACGAGGCGATTCAGAATACGGCGGTGAAGCGGTCACTCAACGGGAACACGCTTTGCAATGTGCCATGCTGGCCGAAGAGGATGGTGCTTCACCCGCTTTGATCTCAGCCGCGTTGCTGCACGACATTGGGCACCTTGTTCACGCGTTGCCGGAAGACGCTCCCGATCACGGCGTTGACGATGAACACGAAGAATTGGGCTATCGTTTTCTGACTTCAATGTTCGCCGGCGACGTCGCGGAACCCGTGCGACTGCATGTGCCGGCTAAACGGTACCTCTGCGCTACTGACGCCGACTACATGGCGACTTTAAGCGGCCCATCCATCACCAGCCTGAAGCTTCAGGGCGGCCCGATGTCCGCTGAGGAAGTGGCTGAGTTCGCCGCAGGTCCCTTCGCGGACGACGCGGTTCGTTTGAGACGCTGGGACGACCTGGCGAAAGTTCGCGACCTGCGAACACCATCGCTGGAACACTTCGAGCCTTATCTTCGAGCGGCGCTTCGCGACTAATGATATCAGCCTTGCGTTGGACGTTTGCCTGCTTCGTCCATGACCCGTGCCGCCGGCTGCCCGCTTTTCACCAGCGCCGCCATGCGTTCCATTGGGCCGGTCACGTGATTGAAGAACGCTCGGTAGCCGGCACACAAATAGTTCAGCCCCGCTTCGCCATCAGGAGTCGCCAGAAACCGGTTCTTCGGACATTCGCCGTTGCAGACATGACGGACTTCGCAATCAATGCAGTAGCGTGGCAGAGTGGTTTGCTTGGCGTCGCCGAAGGCCTGCTGCTGACCGGAATTCACCAGCTCTTCCAGCGGCACGACATTCAGATTGCCGAGTAGATGCGCGGGTTCCACAAAGTGGTCGCAACTATAGACGTCGCCGTTTTGCTCCATCGCCAGGGCGCGACCGCAGGTTTGCCGGAACACGCATAGCGAAGGTTCGACTCCCACCCACGCGCTGAGTGCCATGTCGAAAATCTGCACAAAGACACGCCCCACATCCTGCTGAATCCATTCGTCGAATACGTCGATCAGAAACTGGCCGAATTGTGCCGGAAGCACGCTGCGGGAACTGACAGCATCTGCTGCATTGTCGTACGGCGTCGGACGGCGCGAAGTTGGGGGCTCGCGTTCTGCATGCCGTCCTACGCCGGATTGTTCGACGGCTGGAATGAACTGCAAATACCGGCAACCCGCGTCTCGCAGGTAGCGATAGATTCGAGTTCCTTCGCTGCCGTTGATTCGGTTCACCACGACCAAAGCGTTGAATTCGACACCAAACTTCTTCAGCTTCCGTAACGCGGCGATTACCTTCGCATGGCTGCCACTGCCCTGATGGTCGACTCGATAAGCATCGTGAAATGCCGCCGGGCCGTCGATTGAAAGCCCAATTAGGAAACCGTTCTTCAGGAAGAAACGGCACCAGTCGTCGTCCAGCAGAACTCCGTTGGTTTGCAGAGTGTTTGCGATCTTCATGCCGGGCCGAGCACACTGCTGCTGGATCTGAACACAGCGTTCGAAGAAATCAATGCCCAGCAAAGTCGGTTCGCCGCCCTGCCACGCAAACGTGACTTCCGGCGTGTTAGCCGGTTGAGCATCGATGTACTGGCGGATGTAAGATTCGAGGCAATCGTCGCCCATCTTCCATTTGCTGTCCGGATATAATTCTTCCTTATGCAGGTAGTAACAGTACGTGCAGTCCAGGTTGCAGATGGGACCAATCGGCTTGGTCATCACATGAAACGGCAGGTCAGTGAAGGCAGATTCAGTGCTTCGGGCGGTGGAACTCATGCTGCCTTTCTGACGACGGATGACATCGCGGACGGGTGACGACGAACGACACAGGATACACGGAGAGATGCGTCAAACAACAAGGCCACGACCTGTAGCCGATACCCTTCGATGGCAATTTTATAGAAAGCTCTGGTGCGCTGGTGTCTATTTGTGAGTGTTCGGTGTATTCCGTGGTTTGAAACATCCACGCCAGAACTTTCATGCGGCGGGAACCTTGCCCTTCGCAATTTCAACATTCTGAACTTCATGACCAAACCGAAACCATCTCAAACACTGTCCTGGCAGGATCGCTCGGAAACTCAGACAGCTGGATGGCAGTCTGAGTCAGGGCAACCGCCGCCCAAAAACGTGGTCATCGTGGACGATACCACAACGGCCGACGCGGCGTATTGGCGAGCGTGCGCCGGGACGGCTGTCTTGTATCAGGGCGATTTTCAGAATGCCAAACAGTTGCTGCAGGCGATTACTCGCCGAGTCGACCGGCAGGCGGTAAAGCCGGTGTTGACGTTGCTGGAGGCATTTCATCAGCTTCGGTCGCGACAAATTGGTCGGGCCAACATCGTCAATAAGGTTTTGATCGAACTCGTCGACGGCAAATGTCCGCTGAATCGTGCTCCCGATTTGCAGCAGGCTGTTGAACATGCCCTGGGCGAAACCGCGCTGCCTCGTTTGGTGCTGTCTCTGCGCGAGGCACTGGGAATGATCGGGGCGGACGAGTGGCGAAAGAAGGGCGTGTACATTTCGGCACTGAAAGCGAATATTCATGCCGACTACGGTGTCTATTCGCCCAACCGCGGCGAGTACCTTGATCTCATTCACCAGGCATCGTTTCAGCAGGCCTCGGCCGACAGTCCCAATGTCGCCTGGGATGTTGGCACCGGCACTGGCGTGATCGCCGCTATTCTGGTTGCACGCGGCGTCAGCCACGTGACGGCCATCGACATCAGTCCTCGTGCCCTGCAGTGCGCTGCCCGCAATTTTCAACGCCTGAACATGCAGGACAACACCAGCCTGGCGGAGAAGAACCTGTTCCCGGAAGGCAAAGCAGATCTTATCGTCTGCAACCCGCCCTGGGTGCCGGCAAAAGCAAATACGCCGATTGATCAGGCAATCTACGATCCCAAAAGTCGCATGCTAAAGTCATTTCTTAACGGTGTGGGATCGCGTCTGAATGAAAACGGACAAGCCTGGCTGGTGATATCTAACCTTGCTGAGCATATTGGACTACGAGGGGCCAACGACTTGCTGAACTGGATCCAACAGTCCGGTCTGAAGGTGGAGGAAAAACTGGACACGTCACCCGTTCATGCAAAGGCAATGGATCAATCCGATCCGCTGTACGAAGCCCGTTCTAAAGAAGTGACTTCACTGTACCAGCTTATTGCGGCCTGACAGCTCGCAAAGTCTTGGCAACTCGGCCGCCATAATCGATAGTGCAACCAGTGCCAAACACAGACCGTTGAAAGGTAGCGGCTGCGGCGAGCTTTAAAGGAATGTCACATGTGTCACCACTATCCTGGCCAGAAGGTCGGCACGATTCAGATGGGCTTCAGCCAGTTAAAGGTCAACTGGTGGTCCACACTAAAGATGGTTCCCATTCAGGCTTACCCATTGTCGACCGTGGCTGTGCTGAGATTGTCGCTGGACGATGAATGGATCGCCGAAAACCGAGTCTGGGGGCTGCTTCCAAAATCATGGAAGCCAGGCGGTAAGATAAAGACGGCGACTGCATTCCAGCGAGGCAAGATTAATGCGCGTTCAGAATCCATCAACACCACGTGGCCGTGGAAGCTCGCATGGCGTCAACGTTGCGTGTTGATTGCGAATGGCTTTTGTGAGCCGCATATCGATGGTGGCGAAGGCCTCTATACTCTGCCAGATCACGAAACGTTTGCCATCCCCGGATTGTGGGACACGTTCCAGGGCGAAGACGGAAATGGCAATAAGATAGCAGTCGATTCCTGCGTCATGCTGACGACCGACGCCAATGAACTGGTGGCAGCTCACCGCACGGGCAGAATGCGGCAACCTGCGCTACTGACGGATGTGGAACAGATCGCTCACTACTGTTCGCATGAGAACACCGAATACGAGCAGATCTCAGACCTGTTTCGCCCGTTGCCGGCAGATGCTATGCAAATGGAGCACGTACCGAAGAAGCCCAAAAACGATAGCCAGAAAAGCCTGTTCTAAACCGCCGTTTTCAGTCATCCGACCTAGCGCTTAGGCAAGGCTTGCATGATGCGACCTTCCGGCATGGCACGCGAACGTTGCGAGCTGAACCACGGGCTGACGCTCCCAACCATATGCTGAGAGCTATCAGAACCGTGTCTCACTTTGAACACGCGAAGTAGAGCCCGCCTTGAGTTGAGGAAGGCGGTGTCGCTTATCGCGTTGCGACGTTACGAAACGTTTGCCTGGTGCCACCAGACGCTTTCTTGTAGCCGGCGGTGCCGACTACGGCGCCAGTAGCTTGTCGAACAGAAACGCGTGCGAGTTGGCGTATTCTTCAGACTTTGAAACGCCGGAGATCAACAGGTGGCATTCCTGTCCGACGCTGTCGCACTTTTCTTTCATCTTCACTCCGTAGACCGGATGATGAATCCCATGGCCTGCATTTTTCGATGGGAGAGTCATGTCGTTGCCATAAGTCATCAGCAGCGGAGGATCATCGGCAGTCACGTGGTTGTAGGCTGAGAATTCGACATACAGAGGTTTGTGCTTGTCGTAGTTCTTCAATGCGCCTTCGATCGTTTTTTCGCCGACCGCCATGTTGATCATATTGTGCTGCAGCACCATCGGCCCGAGCCAGGGTTCGATCTGTTTGGGATCGATCGATGTCTGGCCGCCCGCAACCGCGGCTGCTGTGACACGTGTGGATTCTCGTTCAACGGGATCGTCGGACTTTGGGTCTGCGAGATCATCATGAGTCAGCAACCACATTGATGTGCAGGCTCCCGCACTGCCGCCAGTCAGAGCAATTCGGTCTGTGCGAATGTTCCACTCGGCGGCCTTTGAACGAATGAATTGAATCGCTCGAGCGGCATCATGGACAGGAGCTGGCAGAGGAGCCTTGCCGGACAAACGATAGTTGACCGCGGCGTAGGAAATGCCTTTGTCCAGAAACGGCTGAACATCTCGCTTCGACCGCTTCTTGTCGCCACCGTACCAGCCGCCACCGTGAATATAAACGAGCAACGGCCGAGGCCCCTCACCTTCCGCCTGCCAGAAGTCGATCACATTCATCTTGTCCGGCCCATAAGAAACATTCGCCTGAGTCGGCGCGAGTGTCGCAGGTTTAGGCTTGGCTGGCTTCTTCGTTTTTTCATCCGCTATCGCAGCAGCAGACACGGCCAACAGAGTGACACAAATCATCAATGATTTCATTTCGGAGCCTCAGTTATACGGAACAGGAATGATGAACTCAGTTGAGCATCATAGCCATTCCTGTTCCGCCGTCATCCATCCGTGGTTCGGGGCGTGCGGTGCGCGAATAGAGCTACTGGCGGTCGAGGTTCAACTGCGCGAAGCTGAGTGAACTTCGGTGCGTTGTACTCTGGGTGGCTCGCTTGTCTGGGAGCTCACCCCGCCGGCCCGCTCGAACCGACGCCACGCTGCGGCACGCCATGCAGAGAACTTAAGTCTTGAACTGCACGTGGGACTTGCTGGTCTACAAGTGCAGTGTCACTGGCTCATTTGCGTTGGCCGTGCAATTGAATCCGTTGGAAAATGCAATTCCAGATACGACTGTTCCAAAAGAGCCGTTTTGGAATCGCTGCACCCTTCCATCTTCGACTGCAAACAAGTTGAAGTCACTCCAGCTTCCTTTGCCAGCTCTGTTTTCATATTGAATGCGAAACTGATATTGGCCATCGGCTAACAATGGTATGTCTATTTGAGTTTCCGTGATTCCGCTTTGCTGAAAAACCTCGCGTCCGCCATCGCCGACTTCCTCGACGGAAATCTCGTAGCTGAATGCGTCCGCTTCGTGTCCCCAATACAAATAGCCCGAGGACGTAAGGAGCTCTCCATTGGAAACCCGAAACACTCGCTGGTCACTCCAAACAGAATCTTTGGCAGTGTTGGTTCTCACCCAGTAATAGTATGTCCCATCAATGAGGTAACCGACTTCGGTTGAAGGACTATCGATTCCGGATTCCGATACGATATTCCGGTCGGACGATTCACCCTTGATCCAGATATCGTAACTGAGCGCGTCGGGATCAGCGGCCCAGGTGAGTTCTCCGACCGATCCAGCCACCGATAGCGTGCCGTCGTGAACCACAAACGATTCTCGTTTGCTCCATGCCCCGGCACCGTCACTGTTGTTGGCGCGGATCCAATAGTCATAGGCACCTGCGTCGAGGTCCGGGACACGATACTCCGCTTCTGTCAGACCAGCTTCTCCAGCGATGCGGCTGGTTGTCCCCCACGCACTGATCCAGATGTCGTAGCTGATCGCGCCGGCATCAGCTTCCCACTCAAGTGTGCCAACAGTCGGCGTCGCGTTTAGCTGCCCCGCGTCCACTACGAATGACTTTTTGCTTCGCCATGTGCCGCTGCCGTCTGAGTTTTCGTCTCTAATCCAAACGTCATAAGCGCCATCTTCGAGGGCGGGGACTTCGAATGCCGCGCTGGCAAGTCCTTTCGATCCAGCCACGCGTTCGTTCGAGTCTTTCGCGCTGATCCAGATTTCGTAGCTATAGCTGGCGTCATCAGCGTTCCACGTCAGAGTCCCCGGGCTTGTTGTAATGACGAGTCCGCCGGATTGGACCTCAAATGACAACTTCGTGTTCCAGTCGCCACGGCCGTCGCTGTCTTCACGCTGGATCCAATAGTCGTAGCTGCCGTCGTCCATCGCTGGAAGCTGATAGGAATTGGAGGTCAGGCCACTCACGCGATCGACGCGTAGGCCATCTTTCGAAATCCAAACCTCATAAGTTTCCGCCCCGGCCATCGGCTGCCATTGCAGCAATCCTGCGGTTCCGATGAGTTGACCGTTCACAATTCTGATCCGTTGACGCTCTCGCCACGGGCCATTCCCGTCCGCGTTTTCGTCCTGAATCCAGGCGAAGTAGTCGCCGTCGTCGATGGATTCGAGATTCAATTCCGGAGCGGTTAACCCGTCTTCGCGATAAGCTAACTGATTCGTCTCCGCGTCGTTCAACCAAACTTCGTAGGCAGCAGCCGACTCACTGGATGGCCACGTGAACTCATCGAATGTTTCCGCGCCGTAGTGAATTAGGTCAAAAGTCGCGCACAAAAGCGCCCGTGCCTCAAGTGATTCGATCGCAATTTTCGGTGACCTCGATTTTCGGCGGCGAGACATAGACGAGAATCCGGTGAGAGCAGAAGTTGGTTGACAGAAGAGCGGCACCCCAATGCCGCCACCCTTACTGGGTGTCGTTTGCTGCTTAAAGAATTACCGGATTGCAACGGTCGCTTTGAAAGAAAGTTCAGGGAAAAATTCGAAGGCTGCAAGCATTAAGGCCCGGAGCTGCATTTCCGTTACCCTCGCTACTTCCGGACCATCACCGCAATGTGTGGCCAGGGTTGGACTGAGCGAAGCGAAGAAAACCCAGCAGCATGCACTTCAGAGGTTGCCATGCATTCCGGTCGTTTGTTCCGTGGCTTCGTTCGTACCTCGCTCCAACCACCGCGTCTCTGCCGCGCAATCTCTGTGTTCCTCTGCGACTCTGCGTCCTCCGCGTTGAATGTTTAAGCTTCGTTTCCCATTCCGATTTCGTGGCTGAAGTAGACCGAGTTTGAATGGTGCCTGTGCACGCCGCAGATGCGTGACTTACTTTATTGGTGAGCGTTTTACTTTAACGCGAAGGACGCAGAAGCGCGGAGATTCGCAGAGGAAAGAGAACCACACAGGCCGGGCAATCTCTGCGGCCCTCTGCGACTCTGCGTGCACCGCGTTGAAGATTTAGGCACCGTCTTCCAAACCGTTCACAACACGAACCACGCCGTCGACCAGTCGGATGACGTTGAAGTTGATGAGCAAGCCAAGTTTGACATCGCAGAGTCGTAGGTATGTCAACAGCTGCTGTTTGTCGATGGGCGTGACTTCGACCTTAGACTTGTTGTCGATGATGACTTTTCCTTCGACGACCAGATCCAGCCGAAGTGGTGCGGAGAGTTTGATATGCTTGTATTTGATGGGAACGGGCTGCTGGCGTTCAAAGCTGAGACCAGCCTTGGAGAGTTCGTAGCACAAGGCTTCTTAGTAGACGGATTCGAGTAAGCCGGGGCCGAGTTGGCGGTGGACTTCGATGGCGCTGCCGATAATTCGTTCTGAGATTTCGTTTTCGTGCATGAGGTTACTCAAGTCTGCAGTTTCTTGTTAAACGCAGAGGGCGCTGAGGCGCAGAGGAACGCAGAGTTTGCGCTGTCAATGTATTCTTCTCTGCGGCCCTCTGCGCCTCAGCGCCCTCTGCGTTAAAACCTATTCCGCCCGCGCATAAAAATACCCGGCTGAACGTCGAAGTGACATCCAGCCGGGTATGACTTAACTGTTCAGTTCAATCAACCAGCTTCGACGGCTGCTTGAGCAGCGGCGAGGCGGGCGATTGGGATTCGGCGTGGTGAACAGCTGACGTAGTTCAGGCCGATTTCGTGGCAGAAGTAGACGGACTTAGGATCTCCGCCGTGTTCGCCACAGATGCCGATCTTCAGGTCTGGTCGAGTTTCGCGACCATCGGCAACAGCGATTTTCATGAGGCGGCCAATACCAGTCTGGTCAACAGTCTGGAACGGGTCGGCTGGCATGATGTCGTTTTCGGTGTAGTAACCGATGAAGCCCTTGTAGTCGTCTCGGCTGATTCCAAGACCTGTTTGAGTCAGGTCGTTGGTGCCGAAGCTGAAGAATTCGGCCGTGTCGGCGATTTCGCCAGCGGTCAGAGCAGCTCGCGGAATTTCGATCATGGTGCCGGTCATGTATTCCACTGACTCGCCCATTTCATCGAAGACCTTCGCAGCCGTGGCTTTGATCACGGCTGTCTGGTTGTCGACTTCCGCTTTGTAACCAGCCAGAGGGATCATGATTTCCGGAAGAACTTCGATGCCTTCCTTCTTGCATGCGACGGCCGCTTCGAGGATCGCTCGAGCCTGCATTGCGGTGATTTCCGGGTAAACGATACCCAGACGGCAACCACGGTGACCCAACATTGGGTTGGATTCAACAAGCTCGGCAACTCGACGCTTCACGTCTTCTTCGGTTACGCCGAACGTCTTAGCGAGCTTGCCTGCCAAAGCCGGATCTTCGTGCATGTGGTGTTCAGAAAGGAACTCATGCAGCGGTGGGTCCAACAGACGAATCGTAACGGCTTTGCCAGCCATGACCTTGAACAGGTGAGTAAAGTCGTCTCGCTGAAACTTGATCAGCTTGGCGAGTGCCTTTTCACGATCTTCAACAGTGGTTGAGAAGATCATCTCACGCATTTCGTCGAGGTGATCGAAGAACATATGCTCTGTTCGGCACAGGCCCACACCTTCGGCACCCAGTTGCAGACTGATTTCTGCATCGTGAGATTCGGTGTTGGCTCGCACGTTCAGCTTGCGGTGCTCGTCGGCCCATGCCATCAGTTGAGCGTATCGCTGATACACTTCTGATTCTTCGGGCTTCATGTTGCCGGTCATGACTTCCATGACTTCGGAAGGGCTGGTTTCGATCTTGCCAGCGAAAACTTCGCCAGTGAAACCGTCAACAGAAATCCAGTCGCCACCCTTCAGTACCTGACCAGCAACAGTGACTGTACCGGCTTCGTAATCGATGTTCAGGCTGTCACAACCGCAGACGCAGGTCTTGCCCATCTGGCGAGACACAAGTGCCGCGTGAGACGACGCTCCACCGAAGGCCGTCAGAATTCCCTTGGCGACTTTCATGCCTCGCAGGTCTTCCGGGCTGGTTTCTTTGCGAACCAGAATCAGCTGGACATCATTGTCCTTGTTGTACGTTTCTTCTGCGTCAGACGCATGGAAAACGATCTGCCCCGTGGCAGCACCTGGACCGGCGTTGATGCCCTTGGCCAGCAGACGGTTGTCTTTCTGAGCCTGTTCTTTGTCCGATGGGTTGAAGATCGGCTGCAGCAACTGGTTGAGGTCGTCGGCTGGAATTCGTCGTTTTTCCAAAGCCGTTTTGGCGTCGATAAGACCTTCGTTGACCAGGTCGACAGCGATTCGCACGGCAGCGAAACCGGTTCGCTTGGCGTTACGAGTCTGAAGCATCCAGACTTTGCCGTCTTCAACGGTGAACTCGATGTCCTGCACGTCTTTGTAGTGCTGTTCGAGAGTCTTGCCGATGTTGGTCAGCTGTTCGAAGGCTTCCGGCTTGTCCTGCTGCAGAGTTTCTTCAACTCGCTTAGGAGTTCGCGTACCGGCAACAACGTCTTCGCCCTGAGCGTTGATCAGGTAGTCGCCGCAGAAGCCAGGCGTTCCGTCAGAACAGTTGCGTGTCAGGCCAACGCCTGTGGCACAGGTGTCGCCGAGGTTACCGAAGACCATCGCCTGAACGTTGGTGGCGGTACCCCATGAGTGAGGAATGCCGTTCATGCGGCGATAAACGGCCGCTCGGTCATTGCCCCAGCTTCCGAAGACAGCGCCGATGCAGCCCCAAAGCTGTTCCATCGGATCTTCCGGGAAGTCGATGCCAGCGTGATCTTTGATGACCTTTTTGAAGTCGACCACGATCTGCTTGATCGCGGCGACACTGAGGCCAGCTTCGTGTTCAACGCCTTCTTTTTCACGAGCTGCATCAAGAATCACTTCAAAGTGATCGTCCTGATTCTTGTTTTCCGGCTTCAGGCCGAGAACAACGTCGCCGTACATCTGAATCAGACGACGGTAGCTGTCCCATGCAAAGTGCTCGTTGCCAGACTGCTTAATCAGTGCCTGAACAACTTCTTCGTTAATCCCGATGTTCAGGACAGTGTCCATCATGCCGGGCATGGATTCACGAGCACCAGATCGGCAGGACAGCAGCAGAGGGTTGGTTGGATCGCCGTATTTTTTGCCCATGCACTTTTCGGCATCGGCGATGGCCGCGTTGACCTGATCCTTCAGTTCAGGGGGATAGGTGCGATCGTTGTCGTAGAAATAGGTGCAAACTTCTGTGGTAATTGTAAAACCGGCTGGCACGGGCAGGCCAATTCGACTCATTTCTGCCAGATTCGCGCCTTTACCGCCCAGCAATTCTTTCTGAGTTGTGTTGCCGTCTGCTTTGCCGTCGCCAAAAGTGTAAACGTACTTCGTGTCTGCCATGTTAAATGAAACCTCGTGAGGTGGTGGCCATACTGCTTACGGCAGAAATGCTGTTCACAGAGCCAACAGGGGATGCCCTAACCTCTTGCAATTTTTTAGGTTAGAACGTAGAAACTTCGCGAACGGACAGCGGCGCGTACCTTAAGTGGCACCAGAGTGGCGTTTCGCGGAAGGCGGCACGGTAGCACGCGATTGGCGAAACTTCAAGCACTTTGTTGGCTGGCCAGAATCGAGACACTGACGGTGCTAAACCGGGATTTTTTCCCTTGCTTTCCAACCTTCTCTTGTCCCACCTTTGCCGTTGATGAGAATCGGCGTTGGCGTGGATGGTCGCCATTTCAGGCGTTCTTCAATTGCGGAGTAGTTTCAAAATGACGGTACGCGGAATTCGGGGAGCGATCTCCGTGGACGCCGACGATCCAGATCTGATTCGTGAGGCGACTCGTGAGCTGATTCAAACGGTGCTGCAGCGTAATGAAATCACCGATTTCGATGATGTCATTTCGGCCGTGTTCACCACGACGGGCGACCTGGTCAGTTGTTTTCCGGCCGAAGCCGCCAGGCACATCGGGATGACCACGGTCCCACTGCTGTGCGCGCTCGAAATTCCGGTGAAGGGTTCCATGCCGCGGTGTATTCGCATTCTTCTGCACGTGAATTCTGATCGGACGCCCGCCGAAATTGAGCACGTTTACCTGCGAGACGCAGCAAAACTACGGCCCGACATGAAGAGCGCTCAGTGACTTCGCGTTCGGAGCACCGTTCGTGACTGGCGTCGACGTAGTGATTGTGGCACTGCTGGTCACCGCCAGCTTTATTAAAGGAGCACTCGGGTTCGCCGACGCGCTGTTTGCGATGCCGCTGCTGGTGCTGTTGATGCCCGTCTCGACCGCCGCCCCCTTGATGGCGATTGCGGCGCTGTGGACGTCGGTGATCATTCTGGCCCGCGAATGGAAAGACGTGGACGTCCGCCCGGCGGCTCTGCTGATCGCATCCAGTTTGGTCGGCATACCGACGGGCATCTGGCTGCTAAACCATGTTGATCAGCGCATTGTGAAGTCTGTGCTGGGGGCAACTGTGATAGTGTTTTCAGTCTGGTCGATTCGTCGACCGGGCAGCATCCAGTTAAAGACGGACCGGCTGGCTCCCGTTTTCGGCTTCACCGCCGGTGTGTTGTCCGGCGCTTTTAGCACGGGCGGACCGCCAATGGTGATCTACGCCTCGCTGCGACGCTGGTCCCCTCAAAAGTTTCGCAGCACCATGCAGGCGTACAGCCTTGTCGGCAGCGGTTGGGTCATTACTGCTCACAGCCTGGCAGGAAACGTGACCGCTCACTCACTGAACTTACTGCTGGTTGCCGCACCGCTTATTTTTATTGGCACACTAGTGGGGCAGCGATTGACAAAGTACCTGGCCACCGAACGCTTTATTCAGTTGGTGTACATCGTTCTGTTGCTGATGGGCGCTGGTCTGGTGGCGTCCAGTTTGTTTTGACGTCGACATGACGGCGTTGATGCCTTGCTTACGCAACCGCGGCGGCTTCGCGGGCCTGCTGGATAATGGGCGTGAGGCACAATGGTGCGTCGTGACCTTCTGTGATGGATTCCAGTTCGCCGTCGACACTCGCGCAAAGCTGGTCTAGCTGAATAATCTTCGAACGTGAATCAGCCGTGATCAGTTTTCGCACGCCGTGGTTTTCCTGGCAAAGCTGGTCGGGCAGCAGCGCCGCCAGAGTTACCGGAAATAGAGTGAACAATTCTTCGTTCGCCGCCTGCAATGGCAGATCCATTCGGTGGTGCAGCAGAATGGCGCACAGCAGATCGTCAGGCATGTTCCACTTGTGGGCCATATAGGCTCCAGCGGCCGCGTGGTCCCAGCCAAAGGTTTCCTGCTCCCATTGAGTCAGCGGAACTCCTTCCGGAGCGGCTTCTTTTAGGAACTGGATGTACTTGTCGTCGTATTTGTTGGTCAGCACTGGCAACAGAAAGTCCTGCAACAGCCCGCCGATAAATCCGAGGTCGACATCGACCCTCAGATTCTTCGCTGCTTGTTGAGCAAACAGAGCTCGACGAATGGACTCGTTCCAGAAGTTGCGATGATTCATCAACCGCGATTCATGAGCCAGCGTGGCTCCTCGCAGCCCGGCAGCCAGAAGATAGTTGCGAGCTTTGGGAACTCCTAGCCGCACCAGAGCATCAGTCGGCGTTTTGACCGGCTGGTTGGCTCCATGCGCAGCCACATTCACGCATTTCAGAAGGTCGACCGTCATGCCCGGATCGTGTTCAACAATCCGTCCGAGTTTTTTTACGTCGTAGTCATCTTTGGACGAAGCATCCATGAACTCCGTCAGCGATGTGGGCAGGCTTGGCACCTGCAGATCGTCAGGCAGGTCCAGAGTCTTGAGCGACGCCATCGCATCGGCGCAGACTTGTCGCCATGTGAAGGCAGCAGGGTCGGGATTTTCTACGGCGGTAGTCATAGGATTGGTCGCTGGATCGTCCGTTATTGATAAGTCGTCCGTCTAAGAGGAGGCCACCGGGCGAGCGGCTGTGATGGCGGTATTCTTCTGGAAGCCCATCGCTGTAAAGCGTTCCGGGTCGATCGCGTCTGCAATGCGGATTGAAGCGATGTTCGAAAGTTTCATGATGACTCGCCGAGTTCCCTGGGCGTCAGGTTGGGGCCGAATCAGCAGCACTAAGTCTTTGGTGAGCATGAAGTCGTCGAACGGGACATTGTCGCCCATCGTCGTCACGACAGTGGCCTTCTTCGGAATTGCCGCCGGCCAGCTCGTAAAAATGCGAGTGATGTCATCCACGATCGAAAACTCCTGAGGAAGGGAAGAGGCTCGCTTCGTCCACGAAAACACGGGGATCCGTCAACGCGGCCTGCGCTGCCAGGGACGCTGGTTAGTCGATGTTATCGAACGGCTTTCTTTCGACTTGCGTCGGAAATGTGGTTTTTCGCTTCCATTGATGCGGTGCCTCATGCCGTCCTGCAGGCCGGTTTAGCCAGACGTAATCAGATCGTGGTTAAGACGCCACGGCGCTGCGTTTTAACGGTGATGACGACAGGGCTGGCGAAACCGTCGACACAACAGTGCTGACTTGGCTGACGTTGTGTGGAAATGGATGGCTGCGTCACGAAAACACATTGGTCACCTGGTATTGGACGCGTGGTTTCGGGCCTGTCGAATATTACTGGCGAGTGCGATAGGGAAAAGTATTCAGGAGGTCCTGCTGCACAGTTGCCAGTGCTGCAGGACCTCCCAAAGATCACCTTGACATTCGCACGAAATCGGCCAGAGTTAGCCATGATGTTTCGCGTCCTGTTGTCAATTGTTTTAATCGCCAATCTCCTGGCATGTCCTCTTCGCTGTGCGTCCTGCGCTGCAGGCATGTCGACGGTTGGCGAGTGCGCTCAGGCAGCTTGTTCCTGTTGCCCACATCGAAACCAACTGCCCACCGAACGTCCTGGCGATAGCCCACATGGCAGTTGCCCGTGTCCAGACTGTATCTGCGAAGGTGCCACGCTCGAAGACAGCCCGACGGTTGAAGCGTCTACAGTTGAAGGTGCGAGATTTGACGCATGGCCATCGTCGTTAGAGCCTGATTTTGCCATTACGTTGACGCGGAATCAGACCTGCCATTCCGCCCACTTCCTAAGCAGGCAGCGCAGTCGCGATGCGCTTATTGCGCGCCAGACTTGGTTGGTCTCACAGTCCCCAGCTCAGCGGCTTGCTTAGCCGCTCGGTCATTTAGTCCTGCTGTCGGAAACTGCGCCGCACGTGGCGTCTGAATGTGTTCCGTCAGCAAGTGAATTCCCAACTCAATACTGAGCTGTTTTTGAATGCTTCGCTGCATTCAAACGGTTACGGCTCACGCACATTCATGTCACTTCACGAAAAGGAAATTCTATTGATGATGATTCAATCTAAGACGATGACTTTGTTCGCTGCAGTCCTGCTCCCACTGGCCCTGCTGTTCCTCACGCCAACTGCATCCGCAGTGGAAAAGGAAAAGGTCAACACCGTTGTTACCGTGGGTGAAATGTGTGGCGGCTGCGTGAAGCGAATCACAAAGCGATTTGCCACCGAAAAAGAGGTCGCCAAAGTGGCGTGCAGTATCGAGAAGAAGTCGGTCACGCTCGTTCCCGCAAAAGGCGTTCGCCTGAGCCCCAAACGCGTTTGGGAAATCCTGGACAGCATCGGCAAGACACCAAAGAAGATGGTCTCCCCGGACGGGACTTTCACGTCCAAGCCGAAGAAGTAAATTTCAGGTTGAGACAAGAAAGAGATGCGGGCCCAGTACCGTCCCGCGTCTCTTTCAATCCTCCCCCGATCTGCATTACCCAACCAACGCGGACTCTGCGTTAGGGCACGTCCCACAGAGTGAAGCATTCGCACACTGCATCAATCACCGGAGTGTAGCGGCATTGCTGCGATTCGCAGTGCGTTAATCGCTTGATTCGATGACGGCTGCAACCTCAAACGCTGGTGTGGTAACAGTGTCGCCGGGCAGCACGGCAGGTTCGCCCAAAGCGAACGGAGTTTTTTGGCAGTTAAACTGAGTCAGCGGTTCATGGTGCACTGCCACGCTCGTCGCGAGCTTGCTTGTTTGGATTCACGGTTGATATTACCGTCTAACGCTGCTGGCCTTTTATTCGACGCGTTGGCTGACTCAAGCAGTATTTGGGCATGCGGTAACGACGCGTTGACGTCATTGAAGGGAATGCCTCCATCACCATTGACACTCGAAAAGTTGTCGGCCGCCGGACCGTCCGCTACGAATCGTTCGACGACATTCTTTCTGACGCAGAAAGGCTTGCCGCGACGCGCGCGCGAACGTTGGGGAATTGGTCGGTCGGTCAAATCTACAAACACCTCGCACTGGCAACTGACGTGATGCTTGACGGTGCGCCCGCGTCGCCACCTGCACCGATTCAATGGCTACTCCGGATGGTGATGAAAAAGCGAATGACAACCAAAACGTTGTCGCCGGGATTTCGCTTGACCAGAAAGGCTGCAGTTCTGATTCCCGACGAGACTACTCCGCAAGCCGGTCTCTTGCTGCTACACAACGCCACCGAACGCGTGCGATCAACCACTCAGCGTGCCCGACATCCTGTGTTCGGAGCGTGCACCTGCGAAGACTGGGATGCGTTTCATTTTCGCCACTGTGAAATGCACATGAGTTTTATCATTCCCGAAGCCTGAATCGGCTTCGAACACTTGCGTAAATCGGAGCGGCGGCGTACGTAGGGACGACTATCGAGCTTTCCAGTTGCTCCTCAGAGACGGGGGCCGGTCGCTGCAATCGCGAGAATTCAAGACATGGATGAACAGTCCTTCTTAGACCGGTTACGGGAATGTGGTGACGACATTGTTCTGCTGCGCGAATACGCGGCATGGTTAACCGCACGCAAAGATGATCGGGGCAACCATCTCGCTGCGGAACTCGATGTCTACGACGCAGAAATCCGGTTGGCGAATGCAGCAGGTGAGTTGGCCGACTTCCGCAAGCGTCGTCCACAGGATTTCGAGTGGCTCAATACTGTACTGCCGATGATCACAAAAGTTCCGTTGGATGGTATCTTCTATTCATCGCGTGAACCGGATTCACCACCGTACGTGCGACCGGGCATGTTCTGTAGTCGCGACACGGTTGTTGGGATCATCGAGGCACAGAAGGTTTTCCATCACGTTGCGGCCGGCCACAATGGCGTCGTGTCGGACATATTTGTGGAAAACGGGGCTTCGGTATCAGCAGGTGACCTTCTTGTTAAAATTATCCGCCCGCAAAACCCCCATGACACCGGCTTCGGCAGCTGATGACAATAAGTTCCACAGCCGATTTTACTGCGAGTTGTTGCTACGTTTTCAAACGTGAATGGCAGTTCACTCATACCCATTGCGGAATTGGTGAACGTCATCGCAGCTAATCTCAAGCCCTCCAAAGTGCTCCCTTCACCAGAGATTACACGGCCGTTCGAGTGCGTTGCGGTGCGAAATAACAAGGTTAATCACCAGAAGTAGATGAGAAGCTGTTTGTCGACGACGTGACCCAACGTGGCTCATTACTCTTCGGCAGTCGCCACCATGAATAGTTTGCGCTTCATCAACGGGCTATGCTCATGCCGTTCGATTTGGCGTTCACACATTGAACCGCTACGCTGTGAGAAAATGTCAAAGGCGAAACTTCGCGTGACTCGAAGGTTGTCCGCATGAATCAGAAAACATTGTTCGAAAAACTGTCCGGGCATTGGGCGGGCACGTGCCGCACGTGGTTTGAACCGGATAAATTGGCGGACGAGTCCTCCGTGTCAGGCACGATTCTGCCTGTTCTCGGCGGACGATTTCACCGCCATGCTTACGAGGGAACGATCCAGGGCAAGGCCCGCAGTGGTGAAGAGTTACTCGGCTTCAACGCGGTCACGAAATCCTACCAGTCCTCGTGGGGCGACGACTTTCATATGAACTGCGCGATCATGTTCTCGCAGGGGGATGCGTCGGAACGCGGCTTTGATATTCGCGGCGAATATGACGTCGGGGAGAACCAGCCACCATGGGGTTGGAGAACTGTCTACCAGTTGATCGACGGCAATCACTTGACGATCACTGCCTACAACGTAAGCCCCGAAGGGATTGAAGCGAAGGCGGTTGAAACCGTTTATGTTCGCGTGCCTCAGGAGTAGATAGGCCCGTATTCCACGCGAAAACTTTGACCGCGGAGTCAAAGGTTGAGCGGTTCCTGACATCGAATGCGTAGCTGTGGCCCATTGAAGGCTGCTTTATCGACGTTACCTCATTACAAAGATTGTTTCTTACAATATGGCTTCACCACCGACGTGCGAATTCGTCCCGTATCTAAGCATCAACGACGCCACGAAGGCGGTTGCATTTTACTCTCGCGTGTTTCAAATTGATCCGCACTTACTTCTCAACATGCCGGACGGCCGCGTGATGCACTGTGAATTTCGCATCGGCAATGCACGGTTCTTTGTTAGCGAGGAACTTCCGGAACACGGCGGCACTCCCAGCCCGAATCGACTTGGCGGCACAACGGTCGCGATCCATCTGTACGTCGATGACTGCGACGCGATAGTCAAAACCATGACAGACAATGACGCCACCGTTTTAATGGCCCCTGTCGACATGTTTTGGGGCGAGAGGTTTGCGCGGGTTCGTGACCCGTTCGGGCATGAGTGGGGAATCTCAACGCAACTTCGCGAAATGTCTCCGGACGAAATTCAGACTGCAGCGGCAGCGATGTTTGCCGAAATGGCGGAGTAGCCGCGCCTTTCGTTCGTCGGTGCGGCGGTAATCTGGTGTTTTATCTATTATTTGATGGGACGATACGTCAGACGTTTGGCACATTCATTTCCGGAAGTTCAACCCGTATGAGTAGAATGTTGTTATGAACACACACCTCCACCTTTCGCTCGCTGCACTGCTGTCATTTGGCGTCCCCGCTGGGGCATTGTTGGCAGACGAATTTCAACAATTGTTCGATGGCAAATCGTTGACTGGTTGGAAGGCTCTGGATATGAGCTACTGGTCAGTACGTGACAGTGCTATCACAGGAGAGTCGACGCCAGACAATCCCTGCACCTCAAATCAGTACCTGGTGTGGCAGGGCGGTGATGTCAGCGATTTTGAGCTGAAGCTCAAATTTCGCGTCACAGGAAATGGCTGCAACTCGGGCGTCCAGTTCCGCAGTCAGATGAAGCCAAACGGATTGGCGGTCGGTTATCAAGCGGACATTTATCAGAGCGGGCCCTATCTGGGCGGCGTCTGCGATGAATTGCATTCGCGAAACGGCCCTGAATTGCTCACCGCCAACGGAAGCCGAACTGTGATTGATGAGTCCGGTAAACGTTCGGCGACCCCGCTTGACGGAAAAGCGACCATGAAACCGCAGGGCGAATGGAACGACTACCACATTACCGCGAAAGGCCAGCACATTATTCTTCGAATCAACGGCGAGGTGTGTTCTGAACTGATTGATAAAGAGAAAGGTCACTACGACCTGAAGGGTATCCTCGGATTACAGCTGCGATCAGGTAAGCCCATGACGGTGCAGTTTAAGGATATCTATCTCAAGCAGCGGTGACCGGCGTGTCGCGTCTGCCGCCGCCTATCGCCTGAAATCATCGAACAACTGAAGTTGCGACTGAATCCCCATCGTCGCGTTTAGGAAGGGCTGGTCTTCGATCGCTGACTTGTGACCACTGATGTATCTGGATTGACGAACCACTGATCGTGCAACCGGCACGAGAAGACCGTCGCCTTGGATTTCACTGGGTGCCGATGACGTTATTTCTGACCGCAGTAACGATTGCGTGGCTGTACGCTGCGGCGAATATTGCCAGGCGTGTCGATGCGGGACGACCGTCGGGCGGAACGTGGATTGCAGCAGCGGCTGTGATTGTTGCGGTGTATCTGTGGCGTTTCGCAATTGGTAAATCAGGTGCGTCGCGCCGCGGGAAGAGCGTTCTTTTTGTGGCACTGCTGTTAGCGCTCACGCCCTACATTTATGGGTTTGCCGGGCTGATTGCAGACTGGGCTCGGCTGCCGATTTCTAAATGGGTTGGCGACTTTGTCTGGGTTTATGCGGTGCCAGTTGCTTCGTTCGCATTCTTCGATTTGCGTGAGCAGCCCGCGTCACTCAAGACGTATGTGCTCCGAAGTGGCGTAGAAATGTTTGTGGCGGTGCCACTGTGGACAGTGGTGTGGATTATTGCCCAATCTGCCTTTGGCTGGTGGTACACGTAGTTTGCGTACGCCCGCTGTGGGCTGCACGATTACGCAATGCAGATGCCAATCGCCGCGCTGGTCGTTTCCTTCATCCCGCGGCGCGTTTGATGTGTCCGCTGCTCGCGAGGACAGGTGGAGATCGGCGGAGTTGCCAGTGAACTGACGCAGTGCGCAAGCAGCGCATAAAAATAGCCTTCTTCCGACAGGTGCCGAAAGAAGGCTGTTTCAGGCTGTTGGCTTCAAACGCGGACGCCCGGACGTTTCCCCTGGGATCAAAGCGATCTCGGGCATTTCCACTCAGACGTCGCGAGTCGGGCCTCCAGCCTTTTGGTTCACTTGCGGGTGGTTACCACCAGTGGGTTTTTACTGGTAGTACTTTTCCCCGTACTAGAGCAATCGACGACATAGGACAAAACCCGCAGTCCTTTTTTGAGAATTCTATCCTGAAGTGGTAGAAACCCCCATGCCTTCGGTACGCACCTACAGGTGTTTGGGGCTGGAGAGAACTCATTGATCCGAGATCTGTGAGGCAACGTGTCGGTCGTGGGCAGATTGGGACGCCTGCGTTGTTCGCGTTGGCCGCCAGAAGCGTTCACTCCCCACCAGCGATCGCGTACACCCGCCACATGCCAAAGGTGGAGACGGGCGGTTGAGTGAACGGGCCGAGTCGCCGTGTGATGATGTGAGTGATGCCGGTGTCGGCGTGCAGGCGTTGCGTGTCTTCGACGTCGAATGATTCATCCTGGTAAGACGATTCGGACCATCCGTGAATCGCCCACAGGCGGCGGTTCCATTCCAGAATGCCGGCGGCGTCCTGAGGGCAGTCTTTGAAGCAGACGTATTCGGCTCGGTGAGCGAACCATTTCAGCCCGAAAGATTCGCGAGGTCCGAGCACCAGCGCGTCAGCCGACGTGTTCTGGCGCAGCCATTCGCACGCGCGCTGCCATTCGGCAAAAGCTGCCGGAGTGTAAGAAGCGTGATGCTGCCGCCCCGGCACGATGATCACGGCTGCCGACAAAGCCATTAGCGCGGCGGCCAATACGGAACGCGCTGTCACTTGTTTGAGCTTCATTAACCGCAGTTTGTCCCATGCGGCCGCGACGGCAAATGATGCCGTGATCGGAAGCAACGCGTCAAAAAATCGAAACGGATAGAACTTCAGCAAAGCAGCTCGCCACTGCCAGTCCGGCAATTGCAGCATCGGTTTCGAATGCCAGCCAATGCCGATGCCTGCCGCACACACAACGGAGGATGCAGCGAGTAGCCATAGCAACGGGTACCATCGGTCTGCTATCGACTTTGTTCGCACGAACACGATCGCTGCGAGGCATACGGTCAACAGCACGGCCGTGTGAAGCCAGGCCGACGGTGGAAATGTGGACGGATCTAAATGGTGAGCCAGTCTCCAGAAGACCTGGATATAGTTGGCTTGGTCAACGGGGTCTGCCTCAAGAGTTGACGACAACACAAGCTCAGCCGCCGGAATCAGCCCCGGCAATGCCACTACGAAAGCACTTAATACAAAGACAATCGAGTTAACAAGCAAGTGGCTGGTTGTTGCCGTTCGTCCGATGTCTGGCTGTGCATCGCTGGTATCCGCGACGTGCTCATCAGAAAGCTTCGAACGCAGAACAACGCGGCTTACAAGGCGCGCAAACTCGCTAATCGCGATTCCGATGCAGATCCACATTCCTACCACCGGGTGCCAGGCAACGGCGGCTCCCATGAACACGCCTGCCAGCGCGTACTTGCGCCGCAGGCTGGTTGTCCATGCGTCCAGCCACCATGCGACGCCGACAAGAGCGAACCCGTATGACGGTACCTTCCCTTCGAAGCCGCCAATGATCCATTCGCCGGAAAAGTTCCCCGTCGCGCCGATGCCGCAGAAGACGCTCGCCGCCACAGCACTGCCCAACGCGTTTAAGCCGAGGCGTCGGCCGATCATGTTCCAGCCGCAGGCCAGCAGCGACAGGCTGAGGATGCGGCCAATGACCGCCACGGTGCCGAAACAAAACCACGTTGTGACAGGCCCGACAACTGCGAAGAACACATAGTGAGCGTTCGCGGATTGCAGAAAGAAGTCACGTTCGCACCAACCTGGATCCGCGAACGCGCGGGCCTTCGTGAGGTAGTGCGGTTCGTTAATGCCTGGCAGCGGCGTTTGCCAAAGTGAAACGGCCACAAAGATGCCGCTTACAACAGCCCACGCCGCCACAGCGTTCCACCGTGAGTCGCCGAGGCGACCTGGTGAGGCGAGGATCTGCGCCGCGGGTTCATCACGTGGTTGCACCGGGCCCCTTCCCGAACATCGCTTCGCTGGTCCAACGTTCCCCGTCACGATGTGCCAGGGAAGGTGAGCGTACTACTTCTGCTTCTTGCTGGCTTTCTTTTTGGCCGACTTTTTTGCACCAGCTTTGGTGGCGGTTGCACCGGCAGGCTTCTTTTTGCCAGCCGTCTTCTTCTTTGCGCCAGCTTTCTTGCCGGACGCAGGCTTTCCGAAAGCACGGTCCCAGTTTTCCCAGAACTTCGGATTTGTTCCTGTACGAACAATCGGACCACTCATTTGAACACAGCTTTCTTCAACGATTAAGTTCACAATACGATAAGCGCGGGATTGTTTTCGTATGGGCACCGTTCGTCAAGGACAGATGACACCTTCCGCCAGGTTCGCTCCACATTCTCAGGTCTTGCCCTATTGTCTTTGCTTGACGTAAACTACCATCGGAGAAAATGCGTCAGCAGTTGTTAGGTGATTCTCATGCGATTTCGAACCAAAGAACGGCCCCGCGGCGTGTTGCGCCGCCAGGATCAGCGCCGGCTGACGTTGATGGTGGCTGGCTTCGGGCTGATTCTGCTGTGTTTCACCGTTGTGCGGCGGCCGGAGTTCTGGGGGCGTCTCTTTCCGTCCGAAGACGCTGCGATCGCTGACACAGTCGTTGCGGACGATATCGCCGCCATCGCGCCATTTGACCGGGATTTAATCGAGAATCCGTCGCGTCTGTTGCATGATGAATTCCTGACGACCGGAAGCGATCCGCAATTGTCGGCCGAAGCACCGGGGACGGTTGTTGCGAAACGAGTTCCCTTCGACACGGCAGAAGCGACCGGCGCCCCGCAGGCTCCTGATCTGCCTCGGATCCCTGACGATCTGCTGAAGACGGTCAAGGACGATGTGATCGGCGTGCATTCGGCAGAAAACGAAGCCTATTTCGCGGCGATGAAGCTTGCACAGAAAATTGAGCAGCGGACGTCGCTGTCCGCACAGCGGGGCGTGTACGCGTTGTTTATGGATTCCCCCGCCAGTTCGCGCGGCAAAGCGTGGAAGGTGTCAGGACAGTTAAGACGACTGTCGGAAGTGAAGGGTAAGACAAACGCGTTCGGCGTGGGCATGCTGTACGATGCATGGATTACGACGCCGGATTCCGGCGACCAGTTGGTCCACGTCGTCGCGATGAAGGCGAGTCCGGAAATCGCTCGACTGATCAGACTGGACAACACCGAACGGTCCGTGGACCTGATGGGCAAAGACGCGCCCGAAGTGACGTTTACCGGTTACTTTTTTAAACGAGAAGGCTATGCGAGCCAAAGCGACGCGGGCCTGTCTCTGGCTCCCATGTTTCTGGCAGGCACGCTGCGTGACGTACCGGTGCCTGAAGTGACTTCGTCGCGAGCCGATCAGTTGACGCCATACCTCGGCTGGCTAACCTTCGCCGTGTGTGTGGGAATTTTTCTGATCATAGTCAACTTCTGGGCCAGCGACGCGGCTCACACACAAACGCGAGCTCACCAAATTACGAAGCTGCCCGCTCACGCTACATTCGACGATGTATCTGCCGTCACCATTTCAGAATCGCTTGGCGACCTGCAGGGAGACGGCCTAAGAACCGAAAACTAAACGCGGTGTACGGGACGAATGTCGAATATCGCACAGGGAAAGTCGCAGGATGGAGGGAGTCGCAGTGAATTCGAGTGATCTCAACAACCTGCGGCGAGCCAACCTGGGACAACCTTCACTGCAGCAGTCCACGTCTCCACTGCCCCTCACGGAAGCTCTTCAGCATTGCCACGGACTCGGCCCCGTGCGTCTGGCCGCGTTGCAGCAGGCGGGTGTGCGGTCCTGGCATGATGCCGTCGCCGATCCGGACCGCATTCCCGGTGCTTTGCGTTCGCACTTATTGCAGGAATGTGACCGTCTACTGACGGCTTTGGCGGATGACAATATTCAATACTTTGTGGATCGCTTGTTGCCGCCGGATCGATGGCGCATTCTGACTCAGTACATTGATCGAGCGTCCTATTTCGACATAGAGACCACAGGTCTGGAATACGACGACACGATTACCACCATCGTATGCTGGCATAAGGGCGCGCTGCATTCGTTTGTGGAACATGAAAACCTGGACGACTTTCTGGACCTGTTGGACGACATCGATCTGTTGGTGTCGTTTAACGGCAGCACGTTCGATGTGCCTCGCGTGCTGGACGGATTTCACATTCCTGATCTGCCATGCCCGCATCTCGACCTGCGGTGGCCGTGCCACTACAAGGATCTGCGCGGCGGCTTGAAGCAGGTTACGAGTCGACTGGGCTTTCAGCGACCGGCCGACCTTCAGGATGCCGACGGCGAACTGGCCGTGCGATTGTGGTCATTGTGGCAGCACAAAAAGGACACAGCGGCTCGCGAGCAACTGATCCGCTACTGTGCGGCGGACGTGCTGCTGCTGATTCCTCTGGCTCAACATGTTGCCGGGCATGAGGTGATGCCGGTCGACGAATTGTGGCCTCACCTGCCCGACGCAGCGCCGGTGGAACAGAATGTGGACCCGATGGAAAAGCGTCGGCGCTTGCTTGAGCAACAGTTCGGCTCAGCCAGCCCGAAACGATTAAGAACGTGGCGGCGACGTTAAGCGTCTGTCCAAAAAGTTGGAAGGCCGCGGTGCGACGACAGCAGACGATCTGCGGCGTCATGCTTCCTTGACGGCGTTTGTCGAATGCGTTTTAAGCATCGGCCGACGGGTTGGGAATTCCTGGCCTGGTAAGCGACATCGAAAGTGCAGTTGCCTTCAGCTCAATTCAACTGCGTTCTGCGTGCGGGCGTTCGTCGTTCGTGGCAACCGTTTGTCGTGATGAGCGGCCGTCGTGCCGAGCTTACAACCTGGGTTGTGTGTCCTGAACTGCGAACCAGTTTTCGATTTCACTTACTACCTAATTCCCAACCCGATGATATGCCGGTAGCCCCGGTGGGCGATTGGCGTGGCGACTGAGTGACAGTGCGACGCAAAATCACCGGCGATGGTCGGTACGCACCGACGGGCGGTTGGCGCGGTGGACCGACAGGAAAACGTGATCTGAATTGCCGAGTTTGTTCCCGCTGGTCGCCGGTGATATTCGGTTGTGACCAACGGGAACGGCAATTTCTATTCGGAGCGCCAGCTAAAATCTGCTGGCGAGCCATCCCGCCTAAGCAACCGTAATCAAATTCGGCAGACGGATCCGATTGAACCGTCGGCCCAGCGCGTCGTACAGTAAAATTTCGTTCAGCTTGCGGTCCCACACGGCACTCAGCTTAACGCTTCGTGGGCCATGCAGGATGAACTGCGAGCCGCAATGTTGACCATTGCGTTTCAGTTCCAGTTCTGTCATCGGAAAATGGTGCTCAAGCAGGTTCTCCTTTCGACAAAGTGCCAAATGAATGAAGTCTCGAAGATCGTCCTGGTTACGGACTGCCGCCGGGGCGGGAGGCATCATGCCGCGGGGTGCTGGCTGACACATAATTCGAGGCGTACCTTTGAAAGAGGAAAGGGGATCGAATCAAAGAGAAAATCGTCAACGTCATCGACTTTGGGCGACCGGCCGGGCCGGTTAGCTAAGATGGCGGTGACTGTTTCGGTCTGGAAAACTGTATCGTCCGACGGCTTCACGTTTCTTCCCGAATGTTGATCGGCTGTGTACAGGCGTCATCAGTAATCGCAGCGGCAGGACCGTCCGAATCAGGACCCCGCGTGTCGAAGTCGAAAAATCTTTGGACGTACAACTTGACGCCACTAAAGGTTTGATTTTTCTATCTCAATCTGAGACCTCACCAATATGCCCGAACCGCATTATCGGAACATCATGCTGACCGTCGCCTACGACGGCACCAACTACAACGGCTGGCAGATTCAACCGGATGCTCCCACCATTCAGGAATACATGGAGCGCGCGACTGAAAAACTGACGGGCACTCGGTGCGCAGTTCTGTGCGCGGGACGGACCGATTCCGGAGTTCACGCGCTGGGACAGGTCGCCAGCTTTCGCACGGCTTCAAAAATTCCTGGTGAACAGTTCCGGCGCGGGCTACAGAGGTTTCTGCCTCATGACGTGGCCATCGTTGATTCTCGCGAAGTGACGTCGGAGTTCCACGCGACGTATTCGGCCATTCGCAAGCGGTATCGGTACCTGCTGTTTGATGGCCCGGTGCTGCCGCCGTTTTTAAGAAACCTGACTCACCGATCGAAACGCATGCTAAACGTCGCCGCGATGAATGACGCTCTGCCGCACCTGCTGGGAACTCACGACTTCCGCTGCTTCGAAACGGCCTACCCCAACAAAGCGACAAGTGTGCGAACGGTCATGGACGCAACCATCACCAGAGTACCTCAGTGGGACCTGTGGAACGCCGGCCACGAATGGCAACCTCAAACGGTGCGGCCGCATGAAGATCCGTCGTCGCCGCTGATCTGTTTTGAAATCATGGCCGACGGATTTTTGTACAACATGGTGCGAGCCATCGTCGGCACGTTGATCAGCATCGGCACGGGCCGCAAACCGCCGGGGGAAATTCGACGCGTGATCGAATCCATGGACCGAGGCGAAGCCGGCACGACCGCTCCGGCCCAGGGATTGTATTTGGTGCAGGTTGACTATCCCGCAGAGCACATCGGCGAATTGGAACGTCGAAAGGGTGAAAGTGCGGCGGACAATGTCGAATGTCGAACAAGGAATTTCGAATAACGAAGCAATTCCTTCGTGACGGTATTAACATCACGCCGCAGACGCTTGGGGCTTGCGTACTCGCATAGCTCCGCTGGCAAAGGCCATTGAACCACTCGCATAGCGAACACCACCGAGTCTTCCTCCCCTATTCCTTCTTTTCCAACGCCTTCAGTCGCTCTGCCATCTCTGCCTGCTGCTGCAAAAGGTCTTCGATTTGCTTTTGCAGTTTGGCCATCTGCGGCGGGCCGTGGTTGGCTTGTCGTTCTTTATGAGCCTGCATCTTTTCGCGGTGCGACTCCATTGCCTTTTCGTGTGTTTTCCTGGCCTGATCCTGCGCGGAGGACATTTCACTGAGCGCCCTGGCGCGAGCTTCCGCGATCTTTTCTTCAACATCGACTTTGGTGTTTCCGTCCAATCGCAGTCCGGGTCCCATGAACCACTTGGCGTCCGCGAGCTCTTCCAACGCCTTTCCGTTCACGCCTTTTCGCCTGAGATACATCTTCACCGCTGAGCCATCTTCAAAGTCCGACATGGCCTCTTTCGCCGTGAACTTTTTCGGAGTCACTTTGATCTCCGTCTTTTTGCCAGCTCGTAGCGCTTCGATGGTTAGCTCTTTGCCTTCCGAGCCTGCCACCAGCTTCAGCATTTGCTGTACGGTAGCCAGCTTTGTATTACCGATCCGCAGCAAAATGTCGTGAACCTGGACACCTGCTTCCGCGGCCGGCATCTTGTCCGAGACTTTCTTCACAACCAATCCGCCGTCGCTCAGGTCCAGGTGCGACCGCAGAGTATCGTCGGCCTCGCTACAGACGACGCCAACCATGTAGCGGGGTTCGTCGTCTTGTGCTGTCAACACTGTTATGTCGAAGGCTTCTTCGTCGCCGTCCTCCGCAACCTTGACCTCGACGCCGTCTGGCAGCATGTCTCCGATGTTGAATTCCTGAACCTTGCCGTCCGGCCCCTTGATAATGATGCGACCGGAGACGGTCTTGTTTTTCTTCTCTTTGCCATCTTCGTCGACGACCACAGATTCATTGACCGTGATATCGACAGACCGCGTTTCCGACGTTCCGGTGGATTTCGACGGACTGTCATCGTCAGCGAACGCAGCATTTGTCAGCAGTACCAGAAGCGTGATAGCAACCGCAGAGGGTTTGAACGTTCGCATCGCAAATGTCCTTAATAAAATGAAGTGTGCACTTTGTCCCCACGCTCCAGCCTGGGAACACAAAAAAATTCAACGGCCGATATCTTTGGGACGTCGAATGACCGATGTCCTGCAATTTGTCACTGGTCGCCGGTTTGTCACATCACTGCATCAGCACCGGCAACACGGTTTCCTGAACGGGAAATACATACGTTTCGCCATCGGCACCCTTTAATCGCAGATAACGGATTCTGGGCGTCGGACTGTTGTTCTGGCGAGCCTGATCGTGGCGCGACACCGCCTGCCAGAAGTCTGCCGATCCAGTCGCGTACTCACTGGCGTCGTAGACGGGCATTTCCTGAGGCGGCATTCCATACGGTTGCACGACGGCTTTATACCCTTTGTGCGAGCCACGATTGCTGCCGACGTTATGCGGCCTGTTGGAGACCGCGGCCGTCACTGATTCAAGATTGTTGGAGGGCCGACTCACGATAGCGGCGTCAACTCCGGCTGGTTCCGAACGCTGCCCGGCCGCATTGCGAGAGGCCAAACCGCTGCCTGCCACCTGCCCGGCCGCGTCCGGCCGCATTTCCTGGGAAATCAGCACGCCACCTAAAAATGCCACGCTGGCCGACAGGATCAGCGACATCATCGGATGGTGAAACCAATGCGGCTTCTGTTTCTGTGGTGTCAACGAAGCAGGAGGCACCACTGTGGCGGTGGGTTCGTCACGAATGGCATTCGCGAACATCCGGTCTTCCATGAACGCACACGCCAGTTCCTTCCAGCCCTCGTCACAACTGTCCAGCTGCTGCATCAGTTCGCGCCGTTCGGCGGCGGACAGTTCGTTGTCGACGCAGCGCTGAATCAAGATTTCATTTCGGTCCGCAGACATCGTTTGTTTGTCCATTTACACACAATCACGTTTGGCCAGCAGGCGACGCAGCTTTTTTTTAGCCTTCGCCAACCGATATTCCACCGTGTCCTCCTTGACGCCCATATGTTCTGATAGTTGCCCGTACGTCCAGCCTTCCGAATACTTTAACATCAGAATCTGACGATCCAGTTCGTCCAGCTCGGACATCGCAGCCCGCACATGCTGCTGCTTTTCGGCGGCCAGCACGCGGTCGACGGGCCCCAGCGGTTCGGCCAGCGTCACTTCTGACGGATCACCATTGGCCAGACGGTCTTCAAAACGCCGTCGGCGGCCTCGGGTACGGCGATACATCAGCACCTGCTTGACGGCAACCTGGTACAACCACGCTCCCATTTGCCTGATTTCGTGCAGCGTGTCTCGCTGTCGCACCAGTGCCAGAGCAATGTTTTGCATAATATCCTCAACCGCATCCGGTTCGTTCACCCGACTGCGCACAACGGTGCGCAGCCAGCTTTCGTTTTCCAGATAGAGCAGTTGAGGCGTCATGGGCGAAAGATTGTTGCCGCTGGCGTGAGGAGCCGGAAACCTTTTTGAAGATTCCCGCTCACAGATTACACCAAAATCAGTTGTCGCCGTTTTGCTGCAGGAAAGTGTGTACTGTGGCCAGCAGTTTTTCTTTGTCGATGGGTTTGCTTAGGTAGGCATTGCACCCGCTTTGCAGGCAGCGGTCCATGTCGCCGTGCATGGCGTCAGCGGTGAGGGCGATGATGGGATTTTCGAAACCCATCCCTCGCAGGCGAGCGGCCGCCGTGTATCCGTCGACGCCGGGCATCTGCATATCCAACAAAATCAGGTCAAACGGTTCTTCCCCGTCCATCGCCGATACCTGGTCGATGGCCTGTTGTCCGTTTTCGGCCTCTTCCACCGTGGCGCCAGCCGTCTGCAGAATATGTTTGCCCAGAAATCTGACGTCGCGTCGATCGTCGACCAGCAGAATCCGGCACGCCAACCTGAAGTCTGAAACCGCAGCCAATTCAGCGGGCGCTTCAGCCTGACTCTCAGACGGCAGGTTGGGATCGACGAACGCCACGTTGGAAACATCACCAGCGGCAATGGTGAGTGAAAACGTGCTGCCTTCACCTGGCGTGCTGTCGACGGCGACTGAACCACCCAGCATGTGAGCGAGCCGCTTGCTAATGGCCAGTCCCAGTCCCGTGCCACCAAATTCGCGAGTGACGGATGCATCGCCCTGAGAGAACGGCTTGAACAGGCGCTTCTGCTGCTGCACTGTCATGCCGATACCTGTGTCGATGACATCAAACTGCATCACAGACCTTCGTTTGGATGCAGATGTCGATGAATTTTTTGTGGCCGCCGGTCTATGGCTGATACGCAAAATAACACTACCGGCATCTGTGAACTTGAGGGCGTTGCCGAGCAGGTTCACCAGAATCTGTTTCAGCCGCTTGGGATCGCTTTCGATAAACTCCGGCACACTGCCGTCGTACTGCACTTCGAACTGCAGGTCTTTTTCTTTTGCCCGAACGTCCATCAGCGACCGAACATCACCGACCAGTGCCTGGGGCGAAAACTGCTGTCGATCGATCTCCATCCGACCGGCTTCGATCTTCGACAGGTCCAGTATGTCGTTGATGATTTCCAGCAGAAAGTTGCCGTTGCGTTTGATGGTTTCCAGGTGCTGCAACTTCTGGGGATCCGTTTCGGCATCCAGCAACAGATCTGCATAGCCCAAAACTGCAGTCATCGGCGTTCGGATTTCGTGACTCATGTTGGCCAGAAATTCGCTTTTCGATGAGTTGGCTTGTTCGGCCTGTCGGCGCGCTTCTTCCAGCCGAGATGCGGCAACGTGTTCGGCCGTGGTATCCCGATTCAGCCCGTACATCCGAACGACTTCACCCGCTTCGTTTCGAACAACTTTGCCCACGCCGTTTAGCCATCGCGTTTCTCCATCCGGCCGAATGATTCGGAATTCGTGAGAGTAATTGGTGTCGCCATCTACCGATCGCTGCCACTCAGCTTGCAGTTCGTCGCGATCGTCCGGATGAGTGAGCGAGAAAAACAGCTCAGGGGACGCGGGCTGATCGGGAGAAATTCCCAGCAGGTCGTACAATTCTGCCGTCCAGATACTTTCCTGCGGACTCCATTCCCACGCCGCCATCCCCGCCACCTGCAAAGCAGTTGATAGGCGTTCGTCGGTTTGTTGCAAAGCGCTCTGTACTCGAGCCCGCTGCACTCGAAGGTAGACGTTTGCCGAAAGTTCGTTTAACAGTTGAAGTTCGTCCGACCGCCATTGATACGGGTAGTGCTTCGTTGCCGTCAGCATGAATTCCAGTCGGCCATCCGTGACGTAGGCGGAATTCACGATGGCTTGAATCTGCAATGCTGCGAACCGGGCTGCTGAATCCGGCGTCGAGCATTCCTGGGTGACGTCATTGAAGACCAGTGAACCACCGACGGCCAAACGCTGCCTTTCGTCTGCATTCAGATAGTCTGACATTGTGTACAGACCCACCACTGATGACACCTCATCAATGTGGTAATCGAAATACACGTTGGCGAGGGCTGCGTCTTCATCCAGATCCACCAGTGCACAGCGTGACAGGTTCAGGTACTGTGCTATTCGTTCAGTGGCGACGCGAGCGATCTCGTCGGCAGTTTCGAGTGGAGCCAGAAACGACTGCAGTTCCGCAAGGAATGCGACATGACGTTCGCGGCGATTACGATCGGTGATGTCCGTCGCGAAACCGGCAATTCGCAGCGGTCGGCCGACAGCGTCTCGATCCACGATGCCTTGAATCTGTCCCAGAATAATGTGTCCATCGCGTTTGCGGAAAATTCGACATTCGAATTCTTCCCGCTCCGATGTTGTCAACATGATCGATTCAATCACAGCTTCAACGATCGGGCGATCATCCGGAATGACGATGTCCAGAAAGCCCTGAGCTGTACCGACGAATTCGTCTTTTTCGTACCCGTACAGTTCGTACAAGTGATCGGACCACGTGATGTGATCGTTGACAATGTCCCACTCCCAGCTTCCCATTCGGCCAGCGACCATGGCAAAATTAAGATGCCGTTCACGCTGCAGAGCCTGTCGTTCGGCGGCCTTTCGATCGCTGATGTCCACGCCGGAAGGAATTAAGTGAGTGACTCGACCGCTCTCGTCCCGCACGGGGCTTAGCATAAAGTCGATCGTGATTCTCGTGTCACCGGCTATCCGCACGATGGCATCGTGACGCACAATTTCGCCATTCGCACCGCGACGAATGTCGTCCTGTAGCTGGCTGATGGTGTCTTCGCTGTGATTCCACCAAATGCAGTCCCAGAACTTCTTTCCGATTACTTCTTCGCGTTCAATTCCCCCAAGCGTAACGGCAGCCGCATTGGCTTCCAGCAACGTCCCGTCTACGTCCAGCACGCCGACAAGGAACAGCGTGTTGTCGATCACTCGACGCAGGTGAGATTCGCGGTCGCGGAGCAGGTCTTCGGACCGGCGACGATCGGTGATGTCTCGCAGGTAGCCCGTAAAGAATGGTGAACCGTTTAGCGTGTGAGACACGGAAACACCCAGCTCCATTGGGAATGTGCTTCCGTCCGCTCGCAACGACGTCAGTTCAATTCGCTTTCCGATGATCGATGATTCGCCGACTTCCAGATAACGTTTAAGGCTCTGATGGAAACCAGGACGGAACTCATCAGGCATGATGACTTCACACATCGGCTTCCCGATGACGTCAGCGGCCACGTGGCCAAAGGTACGTTCAGCGGCCGGATTAAAGTCGACAATGCGCCCTTCCACGTCCATGGTCACGATGCAGTCCATGGCAGACTTCAGAATCGCCGTCTTGCGAGCTTCCTCATCACGAAAACGACTATCCAGTCGGCGTCGACGGATGAATTGCCCAATATCGGTGCCAACGGATTCCAGCACATACTTCAGCTCCGGGTCATGAGCCAGCAATCTTGTCGTGAAGATTTCAATGACGCCCTTAAACTTCTTGCCGACCACGATTGGCGTCGCGATGCCACTGACCAGGTTGTTTTCGTGGGCGACTTTGGAACGAGCAAAGTCATCCGCATTTTGCAGATCTTCAAACCAGATCGGTTTACGTTGCTTCCAGGCGATTCCTGGCAGCCCTTCGCCCTTCGAGAATGTTAACTGACGACTAAAGTCTACGAACGACTGTCGGGCGTGATCACCAGTACTGGCTTCAACACAGGTCAGCAGCTTGCCACTTTCGTCCGGTCGCCAAAGCAGACACACTTCCGCTTCCAATGCATCAAGAAGTGCGTGAAGGACTTCCGGAATGACAGTGGCGAATGATTCCGCGTTGACCAGCAGGCTGCGGACGGCATGTGACGCCGCCAGACGCATAAACGTCCGCTTGCGATCTGTGATGTCGTAAAACGTCACAACCAGGCCGTTTTGCTGGTCGTCGTCCGTCAGGTAAGGCTGAATGCGTCGCAGATACCAGTTGCCCGTTTGAATCTCGACTTCATCTTCAATTGGCCACTCACTCACGGCAGATGCGTCTGCCGGGAAGTCGGGCATCTCGACGGCCGTATGAGTAATATGGCTGAGCGGACGCCCCACATCGTTGGGTAGCAAATTGTAGATCTTCGCGACGTCGGGAGTGAAGCTCCGAATCGTCATGTCGTCGTCGACAAACAATGTCGCGACGGATGTGCTGTGCAGCAGGTTGCGACGGTCCGAAGCCGATTGGGCGACGCGGGTCAGTGCGGCCTGAACTTCTTCTTTTGAAGTCTCCAGTTCTTCGTTGGCGGACTGAAGTTCCTCATTCATCGAAACAAGTTCTTCGTTCGACGACTTCAGATCTTCATTGCTGCACTCCATATCCCGCAGCGCGCGTTCCAGGTCTGCACGCGTGGTGGCCAGTTCTTTTTCGAGTTGCTTGATGACGGCGTCGGCGTTGCGATGCTCCGGCGTGCGGTCTGGCGAGTCGTCTTCTAAGTCCTCTGCCTCTCCTCGTTGCAACGGCAGGCCGACGTCGTGGAAGACCACCATAAACAGCCCGGAATCCTCCCCGACTTCCGGCATCGGCTGCACGGTCAGCATGACTCGCTGTATCCGATCATCCAGCCGCAACGACTGATTGTCGTGCGTGACCTGACGACGAGTATCCACGGCTTCCTGAAACGCGGCTCGCAGCCCCAAACGCAGGCCGCTGCGGGCCATCTGAATGATGTTGTTCTGAAATTTGCCGCCGGATACGGTCAGATATTTCTGCATGTCGCCCGAGGTGCACAGCACGTGACCGTCTTCGTCCACGATGGCACATTTCGGAGCAAATTCATCCAGCACGATCCGCTGCATGACCTCCAGCAGGTCGCCTTCGGTACTCGCCGGAGCCGGAAACGCGCGCTTGCCGTTTTCATGCTTTCCCGATCCATCGGCCACCGGCATTACAGCCGTTCCATCGACGCCCGTGTTCTTGCGCTGTGAGATTTTGGCCTTCGGATCGACAACTCGAAACAGCTCACGATGCGCAGAAATGTTTTCAGACGGCCCCAGGAACAGATATCCGGATGGCCGCAACGAATAGTGGAACAGCGGAATCAGTTTCTTCTGTAGATGCGGCCCCAAATAAATCAGAAGGTTGCGGCACGAAACCAGATCGAGTCTGGAGAACGGCGGATCGCTGATCAGGTTGTGCGGCGAAAACAGAACCAGCTCACGAATCTCTTTCGCGACCTGATACTTCTTGCCACGTTTGACAAAGAAACGTTTTAAGCGTTCCGGCGAAACGACGTCCGCAATGCCCACGGGATACGCACCATCACGAGCCACCTGCAACGCTCGATCGTCAAGATCGGTGGCGAAGATTTGCACCGTCGGCAGGGTTACCCCAGTCAGGTCGCCCGAGGTGCTTTCAGGTCCGTCGGAATCTGAGGCGGCATTCGAATTGGCCTCTGCGATTGAGTCCATATACTCGCGACACAAAATCGCCAGCGTGTAGGCTTCTTCTCCAGTCGCACAACCCGCCACCCAAATGCGAACATGATCGTCCGGTGACTTGTCTTCAAACAGCTTCGGCAGCACTGATTCCGACAGCGCCGCGAAGGCATCGGGATCACGGAAGAAAGACGTCACGCCAATCAGAAGTTCTCGAAAAAGCGTGTGAGCTTCGTCGGGATTGCCGCTGAGTATTTCGATGTACTTCTCAACGTCAGACAGCTTATTAACCTGCATCCGCCGCTGAATGCGCCGACTAAGCGTGTTGGTCTTGTAGTGCTGGAAATTGTGGCCCGTGTTCTTTAACAGCAGGTCCGTGACCTGAGGAATGGCTTCCTGCAGTTGGCGGCTGACTTCCTGTTTGCAGCGAGGCTCGGACAGGCTGGCCAGATGTCTGGCGTAGCTGATGAGTTCTGATGCGATTTCGGCCGGCGGCAGCACATGGTCGGCAACCCCCATCGCCGCCGCATTGCGCGGCATGCTGTCGTACTTTGCGGAATCCGGGTCCTGAGCAAACGTCAGCCCGCCAGCGTCGCTGATCGCCTTCAACCCAAGGGTGCCATCCGAACCTGCGCCGGAAAGAATGACACCGACGCTGCGATCTCGCTGATCGTCAGCAAGTGACTGCAGGAAATGGTCGATCGCGGCCGTTGTGGTTGACGACTTTGCAACCGTCGACGATCCCGAACCCTCACGTGGCGAACCGGAGCTCACCGTTTCATCGCTGCTTGCGGAAGCCTGGTTTGCGACAACCTGGCTCGTGACGACTTCGCTTGTGACAACCTGGCTTGTGACCACCAGATAGCCGTCTTCCACCTTTAGCAATCCATTCGCCGGGGCGATGTACACCGTGTTGGGAGCCGGTTTGGTGCGGCCGGACAATTCCACGACCGAAAGTTGCGTTAAATTGACCAGCACTTCCGCCAGTAGCCGTTCGCCGAGCGGCGGGAGGTGCTGGACCAACACGAAAGACAGACCGCTTTCCGCATCAACGTGCGAGAGCAAATCCTGAAAGGCTTCCAATCCGCCAGCGGACGCTCCCACACCAATCGTCAGGTGCGGGTCGCTGCTGGGAATGGCTGGTTCGTCCCTGACATTCTTCGCCATCTGTTGGCCCGCAGATTCGTGGTGTGGGGTCGAGGGAGCTGAGTTTTGTCGCGAAATACGGCACCAAAGGTGTTGGGTTGAGATACTTGACGATTTCTGAAGAATCCACTCACACAGATTGGCGCAGCGGTTGCGAATTAGACCCGATAGATTGCCACAATTGCAAGCTGCTGCGGCCTGCCTGCCGTATTTCCCGGCCAGAGAACCGGCGAAACTCCGTCAGCTCGCAATTCTCTCCAGGCCCGCCCAGCGAGGTTATTCGCGCGTAAGCATAAAGGTCTGCATGTCTAACGTCAAAATTTCGTGTTCGATCGCGATCGCAATCTTCAGTTTTTCGCTTCTGATGACGCCCGCGCGAGCTCAGTCGCCGCGTGTTTTTCGCGACGACGTGCAGCCCCAGTGGTTCGACGGAAACTCGAAATTCTGGTACCGCATCCGCCTCGCTGAAAACCAGACGGAATTCGTACTGGTTGACACTGTCGCGGGCACACGAAAACCGGCGTTTGATCATCAGCGAGTTGCGGCAGCGATCGGTGAAGCCACGAGCACGAAGCTGGCCCCAGGGAAACTGCCCGTCCAATCCCTGGAATTTGCACACGATCTGTCGTCCGTACTTTTGCAGGGAAGGAACGGCTCCTGGCGGCTCAATTTGAAGTCGAACACAGTCGCGCCAATTGAACAGCATTCCGCCGACACCGGGACTGCGTTCTTTCTGCCAGTTCGAAAGTCGGTCGACCGTGGCGGCGATCTTGAGCTGAAGATTACCAACGAACTGGATTCGCCCGTCCAGCTGATCTGGATAGACCGCAACGGCCGGCCCGTCGGCTACGGCAGCATCGCCAGTCGCGGCATGCGAGCTCAGCACACGTTTGTCGGCCATGTGTGGTTGCTGCAGAACGCCAAAGGCGCGCCACTGGCCGCGTTCGAAGCGACCGCCAATGCCGTAGAGATCATTCTCAACAAAGAAAGTCTCGCGGCCGTCAAAAAATCGTCCAGCCCCGCCGAACCGAAACGTCGGCGTAGAAGAGGACGGCCTTCAGCCGCGATTTCGCCGGATGGCCGCTGGAAAGCTTTCGTCAGGGAGGACAACCTCTGGCTGACGGAAACACCTTCCGCCACGCCATCTGCCGAAGGCAACGAATCCGCTGATACCGAACGCCAGCTCACCACCGACGCCACGCCCGGCGATTCGTTTTCCAAGGATGCCTCGCGAGCACGACTGGTACAGATGGCCTACGAGCTTGCCAATCCGCCCGCCGAAACGCCAGACGTTCATTGGTCGCCCACCGCAGATCACGTGCTGGCATTTCAAACCGATCGAGTTACCGAACGCCGCGTGCACTATGTGGAATCGTCGCCGGCCGATCAGCTGGATCCAAAACTAAATAGCTATCCTTACGCCAAACCAGGCGACAAGCTGCCTACGCCGCGTCCGCGATTGTTTCATGTCGAAACCGGCGAAGAAATCGCTGTCGCCACAGACCTGTTTCCCAATCCGTTCGAACTGAAGTTTCTAAAATGGAGTGACTCCGGCGATCGCTTCTGGCTGTTGTACAACGAACGTGGCCATCAAAACTTGCGCGTGCTTGAAGTGCTCGCGGATGACGGCACCGTGCGGGCAATCGTCGACGAACACAGCGACACGTTCATTCATTATTCGACGGCCGGTAAGTTTGTGTTGGAATGGTTAGACGATGGGAACCTGCTGTGGGCCAGCGAACGTTCCGGCTGGAATCACCTGTACCGCTACAGCGTCAGCACCGGCGACGTGGCCAACACTGTCACGTCAGGAAACTGGAACGTGCGGCGCATCGAAAAGATCGATCAGGACGCGGGCGTGGTCTGGTTTTATGCGGTCGGTGCAGTCGCGGATCAGGATCCGTATCACGAACACTTCTGCAAAGTACATCTCGACGGCAGTGGATTCACCGTGCTGACAGAAGGCGATGGAACTCACGAGGTGAAGTTCTCACCGGATCGCACTTACTTTCTGGATAAGTATTCCCGAGTCGACCTGCCACCGGTGGCGGAACTTCGCCGCAGCGACGACGGTTCATTAGTGACAAAGCTGGAAACGGCAGACGCGTCGCAGGTGATTGCAGCTCGCGGAAGTCTACCCATCCGGTTTACCGCAAAAGGACGCGACGGCAAGACGGACATTTGGGGCATCATTCATCGGCCGGTTGAATTCAACGAGGACCAGGCGTATCCGATCGTTGAAAACATCTACGCCGGCCCGCACGATCATCATGTGCCGAAGGCGTTTCGCAGCAGCTATCGCCATCAGCATGAAATTGCGGACCGTGGCATAGTGGTCGTGCAGATCGACGGCATGGGCACCGCGTGGCGGTCGAAGAAGTTTCACGATGTGTGCTTCCAAAATCTGAAAGACGCTGGGCTTCCGGACCGCATCGCATGGATGAAAGCGGCAGCGAAAAAGTTCACTTGGATAGATGCTGGTCGAGTCGGCATCTACGGCGGTTCAGCGGGGGGCCAGAACGCGATGGCCGCTTTGCTGTGGCACGGAAACTTCTACAAAGCTGCTGTGGCCGACTGTGGCTGCCACGACAACCGCATGGATAAACTCTGGTGGAACGAACAGTGGATGGGCTGGCCGGTTGACGATCACTATGCGGTGAATTCCAACTCAGAAAATGCGTCGCGACTGCAGGGCCGGCTGATGCTGGTGGTCGGCGAACTGGACCGCAACGTCGATCCAGCCAGCACAACTCAGGTGGTGCGTCAGTTGATCAAAGCCAACAAAGACTTCGATTTCCTGCTCATGCCCGGCGTCGGCCACGGCGCTTGCGAACGCCCGTACGCGTCACGCCGCCGAGCCACCTTTCTGGCCGAAAATCTGCGCTGACCGAACCCTTCACTGGGTGTGAAGTGCTGGACGTTTTTTGCTGGGCTTCAAAGGCAAATAAACGCGACTACCGCCCGTCGCCTGATTGTTACAACTTCGAATTTGCCCCCCGTACGAAACGCTGGCTGAATGGATTGCCCTCAGCCCAGTGAAGCGATCAAAGCCGGATGCCGAAAACTCACTCGGGAAGATCGGGGTCGTCGCGTGACTGCTTGTCACGCGGGTGACGGTCAACCATTGAGATCAGCAGCATTACGGCGACGCAAACGACGATGACGAGGATCGCGAATTGACCGAGTTGAGAAATCAGATCGACCGCTTGCTGCATTGGGATTACTCAACTTGGTTAACAGAACTACGCAGCACTGGAAGGTTCTAAGGTCACCGCGATGAACAAAACGAGCGACGTCGAATTACTCAGTAGTTTAGCAACCACATCCCGCGTTGCCCAACACGGACGCTGAATGCCAGGCGACCATCGCTTAGGGTTGATTACTGGCCGCCAATTGCAAAAGTGCCGTGACGGCTTCGTCGACGCGTGACAGCGGAACAAAGATGTGATCGTGATAGAAGGCGGCAATTATGTTTGCACTGATGCCACGCTCCGACAACGCGGCCGCGATTGCGGCCGTCAGGCCAACTGCCTGCAAGTTGGAATGCACACTTAAAGAAATCAAGCCGAATTCCCCGTCATAATCTTCGCCCGCTGCATCAGCACGCTCTTTGGGGACAACAAGTGTCAGTCCCTCCTCTTCGGAAAAGGTGGCGATCGGCGCGAGTTCCGCACCATCACCGTAAGCCGCCTGTGGACGCGACACGAACACATACGCCTCAGGAGACACAACCGGTGCGAGGCTTGCGAGTAACGTCGGCAGATCAGATGTACCGGTCATCAGAAGTTTTCGTCCACAACAACGTGACGCTATCCAGCATCGCACCAAACATCAGGAAACGACTTGAACAAGAATCAAATTTGATAATGCGTCGACAGCCAACGATTGTGCGGCGCAATCCCGTGGTAGCGCCCATGCTGCCGGACGCTATTTGTTGCCTTCGGCGTATTTCAGTAGTTCTAAGAACGCCAACTTGTCATCGCCGGAGTGCGTTTTGAGTCCCAGCGTTCCCAGAAAACCGGCGAAAGCAGGTGTGTCTACTGAGTAGTATTTTGTCAGTGCCGCAACTTCCTCAGGCGACATGTCATACAGCCAAACGATGTTCACGAGCGGGATGTCGTCGGCAAATTTGTCCCACGCCGCGAATACGTTTCCGACGAAGTCAGCTTGAAGTTTCTCTGAACTGCCGTTTGCGGCACCGCTTGGATAGCCTGTTTCCAGCAGGTGAACAGGTTTCCCATCAGCCAAAGACACCAGCGATCCAATTTCGTCCTGCACGACCGACGGAGGCCGAACCTTAAAGTCTGCGTCCAGCGGATAATACGTGACCATGACTGCATCAGCGTGAGCGTTCAGTTCGCTGATCAATTGCCGCTGATCGCCGGTGATTGCTGAATACGTTGTCTTTACGCCGACAGGTACATCCGGCAGCTTTACTTTGATGTGAGTCTGCACTTCGGTAAAGAATCGACGGTACTGACGCCAGCGAATCTCATCATCACCAAGATTTCCGTCCACTTCATTGCCAATGGAGATGGCGACGATTCGCGCCTTCGGCAGACCCGCGATCGTGAAGGCCACAAACCTGGTAAACGCCGCAATCACTTCTGAGTCATCAAATGCCTTGCCCTTGAGGTAAGCAGGAAGCCGCAGCGCGTTTGTATCAATGGGGTTCAGCGACAGCACGATGCCGGTGTCGAAAGTCGGATAGACTTCGTTCGCCATTTCCAGAAAAGGACTGTCGTAAACTCCGGGACTGGTTTCGATGTCGTCCCACTGCTGTGGCAGTTCGATGAACTGAATGCCGGCTCGCTTGGCTTCACCAAAAGCGACTTCGTATCCAACAGCTCCTTCTGTCACGCCGAAGCCAAGCAGACGATTAGCGTCCCGTTTCGCGATTTGGCCACCCGGACTTTGGCTCTGGCCGGTGCTGCTGTCGTTCGAACATCCGGCAATCACGATCAGAGCGATGCCCAGGATGGCAGCAAGAGCAACCGAGAAAATATTCATCTGCATCGGCCAACGGAAGGACTTTGCGACACGGCTTTTTCTACGAAGCCTGAACGAGTCAGCACACCAGCGAGTCTAGCAAAGCAAGCCACATTGCCAAAGCCCCGAACTCCGCCGCATCACAGTCCCGTTGGTTCGCCCCCGCAGGAAAGCCGCAGTTGCGAATGGGAACGCCTCTAAGCAACTGCATAGATTCGCTAGATGGCAGCCGGTGGATGATGGTCGGCAAAATCGAAACTCGCACCGCATTTTTTGCAGCGATAGGAAGTAATCGACCCCTGGCATTCATCATCACGCTGCGCCACCAGCTTCAAGGCGAACCAAGCGCGGCACGTCGTACAAATACGAAATGCACCAGGCTGAAGTGGCTTCGCAAGAATGCCATCGGTTTGGGAATCGTCAGCCATCGTGAATCCTTAGCTCGTCCAACGGAAGAATGTTCGCGACACCGCATTAGAGCAGTTTACCATTTGTCGTCGACGGTTCGGGCTCGTGGCAAACAGCATTCATAGTACGAAACGCTTGTTACGCGGCCACAAGTCAGCGTAACAAGCTGTAGCCGAACCGGTTTAATCTGCAGCGTCTGACAGTTTATCAACATGCGCGAGGGTTGCGAAATAGGAAAGGCAACCGGGCAGCGATTGGCATTCTAAAAATCAGCTGATCTATCGCCTGGGGCAGCATTGCAGGAGAACCATCCTGACTCATCGCTGCGGCCAACGTTGCGACCCCAATACAGATTGCGACATGTCATCTCGAACCCCGCGTTGGCGTCCGTGACCACCCATCGAGACTCATCAGCGCACCGGGGATCCGGCTCGATGGTGAATTGCAGTTCGGGCTGATTCCAGTGAGGTGTTCCGCACAGATGCTGTACAGAGAAAGTCGCAATCATCAACCAATCTGATGTCGGCGAATGAAACAGCCGAAGCAGAAACTGTCGGTGTGAGACATTGTATTGCCACCACTGAGCACTGTCGGGGTTCAAGTCAGCGATTGCTCCAATCAATGTTTGCCGAGTAGCCTCGGGATCACGCATCTGTTCGACGGGTGTCATTTCGTTGAGGCACATCACAGAAGGTTTCTACGCCACGGTCGTGAGCGAATCTGAAAAGTCATGGTTACGCGAAATTATCCAGGGCGAAGGTTCGTAGTCAGAAGTCGATGTGATGTCTGCGGGCCGTCTGCGTGAATGCACATATTTATCCGTCGTCGCGAGGATATCGGGACTTACTGGAAGCTAATACTCTCAACCGGTCCTCAGTAGCCTTGGCATCCGCCACCCCGAGGAATCCGTAGGCCGTGCGGTGGAGGTCACCATCCGAATCACGTCTTGTCGTCCTTCCGATAATCACGTCCCCGGACCCGTCCGAACGTTCTGATCGGTGCATGCCATCAAGATCATCCGGGAAGAAACTCCGGACTGTCGTACGAAATCCACCGACAATGGTGATCGCTCGCCGATCGGTAATGACGTAAACGCTCTTAAACGCATTTCGATACGCCCAAATCGGCGCCGAAAGCATCGCCAATCCGATGAGCACAAATGGGATTCCAAACAACGGAAAAAGATCAAATCCGTTGTTGAAGTCAGGCACCTTGAAACCCGACGCCCCCGCGATCCAAAAGATCGCAAAAAGTGTCCAGGGGATTGCGAAGAAGAATGCACCAGTTGACGCGGCTGTGAAGAAACGCGGCTGTGGCGTTTCGATGAACGAGACGGTTTCACCCGGCTGCAACTCGCTCTCGATCGCGTCGTTTAGCTTTCGGCTAATTGTTACGTCGAGCATTATGAACGGTCTAATGTGGGATTCTTGCGACACCGCTCTGAACGAAGCGAGTGATGCCCGCACTACGAGAGATCGTACCAATGCCAACGCCCGTTGCCAAAGACGGAACGCGTGCCCAATGTCTAGCGAACAAAAACGATGTTCGGCGGCCAATGAACTGTCAAATCGTTATGCATCAGTAGCCGCATTGCGAGAAACCACGACAGATTCGTCAAGGCGTTCTAGTTTGAACCAATTGCTACCAAACGCAGACACATTCACGCGAACCGAATTTTGCTCGAAGTGCCGGATATCAACAACAAACGTCACGATTCCATCTGGTGCGAATGTTTCGGTCTCAATTGCGGGTGGGCTGCCCCCGAGATTAGGTCCGGTTGTTATGAGAGTTGTGGGCTGACATTGGTATTGAATAATCTTCCAAACAAGTTGTGCTGAGCCCCGTCCGCCTTCGCTGTCGCCTCGGCCTTCAACGCGGAGCTCAGGTCGAGGTGATGGCGAAGGTGGTCGGGGCGGCTCCCGTCTGTCGAGCTCGAACCGAAGGCTGCACGGCCGCAAACTCGTTCGGAGTCTGGTAGGCCAACGCGCTGTGCGGACGAACTTCGTTGTACTGACGTTGAAAGTTCTTCGTCATCTGCGCGGCATCACGAATACTGTCAAATTCTTCTACGTTCAGAAATTCATCGCGAAGCTTCGAATTGAAACTCTCGGAATACCCGTTCTGCCACGGCGATCCCGGCTCGACGTACAGCGCCGAGACGCCTGTTTTGTTCAGCCATTTACCAATCGCCTTCGCGATAAACTCTGGGCCGTTGTCGCTGCGAATGTGATTGGGCACACCGCGAGCAGCGATCAATTCACACAGCGTGTCGATCACGTCGTCGGCTTTGATACTGCGAGAAACTTTCAACGCAACGCACTCCCGAGTGAATTCGTCAACAACGGTCAGCCACTTCAACTGAGTTCCATTCGTTGTGTAGTCAAACACAAAATCCCACGCCCATACGTCGTTCTTTCCCCGCGATCGGTGAACATGACAAGCGTTTTTGCTGCCGCCAGTGCCACGCCGCTTCTTCGTTCGTCGACGAACTTTCAACCCTTCGCGACGCCAAAGACGATACACTCGCTTCCTATTCACCACGAATTCTTCGCGACGAAGTAAACGACAGATACGCCGATAACCAAATCGCGGATGTTCGCGAACCAGTTCCAGCATCCGCTTTACCAGTGCCGCTTCGTCATCCCGAACAACGGGTTCACGACGATGAACCGAACGATGCTGACCAACCGTTCGGCACGCGTGACGTTCCGAAACAGCGAACTTCTCCTGCACATGTTTGACGGCCTCGCGTTTCCGAGAGACCGTCAGAAGTTTCCCTCCGCGATCTCCTTCAACATCGCCTTGTCGAGTTCCGCTTCCGCAAGCAGCTTCTTCAGCCGAGCGTTCTCAACTTCCAGCTCCTTCAGACGCTTCGCTTCCTCCGCCTTCATCCCGCCATACTGCTGACGCCAGCGATGATACGTCGCTTCACTGACAGCCAGCGATTGAACAACTTCACCGAGCGACTTGCCGCTCGTCAGCATCGCGTCCGCATCGCGAAGCTTCCGAACAATCTATTCCGGAGTGTGACGTTTACGTTTCTTCGACATTCTGAGTCTCCTGAGAATTATTTCGTCAGTAGACTCTCATAATGATGGACCTGTTCAAGGGGAGCATGCCACGGGTTGTTCAGCGAGTGTGCGCAACTCGTCAAATGGCAATGCGCGATAGTGTGCAACTAAGCGATTGATTTCACGGTTCGCATCGTCTCGAATCATGCCTGCCTCAGTGAAAGCGTTGGCCACGCAACGACAGTTACTTTACGACACCGCACCAGACACGTGGAAGCGACTTAAGACAACTGCCAGGTTACCAGCGCAGCGAGGCTTGGGCAAACGGAGGTTGTGTCGATGGGCCCACACGCTGCTACAGAGCGAATGGCTATCCGAAGGTCCAAAGTGCAAAGGAAGCCTATAATTCTACTTCAAGTCGGCCAGCGCATCATCAAGGTTGGGAAAGTCAAACTCAAAGCCAGACGCGGTGAGGCGATCGGGGACAACGTAGCGGCCGTAGAGTGCTAGTTCCGGGTCTGTACGCAGAAACCAGTGAGCTCCCAAACGCACCATTGTTTCCGTGGCAGGCAAACCGATCGGTACGCTCAGCGATCGACGCAACGATCTCATGAAGTCCTGCTGCGCGACAGGATTGGGGGAACTTGCGATGTAAGCACCCTGCATCGACGGATCGACAATGGCACGCTCAAAAATGCGGTTCATGTCTCTTTCATGGATCCAGCTCATGCCTTGCTGCCCTGAACCAACCTTGCCTCCCAGGCCGAGGCGTGCAATCAAACGCAGTCGCGATAGTGCGCCTCCTCCAGCACCACGGTCACGCCCCACAACAAAACTGGTCCGCAGGACCACGCCTCGTTGATCAGGATGAATGGCGTTCGCAAATTCCGATTCCCATGCTCTTCCTACATCGGGAGCAAGTCCGTAGCCGAACGGAGACATTTCGGTACAAACCAATGAGGGCGGATCACCGTAGATATGCGCGGTACTCATTTGAACCCACACGGGCGGTGGAGCTTCGGCCGCTTTCATGGCTTCACCCAATACACGAGTCGCCTCGACACGCGACCGCAGGATTTCGTCGCAATGGTCAGGTGTTTTGATGCAGTCCACTGACCGACCAACCAGATTCACAACGGCGTCGGCTCCATCAATTACGGATTGCCAGGGACCCAGAGTCCGTGCATCCCATTCCGCGAAATCCCATTGCCCGCTGACCTTGGGCTGGTTTCGCGAAAGCACCGTAACTCTGCAGCCGGATTCAAGTAGGTGACTGGCCAGCGAAACGCCAAGAAAGCCGCTACCTCCGGCGATGACAACCGATTTCTGGTTCATTGGATTCCATAACTGACAGGTTTAGTTGCTTCGTCCAAAGATAAGCCGCGTTTGCAATATAAGGAATTGATAAGCAAACCAAAACGACAACGGTGCGTATGCGAAGAATGGGAACGCTTGTCATACGACAGAGTCGTGCCTGCGCTGTCGCTCATTGGTATTGCGAGCGAGTCACGATGGCTTGAAAAGTATCAACAGCCAGTCTTCGCCGCCAAACAGGGAAGTTGTTCGCGAAGCGGCCCTGCGTCAACACGTGGTTAGAGGTCTCTGCCTCTTGAAAGATAGTCAGCGTAACAGGAAGCTTCACGGCGATCCGTGAGGTATTCGGCGTATGCCTTGTAATGGAATTGGCAGTTGGCGACCAAATCCGCGTATTCTTCAGCTATACCAAGGCGGTTAGCGTAACGAATGAAGCCGTCGAGTTCCTGCAGCATTTCGCGGCACTGGTCAAAGCTTGCACCGTCGTTGCCGTACAGGACCCCAGTTGGGAGTTCGTGGAGTGTGTTGTTTAACCGTGAGGCGAGCAGTCCCAACAATTTACGCCGCGAACGATCGTCGCCGGGGTCATGGTCAAGTGCGGTTAGGAGCAGAGCGTGTTCGGTGAGCGTGCCATCCATGAGACGTGGTCGAAGCTCACGGCATTTGTAGATTTGTTGAACGAAACCAGCGAGCCATCGTGCCGCGCCGGGCGTCCGCTGGGCAATGGCGGTTTCAAGTGCTGGCAGAAGAACGCTGCGGAACAGCGGCAATCGAATCGGAGTCGATGCGTTATCATCGACGATGTTTGAAGCGAGTCCGAGCGCCCAATCGTGTTGCTCCGTTTGATGCAATTCAGCGAACGCTGCAAGAAAACGATTGAGCGCATCATTGCGTTCGCCTCGAAGCCCACGGCGCTCTGCTTCGAGGTAAACATCCCAGAGATCTGATGGCGGACTGGACAATCTTCGACCTACGACACCCTGCGGCACGGTTTGCGGCACCGCCCCCGACTCAATGAAAGTGGGGGACGACTTGGACCTGAGTCTACACTCAGCAAGGCCTGAACAAAATGGCACTTCTGGCGAGAATCGGAAGACGCGTCTACTATTTCTGTTTTCCTTCGCATTACAATTCTGCATTGGGACTCTTGCGCTGTAAAAAAATTCCAACATTGCTGGCTCTTCAGCGGGAACCATTGTGACTGCTGAACGAATTCAATTACTACTAATGCTTCTTGTCCTGTTGTCAGGCTGTGGAAAGTCTGGCGGGCCGGTAGCAGCTCCTGCTCCGGGTTCCCTCGGTACAAGTACAGCAATGCCGGTGTTCTTTGATGCCGCCAGTGATTGGGGGGTGGCGTTTTTGGATCTGCCTGTGCGTCCTGATGACTATCATTTGTCAACAATTATCGGATCAGGTTGCGCCATTCTGGATTTCGATCGGAACGGATACTTGGACGTCATGCTTGTTGCACAGAATTCCGTGAACCGCAACGTCGCGTTTTTCCGTCAAGACGGGCCCGGCCAATTTACGGAGTGTGCTGAACAGTTGGGGCTTGGTGAAGTCTCAGGTGCCGGCATCGCAGTCGGAGATTGTGACAACGATGGTTGGCCCGACTTGTACATTTCGTCACCGAACGAAGATGCCTTGTGGCGGAATCATGGCGGAGCATTCTTCCGGGATGTCACGGCGACCAGTGGTATTAGCAATTCTAAGTGGGGAACGTCCGCTTGCTGGCTCGATTATGATCGCGACGGATGGTTGGATCTGTTTGTCACGAACTACGTGAACTACACACATCGTCCCTGCACTCGTTTGGGGGGCGGCAATGCTGATTTTTGCACACCGGGACTTTTTCCACGTACGACAGATGTACTATTCCGAAACGTCACGGGCGAATCTTCCGGCGGTGAACTCAGCTTTGAAGATGTGTCGCTGGGTGCGGGGGTTGGCAGCGGGCTGTCTGCCGGACTTGGTGTCACGGCCATGGATTTCGATGGTGACAACTGGATCGATGTTTATGTGGCCAGCGATCAGTATCCGAATCTGCTGTGGATAAACGAGCAGGGGACGTTCAAGGACAGGGCGGCCGTGAGCGGTTGCGACCTGAGTTTTCAAGGGCGTCCTCAAGGGAGCATGGGAATCGCCATTGGCGACGTCGATCAGAACGAAACGGAAGAGGTTGTCGTTTCTCATTTGGACGGAGAATCGCACGCCGTGTATTCACAGCAAGGGGGAGGATTCTACCGTGATATCAGCCGTGAAACCGGCATTTCCCCATTCACTCGCAGCACAACCGGGTTTGGATTGTGTATCGTGGACTTTGACTTTAATGGTGTTAACGAACTGCTGACTGCAAATGGACGCGTGCGACGATCCGAGGGCCTCTCCGAATCCGTGACAGATTTTTGGAAACCCTATCAACAGCCGATACAATGTTTGAGCATTGATGGGACCACAGATCAGCGTCAGAGCGAGAACGCGTTGAGCGGTCGCATGGTTGTCGCTCGGGGGTTGGCAGTTGGTGACTTAGACAGAGACGGCGATCCCGATGCCATAGTGTCGACGATTGGCAGTCCCGCGATTGTCCTGCGAAATGATTCCACAGCGATGCATAGCGGGCTGACGCTGCGATTTGTTGATCCCGGGTTGTCCGGCCGCAGTTGCCCGGGGACGAAGTTCACGTGGGATGTCGATGGCCGGAAATCACTTCATACGTTTCAGCCGTGTCAAAGTTACATGAGTACTCACGCTGCGGAGTACTATCTGTCGTGTCCGGTTGATGCGGACATGATATTTGTCGAGGTCATCTGGCCGCACGGAAGCATGGCACCGGAAAGATTCCGGATTGCGGCGCACGCGGAAAGTCCGGTTTTAATTGAACGCGGTCACGGGGTTTTACTGGAGTAGTTGTTTTGGATTGCAAACAGACAATCGCTCTTACGATGAGATCGTGTGTTGTGTTGTCGCTGTTGTTCGGTTGTCACAAATCGTACGACGTGCCCCCGATACCTGTGCCGGATTTATCAGAGACCTATCAAGAGGTGCAGGAGTATCTGGAAAGTAAACGCAGGGAGCTTGAGTCGATGCCGTCATCGGCGGATGCATGGGGGGTATACGCCATGGCACTCGACGCCCATGAATACCACCCGGAAGCTATCATTTGCTACCGAGTTGCCACTGAACTGCAGCCGGCCGAAGCACGGTGGAAGTATCTTTTAGCGAACAGACTCACGGCCACCTCTCCTGAAGAAGCCGACAAACTACTTTCCGACCTCACCAGCTCAGCAAATGCGACGCTCGCAGCTCTTGTCACTCATGCGGACGTGCTGAGTGAGCTTGATCGGGTTTCGGAAAGCGACGGGCTGCTTGTCAGGGCCGAGGCTGCCCATCCGAGGCATCCGGCTGTCATCTGGCGGCAGGCCCAACACGCATTCGAAGCGGGGGAATTTGAAGCCGCACGTGAAAAGCTGGATGCAATCGAAGGCAACTACCGGGAGACCGAGCGGTTGAAGGCTCGTCTAAGACATTTCGGCGGCAAAACCGATGCACCGCTGCCAGATTCCACTTCTGCGGCGGAACAACTTCCTTCAGCCGACCAATCGATCGTAGACAGCGACATTGCCGCCGTTCTTAGACATCGCCGCGATCCCCTGTGGCGTGGTAAGCAGGCTGCAGAACAGGCGGCGGCAGGTGACCCACTGGGACTGATGTCGCTTGCCGCACTCGTCAAAAAGCACCCGGAATTGACTGGCAACCGGCTGCAATTGGCATTTCTGATGGCAGGAAGCGGAGCTCATGAGCAAGCTGAGCAGATTGTCCGGGAGGGTTTGGAGTTGTTCCCCGATCAGGAACAGTTGCTGGTTGGATTAGCGGCTTTGGCAACGATGAATTCCGAATGGGAACTAGCCGAAAAGCGACTCAGGAAATTGATCTCCGTAGCTCCCGAACATGCAGCAGGCTGGAGCGATCTGGCGTTCGTACTGGAGCAGCGTTTGCAACTGCACGAGGCGCTTGCCGCGTATGACAAGGCAATTCTGTTATCGCCAGGCGACGCCGAACTTGGCGTTCGGCGGGGTGCGGTTCAGGCATTAATCGAAAAAGGACGGCTTCCGAAGAAGCCGTCCTCAAGTTCACCTAATTAAGCTCGCCTGATCGTGTTCTACCACTCGCCAATTACACCACCGTCTCCGATAGAGCCGAGCTTGCGGAAGAGAGTCGTATCAATGTTTTCACTGGCGAATCTGGTTGATCCGTCAGCCAGAAGGACCTGCGTTCCACCAGTATGGAAACTAGCCATGTTTTCCCAGCGGCAATTCGGACACGTTCCTTCGTTCACCACGTCACCGCACTCACCGGCGTACCGGTGCACACCATTGATAGGCATGTTCGTACCAGTGGAGACTTCCCACCGCATGCCACGCCAGTCTCGCAGGCTTGCCATTTGATTCAAACAACGAGGGGCATAACCTCGAACTTCACCGACAGCGATTTGGTTCGTTGTGCCATCGGTAATGTCAGCGATTCGCGCGGAACCGTTGTACCAGGCAATTCCTTTGTGCTGGATGTTGCTTGAATCACCAATGGCCCATTTGTGGCGAGCTCGGCCACCCGGTGGCTCGTTCGCACCCCACCCCGTGACGAAGTAGTGAATAATGTGAAACTGGCCACTGTGTTTTTGGTTGGGACCAACTGGGTTCGACGGGCAAAGGTAAGCTGGATACGCCTTACCTAAGGCGTCCAGGTTCCCAACGGCGGCACCAGTTGCCGGATTCGTTGTGGAGTTATACTTCAGTGTAAAATCAATTTGGTTGTAGGCATTTGCCTGATCGATATAGGGCATCAGATAGACGGCCCAGTTACTGGTTTGGTCTCCCCAGTTATTGTTCGCGCCCGCTAGAAACTCGCGGGTGTGCACTTCTGAAGGTGGAAAGCGTCCGTAGACGTCATGGTAGTTGTGCATCGCCAATCCAATTTGTTTCAGATTGTTTTTGCATTGTGTGCGGCGTGCAGCTTCTCGAGCCTGCTGAACAGCAGGCAACAGCAGGGCAATCAAGATTGCGATGATGGCTATGACCACCAGTAATTCGATGAGCGTAAATCCATTGCGGATCCAGCCAGGACGGTTTCTCATGATGTGTCTCCACGAAGAGTGAAAAAAAGAACAAACGACTAGCTCGAATGCCCGCTGCTTTAGCCACTGTGTCTTGATCAGTGACTCAAGGTCTTTGGTTCCCAGTTGGGAACAAGAACTCAATGTAAATTTAACTGCAAATATCTGTTAAGGATCAGCCCTGTTACTTTGAAGATGCCTGCAGCAGAAGGTCACTTACGCCATCTTCTGGCACCTCTGCACTTAATGTTGAGGTCGCAGGGTCTTCAAACTTGAGTGCGATGGTGCAGTCGCTCCCACTGCCTGCCGCCGGAGCTGGTGGGGCTTCCCCGGTCGGCGAGGATCCAAACCCGTCAGCCGTTACATCTTTGCTGTTCCGTCGGCCTTCCAGCGACCAAGGACATTTCACAGCAATTTTATGCTTACCAACAACGGCCCCAGCTCGTCCGGTTGAGGTTGCGAGAGTAAATCCGCCGTCTGCCCGGGTTAGAGCCGTCGACATTGGCCCAGTTGTTCCGGCTGCCGAATCGGGATGAAATTCAACGGTTAACCCCTCTTGAGGCTTGCCATCAACCATGACAGTTCCGGAAACGGCCGCCAGTGTTGGTGCATCAGACGGACCACCACCGCAGCCCTGTGCGACCAAGGTGGAAAAAACAAGGACAGAGGCAACGCAGAATCTGTGCATAGTGAGTTACTGACGATTTTAAAGACGACACCAACAAGAACCTAGCGCGTACATTCTGTACGCCATGTGGCATTCTAATTGTATTGTTGTCGGAATGATTAATGATGTAAGCTTGGTAATTAATTCTAACTGGGATCTGGCGGCGTCGCAAGGTGCTCTACCACCGTATTAATCCGGTTCGGAAACATTTTCTCTCTTTGCCGATTGCCTGAGGGCCATACGATTTCCACTTCCACCTGACGGGATGCTTTATCGATCGCCCATGTGAACGGCGTGTCGGTGTCAGATAGGTAACTCCCGCCACCGGTGTGGAGCTTGACGATCGTGCCAACTTTCGCGCGAGCACCGATGGCTGAACGGTTGGATCTGCGACCGATCAGTACTAAAGAAACCCAATGTTTTTGGGGACGACTCGTATTCTTCAGAACCGCAATCGGCTCGTTCATATGAGCGACGACCAGATCCATGGATCCGTCCTGATTCAGATCCGCAGGCGTCACGCCGCGTGCCATGTGTACTGAGCGACCGTACTCACCGGATTCGCGGATGACGTTCCGGAACTGCTGCCCCTCCAGATTTTCAAATAGCAACGCTTCCTGACGCAGTGGGGCACGGGCAGACTCGTACATCACGTGTCCATTGCCAGCAAAAATGTCCTGATCGCCGTCAAGGTCAGCGTCGAGGGCGGCCGTGCCAAACCCCACGTACAACTGCCCAACGGCTGAAATTCCCGTTACCGCACTCACATGCTGAAAGATGCCCGGAGCGCGACTTTGGTACATTGCAAAGCTCTGATTTTCGTAGTTCGAAACCCAGATATCCGGCAGCCCATCCAGATCGAAATCTGCGAAGGCAACTCCCATACTGCCCTCCGCCTGCAGCGTCGGCCCCAATGCGCAGCCGCTAACCAGAGCGCTTTCGACAAACCTGCCGTCGCCCTGGTTGAGGTACAGGAAATTGGCCGTCGTATCGTTGGCAATGTAGAGATCTGAATCGCCGTCCAGATCCACGTCACCGGCAATCACGGCAAGTCCTTTGCCACCCTCCTCGAGGCCTCGCTCCTGCGACACCTCGTGAAAGCTCCCATCGCCGAGATTGTCGTAGAGTCGATCCGACACGGCATCAAATCGCGCTGGTGGGCAAACGTTGCGGTGACCGTTGATCATGCACCTGCGATCGTCATCCGGTTGCCACTCGACGTAGTTGACGATGTACAATTCTAAGTCACCATCGTTGTCTGCATCGAAGAAGGCGGCACTGGTCGCCCATTCGGCCTGAGACAATCCGGCCTCAGGTGTCACGTCTTGAAACGTGCCATCGCCACAATTCTGAAACAACCTGACCGCATGGAAGCCTGTTATCACGACGTCGACAAAGCCGTCATTGTTCCAGTCGCCAATCGCCACACCATGAGTATAAGCCGAGCCTGTATCAATTCCGCAACCGGTCGTGATGTTCTCAAACTGCAACAGGTCGTTCTGTCGAAAGACGCCGTTCCGTTGACCTACCGGATTGCCGTCTTTGTCGAACGTCCCGCCTCCCGGAGCGATGATGTCTAAACGGTCGTCGCGGTCCAGGTCAGCGACAGCGACACCCGTTCCCAGGCTTTCCACGATCGTGTAGCGTCCAGCTTCGCGGCCGTTGGTCGGGATAAAACGAACCCCGCTTTGTTCGGCAATATCCTCAAAGCGGATTATCGACGCAGGCACAGGTGGTTCCGCCTGCACAGCCGCGCCCCCTCCAGGTTCATTGGTCTTCGGATTTTTCGTGGGATCGACCCCAACGTCCGTCTTGCCGCAGCCTGCACCGATTGCTGCCAACAGCATCAGCAACGTGAAACGCAACCGCCAAAGCCAGACGGCTTTCTGACCAGACGGTTGCACGTGGACGATCGAGGATTCCTGAGGGCGGCTCGCAGATGACGTCATTCATCACCTTCGCTCATCTTTTTGTGATATTTCGCCTTCTTCCTGTCTCCGGATTCTTCGTAGTGCTGAGCCAAGAGTTTGTGGGTCGGTGTATGCTTTGGTGAAAACTCAAGCACGCTCTGCAGCCACGCCACACCATCGCGACGTGACTTCCACTTCCACGTCACTGATCCGATTTTGAAACGTGTTTCGACATCCGCTGGATTCTGAGTCACGTGTGCGGTGAGTCGAGAAAGTTCTCGTAATGCCTTCGTGCCTTCATCAACAAGTCGGAAGTGCTGTTGTGCTGCCTGCTCCTCACCGTGATTCCTGAGAGCCTGCGCCAATGCGTACCGGATCTCTGTGTCTTCCGGGTGGCTTTCCAGTACGGGCGTCAACGCCGCAATCGCCTCTTCGTTTTCCCCCTGCATCAATTGCAGTCGCCCGAGTTCTCTCAGTAGGGTTTCATCAGAGGGCTTCTCCTCAAGCGCCTCCTCTAGCGAATCCAGGGCCTCGTCGAGTCGTCCTTGCTGTGCAACGCAGTGTGCTAACGCGGAAATAACATGAGGTTCAGTCGCAGACGATTTTGAAACTTTTCTGAGTTCCGCATCTGCTTCGGAAAACTTCAATTGCTGAATGAGTGCGTCGGCAAGCTTGATTCGTGCCTCGTCGTTAGTCGGATCAATCTCCAGTGCTTCGCGGAATGAGGTCTCGGCACGCGACCATGCCAACAGTACCGAGTTGATGGTACCTTCCGTGACGTAAGGCTCAGGATCGTCAGGGAAATCTGTCTTCCAGCCTTCGATCACGGTCGCCGCCTCGTCTGCGCGAAATCGAGACAGGGCATAATCGACGTAGGCCTTGCAGATCTCTGGTCCGTCGGACCCAGCAGAAAGAAACAGTTCACTCCACTTGTTGCCGATTTGCTGGAACTGCCCCGTTTGAATGAACGCCAGATTCTGTTGGCGTTCGAGTTCGCTGACGGGCCAACCCAGCTCATGAGCCTTCTTAAGATTTCGTTCGACGGCATCAAAGTCCAGAGATCGCCGGTTCACTATCGCGTTCAGGTAGTACCATTCGGCATTCTTACGCCAGCAGAGTCCCGTCATTGAAAGCCAGCGTTTGGCGACATCGTTCCGACGCGCATCGATTGCCACACGACCTCGCCAAAGTCCAACCTGAAACAGGACTGCGCATGCCGCGATAAAAATCACAACTAACACCAAAGTCCACGTCACCAGCTTACGGCGTCGCCGCGCCGGGCGAACCGCATCGACTGTGTGAGCCTGATTAGTGTACGACGTTGCCACTACCGATCCCCATTCTGCGGGTTCGTGATGTTTGCAGGATTCGCGTCGCCTTCTGTAATCAGATAGTGGCTGCCTGCCGACAGCGGCCCGAACTTCTGAATGACACCGGACGGCCAGCGTACCTCAAGTTCGTCAAGCTGTTCCGCTGCCTGAAGCCCGAATCTCACTTCAGCCGGACTTTGGCCGCGGAAGCAGTTTTGTGTCTGCATTTCGCGATACAGCGTCTGGCCGTCGACTTTGGCGATCAATTGTGATCCAATGCCACGCGCGTTCGAGGTTTTACCATGAAGTGAAATCTGGACAGAATTCGCATGCGGGAACGCGTTGCGAAACAATCGCAAAGGTCCGCCGCCACTACTGCGAATCAGCAGATCGGGCATGCCGTCACCATCGAAGTCCGTGGCAACTACCGCTCGGGAATCGCTGTCCAGATCGGCTCCGCCGGATGCGTGTGACAGATCTGCAAATCCGTCGTTTCTGGTATTCAGCAGCAAGCGATTTCTTTCGTAGGCGCTCATGTTCTTGTCGGTCGGCTGCCACGGATTTTCGAGCCAGAATTCGCCCAGTTCATCGTCCAAATCTCCGGCTGCCGGACAGACGGCTTTTTGATTCAATGGCTGTGTCACGACAGCCTGCCAGATACAGCGTCAGCCATCCGGCTTTCCACGTTCTTCTGACTTGAAGCCGGCAGTTGCATAAAGATCCAGCCAACCGTCATTGTCGAAATCGGCAAAAGTCGGGCCATACGCCCAGCCCACGTAGGCGAACATGTTTCGTGCGGGCACCGTGCGAAAATTGCCATCCGGTTGCGCGGCGTACAGTTTACTGCCGCGAGTTCCTTCTTCAATCTTTCGAAACATTTCCGGCGGATAGCGAGTTTGATCAACGTTAGCCAAAATCCGGTTTCCGGCCTTGGAATACATGTTGGCCACGTACAAATCTGTGCGACCATCGTTGTTGTAATCGCCGGCAGCAGCCCCCATTGAGAATCCGCCAAAAATCGGATCGACATCCAGTTCGTTGAACTGTCCGTCTTCAGAATTGATCAACAGCGAATTGACGCCGAATTCATTAATTGCGAACAAGTCTGGTCGCAAATCTTGATTGGCATGCAGCCAGATCGCCGTGAAGCACGACGATCCTCCGGCGCCGGTGCCGGTCGACTCCGTCACGTCTTCAAACTGCCAGTTGCCAAGATTTCTGAGCAGCACATTATCAATTCCCAAACCGTCATCGATCCACTTGACTCGCGCCCGCGTGTGCTGACCAATGCGATAGGCGCCAGAATGGCAGACATAAAGGTCCAGCCGGCCGTCGCAGTCGTAATCTGCGACTGCGTAGCTGGTCGCAGGTGTCAGCGGAAGATTCGTGCGGCTGGTGATGTCGGCAAATTTGCCGTTTCCCAGATTGTCGTACAGCCTGTCTTCGACAATGAGATCATCGTCGCCATCGTTGTCCAGGTCGGCCCAGCAGGCTAGAGCCCATGCTCGCGTCTCTTCGCCAGCGTCGATCCCGGCAGCAATGGTCGCGTCTTCGAAGATCCCGTTTCCTGTATTTCGGTAAAGCCGATTTCCGTCCGTGTGGTCATCGACGAATATGTCCTGATCGCCATCGAGGTCGTAGTCAGTGACGTAGACTCCACCTGTATTCGGAACGAATTGGTCGGACGACCAGTTGTCGTGCCGAGTCTCACTCACCAGCCCACTGTCGGCCGTGGTCTCGGCGAAGAATGATTGGCTGGCCGTCATGTGCTGGTGGCTGAGCACCGTGATCGAATCACTCCAATCCTTTTGTTCGCTGATATCGTCATGCAGTTCACGCAGCCGCACTTTGATTTCGACTTCTGTTTCAACCGGGCCATCCAGACTACGCCCCGCCATTCGTAACCGCCACACGCAGGTCCATGCCCCCGTCAGGTCCTCGTTATCTGGAAGCAATCGCACCAGGCCCAGGCTGGATTTGCACTCGGTGAACGGTTTGCGAAGTGTCGCCAACCAGTTCAGAAAATCGTCGCGATGTCCGTTTCTGAGCTGCTCGGCATTTAGCTCGGTGCCTCCAAAAGAAACTTTCCCACTTGCCAACGGCACCAACGGGACATCGTTATCGGGCACGGCTGCATTGCAGTCTTCTGCCAGGATGGCTTTCCAGTAAGACAGGCTGCCGTCGTTGAGTGACGATTTGAGCCTCGGAAATACGGTCGCTTCCAAAACGAAACCAAAGTGCTCCACATCCCAGACGTGTTTTCGAATGTCTTCCGACAAAATCTGTCCGTCCGCCTGAGCTTCTCCGGTCGCAACCGCCCCCCCGGACTGGTTGTGGTTAGGCGACGAAGACTTTCCGCATCCTGCCAGAAGCAGAAGAAGGGCAATCGCTGCTATTTGCCGCAATGTCACTTGTTGTCGCGAAGATGTGAGCATGGGTTCTTTACCGTCGCAAAACGCCGCTGGCCCCTCAACCGATAGTCCCTGTTATCGCAATATAGCGTTTTCGAATCGGCTGGGCAGCCAGAAAGTGAAGAACTGTCTCCGCCATAGGACCATCGGCCGTTCACAGCAGCATACTCAGCGATACTTTGCGCTGCGACATTGCCGTTGGAAACCCGTCCTCGAAGTGCTCTGAGGCCGGCTGCCTACTGGCCATGCCAGCAGGCCACGGCAACTCGATAGATGAAAGTGTGTACTAGAGACTGAGCCCACCGGACCGTTGTTTTCGCAGCAACGCTTCGTGAATCTGAAGGCTACGAAGTTGTTGCCAAACGTGTTCGACTGTTGGCGATTGAATGTCGACATGGGGGGGGCGAAGGCACTTATGAACCGACGTGCGTCAGTTGATGCGCGAAAGCGGTGGACGAGGTTAGCCCGCTCAGGCTTGAGCCGGTTTTGAATACATGGCCCACGGAAGGACTGCGGCTTAACCTTGAAGGCGAAGCCGCGGCAATCAGCACGGATCGCAGAGCTTGGCGAGGAGCTCGAAGCGATCACGTTCGCGCGGTGCGAATCGTTACGCCCCTTGACCGGCACCCCGGCTGTGTGATTTCCGAAACTCCGATCGTCAAACTCTGCCGAGACACTCGGCACAGCCTTTTGTGCTGTGGCTGGTAGCTGATGATGGATTCCATTTATCTTTCACAATCCGCAATATCATTTCTGATTTGTTATACAAGTCCGGCGCCATTCCGTCGGAACCGGGCGATCGCATGCCAGACAGGCACGATGGAGAATATCAGGATCGGGTACCAGTTCGAAACGGCCAGCGTCCACAGGACTGAATCGGGCCATGTGAAGTGTCGGTAATAGATGCCAAGTGTGTCGCCAAACGCCTTGATATGAGGGGACTCCTAGCCGGCCAGTGCGACCACGCTGCCGCGATATGGGCCGTGGTCTGCATCGTTGAAGAACACGAGCCGTGAGTCGATACCGGTGTTCCAAACACCAACGTGGAATGTTCGCGTGATTGAAAGGCGATGGTGCCACGGGTCGGTTGCGTAGCCTGATAGCAAAACCAGGAAAAGCAGGCTTAGCATCACAACAGAAACTGCAAAGGATATTCTCCGAGCGATATTTTTCATTCGACAACGTGCCTGACGGAGGTTCTTGAAGACACTTCTTTATGGCGAGGCAAACAACGTCGGTGTGACAGAATTAACACCGAAGCACCAGCGGTTGCACTTGGAGCCAGGCCGGACTGCTGTCTCCGGTTGAGTACAGCGTCACCGCAGCAGTCCCGCATTCGTGGCCGACCGCGTGTTCATGGGAGAGGGCCGTCAGTGAACAATTTGTTCGCCACCCGTGCCGCTGTTTACCCTTTCTTATTCGGTTGTATCGTTATTGACTCGCATTCAGGGCAGCGAAATGCGGGTCTCAGAGATCGCGACTCGTTGAAAATATGGGAATGAATAATTGTCTGTCCGGGCGACGGTCGCCAGGCCGCGAGTTCCGGCTTTGTTCGCTGCCAGACCAGTCCGCCAGCGAAGATGTGCGCAATCCAGGCGAAGCCCGGATCCATAGGCGTCGAGCAGAATGGACAAGCTGGTTCAGTTTCACTCACAGCTGAGGTCGTCATTCAGGCAATGTTCCACCACACCGCCACAGCGATGCTATTTCGGTTCGAATTGCGCGTGATTCTAAAAATGGATCGAAATGTCAATACACGGCGAAGGCGTGTCCGAAGAGCGGTTGCGTAGAATCTATTCTGGAGTGTGTGACTCTGAATACGTCGGCCATTTCAGGAATGTCTCCAGTCGGTCGGCCACGCGTGATAGGTCTCCACCATCATGGTCGAGGTAATTTACACACAGGTCATGCGACGTGAGATCGACAAAGTAGTAGTTGCCAAAATCGTCGATCGCGAACGGGAATTGCGTTTTGTCGCCTGGCAAGCAAGCCTGCTCGATCGTGGTCAAATCTGCAGGTTGAAATTGAGCCACAAAATAGTGCTCGGATTCATCGGCTGCATCTGGTGGAACGATATAGAACGACTCGCGACGTAAGCTGTCGACGTCTGCATAAAGTTCTCTGAGCGTAGTCGGAATGTTGCACCCGAAATGGCTAATCAGCTGATCCCATTGCGGGCACGCAAGTCGGGTCTCGAAGTCACGTTGTCGCCTCTCGCGCTCATCTGCGGTTATGGGCCTGCCAACACTGAATCGGTCTACAAGTCGGAGCACTCCGACCGCTACTACAATAGCGAAGCAGATGCCGGTTACGATGCCCAGAATTGTTAAAACGTTATCCATTGACACTCAAGGGAAAAGTGAAAATGTCCAGCGACAGGTCGTCACGACACGGCTCCGAACGAAGCGGAGGTGGCTGCACGACCGGAGACTGTACCACGGAGGCCCCGGGGTTTCACTCGTTCGTCGCTCCAGGCCCGGTTACACACTTCGCCCCCCATTCAAGAAGAATCTATTCACGCCGTGTCTGTAAACACGGCAGGTCTGCCGAAGGTGCTGTTCAACAATCGGTCAAGTGGTCACGATCCTGATGCAAGCCGAGGATCTGCGTGACGGTACCAGAAGCAACTCGGTGCGCACCTTCTTGACAATAGAACTCCGTACCGACGGTGATTCGACTTTGGTGTTTCGAAATCATCCTGCTATTAGAGATGCGGAAACGCGCCAACAGAGGCGTATCAATTGGCAGCGATTGTCCGGATGCATCCAGAAAGTCTGGTGGATCATGTAGATGCCGCTTGTGGGGGCATCCTCGGCGTAACAAAAACCCCAGCGGATTCCATTAAACGGAGCAGAAATGCGTCCGCCCAGGTCGTGCGTGAAGATCACGACGGTCGCCTCAAAGTGGTCGTGGTCAAACAATCGCACGGATACCTCGGACCTGGCTAACAGAAAGTTCTTACGTCACCGCTCCGCACGGAACGAGTGACGTCTGAACTGCGAAACATTGTACCAATGTTACAGCGAATCTCGCTGACTTGTGGCCGCGGAGCAAGCGTTTGTGACGACGAAGGCTGTTTCCCACGAGCCCGAACCGTCCACAACAAAAGGTAAACTGCTCTAGCTGCCTGCCACGCGGTGTCCTGGAGGAAAGATATATGGCAACAGGCGGGCGATATTTCGTGCGTCGTCAATACCGCGATGATGGGAGCCGGAGAAAGTCAGCCCAACAGAATGTAATGCGGCCGGGACGCTTGGCTTTTGGGGGCGTCCGATCACAGAAGCAAATTCTGCTTTGACGTTGATGTGGTGACCACCAAATGGGTACTCAACTTCATGTCGCGAGCAATCGGACTCAAATTGAGTGCGGTCATAATTGCCCCAGGAGCAAAACACGAATGGAGCAAATCCATTGGCCCAGTCGATGAGGTCGGCCATTGCATCAACGAACGACGGTGCCGAATCAATCTGCAGTTGCGTGATGTTTGTCAGATTGCGGCAGAAGTCGGTCAGGGTTGGGTTGAGCACCGGGCGGACAAAGGTCTGAAACTCGTTCAGGGGCTGAAGTGTCTCAGGGCACACCACCACCGCACCGATCTCCACGATTTCCATGTCAGTGCGCGGAAACGAATCGTCATCGCAACACGTCGCTTCAAGGTCAATAACAAGGAAATGTACCATGTGTTTGCGGTGTAAAACGGAAGGCCTATTCGATACTGCCCTGAACGAAGCGAGCGACTTCAAGTGGGTGGAATTGTATGAACGCGCACGCACGCTGCCAAAGAGTGAATGTGTTCCGAAAGTTTGGCGTACAAACCATGCCAGGCGGCAGATGAATCGCCAGAACGGTTTCAATCCCAGTAGTTGAAGATGACGTCGCCAAGGCGAGATGGTTTCCAGTAGTTGAATTGCTCGATTTCCGCAGGGGCGAGATCAGCGAGCATGTCTGTGGTTGGCAGTTGTTCAAACGTTGCCACAGAAAGGACCGTGAAGTCTGCGTGTGCCGAGAATGCTCGTGCCAAATCAGCATGGTCGCAAAAATCCGGAGTATCGCCGACCTTGCCCTCGGCCGCGAACGCGACCAAAGGATGAAAGCAATTGACGAGCACGACGATGCGATCATCTCCGAGTTGAAGCAGAGCGTCGGCAAAGTTGCATTCGACGTCTGAGTGTCGGCGCGGGCTATAAATCACATCCGCAGATACGTCACGCGCGACGGTGTGGTAAACAGTGCGAAAAATACGTAGTTCAACAAGAGGAAGTTCCGGCTCACGGCAGTGTTGGAACCCGGTTGTACCGCGTTGAAGAATCAAGAGCTTCTGCCACCTAACGGAACGTTTTTACGACACCGCCATGAACGAAGCGAGCGATGCCTGAATTAGTAAAAACTGTACCAAGGCCAACGCCCGTTGCCAAAGAGTGGAAATGCGGCGAAGGCCTTGCGAAAAGAATCAAGACTGGCCGCGTCGCTGTTGCTTTCACAATTCAGAATCTATACCGGAGACCCGTTTGAACTTTCATTGATCCCGGCTGCCTCGCCGTCGAGTCGACCAACAACTGGACGCGCTTGCAACACAGCGTGAGCCCAACAACTTTATGAATGACCGGCGATCGAGCCCATAACAGTTTCTGTGCTCCGGAACGGAGAACACTGTCGACAACCGCATAACAAAAACAAAAACCCGCCCGGCGGCCGCTTAGACACGCATGGCGTGTGATGCACTCTAAGAACCCCTAACAAAACCTGTGTGAGCCGCGACGTTTGTGGTTTCGTTTCAGGCAAGAAGTGAGGAGGAGGCGACAATTGTCGTCGACGACGAACGCCGCCGCCTGAGGCGGAACCACAAGCGGCCCGGAGGGTTGCGACGACAGCAGCCGATCTGCGGCGTCAGCGCTCCTCGACGACATTTGTCGCCTCGTCCCTTTTCCTTGCATCTCGACCACTGTCGTCACAACGCGGCCACACAGGTTTTGTTAGGGGTTCTAAGGTGCGAAGCTGACCGCCGAACGGCTGTGCCCGTCGTCTTCGGTTTGAACACGAACAGATGTTTGAAGCAGCCAGCTTTCCATCGGAAAGTTGAGCGAGACTTCGTTAAGAAACGCCCCGCAGCAAACGGAACAGGAAAACCTCGAACGTGAAACCAAGAAGGATAAGTCGTAGCGAGTTGGAGGGCAAAAAACTCTCCAACAGAAAAACTACAACTTCTTTCCCCGATCAACATACGCGCTACTTGACTTCTTACGACATACAGATGTTGCACGACCGGTTAGGCGGATTGCGCGACATTGGATAAGATGGTATAGATGGCAACCTTCAGTGTCAGTGTGATGTTTCACGCTGCTATGTGTGCTGAAATGTTTGAGCCGCGAAAGGATTCCTGCCATGCCTTTGTCCACCAGTTTTGTCGATCATTTCTCTGATGTTACGGATCCAAGGCGCGGTGAGCCGGTCTATCCGCTTCAAAATATTCTGTTCATTGCAGTCTGTGCTGTGATCAGTGGCGCGGATGATTTTGTCGCGATTGCGAAGTTTGGCAGAACGAAACGAGATTGGTTTGCGAAGTATCTCGATCTGTCCGCAGGGATTCCGTCGCACGATCGTTTCAACGCCATCCTCGCTCTGATTCGTCCTGCAGAATTTGAAAAGTGCTTACTGAATTGGATCACTTCTCTGCAGAAAATCAGTGACGGACAAATCATCGCGATCGATGGTAAGACACTCCGTCGCAGCTATGACAAAGCCAGTGGCAAGTCGGCCATCCACATGGTCAGTGCATGGGCCACAGCCAATCATATCAGTCTCGGGCAAGTCGTCGTCGATGCGAAGAGTAATGAGATTACGGCGATTCCCAAACTGCTGGAATTGATCGAGGTTTCCGGTGCTTTAGTGACGATTGACGCCATGGGTTGCCAAACGGAAATCGCGTCGAAGATTGTCGACGCAGAGGCGGACTATTGTCTTGCCGCGAAAGGCAATCAGCCCACGCTACACGCAGGTCTTGTCGCGTTCTTCGCCGACCATTTGGAAGATGACTTTGCACGCTGTCCGGTGCGACGATTTGAAACGAAAGAAAACACCGGCGGCCGCGAAGATTTGCGACAGTATCTGATCTGTCGTGCGCCGGAGGATCTTCCGGACGCACATCGCTGGAAGAACCTGAAGGCGATCGGGATCGCGATCAACAACACTCTCCGCGACGGCAAAATGTGCATCGGCATCCGCTATTACATTTTAAGCCGTTATGTCTCCGGCCGTCGTTTCGCCGAAGCTGTGCGGAGCCATTGGGGTGTCGAGAACAATTTGCATTGGCAACTGGACGTCACTTTCCAGGAAGATCAATCGAGGATCCGTAAAGGCCACGCAGACATGAACTTCAGCATCCTTCGCCGCACGGCGTTGAGTCTCCTGAAAAACGAATCCACAGCCAGGGTGGGGATCAAAAACAAAAGACTCAACGCTGCCTGGGATGAGACATACCTCGCGAAAGTCCTGTTCGGCAAATGACTTAGCGTGCAATCCCCCTGCACGACCGGTGAAGCGGCAGTCAGTACTCGTAGTCAGTTGAGCAACGCCAGTTCTCGGTGTCGAAATCAAAGCGAACCGTACAGGCGAGCGAGGCCCACGGCTTTCCGTGGCGTTCAAATACCGCAAGGTGCTCGCGAGTAAGTTGATAGATTTCGTCGGAAGGGAAGCACAAGTCTTTGGAATCATCGAGGGCCACGAGAGAGTGAGGCATTTCAAGCCCGCCATCGGCCTCGAAAACTGCAGCCACCTCCAGACGTGCAGCAGAACAGTCGGGGGGAAGAACGGCAAGCATCGCGTTCCAAATCGCGGTATCAAGCGGTTGATGTTCTTCCTGTAATGACATGTAAAAGCTAGGCCGCACAACGGTTATCTGTACGACAGAGCTGTCGTACATGCTGGAATTTGGGATATTAAGGTGGTGTGAGTATATGCAATAGGGGCGGGAGCGGTCAAGAAATTCAAGGGCGTCTGGCGGCAGATGCGATGAGCATGCCGTGACTGCAGCTCAACAGGCGCGTTTGATGATGCGCAGCGCAGCATTCCACAAATCGAGGCTGATAGTCGACCTGGGTGAATCACATATCATTGCCCAATAGTTCAGCCCATATCGCGAGGCATGCGGCGGGCGATTTGTGTCTTCAGCACTTCGTAGAATTCGGGTTGTGCAATTCGGCTTCTTTCCGCCGCAGTCAGTTGTTCCAACGCGGCCTGCCACGATTCGATCGGAGGGATCTGAAGATTGATCCAGCCGGGACGCGGTTGACAAACGGTGATTCCAGGAAGCGAAATATGATGCTGTCCGCGACTGATCCCCAGGTAGACTCGCCGACTGCCCGCCGCGTGCGGTGGATCTTCGACTCGGATCGTCAGTTTACCGACGTTGGGCTGTGACGGGGCGTGTTCGATCGCAGATGATTGCGACAGTAGGTTCCGGCGGCGCGACGGAACTTTTGCGGCGCGATGCGGCTGAGTCGCAGCGTGACTGTGTTCCGGAGTCGATGCTGATGATGAGCAGTCCAGGACACGGTCGCAGTTGCACTGCGAAGTGCTGTCGGGCCGCCAGCACCTACAGAACAGAGATCACGAATGGTGATGCCGGACAGGCGACGGGCTGATTCCATGAGTTCGTGCCCATGGCTAAGTGCTTTGGCTCATCCGGGGCGGAAACAAGTTGTCACCGTAAAATCCTTTCTCGCTTGAGCGATAGGAGATCTGTGGATTGCAGAGGGCACAGTGCGAATGGGAGCCGTTTTGGTGCGCGTTCACGATTCGGAGAATCGTGCCACATTTTGCGGTGTCGGGTTTTGGCCGTGCAATTTGGGGACAGAGATAAAGTGTCAATGACTATTTCACAGAGGTCTCGGTTGTGATTTTCTTGCGTTATTAATTCTGGAAGGACTGAGCTATGTGGCAGCGATTGCGTTGTTGGGCTCACACTCGCGGGATAGGTGCTGCCGCGCTTCGTGCTAATCGCAGGACAAACCTATCTCGCCGTGCATCGGATCGCACATGCTCAATACCCGAATATTGGCACACGAGGCACATTCCCGCCCGCCGTCGCGTGGCGAAGGCAGGAGGCGTGAAGACATTTGCCCGTATCGGCGACATCGTGCTGTGGTGCTGCGGCAGGTACTTTGTTGCTTCCCAGCGGATGCGTAGCAGAAGCACCGCCGGCGCCTCAGTTCCGAGATCGTCACCCGCCCGCCACGCCAACCGCCCGCCGGTGCGTACCGGCAATTCTGAGTGGCAGTTGACCATATCCCGAATCAGACCTACAGTTGAAGCGTGGCCGCGCTGACGCGGTCAAAAACACCAGCATTTTCGGAACTTAGTGGCAACTCAATGGCTGATTCGCCCAAAAAACCACCCGCTAACGGCCCCAAGGGACGTGATCCTCGCAAAGAGCGAAATCAATCGGGCAACGGACTGTGGTATCTACTCGTCTTCGGCGTCGTCGGTCTCCTGGTTTTCTCAACCATGAGCCAGGGGCGAAGCGGCAAAGAGATGTCGCTGTCAGAATTCAAGCGGCAGGTGTCGGAGAATTTATTGAATTCCCGCAATGTCTATGAGCTGACCATCGGGCCGACTCAGATGACATGGCAGGACAAGTCCATTGAAGAAGTACGTAAAAATGACGTGACAGCCGAACGGTCTTACGTCGCGTTGTGGGGTGTCGGCGACGAAGCTCGCAACGACCTTCAAAAACTGCTGGACGGCAAAGGCGACGAAACTCGCGAACCGATCGAATACAAAGCGGCTCCCACACCATCGCCGTGGGCCGAATTGATGCCCATGCTGTTTTTAACAGCGCTGATGATCGGCGTGATCATCTTTATGCTGCGACGACTCGGCGGAGCGGGTTCAGCCATGTCGTTCGGTCGCAGTCGAGGGCGATTGTACGCTCAGGAAGATGTCAGCGTCACGTTCGAAGACGTGGCGGGCATTGATGAAGCGGTGGAAGAACTGAAAGAGGTTGTCGAATTTCTGAAGACACCGCAGAAGTATCAGTCGCTTGGCGGACGAATTCCGCGCGGCGTTTTGCTGGTGGGGCCTCCCGGAACCGGCAAGACGATGTTGGCCAAGGCTGTCGCGGGTGAAGCGGGAGTTCCGTTTTTCGGGCTGTCTGGTTCGGACTTCGTGGAGATGTACGTCGGTGTCGGAGCGGCTCGCGTGCGAGACATGTTTCAGCAGGCGTTGCAGCGTTCGCCCGCGATCATCTTCATCGACGAATTGGATGCACTCGGCAAAGTGCGCGGTAGTGGTGCGCCAGGCGGGCATGATGAACGCGAACAGACTCTGAACGCACTGCTGGTCGAGATGGACGGCTTTAGCACGGATCACAGTGTGATTGTGATGGGAGCGACCAACCGACCGGAAACGCTGGACCCGGCGTTGATGCGGCCCGGCCGTTTCGACCGTCATGTGCTGGTCGATCGACCGGACATCAAAGGTCGAGCTGCCATTTTGAAGGTGCATTCTCAGAAGATCAAGATGTCTGACGACGTCGACGTGCAGCGATTGTCGAAGCTGACGCCAGGTTTCGTCGGAGCGGATTTGGCGAACCTCGTCAACGAAGCGGCGCTCTTGTCGGCTCGACGAGGCGACAAAAAGGTCACGATGCAGGCCTTCGAGGACGGCGTGGAACGTGTGATGGCGGGGCTGGAAAAGTCGAGTCGCATCATCATCGAAGAGGTCAAGCGCCGCGTGGCGTGTCACGAATGCGGTCACGCGTTAGTTGCGGACAGCCTTCCCAACACCGACCCGGTTCACAAGATTTCCATTATCCCGCGTGGCATGGGGGCGCTGGGCTATATGCTGCAGCTTCCGGAAGACGACCGCGAGTTGTTGACGCAGTCGGAACTGGAAAGCCGCATCGCCGTGCTGTTAGGCGGCATCTCGGCCGAGCAGATCGTTTACAACGAAACATCTACGGGCGCTCAAAACGACCTTCAGCGCGCCACTGATCTGGCTCGCCGAATGGTGACTGAGTTCGGCATGAGTCCTCGCCTGGGGCGCATGTTCTACAGTGAATCGCAGTCGTCTCCGTTTCTAACGGGGTCGGGGACCGTGGTCCGGGATTCGATGCACAGTGAAGAGACGCTGCGTGAGATCGACCTGGAAGTCAAACGTCTTGTCGACGAAGCGTACCGCAGCGCTTACGAAGTGCTGATGTCCAAACGAGCGGTTCTGGATCAGCTAAGTGAAGAACTGTTCGAGATGGAGACGATGACGGCTGAGCACATGCACAAGGTGATTGACCAGCACCGTGACGGACCGAAAATTGTTCCCGGCACGTCGGCCGCTCTGACGGATGCAAGCCAGTCTGCGGATGGCGAGGCAACGGAAGCGGCCGACCAGGACGCTCCGGAAGCTGCTGACGGATAGCAGCGCTGGCGAACGAGGTGCAAGCTGGCCTCAATTGGCGGCGAAGCCTGTGGATCGTTTAACCCGGAGGCGCAGGCGTCCGGCGATGGGCGTCCGTGGGTGTTACGCTTCCGCTGCGATACGGCCGTCCCCAGCAACGCCTGCGCCTTCGGCTGCGGGTTAAACGACTGGTATGAATCCGGCTGTAGTAGGCTGGAGATCCTGAGTCGAAAGTTCTTCGCCACAGGCGGTCTGAAACCTTGCCGCGGTGACAATCGTTCGGTGCGCGATCTGGCGGCGAAGCCTTGTGGATCGTTTAACCCGTAGCCGGAGGCGCAGGCGTCGGGTGATGGGCCTCCGTGAGAGTTCCGCTTCCGCTGCGATACAGCCGTTCCCAGTAACGCCTGCGCCTTCGGCTGCGGGTTAAACGACTGATATGAATCCGGCTGTGATAGACTGGAGCCCCTAAGGCGCAGGTGTCGGGTGATGCGCGTCCGTGGGTGTTGTGTTTCCGCTGCGATACAGCCGTTCCCAGCAACGCCTGCGCCTTCGGCTGCGGGTTAAACGACTGGTGTCTTTTTGCTGCTGGTTACGCTTCCAGTTCGTGGACTTCGATCAGCGTGTTCAGTTTTGTGATTTGCAAAACTTCTTTCACGTCGTCGCTGGGGTTGAAGATCTGGACGGTTGGGGTGAGTTTGTCGAGCTGCTTGAGCGACACCAGCAGGCCGAGCATGCCGCTGGGCACGAGCTTCACGCCGCTGAGGTCGAATGCGACGATGCTGGAGTCGTTGGCGACCAGTAAGTCAGAAATGGCGGCTCGGTAATGAGCGGCGTTGAATTCTGACGGGACGTCCTGTCCATCAAAACCGAGCACCGTGGTGGGGCCCACGCTGTAGACTTTCAGCAGGCCGTCTTCGGTCAGGGCGTACTGCGGGCTGTGGAATCCACTGTCGTCGCTGCTGTCTAATTCAGGTTCGTCTGACATGAATCACTCCGCGGCAATCTAGAAGTAAGGGGCTATCAACCAGGACGTTCGGGCGATTTACAATCGTATTGTAAGGGGTGAGAGCTTCTGTCGCGAATCCAGCAGCGGACAATCATGGTCGAATTGCAGAACCGGCCAAATGGCTGGCAGTGACCGAACCTGTTGCCAGGAAAGGTGTCCGATCGGGTAAACTGGGGGTACTTTTTTGCTTTACACAATTCGCATCCATTGCTACAACGCTGCTCGCCGATGAAACGTTCGTCGGAAAACACTACCCCATGGTGTAATTGGTAGCACGGCAGATTCTGGTTCTGTAAGTTGGGGTTCAAGTCCCTGTGGGGTAACTTAAGCTGCTTTTGCATGTTCTGTGCGAAAGCAGCTTTTTTCATGCGCTGCGTCATTTCACGTTCGACAAGGTTTCTGCATCCGTGTTTCCTCTGAAAGATGACATTCAGTCCCGTACGACACCCGTCGTCAACCTGACGCTGATTGGCGCGTGTGTGCTGGCGTTTCTGCTGCAGATGAATGACACCGATGGCCTGGTTAACGACTACGGCATGATTCCTGCGCGAGTCAGCCAGCCGGACGCAGAACTGGTGACGTCGGAACAGCGAATGGTGAAGACCCCGTTTGGCGTGCAGGAAGTGACCATTCAGTCGACGTTGCCGAGACCTCGATTTCACCCCTACACCACACTGCTAAGCTGCATTTTCCTGCATGGAAGCCTGATGCACCTGGCGGGCAATTTGTGGTTTTTGTGGGTGTTCGGCGACAATGTTGAAGATCGGATGGGTTCGGCCCGGTATCTGCTGTTCTATCTGGGGGCAGGAGTCGCAGCCAGCCTGACTCATTTTGCCTTCCAGCCTGGTTCGCCCATCCCGACGATCGGCGCCAGCGGAGCGGTCGCCGGGGTGATGGGAGCGTACCTGTTGCTGTACCCTCACGCCCGAGTCACCACGCTTGTGCCGATTTTCTTCATCCTGCAGATCATGATCATTCCCGCTCCCATCTTTCTGGGAGTCTGGTTCGTGATCCAGCTGTTGCAGGGCTCGTTTTCGATGGGGAATGCCGAAGCCGCCGGCGTTGCCTGGTGGGCTCACGCGGGCGGCTTTGCGTTCGGTTTTGCGGTGGCGTGGCTGCTGCAGAAAGACGACCGTCCTTCCAGACCACGAGTCCGCGTCATTCGACCGGATTCGCACGAATGGTAGCCAGTGGTTAGGTCGTTGAGTTTGCAACGGCAGAGTCTTCCGCTGCCGTTGTTGCTCTCGCTCGCAGAAATCGCGTGGCGTTGGGTTTTCACGTTGGACGCGCACATGCACCTCCCCCAGCGCAGCGTTGGGCGGAGGTCGGACGGAGCTGAGCAACGTCCGGGAGGGGGCTCGTGCTTATGCAGGGCGGGTTGCGCGGACGGCCCTCCCCCGAACGTCGATGCGCTTGTTCGACCCCTCCCTTGCCTTCGGCTGGGAGGGGTGAAAGAGACGCTGGACAGGCGGTCGGTGGCTTTATGTTTTCCGCGGGCACTTTGCTATGTGTGTGACCTTCCCGTACATAGCGCACCGGCCGTCAGGGCGACGTTCCGCTGGCGGCCTGCTGTTCGATTTGCTGCAGGATGGGTTTCAGGTCGGCCACCGATTCGACGATGAAATGAGCGCCGGCTGCATTCAGCTTGGCGGCCGCTTCGTCGCATTTCGCCGCGACTTCGTCAGCGCTGAGTGCCGCAAGTTCTTTGACGGACAGGCCCACGCCGTTGCCAGTGCGAGTTACTCCGACCGTCCAGCAGCCAGCGTTGCGGCCCGCTTTGATGCCAACGGGCGTGTCGTCTACTTTGACGAATTGCCACAGCGGATAGACATCCATCCGTTTGGCCGCTTCGTAGATCAGATACGGGGCTGGTCGACCTTTGGGAGCGTCTTCTGAGCACAGCACGCAGTCGGCTTCGTAGCCCTGAGCGGCCGCTGCCGGAGCGACAACTTCCATCAGTTCTCGCGTGTATCCGGTTGATGAGCCAATCTTCAGACCTCGTTGCCGACACCATGCCGCGATGTCCGTTGCACCGTCGATCATCTGACAGTGTTCGGCCAGCGTGTCTTTTTGCAGTGGCAGAAAGTCGGCGTACATCGCGTCGATATCGGCTTCGCTGCACACGCTGCCAAACTTCGCCTTCCACGCGGCTGCCACATCCGGCATCGCAGCGATGGTGGCAATGTGAGCTCGCTTGGCCATACCCATTGGCTCACGTGCCTGGGCGGCTGAGATATCGATCCCACGTTGGCGAAAGATTTCGCGAAACACAAAGGTCGGGGCGAGGCAGCCATGATCAATCATGGTGCCGGCCCAGTCGAAAACAATTGCTTTGATATGTTGGAATGGTTCAGTCATACGTTTACCGATTCAAAACGGCATTTCATCGCTGTTAGGGTCATAGTCATCGAACTCGTCGTCATCATCATCGTCATCATCGTCAAGGTCTCGATCGGGATGCAACGGATCGTCGCGCGAAAAGAAGAAATCGCCAAGTCCCATGGGCACCGCGTTGCCGCCGAGTGATTGATTCTTCTTTTCGGCCAGAGTCTGCAGGTCGACGGCGTCATCGCCCAGACAGCGTTCCAGCGACTCACGCCACGCATCATCTCGTGCGATCGGATGGTCGGATTCCTGAGCCAAACGTTTGAGTGCAAACCGCAGAATGTTGATGCCGTCTCGCGTGGAGAAGTCCAGGTTCAGTGAATGTGATTCCTGCAGGAAGTCGACCGTGAGGTTCAGCATCTGGTCGTCGGCAAACGGAAGGTGATACTTCAGAATCGACATCTCATCATCACGCGACGGATGACCCAGCGACAGCGTCGGCTGAAGGCGGCTGAGAATGTAGTCGGGGATTTCAAAGGTCGATTCGTCTTCATTCATCGTCACCGCACAGCGGAAGTCCGGGTGAGCGTGTATGGTGGTTCCTGCGACAATCGATTCGGCATACCGACGGTAGTCCAGCAGCGGCGCCAAACTGGCCCATGACTTTTCATTCATGCGGTTGCCTTCGTCCAGAATGCAGATGCCGCCGCGAATCATGGCCGTCACCAGCGGCGATGCGTGGTAGGCGATCTTTCCGCTTTCGGCCAGCACGGGAGTCACCAGAAGGTCTTCCGGCCGCGTGTCTGCCGTACATTGATAAATGTACAGGTCCTGCTCACGAGCTCGCGCGCCCGCGGTGGCCAGCGTTGTTTTGCCGATGCCGGGCGTGCCGACCAATCGCGGTGTCAGCGGCAGGTCTTTTTCGTCGACCACCAGCCAGCAGGCCAGCAGCTGCCGCAGAACGTCGGTCTGGCCGATCCAGTCGCCCGGGCTGCTGTCCGGAGTGGATAGGTGCAGAGTGATTCCGTCAATTTTGTGTGTTTTAGACATCAATCCGTGGGTTCGAATGTTCAAAATGTGGCAAAACGAGCCATTGGCGACGCGGCCGTTTGGACGGGAGCCGAATGAGCGCCGATTCGCGGCGTTCTGTCAACCAACTGTAGGAAACCGTAACAAAATCCCCGTTCTTCCGGCTGGCAGCATCGTTTTTGATTGATCAAAATTATCATTTTGGTTAGTTAAAACAGCATGATAATACGTTCCATCACAGAGAATGGCTTGCGGCTTGAAGCGAATGTGCCGCGCTGGCGTCGCTTTGACGCGAAATCCCGGGGGACTTCAAATGCTCGGAATGGGGTTCGCTCGAGAGAACTGCGACGCCGATTTCACCTGCTTTTCGCTGTCGCATTGCCACTTTTTCTGTTCCTTGGCGGCTGTGCGAAGCCGGCCGAATCGGAAAACGGTGAGGCGGGCGTTGTCGAAACCTTCGACGGTGACGGCCCGATCAAAGTTGTTTGCACGACCAACATCATCAAGGATCTGGTGCGGCAGATTGGCGGAAAACACGTCACGGTGACCGCCATTATGGACGGTCCCAGCATCGATCCTCACAGCTACACGCCGTCGCCCAAAGACACAAACCTGTTAACAGCCGCCGATCTGGTGGTGTATTCCGGGCTGCATCTGGAAGGCCAGTTTGATGCCGCACTGGAAAGTCTGAAACATCGCGGCATTCCTGTTATCTGCGTAACGGACGGCCTGAAGAACGAGTCGCCAAGTCGGCTGATTCAGACGGACGACGGAGTCGCGGATCCTCATGTCTGGTTCGACCCAAATCTGTGGGCCACGTGCGGCGAATGGCTGGGCAGTGAACTCAGCACATTCGATCCTTCTCATGCAGAGGACTACAACGCCGCAGCCGAACGCTTTGCTGTTCAGATGAAAGACACGATCGCCGAAGGCGTAAAGCTGTTGGCGAACGTACCGGACGATCGGCGAGTCCTGGTGACGGCTCACGACGCGTTCGAATATTTTGCACAAGCCTTCAACTTTGAAGTGCAGGCCGTGCAGGGGATTTCGACCGAAAGCGAACCGGGCGTGCGGCGAATCAACCAACTGATCGACCTTCTGGTTGCCAGAAAGATCGGCGCCGTGTTCACCGAACAAAGCGTGTCTGAAAAGAACATTCAGGCGCTGGTGGCTGGTTGTGAATCCGCCGGGCATCAGCTCACGATTGGTGGCAAACTGTTTTCCGACACGGCCGGCCCCGAAGGCACGCCGGAGGAAACTCTGGCTGGTGCTCTGCTGCACAACATTCGCGAAATCGCGGCCGCGCTGGAAACGAAGAAGGGCCAGTAGCCGTGGTGGATTCCAAAGTTGAACAACCGCCTGCGGTTCTTGATATCCACGACATGACGGTGGCTTACAATCGCCGTCCTGTGTTGTGGAACATCGACCTCACGCTGCGGGATCCGGGACTGATTGCGATTGTCGGCCCGAATGGGGCGGGCAAGAGTACCATGATTCGAGCGGTCATGGGGCTGGTGCCGATGGTTGGCGGCGATGTCACCGCGTGGGGCAATTCAATCAACCGCGAACGCCACCGCATCGGCTATGTACCTCAACGAGGCAGCGTCGACTGGGACTTTCCGATCAGCGTTTTCGAAACCGTGTTGATGGGCACCTTCGGATCGCTGGGTTGGTTCCGTCGTCCCGGTCGCAAGCAGCGCGAACTGACGATGCAGTGTCTCGAACGCGTCGGCATGCAGGATTTCGCCAAGCGTCAGATCGGTCAGCTTTCGGGCGGTCAGCAGCAGCGAGTCTTCCTCGCTCGCGCTTTGGCTCAGGAAGCAGAACTGTACTTCATGGACGAACCGATGGCGGGAGTGGACGCGGCCACAGAACGAATCGTGTTCGAATTGCTGAAGTCACTTAGCGACGAAGGCCGCACGATTGTTGTCGTCCATCACGACCTGCGCAGCGTGTCGGAATACTTCGACGAAGTGGTCCTGCTAAATGTCCGCGTGGTGGCGTCCGGGCCTGTGGAAACCACGATGACCGACGCCAATCTGCAGGCGACGTATGGCGGACGGCTCACAATTCTGGACCGCATGGCCGAAGCTGTTCAGCGACAGGTGGAAACCGAGTAGCGACGAGGCTGGGGCAACGATCCACCAGTAGGATTTCATCGTGTACAGCATCGACCTGACTTCTGACCAATCAGCACATATTCAGGAGCTGATCGATTCGTTCCCCGGTGACATGCCAAACAAGTTCCACGGAGATACACCATTCGTAAAGAAGTATCGGGCACTGCCGATGTATCTTGGATGGACAGAGACTACCGGATTACTCAGCGATGGCCGCGTTGTTAGGGGGAGTTCAGAAGGTGACTATGAAGGGCTGAAGCCGGTTGACGATCGTATTCTCTTTCTCACGTCGCTAATGGAAGCGGCAAAGCGATATCCTGGTTGCGACTTCCTGATTCCGCAGCGCCCGCTAGGTGCGGTCGACTGCGACGCTTGCAATGGAATGGGGACAATTCAGATTCCCGAGCTTTCAAAATTCACCTGCCCATGCGGCGGTGTTGGCTGGATCGACTCGTGACGACCGTTCCAAGGCGATGGTTGTTAAAGCAACAATTGTCTTCGCGAGTCGACTCGGCACTTCGCATGCGGGACAACGAACCGTCTGGCGGGTGGGTATCTGCCGCAGGTTGAGGCTTTCATTGCACAGTCAACGTGAGCACCGTCGGCACACTTGTGCGAATTCGCACGCGTCGCAGTGTGCTGTTGAAAGCTTTCCGGAGCACTCCTGAAACGGCACTGCATTTGCCCTGCAAGCTCATGGATCGAGTTCCCGAGGACGCCGGGCGCTTGAAGCGATGCCTTGAGTAACGCAAAATCTAAAGACAGGCATCGCCAGCGATGATTACGTTCGTAGTGAACCTCAGTTAGGAAGACCGTCATGATCAATCTCGACAAGATCCTGATTCCGACCGACTTCAGTGACTTCAGCAAGCCAGCAATGAGCTACGGGTGTGCGATTGCGGCTCGGTTTAACAGCCAGGTGCATCTGCTGCACGTGTGCCCGGATGCGGCGATGCTGGTTCCCGAAGCAGGGGGACTCGGCGGCGAAGCGTTGCTCGAACAAGCCACGGCGATGGAAGAAACGGCGATGGCGTCGTTGCGAGAACTTCCGCCGGACAACTGGGAAAACGGTCGCGATGTCGTCCGCGCCACGCGAGTGGGTTCGTCGTTTTACGAAATCATTCAATACGCTAAAGAGACGAATGTCGATCTGATTGTGATCGGAACTCACGGCCGTTCCGGGCTGATGCATTTGCTGATGGGCAGTGTCGCGGAAAACATCGTTCGCAAAGCGCCGTGCCCGGTGTTGACCGTGAAGCCGGACGGACACCAGTTTGTGATGCCGTAAGTCGAACGGCGAGAAATTCCGCACGACGTAGCCGCGTCTCGGAGAGAATGTGGATTCGAGTCTCGGGAGATATCGATTCAATTGATGATGCATTTTTCAGTGCGAATCGCCCTACGTCAGTAGAACAGGGGCGACTCATTGTAGCCATCATCGCTCCGCGTGATGAGCAGCGCAGAGGGCCGCTGCAAACAGTCGCCCCACGACGTCCGGAACTGAGACGTAAAACGCTGTCGATCGCAAACCATTCGTCCGGACTTTGTCTTTTACTTGTTCGGAACTCATCCCTTCGCCGCTCGTCACGCGGAGCGATGACGGCTACATTTGCCCGCGACCTGCGGAACGCTCATTGAGCATTGATCCAATTCCTGCAGCAATAAATCAGGAAGACTCGCGTACGTGCCATGCAAGCCCGGCTTTCAGGCGGGAGCCTGACCGACCAGAACTGCCGCTTCGAAAAAGCGGCCCGTCTGTTCCATCCGTCGGCGAAACGTTTACAGTGGCGTCTTCCCGCTTTCTGTTCTCGCGCGAAGAATCGATGGAAGACTTTCTATACGCTGTGCTGGCGTCGTTGCCAATCGTCGTCGTGGCCGTGTTTCTGGTGGGGCTGCGGTGGCCGGCCAGTCGAGCGATGCCGTTATCGTTGATCACTGCCGTGGTGTTGGCGTTGTTTGTCTGGAAAGTCCCCGGCTGGCAGGTGTTGGCCTACGGTCTTAGCGGCCTGGTAACGACCGCCAACCTGCTGTATATCGTTTTTGGAGCGATCCTGCTGCTGAACACGCTGCAGCAAAGCGGTGCGGTGAATGTAATTCGATCTGGCTTTCACGAAGTGTCTCCGGACCGCCGGATTCAGGTCATCATTGTGGCGTGGCTGTTCGGATCGTTTATCGAAGGAGCGGCTGGGTTTGGAACTCCGGCCGCCGTCGCCGTCCCGCTGCTGGTCGCTTTGGGCTTTCCTCCTTTGGCGGCCGTGGTTTCCGGCGTCATCATTCAAAGCACGCCGGTTTCGTTTGGAGCATTAGGCACGCCTATTTTGCTGGGCGTGAGTCGGGGACTCGGGCTGTCCGATGGCTTTCCGGACGATTCGTCCCTTCAACAAGCGGCGCTGTCTCTGAAACTGATCACAGAAACCGATCAATCAGCTTCCGCGCTTTTGCATGTGATCGGAATTCGAGTGGCTTTGGTCCACGCGACGGTCGGCACGTTTCTTCCGCTGATCCTGGTGTCGGTGCTGACGAAAGGGTTTGGAGCGGCGAAGTCATTTTCTGAAGGCCTGGCCTGTTGGAAGTTCGCTCTATTCGCCGCGTTCGCGATGACGGTGCCATCCGTGTTGACGGCCATGTTTCTGGGGCCTCAGTTTCCATCGCTGTTCGGCGGCTTGATCGGGCTGACAATCACCGTCGCGGCGGCTCGTCGAGGTTTCCTTATTCCGGCGGGAACGCCGTGGCAGTTTGCCGACCGAAACTCATGGCCCACCGATTGGACGGCATTCAACGCCAGCGATCCGACCGAGGAACTGGACGCTCGGCAACCAGTATCACAGTTGTCACTACGGCAGGCGTGGACGCCGTATCTGATCCTGGCTGTTCTGCTTGTCCTGTTCAGCTTGCCACAGTTACCAATCAAAGGATGGGTGACACATCCGAGCGTGGTTCTGTCCGTGACCAATTTGTTTGACACGCCCGCGAAGCTGGACAGCAAACCGCTGGCGTTGCCGGGGACGATTTTCGTGATCGTGTCTGTCGCGGCGTTTTTTCTGCATCGAATGGCAGTCGGTCAGTTTCGCACGGCAATCTCCGATTCGTTCCGCACGACGGCGCGAGCGTCCGTGGCGCTGGTGTTTACCGTGCCGATGGTGCAAATCTTTCTGGGGACGAAGGGGGGAGCCGCCGGTCTGCCCGAAATGCCACTGATGCTGGCTCAGCAAATGTCGGAACTCGCAGGCAAGGCATGGCCGCTGCTGGCTCCGTTAACGGGGGGGCTCGGAGCGTTCGTGGCGGGCAGCAATACGATCAGCAACATGATGCTGTCGAAGTTTCAGTTTGGCGTTGGCCAGCAAATCGGCGTCGACCCGTTTTGGGTGGTCGCGTTGCAGGCGGTCGGTGGAGCGGCCGGGAACACCATCTGCGTTCACAACGTTGTGGCGGCGTCTGCCGTGGCGGGACTGGTCGGACGCGAAGGCCAAATCATCCGGCGGACTCTGCCGGTGTTCCTGTATTACGCCACATTTGCGGGCATCATCGGTTTGATCATTGTTCGCTGATGAACGCGCAGAAACGGCCGTTCGGGACCAGATTTTGTGTTGATTTTTCGGCAGGAAATGCCGTTGAGCCGCGAATTCACTGCTGAAACACGTCTTTCGGTAGTTGGGGAGATCTGGTAAAACGTCAGGGCAAACACGGACGTTTTGTGCTGCCCGGGGGGCAGGTCGCTGTTTAATTCATCGGATGGGGAAGGAATCCCATGCAGGGTTCATTCTGGAAAACCGTGGCCGTTGTAGGTGTCATTGGCATCGGCAGTCTGGCCATTCTCGAAGTCCAGCACCGCCTGCCGCGTCAAAATGCGGCTCAGGAATCGTTGAACGCAGAGGCTTTGGCCGCCGAACTCATTACCGGCGAACCAGAAGGCCAAAAGTCTGTTGACGCGACGATGCAGCCTTCGGAATTCGACCGATTGATGGCGGCAACGAGCAGCGATGCGCCCGAAATGCCGCCGGGCGGATTCGATATGTCCGAACCCGCAGCGACGGAACAAGCCGACGAAAATAGCCCGTTTTACGGCAATGAACCTGCGATGGTTCAGCCGAATGCAGCGCCCGTTGACACCAGCGTCAAAGCTTCTGCGTTGGCTGCTGGCGGAAATCCGTTTGCTGCTGCGGAGGCTTCCGGAGCAATTGCTGCCAACTATCAGGCCGCTGGTGAAGAAGCCGTTCAGACGGTCGCGTTCACCGAAACCAAGCCGTTCGTCCCCGATGATGCCACTCAGCCTCAACAACCACAGCCCGCCGATCACGATCACGCGCATGACCATGCTCACGCTGAAGACCTGCGTCCATTTCGACGCGACGATGTGGAACCGATCGGAAATAGCGAAGGCACGCCGACCGCTGAAGAACCGACTTACAGCCCGTTTGTGACGGACGCAGAACCGAGTGCTCCCGCGCCTGATCCTGAGTTTGCTTCGCAGCAGCCCGAGAATGGGGCACCTGTCAATGGGTCGCCTGTGAACATGGCTCCGGCCAATTTTCAGGCGTCCGCCGCGCCCGCGAATCAACCGCAGGACAACGCGGCCGGCTCCGCAGCGCAGATGAAATTCTTCGGTGGCGATGACACTCAGCCACCGGCAGCCAGCAGCACGGCAGGCGAAGAAAAAACGACTCAGTTCTATGGCTCGCCTGAACAGCGGTTGCAGCCGACTCCGGACGAATCGCTTGCGACTCCATTTGGCGAAAGCCCACCCGGTTTCGGCGACGCTCCGCGCGACAGCATGCCTGTCGACGGCAACCCCGTCCAGCCTGCTGGTGGTCAGTTGGCGGACCCGTTTGACGGTTCGACGACGCCGTTTGACGAAGATCCTGGCACAGTGACGCCGGCTCCATTCGATCCCGCAACTCCAGACGCAAGACCGGCAGATCAGCCGTTGTCACCACGGCCATTTGAGCCCGATCCGGTGCCGATGCCACGGGAACCGAATCCACTGCCCGATCCACAAACTTTTCCCGACCAGTCTGAACCAGATGCGCCGCGCCCGACTCAGCCCGACTTCGCTGATCCGCGTCCCGATCGCACTTACGAAACTCCGGCAACACCTCCACGCCGAACGCCAGGTCGTCGAGCGACTCCTGACGACGGAACCCCTCTGCCGTTTGCGGAAGATGTTGAGCCTGTAGATTCCCGTCCACCGCTTAGCGACCCGGGTTTTGGATCGCCGCAGGAAGCCATTGATACACCACCGCTTTCGATTCCTGTTCCAAACAGTTCGATCGGTAATGAACCGCCGCCATACGAACCGGCTCCGTACGAACCGGCTCCTTACGAACCTCGAGACAACCGAGCTGACGACTTTCCACCACCGATGGACCCGCCCGCTAACGGCGGACGCGAATTTGGTGGCGACCGCGAATTCAACAGTGACCGCGAATTCAACGGCGGAGCCCGTGAATTTCCTGCACGCGATCCGGGCTTTAGTGACCCGCCGCGCGAATTCGGCGGCAACTCCGGAAACGGCAATTCCGACTACCGCGACCAGCCACGTGAATTCGGCAACGATCCGTCCTACAACAATGATTACAACAACAACGACCGCAACTTCGGTGACGATCGCGGGTTCGGTGATGACAATCGTGTGCCGATCAACCGAATTCCCAGCAACCCAATTCCAGACGATCGGCGTCCCACTGGCGACCGTCACTTCGGCGATATCCGTCCAGTCTCAGGAGTCATGCGGCCAAGCCTGGTGCTGGAAAAGACTGCTCCCAAGAACGCGACCGTTGGCACACCGTTGGATTACAACATTTACATTCGCAACGAAGGTGATGCGACGGCCTTTGACGTTGTCGTCGAAGACGATGTGACGGCCGGCGCAGACGTTGTGGGAGCTGCCCCCGATGCCAAGATCAATCGGACCACTAAGAAACTGATGTGGACGTTTGATCGCGTTGAACCAGGCGAAACGAAAGAGATTACTGTTCGAGTCGTCCCAACGGGCGAAGGAACTTTGGACGGTGTCGCAACTGTCCATTCAAAATCGCGAGTCAAAGCCACCACCGTCATTACAGCGCCAAAGTTGCGGCTGCAGATGGCCGGCCCAGACGCGGTCCGTTTGGGTGAAGAAGTGGCGTATCGATACGTCATCACAAACGAAGGCAGCGGTGAAGCTCGCGACGTTTACGTTCGCACGATGCTGCCGCCCAAAGGCGGACTGACTCATCCGGCCGGCAACGACATTGAATACGAAGTCCAGTCTCTACAACCAGGTGCTCAACGCGAGATTGTTCTGACTGTCGTCGCGTCGGAACCGGGTGAATTTCGAGCTGAAGCGGAAGTGACGGCGGCAGGCGGCGCGAAAGATCAGGCCGCGTGGCGAACCAATATTATCGGTGCTCAACTAAACATCGTCCGCCGCGGGCCGAGTCGACGTTTTGTCAGCCGCAGTGCGGTTTATGAAAACACGGTCAGCAACGAAACCAACATCGAAGCGTTCGACGCTAAGGTTGTGGAAACGGTGCCGGACGGCATGAAGTTCATGAACGCCAACAAGGGCGGTCGTTACAACCCGGAAACTCGCGAAGTCACCTGGCAAATCAATCGGCTGGGGCCAGGTAAGGACGAGACTCTAAGAATCGAACTGATGCCCACCAAAGCCGGCGATCGCGAAAGCGTTGTTCAGATCTTCGAAAACGCGGGCGTGCACGGCAGTAGCGAGAAGGCCACAACAGTGGTCGAAGACCTGCATAACGTCAGTGCCGACATTAGCCGCCTGGATGGCCCGGTCGCGCTGGGCCAAACCTTCGGCTTCACGATTACGGTCGACAATCGCGGCACGGCAGATGCCACCGACGTGCAACTGTTGATTGACGTGCCGCCCGAAATCGAAGTGCTGGCGGCGGGCAATCGTGAAGTACAGGGCTTTGTCGACAAAACGACCAACGAAGTCAGCTATCAGCTTGTCAGCCGCATCGCGGCCAACGAACGCAAGACGTTTGAAGTCAAGCTGAAGGGAACACGTCCAATCCGTAACAAAGTCCTGTCGGCTCGCGTGCAGTACGGCCAGATGGAACGCCCATTGGTGGTGTCGGAATCTGTGACCGTCTACGAAGAGCGACAGTAGTACGCAGCCAAGCGGATGTCGATTGCCTAAGGCAGCGGCGCGGCGAGGTGAAGTACCAGCGAACGTTTCTGTCCGTGACATTGGCACGGGCAGGAATGCTCACGTGGCTGGCTTGTTCGTTTCATACCGCTGCCTAAGTCATGGACGAGACTCGCGTCACGCAGCCGTTTGCGCATGCGAAGTTGCGCGCTCGCCATTCTGTCGCTTTCCCCCCCCCCGCACGCATGCTCACCGTCACGGCGCGGAACGACACCAATTGCCTATTGACGGATGCCTCAGTCGATAGCGAGTTGTCGCCGCGTGCGCTGGACCTCACGCCTTCCATTTCCGATCCCGCTTGCAACAACCGGTGGCCACGCTTACCTTTCGTCCACCGAATCAGATCTCTCCTTCCGCAAATGTCTCCATGATTGCTGCCTTCACCACGCAACACGCTCAAACCAGATTGATCCTGCTGGCGAGCCTGCTCTTCGCGATCACCGGTTGTTGGTCCGCCACGGGCGAAGCCCCCGACCCAAAAGACGCCGCAGGCAATGACGGCACCGCAGAAGAGAAAGTCGGCCGCTTTCCGATGCGCAGTGAAGGGCCTAAGACGCTCGACCCGGTCTTGGGTTCAACTGTTTACGACAATCGTTGCTGCAGCCAGATCATCGACACGCTGTTGCAGTACAAATATTTGAAGCGGCCGTATGAACTTGAACCGCAGCTACTGACGGAATTACCGGTCGAAATCGAAACGCCGGACGACCTTCGTAAGACGGCCTTCGAACTGGCCGAAGCCGCACGGGCGAATCAGCTGGCCGAATGGGAAGCGGCGAAAAAGCTGGCCGCCGAAAATGGTGATCCGCCGCCTCCCGAACCGCCGGAGGTTCCGGATCCGAATCCGATCACGTGGAAGTTCACTCTGCGCGACGACATTTACTTTCACGATGCCGACTGTTTTCCGGAAGGCAAGGGCCGCAAAATGGTGGCCAGCGATGTGTTCTTTTCCTGGCGGCGCATGGCTGATTCGACGATTGGCAGCAAGTGCTGGTGGTTGATGCGGGATTCCATCGTCGGCTTCGACGAATATCGCGATGATCAGCTAAAAAAGATTGAAGGCAAGCCGGACGCTCATTTCGATTACACGGCGGACGTGGCCGGATTTCGCATTATCGACGATCAAGTCTTCACGGTTACGCTTAAGAAACCGGCGGCTCGCTTTATGTGGGTGCTGGCCATGTTTCAGACCGGCGTGATTCCTCATGAAGCTTTGGAAGCCTATGGTAGTCGCTTCGGAATTCGTCCGGTCGGATCGGGGCCGTACACGCTTAGCGAGGGCGACTGGCAGTTTGGTCTACAGATGATTCTGCGCAGGAATCCCAACTACCGCGAAGAATACTTCCCCGAAGAACACATGCCGGAAGATGAAGAAGTCTTCGATCTGGAAAAGGCCAAAGGCAAGCGGTTGCCGTTTCTGGACACGATTTACATTTCGTTTTTCGAACAGGACCAGCCCATGTGGCTGCACTATCGAGCACTCGATTTCGACTACGCTCAAGTGCCCGACGAAAACATGCCGCAGGTGTTCAGTAAACGATTTGTGGATGGCAAGAAGTCACTGGTGCTGAAGCCAAACTGGCGCGACCAGGGAGTTCGCTACGAACCAGTTCCGCTGCTGGATTTTATTTTCATCGGCTTCAACATGGACGACAAACTGCTCGGCGGACTCGGCGACAAAGCCACCAAAATCCGCCAGGCGATTTCTTCTGCACTGGACTGGGACGAACGCAACGAAACGTTCTACTACGGCTTGAACGTGGTTTACGATGGAGTGATCCCGCCGTTGCTGGAAGGGCATCCGGAAAATGGCGAATCCGACGCCAGTTTCCGCGGCCCGAATTTGGAACGAGCTCGCAAACTGCTGGCAGAAGCCGGTTTTCCAAACGGTGAGGGTTTGCCAATCATTGATTACTTCGTTTCGCAGGGCCGCAACAATCGCGAACAAAGCGAAATGCTAAGTCGACAACTGAGCGCCATTGGAATTCGTATTCGGCCGAACCTTGTCGACTTCCCAACGCTGATGCAGACCGTCGACGACCGCAAGGCCCCGTTCTTCTCGTTTGCATGGGGATCTGACTACCCGGACGGCGAAAATAATCTGGCATTGTTTTACGGTCCGAATGAATCGCCCGGCAGCAATCACTTCAACTACAAGCGCGACGAGTACGATCGCCTGTACGAAAAAATTGTCGGCATGCCACCTTCGCCGGAACGTACTGAGATCTACATTCGCATGCAGGACATGCTGCTGCACGACGCGCCGTATGCCGGTTCGATGGCTCGCACAAGACATTACGTGATCCACGATCGCATGAAGTATTTCAAGCCCGTGGAAACGTTCGCGAATTGGTTTAAGTATGTGGATGTGGAACGGTAGATGTGTCGTCGGGCAGCAAAAAATAAATTGCCGTGCATCGTCAGCGATTGATCAACTCGCGACGATGACTCTCGCTTCAACACTTAAAATCGCCACTCCCTCGCTTTCGTAATATCACCTGACTTCAACATTCATGTCCAATAATTTCTTCACCCGCGTGGCGGGCACAATACCGTGGACTTACATCGTTCGACGAACGTTGTATTGCATCCCCGTGTACCTGGGCATCCTCATGCTGTTGATGCTGATCCTGCGCGTGCGAGATCCCGTTCCGGCCTTCATGGGCAAGAACGCCAGCCCGGAAGAAATCGAACTCAAACGGCAGGAAGTCGGCCTTGATCGACCCTTCCTGATTCAATACGCCAGCTTTGTTGGCAAGCTGTCGATCTTCAACTTCGGTGAAGAAAGCTGGCAGCAAAAAGGGCGTTCGGTCGGCGAAATCGTCGGCGGCGGAATCGGTCCGACGCTCGCACTAACCGTTCCCGCACTCACGCTGACAACACTGATCTCCGTATCCATTTCGCTGATAGCAGCTTGGTTTCGAGGCCGAATGGTGGACCGGTCGCTCGTGTTTTTAGCCGTGCTGGGGATGAGTATCAGCTTTCTGGTGTACATCATCGTCGGCCAGTACTGGCTGGGCTTCGCCATTCGATCCGGTGATTTCGCTCCGTTCGCCATCAGTGGATACGAAACTATTCAGCAAGCGGGTTTGTGGCCGTACCTTACTTCGAAGTGGCCCTACTATTGCCTGCTGCCGGTCATGATCAGCGTGATTGTTTCGATGGGGTATGACACTCGATTTTACCGAGCCGTGATGGTTGAAGAATCGCAGCGAGACTACATCACGACGGCACGAGCCAAAGGGGCCGATGAACGTCGCATCATGTTTGTGCACCTATTAAAGAACGCCATGATTCCGGTGATCACGCGAGTTAGCATCAGCATTCCGTTTTTGATTACCGGCTCGTTCCTGCTGGAGATGTACTTTCGCATTCCGGGTGTTGGTCGAGCGTTAATCACGGCGGTAAACCAGGCTGATTTTCCGGTTGTTCAGACGATCGGGGCCGTGTTCGCTGCTGCATATCTTGTCACCAACCTTCTGACCGACGTGCTGTACGCGATGGTTGATCCACGAGTGAGGTTGACATGAGCGGCGCTGCACCTCAATCCCGCGTGTGGGTGAAATTTGTCAAGCACAAGCCCGCGCTGATCGCTTTGGTGATCATTGGAATCTACGTCCTGATCGGTGTCGGCGTGCTGCTGGGGCTGGTGACGATCGAAGACACGGCGAATGAATACGGCGCACCATCGAAGCCTGGATTTGGCGTCGTGAGTTCGCCTGAAAAACGAGTCGACAATGCGGAATGGTTTCTCAACAAACTCAGAATCCCCCTCAGCAGCAGCGACCCTCAGGAATCGTTGAAAGAATTTCCCATCGCCGACTTACAGGCGGCCGACGCATCCACGGATGAACTTCGCGCCGCTTTGGCGAAGGGCGATGCTCTTTTGGCAGAACTGAAGGAAGTGCCCGATCTTGATGCGGAAGTGAATTCTTCATCAACCGTTGGCGTCGCAGCCGCGCAGAAGATCGAAGAACTGGAAGAAACAGTCGATAGCATGACGCATCTTACCGTCGGCCCTGTGCGACGCTGGCTGCATCTGTCGCTGGGCACCGACCGGCTGGGACGTTCGAACTTTTTGCGAGCCATCTATTCGGTTCGCGTCGCAATTTTGGTGGGGCTGGTGACCGGTTTCGTGTCGGTGCTGATTGGTGCGATCATGGGGCTGTTGGCTGGCTACTTCGGCGGCTGGGTCGACGTTGTAATCACCTGGCTGTATTCCACCTTCGCTTCGATCCCCAACATCGTGTTGTTGATTCTGCTGGTCTATGTTTTCCGAGAAGGCACGATCGACCAGATGATTAACGACAACACTGGCAACCTGCTGGAAAAGCTTCTGGGCGGTTCGCGGCTGGATGCAACGTTGATTCCTGTCTACGTTGCGTTCTGTGCCACGTTCTGGATTGGGCCGTGCCGTATCATCCGCGGCGAAACGCTGAAGCTGCGAGAACAGGAATATGTTCAGGCGGCTCAGGTGCTGGGCTACAGTCGCACAAGGATTCTGTTCCGTCATCTGCTGCCCAACGTGACTCATTTAATGCTTATCAATTTCTCGTTGCTGTTCATCGGAGCGATCAAATCCGAAGTGATTCTCAGCTTCCTGGGCCTTGGCGTTCAGGAAGGCACCAGCTGGGGACTAATGATCAGCGCGGCGAAGGACGAAGTTGTCAACGGTAACTTCTGGCAGATCGGCGTGGCGACCGCGTTTATGTTTGTGCTGGTGCTGGCGTTCAACATTCTGTCCGACGCTATGCAGGATATTCTGGACCCGAAACATGTGTGAACTATGAAAACATCCACCACCACGGAAACACCACCTCCCGCCAGGCCAACCGCGGAAATCGCGTTGTCTGTGCGCAATCTTTCGACGACGTTTCGTACGGACAACGGACTGGCGACGGCGGTCAGCAACGTCAGCTTCGACCTGTTTAAAGGCGAAGCACTGGGCATTGTCGGCGAGAGCGGCTGCGGCAAGTCCGTCACCGCGAAGTCCATCATGAGACTGCTGCCGGAACACATCACCAGCTACGGCGAAAACAGCGAAGTGATGCTGGGGTCCGAAAACCTGCTGAAGTACAGTCGCAGCGACATGCACGATGTGCGAGGCGATCGGATTGGCATGATTTTTCAGGAACCGATGACGGCGTTGAATCCCGTCTTCACCATCGGCTGGCAGATCGACGAGGCGCTGAAGCTGCACACAAAGCTGGATCGCAGGCAGCGGCGGGTTCGTGGCATTGAGATGCTAAAGATGGTCGACATGCCCAACGCAGAACGCCGTTACGACGAATACCCTCACCAGCTTTCCGGCGGTATGCGGCAGCGAGTTTTAATCGCGATCGCTCTGGCTTGCGAACCGGAAGTTCTGATTGCCGACGAACCCACAACGGCGCTGGACGTGACTATTCAGGCTCAAATTTTGAAGCTGATGAGCGACCTGCGAGAACGTACGGGCACGGCGATTCTGCTGATCACGCACGATCTCGGCGTGGTGGCTCAAACGTGCGATCGAGTCGTCGTGATGTACGCCGGTCAGGTGGTCGAAACCGCTCCGGTTCACGATCTGTTTCACGACCCCGCTCACCCGTACACAAAAGCGCTATTGGAATCGATTCCGCGATCGGGAAGCAAGCAGAAGGGAAAGCGACTGCCCACGATCAGCGGTCTGGTGCCGGGGCTGTTTGAGATGCCCGAAGCGTGTCGCTTTGCCGAACGTTGTGCCGGTAGGCAGGACAAATGCGTTCAAATCATGCCGGAGGTCGATTGGTTTACAAAAGACCGCTGCGTGCGTTGTCACTTTCCGGTGAATGAAGGAGCGTAACCCATGTCATTCATCAACGTCCAAAATTTAACGAAGCACTTCCCCATTCACGGTGGTCTGTTCAACCAGAAAATCGCGGCCGTGCAGGCGGTCAGCGATGTGAGTCTGAAGATTGAAAAAGGCGAAACGCTGGGCGTGATCGGAGAATCCGGTTGCGGCAAATCGACTCTTGGCAAGACCATGATCCGTCTGCTGGAACCAACGGCCGGCGACGTTTTCTTTGATGGTGTCGACGTCACCACGTTGCCGCATTCCGGGTTGATGCCGCTGCGCCGCAGAATGCAATTCATCTTTCAGGATCCCTATTCGTCGCTGAACCCACGCATGACCGCCGGTCAAATGCTTAGCGAAGTGATCCGCTTTCACAACATCGTGCCGAAGGCAGACACGGAAAAGTATGTTGAGGAACTTCTGGATACCGTTCAGCTTCGCAAAGACGCCAAGAGTCGCTACCCGCACGAATTTTCCGGCGGCCAGCGACAGCGCTTGAATATTGCTCGAGCTCTTGCGGTCAAGCCGGAATTCATCATCGCAGACGAACCCGTCTCGGCGCTGGACGTTTCGGTGCAGGCTCAGATTCTGAACCTGTTGATGGATCTTCGCGAACAGTTTGGGCTGACGATGATGTTCATCAGCCACGATCTAAAAGTCGTCGAACACTTCTGTGACCGGATGATCGTGATGTATCTGGGCACGGTGGTGGAACGGATCGTGTGCGACGATGTGTACCGCGACGCAAAGCACCCGTACACTCAGGCCCTGCTGAAGTCGAATCCGATTAACGATCCGGACGATCGCACCGAACTGCATATTCTGGAAGGCGAAGTCCCCAGCCCACGAGATCCACCGCCAGGTTGTCCGTTTGTGACGCGATGCGAATACGTCGAAGACCGCTGCCACACTGATCGCCCGCCGTTAAAGGACGTCGGCGACGGGCATCTGGTGGCCTGCTGGCCGGTGACAGACCCGCAGCCTGCGGCAAGTTGATGTTTGAGATCTGGCGTGAGAAGTTTTTCCTCGTTCCGAAGCTCCCGCTTCCCGTTCCGTTGGCGGACACCAACGGCTACGTGCTTCGGCCCTACCGGGCCAATCGCATTTTTACAATTTGAAATCTCTTTTTGTTGCCTGTGCATGAGAGTCTAACTCTGTCAGATCCGCGCGCTGCGCGCTTCTTTACGGGAGCGTTTCGGCGGTACGATCTCCCATGTCAAACAGCTTCCCACGCCAAACGGGTCAAGGGCCGGGCCCTTGTTAGGAGAGAATCGTCCATGATACGAATTCAAAGTTCACTCATGCTAACCATGGCAGCTTTGCTAATCGCTGGCTGTGCAGGGGAAGGCGGTTCGTCCGATCAGTCTGCTGGCGAGGCGGGCCTCACCAAAGTGGATCTCGCTTTGAACTGGTACGCGGAAGCGGAGCACGCCGGGTACGTGGCCGCCGACCAGTTGGGCTACTTCAAGGAAGCCGGGCTGAACGTCAATATTCGGCAGGGCGGTCCGGGAGCTCCCAACCTTGTCATTCAGGAACTCGCTGCCGGGCGAATTGAATTTGCGATCTCGAATGCAGATCTGGTGGTTCTCGCGCGAGCCAAAGGCGTACCCGTCGTGGCCGTGGCGGCTCCGCTGCAACAGTCGCCACGCTGCATCATGGTCCACGAATCGGCCGGCTTTGAAACTCTGCAAGACATCAAAGACGTTGAACTCGCCATCAGCGACAGTCGCCCGTTTGCACTGTGGATGAAGAAGAAGCTGCCGCTGACCAACGTCACAATGGTGCCGTACAGTGGTCAGGTGGGCGAATTCCTGCAAAAGAAGGACTTCGCTCAACAGGGCTACGTTTTTAGCGAACCGTTTCTGGCCAAAGACAACGGCGGCGATCCTCAGGTGTTGATGCTGTCGGACATTGGCTTCAATCCGTATTCGAGTCTGCTGGTCACGACGGAAGACGTGATCAAGCAGAAGCCGACGCTTGTGAGTACCGTCGTGTCGGCTTCAGTACGCGGATGGCAGTCGTATCTCACGGACCCTGAACCAATCAATGCGGCCATCAACAAAGCCAATGAAGACATGAGTCTCGCCGCACTGGCTTTCGGAGCGGAATCGATGCAGCCATTGTGCCAGCCAGCGGAAGGCGCACCGCTGTGCAACATGACGCTCGAACGCTGGACGACTCTTGTGCAACAAATCGAAGAACTGGAAGAAATCGACGCCGACAGCGTCGACCCGGCCGCCTGCTTCAACACCGGCTTTCTGCCGCCGCCAGAGATGGACACACCATAGCCTGAGCGATGTCAGCTATGGTTTTGGGATCGTCAGGTCGTGTTCCTTCGCAGCTTCTGCCCTGGACGGAGCTTCAGCATTTTCCGTCGTAGTTGGTTTGTCGATCGGCATCGGAGTGAGGACTGTTTCCGACTGCAGCTCAGCGGCGTCGGAGATTGCAGCCGACGGCATCGCCGATTCCTCAGCGCGGACTAACCGGCGATGGTACGCAACAATTTCTGCGACGGTAGCAGCATGCAATTGATCGCGAAGGCGTCTGAGTTTGCGTAGCGTGGCATCCAAACGCTGTTGCTCACTCGTCGTGACATACGCATCCAGCGGCACAGCCCGCAACGCATTTCTAATTTGCAATTCCACTCGCCCCGCACGCTGCCCGATCTGGCACAGACGACTCTGTAACCGTTCCATGCTCCTCAGACGAGCCTCAAGAACCGCCCGTCGAACGGCATTGTCACAACACTCGCCGCCGACTTGTCCGGGGCATACCGCGATCTGCGTCCGCACCGCGTCGATCAACACCGGCAGCGTTTCTAACGCAGTCGATGCATTTTTAATGTGCAGATCGATCGGATCGCACGATAGTTTTTCGACCTTGGCTTCAGCATCTACGCTGGAACCGGTGTTCGCGTTCTGAGCCGCTGCTGCCCCATGACTGCTTGCGGAATCATTGTCGTCGGTGTCGTGGTCATCTTCTGATGCCGAGGCTGGCTGATCGACTCTGGCGAACGCGTTTTGGGGAACGATGGCACTGGAAACAAGCACGATTGTGGCAACCAGGCACTGCTGAATTTTGGGGACATGAAGCATGCGGCACGCTTAATGAGTGTCAAACTTTGCGGGTTGATGGCGTTACGCAAACCGGATGGGACTTCGACGGTCAGCACCGGTTATGTCGAACAATCCCGATGTAACGGTGGTGATTACCCCCTCAGGCGACCTTTTAAACGCCGATAGTGATGAGGACAGACTACAACCAGGCTACGGGAAACGGCAGTCAAATCTGTTGAGGAACGGCGAAAACGATCAAAGGAAATACAGGGGCCACGGATGTTCAGATCTATTTGCTGCGTCGCGCTTAGTCTCACGCTTATCATTTCTCCCGCTGTCAGTTTCGCGGCTGATGCCTTCGATTTCTCGCGATTTTTCCGCCGCAGGCCAGCAACAGACTCGGCCGTCATTCAGCTCGCAAAAACGCTGGATGATATCGAAAAGAAGCTAAATGCGGACGGCACAGTCGCAGTGAAAGCTCCCGACATCTGGGGCGAAGCACGGCTGACTCGCCACCGCGAAGAATTCGAACGCGAAATGGCGAAGGAACTCGATCAGTTCGAATTTCGCATCAACGCCGCCATCAGCCGAACTGACCAGGCATTTCTCGCGAATGCCCTGGCTATTAGCGCCGTCGGTTCGGGAGTTGATCTCAGCGACGGCAACCCGACCAACGTGCCGAATCTCAACGTGAATCAGGCCAGTAATCTTGTCGACGGTCTGCCGCAACAAACGAGGCCAGGCGGTGAAATTACAAAGCCAACAAACCAGGTGCTTTACGTGACGCCAACGCACGGCCTATTGGATGGCGACTTCAAGGTCAAAGCTAAGGGCATCAGTATCGAACCTGAAATCCTTCTCGACCAGAAGGCCCGCTACCTAAATCATCTGCACGAAATTCGCCGCATGAATGAGGGCGATGACACGTCGGATTCGCCTGGCTATTCGATGAATCTTGTGCGCATCCCGGTGTCGATCATGCCGGGATCGAAGACACGGCGCAATCACGGTGCCGAAGTCACCATCACAGCCACGCCGCATGTGACAGAAGAACTGCTGCCGGTCACGTTTCGGCAACTGGTGATCAACGATCTGCTGGATCTGCTTAGCCCAGTGGTCCGCAAAATGGCCGAAGAACTGCCGCAATTGGAAATACCGCTGACGTCTCAGGGACAGTCGAATGTGGTACTCAGCAGATTTCTGGAAGGCGAAGACGGAGCGTTGGTGCGGCTGTACTATGGCGAACATGGTATCGCCAACGGATACGCAGTGAACCGAGGTCAACAGGAAGAGCTCACTCGCGCTCAGGACGCTCGCGAAATGGCGGCAGGCCTGCCTTTCACGCCGCCCAACATCCGGGCAGTCGAATCGCAGGCGTTGAGCAGCGTTCAGAGCAACCCGGCACGGCTGCAGCAGGCGATCAGTACGCTGGGGCGAGAAATCTATTCGGTCGCGCCGCAGTTGCTGCAAACCGGAGTCGGTTCAGTCACGCGGCGAGCGCGCGAACCTCTGTCGTCGTCACAGATTCCGTTTACCTTTGGGGTTCACGAACTGGTGAGTCTCGCCTACGACCTGAGGCAACGCAGCGCGCCGGGACAGATCATTCACCTGGCCGATGTACGCAGCTATCTTCAGGAAGAACTACAGGCAGCATTTGATCTGGCGGTCACGCCGGGCTCGTCTGCTGCATTGATGATGTCGGATCCAGGGATGATGCTGGCGGATGAATATTCCGGTCAAAGTCTGCCCGCTCGAATTCGCAATATGACTCATGAGAACATTCGGTCGCTGTTTGATGATCGCGTCCGAATCACCAACGAGTTCGCTCGCGTTTTGAAAGTTCACACGTCGCCAGACGCGTCAGTCGAAATGTATGTGCCGTCAGTGACCACATCGCTGGCCTGGGCCGTGGTGGTGGAAGCGGCTTTGCTGAATGAACGCCTCAACGAAGACATTCGGCACGTCAGTTCCGACCCAAACTGTCAGTGCGTGAATTCCGGCGAGATGCTGTTCTGTGCTCCGAATCCCGATCCACAAGCACGTCAGGTGTTCGCCGATTACGTGCGGTGCCGCTGGCCGATCCATGTCTTCGCGCTTGACCCGATCGCTCAGGATCAGAACGTTGCCGATTCGTTCAGCATGCGTCGTGAGATGCAACTGGCCATGGCGCTGGCGTTCGCTCAGGGACGCATGAGCGCTCAAAATATGACTCGCTACGTTCGTCGTATCGAAATGGATATGGAAACCATCGCCTTAAACCGTACAGCGGCGGCTTTCGGTCATGGCAAAGACGTTTTCGGTTGGCGATTTTATCCGCGAGTTCAGACACCTCCGTTTTCCAGCACCAGCACAACCATTTTTCGAGAACTTCTGCGGGGCGGTCCGGACAAAGACGACCTGCGGCGATCGTGGGAAATCGAACCCGGCATGCGTGAATGCACTGCGATGGTGCTGATGCCGTCGTTTATCACTCACGTCACCTTCGACGCGCGCGGATCTTACTTTCCGCTGGGCAAGCATGCGTTGCGAGATCCGTCTGACACGCGGACCAGTATTCAGGACAATATGTACCTGAGTCACAAAATTCGTCTGATGGAGAATGCGACATGTAGTATCGCAGCGGAAGCAGCATGCTACCGAGACGGCGAAGTCCAGCGCCTGATGCGTCGCGCCGATCAGCTGGCGAAGAAGCTGCCGCTGCAAACGGTTCATGCGCGAGTTCCCAATGAGAACACGTTGGGCGGGTTTGAAATGTTCTCCTCCGGCATCACTGATCTTGCGCCAGAACTGCTGGACTTTTATGGCATGCCGGGCGTCGACCCGGCACGGGAAACCATCCTGTATCTGGTGGGCAATAATTTTAGTGTCCACGATACGCGAGTTCTCGCTGGCAACCGGCAACTCCATTTTTCACTCATCAGCCGACAGGTGATGCAGGTGACGATCCCGGCCGGCGTCGCGGTGGTTGATAGCTTTCAATGCAACCGGAAAGAACGCTGCGAGCAGCCCGAACACGTGGTGAACGTGCATGTGGCGACTCCGTATGGCGTATCGCAACCGCTGGAAATTCCCGTTGTCACGGACAGCGCAAGTTCTTCTGCATTTCTGTGGACGCGGGAGAACTTACAAGTTGGGTATCGTGTCGGTTTGAAATCCGGCAGTAACGACACGGAACTGGATCCGGCCCAAGCAACGGCCTTCATGCCACGACCATTCACGATCGGCGTGGCCGTGCCCGATGGTGAGTTCCCTCAGCCCGCCAGCGCCACATTGACACTTGTCCTGACGTCCCAAGATCTGGGCCTCACGACAAAGGTACAGGAGCCAACAGGCTCCAATGTGGAAGGCCTGACGCTAACCTGGAACGAAGCGGCCAGAGCGTATGAGCTTTCCGAAGTCGGGTTTGTGAAACTGCAAAAGGATTTGATGAAAGAATCTATCGGGTGGATCAACGCGGAAGACGCCGGTAACGCAAAAGTATCGCGTGACTATGAGGTCCGCATTCGGGCAGAGTTGAAGATGGGCAACCTGGCGTCGGTACCCGTGGCCAATGACCTTTACCTGAACATCAGGTTGGAAGTGCAGAAGCCATAAGATCACCGCGTGTAGCGACGGCAGTGGGCGGTGAACTTGTCAACTAGTATCTGCAGTTCTTCGCGCCGCTGCTCGATCTTCTTTAACTTAACGTCTCGTCGTACGGATTCCACATTGCTGACAGAATGCACCGTTGGTTCCGGTGGCCCGCCGCCGGGACGGGCGTCAATCCAGCCGGATGGCAGCGATGTGACCGACGACATGTCCTGAGCACTGTAGCTGCGTTTCATGTCGACAAGATTCTAGAGCGCGAGCGCCAGTGGTTCGCCTTTGGTCTGGGGCTGTCCAGTGTCGATTTGACGCTCGCCCGTCGCCACATCCGCGTCGCGTGCAGATTCGGCCTCCGGTTGATTAGCTCGTGGGGCGTCATCCGCATCGTCGTCGTCTGGCGGCTGGAACAAGTCCTTTAGTACGCGAGTCATCACTCGATCGCCCAGCAGGCGATAACTTTCGAACTGAGATTCGCTGAAAAACTGATCCAGCGTCGGTTCATGCGGAAACGAAGGATTCAGAAGAGCGTACTCGCGCAAATCGGGTTGGTCTTTTGCGTCAGCTTCGGCCATCGATGATTTGATGTAAATCAATAGCCCGTCCGAATTCAACGATGGTTCCGCCGCCTCTTCGTCTGTCACTTCCGATGGCGGATAGCGAATGATGCCCAGAGCATAGTTGCAGCCGGAGATGCGATCATCAAGTGTGACTCGCTGCTTCCCGGCCCGCATCGTAGCGATGCCGTCCGGTTCGATGCCGTGCGTCGAAATTTCAATTTCAACACCGAAGTCAATCCGGCACTTGCGAACCAGACCTGCAAAGTCGTAGCCCTGATACAATGGGTCGGCGGTCGCGTCTGTCACGATGATAAACCGACAGCGCCGCCGAATCAGTTCGTACGCGCCAAGGTTTTCGAAGTGTCCGCCATCGCTGGTGTAGATGTATTTGGAACGTCGCGTGGTACGGCTGAAGAGTTCGCGTGCCACGTATCGTAATCCGTACCACGGACCGGAACTGTGCAAAGCAACTCGGTCTGTTTGATTGGTGTTCGGCAGCCACCAACCTGTTCGAACGTTGAACAAGGTCATCAGCGCCGCCAGCGATGGCATGGTGTGATATCCCATGTTTGGACTGGCGGCCGCTCCTGAAATGGCGAACGCCGAACCAAGTTTGATATCGTCTGCGTAACCCGCCGTCGGAACGAAATATTCCAACGGCGGTTCTTCAAATGTTTCGGCCGTCTGCTCGGGAAGAGTGTCGCTCTTTTGTGGAGCCGACGGCGTTTGTTGTGTTTCCCCAGCCAGTACGTAGCCGGTGTACAATGGAGAAATCACAAACGATTCTGCACGCCGTTCCTGACGACTTAAGTCGTGGCTGGAAAACACATTCAGTGCGGTGTTAATCAGATGCAAAGGCCCGTCGTAGAAACGAGGCGGCTTGTCGTCTGCTGAGTCCTGTTCCGTTGGCTTCTGTGTGATGTTTTCTGTCGCGACGTTGTAGGCAAGCGGCAGGCCGATCACGAGCCCTCGGTAAAGACGTTCCAGCAGGTCAGGTTCTTCAGGTTCAATTCGGACTCCCGGCGGAAGTGGGGACAGTGACGCCACCGGAAAGTCGTCTTCCGGATCGAAGCCCGTGGTTGCCTGAGGGCGTCGGTTGGGGTTGGTCGCCCCCAGATAGCAGCGGATCAGTCGATTCGCGTAGCCGCGATTGAGGGAATGTTGATTAATGTCGAATCGCGTGGAGAGCACCAACGCCACGGCCGCCGGCACGATCAAGCACAGCCACAACGTGCTGGAGTAAGCGTGTTGAATCGCGTGACGAATCCGTTCTACGCCCAACCGATAGACGCGCGGATAACGACTGGTTGCTTCCGTTGTTTCAGCGCTTCGGACAGACGACGCAGAACCGTCTTTCGCTATGCTGAGAGTCGTCTTTGTGCTGCGCGGTGCATACTTGGGAACCGGCTCCGTGTACTGCAGCGGTACTTCCTTTTCACTGGCGACCTGCAATACATTCGTTCGGACGACCCATGACAGGCACATCACCAGCCCGACCACAAACAGCCCCGGAGCAAGCCGGACAACCAAATTGCTAACCGGTCCTGTGCCACTGTTCCTGGTGTTGGATCGCTGTCCCAGCCACGCTCCCACCGCCGAAAGACTGATGGCTCCTGTTGCCACCGCTGCGTGCAGCTTGGGAGTCAGCCAGTCGATCACGGCGCCGGAATACGCGGCGACGCTCGTAACGAACAGCCAGGTGCATCCAATGATCAGCATCCAACTGCCAAAGCGAGCCCACCATTCACGTTCGTGCACGGACGAACTGCGCGAAGAAAATCCAACCTCACAAACAACGCCCAGAAAGAACGTCATCAAAACGATCGGAGGGCCAAGGACAACGTAGAGATCCGGTTCTTCCGCCGCGTTCCAGTCGGGGCTGACAACGCACAACCACAGTACAAGCCCACCCACAGCTCCGGAAATCGTGCCGAACGCGACTGACGCCCCGGTACTCCATATTCGCTGGCCGAGGCTCCACGATTTCTTCGGGTCTGGTCCCTTGTGAAAAAAGGTAAACAGAGCCGGCCCCGCATGCAGCATTGCCGCGTACGACATCAATGCGATCAGTGCCGGTTCCCTGGTGGCGAATTCTCCCACAGATTTCAGAATCCCATCAGTACCCCCGTCCGCCCAGGTCTGCAGGCCAGATACGCTGCAGATCCATCTTCCAAACCTTTCCAGCCGATCGTGCATCGCCAGGAACGGAACGGCGCAGACGGCTGTTAGTGAACAACAGACAACTGTCGCTGTCATGCTTCGAATTGTGTAAGCCGTGTCGCCCAATTTCGGTTCGTCCGACGGCTCTTCACCTTTCGCTGCCCGAACAGGGTTACGAATTACCCAGAGTAGTTTCCAGAACGCAGGCGAAAATGTACTCCACGATCGGGGAGCTCGTTTCACGGCAGCAAGGCAGCGCGCGAAAGTCAGCCAGCCCAGCATTGTCAGAAGCACCGCGTACACACGGGCCAGCGTCATGCCCGGAAAAAGTGAGGGCGTCGCCCAAAAGTCGACTTTTTCGCTAAAGGAAGCGCCGAATATCTTGACCATCAGCAGTACGCCGATGAGTCCTGAAAACGCGAGCAACACCAGCGGCAACAGGTTCAGCAGAAAATTGCGGAGATAGATCGACAGCAGTGTCCATGTATCGCATGAAAACAGACCCACTTGAGGCGACAGGTAGTTGCTGAACTGTCGCAGGTGAGCCACCTGTTGCGGTTCAATCTGATTGCCCGAATCCGCTCGACGGTTGCGAGTCACAGAACGAGCGAGCTTGCGTTGAACACTCACCAACGCCGACAGACATGGCGGCTTAGTTGAACCCGGCTTGTTCTTGTCGGACTTCTGTTCCGTACAGACGGATTCGTGGTAGATCCACGACGACAACCAGCTTCCAATGTAGCCACCGCCGGAAACAGTCGACAGGTAGTCGAACGCCTGCAGAATACCGGTCTCGCGGTGACCGGGCTGTTTATCGTCGTTGGAATCAGGCGCGGTCGTCGCCGGACGATCAACGGCGTTTGATGCATCGTCCGCATCCTTGTCTGGTGCCTCATGTTGCGAATCGAATGCGGCCAGCGCTTGCAGAATTCCCAGATTGAACGTTGCGCTACGAATGCCACCGCCGGAAAACACGAGTCCCGTCAGGTTTTGTGGCAGCCCGTCTTCCGGCGGCAGAAACGATTCACGCCGCCGCCGAATCGCTTCGCGTTCTTTCCGAAGCACCTTATCGAAACGAACCTGCAGTTCGTCATCCGCCGTTCCCTCCTTGACTGAGTCCCCGTTTGTGTTCGCGTCCGCCATACGTCACGCTCAATCTCAAGGTCTATAGTGTGTGTTTAATCACGACCCGCAGGGGCAGGGTGACCTGTTCAGCATAATGCGAACCGACCCGAAGTAAAGTAGGACTTGAAAACGCACCTCTCGCGTCGCAAGCAGTGCGCGCGGACTGCGCCGATTAAGAATCGCCCCAGCTCATGGCGTGCATAGCAACGAGCGCCGGTTCGCATTGTCCCATAGCAGCGGCGATGACTGTCACACCCACCTCAGCGACCATCGGGAGCAACGCCGGCGATTGCGTGTTTATCCTGCTCACACGCTTACCACGCCAACCGCCCGCCGGTGCGTACCGGCCCGAATGCGACGATCGGGAGCCATGCCGGCGCTTCCGCCATCATCCTGCTCACGCGTTCGCCACGCCAATGCACACCGGCCCGAAGGCGACCATCGGGAGCAACGCCGGCGATTGCGTGTTCATCCTGCTCAACCGCCCGCCACGCCAACCGCCCGCCGGTGCGTACCGGCATTAGGCGAGTTCTTCCCAGCGTTGGTAGCAGTGGGCGAGTTCGTCGGCCATTTTTTGCAGGTCGGCCTGGGCTTGAGCGATCTCGGCGCCGTCCTGTTTGAAGAAGTCTGGTTGCGCCATTTGATTCTGTAACTCGGCCTGCAAGGTTTCTAACTCGTCAATGCGATTCGGTAGCTCGTCCAACTCGCGCTGATCTTTGTAGCTAAGTTTTTTAGCTTTGGCAGCGGGAGCGGGCGATGGTGCTGTCTTTGTGGGTGCAGTGAACAGATTTGATGCCGCCGCAGCTCCTTCTTCTTTTTGACGGAACCAATCGTCGTAGCCGCCGTCGTATTCGCGGACGACTCCGTCACCTTCGAAGGCGATCGTGCTGGTGACGACGTTATTCAGGAACGCTCGGTCGTGGCTGACCAATAGGATCGTGCCTTCAAACTGAGGCAGTGTTTCTTCCAGTAGTTCCAGTGTTTCTGCGTCGAGGTCGTTGGTGGGTTCGTCCAGGACGAGGACATTGGCGGGTTTGGCCAGCAGCTTGGCCAGCAGCAAACGGTTTCGTTCACCGCCACTTAAGTATTCGACTCGCGTGTGAGCTCGATCCGGCGCGAACAGGAAGTCCTGCAGATAGCCCATCACATGTCGCTTCTTGCCATGAATCAAAAGTTCGTCGGTGCCTTCGCTGACGTTTTCGCGAGCGGACTTGGACGGATCTAACTGGCCCCGCAACTGGTCGAAGTAAGCGACAGAAAGATTGGTGCCGAGTCGTACGGTGCCGGAGTTTGGCGTGAGTTCACCCAGAAGGATCTTCAGCAGCGTTGACTTGCCGATTCCGTTGGGACCGATCAAGCCGATCCGATCGCCTCGGTAAACGGTAGCTGTGAAGTCTGTGATCAGCGGCGGGCCGTCGAAGCCATGAGTGACGTTTTTGACGGCGGCGACCAGTCGTCCCGATCGGTCGGCTTCCTGCAGATGTAGCTTGGCGGTGCCCGTCTTGCTGCGTCGTTCGCTGCGTTCCTGACGCATCTTTTTGAGGGCTCGGACACGGCCTTCGTTACGAGTTCTTCGCGCTTTGATGCCCTGACGAATCCATTTTTCTTCTTCTGCCAGCTTACGATCGAAGTGTGCCTGAGCGACCTCTTCGGCGGCGAGCATGTCGTCGCGGCGTTTGAGGAATGTGGCGTAGTCACAGGTCCAGTCGAACAGCCGGCCGCGGTCAATTTCGACAATGCGGTTGGCGATGTCCTGCAGGAAGACTCGATCGTGAGTAATAAAGACCAGCGTCCCTGTGAAGCGTTTCAGGTACGACTGCAGCCAGACGATGGATTCGATGTCCAGATGGTTGGTCGGTTCGTCCAGCAACAGAATGTCCGGGCGACGGATCATGGCCTGAGCCAGAAGGACGCGTCGTTTCATTCCGGCCGAAAGGTCGTTGAACTGCACGTCGCAGGGCAGTTGCATTTCTGCCAGAAGTCCTTCCAGACGATCGCCCGCGTCCCACAATTCCGCGTCTGCCAGAGCGTGGCTGGCGTTGTCGTAGGACGTCTGTTCGGCGGCGGTGAGTTCCCGGCCAGCCTGCATGGCTTCATTCAGGCTGCGATAGATGCTGACGGCTTCGGCCAGTTCAGCAAATCCGCCGGCGGCGACGTCGAAGGCGGTCTGGCCGTCGACTTCGGGGACTTCCTGAGCCAGCTTGGCCACGACGATGTCGGCGGAAATGTCCAGACTGCCGTCGTCCGGCTGCAATTCGCGGTTAATGATCTTCAGTAGAGTCGACTTGCCCGCTCCGTTGCGGCCCACCAGGCCCACCCGTTCGCCGGGTTCGATGTGCAGCGTCGCGTCCTTCAGCAATGCGGGCTGAGAGAACGCGAAAGTAACGTTGTTGATGCTAAGTTGTGCCATGCGGCGGAATGTAGAAGCCCGGACCTGCCGATGCGACGCCGAAGCTCGGTTTTCTCACGGATCTGTCTGCGGCACCGCGAAACGGCGTCAGACGCCCACGAAGTTGCGATTCTGAAGGCCGCTCTCGCCGTCACGATGCCATCGATCGGCAAACTCTGCCGCTCCGACGCCGCTTCCGTGATCCGGTTGTGCGAAGGCAACTGCCCTCGGGATGCCATCATCTGCAGGGAATTTTGTTGCGAATGTCTGAAAATCGGCGATAAACTGATGGAACACGTCTTCCGAAAATCGTTTTGCACCCACAAGCACGCCCCGTTTTTGAGGCGGCGGGTACCAAATCGTCGTGTTTGAGTGCCAAGTTGTTCCGGCCTAAGTATACAGGAGTTCAGGTAATGCGTCTGCAGAAACACACGTTCGCCCTTTTGGCGGCTGCTATGGTCGGTCTTTTCCTACAAACGGCCGACGGTGCGGAGCCCGCCTCGTCTCGGCGCGAGCGGACGTCTCGGAAGCACAAAACCTACCCGGTCGTGGTGCCTCGGTTCGACAAAACGGCTGAACGCGTGGCCCTGTTTGACGGCATGAAAGACGACACCCTGCACACTCAGGTTGTGATGCACGGTCCGATGGGCGGATATGTGATCATCGGGAACAAGACCGACAAACCGGTCACGGTTGAACTGCCGAAAACCTTTATTGCCACGCCCGTGCTGAAGCAGTTTGGTGGCGGCGGTGGCGGCTTGGGCGGCGGTGGCCTCGGCGGCGGTGGACTTGGCGGCGGCCAAGGCGGCCAGGGCGGTGGCCAGCAGCAGGGTGGCGGCGGCTTCGGCGGCGGCGGCCAGGGCGGCGGCCTTGGCGGTGGTGGCGGCTTGGGCGGCGGTGGTGGTGGCGGCGGTCAGGGATTCTTCTCAATCCCGCCGGAAAAAGGCGTGAAAGTGCCTTTTGTCACTGTCTGTCTTGATCACGGAAAAGCGGACCCAACACCATCAGCAAAATACACGCTGATTCCTGTTGAAGAACGAACGACCGATCCAGTTCTCACTGAGCTGATTACGATGGTCGCCACTGGTCGACTGGCTCCTCAGGCAGCACAGGCCGCGATGTGGACCCAGACGGACAATATGAGCTGGCAACAATTGGCTCAAAAGTACAAGTACAACCAGATCGGCGTCAAGGTGCCTTACTTCGCTCAACAGGATCTGGCGGGTGCCCAAATGATTCTGGCCACAGCGATTGGCCGCGTCAAAGAACGAGGCGAAAACCCAGTGGCGGAGCCTACACCAGTTCGCGCGAGCATTCGTTAGGCTCAGCAAACGAACTTCGAACGCTAAGACGAAGCCCGGCTTTCAAAAAAGTCGGGCTTCTTTTCGTTAGCAGCTTTCGCCAGCCTGCCGGACCGCCACTCGAATCGGCCGTTGTTGCACGGCGTACTGGAACGCGTCGTTCACGTCGTTCAACGAATAGGACGCCTCAACCAGCGTTGCGAATGGGAAGTCGGCGTGATGTTCTGTCAGAAAGTTGACTGCCGTCTGCAGGTCTTTGGGGGCGTAGTTGTGAACGCCGTGGATCGATAACAGACGTCGCACGATCCGTTCCGGATCAACGTTCACGGGTGGTGAAGGACTCACGCTGCCAACCAAAACGATTCGTCCTCCGATACCGGCCGCGTTGATGGCGGAATGCACGGCTGCTGGATGCCCCGACATTTCGAACACGCAGTCAAAGTCGTCGGCGGTGACTTCTGCACAGGAATTTGTCGCTCCAAACTTCGTGGCCAGTTCGCGTCGAGTTTCGCTGACGTCACAAACAGTGACATTCGCCGCGCCGGCGACTTTTGCAAAAGCGACGGACGTCAGACCCAGCATGCCCGCTCCGTAGATCAGCACACGGCGATCGCGAAGACTCTCGTCTTGTCGAACTGCGGCTGCAAAAGCGGCAGCGACGGTAGCAGTCGCGCAGTTGACGGGGCACGCCACAGTATCCGGCAGTTGATCCGGCAGTCGCACGATCGCAGTGCCAGGCTTCAGCACGCAGTGTTCAGCAAGCCCACCATTCAGTTCCGCGCCGTCTCCGCAGAGTTCGTGGCCATACTTAAACAGCGACTCACACTTTTGAGGCATGCGTCGATCGCAGCGTTCGCAGGTTCCACAGGATGCGGCCACTGACCACGTAATCCGGTCGCCCGTTTTGATAGCCTTCCCAGCGACATCCGTGACGTTGTCGGAAACGGATTCGACGATACCCAGAATTTCATGGCCCAGGACTGACGGAGCGGGGGACGATCGAGCTCCGGTAAACGTGTGCAGATCGCTGCCGCAAATGGTGCAGCAAGTGATCCGAACCAACGCTTCCCCGGCCGCCAGTGGTGGCAAAGAAAGATTGCGGAGCTCAAGCGGATGGTTGGGTTGCGTGAAGACGGCGGCGAGACTGGTTGTGGGTGTGGTCATGGTTGGTGTGGAGTTCATGCGACTTTGAGTTTCCTCGTTGGCGGCGCGGCAATACCTCTCCCAGCGCAGCGTCGGGGGAGGTCGGACGGAACGAAGCAACGTTCGGGAGGGGGGAATGCATGTCGTCTCGCTGCAGTCGCACAGCGCGGGATGCGCAGACGGCCCTCCCCCGAACATCGCTGCGCTCGTTCGCCCCCTCCCTTGCCTTCGGCTGGGAGGGGAGGGATGCAGCGGACCGCCGATCGATGGCCACGCGATTTTCCACGACCGGAGGAAATCTTGCGACTATCGGATTTGGTTCTGTAAACCGCGGACATCTGCAAACTTAATAACCGCACTATTCTTTGTGTCAGGAGGAATTCAACCGGCTCAATAATGAAAAAATCGTGCCGCGTGAGCGACTGCGAATCTCGCTGACTTGTGTCCGCGAAACAAGCGTTTCGGACTACAAAGGCTTTTTCCTACGAGCCCGAACCGTTCACAACAAAGCTAGCTGACAACGGTTTCCTCCGCCCGTTCGGCGGTGAGGACTCGCCGGAAAAACGCGAGGGCGTAGAGCAGCACGCCCACGCAGACCAGGGACGTTAGCAGCATCATCAGGCGGAAAAAAGGGAAGATGCCGGAATGATCGGGCGAAGCTGTCTTCCACACCATCACGGCCGAATAGCCGAGGTACCCGATCGAATCGGCCAGGTACATCAGAAAGCCAAGATTCCCCATTCGCTTCGACGCCGCAATGATGCGTTCGAAAATCGTGGTATGAAACGCGACGTACGGAATGTACAGGCCGACGCCGCACGCCACCATAAACGGAAACGGAGCCAGCAGGCCGAACCATTGGCCGAGTGCCGCTGCGACGACGATCAAGAACCCGCCGCTCATTAGCATAGTCGCTGCTGTTAATGCCGACAGGTTGCCAACGATGCAGATGGCAAATGCATTCAACACCGTCGCGACGATGGCCACCACGGTTTCTGATTGAGCGAAGATTTCCGGCTTTTCTGTTACACCCAGAGCACGCCAGATTTCGACGCCGAAGTCGTCTCTCATGGTGCGAATGACCGTGAGCACGATGTACACAAACAACAACGCACACAGTCCTGGAAGATACGCCGCGAAGAATTCTTTGCGCTGCGTGCGACTCATGATGGTGCGTTCTGACCGCAGTTGACGATCGACGTCGCTGGGGTCTGGAGTACGCTGAAGAAGCCACACAAAGAAGAGCATCGGCCCCAAGAACATTAGGCCCGTGATGTACGGCATTTCGAATTCCGAATAGCCCTTGTTGACCACCAGCCAGCGGCCAACCGACTTAACGACACCTGATGAAACGATAAAGCTGGCGCACAAGCCGGCGGCCAGCGCTTCTGTGTGTCGGCGGCCTTCGAGATAAGCCAGCACCAGTCCGAAAATCATGCCCAGCGGCAGGCCGTTCAGGAACATCATCAGCACTTTGCCGGGCATCGGTAGAAACGCAAATCCGACCAACGCCAGTTCGGCCCACAGCATCAAGCCCACCATCGCGGCGGCTCGGCGGGATCGAGGCATCTCAGACACGACCTTGACGCCGATGAATTTCGACAGCATGTAACCGCAAAGTTGAGACAGCACCAGCAGGCTTTTCAGGCCCAGACCGTATAATTCCTGCCCTTCGTACGTGCCCGCGGTGAACGGCTTGCGGAACGCGTACATGCAAAAATAGACGCTGAAAGCGGCGACTGCCGCGATCAGAGTTGTAGTTGCCGAGTTGCCGCCATTCGGGCGAATTGTGGATGACGCCGGAGGATCAAGGTGAGATCTGGCGGGATTGTCGTCCGGCATGGTTTGAAGTTTCCAGTCGTGCCCGCAAAGATGCATCTAGTTCGCGAAGTCGGCATCGTAATGGACTCGCCGACCAAACGCGCACCGATTGCCAATTCCCTTTCCTGTTTTTCACGCCGAATTCACAATGAAAACAATTGCCCACTGTCTTACAGCGTGTTCTGTCTTCGCTTTGCTTTCCAGTGCCGCCTGCGTGGCCGATGAGAAAATCTACACGGACCCGGCCAAGGCGGGCGAAGATTTTAAGATCCAGGGTGAGTACAGCGGGAACCTTGAAATCGACGGCGAGAAGCTGCCGTTCGCACTGCAGGTGATTGCTTTGGGCGATCACAAGTTCGACGGCGTGGCATACGTCGGCGGCCTGCCGGGCGCAGGCGCGGTTGGCGATGTGAACGCCCACGCAAAGGCCTCTGGCAGCACGAAAGACGGAGTCACTAAACTGACATCCGACGAAGGCTTCGCTGTGATCAAGGACGGCAAGGCTGAGATTCAGGATATCGAAGGCAAGGTTGTAGGAACTCTGAAGAAAGCCAATCGCAAAAGCGCGACGCTTGGGAAGAAGCCACCTGCAGGAGCCTTGGTTTTGTTCGACGGTTCGACGGCTGACCACTTCAAAAATGGCAAAGTTGTCGACGGCAAGCATCTGGCGGCCGACTGCGAAACCAAAGAAAAGTTCGACGACTATTCGCTGCACCTGGAATTTCGCACGCCGTTTAAGCCGCACGCTCGCGGGCAGGCTCGAGGCAACAGTGGCGTGTATCTGCAGGGCCGCTACGAATGTCAGGTACTGGATTCATTCGGTCTGGAAGGCAAAGACAACGAATGCGGCGGCATCTACCAGATTGCCGAACCGAACGTCAACGCCTGCTTTCCGCCACTGTCATGGCAAAGCTACGACATCGACTTCACGGCTGCTCGCTGGGAAGACGGCAAGAAAGTCGCCAACGCGCGAGTCACCATTCGGCACAATGACATTTTGATTCATGACGATCTGGAATTGCCTCACGCCACGCCCGGCAAGTATCCGGAAGCAGAAGGTCCTGGTCCGATTTACCTGCAGGGCCACGGCAATCCGGTTGTTTATCGCAATATTTGGATCGTTAAGAAGTAGTGAACATGTCCACAACAGCCTCAGCGTTCACTCCTTCTGTCAGCGCGCAACGAGCCGACGGGCAGGCAATCGGCTATCTGATGCAACAGGGCATCGAAAACGCCGATTGTCTATCGTTGGCGGCCGGATTCGTCGATCCCGAAACTCTGCCAACGGCACTGGTGGACAAGACTGCCAGCCGCCTGCTGTCCGATTCCGAAACCGGAAAACTTGCTCTGCAATACGGCACCACGGGCGGATCCGATCGCGTGCGCGCGGTCTTCCGTGATTACCTCGCGCGGCTGGAAGGCGATGAAGATCGAGTCCACAACGTGCCGCTCGATCAGATCATGCTCACAACGGGCTCGCAGCAGTTGCTGGCGCTGCTGACAGAAGCGATCTTCAATGAAGGTGATATCTGCCTCGTTGCCGCGCCGACTTACTTTGTGTATCTCGGCGTGCTGGACGGTGTTGGTGCTCAGGTCATTCCGGTCAAGACCGACGACAACGGTATGTGTCCGGACGCTTTGGATGCCGAGCTGCGTCGTATCGACGAACTGGGCCAGTTGCACAAAGTGAAGCTGGTTTACGTGGTCAGTTATCACGACAACCCGGCTGGCATCTCTGTGAGCAACGATCGCCGGCCGAAGTTGTTGGAGGTCACCAAACGCTGGTCACAGGATCACCCGATCTATTTGCTGGAAGACGCGGCCTATCGAGAACTCCATTACGACGGGGAAGAACTTCCCAGCATCTGGTCATTCGACACGGGATATGATTCCGGCGACCAGCAACACGTCGTGCTGTCTCAAACGTTCTCAAAAAGTTTTTCGCCGGGTCTGCGAGTCGGTCTAAGCGTCTTGCCGCCCGAACTGGTGAAACCAATTTCTGACCTGAAGGGAAATCAGGACTTCGGCAGCGGACACTTGAGTCAAAATATCGTGGCCGAAGTGCTTCGCACGGGCGAGTACTGGGACCATCTGGCCGGGCTGCGAACCAGCTACCGTGCCAAGCGAGACGCAATGGTCGCGGCGGCGGAAGAATTCTTTTCAGGCATCGACGGCGTCACATGGCGAACGCCCGCTGGCGGTTTATACGTTTGGATGTCGCTGCCAGAACACATTCCCACCGGCTTCGACAGCCCGTTGTTCGCTCGCGCGACAGAGGTCGATAAGGTCATGTATGTCCCGGGCGAACTGTGCTATCCGTCCGGATGGGAAGACCGTCCTCGCCACCAAATGCGACTTAGCTACGGAGTTCTCGCCGCCGCCGGCATTCGTGAAGGGATGCGGCGTTTGGCTTCTGCCGTGAGGGCAGTCATCGATTCAAAATGACTGGCGAGTTTCCTCACGAATCGCAACCGTGGCGGCCCACGTGTTCTGTGGACATGCTGAAACTGCGAGCTCGCATGCTAAGCGAGGTGCGGCGGTTTTTCGCACATTATGGCTACACCGAAGTCGAAACGCCGCTGCTGTCACACGACGTGGTCGTGGACGCTCACCTGGAACCATTCACCGTCAACGCGGACGACGACGCAGAACCCATGTACCTGCAGACCAGTCCGGAAGCCGGCATGAAACGCTTGCTGGCCGCAGGTAGCGGATCCATCTTCCAGATCACTCGTTCGTTTCGACTTGGCGAAGTCGGACAGCGTCACAATCCCGAATTTACGATTGTGGAATGGTACGGCGTCGGCACAACGTATCGGGATCAGATGGAACTGACAGAAGCACTTGTGCATTGGCTGCTGGAAAGTTTGACCTCGCTACGATTGCCCAACAGCACGGCAATGTCCCAACGCTTCAAACAGACGACCTACGACCAGGCGTTTCATACTGCAATTGGTGAAAGCGTGTTGGACGCATCACTTGGCGATCTGCAGAGACTTGTTGCAGATCAACTGGACGGGCTTCACAACAGTCCATTGTCCAACGATCGCGATGATCTGTTGAATCTGCTACTTGCTGAATGCGTCGAACCGAAGCTTGGCGTTGAGCAACCGGAATTCCTGTACGACTATCCGATTTCACAGGCCGCTCTGGCCGAACAGAATCCACACGACGCGCGCACGGCGTGTCGCTTTGAGCTGTACAGTAACGGCATCGAACTGTGCAACGGCTACCAGGAACTAGTCGATCCAGACGAACTACAGCGCCGTGAGGCGGCTCAGAATACCGCAAGGCAGGCTCACGCCACTGCTGCATTGCCCGGCGCGGCGAGGATGAAAGCTGCTATGCAATCCGGCCTGCCGAAATGTTCCGGCGTTGCGCTCGGTTTCGACCGCTTGCTGATGTGTCTCACCGGTGCCGACAGCATCGCCGACGTGATTCCCTTCCCATTTGATCGCGCGTGACTCATTTCATTCAGCGGCGCCTTGTGGTGAGACTCACCGAAGTTCCTGCGATTCGATCGCGGCTTAGGATTTCTGGCGAAATCGAGTACCTCCAAATCACCGAGACGCGCCGCACTTGCAGACGCGTTCGCTTTTCACTTTGCCAGTGTCTCTGCTATTGTTTCTGAACACAGTCGCCCACCTCAAACGCTTCTTCACACCTACAACGGAGCCACGTTAATGCCCACCTCACTTTCCCGACGAACCTTCCTTGGAACTTCTGCTGCCGGTTTGGCTGCAACAGGCTTGCCCGCGTTCGCTTTTCAGGAAAAGCCGGAAATCAAGTGGCACGACGTTCAGGAATGGGGGGTGGAAGGGCGAGCTTTCAACGACACCGAGAAGTACTTCGACCGCTTGCCTGGTCGAGCGAAGGGCGTCGTTCGCGACGCCGTGTGGGGGCTGAGTCGTCATTCGTCTGGAATGATGGTCCAGTTTCGTACAGACGCGACGGAAATCCACGCTCACTACAAAGTGACATTCCGCAACCTGGCGATGGCTCACATGCCGGCAACCGGCGTCAGTGGTCTCGACTTGTACGCTCGCGACGACGATGGAACCTGGAAGTGGGTGGCCGTCGTGCGCCCGAATGCTCAGGAAATGAACGTGTCTCTGGTGAACGGACTGCGACCCGGCTTGCGAGACTACGCCGTTTACTTACCGTTGTACAACGGCACGGAATTTCTGAAGATCGGCGTCCCGACTGATCACAAGTTCGAACCGATCGCGCCGCGCAAAGAGAAACCGATTGTGTTTTACGGCACGTCGATCACTCATGGAGCCTGCGCTTCTCGGCCAGGCATGCCTCACCCTGCAATTTTGGGGCGACGGCTGGATCGACCAACCATTAACCTCGGCTTCTCCGGTAACGGCAAATTGGAAAAGGAAGTGGGGCAGTTTCTGGTCGAAATCGATCCGGCCGTATACGTGCTGGACTGCCTGCCGAACATGGTCGCGAAGGAAGTTACGGCTCGCACCGTGCCGATCGTGAAGCAGCTACGAGCCGCTCATCCAGACGTGCCGATCGTGCTGGTGGAGGATCGGACCTATTCGTATTCATGGATCAAGCCATCCAGTCAAAAGCGCAACGACACAAGCCGAGCGGCCTTTAAAGCGGAATACCAAAAGCTGTTGGATGCAGGCGTTGGTAATTTGTCGTACGTCGACGGCGATTTGCTGCTGAACCAGGATCGTGATGACACAACAGATGGTTCGCACCCGTCAGACCTCGGTTTCTACAACCACGCACAGGTGCTGGAACCTGTGTTAAAGAAGGCGATTGCGTCGTGACAAAAATTGAACCACACATGGACACGAATGCGCACGGATTTGGGAGTGTTCCACAGAATTCGTTTCGTCACATTGGCCCCATTCGTACGTGAATCAGTTTGGAGTCCATGACGTAGTGCATTCATCCGTGTGAATCTGTGTTCATCCGTGGTTCGCCTTCGAGGTCCGCAAAACTTTGGAATAACAGCATGCCTATTGTCTGGGTTGTGGTTGGCTTATTGTTGTTGATCACGTTGTATGACGTGATTCAGACGAAGCATGCGATCCTGCGCAACTTCCCGGTGATCGGGCACTTTCGTTACCTACTGGAAATGGTGGGGCCTGAGCTGCGGCAGTACATCGTCACTAACAACGACGAAGAACGCCCATTCACTCGCGATCAACGGACGTGGGTGTACGCATCCGCCAAAAAGCAGAACAACTATTTTGGCTTCGGCACCGACAACGACCTGGAATCATCGCCGAACTATTTGATCATTAAACAGTCGACGTTTCCTCTGCCCGAAATTCGCAAAGGCCAACCCGGCTACGACGAAAACCACACCGTCCCCTGCGCAAAAGTGTTGGGAGCGGCTCGAGGGAGGAAGCACGCGTTTCGGCCGGATTCCGTCATCAACGTTTCCGGCATGAGCTACGGTTCATTAAGCGGCGCAGCGGTGGAAGCCATCAATCGCGGCTGTGCTTTGGCTCGCTGCCTGCACAACACGGGCGAGGGCGCGATTGCGAAGCACCACAATCATGACGGCGAATTAATCTGGCAGATCGGCACCGGCTACTTTGGTTGTCGCGACGACTTCGGCCGCTTTGATCTGCAGAAGTTCAAAGACAACGTCAGCCGGAATCGCGTGAAGGCGGTGGAAATCAAACTGTCTCAGGGAGCCAAGCCTGGGATGGGAGGATTGCTTCCGGCTGCCAAAATCACGCCGGAAATCGCGGCGATTCGAGGCATCCCGATGGGGCGAGACTGTATCAGTCCGTCCAGTCATTCGGCGTTTCGAGACGTGGATTCGATGCTGGATTTCGTAGAAATGCTTGCCGACGAAACCGGCGTTCCCATTGGGATCAAGTCGGCGATTGGTGATCAGGGTTTCTGGTCAGAACTGGCAGAGCAGATGCAGTCCACAAATCGCGGCGTGGATTATATCGCGGTTGACGGCGGCGAAGGCGGCACCGGCGCTGCACCGCTGGTTTTTTCAGACCACGTCGCAATGCCGTTTAAGCTGGCGTTTGTTCGAGTCTACCGGGAGTTCATTCAGCGAGACCTGCATCACGGCGTGTTGTTTGTCGGAGCGGGGCGGTTGGGGTTTCCGGAAGAAGCGGCGCTCGCGTTTTCGCTGGGCTGCGACATGATTCATGTGGCTCGCGAAGCCATGCTGGCCATCGGCTGCATCCAGGCTCAACGCTGCCACACCGGTCACTGTCCCACCGGAGTCGCCACTCAAAACCGCTGGCTGATGCGAGGGCTGGACCCAACCGACAAGGGGGCTCGCCTTGCCAACTATGTCGCGACGTTGCGCAAAGAGTTGCTTCAACTGGCTCACGTCTGCGGCCATGCTCACCCGGGATTCCTGACGCCGGATCAGTGCGAAATTCTGGACGACCGCTTCAACACTCAGGTGGCGCGCGATGTCTTCAGGATCGGCGACAACGCGGCCTGGGGATTGCCATCGGAAAGTCAGATGGCTCAAACAGCCACACTGATGAAGATTACGGAAGCAGCCGAAACCACGACGGCGTGATCGCGCTTCAGCGGTTCTTCATCACGCGTCAGTTAGCTTCAACAGGCTCTTTGGCGTGGACCACGCCGGTGACGCTTTCCAGGTATTCACGGAAGGCAGTGCGCTGGCCAGTTGTCAGTTCAGCCATGTTGTTGACGTGCATTCCCAGTTGGTACCAACCGCCGGGCTGAGCTGTGTTGTGGCAAACGGTGCAGCGGAAGTATCGCCAATGGCCTTCTTCTTCCGGTGCGGCCACAAGGTAGGCTCCGTGAGTCAGTCGAGTCGGAACCATTACACCAAACCCTTCGGCGCGAAGGTCGCTGGTGACGGCTGGCATGCCGCTGGACATATCCACATCGACTGTCGGCTGCCTGGCTTCACAAGGAAACAGCCAAACGCCCAAGGCCACATGATGCTCATCCCGCTGGCGCCGTTCTTCGCGGATGCCTTCGTTAAAGCTGAGGCGCACCAGATCGAAGCGCGTCATGATGCGCGCCATCGCTAAACGAGCCTGGCGGCGCGAGTCTCGACCTGTGAAGACGTTACAAATGCGATTGAGCATGGCAGGACCTCTACGGAATGACAGCACGTGGGTTTTGCCGACGGGCAACCCTATGCAATTCAACCAAAAGATAGGTCAGCATTTACGCACTGGTGCCATTGCTTCCCGAGGGTGAGCATTTTCCCCCGGAATTGTCGTGCCGCATCTTCCGATTATTCCGATCGGCAATGTTCGCTGGTTCGTCAACAAGCCTGCCGACGGCAATTGCAGCGGCCGCGGTACGTGACGAAAACGGTGTTGAGGCAAATATTGGGTTTCGTCTAGCCTGTGGATCGAATGGTCCCGGTGCGCACCGGCTGCGCCCTGTTTTTCGGTCAATGTTGAGCGGATGTCATGAAAATTACTCTGCACCAGCCTCTGGTAAACATCCTGTTGTGCTGCTGGCTGACCACGATTGTTGCAGGCATGCTGCTGGCGATGGGATGCCAGACGGCTCCTGTCACCGGACGGCGTCAATTGCTGGTCATGTCGGAAGAAAAAGAAAACGCGATGGGGCTGACGGCCTATCAGGAAGTCCTGAAAGAAGAGCCCGTCACCAGCGACAAAGCCCTCATCGAAATGGTGCAGCGCGTGGGGCAACGAATCGCGGCCGTCGCTGATCGACCGGATTTCGAATGGGAATTCAACGTGATCGAATCGCCGACGCAAAATGCCTTCTGTCTGCCCGGCGGCAAGGTGGCTGTCTACACCGGTATTTTGCCAATCTGCCAGACCGAAGCCGGACTGGCCGTCGTGATGTCGCACGAAATCGGTCACGCCATCGCACGGCACGGTGGCGAACGCATGTCGCTGCAGACGGCGGAAAACAAAGCGAAAGAAGCGCTGCAGTACATCATGCGTGAACAAAGCGACAACACTCAACAAATCGTTCTCACCGCCTATGGCGCGGGAGCTCAATACGGTGCCATTCTGCCGTACAGCCGCAAGCACGAACTGGAAGCCGATCACATTGGCATCATGCTGATGGCCAAAGCGGGCTACGATCCGTCTGAAGGTCCGAAGTTCTGGGAACGTTTTGCTGGCGAAAAAGACGGTGCCGCACCTATGGAATTTATGTCCACTCACCCGTCTGACGCCCGCCGTTCGGCCGCACTGCGAGACCTCTTGCCGGAAGCGATGAGTCTGTATCAGGCAGCACCAGAAAAGATCGGCATCGGCGAAAACATCACCGTAGCGGCACCCGCCGGAGCACCGCCCAACACGGCCACAGACGGTGCTGCAACTCTGAAGGGCATTTAGCGGCTCAACTGCAGCGACGTTGAAACCGCTGACCGCTGCAGAAGCGGTACGATGTTCATCCAACCCTTTGCTGCGCCAGTCGAACGCTTCGCTTCATTCCGCTATAATTCGCCAGTAAGTGCACCGACCAGAAACTCTGCGCGACCACGATGCGCGGCGGCCTGGGGCTCACTTTTTGTGCGATATTTGTCTTCCTGAGAAAGCGAACATCACATGTCAGCCACTCAGCCGACTGATTCTTTAAACGTCGACGCCGCTGTACGAGATCGCTATGGCGCGGCGGCCGAAGCGGCGGAACCCGCTTTGTGCTGTCCCGTGTCTTACGATGCGAAGTACCTGAAGGTCATTCCGGACGAAATTATCGAACGCGACTACGGTTGCGGCGATCCATCTCAGTACCTGAAACCAGGCGACCATGTGCTGGACCTGGGCTCCGGCGGCGGCAAGATTTGTTACATCGCTTCGCAAGTGGTAGGCCCCGATGGTTACGTCGTTGGCGTGGACATCAACGACCAAATGCTGAAGCTGGCTCGACAGTATCAGGATGAGGTCGCTTCCAGAATCGGATTTCGCAATACCGATTTTCGCAAGGGACGCATTCAGGATCTGCAGTTGAACATGGAATTGTTCGAACAGCATCTGCAGCAGCATCCTGTCAGTTCCGCGGCAGACTGGCTGGCCGCCGACGAAGCCGCCGCTGAACTGCGTGAAAAGTCACCGTTGGTTGCCAGCGACAGCATGGACGCCGTTGTGTCCAATTGCGTGCTGAACCTTGTCCGCAACGAAGACCGATACCAGCTGTTTGCGGAAGTGTTCCGAGTCCTCAAACGTGGCGGCCGTGCGATCATCAGCGACATTGTCAGCGATGAAGATGTGCCGACCAATTTGCAAAACAACGCAGAACTGTGGAGCGGCTGCATCAGCGGTGCATTCCGCGAGGACCGATTTCTGGAAGCCTTTGAAGCCGCCGGATTTTACGGTCTGGAAATTGTCAATCGCCAGGAGGAAGCGTGGGCCGTGGTCGACGGTATCGAATTTCGCAGCCTGACCGTGCGAGCCTGGAAGGGCAAAGAAGGCCCGTGTCTCGATCGTCACCAGGCCGTCATTTATAACGGACCGTGGAAGACCGTGACAGACGACGATGGCCACAAACTGTTTCGTGGCGAACGTATGGCAGTCTGCGACAAGACGTTCAAACTCTACACGTCCGCCCCCTACGCAGACCAGATGACACCAATCGTCCCGGTCGACGATATCCCAATTGAACAGGCTGCGAACTTTGATTGCCGCCGCAGCGAACGCCGAGACCCCAAATTCACAAAACAGGGCAAACCAAAGCTGGACCTCCTCCCCGGAACAGACTGCTGCGGCACTACTGACTGCTGTTAGCCGGTATGCACCGGCGGGCGGTTGGCGTGGTGGCTTTGTGATGGTGGGAGGGCTGGTGCGCCGGCGTTGCTCCCGGTGGTCGCTGGAGGCGGGGAGGCTCGATTTCGTGGTTTGAGTGTTTCCTGTTGAGGAATTGGATCGGACTATTCGAGCGTAAGAAGTTGAACTGCAGAGGGCCGCAGGAATTTCCTTCACCCAAAGACTTCTTAGCAGAAAACAAATTCCGTGGGCGTTTGTCGGCCTCCGTTCATCTGCCATACCTGGTCGACTCGTGAAAGCCCGATCATCTCCCAGCGACCATCGGGAGCAACGCCGGCGCTTCAGCCTTCGTCCAGCTCAACCGCCCACCACGCCAACCGCCCGCCGGGGCTGCCCGGCAATTATGTCATGGTTAAGCCGAGGGGAAGTGCTTCTCCGAAGAGGGCTCCCTTTGTTTCTGCGTCTGTTGTGCCAGCTTCGCGGATTAGCTTGATCAGTGAGTGGTAGCCGCCCATTTCTTTCAGGTAGCGAGCTGCTTCTTCGCGAACGTCGTCCGGGATGTCTGTGAAGCGGTCGTCGGTGCGGCGAGCCAGTTGCATGATCGCCAGTGGCAGCGTCTGGACGTCCTCCAGTTGCATGCTTAGTAATTGCTGTAACCAACGAGCCGCCGTGTCGGCGTTGACCGTTGATTGAGCGTTGCCGTTGAATGGCACTCGCGAACCCAGTCGGCCCAGCGTCCACACTAAGGCTTCTCGCATCGGCTGCATTTTAGGGCGAGGCAGTAACTGAAGCACGATGTCACCCAGTTCATGGCGGACAGACGGCGGTAGCTGTTCGAATGCGCCAAGGACTCGCCAGATTTCGGCAGCGTCTTTTTCGTGCAACGCGATCGGGCCACCTTTGCCTTTACCGGAACTCATTTGTTGAGCCGTCTGGCGGATGGAACTGAGAAGCTGCGATGCCGTAGCGTTTTGCTGGCCGCCGGAAAGTCCTCCGGCGATGCGTCGCCACATGATCCACCATTGGCTGCGGACTTCGGGTGTGGCATGAATCAGCTTGCCTCGAAGAATGTCCCACGTGGTGTCAATTCGCCAGTCATCCATGGCGTAGCCGAAGCCCGGCCGCAGTGCGAAGCCGAGTAGATTGAGCCAGGCGGATTCGTGAGCTGCACTGCGGCGGCGACCATCGGCCAGTTCAATCAATACCCGCCACATTTCACGCAGCAGCGACGTCGGCCAATCGGAACGACTCATGCTGATCTCACGCCCGATGCGTTTGGCCAGTCCGCCCGGCTTGTCCGTTCCGTCTTTACCGAAGACCGAATGCAATATGGCTTCGACCTGCGTGAGTGTGTCCGCGGCGACGATGCCTTCCGCGTCTGCGGCGCTGGCTTCGTGAGCGGCGACGTCGGTGCGAACGGCGGAACGCACGTCGAACTGCAGCTTCCAGCGCTCGCCTGTTGTTGTGCTCGCGCACCAAAGGTCAAGCGTTCCGATTTCTGTCAGCCGTGCGTTGACCTGCACCGTCACCGTGTCGCCTGCGTTGTTGTCGCTGCTGCGGATCACAGTGCGGATCGGCGGCAGGGCGGTGAGCTGTTCCTTTTCGGATTCGACAACCGTGCCCGTCGCGTCGGTCAGGCGAGTCCCCGAATAGAGCACTGGGAACTCAACCGGTCGGCCGGTTTGCAGTTGAAAGGTCTGTTCTGGCGGATCCAGGTCGGTGCCCGGTTCTGTGCCGGCCGGGACAAGGCAGACGGCGTTCATGCCGGCTTCGGTTTCGACGCCGAGGTAATACGTTCGAGGCAAGCCGGCCGAAATCCGTACGCCGATTCCACGCGACACCATGCCGTAGCAGGCAGCTCCCTGAGCCACCGCCAAATCCAGGCGTTCGCAGTTGAGAATCAGCGGCTCCCATTCACGGTCGCCCTCGCTAAACCATGACGAAAGCACTTCGGTCATTCGCTGCTTCAGCAACGCTGATTCGAACAGCCCCCCGTTGAACAGAACTATGTCCGGCCGCGCTGCGTGGTCGTCGTCACGCAGCATTTCGTTCTCAGCAGCAGTCTCAGCATGAGTCCGCAGGAATTCGGCCAGGTACCGGGTGATGGCCGAATCGGCGGCGTATGGCAAACCGAATTCGCGGAAACCACTTTGGTTACTCTGCGGCACATCGGTGAAGGTCGTTTGAGGCAAAAAGCCTTCCAGCAGAACATCGGTCACCTGTTGCTTCGTGACCTGAGTCTGCAACGCACCGCCGATCAGTTTGGATCCCGATCCGGGCAGACTGACTGTGAACTGGTTCGGGGCATCGGGCGACAACAATGCTTCCTTGACCTGCCGGGCGACTCGCACAAGCACACTCCACTGACGCGGTGTGAGTTGCGAAACGCCTTCTTCGCGGAAACGGCCTTCTATGAAGTAGGCGAGGGCAAGGTCGAGGTTGTCGCCGCCCAGAATCAGATGTTCGCCCACGGCAACTCGGTGAAACAGCACCTTGTTGTCCGCGCCGGATTTAACTCGGATCAGTGTGAAGTCCGTCGTGCCGCCGCCGACATCGCAGACCAAAATCTTCTGGCCGGGTTGAACTCGATCTTCCCAGTCGCCTCGGTGCCGATCGATCCACGCGTAGAAGGCGGCCTGAGGTTCCTCAATCAGCAAGACTCGCGGCAGCCCCGCCTTTTGCGACGCCTGAATGGTGAGGTTGCGAGCGACTTCGTCAAACGACGCTGGGATCGTCAGGACGACTGTCTGATCAGCAAGCGGTTCGTCAGGGAACTGATGATTCCATACGTCGACCACATGAGCCAGCAATCGGCTGCTGACTTCCACGGGCGAAAGTCGGTCGACATCGTCGCCGCCCTGCCATGGCAGAATTCCGGCTGTGCGATCGACGCCCGGATGACACAGCCACGACTTTGCCGAAGAGATCATTCGCCCCGGAACGTGAATCCCGTGGTCTCGAGCTAAGGTCCCAACAAAGTGTCCGGCGAATGCGTTAGACCAGGGAAGCTGTAGTTCGCCGTCAGAGAATTCGCCCGCCGCCGGTTGGTAGTGAAACGATGGCAGCGTGTCTCGATGTTCGACCTGACCAGGTGCGACCAATTGCGGCACCTTGAGCGTTCGTACGTCCCATGTGTCGTGGTTATCACTGGTCTCTGTGGCGCTGGTATCAACGTAGCAGACGGCCGAGTTTGTTGTGCCGAGATCAATTCCAACAACAAACCGAGGTTCGGATTTCTTCGACGCAGCAGCGTCTTCGACATTCATCTTTTTAGTTCGCCATCATCAGGCCCTGCACAAACATTCCGATCTGAGCGAAGCCCTGGAAGGTTTCTACAGGTACGTTGGTTCGGAAGTGCAGTTGCTGCGGTGCGACCGCCATCGAAAACCCGGCGTAGCTGGGAGCGATCTTCAGCGGTTCAAGCTGTTCTGCCTGCACGGGAACTGGAATGGCGCCGGTTTCCAGAATCAGTTTCGCAAAGTCCAGCACCAGGTTCGGCACGTCCGTCAGCAGTAGCAGATTAGATTCTTTGTGCAGGGCAGCTCGTGCTTTTAACATGTTGCTGTCGGTCGACTTTGAACTGTTCAGCAACTGCTTCATCGCTTCGGTGCCGCCGCCGACCGTTGTTGTAATGAGGTCATTGTTAAAGACCAGCCGCTGCTGCATCGTTCCATCACCGTACATTCGGTCGTGGATCGCCGCCTGCATGCCCGTCGGGTCCATTTCTGGTGGGAACGTTTGTTTGAACCGATACAAATCAACCGTCTGCCCGGCGATTGTTTCGGCGTTCGGCTTGAACGACTGTGTTTGTGTGATGCCGCCAATTTCGTATTTCATTTCGTCCTGAAACAGCATCAGCGCGGCACGCATTTTGGCGGATGGAGCCACCTCTGCGATTCCGAAAAGCTGCATCACGCCTTCTTGCTCCATGTTAAGTCCCCCGCCACCGACGTAGGCTCCAAACTTAACGCCTTCCATCGCTTTCAACGATTTCTGGAACTTTGCCTTGGCCGCTTCGTCCGTCACTTGCGAATCGATGAATTCGCCCGCCCACGCGATAAGCCGCGTCGGATCGCCGCTCACTCCGAAGTAGCCATCCAGCCCAGCCGGAACGTTTGTCAATCGAGCCATATTGCTAACAGGTTGAGCGGCCAGGAATTCGTCCGCCTGGCTGCCCTTTGCCACGGTGAGTAATTCTTCGATCCGCAATACCCCATCGGCAATATTGATGCTGGCCACTGCCGATTCGGAATCTCGCGCCGCCTGAATCAGGTACGCTCCCATCGTGCGGTAAACTCCTAACGCCATTTCCGGGTCGAGTCCCGGGCTGGCGACTTTCATCTGATCCGCCAGCGCCGCAAGAGCTTCTTCCAGCGTTTCGTCAGCCTGAGCCAGTTGGTCGGCATAAGTGGTCTTCAGTGCTTCGGCGTTAATGAAGACGGTCAGATGGCTGGCCATCATTCTCTTCGCGGAGGCTTCATCCATTTTCTTTGAGATCGCAGCTGTTTTGCCGTCGAAGCACGATTTCATTTGCTCAGCCAGAATGGCTTCCTCAGACCACGCGAGGTAGCCATTTTTTTCAGCAAAGCCAAACCGATCGCCAAGAGCCGCCCTGGCAGCATCTGCGTCTGTGACAGGGATCAGGTAAACGGCTTCCGGTGGCGAATCGGACGGGTTTGGACCGGGCGACGGAAAGGCGAGCAAGTACCAGTCTTTGGTGCGATCGACGCCAGCTAAAGTAGGATTCTGGATTGCTTGTCCCAGTGCTGCTGCCTGGCCTTCCACGACCGGGCCGAAGCCGGGCTGAACCTGGTCGACAAAGTTGGTCACATCTTTGACCGTTTGATCCGGAGTCTGCAGACGCACGACGAATGTTGCCGTGTCAGGAATCAGGTCGAAGGCGTTCGGCTGCTGAGCCACAGCAGGAACCGCCGTCAGCATCAGCAGGCAAACGTGCAGCAGCGAGAGTTGGTGACGCATGGGAAGTTTCCAGAACGGAGTTGAGAAGGTGTTGATCAGCCGGGAAAGTAATGTTCCTGATAAAGGAATGCAAAGGTCCGGCCCATAGCGCGAGGCGGCCTAGAACTTTCGCAGGCGAGTATTCGTGGCCAGACTTTGCTGATCTTCGATCTGCATGTCGGTAATTTTCCACAAGCCGTCGCGTGGTTCGACGTTGAATACCGCGCTGAACTGGTTTTGGCGTTCGTGAATGTGACCCCAGTGTTCGACCGTCCCGCTGACCGTCCAGCGGCTGCGCACAGCGAACCCCGGCCACGGCGTCGCCTCGTCCTGGTCAATGCGTTCACCATCGTCGTACTCCACCGATTGAACGCGCGCCACCGCGCCACCCTGTTCTCGCATTTGCAGCCCCTCACGCAACTGCAGGTAAGTTTTTTCCAGCAGATCGCCGTCGACGCTGTTGCCCAGTACTTCGTAGATGCGGTCTTCGGTGCCGAAATCCAGAGCTCGATACGCCCCCGCATGCAGCGTTTCGAAAACGTCGTACGCTTTGTCGTCTGCGACTTTGGGCCGTTCTTTGAAGGGATGTTCCATCGCCACATTGGCAAACGGAAACATGACCGCTGCCAGTACCAGCAACGCCACCGCAATCCGTCCTTTATGCCGTCTTGCGAACAGCAGGCAGGCGATCGCCAGTGCCACCAGCATCAAACTGGCCACCGGCACATCCATCGTCGGCATCGGTGGAACGACGGCCGGCACCGTCGATGTTGGTTGAGGCAGGTTGGCGGGATCAGCCGACCATGCGAAGACATTGTCTTCCGATTTGTTGAAGCGTGAAAATTCGAACCGCTGCATCTGATCGGGATACGCAACCACCACGGATTGGATTTTCCGGATCGCCGAATTGAATGAGTCCCACGAAAGTTTTACATCGCGCACCGCTTCGTTTTCTGACCGATACGTCATGATGATTCCGATGCGGCCATTCGCGAGACTCACGCGACGCTCTTCGGCCTGCCGCGCAAAGTCTTTCAGGTCCAGTCCGTAGAAATCGATGCGAGTGAATTCCGGTGCGATAGACGTGCCGTTAATGCTGGTCGGGTTCTCATCCTTCAACCAGTTGCGAATTAACTCGCGCACGCCGTCCTGTTCGTCGACGTCCACGAACGCGGGATCTTCGTGTTCCATTGGCAGCACGGTTCGCAGGTTGGCTAAAGGAATCAGGACCTCATGCCGCACTTCGGCCGGCTCGATATAGATGAACGAATACACGCTGCTGTAGCTGGTGATGCCCAACGTCGCTTCTCGCTGTTTTTCGAACCACGCCTGCCATTCGGCGTCGCTGGCTTCGTCCGACAGCACATCGCCACTCCAGTCAAAACGAATCGTTTCCGCCGCGCCGGGCTTGAGTGATTCTGTAAACACCAGGTCAGTACCCGCCTGGTGCAGCGTGAGTTTCATTTCGGACGGAAAGATGAACGCTTCGTCGCTGACATCCTGCTGGATGGTGAGAAATTCCGGTGGTTCGGTAAACGGATATTCCAGTTCATACGTCGCCGTGTGCAGCATCAGTTCTTCGACCGAAATGCCTTCCGCCGGCATTTCAAACGGTTGCATGTCTGTGACGCTGCCTTTGTAAAGTTCACCTTTGGCGTCGCGCAATGTGATTTTGTCCAGCAAAAACTGACGATGCAGTTTCAAGCCTTCGCGAAGTTGTTCGGGCGACAGCACGTCCTGCTGATCGGGTTCAAGATCGTGAAACAGAAACAGGTCTTCCGCAAACAATTTGACGCGAAGGCGAGCACTGCTGCGGGTGACGTACACCTGCGCCTCCATCAGCGACAACGGATGAGCCGCCTGTGCCTGCGGTACCGCCGTTAACGCGGTCATCACACCGACAATAGCCGCAAATGCGAGCCCTCGACACAGAACGGGCAAAGGCGAAGTCCTGGCTGAGGCGTAAAGGGAGCGAAGGTTTTGGAGCATGGAAGAATATGGCCAGCGTTTAAAAAAAGTTGCCCGCTATAATAGGAACGCCACCAGCCCCGGTCGAGCATTCTCGGTTGCGCGGCAACGCAAAGAACTCGGATGACATGGGTTATTCGGCAGAGTACCATCTGGCTCCCGCCATTTGATCTGCGCATTGGAAAAACCGCCGAGCTGGTCCCCTCGATACTCCTTCCTCCCTGCAAATAGCCAACCATGCACCTTTTCAGCCCTTTTCCCGCCTTCCGATGGATTCACTCCGGCAGCCTTTTAGTGATTGCTTCGTTGACGCTCGCGTCACCCAGCAGTGCGGCGGAACAACCGACGATTGATCGTTTTTTTCCGCCGGGGGCACAGCGAGGGACGTCGGTTGATGTGAAGCTGACCGGCAAGCCAGGCGACGGTGAATTGAAAGTTTGGTCGGACGCCGGGCAGTTGACGTTTGAGTTCTCTGAGAAGAAGGATTCCGCCAAAGTGACGGTTCCGGACGATGCCACGCCTGGGATTCACTGGTTGAGGTTTTACAACGAAACAGGCGCGTCGGAGTTGCGGCCATTCTTTGTGGGCGTGGCGTCTGAAGTGGCCGAAGTCGAGCCCAATAACGAGGTCGGGGCTGCTCAAGCAATTGAACAGGCAACGGCGGTCGTGAACGGAGTGCTGGCGAAGTCTGGCGACGTCGATACGTACAGCCTTAATTTAAAAGCCGGGACAACTTTGGTGGCATCGATGCAGGCCAACCGCGATCTCGGTTCGCCGATGGATGGCGTGCTTCGAATCCTCGGACCAAACGGTGCTGTGGTTGCTCACAATGACGACGACCATGGCTTCGACCCGCAACTCGCGTTTGAAGTACCGGCCGACGGAACCTACTTTGTTCGCACGTTTGCTTTTCCTGCGACGCCGAACAGCACCATTCGATTGGCCGGCGGGGCGACTTACGTCTATCGCCTGACACTGACAACTGAAGCGTTCGTGGACTACACGGTGCCAGCGATGGTCGATGCGTCAGCCACCAGCGAAGTCGCGTTGCACGGTTGGAACCTTCCGAATAATTCGCCGCCGCTGGTCGTGCCAATATTCCAGACACGGGCAGTCACGTTAACCGGGGACTTTGCGAATGTCGTGCAACTGTCTGCCAGTGGCAGTCCGTCGATTGTTGAGGAGGCAGCACAAAAAGAGCCATTGAAACTGCCTGTTGCTGTGACCGGCATCATTTCGGAACCCGGCCAAACAGATCAGTATTCGTTTGAAGGCAAGAAGGGACAGAAGCTGACGATTGCAGTTGCCAGCCGTGCTCTGCATTCGCCACTCGATCCCGTGTTGTCGATTAAAGACGCCAAGGGCAGCGAACTAAAACAGGTTGACGATCGCAGTCGGGAAGACCTTGATGCAGAAGCGTCGGTGACTTTAAAAACGGACGGCACGCACACGATTACCGTCACCGATCGGTTCAGCCACGGCGGCTCGCGATTTTTCTATGTGCTCACATGTGCTGAAACGAAGCCAGGGTTCACCGCAAAGGCGAAAGCGACCGCATTTACTTTTGCAGACGACAAGCCCGTAGAAATTCCGATTGATGTTGCTCGCCAAAACGGCTTGTCTGAGGAAATCGAATTCACGGCCGAAGGGTTGCCAGACGGAGTCACTGCGGAGCCCGCCGTTTCCACGAAAGACGGTGATGCAGCCAAGAAGGTGACTCTAAAGCTGGTTCGTGCCAGCGAAGCCAAGGCATTCAGCGGGACGTTTCGGATTGTCGGCCGGTCGAAGGACTCAAAGATCGAAACAAGCGTCGTGGCACCGGTCGCAAAATTGACGGCGGAAGCAGAACACCTTTGGCTAACCGTGCCGAAAGGGCCTGAGCCCAAAGAACCTGAACCTGCAGAAGCTGAGCCCGCGGCTGAAGAGTCTAAGACCCCGTAGTCAAACCTGCGTGCGATTTACAACTTGTGTGTTTCACTCGCCCGTTTCAGAGATCGTGCGGCTTTCGAATTTGGGCCGCTCAGTTGTACCTCTCCCCGGCGAAGCCGTTTGGGGGAGTTCGGACGGAGTGAAACAACGTCCGGGAGGGGGCCAATCACGTTCCGCGTCCGTCCCTCCCCCGATCTTGCTTCGCTCGATCGACCCCTCCCACAATAAATTGTGGGAGGGGGTGAAGCGACCGTGACCACGACTTGTTCTCGTTGTGGTTGAATCTGCTCCATTTTTTACCACGGACTGCCGTTTTCCAAAGCCGCACGGTCTTTCACGCGGGAGCGTGAAAGTGGTTCGCCACACAACCCCTAAACCAGCGCCTCGTGAACCGCGCGTTCCACGCATTCACGGCTGTTTGGTTAGCGTTCTTAACCAATCACTGGCAGCAATGAGGACGAGCCGTGCTGCACTTCTCGCGTGACGATCGAACCGATCAGAGTCGTGCCGGTGCAGTCATGAACTTCGATCTCGGCATTGGTACCGGCCAGGCGAGGGTTGCCGTCGAAAGCGACGATGCGGTCGCATTCGGAGCGGCCCATAAGCTGAACCGCCAAGGGATCGCCGGGCACGGAAACGTCTTCGCCGCGAGCGGCCTTCTTTTCGGCCGTCTTGCTGACACCTTCGACCAGCACGTTGACTCGCCGTCCGATGAATTCAGCGTTGTCTTCTTCGCTGATGGCGTTCTGCACGTCCAGCATTTCGTTGTTGCGACGCTTTTTGACCTCTTCCGGAATGTTATCCGGCAGGTTGTCGGCCGCTCGAGTACCGGGGCGTTCGCTGTATTTGAAAATGAAACTGTTCTTGAAGCGGTATTCGCGAATCGCGTCCAGGCTTCGCTGATGAGCTTCCTCGGTTTCATCGCTGAAGCCGACAATAAAGTCGCTCGACACACTGCAGCCAGGAATCGTCTCGTTGATGCGGTGCATCATCTCACGATAGTCCTCAACCGTGTAGCCGCGTTTCATCAGCTTTAGCTGTTCATCGCAGCCGTGTTGCAACGGTACGTGCAGGTATTTGACAGCCTTCGGCAGATCGCGGACGGCCTGCAGCAGGTCGTCGGTCATGTCTTTGGGATAGCTGGTTACGAAGCGGATGCGTTCGATACCAGGCACGTTGTTGATGGCGTAGATCAGGTCAGACAACCGGTGCAGACGGCCGTCTTCTGTGTGCTTGTAGCTGTTTACGGTCTGCCCCAGCATGCAGACTTCTTTGACGCCCTGTTCTGCCAGCACTTTGACTTCGCTAAGAATCTGCGACGGCGGCCGGCTTTGTTCCGGGCCACGAGTTGTCGGCACAACGCAATAGGTGCAAAACTTGTCGCAACCGATCATGATGCGAACGAACGCCTGAAACGGCGTGGGCCGCATTTCTGGATCTCGCAGCGGATCGTAGCTTTGAAAGCTGCTAGAAATCTCGGCCACCGAACCATCTCGACGGCCCAGGCTAACGGCTTTCTGCTGTTGGCGCTTTGGCGAATCGCGAGTCTCCCGGATCAGACCGGGAATCTCCGCCAACTGGCCGGTGCCGACGACGATGTCGACGTGCGGAGCCTTCTTAAAGATCAGTTCCTGATCCTTTTGAGCCATGCAGCCCAACACGCCGATCACTTTTTGCGGCGCCGTGCGTTTGGCGTATTTCAGGCGTCCCAGCGAGCTGTAGATTTTATGTTCCGCGTGCTCTCGAACGCTGCACGTGTTGAACAAAAGTGTGTCGGCGGCTTTGGGGTCGTCGGTTAATTCGTAGCCGTCTTTGCGCAACGCGGCCACGACCAGTTCGCTGTCCAGCATATTCATCTGGCAGCCCACGGTTTCGATGTACAGCTTGCCGTTGTGTGAAGCGGCGGTTTCAGTGGTGGAAGTGGAAGACATAAATGTAGTAAACCGGTCGGTTTCTATTGAAACTGACTCAACAGAGAATTCGCTGACCAAATCACCAGTGCGAGTCCAGCGACGGTCAGAAGCAATTCAAGTGCGATCATTTTTGTCACTCCATTGACAGTTGTCATGTACGACAGCCCCGACCAGTCTCGATCGGCCGTCGTACATATCTTACGACGACACTCGTTCTACGTATGCGCCACCTTCGACATCGATTTTGACCTTGTCACCTTCGCGAATGAAGGCGGGCACCTGAGCTTCTGCGCCACATTCCAGAGTGGCCGCTTTGGTGACGTTGGTGGCCGTGTCGCCCTTGGCGGCGGGTTCTGTGTAAGTGACTTCCTGAATCACATACTGCGGCGGCGACATGCTGATCAGTTGTCCGTTGAAGAACAGCAACTGAACGGGCGAACCTTCCATCAGGAAGGTCATCTGATCACCGCACACAGCGGCGGGAAGGCCGTATTGTTCGAACGTGTCGTTGTCCAGAAAATAGAAGTTGTCGCCATCGCGGTACGAGTACGCGCCATCGCTGCGATGCACGTCGGCTTCGTCCAGGCTGTCGCCGCTACGGAAGGTGCGGTCCAGCATTCCGCCTTTCAGCAAGTTGCGAAGCCGCGTTTTGTACAGAGCCTGGCCTTTTCCCGGCTTGACGAAGTTGATCTCAACAATCTCATACGGATCGTCATTGATCAGAACTTTGCCGCCCTTCTTTATTTTCTCGACCGGTGTGCCCATTGGTGTGGTTCTCTGTTTGTGATACTGTTTTAATCGCGAGACGGCATCCGCCATGGTTGCGGCAGTTCCGCCCGCTGTGTTTTCGTGCGGGATGCTAGCACAAGACAACACCTGAGTGAATCCTGATGTCCACCGTTCCGGCCGCAAATCCCGTGATATCCGGCCTGTCCCGGGCCCAATCCGGCGAGGCTGCCGGCGAACCGGAATCGTGGCAGCGGCAACTGGCAGCCGCCATTCGCGACCCCGCCGTACTGCTGAAAACGCTGGACTTACCGGCTGACACGGTCAGCACTCCGTTGGTTCCCGTCGAAGGTGGTCAGCCCGCATTCCCGCTGCTGGTACCGCTCAGCTTCGTCAATCGCATGCAGCCGGGAAACCGCAACGACCCGCTGCTGAAGCAGGTTTTGCCCCTCGCTGAGGAACAGGAGGCAGTTCCAGACTTCGTGGCGGATCCGGTCGGCGATTCGGCCGCAAAGGTGGCTCCGGGGCTGCTGCAGAAGTACCACGGGCGAGCCCTTCTGGTGACGACCGGAGCGTGCGCTGTTCATTGCCGATACTGCTTTCGCCGCGAATATCCGTACCACGACGAACCTCGCCGCATGTCCGACTGGCAGCCCGCCTTAAACGCGATTGCGGATGACAATTCGGTCACGGAGGTAATTCTCAGCGGTGGCGACCCACTCATACTAAACGACGGTCGCCTGGCCGAGCTGTTTGGTCACATCGACGCAATTCCGCACGTCGAACGCATTCGCATTCACACCCGGCTGCCAATTGTGTTGCCGGCCCGCGTCACGCCTGAGTTACTAAAACTGCTAAACGGGCTTCGCAGTCAGCCCGTGTTTGTCGTGCATGCCAATCACGGCCACGAAATCGCGGACGACTGTCGCGATGCTTTGCGGCAACTTGTCAGCAGCGGGATTCCAACGTTGAACCAGGCCGTCCTGCTGAAGGGCATCAATGATTCGGCCGATGTGCTGGAAGATCTTTGCCGGCGATTGATCAACATCGGGGTCATGCCGTACTATCTGCATCAGCTCGACAAAGTCATCGGGGCGGCTCATTTTGAAGTTCCCGTTGCGGTCGGTCTCGGCTTAATTGACGAACTGGGCCGCAGACTTCCCGGATACGCCGTGCCGAAGTTCGTGCAGGAAATCGCGGGCGAAACGGGCAAGACGCCGCTGATCACACTATAGAACAGTTTACCAATTATTGTGGACGGTTCAGGCTCGTGGGAAACCGCCTCCATGGTTTGAAGTGCATGTCCCACGGCCACAAATCAGCCATCTTCGCTGTAGCAACTCTATCATGATCAAACCTCACAACTGCCCCGTTTGCGAAAAGACGTTCAACACGTCAGACGAAGCTGGCAAGTCACACTTTCCATTCTGCAGCCAACGCTGCCGTCAGGTGGACCTGTTTCGCTGGTCGGAGGGCCGCTACGCCGTTGTCGAAGACATCGACCCAATGGTCGCCGAATTCCTCCGAGACGATCCCAACATCACCGTGCAGGGCGAAGGCATCGAAGGCGGACAAGATTCAGAACCGTAGAGCAATGTAGCTCGAGGCTTGCATGGAATGCGCGTGAATTCGTGGCGGTCCAAGACGTTCACGGCCTTCATTGTTCGCCAATCAGCCGTTCCCTTATACTTCGACCACACTGGCCCCTCGCCACCCCATTCATCTTTGTTTGCGTCCGGAAAGTAGAATGCCTGTTAGCGGGATTTCTCAGGAAAGCCAGGGCCATGTGTTCAGAAATGAGGCAGTCGTTACTGCAATTAAGACTACGTGCCGCATTCTTTGTCGCTGTAGGGCTCAGGGGAGCGCGGCCCAGAAGTCAGGAGCGACGCTGCAGCATGTGTTGGATCGGTTGGGCTCAGGATAAATGGTGCCACCCACTTGTTAGTCGGCGCAGGGCGAAAATAGCAATGCTGACATTCGGGATGAACTGACCGAGGCAATCCAGTTCGCCAGTGAATCGTTGAATGTCAAATAGACTGTTTCGGACACCTTCTTCGCCCCACGGTCGATGGGCTGGTACCAAACACCTTGAACGCCAAGAGTTTAGCTAACCAGCTTTTTGAAACGAGAGGACCACTTCTGTTCTCATTCGCCCTTGGAGGTTCTCACCTGACTTCGTAGAAGATGGAGGAGGAAGGTAACGGCGATTAGGCGGAAGTTCGCGTATTTGTTCAGTTATCAAACGCAATTTCGTGTTTTCAGCGAGCGAACGAGCAGCTGTCGAATTCTCTACAAACTCGCCTTTCAGGTTGCTGTTGCCAATCACGTAGACAGCCCGACCCATCGGCTTAAGAACTCTAGCGACCTCAAGTATTGCTGATTTCATGTCCGTTACGTATCGAGTCAGCATCAATTTGTTCCGATCTGAAACATTCTTGAGATTACACATTTCGCTCATGGCCCGCTCAACCATTTCGCACGGAGGCTCTGATTTAGAGATCCGGTCAGTACCAATGCTGTCTGATCGAATATCGCGTAAAGACGAAATCGTGTAGCCCATCCACACCAACGAAAATTTGCTGCAACGCATATAATCAATCATGTTCAAATAAGGGGGCGAAGTGACTACTAGATCAATAGTTTCTTTTTTTAATGGAATGTTCTTGGCGTCACCGAGCCGAAGATCTGCGCGCGGCCCAGAACCTTTCGAATGCTGTGTTGGGCAGTTTTCCGCAACTCGATTCACCGCGCCTAAAAAACCTGTGAACGGCTTTAATGGGGCGACTTCAAAAGCGCGATGCGGCCGGCTATGCGACATGTCCATTGCGCGCGATGCTCCGTTCTTCTTGACAATAATCAACCTAGAAAAGCCCGCCCAAAGCACATCACGGACATCTTGATTTTGGACGCGGCCAATACATTTTGCCAAACAGTGAAGCTGCTTCCTCGCATAGTCGTCGAACCAGAACCTCAAGAATTTGCGGGTCTCGTCATCGACTGTGGGATATGCTTGGCCTGATTTGCACTCACGAAAGAGCTTTCTAGCTCGATCAAGCACGATTGACGCCTTTGTTGCTACCGTTTCAGGGTCAATCGAAGTAGTCCAAGTCTTCGCGAGCAGGACGGACAACGGATCGCAATCAATCCCGATCGCACGGTGGCCGTTCGCACGGGCGACAGCAAGAACGGTTCCAGAGCCCGACATCGGATCTAATATGTTTAAACAACTGTCAGTGTCGCCGATCGCATTGAGCGCAAGATCTGGAGCCATTCTAGCGGGGAACGGATGTATGGTTTGCCTTCCGAGAATCTCGCGAATAGATTTCATTGTTATGAACGGCTCGCACACCAGTGGACGGTCAACAATTTGGACTGATTATCTGTTTTAGAGAAATCAGTCAATGCCTTCTTGTTCATCCGTAAACGTCTTGATCGCTTCGAGAACTCTTGATGGTGGGTATTCAAGCTCCACAGACTCGTCTCTCGCAACCAAAAAGCCCGGGGCCATACCCATTATAGACTTGCATATTTCTTTGATCTCTTCATCAGTTTTCCTAATTGGCCGCAATAGGATGCGAACTGAAGAGTACTTTACAAGTGCAGATTTATCGTTGATTTGTTCAGACCAGATTACGTCAAGGATTTTCTTGTAAGGCGGTTTTTTGATCTGACGGTGCGTGAGTTTTTCAATCCAATCAGCAGATTCATCTGGCAACTGGCATGTATCAAATAGATCTTTGAGCTGTGAGGGCGACAGCTGTTTTACAGGCGCGAGGCTAACAAGTTTGGCAAAGTCATTTACTCTAATCAAAGTAATCGTCTTGCCCGTGTTTTCATGGTCAGCAGTGATCTCCTTTGCGAGTGCCGAATTTTCACCTTGCGTAGTTGGAAACTCTGGTCCGACGACAACGGAATGTTCGCAACTCAACATGTCTCTGTGCCGAGCTAATGTCGAAACTCCGACCGTTTTTGCTGAGACGGTTTTAGTTTTGCTGCTTGTCTTCTTACTCTTCGCTTCCAAACTAACCGAGTAGCTCCTTGGGTTTCCGTCTTCGTCAGCGCTAAGGTGTGCATGTGCAAGTCCGTCTGGATTCCCACTTCCGCCAATTTTGCTTGCTTCAAATCCTAACGATTCGAAACAGGCAACTAATTGGTCCTCTAGATCGTCTTGGTCGTTTCTAGCGTCCTTGAGGTCTTGAGCTATGACGATGGACGTTCTTCTCCCTGAGCTGCGACCGAGGTATCGAAGTAGCTCGTCACGCTGCTTCATTGTTTCTTTAACAGCGTTGGGCTTGACGCCCGAATAAAAGAGTTGAGCCTCAAGCAATACTTCTGCCATCGCCAGCAACTGCAGTGGCCGATTATTCTTGGATGACTGAAAATTATCTGCGCTCGCCCCGACGAACGGATGGAGTCCGTTAATCCAAAGTTCACAGGATTCGATATCGTAAAGAGCAATCCCATCGCTTGGCGACAGTGACATCGAGTAGTCTACTGACGAGATTAAGTCGTCCGCACTCTCTCGGTCTTCCAATTGGGAGATGAATTCTTTTTGCGCCTTATTTGAGATGTTTGATGGGAATCTGGTGTATGCAGGCTCGAACTTTCCTTCGAAAACCGCGTTTGCCACCGCCACTAACGGTCGCCGGGTAAGGCTAGACGGGCTTCCAGCAAGCTTTTCAGAGATTTGCGATCCCGGAGTCTCACTCACGTCCCGCTCAGCTACTTTCTTGCGGGTGAAATTGAATATGCCCTGCAACAACTTTTGAACGGCGCGCCTTTTCGGCCCGTCCCGCACGCCCTCTCTCGCGGATTGAAGCTCCTCGTCTAAACTGTCAACATGGACGACAACGCGAAATCGAGAAAACGTTCCATGTGCGAGCTTGTTGCTGTCGAGTCCAAAGTATTCATCTTCAATGTTTACCAATCGACCTCGAACGTAAACAAAAAATCCATTGCTCCGACCAGTTTCTTCCGCCTTTCCACCAGTCAAAACATCGTGGAAAGCTTCGGTATAGCCAGTGACTCGCCCGAAAGTAGAATGGTACAACCCGAATGCCTTGTCTGCTTTTGCCGAGTTGTCTTTCCTTACTTTTATTCCATCTGGAGCTGGTCGCGATAGTGTCTTTATGTCTTTGCCAAGAACCCATTTGCCAATTCGACCACGTGTCTCACGACTAGATTTGACTTGTTGACCACCTAACCAAATTGCGAAGTCATCGCGCAGAGGCAAAGCCGTCGACAAGATCCATCGCAGTCTTTTTTCTTGAATTTCGTTAGCTTTCTCTTTCAGGCGCGAAAGCACTGACACGGTCCAAGACGGGGAGGACTTTTCTCCGAACAGTCGGAAATTTCCACTTGTAAACATCTTGTCAGAGAGACACCATGACAATGCATCCTTAGCTTCAACCGCCGACAACTCGCGAACGTTCAATTTCATTGGTTCTTTTGGGACGATGTCGTCTGCCATCGTATCGAGAATGGTGTAGTCCATCGTCACGACAAAGTACTTCGTGGCGCGTTTTACTCTTCGTTTGCAGATATATGAAACTTCATTCGCGAGAACGTATGTCGACAATTTGCCGATTCCAAATTTTCCAATTTGAATCCGGTCTTTCGGTGTGCTCGCCAAGTCCCGCTTGCCACTGGTGCCAATCTTCCAAAGATCTTGCAAGCCATCGACGTCCATACCTGTTCCATTGTCCGCGATTGCGATCAACGCGCTGTCATCTGTTGGGTCAACTGGCAAAAGAATTTTGACTTCGGTTGCCCCCGCGTCAAACGAATTCGTTACAAGCTCTTCGAAAGCCTTGTTCGCACTCTGGTAAAGACCTTCTGAAAACAGGCTGACAATTTTGTAACTAAGTGGGACTTCAATTTTTCTGGCAAGGGAACCCGCATTAAGAATTGCCGTTCTGGAAGCTGACGCAACGGACGCTGAATCAGGACGGCTAACCTTGGTTGCTTTCTGGGGAGGCGTCGCTTTTTCCTTCGCAGACTTACTTGTCGTCTTTTTGAGTTTTTTCTTTTTTGCCATGGGATACAAACAAAAAGTTTGAGATTGCTGATTGAAGAATGAGGTCCGAAACTTAGCTTCATTGTCAGTGGCGGCTTTTGCGCAATCAAGGACTGCGAACGGCGGGCGAGGCTTAACCAGAAACGAGTCCACGCTCACAGCGGTTCAAGAGGACTCGTAGCCTCGTCCACTACAAGCTCGCGTCCGGAAATTTTAACGTCCGATGATTCCGGGTGCCTTCGGTTTGAAGCGAAAAATGTAGAACGGTTTCGATGTCTTGTCGGTGCCGCCGTTGAGCAGTGCGCCCAAGTGGACTTGTGTGGCTGAGATGTACATGTATCCGTCGTGGTTGTAGCTGATTCCGTCCGGCCACAGCATTCGGTGGTCGGACGCCAGTTGCAAGGGGCGTAAAAGGTGGCGGGAACCGTTGTTTTGCTTCTCAATGATCTCCGGAGCCACTCCACACTCTGGCAGCATCTCCTGTGCCCGCACTTCAAAACGTCGATCCATGACGAATTCTCCTGAAGGATTCAAAACTTCAGAAGTACAATTGCCAAAATGGCTTAGATCGATGAACAGAACTTCGGGCGAAAAAAGTAGTCGAAAACACAAAAGAAACCGAGGCGTTATCGCTTCGTTGATCGCCGTATGGTGGTTCACCTATACTTCCGGCTCGGCAACTTCGCCCTGTTTCTCGTTCGCCTGTTCCCGGAATCGCAATGCAGACAACGCCCGTTACCAGCGACCAGTTTTCCAAGTCAGTACTCGCCGTGCCGCCGTTGGCGCGAGACAACCGTTTGAAAATCTGCCGGGATAACAACGAGAAGATTGTTCGTCATATCGAGGCGGGCGGCGTTTCGATGCTGCTGTACGGCGGCAACGCGAACCTGTACCACATTCGGCCGAGCGAATACGGCGAATTGCTGGACGTTTTGCAGGACGTTGCGGCGGACGACACGCTGGTGATTCCCGCCGTCGGACCGACGTATGGCACGATGATGGATCAGGCCGACGTTCTGAAAGACACGAAGTTTCCGACTGTCATGGTGCTGCCCACTAAGGCTGTGATGACTGAACCGGGCCTGATGACAGGCTTCCGACACTTTGTCGAAGCGATCGGCCGCCCGGCTGTGCTGTACATTAAAGAAGAAGGCTACATCAGTCCGGAAGGCGCGGCAGAATTGATGGAAGACGGGCTGGTGTCGTTTATTAAATACGCCATCGTAAGAGACGACCCGGCGGACGATCCGTTTCTGGAACGGCTTGTTGATCGCGTCGACCCGTCCAGAATTTGCAGCGGCATCGGCGAACAACCCGCGCTGATTCACATGAAGAAGTTCCGCTGTAGCGGCTACACCTCGGGCTGCGTCTGCGTAAATCCGGCCCTGTCACAAAAAATGCTGGCGGCCATAGTTGCAGGCGATTACGACACGGCGGAAGCCATTCGAAAACAGTTTTTGCCGCTGGAAGATTTACGCAACGAAATCAACCCAATCCGTGTCCTGCACGAAGCCGTGGCGTTAAGCGGCATTGCGGCCACGGGGCCTCACCTGCCGTTGTTGTCCGGTCTCGCCGATTCCGCTCAACCCGCTGTAAAGACGGCTGCAGTGGACCTAAAACAGCTGCAATAGGATGACTCATCCGCTTCTTCAAAACAGCTTTGGCAGTCGGCCGCAACTGCTGCAGGACGACGTGTATCCCGAAGGCATCGCGGCGCTCGACCTGGCTGCCGAAGCATCGACGCTGCTGCTGGGAACTCACACGGGAACTCTGGTGCTGCTCGACCGCAAAGGCCAGCAGCTGGCGCGGGAACGAGGCTTTGACGGCATCCAGTCTCTGGCGTGGTCCGACGCCGGTAACTTTGGCGTTGTTGCGTTGCAGGGCGGCCGCCTTCGTTGCGTCAACGAAAAGCTGGTGACGAAGTGGGAAGTGGATTTGACGGGCGACGTCATTGGCGTGGCGTTGTCCCCGTTTGGCAGTCATATCGCTGTCAGCACTGAATCGTCGCGCGTTCACATTGTGACGACCGACAAAAAGGAAGTCGCGAAGTTCGAAACCGTGCGGCCGTTGCAGTTTTTGCACTTTCTGCACGAACGAGCCGCTGTTTTGGGGGCGGCGGAATTCGGGCATCTGTGCTGCCACACTCTTGATGGTAAAGAAGAGTGGGAAGAACGGATCATGAACAACGTCGGCAACATGGCGGTGACGGGCGACGGCAAACGAATTCTGTTGTCCGCGTTCAATCACGGTGTGCAGGTGCTGAATAGTTCCGGCAAGCAAAAAGGTTCGTTTGCGATCGACGGCATCCCCGATTTTGTCGCCGTGGCACGAAATCGTCGCCGCCTGGTGGCTCGGACCATTGAACAGCGGCTATACTGGTTAAACTTCGATGGTGAAGTTTCCTGGGGAGGCGATTTGTCCGCCGACCCGCCCCTGCACCTTGCGGTCAGTCCGCTCGGCGATCGCCTGTTTGTGGCGACTCAGTCCGGGCGATTAATGCAGTTGATGTGGTGAAAGAATAAGAATGCCTCTGTTCGAATACGTTTGCGACGACTGCTACTGTGAATTCGAGATGCTGGTTGGTCCCTCCGAAAAGCCGCGCTGTCCGAAGTGCGAATCGACGAAGCTGGAGAAGCTGATGAGTGCCGCCAGTGGTCGCGTGGCCTCTGGATCGGCACTTCCGATGGCTTCCGCCTGCCCGCCACCGGAAGCTGGTCCCTGCAGTCCTCATTGCTGCCGCCTGCCCGGCTGATACAACGGAATCAGGTCGCGTCTTGCGGCGTCAGCATCTTGCCGCCTTCAAGCCGGAAAACACGATCCGCCAGCCGTTCTGCTTCGGCGGGGTTGTGAGTCACGTACAGCATCGTCACGTTAGTTTGTCGGCGAACCGTCTCCAGCAGGTCGCACATCTGTTCGCGAGTTTCAGCATCCAACGCGGACAGCGGTTCGTCCAGGCACAGCGCTTTCGGTCGAAACGACAAGGCGCGGCCTAAAGCGACTCGCTGTCCTTCCCCGCCGCTAAGCCCGGCCGGTGATCGGTCCAGCAGATGACTGATTCCCAACAGATCGGCCAGCTCTTCGACTCGATCAGCAATCGCAGCCTTCTTCGCCTTCCGAATTACCAGTGCGAAGGCCAGGTGATCTCGCACGGACATCTTTGAAAACAGAGCGCCGTCCTGAGGCACGTAGCCGATTCCGCGAACCGCTGGGTTCAGGTTCGTTACGTCCTGATCACCGATTAAAACTCGCCCGGACGCGACTGTGCGCAGGCCGATCACGCATTCCAGAATCGTCGTCTTCCCCGATCCGGTCCGCCCCATCAACACGCCGCATTCGCCAGCCGGGATCACAAACGAAACGCCGTCAAGGGAAAACGCGCCAGCGGAGATTCTAATGTCGGCGACTGTGATCATAAGGATGTGAATTGAAAAATGGTCAATGGAAACATCATCTCAAATCCCTCGTCACCTGCTGCCGCCAAATACGCGAGTCAAAATCAGCACGGCGACAGCAGCGGCCACCATAATCAGTGACACCGCAACGGCGGCTTCGATGTTGCCAACGTTCATCTCGAGAAACACGGTCGTCGACAGCACTTCGGTTTTCATCCGAGTCGCACCCGCAAAAATCAGCAGCGGACCGAATTCGCCCAGTGATCGTGCCCACGCCAACGTGAACGCCGTCATGATTCCCTGAGTTGCTTCTGGCAGGACGACAAGGCCGAACGCCTGAGCTTTCGAGCTTCCCAGCGCAATCGCCACTTGTTCGCAGCGCGGATCAATATGGTCGAACGTCGACTTCATCGTTCGCACGGCAAACGCACAGGCCACAGAAAACTGAGCCAGCACAACAGCCGGAATCTGATACACGATATCGCGAGCGACAAAGGCGAACGGTCGAAACTGAAACAGAATCAGAAGGCTAAGGCCGACCACCAGCGGCGGCAACACGATGGGCACATCCAGCACGGCATCCAGCAATCGCTTGCCGGGAAAATTGTGACGTGACAGCAGGTAACCAATCGGCACGGCGAACAGTACAGACAGCACCGCCGCCAACGTGCAGGAAATCAGACTCAAGCGAATTGAATATTGAATCTTCGGATCAGCCAGAGCGACTGAAATCGGATTGTTCGACCACATGGCTTGCCACGGATCGGCCGCTTCAGACGCTGCATCGATTGTCTTTTCGGCCACATACCAAACGTCAGCCAGCAGCATGGCGACGATCAGAAACACGTATGTGCCGCTCAGAATCACCATGCAGGCATAGAATATCCGGTTCGAAATCGCGATGTTTCCAACGTCCGGAACAGCCGCCGATTCGATCTTCGGCCCTGACGTCATTGAGCCGCGCCCGAATCGCCACTGCCGTTCTCAGTCGCGGTGCTGCCAGCCTTACCTTTTTGCGGCAGGCGAAAATGGAAGCCAGCGGCTTCAAACGAATCGGCCGAATCCGCGAGGCGTTGAAAAAGTCGGCGAACCAGATACTTGTGATCGCTGGTCCTGGCGATGCTGAATGGTTGAACCGCGAGGTTTTGTTGCGACTTGAGATGGACGATGTCGACGTCGTCTGTATTTGGCAGAGCGTCTGTGATGTAAACCAAGGCGGCGTCGACATGCCCGGCCACCACGTCCGGAACCAGCAACGCGGACGACATTTTTTCCACCACGACTTCGCCGTCTGCTTTCTGCTTTTCCTTTAGGCGGTCGTACAGGCCTTCGGCTTCAAACAACCGCCGCGTTAACGCTCCAATGGTGCACTGCTTCGGCTGACCCAAAGCGACTCGAATGCCGGGCTTCACGAAATCTTCCAGGCTTTGCACTTCTTTGCTGCCCCTGGGCACGGCAATCACCAGTTCTACATCAGAGATATCCACATCGTCCTGAAACCAGTCCCTCACGTTTTCCAGGTAGTAGCGGTCGCACGCCAGGTAGACATCGGGAAAACCGTGCTCGGTCGATTGGTTTTCGATGGCTTTCATTTGAGTCGTAAGAATGCCGCAGCCGTTGTATTCGGTGGTCACAGAAACGCCTTCGCGCTTTTGGAAGTCATCAACAATCGCTTCGACGGCTCGCCGGTTCACCGCTCCGCAGTAGAACGAAATTTCCGGCCGTTCGCTCCAGACGTCGCCATCAATGGGACGAGTTCCATACTTTTCGAACGTTTTCAATCCGCGGTCTCGGCTGGTTAAAAAACGCGCGAACCGCAAGGCGGCCGTCGGATCGACCGAAGATTTCAGCACTGCGACGCTCACTAAATTCGGGTCTGTTTCGAATTCGGGTATCGTGACCGCCTTCAGGTCTTCAGCATATTTTGGCATCGCGACGGTCGAGTCCCACACCAAAGCGGCATCGACGGCGCCGAGTTTCACGTCGTTGGCGACTTCGTTAACCGTGGGCTTGAAGACACCGTCTGTGGTGACACGTTCTTCCAACTGTTGCCAACGGTTCGTGCCGTCGACTTCGATTTTTTCAAGCTGCTTGCGAATGGCTTTGCCAACCGCGGCCTGATCCGGATTTCCCATCGCCACCGCCACGCCGGGCTCCAACAAATCGGCGAGTGATGAAATTTTCTTTTCGCTGTCTTTGCGAACCGCCACGACCGGCCGCTGATGAGCAATCGGAATCGTTTCGGCCGCCAATCCTTCTTCGACGGCGAGGTCTGTGTAGAAATCGTCGGCTGCGATATACAGGTCGCCTTCGGCAAAGCGATTGACCTGCAACTGATTCAGCAAAGTGTTTGAGCCGGCGAACTGAAGTTGAATGGCGATGCCATATTCCTGCTGGTACGCCTGAGCCACTTCTTCCACGGGCACTCGCAAACCTGCCGCACAATGGACGATAAGTTTGGTGGTGCCGTCGTCCGTTTCAGCGGGCCGCTGCCGCAGCAGGGCGACCAGCACCACAACCAGGGCCGCTCCGGCCAGCAGCATGGCCCACAACAGATTGATTCGACCCGGGCGGCGGACGCATTCCGGTCGGTATTGCAAAAGTCGTTGCATGGTGGAATTGTGGGCAGAAATTAGCAGGAAGGCGGTTGCGGGTGGGAGCGCATTTTGGCGAGCCAGATTGTGAAACAGCACTCTATCTCTCAGGCGAACGGATCTCAACCAACGATTCGTCGTTGTTGCTGGCACCCGAACGGAGCATCGGTTGCGGGAATTCGTCGACGAAGGTCGAATTAGCGGCTACAATTGAACGTCGACGCTGTCGGCACTTCGCCGAGCGTTCCCGCCTCCATCCTTCTCGCCCGCCAATATGCCTACTGTTTTGCCACGCCCTGTCTCGGCGCGATTGCTTGTTGTTTGCTGTTGTCTGGCAGCATCACTTCAACCAGCGCGGGCTGACGAACGAGAACAATTCTTCGAAAAACAGATTCGTCCGCTGTTGATCGACAATTGTGTCAGCTGCCACGGACCGGACAAGCAGGAAGGTGACCTGCGGCTGGATTCTCGACAGCAGATGCTGGTCGGCACAAACGACGTCGATGCATTGGTGAAGCCGGGCCACGCCGACGAAAGTCGCCTGCTGCAGGTGATTCAGTATTCCGAAGACGACACTCAAATGCCGCCCAAGGCAAAACTTTCCGACCGCCAGATCGACCTCGTGCGGCACTGGATCAGTGAAGGAGCCGTCTGGCCGGAAGCTCACGACTTCGGTGCCGCGAATGCCGTCGACGTTAACGCGTGGCAGCAGCATTGGGCTTTTCAGCCGATTGCTGATCCGCCAATACCTGAGATCCCCGGCGCTGCTCAACACCCGATCGATCGATTTGTTCGCCAACGTTTGATGGCGGAAGGCATCAGTCCGTCTAGGCCAGCGGACGGTCGTACGTTAGTGCGACGGTTGTCGTACGCGATTATCGGATTGCCGCCGACGCTTGATGACTTGAATGCAGTAGACGGATTGGACGACGACGCAGCGCTTCAAAACTGGCTGACTCAGTACACCGATCGCCTGCTGGCCACGCCTCAGTTTGGCGAACGCTGGGCTCGCTACTGGCTGGATATCGCTCGCTATGCGGACACCAAGGGCTACGTGTTCCAGGAAGATCGCAACTACAAAGACGCGTGGCGGTATCGCGAATGGGTGATCAAATCGCTCAACGACGACATGCCGTACGACGAATTCTTAACCCGTCAAATCGCCGCTGATCGAATGGCGGGTTCAGACGATCCCGTTCAACTGGCTGCGATGGGCTTTCTGACGCTCGGCCGACGCTTTCTAAACAACAAGCACGACATCATTGACGACCGCATCGACGTGCTGTCGCGAGGAACCATGGCGATGACGGTCGCTTGTGCTCGCTGCCACGACCACAAATTCGATCCGATTCCGACTGCTGATTACTATTCGTTGTATGGTGTGTTTGCATCGTCGCATGAACCCAAAGAGGGCAAGTCGCCGCTGCAATTGGCCGATCTTCCAAAACCGCATGAACCGTACGTGTTTGTGCGTGGCGGTGCAGGCAACCGCGGCCCGAAAGTGTCGAGACACTTTTTGACGGCGCTGTCAGAAGGCGAGCCGGCGCCGTTCACCGATGGTAGTGGACGTTTGGAATTGGCAAAAGAAATTGCCAGCCCACAAAATCCGCTGACCGCGCGAGTTGCCGTGAATCGCGTTTGGTTGAGGCTGTTTGGTCACGGGCTGGTAGATTCACCCAGCGACTTCGGTGTCCGCACGTCGCCACCTTCGCACCCGGAATTGCTCGATCATCTGGCGACGTACTTCATTAACCACAACTGGTCACGAAAAGCGGTGATCCGCTACATTCTCCAGTCCGGAACCTGGCGGCAAAGCAGCGCGCCGCGCGAGGATGTCGCTCAACGAGATCCGGAAAACCGACTGCTGGCGAGGATGACGCGACGGCGACTCGACTTTGAAGCTTTCCGAGACTCCGTTTTAAGCGTCGCGGGCAATCTGGATACAACGATCGGCGGCGAATCGGCAGACATCACGTCTGAACCCTTCACCAATCGCCGCACGGTGTATGCGCAAATCGACCGTCAAAACCTGCCCGGAGTTTTCCGCACGTTCGACTTCGCCAGCCCGGACACTCATGCACCCAAGCGGTTCGAAACGACCGTCCCGCAGCAGGCGTTGTTCCAGTTAAACAGCCCGTTCATCATGGAACAGGCGCGGCGATCGGCGGATGCGGTCGCTGATCAACCGGACTCTGACGCTGTGAATAACCTGTATCAAGCGATCCTGAAGCGCCAGCCTGAAGCTCAGGAAGTGGCAGCTGCAGCTCAGTTTCTGACAACGGCGACAGAAGTCGTTCCGAAGGGGACCGCGTCTTCCGGCTGGCACTACGGTTACGCCGAAATCACTCCAGAGATGAACCGCGTTCTCAAGTTCGAACCGTTTCCTGTATTTCACGAAAATCGTTGGGCGGGCGGATCAAAGCTGCCGGATCCAAAACTTGGCTGGTGCAGTCTGTCGAGCAAAGGTGGTCACGCGGGTGGTGATCTGGGTCGCTGTCCGGATCGTCGCTGGGTGTCTGATCGCGATTGTCAAATTCGCATCGAAAGCACTCTGAAGCACGCCAGCGAAAAAGGCGATGGCGTGTCAGGTCATGTGATCAGTACAGGGCAGCCCGTTCAGTCGGCGTCCGCTCATAACAAGTCAGTCAACCTGAATGTCGACGAAGTGGATTTGAAAGCAGGCGACGTTGTCGATTTCGTCATTCATTGCGGAGCCAACGAAAGTTTCGACAGCTTCGACTGGAAGATTGTCATTAAGCAATCGGTCGACGGCACAATCGTTCGGACGTGGGATTCTGTGTCAGAATTCTCAGGGGCACGAAGCAGTGACCGACTGTCACCGGCTGCCCAGTTGGCTCAGACGTTGCTGCTGACCAACGAGTTTTTGTTTGTGGATTAACTTTAGGCACACAGTCATGTCTTCAAACTATTTCCCTACCTGTCCCAACATCGCGACCAGCCGCCGCGACATGTTGTCTCGTTGCGGCATGGGAATGGGAGGTCTTGCGTTGGGAAGTTTGTTGGCGACAGAAACCGCGAAGGCTGCGCCGGCGAGCAACAACCCGATGCTGCCGAAGAGTCCTCAGTTTCCGGCCAAAGCGAAACGAGTCATCCATCTATTCATGAACGGCGGACCATCGCAGGTGGACACGTTCGACCCGAAGCCGGCGTTGGAAAAGTACGTTGGAAAGTCTGTGCCGGGTGGCAACCTGAAGACGGAACGACCAACCGGATCAGCGTTGCCGTCTCCGTTTCGGTTTCGAAAGTATGGTGAAAGCGGGATCGAAGTCAGCGAACTGTTTCCGAACGTGGCACAAAGTATCGACGACATTGCCGTCATTCGATCGATGCATGCTGACGTACCCAATCACGAACCGTCGTTGCTGTTAATGAACTGCGGCGAATCGCGGCTGGTGCGGCCCAGCATGGGATCGTGGCTGACTTACGGTCTGGGCACCGACAACCAGAATTTGCCAGCCTTCGTGTCAATGTGCCCCGGCGGCTATCCGATTCAGGAATCGCAGAACTGGCAGTCCGGATTTCTGCCGGGCGTTTTTCAAGGCACGTACGTCGACACAAAGAACACTCAGATTGAACAGCTGATCGCCAACATTCGCAACGATCGCATTATGCCGCGGCAGCAGGCCATGCAGCTGGACCTGTTGCGAACATTAAACGCTCGGCACCTGGAAAGCCGTACGGGTGATGCCCAGCTAGAATCTCGTATTCAGTCGTTTGAACTGGCGTATCGCATGCAGATGGAAGCGGCTGAGGCCTTCGACATTTCGCGAGAACCCAAGCACATTCGCGACATGTACGGGGACGGATTGCATTCGCGTCAGATTCTGATGGCTCGTCGGCTGGTCGAACGCGGTGTCAGGTTTGTGCAGGTCTGGCACGGGGCCGGTCAGCCCTGGGACAACCACGATGACATCGAAGTTAATCACCGTCGACTGGCCAAACAGTGCGACCAGGCGATTGGAGCATTGCTAAAGGATCTGAAACAGCGCGGCATGCTGGAAGATACGCTGGTGATTTGGGGCGGCGAATTTGGCCGAACGCCCGTTGTCGAAATGCCCAAAAAGGGATCGAATCAGGGGAAAATCAACGGGCGAGACCACAATCACTGGGGGTTTTCGATGTGGATGGCGGGTGGCGGCGTGCGCGGCGGCTACGTTCACGGAGCGACCGATGAGTTTGGTTTTCGTGCTGTTGAAGACAAAGTTCACGTTCACGACCTTCATGCGACGATCCTTAAATTAATGGGCTTTGATCACGAATCCTTCACTTATCACTACGCCGGCCGTGATTTTCGGCTCACAGACGTGCATGGTACGGTGGTTGATCCGTTGATCGCGTAGATCCCGTTCGCCGAACCGGGAATGCGGGTAACGCATCCGGGTTTCTGAAGAATAACGTTTTGCGGGTGTGTCGTTTGCGCACTATAGTTCGCCGGTAGGGATTCTCTCGATCGTGTGAGAAGGTTAAAAAATCGCCACATGCTGCGTAAGGTACTGAAAATTTCAGCTCATCCACGCCTGCTTCTGCGAAGTGTGTTGGCGCTGGATGATTCGCCTCACGCAATTGCTTTGGGAGTGGCTGTCGGCATCTTTTTCGGCCTGACGCCAACCGTCGGGGTGCAGACGATACTGATTTTGGCGATTGTATTTCTGTCGCGCAGGATCTGTTATTTCAACGGCGCTGCGGCCATGGCCGCGACCTACATTTCGAATCCCTTCACCATGGCTCCGATGTACTATTTTTGGTACCGCCTGGGGAGTCGCTTTGTTCCTGGCAATGCATCGATGGAACAGGTGCGTTCGCTGCTTCAGGTCGACGGGATCGGCCAATGGTTCGACAAAGTTTGCGCCATCGGCGCTGATGTGGGTCTGCCCATGTGCGTTGGCGCTTTGCTGACGGCTCCGTTTGGTGCCTTGTTGGCATATCCAGCGTGCTATTGGTTGTTGAAGTGGTCTGGCCACAATCCCAAGCAGAAGCCGCCCGAACGCGAATCAACAGACGGTCAGGCGTCTGACGCCGGTTCGCCTGAACCAGAAGGCGAACATGGCGACAGCGACCATGACGTCAAAGACGAGACCGGTGTTAAGACCGGCGAAGATCAGCAATCCAAGAGCGAGGATTCTGATGCCAGCGGAGCGATAAAGTCTCCGTGCCTTGCCGTGTGATGGCTGGAAACGCAGAGTCGGATCGCGCAGAATGTGGCTTCTGCCGATCATCCCCGCCTCTTCCTGCCTCCCCCCATGAAAAACATTCTCGTCGTCGGTGCCGGTTCTATTGGTGAACGGCACATTCGCTGCTTCCAAAAAACTGGCCGAGCGGTCGTTGCCGTCTGTGAAATCAACGACGCTCTGCGCGAACGAGTCGTCACAGACTACGCCTTGCCGTCGCAGTTCCGGTCTCTTGACGAAGCCATGGCGCAGTCCTTCGACGCTGCTGTCATTTGCACGCCCGCACATTTGCACATCCCCATGTCGCTGCAACTGGCGAAGCAGGGAGTCGGGTTGCTGATCGAAAAACCGCTCAGCACTTCGACGGATGGCATCGAAGAATTGCAGGCGGTGATTACGCAGCAAAACCTTCCGGCGGGCGTGGCCTACGTAATGCGGAACCATCCCGCCATGGCGGCTCTTAAGCGCGCACTGGACAGCGATCAGTTTGGTCGACAGGTCCAGGTCGTTTACGCTGGCGGGCAGCACTTTCCCTTCTACCGCCCCGCGTATCGCGACACGTATTACGCGAAGCACGAAACCGGCGGCGGAGCGATTCAGGACGCGATTACTCACATCATGAATGCATCTGAATGGCTGGTTGGTCCCGTGAGCAAGCTGGTGGCCGACGCAGAACACTGCGTGCTGGACGGCGTCGACGTGGAAGACACGGTGAACGTGATCACGCGGCATGGTGATATCCCGGGCTCATTTAGTTTGAACCAGCATCAGCCGCCGAATGAAAATCAGCTCACCGTAATTTGCGAACGCGGAACAATTCGAGGCGACTTCACTCGCCATCGGTGGTTGTCATGCGTGGAACCGGGTGCTCCGTGGTACGTGGAAGAAGAATTTTCGCTGGAACGCGACGACATGTTTATCAATCAGGCCAATGCGTTTTTAGACGTGCTGGATGGCACCGCAGAAGCAACCTGCAGTCTTGCAGAGGCTCTGCAAACGCTGAAGGTTAACCTCGCCACTTTGCAATCGGTTCGCGCCGCAGAATGGGTGACGCTATGAATCAGCCAACCGTATTCGACCAATTCAGCATGGACGGGAAAGTTGCCCTGGTCACCGGCGGCACAGGTTTTCTGGGCAGTGCCGCGTGTCGAGCTCTGGCAGAAGCCGGTGCGTCCGTGGTCGTAGCCAGTCGCAGCAAAGATCGAGCGGAAACGGCGGCGGCCAGCCTTCCATCGGCCGGCGCAGCGCGGCACTTTGGCGTGCAGCTTGATCACCTGAACGAAGATTCTCTGGACGCCGGATTCGACGCGGCCGTGAAAGTTGCCGGGCAGGTGGATGTGCTGATCAACAACGGCCAACAGGGACACGCTCTTGATTTGACCGACGTCACTGGTGAGGCGTTTACCAAAGACCTTCAGAACGCAACCGGCTACTTTCTGCTGGCTCGACGCCTGCACGACCATGTGGTCGGTCGGCAGGTGAGTGGATCGATTGTCATGATCGGTTCGATGTACGGCGTTGTGGGTTCGTACCCGGATGCTTACGAAGGCATTTGTGCGGCCAGTCCGGTTCAGTACCATGCGTTGAAGGGCGGCATCATTCACATGACGCGTCACTTGGCGGTGTACTGGGCGAACGAAAATGTGCGAGTCAACTGTTTGAGTCCCGGACCGTTTCCTTCAGAAAAAGCGCCGGCGGAAATGGTCGAACGCCTGAAGACAAAAAGCCCAATGAACCGCATGGGGCGGCCGGAAGAACTTTGCGGCCCACTGCTGCTGCTGGCCAGCGACGCCGGCAGCTATATCACGGGACAGAACCTACTGGTCGATGGCGGCTGGACGGCGTGGTAAGAACTTAACGGAAACTTCCTGAAAGAATCGACGTGATCAGACAACTACTCCTTCCAGCCATCCTGTTGGCGACCTGCACTCAAACGTTTGCCGCCGACCGCAAGCCGATTTCAATTAACGCTGCCACTCGCGAAAAATGCCTGTCCGTCTTGCGCAAAGGCACGCAGGGCGAAGACTTCTGGCCAGCAATGCATGCGGCCGAAGGACTGACGCTTGGCGGACATGGCGCAGAAGTGATTGAACTTCTGGCTCCGAAACTGCCCCACGAAACAGACGATCAGAAACGCTGCGGCCTGGCTCGCGAACTTGTGCGAGCGGGCGATCGTTCGAAGGCGGGCGTGATGCTGAATATCCTTGCCGGCAAAGACGATCACGGCCACGTGCATGCGGCTGAAAGTCTGTACAAGGTTGTTGAGATCGGTGACGGCGTCGCCATGCGGCGTGCGTTTGCTCAGGACGAGAGCATTCCGCTGAAGCTGATGGCTGCGGCCGCTTTGGGGCGATGTGGAAATCCGGACGCTATGCAGTTTCTGCGAAAGACGCTCAACCATGAAGACCCAAATGCGTTGCGGATTGCCGCGTGGATTCTGGGACGCATCGGCGACAAGTCCGACATTCCTCGACTAAAAAAACAACTGCCGCGTATCGAAGATCGGCTGCTGCAGGCGTATGTGCAGCATTCACTGGCGGCACTCGGCAATGACGAAGGTCGATCTGCACTGGCCGAAAACCTGAAGGACGAAGCGGCTGACGTTCGCACTTATGCCGCTACCTTTGCGGGAGACTCATGGGCCACAGAAACGGCAGACACGCTGAAAGCGATGCTGGACGATCCTCATCCCGATGCGGCTATCCGAGCGGCTCAATCGCTGCTGGTGTTGGCAGGCGAACCGCCTCATGATCGAAGTGAAGATATTTCTGTCGTCGTGTATCCGAGCACTAAACAGAATCCGCGATATACGGAAGGCAGTGTCATTGCACTTAATGATGGATCATTGCTGTTTGCCGCGACTGAATTTAGCGGCAGCGGAAGCGATTTTGCGGCTGCTCACATCGTGGCAATGACGTCCACCGATCAGGGACGAACATGGCATAACAAACGAGTGCTACAAGAAAACACGGGCGGCATGAATGTGATGAGCGTCACGCTGCGGCGGATGCCTTCCGGCCAGATCGCCATGTACTATCTTCAAAAGAACAGCCACACCGATTTGGATGCCTTTGTACGTTTTTCTGATGACGAAACCAAAACATTCGGCGATTCCATTCTAATCACGGCCGACGAAGGCTATCACGTCGTCAATAACGATCGAGTCCTTCAGCTTAGCACTGGGCGATTACTGGTTCCCGCGTCGTCATGCCCGGACGTTAAGGGTGGCGGACACTTCAAGAACCACTGCTACATGTCGGATGATGGCGGGCTGACCTGGCGAAATGGCAAGACCATGCTGGACGCTCCCAAACGAGGGGCGATGGAGCCTGAAGTTGTCGAGCTGAATGATGGTCGCATCATGATGCTGATCCGAAACCAACTGGGGTTCGTCGGTAAAAGCTATTCCACCGACGGTGGCGATACGTGGAGCGAAATGGAATCACTTGGCCTGCAGGGGCCTGAAGCTCCCGCCACGCTACGACGAATTCCCTCCACCGGCAATCTGGTGCTGATTTGGAATAACACGTTCGAAGAGGAAGCCGATCACGGTGGCGAACGCACACCGCTGACCGCCGCCGTGTCTGACGACGATGGCGATACATGGCAAACTGTCGGGAACCTGGAAGACGACGCCAGCCGAACCTATTCTTACACGAGCCTGATGTTTGTTGGCGAGCGGATGGCAATGAGTTACTGGGACAGCAAAATTGGCGACCACTCATGGTCGTGCCGATTTCGGTCGCTGCCCGTCATATGGCTTTACGGAAATCAAAAATGACAGACCCAACTTCTGTACTTCCGATCATCGACGGCGTCGAAGTGACCGACGCAGGCCCGACCAGCTTTCCCGTCGTGAATCCGGCAACTGGATCGACAATCGCATCAGAAACCGAATGCGATGCTGCCGCTGTGGATCGGATCGTGACGTCCAGTCAGCGAGCGTTCGAGCAGAAGTCGTGGCAAACAATGGCCGCTGCTGAACGAGGTCGCTTGCTGTTAAAGCTGGCGGATCTTGTGGAAGAAAAGTCGGACGAATTGGTCGACATCGAACTACAGGACACCGGTAAGCCAATTAGTCAGCTTCGCGCGGGAGAAATCCCGCTGACGGCGGCCATCATTCGGTTTTATGCCGGAGCGGCCGACAAGGTAGAAGGTTCGATCAAATCGGGCGTGCCCAGCGAAGTGCTGATGCAGCTTTACGAACCGTACGGCGTAGTGGCCGGAATCCTCCCGTGGAATTATCCTTTCGTCAACGCTGCATTGAAGGTGGCTCCGGGGATCGCGGCTGGTAACGCAATCGTGCTGAAGCCAGCTCAGGAAACGCCGCTGGGCACAGTAGCGTTTGCCAAACTATGTACAGAAGCAGGCATTCCACCTGGCATCGTAAACGTGGTCCTGGGCAGTGGATCGAAGACGGGACAGGCGTTGATTGAACACCCCGCAGTGAAGAAGATTTCCTTCACGGGTTCAACGTCCGTTGGACAGCACATTCAGTCCACGGCTACGTCCCAGATGAAGATGGTGAATCTGGAATGCGGCGGCAAAAATGCGATGGTCGTCTTCGCTGATGCTGACCTGGAACGAGCGGCCGAGGCAGCGTTGTTAAGCGCATTCGTCAACAGCGGTCAGTTGTGTGTTTCATGCTCGCGACTGCTGATCGAAAAATCAGTGGCGTCAGAATTTGAAGCCATGCTGGTGGAACGAGCGAAGAAGATTACGCTCGGCGACCCTAAGAACGAAGACACACTGATTGGTCCGATGATCACCAACGGCCAATATGAAATCGCCTTGAAGTACCTGGCCGAATCCGGTGGCGAGGGGCGTCAGATTTTGTGCGGCGGTGGCAAAGCGGAAGTTAACGGCGCGTGCGCCAACGGATTCTGGCTACAGCCGACGATCGTGTCCGGCGTAAAGCCGGGCATGCAGGTTCACGACGAAGAAATCTTCGGCCCGGTCTTAAGCGTTGTGCAATTCGAATCTGAGGCAGAAGCCGTCCGCATTGCGAATTCCGTCGACTACGGCCTGTCTGGTTCGGTGTGGACGCGAGACGGTTCGAAGGCGTTGCGAGTTTCCAAGGCGCTGGATACGGGGATTGTGTGGGCAAACACGATGCTCGCCGGCTATCCGCAGATCTCGTTGTCACCACACAAGCTAAGCGGCACTGGCGTGGAACTCGGCATGGAAGGTCTGCTGGCTTACTTGAAACGCAAGAGTATCGTGATCGGCATCGACGACGACGCCCCGATGGGCTGGGGCCTGGGCTAGAGCAGTTTCTCTCTTGTTGCGGGACGATTAGGGCTTGTTGGAAGCAGCCTTCATCGTCCGAGCGGCTTGTCCCGAGGCCACAAGTCAGCGAAATCCGCGGTGGCCGGCGAATCACGTGGGTACTTTTGCCCATGGCTTGTCGGCATCACGCGCGGAACGCGCATAACCGCAAGCCAGCGGATCTAAACGCAAATAGGGCGTCCCACACACGTGCCGGAGTGAAAGTGGAATCCTATGCGCGGACGATAAAACCTACGTAGCAAAGGATTCGAGACATTCACTTCCAGGATGGAGCGCGAGTGATGGCATCAACCCGGGCAAACACCACAAACTCAAAGTCCAAGTCGGCGGCCAAATATCGAGTCGACGGCGCAGAGTTGAAGCCGCCGACGCCGCATGCCTTCACGCTGCCCAACACCTCTGAGATCCGTCGCCTAAACCGCTGGCTGCAGCATGAAGATCTCACGCTGCAGGAATTCGGCGAAAAGCTGGCTCAGTACGGTGGCCTTGGCCGCTACGTCGTGGCGATCGCGAATCATCGCGGTCGCCATCGAGAAACAAGCATTCGTGAACCCGTTCACGCCGCCGCGTTTCTGGGCATTTCCGGACTGCAGAAAATTCTGGAACCACTGATTGAAGAATAGTGGCTATCGGGCGTTGGTTACGCGTCCGATGGCGGTGTTGTTGTCCGAATTCTTCAACACCACACTAAAGCCAGCCGGAAGCAGTGTCTGGCTGTTGTTGATCTGCAGAAGACAACGAAACGTGTCGCTGGCCGAATCGATAATCGGCGATACGGAAACCACCGAAGCATTGATGCTGTTTGCGATCGGTTGACCGGCCTTCAAAGGCAACGTCTGTCCGCGCTGGACGGTGCCGTACAGTCGAGACGGCAGATGCATCTCGACTTCCAGCGTCGACAAATTGGCCATGGTGACGATCAACTGCGAAGGATCGATGGCTCCTGACTTCCGGTGAATTTCTGTCACCAGTCCGTCAAAAGGCGCGGTGATGGTGTATTGAGCCAGCTGAGCTTCCGCAAGTTGACGGTTGGCTTCGGCGGCTTTCAGGATGTCTCGCTGCTGTTCGATGGCGGCCGCGGCTGAATCTCGGACTCCTTCTGCTTCTTCCAGTTCAAAACCGGCGCCGGCCCCGCGACTCAATGCTGCTCGCAGCCGGTTCAGTCGACTGACTGCCATCCGGTGTTCCACTTCGGCTCGTTTCAGAGCCCCGGTCAGGTTGGCTTCGACCGTGGCCGCCAGCAGGCGAGCTCTGGGAACTCGGTCATCCATGGTCACCAACGGCGTGCCTTTCTTCACGAACTGCCCTTCCTTCACGTGCACTTCGACGATCGTGCCAGGCACCAGTGACGGCAGCTCGGCGATTTCTGATGGGCGTGCCACGCCGTGCAACTGGTCACCTAGTTGAAACAGATCCGATTCATCCGCGGCGGCAAACGACGTGCATGCGAAAGCAGAGGCTGCGACGATCGCTATGGTGTTGAGATTTTTCATGAGTACTTCTTTGTCTAAGTTACCAGTAGCTTGTTCACGAAACGCATGCACTTGCGAACTGTCCAGGCAGCCACGCTTTCGTATCGGCGAGGAAGATTCAGATGAATCCGAGCTCCGTGTTCGGTCAGCTTTAAGATGTCCTGCGTTGGTTCAATATCGATCTGGAAGACGGGTTCCAGTGGTCGGCGAGTCGTTGGATCAATCAAAATTTCGCCGCCTCCAATGTAGGTCAGTGCGAGTTGGTCGAAGACACCTTCAGCGGCTGGTTCGACACTGACAATCTTTCCGGTGTACGTCGTTGTCGACCTGCCAGGTACTCGGAAGGTCACTTCCGTTCCGGCTTCTCGTTGAATACTGCCAAGCTGGTCTTCATTGACCCACGTCCGCAACAGAGGCTTGCCTCTTACAACCACAGCCAGCGGCGTGCCTTCCCGTAGAAAACGGCCCTGGTCGGTGCGAGACAGCAGTCGCACAACTTTGCCATCGTCTGGTGCGGAGAGTGTCAACTTATGGACCTGGCGAGCCGTTTCTTCGACTTGCTGCTGCAATTCCTTCACCGTTGCTTTGTGTTGAGCGGCTTCGGAACGATCGACTTCCTGAGTCACTTCCCATCGCAGAATGGCTTCCTTCAAACTCGCACGAGCGACGCTTAATTCTTCCTGTAGGCGATCGTTTTTTAACGTTGCCAATGGTGCCTCAGCGGTGACCTGCTGGCCGGCCTCGACCAGTGGCGTCTGAAATTCGCCAGGAGAATCGACGTTCACGAAGTGTTCTACTTCCGCGCCGACGATTCCCTGAGTCACGACGCCAAACGGAAACGGGACCACGCACGCCGCAATCGGTAAGCCGATCAGTACCACCGCTGCCAGCAGGCGGGCTCGACCGCGAACGGGCTCAGTCTCTTTGCTTTTCAACAAATAGCCTGCCATTTTTATTGCTCCAAAACCTACCGAAGTGATCACGTGAAACGCCGCCAGTGCGAGGCCGACGATTGGAAACTTCATCGCCACGACAACGGCGATGCTGATAATCAGGAAGAATTTGTAAATCGTCGCGGAGATGCCATAGACGACCAGCATGCCCTTCGTGAGCAACGAATCGTTCGACGCCGGACGCTTAATGCCCAGCAACGTTGACGTCAGCATCCCTTTGATTTGAGCGTCTGATTTGGGGCGAAGGTTCTGAATGCCAATCAGCTCGCTCAGGATGAAGTAACCGTCGAACTTCATCAGCGGGTTTGCGTTAAACAGCAGCGTGACCAACCCCGCCATGATGAACAATTGGTAGGCACACGACGCCAACATGGGGCTGCTTGAGAACGCCCAAACAAAGACAGCGGGGATGAAGATCAGCGATTCGAAAAACATTCCGCCGCACATCACGGCCAGTCGCCGACGGCGTTCGGGGAAGCTCCAGGCCGAAGTGGCATCAACGTATGCGGCCGGAGTTCCAGCGATCAGGATAGTGCCCATTTCCGGCACGAAACCGCCGAATGTCTTGCACGCATAACCGTGCCCCAGCTCATGCCAGATCTTCAGTAAAACGAACGAGCCCCACAAGAAGGGCAGGTTCTTTGTGGCCAGAATTCCGTTTAACGGCTGGACCAAATCACCAAACCGACTGACGATGACAAATCCTGTCAGGGCCATCGCCACCAGCCACACGGCCAGAAACGCTTTCGTAAACAGCCACGAAACCCGGCCGACTGTTCGTGTTAGAAATCGATCGGGGTTGACCAGTGGGATCTGCAGGAACAGAGCACTCAGGAACTTCCCCCGCCGTTTCATCGCGCGGACTTTGTTGTGCTGATCGAACAGCTTCGCGCCGTTGGACTGCGGCAGAACGATCAGGCCAAGTCGTGCAAAGGACGTGATCAGTTCGAAGTAGATCTGTTCTTCGTCCTGATGGAATTCCTGCTTCGCGACAAGCGACTTGAAGTTCTCATCCAGTTTGATGGCCGGGTCGATGGCCGCGAGGACTCGGTATTGAAAAACCGAAAGGCGGTGCGTCCGAAACGAGACGGGATCGTGGATGACGTAGACCGGGTGCCCCTGATACACCTGACGGCTGACCTTCAGATCCGAACGCAACGTCACCGTAAGTTCTCGGGCCTGAGCCAGAGGATCGGCGGGCGTGTTTGCGGTTGGCTGAGGTGTTGTCATGGTCTATCGGGAATTGTCAGGGATCGTGCGAGCTGGTTCTGTGCAGAAACACAAGCGGCTGGGCGCGGTGGTTTCTAAAACCAAAAGTTCGTGCGTGCCCAGTCGACAGCTCGGTGCATCGCAACCCACCACACCGGTCGCGGAACCGTTTCGATCCGAGCCGTACCTTCCATGCCGGATTTCATCCATTCCGGTTGAGACTTCAACGGTGCTCGAGCGATAAACACGTTGCGATCCTGCATCAGCGTGGCCGCTCCATCGATGTGTTCGATCGTGAACGACTGCTTTTCTGTAGGCAGCGACGCGGCGGCGAACGTTCCGGTTTGGTCGGCCGTTACGTAGTTCATGATGTCGTCCGGAACTTCAATCTCCAGTAACCAGTTGCCTTCCGGCGCCAGTTGCAGCAGTTCATCCCCTTGCGGGAAAACCTGTCCGCTACGCTGGTCGAGATCGGACAGCACGACGGTTCCATCCATCGGTGCAACGATGGTTGCATCCTGAATCTGACGTTGAATGGCGGCCGCTTCTGTTCGCAATACGGTGACTCGTGATCGAGCCAAAGCCGCGACGGCCAGGTCGTCGTCACTGATGGCTCGGCGAAGTTCGACCTGAGCGGTTTCGATTTGCCGTTGCAGGCCATTCAACTGCAGCCGCAGGTCGACAGTATCGAATTCGACCAACAAATCACCTTCCGAAACGCGTTGTCCCGGGCGCACATGAACGGTTTGCAGCTTGCCGTCGAACGGCGCAGAAAAGTGGCGCAGACCCGCGGCGGTTACTCGAGTGCGGCACAGAGGGCGATATGTCATCGTCCCGAAGATAAACCACAGTGACGCAAGTCCAATCGCGGCAAGAGTTACCTTGCGGCCGATCGATCCTTTGCTGATATTGCGGCGAGCCGTTTCGCCGACGGCTGTTTTTACCTGAGCCGCCACCGATCGGTTGGCCTTCTCCACAACACGAATTGCCCCGCCGTACGGAGTTAGCATCATTCGCAATTTGTCGAGTTCGTCCTGACGAAACGGCAGGTTGGCCGGGCGACGAATGCTGATCACGCCCGTGATTTCGTCTCGCTGTTTTAGTGGGATACTGCAGACGCACGAGTTGTGGCTTTCGGCGGACCACTGTCGATGAAGGGGCATGGAATCCATGCCTTCCGGCGGTTCCGTTTGAGCGACCGTGATGTCCGCCGTATCAATGCACTCTTCCATGGCCTGCCGGACCAGTGCGATGCCGGGACTGCTGGCTTTGAAGTCGGCGATCCCTGAAACGGCTTCTACGGTGACACGCTGATTGTGTTCCACACCGAAAAAGACCTGTTCGGCTTTCAGTTGTCCGCACAGAGAATTCACAATCGAGTAGCCGAATTCTTTGGTGGAACCGAACTGAGCCGTGTTGGCCAGAGCGTGTGATTCCTGGTGCGGTTCGGCGACGTTGCGACCGGCCGCAAGGCCAGCGGCCGCCGCATTATTGGGGGGCTCTTCACTAAAACGCCGCTGCGTCGAGGAACTCTTTGCGACCAACACGGCGGAAACAACGGCGACGATCCCATCCAGTCGCGGCAGTACAACATCGGCTTTGTAGGTGCCTCCACCCAGCATTAACGTGACGACGCCTTCGACGCTGTCGTTGGCGATGTCGATGATCGGTGCAGAGATCAGCGACAGCTTTTGGTCGCCTCGTTCAAAGCGTTTTAGTTTGGGTTCAGAATTGGCCGCCGACTTTACTTCGTCAGCCAGCGGAGCGAGGAATTCAGCGTTAAAGCGGTCGGCCATCGCCTTGGCCAGAATCGCGTTGTGAGTCATTCGCGATTCGGACTTATCACCAATGCGGAAGTCCACTCGCCCAATCGTCGCGTTGAACTGTTCGCTGCAGATTTCCAGAACCTTCTCAAACAGCGCCTGCCGCGACGGGCAGTCCAGCAGCAACGGCCGAATCTGCGAATTCAGACTTCGCGACTTCATGGCCGGGGCAGGACGGGCTCCGTCGGCACCAGGACGAGCGGTTGTTGGATCCGTGGGCGTCATAGAAAACTTCGGTCAAGAATGCGTGATTGGCCTGAGCTTTCATTAGACACCATGGCACGGACCTGGGCCGGACATTCATGCGTGTCCCGGCCGGTTCAGACGCAACAACGGCAATCCCTGCTGGTTTCGGTCAACGTGTCTTCATTCTGCAACGCCTATTGCCGCCTGACCGCCGCGCATCGGCACAACCCGTATAACCGGAAAACTCAAGCTGATCGGTGCAACCGGCCGATCATCATCTTTGAAGGCTTCTTGCGCACATTCAGGCACTGGAATTACTCGTGACGTCACCCGCCGAAAAAATCGGAACTGAAGCGCCGGAATCGCGGGTGGCTGGAAACGGTGGTGTTAAACCGCCTTCCGCCACGACGAAGGCTCGAAGATCCCAGCCTGTCGCCGTTCACCGCAATGGCTTTGCCTTGCTGGGGGCTGCACTTCTTTGCACCGCCGTGTGGACGACGTTACCGCTGACCGCGAGTCAGCCGCAGCCGTCAGAAGAAGCCGAGACAGCCGAATTCACACTGTCGATCGAGCCCAATGTGCGGCATGCCGAATACATTGCGGCGTCCGGAAATTCAGGATCCGGCATCGCAGCGAAGCCGAAACACCAGAAGATTCGTCAGGTCAGTTCGCAGTTCGAATCGACATCAGTCAACAGCGGGCATTCGTTTGGCGCGCCGCTCACAGCGTCGCAGCGTAGCAGCGGCGTGAGTTCCGCGCGGTGGTCCTCCGATTTTGAAGCTGCAAACCTGACGGCAGCGAACGGGCGTCGTCCGAGGCCGATTTCGGTCTTGCCGAATCAGCACGGCTCAAACCAGTTGGCAGGGCCGACACTAGATGCTGCTTTTGATGACTCCATTTCAATCATGCCACGCGGGAAAGATGGCCCGAGCAACGTAGCTTCGCCGCTGATCACAAATCACGGCGCTCGTTCAGTGGAAGCCAATCGGCGTGAAGCCGCTAACGTTCAACAAAGGACGGCGTCGCCCGCGATTTCTGTTCTACCCGGCGAACGGGACATGGGTAGCAGATTGCAGAGCGGACATTCTCATGAAGTCCGACCGGTTAGCGTGTTGCCTTCGTCTGCCGCCGAAACGGACGCTCGACAACAGATCGCCGAAGGGGATGCGGATCTGCGTTTCAGTCAGCTTCCGGGCGAAGCCGATTCAGCACCGCCCAGACGATCACCAGCGACCGCAGGGCATTCGTTTCTGACGCCTGATCGAAGTTCAGAGACACAGGCGGCGGCAGCCACCGACTCGCGTCCCGTGCATGTACCTCCAAGCTCTCAAACACATACGATCGGACAAGCCTCGACTTCGAACGTGGCAGAAAATGAGGACCCGATGCCGTATTCGGTCCTTCCCCAAAGGTATGGCACAACGGATGCGCCGCGAGCGAGCCGGCCAACGATGACGGCTGGGCACGCCGGGCTGCAGATCCCCAACGCAGACGCGCCGCCGGCCACTACGCTCGCCGCGCCGTCAACCAATTCCACGTTTCCGTCGCAGCCATTCGCCTCCAACCAAAGCGGTTTTGCTGCAAGCGACTCCAGTCATTTAGGCGCCGATCGCCGCAGTTTGCTGTGGTGGGAAGAACGAATTGGTCAGCCGATTCTAACCGGCCGTCACGCGCTGCCCATGTCGTTGCAGCAGGCGCTGGGGCTGGCTCTGACAGAAGCGCCGGAGCTCAAAGTTTTGAATTCCGATTGGTTTATCCAGCAGGCGGAAGTCGACCGACTTGATGCGGCTTTCGATTGGACCACTTTCGCTGAAACGATTTGGAACCGCGACAGCAATCCCGTTGGAAGCACGCTTGATGGAGCTGCTCAGCAACTGCGCAGCCGAACGCTGAGTTCGCGAAGCGGCGTGAAACGGCTATCGCGGGATGGCTCCGAATTCGAGCTCGCTCAAAACTTTGGCACCAAAAGCAGTAACTCACAATTCATCAGCCCCAACTATCAGGGCACGTCACGGATCACTTTTGACTACCAACGTCCATTGCTGCAGGGAGCGGGCGAGCATTACAACACCAGCGCGGTTCGCCTGGCCGAAATTGGCAAAGACACGGCATACGATCGGCTGCAGGCGGGCATTCAGGATCACCTGCTGGAAGTCGCTTCGTCTTACTGGGCGTTGGTTCTGCGCCGAGGTCAGTATTTGCAGGCAGTCACGTCGTTGCAACGAGCGACTCAGATTGCCGACGAGATGGCGGGACGCATCGAAGTAGACGTCACGCCGGCGATGATGGACCGAGCTCGTTCTGAAGTCGCCACTCGCAAGGCCTCATCGATCGAAGCCAGACACGACATCGTTCGAGCTCAGGATGCACTGCTGCGGCTGATCTATGGTTCTCGGTTTACAGATTTCGTCAATCAGGAAGTGCTACCGGAAACTCTACCGATGCGTCAGTGCCAACCGATGCAGCCCGAACAACAGATCGAAAAAGCGCTGCATGAACGATCGGAAATTCATGAAGCCATTCGTGAAATCAAAGCGGCGTCGGTCAGATTTGATGTGGCTGCCAACGAAATCCTGCCCGTTCTGGATATGGTTCTGACTGGCTACGTGGCGGGCCTTCGCGGAAATTCAAACATCGGCCAAGCCTGGCTTGATCAGTTTCAAAGGGCAGAACCTGGCGTTGGAATTGGCTTCAACTTCGAAATCCCGTACCGCAACAGAGCGGCTCAGGCGAAAGCCGAACAGGGGCACGTTGCCATCCGTCGCATGCAGGCTCAACTGGAAGCGACGATCGGCATGGTGACGGAGGATGTCCGCAACCAGGTCATTCAACGCAACAAGTACGGAGCCGTTTTGGCTCAGCAAAAAGAAGCGTTGGACAGAGCCAATAAGATTCTGAAGTACACAGAAACTCGCCGCGCCGTGCTGGCCGACGGCGTTGCCGTTGCAGACCTGTACCTCGAAAACCTACTGCAAATGCAGGCTCGACTACAGTCCGCCGAATTCGCCTACCTTGAGTCCCAGGTCCGCTACTCACTCGCCGACAACGCGCTCCTGCGAGCCACCTCCCAGATCGACACCATTGCAAAGCCGGGTAGCCCCGGCGGGCGATTGGCGTGGTGATTGGGTGCGCACGACCAAGCTGAAGCGCCGGCGGTGCTCCCGCTGGTCGCTTTCAGGTGGGATGCAGTTGCCAGAGGTCTCGGGATGTGCAATTTATGACTCCAAGTTTTTGGGGTTTGTGTGTGGAAACACTTTCCCCCTACCGCGTTAGAGACCGTGCGGGTTTCGAATAATCGCCGCCAATTTTTACCTCTCCCAGGCGAAGCCGTTGGGGGGAGGTCGGACAAGCGAAGCAACGTCCGGGAGGGGGCCACGCGCGGGCCGGCCCACCAAAATACGTTCCGCGCCCGGCTCGCCGCCGACCGCCGACTACTTTGGCAACACGGTGAGCCGTTCGGTCTTTGTGGTGGCTTCCCAGTTGTCCTGGCCGAGTAAACGGTTGGCTTCTTTCAGGACGAAGTCCGGATCCATAAACGGTTCGTAGCTGATGTCCTGCCAGCGGATACGCCCTTGGGTGTCGATGACAAACGTGCCATGCAGCGGCTGTTTTTCGAAGTCATCGTAGCAGCGGTAGGCCTTGAAAATGCTCAGGTCAGAATCCGAAACCAGTGGGAATGGAAATCCGTTTTCCAGGTCCTCATACGCCCGTTTCATCACGGTCTGTTTGTCTGAGCTGATCGCGACGACCTCGTAGCCTGCCTTGCGGAATTCTTCTGTCTTCGGAGCAAACGCCTGCAGCTGTTCAGCACAGTGCAGACACCCGGCACCCAGATAGAAGATCACGACCACGGGCTTGCCGTCGAAATCTGATAGTGAACGCGGATTGTTGTCGACGTCGTGTAACGTCCAGTTTGCAGCCTGCACGGGCTGCCAGCGAAACGGACCCAGCGAACTCAGCGCCGGGCGAGCTCCAGTGTCCGACGCGACTGTCGCTTCCATTCGCCAGTTCGCGTCGAACCCAAGCTCAGTGGCGATAGGCGTCAGGTTAGCGAAGGCAGGCACTTGCAAATCGACAGCACTGGATAGCTTCCGAAGTTCCTCGAATGCCTTCCTGGCGTCGTCCTTCTTGTCGGCCGCCCACAGTGTTGCGACCTGAGCGGCAAGGGGGCGGACTTCGCCGCGGTTACTGCGAACGTGAGCGTTGATCTTCTTGACTGCTTCGTCTTTCTGACCATCCTGCAGCATTAGTGCCACCTGTTCTTCGACAGGAACTCCGTCCGCCTTTTTGAACAGCTCAAGTGCCCTTTTGACGTCGCCTTCACGCGCGGCCAGACGACCGTCGATTTCAGCGATGGCTTTGTCGATGTCTTTAAGACGATTCTTGAACTTGCCTTCTGCGTCGCTGCGAGCCTTCTTGATTTCCTTTTCGTTCTTCTTTTCCTCTTTGGCCTTTGCTTCGGCTTCGTCGCCCGCTTTCTTTTGCTTGGCTTTTTCGTCAGTCGCTGCTTTGTCGAGTTCGCTGCGGATCGCATTTGCTTTCTCAACGTCACCGACGGCGACCAGTGCAGAGGCAAGGTAGCGGTCTCGCTTTAAGTCTTCGCCTTCGTTGTCGCACTTTTCCAGGTACGGGGTGTCGGCGAGGGCGATTAGCTGTTCGTGCAGCTGGTATGTTCGCAGGACGTCCTGCAACCGCTGCCGACCGTATTTGTAGCTGCCCGATTTTCCAATGTGGTTGTACTTCGGATGCCGCGGCATGGAGATCATATTCTTCGCCAAATCGATGGCATCGTTGACTCGGCCAACGTGTACCAGATTGCGAATGCACCATTCATTGTTATGAGCGAAGTTGTGAATCTGGTCGGGAATCACAAGGTCCTTCATCATGTGAGCATGGTCAACTCGTGCAGAGGCTTCCTGCTGGTAGACAGCGTCGTGATAGCGTTTTAGCCGCGAATAGATGTGGCCGGGCATGTGCCACATATGAGCGATCGCGGGAGCCGCCAGGCCGCAGCGAGCCGCAGATTCCAACGCCATCTCAGCCTTGTGCGAATCCCATAAGTGAATGCGATAGTGGTGCACCGGATGCAACGGTTCCACGTCCAATACCTGCTGAATCAAAGCGTCAACCGCGAAGTAGCTGACCATGTCGATGCCTTCACGTTTAGCTGACCAGAGGAATTCGCAGAGAAACGCTTTCACTTCGATGTCGTCCGGAAAATCAAACAGTATGGCTTCAAGATCCGTGACGTACTTCTTTGCTCGCTTTTCTTTTTCTTCTTTCGATCCAGCCTTCGCGTTGATGTAGGTCTCGAATGCCTTGATCAGCATCTGTTCTCGCTTGGAGACTTTGTCTTTTCGTTCCGTCGCTTTTTCGATGAAGCCCTTCGCGCGATCAGTGCTTTTGCGGTTTGACATCGCCATGCCCCAGTACGCCGTGGCACAGTCAGGGTCAATCATGGCTGCCTGGCGGAAACAGCGTTCGGATTCGAAGTACCAGAAGCCGTGCAGTTGACCGACTCCCTGTCGCACGAAAGCTCGCGCTTCGTCCGATTTAGTGGTGACGTCGAAATGCACGTTGCCGACTCCGTCCATCAGATAGGCCGCCTGGCGTGGTCCTTCGTTAAACACTTCACCGTGCCCGGAATGCCCTTCCAGAAGCACGTCGTCTGTGGATTCTTTGGGTGGTGTCGCGTCTTTGGCAGTCGGCTTCGCTTCGTCGCCTTGCGAGACCGGCAGTGATGCGAAGTAGCTGCACAATGGAATGGCAACGGCGGCAAGCTGGAGCAGATGTTTCATGGCGATGGGAACCAGGTTGGGTGTGGGGCGGGAGTGACGCGTTTAACAGACCATCAGTTCGGCATGCGTCTCAAAGGCGTTCCGTAGCACTTATTGTGGACTTCTGGAGCAGTGTCGGCAAGGATCGGGCAGAAAAGAGGTCCATCTTTCGCGGAACCGTCGCCCACATTTGGACTCAGCCTGCCCAGCCGTTAATCTGCCGCTTCCAATCATTCCGCCTTTTGCATTTTTGCCTTCAGCCTTTAGCACCCTCAATGTCCCGGATATCCGAAGCCTTTGACAATGCAGCTCAAGCGGGCCGCATGACATTTATGCCTTTCATCACGGCAGGCGATCCCTCAACCGACACCACGGCCGCTGTGCTTAAAGCGCTACGCGATGCGAAAGTGGACCTGATTGAACTAGGGTTTCCCTACAGCGATCCCATCGCCGACGGCCCCGTGATTCAGGCGTCGTACACCAGAGCCCTCGACAACGGCCTCACGGTGCAGCAGGTTCTGGACATGATGGAATCACTCAAGGAAGAAGGTTTGCCGCCTGTGCTGGCGATGGTGTCTTACGCAATCGTCTTCCGCTACGGCATTAAGAGTTTCGCAAATAAGGCAGCGCAAGTTGGCTTCAGCGGTTTGATTATGCCTGATCTTCCGGCCGACGAAGCAGAAGAGATGGCAGCGGTGGCCAAGGCTGAAGGGATGGACCTTGTCCAGCTGATCGCGCCGACAACGACAGAAGCTCGCACGCAGCAGATTCTGGATGCGTCCAGCGGCTTTGTGTACTGCGTATCTGTCGCGGGGACGACGGGCGTGCGTAAACAGTTGCCAGCAGAATTGACTGATCAACTGAAGTCGATGCGGAAGTCCACAACTCTGCCGCTTGCCGTGGGGTTTGGCATTAGCAGCCCGGAACAGGTTGCAGAACTGGAAGGTGTCGCCGACGGTATCATCGTGGGGTCCGCCATCGTGCGACGCATGACTGAGGCTGCCAATGCGGCCGAAGCTGCCAGTTCGGTACAGGAATTCGCTGAAGACATGTGCCGCGCCGTTGCGGCCGTAAAACCTTCAACGCGGGTCTGAAGGAATAGGGCACCACAGCATGAAGATCGCAATCGCCTCAGACCACGCCGGTTACGAATACAAACAGCAGATCATCGCGAAGCTGATTGAGCTGGGGCATGAGCCTCACGACTTCGGCACGGATTCAACGGATTCAGTCGACTACCCGGATTACATCCGCCCTGCGGCCGAAGCGGTGGCTCGCGGTGAGTTTGACCGCGGCATCGTGCTGGGCGGTTCCGGCAATGGCGAAGCGATTGTGGCCAACCGAGTTCCCGGCGTCCGCTGCGGGCTGTGCTGGAATGAAGAATCTGCTCGCCTAAACCGTCAACACAATGACGGCAACGTCCTAGCGTTGGGCGAGCGGATGATGGACCTGAAAACAGCGTTGGCGATTGTCGACGTGTGGCTGAAGACGCGGTTTGAAGGCGGACGACATGTCGCCCGTATCTCAAAGATCGACGCGGCGCAGCAGTAGTTCGAACTCTGCACCAGCACTCACTGTTTCAAGCTGCCGAACCGGCGGCTATTGAGCCGGAAACGGGACGGGCTTGGCGGCTGTTTCGTGGCTGTCTGATTGGCCAGCTACGCCGGACAGGATCTGCTGAGCCTTCTTCAGGTCTTCCTGTGCGAGTTGCGTTTGGCCGGCTGCCTTGCGCTGTTCGGCTCGACCTTTATAGGCTTCTGCAACAACCTCGTCGAAACGATTGGCTGCTTCGAAGTCTTTCACTGCCTGATCAAAATTCTTCAGTGCCAGCCACGCGTCGCCTCGAACGGAGAACGCATTCGCCGATGGTTCGACAACCAGTGATTGATCGCAATCGGCAATCGCTTTTTGAAGTTCCCCCGTTTGAAACCACGCATAGGCGCGGCCATTAAGAGCGGCAAGGTTGGCAGGATCCAGCGACAGGGCGCGGGAATAGTCCTGGACCGCAGCGCCGAATTCGGAGCCGGATGTCAAATGCCGAGCTCGCTGAATCCACGCATTGGCGTCATTGGATTTTTGAGCGGCGTGGTTCGTAAGTTGAGCCAGGCCCGTCAACCACGCGACTCGGTTGCCATCGGCCGTTGCTTCTTCAAATCGTTCCAGCTTCAGGTACGCGGCGCGACGATGGTTTCGCCAGCGAACGTCCAGCGGAGCGAGTTCGATTGCTTTAGAAAACGCTTCGACGGCTGCGTCATAGTTTTCCTTCTGCATGTTCACAAGGCCGAGGTTATTCCATGCCGTTGTGTACTTCGGATTCAGCTTCACGGCCTGCTGTAAATCGCTGAGCGATTGGTCGAGTTTTCCGGCTTTCATTCTGACAAAGCCAAGGTTGTTGACGGCATCGACGTACTTGCGATCGAGTTCCGTTGCCTTGACGAAGTCAGCTTCGGCAGCGTCGTAGTTGTTGGCAGAAAGGTGAATCAGCCCGCGATTGTTCCATGCCGCCGCCAGGCTGGGATTCAGTTCCAATGCTTTGTTGAAATCGTTCAGAGCATCGTTGGTCGCTCCGCGAGTCATCAAGAAGTAGCCGCGCACGTTGTGCAGTTCGGCGTTGTTCGGGTCGGCCTGAATGGCCAGCGAAAAGTCAGCTCGAGCGTTGGCGAATTCACCAATCAACGCATACACGTCGGCTCGCATGCGAAACAGCGTGGGGTCTTTCGGGTCGATCCCGATGGCCTGGCTAAGTGCTTCGACGGCAATCGGCGCTTTTCCACCGACGATGCCCGCTTTGGCCTTTGCTACCAGCTGTTCAACGGCTGGGTTCGCCATAGCTTCGGGCAGCGTGGCTGGTTTGTTACCGCCGACATTCTCCGCTTCCACCGGACTCTTGATCGACAGCGGCACGCCTGCCGTGTCAGCGGGAGTCTCGGGGGACCCGGAACCGCAGCCGGTGACGAAAAACAATCCAATTGACAGCACAATCCAGCGCATGTGTTCGCTCCATCGAACAGACGAGGAATTTCAGGACGCGGGGTTCTACGCCGAAACGTCGCTTGATGTCAATTGCGATCCAACGTCCGCGCGCATTCGGCGACGTGAAGAAACGCTATTCTGCACCTAGATCCAGATCCGCGAAAAATTCAGCGACCGGATGCGAGAAGTCTGCCAGCACCGGTTCAGCGGTGATCATGTCATTTTCGTTTAGGATCACAGGCCGGTCTGGCGACTGATAAACCGCGACGGTGCGGTGCGTACAGTCGACCATCCACACCAGTTGTACACCGGAATGAAAGTACTCAATCCGCTTGCGAGACATTTCCTGCTTTGTGTTGCCGGGGCTCAACACTTCCACCACTAAATCAGGCGCGATCGAAGGAAATGCGTCCGTCGGAAAGCGGCCATTCGGAAGTCGGTCACGCAACACCAAAGCCACGTCAGGTCCGCGCACTGAGCTGGTCAGCAACTGAAAGAACCCATCCGCCCCAGACACCAGCCCCAACTTTCGCGACGCGACATGTCGCCGGAGAAACTCAAGGATGGCCGCCGCTACGACAGAAGCTTCGTACCCCATGACCTTCTCCACCAGTGTATGATCGATCAGTTCGCAGCGACGCGCCCCGTTGCTGTTGGCTGCGACAAGATCGTCAATCGTCGCCGTTCCAGGAGCCGGGTCCAGCCGCACTCGGTCAAGCCCAATGCAGCCCAGTTCTTCAAGGCGTTCAGCCATGGTGGAAGCTACCGCCGAGTTGATCATGCTTAGGAACTCCTGATGAAGTCGATCAATATCACGCTCAGGCCCCCGCCGCTTTGGTGCCCTCAGCGGACGCAGTTGCGGAATCGATTGCACTGCGAGTCAAACCGTACCAGGACAGTATACGCTGGACCGGAGTCAGCGATCCACTGATAATTGCCTGCTCAACCTGCTTGGAGTAGCCTCGGTCGGCCAGAATTCGCGACATCACCGCGACGCACCGTTCACGCCATAAGTCGCTTTTTAGCTGAGTGACCGAAGCGAATAGCTGTTCCGGCGTCGTTGAGCTTTGAGCTAACTGTTCGGCCATCCGTTCAGCCATCGCAGACTGCAGCCCCGGCAATGCGCGGCTGGATTGCAAAATCGCGGCGGACTTCAGGTCCGATGTCTGCTGAAACTGCTGCCAGCTTTGCACGAGGACAGGAATGAGTTCCTGTTCCGGCAACGGGTCTGTCCTGGCCACACGAGCTGCCGGGACAGCCACTGCCGCGTCGTTCTGCAATGCTTCAGGAAACTCCTGCCCCACTGTTGCTGCGGCAACAAACAGTAAGCCGCTTAAGGAATCCACGGCGACTTCCTGACGCAGCAAGCCGCCATCTTCCTGCAGCGCCGTTTGAACGATCGGCAGCCCACCGCTTTGAACGATTTGGGCGAGCAGTTCCATGACCATCAGCCGCCGTTCTTCGCTGGCTCGGATTAAACCGTCCAGCGACCGACGATAGGCAGTGAAACGGGATCGCACCTGATTGGAGTTTGAAAGGCTGAGCGCCTGCTTCACTTTTTCTTCGACGGCGTTGTCATTGCGATCGATTTCACCGCCCGCCTGTCGCACCTCACTAGTGGGAGGAACGGTCGACAACACTTCTTCCGTGAACCGCTTCAGACCTGCGGTTGCCTGATCGGCCGCTGCATTCTTGTGCGCGGCCGCCACAAAGTCTGCAAGCGAGTTGGCGCGCAAACGAACAGCGTCCAGCTTGGGGGCTCGCATGTTGATCACTTCAGGGATCGTCCCCAAACTCGCCACCTGGACGCTCGGCAGAGCGGTGAATCCAGCCGCCGCTTTGTCAAACCAAGCCTGTGATCCATCTGCCAGAGCCAGCACGGAATGCGTCCGCAGCGCGATGTCGCTGCCTTTGGCTTCGGCTGCTGTGGCCAGCGCCGCCCGAGCCGCTTCCGGAGCGTTGGTTTGCACCATTTGGTCCGCCACTGCTGCAAACGTGTCGCTGGCGGTTTGCTCGTTCGGCAACGCTGACGCCCAGTCTGTGGCCGCTTGCCATTGACCGTGGATCGACAGATCGACTCCAACCGCCGTCATCAAAGGTTCGTTCCACGAAAACACCTGCAGCGGCGGCAGTGACGAACGGCCCGCATGAACAAGCTTCAATGCAAGCGAATTCCACGCGCCGTATTTCACTTGGTCCTGTTGAGTCGCCACGGTGCTGTCTCGCTGCTGCCCCGTAATTAAACTCTGAGCGGTTTCTGCGTCGCCGCTGTTCATGACGGCGGACGCGAGGGTGACCGCTGTATCCTGAGCCAACAGCACGGCGGACGGAATTTCTTCTGCTGCGGCCTGAGCTTCCTTCAGCGCGGCGGTCGCTCCGGCAGCGTCGCCGGCCTTCAGTTTACTCCAGTAGTCAGCCACTAGCGGCTTTGTTCGATAATATTGAGTCTGCCGGCCGCGACTGCTGGCGACTCTGTGCATCTGCTCAAATTCCGCCTGCGCCTCAGCTTCCATGTTCATGCGCAAATAGGCGTCGGCCGTCAGCTGCCGACAAAACGGCTTGTCGCGATTGCCGGCGGTCACCCGCGCAGTATCGATCATGGTGGCAATCAATTGAACGGCGGACCGCTGCGGAGCGACTTCGACCGCTTCTTCCGATTGCTTGCCAGCGGGGGCATCCAAATCCGGATCATCGTCTTCAAAATCTGTGTTTGAATTGGTGCCGGCCGGTGGAATGTATGCGCCTAACTGATCGGGAGCAGGCTTATTTAAAAACTGCAACAGTCCGAACGTTGCCGCCAGCGCGATGGCTCCACCGATCGCGTATTTGATCATCGGGTTCGCTGGCTTGTCCGTCGTCTTTTTTTTGCGTCGAATCTCAGGTTCGTCATCGCTGATTCGAGCGGGCGCCTTCGCTGGCTTTTGGCCGTCCGAATCTGTTGCTGTAAAGATGGGTACGAGGCACTCTTTGTTCGCGCATTTCACCTGTCGACCGACGGCTGCTTTCGGGATAAAACCGGGCGTGTCGCACATGGGGCAGACCACTTTGTGCAGCCGCCCCTTCATGGGTTTCGGTGCACACCGAATGGCTTTTGTGGCTGCCGGTGTTTGAGCGATTGCGAACGGATCTTCGTTGGCATCCGACGCTGGTGGCGACTTTTTGACGGGCCTGGTTTTTCCGTCGGCTGGTGGCGCAGATTTCTTTTTGGCGGCGGGTGCAGCCTTCTTCGTTTTCGCAGGCGAGGAACCATCCATCGCAGCACCGCAGAAAGGGCAGTCAACGGCATCGTCGTCCAGAACGGACTGGCCGCAGGATGGACATGTTGGCAGATCCATATCGAGAGGTCTCACAGAAAATTCAGAAAGGAGTCGCGAAAATTCGCACCCGAATTTCCGCTGCACAAGCATCTTGACGGGTGTGCAAGGAATACTCAAGACGCCAGCGTCAAACAGGCGGGGATCGGTGCGTTTGTCAGATTCGAATCTGCGACCAGGTTTTTGATAGCCGCAGTGACCGGTCGGCAGCTATCCACAATGCGCAAAAAAACAGGAAGCACGAATGCTTCCTGTTTGGTTCAGACGACTGACGTATTTAGAAAGGTTCCTCACCTGCGAACCTTACCCAGGGATTAGCGTTTGTAATCCACAACGATGTAACCCTTTTTCACACGAATGTCGACAGCGTACTTGCCGTAGTCGTATCGAAGTCGGTCGCCGTCGCGACGGCACTTGACGTTCTCGCAACCGCATGGCGGCACGCAAATTTCGATAAAGACACACTTCGGGCCGCAGCAACCGTCATCACACGCACACGGATCGTTCACTCGAATGATCTTCGTGACGGCACAGGGATGGGCTTTCTTTTTGTCTTTGTACTTCACTCGCGTAAACAGTGGTTCCGGGGCCGCATCCAGATGAATCGGTCCAGGATAGCTGTCGTGAATGAACCCGTCGTGCACGACGTGGCCGTCAATTGGCGCACCGTAAACTGTCCCCGGAGCGGCGGGGATGGCGGTGAGGTTCTGAGCGAACGCAGAACCGGAAATCAGTACTGCCAGACTCAGTCCGGCAAGTTTCGTAAACGTCTTCATCATTTCTGTCCTTTGAAATTCGACTTGGTGATCGGGAGATGAGAGCCACTGGCTCGTCAGGATCGTTCGATCGACAACTGGCACTCAGCGTCGCACTTTGCAGGTTGCTGAGGTCTCTGTTTTTGAACTGTCAGTCGTTGATCAAACGATCCTTACCTGTACATGCCATCTGTGCGCGAAGAGTCAAGCATTCGATGGTCTGGAAAAACGTTCGCGTCCAAGGTGCGCCGGGACACAGCGAACACGTAACGGCTAGCAGTAAGGGTAGATTGGGAAGCTTGAGAAGACTATCTGGAATCTCAGGTTTTGCAATTCAATAGCACTGTGACAGCTGCGCAAACTTCGCATGTTGCGATTTATCAACACCCGACAGTTGGTTTCTCATTCGCTTCGCTTGCTGAATCCGGATGCCGGGAGAATCGTGTCCTGCCGGGGCTTTGCAGTTCACCGCAGGACTCCGACATTCCTCTTGGCCGAATCTGCCGATTCACGTAGCATCCGCTGGAATCTCACAGTTTTACGGCAGGCAGTCGAGGCCATGGACTTTAATATCCGACCGATTTCTAAGGTGTGTGCGTCAACCGGAGAGCCTCTGGTTGCGGGCACGAATTGCTGGTCTGTGCTGGTTGAAGTTGATGGCAAGCTCACCCGGCAGGACTACTCCGACGAAGCCTGGACCGGCCCGCCGGAAAACGCGATTGGCCATTGGCGGTGTGAAGTGCCGGCTGACGCAGAAGCGAATCAGCAAAAGATCGATCCGGATTCACTGTTCGACTACTTTATGCAGCTGTGCGAAGCACCGAACGTTGTCGAACAGGATTATCAGTACGTTTTGGCTTTGTTGCTGTTGCGGAAACGGCGTTTGATTTTGGAGGATTCCATCGAAATCGACGACCTTCCCGCGATGCGATTGATCGGCAGCGGAGGCGAAGGGCCGTTTGAAGTTGTGGAGCGGGAGTTGTCAGACGATCAGATTGTTGAGTTGCAGAATCAACTCTTCGGCGGTTCGGCTCAAGTGGCTGCCTAGCAGTCCGTTCGGCTGCTGTCGCAAGTAAGCGGCCGGGCGAACGCAGGAAAAAATTCAACCGTCGGCAATGGAAGGCCCGTCTCGGGATCAGGGAATGATCAATCGAAGCTGCGACATCCTGATTCTGACGACCGTGCTGCTGTTCGGCAGCGGCTGCCAGACGTCATGGTTCCGAAAGGAGCCTCAGTACGTCGATCCGGCTTTGCCCATGAGCTATAGCTGCCACGAACTCGTCGACTATCTGAACCGCCAAAACCAGGGTCTCAATGGCTGGCGATCGACTTCAACGGTCATGACAGTCCGACTGCCCAATGGTCTGCGGCCCAACTTGAAGGGTGTCATTGCCTGCCAGTCCCCGAACTACTTTCGTCTGACGGCGGAAAATATCATGGCGGAAGCCGATCTGGGCTCCAACGCCAGCCGCTGCTGGATGTACTCCCGGCCGGGTGACCCAGCGGTTCTGACATGGCGTCACGAAGACACCGCTTTGCTGCAGCAGATCCCCACGGGAATGCCGTACATCGATCCCAAATGGCTGATGCTGATTTTGGGCATCACGCCGCTGGACGCAAACGACTATGAATTAACGCAAGCGCCCCAGGGAACTCACCAATTGTGGCTGTTAGCTATCGAAGACACGCCGCATGGCCGGCCGATTCGGCGTGTTATCAAGGTAGACACGCTTCGCGGTGTCGTTCGAGAACACGTTATTTTCGACAGCGAATCGCACACGATCGCACGAGCGACGCTTAGCCAGCATCAGTTGCATAATGGCCACTTCCTGCCGGGGCGAGTCAAGCTGGAGTTTCCGGCGACGGATTCGGAGATCACGCTCACGTTCAAGAACATCGATACGAATCCGCATCTGCCGGACGAACTGTGGCGGATTCCAGCTCGCAATATGCAGGTCGTGGATCTGGGAGATGTGATCCGTTCGCGTTCACGTTCGCAGCTTTCACGGCCAGGGCAGTTTTCACCAGTGGACCAGCCATTCGGTCCACCGAAAGCTGCGTTGCAGCCGCCGGAATTCGGTAGCCCCGTACAAAGTGCGTTCGGCGACGGCGGTTCAATGTATGATGGCAGTCCGTCGGCCGGCAGTGGCGCAGCGGCATCCGAATTCGACGGACGAGAAATCGCGGAACCGAACTGGGACACGCCAATCTCGTTTCGCCGCACCGCCGACGAAAACGGTTCGTTCGAAGCTCCTGCCCCGGCTGTGGACCAGGCACCTGCCAAGCAAAAACCTCGCGGCTTTTTCAACTGGTGGAAATAAGTAGACGTCCGGTCGTTGCCAGACAATTCGTAAACCGCACTGGCTTTTCAAGTCCAACGCGGCACCGTCCATAAATGTCCAGCAACCAACTGAAGCACCGCCGGCGCTTCAGTCTTCCCACCGTCACCCGCCCACCACGCCAACCGGCAGCGGGGCCGTCCCCCGCATGGCTTAGAATTGGTCAGCGGAGAGTGGGTCTTCGGGGCGAAAGCCGGGCCAGCGGAGTTTTGAGCCTGCCGGGGTAATCAGGCGCACGTAAACTTCGCGATCGATGTTTTCGCTGATGGTGCGAGTCGAACCGTCGACCATGACAAAGTTCACGATCCCCGGATGGAATGAAGATGGCGTGGGAACGCCTTCCCCCTTATGCAGATTCGCGTTGGGCGTCCCGGACCAGCCGGTCGGCAAAGGCGGGTCAGGGAAGTTTGTACTGTCCGCCAATGTAGCTTCGAAAGGATAGATAAACGTGCAATTGGCTGGCGAAGGGTTCGACCATGTCCCTGCGACTCCTGCATTGACATTTTCGGCCAGCATCAGCGTGTTCGACATTCCATCGTAAACGGTTGCAAGCCGTTGGCTCATGTTGTTCGACCGAACCTGGACCCAGGACAGGCCCGACGCTTTGGTGATCGCCTGATCGGCTTCATCGCTGAAAGGGGCCGACGCGGCTCCGTTAACGATTGAGTCTTCGTTCCAGTCGGCCGGGATCGCTGTAAAGTTGTGCATTTGAAATTCGCTCGGGTTGTTGCCGGCAGCGAGTGCTCCAACATATTCGCCGATCTTGTTGAGATCCCCAAAGCCACTGTTGATGACGTAGCTGAGTCCGCCCGGTTTTTGAAATGCGGAATCGTCATCCGGGCAGGTGAGCAGCGGCAGCGACATTTGACCAAGAGCAGTATTCCCGGGATCGCCAACCGCGGCGTTCGTGTCCCAGCGGTCGAAGATATCCTGCCGGTCCATTTCACTTAGGCAGTCAACCACCCAGTTTACGCCGCCCAGCGGAGCACATTCGACTTGATGCGGCGTTGGATTCGCGACTCCCGGCGGCGGAATGGGAGTATAGCGTCCATAGGCAGGAATCTGATCATTCCGCTTTGTCGCGTTCGCCAATACTGCGGTGCCCACATTCCGCATATTGTTTAAACACTGAGTCCGCCGAGCCGCCTCGCGCGCGTTCTGGATAGCTGGGAGGATTAGCGACATCAGGGTGGCAATGATTGAGATCACGACCAGGAGTTCGATCAGGGTGAAACCCCGACGGTTACGGGCAGCAGTGTGCTGGCGGAGGGAATTTCGAGCATGCATCGCGTTGGAAACCCTTGAAACAGGTGCGGCGAAACGGGCCTGGCGTTCTAAGGTCAAAACGAAAAGCCAATGTTCGCATCCGGAAGGATTTCCAAATTCCGTCTACATTTTTTGAAAAGTCGTTTTAAGAGTTATGGCGTCACTTTGGCTTGATGTTGGAACGATTCCAGCATCACTTCGGTACTGGAAAACCGAAACGTATAACCGATTTCGTTGGTCAATCGGTCTGGCGATACGACCCACGGATATCGGCCGAAGTACAGAAATCCGGGTGGCGATTCGTGCAGCCAGAAGCGTGATTGCCAGGCAACCCAGGCGGTTGCGTAGGCCATCCAGAATGGAACCGAAATCGCAAGGCGTTTGGTGAGTCCCGCGATTTCAGTCACAGTCGTGTGGTTCGGCGGCCCCAGATTGAACGGACCTCGACCGTTGCTGGCGAGAATCGCCTGGACGGCTCCGACAACATCATCCTCATGGACAAACTGAATCGGGTGATCGTAACCGTCCAGCCTGATCATGAACGGCATCGTGAAGATGAACCGCGACAGGAAATTGTCCATGCGCGGACCACCAACGATCGACGGACGCACCCAGCTAACAGACATATCGGAATGCCGCGATGCCAGGTCCTGAATGTCAGTCTCCAAATCAGCTTTTTCGGCCGCGTATTGATATTCGGTGCGAGCCCTCGCGTTGGTTCCGTCGGGAATCGGCACCGGATTATCCGGCCATGCGCCCAGCGCTGTGGCGCTGGAGAAAAACAGAAAGCGTTCGGGCTTCACCTCATCAGCGATCCGGACCAAATTCTTCGTCCCGCCAACATTGATGTCATGCATCTGGCGTCCATCGCGAGACTGCTTGATCAAAAACGCGGAGTGGATCATCGTGTCTGGTTTGAACGCTTTGATGACGTTCAGTAGCGCGGCTGACCGAACGTCGCCCTGATGAAATTCATCGGGTTCGTCTGCATCGGCCGCGTTCACGTCAATTCCGAGTACGCATGCGCCCTGCGATTGTAAAGCAGAAACCAGTTTTCGGCCGAGGTAGCCTGAGCTACCCGTGATAACAATTCGTTTCATAGGGCGGACGATACTTAAAGTCGAATTCAGATCTTCTTCCGCCAAAACGCAGCATGTTTTCCGACGGCATGAATCTCTTCATCGATATGGTTTTGCTCGCGATACTCAGTGATGGCTCGTTTGCAATCGTCGAACGTGTTGTAATCGTCGATGATGCAGAATCCGCCTGGCGACAGCTTTGGGTAAAGAGCTACGATCGCGTCATGAGTACTCTCGAACGTGTCTCCGTCCAGCCTCAACAGGGACAATGGACCGATCGGAGCGTCCGGCAGCACTTCAGCGAAATATCCGGGAATGAAGACGACTTGTTCGTCGAGCAGACCATAGCGGGCGAAGCGAGACTTCACGTGTTCGAGACTGGTTGTGTCGCCGCATTGAATGACTTCCGGATGTTGTAGAGCCCACAGGACAAACGTAATCCAGTCGTCGCTGGGATTCTCACACAACGGGAACGCGCGATGCTTTTGCGGCATCCGTTCCATCATGGAAAAAATCCGACGGCGATTCGCTTCGCCCGGTATCGCGGCAATGGCCTGCACGAGTGTCAGAAGCGGCTGCGGGGCGAGTTCCGGTTGCGGCGGGACGAAGGCGTCGCAGACGAAGACTTTGCGATCCGTGACGTGGTGCCCTTTCAGAACCGCTCGCATAAAAATTGTGGCACCGCCTCGAAACGATCCTGTTTCCGCAAAGTCGCCAGGGATGTTCTCCGCCAGAATCTGTTCAATGCACGACTGAATATGTTCAAGGCGCTGAGTACCAATCATGGTGTGGGCCTGAGTCGGACCGTCGTTGCCGGCGACTCGATGGGCCAGGTCGAATTCCTGAGCCACCTCCCATTTTTTTGTACCCAGCGCAAAAAAGACAGGGTAGTCCTCATACAAAATATTGGTGACCGCGCGTTTCATCAGATCGATGTAGAGATCTCGACCTTCGGCAGAATCGGTCAGAGGGCCAAGTCCGACCGCCGCGTATTCTTCAGCGTTGTAAGGGGGAGTTGGCCCCATTCGCGTGTCACGTGGTGGGATCTTGCGACGGAAAACGATCGCCAGCACACACCACCCGGCGATGGTTAGAATTGCGGCGACCGCCGTCACTGTTGCCAACGTGGACCAGCCCCAAGTGTCTTGCCACCCGCCCGTTCTGACGAACAGAAACAGCAGCAGGCCAGTCACTGCGGCAATGATGCCGCCGCCGATCAATGTGTTGCGATGGTGTTGTGGGAGTGGTCCCTGAGTTTTTCGCGTTCGTAGCTGTCCGGGCATTCTCTATTCACAATGAGTGTTTAACAGTGTCCGTTTCCGGAACGTACGGGGCGTAGTTTTCCCGGGTCACATCCATGCCGGATCGAACTCGATATCGAATTCCGCGCCAGATCATGGTCGTTCGCAGGTAGGCTCGGGTGAGAGCGATAGCATGCACGACCTGCGTGATTGGAGCCGCCGCCATTAATCGCCAGATGGAACTCGGGGCAGCGATCGCTCGTCCGTTGAGACGTTTGATAATTTCATGTTCAGCGCGACGCATCAGCCATCCGACCGTCAGGCCAAACAGGCAAAGCACGCCTGCACCGATTCCAAGAGCAAGCAAGTCGCCCTCAACCGCCGCCGCGATTGTCGCTCCGATACAGCCCAGAACGGCGACCGTGGAAAATATTCCGTACAGCAGGATCGGCGTCCAGGCTCGGTGATAGTATCGCAACACCTGAAGTTGCCGCGTGACGAATGAGATACACCAACTAAGCGACGCGGATTCGGAATTCGGCATTGTCGCGGCCGCGACAAACGCCATGCGTTTTCCATTTGCCAAAACAGCATCCGATGCCACGGTGTCTTCGGTCATTGCGCGAGCCCATTTGCTTAGCAGGTTCGTCTCCACGATTGCCGACTTGCGGATCGCGAAGGCGCCGCCCCAGCCAATCTGGAAGGCGACCATCTGCACGACTGCTGCCGAATTCCACAGATGGCGAACGTAATTCGCAATCGATTGATTCGGCGGGGCATACCAGCGAATCCCACACGATGCGCCGACCTCGTCACTTAACAATGGCGTGACTAAATCGGTCAGCCAGGCGTGATATGGGACCGTGTCGGAATCCAGCCATGCGAAGGCTTCGCACTGGCTTGAACAGCCGTTGATCCCCTGAATCAACGCTGAATTCTTCAGGCTGGAAGTCTCCTGACACAGGTCCAGCAGTTCGATGGTGACGTTGATCGCACTCATTTGGTCACAAATGCGTTGCACAATCTCAAACGCCGGGTCAACGTCGCTGTCGATAATGATCCGGATTTCGTGGCCAGCGTAATCAAGAGACATCAGCCCGCGAAGGCAATCTTCCAAATATGGATCGGCGCCTCGCAGCGAAAGAATCACACCAACGTGCGGCATTTCGCCGTCGTATTTGGGCTGCTGGTCCTGTCGATAAAGACTGACGAAATCATTTCCCCACTTCAGCTGGGCAGCCACGACTGCCAGAACAGCCAGAGAAAAGATGACGACAAGTGCCAGCATAATGGTTGAGGAAACAGCAGCGGTGGACAGGACGAATCGCCAGTTTTTCTCGAGCCGACGACGTCAAACGAACGGCTCGGCAAATCGACCTGCCCGAACAATCGGGTAGAGCGGGACCTCTCATGAGGGATGTTTTAGGAAGGGTACCCAGGTTTATATTCATATGACTAAGCGAGCCGCCCGTTTATGGTTTTTCTTCCGAATTGTCGTCCCACGTCCGCAGACCGACATTCGTGCGATCTCCCCAAATCCGAAACGCCTGTTCACATCGAAGAAATGGGGGCTCAAACGAGCAACGTCGGGCCTGACAGGCCACCATTTGAGGTGGTGTGAAGCGGTCAAACGGGCGGATTTTTGCGAGCCGATAAAGAATTACGGGGTTGCTCTATCCCTGCTCGGGTGGCGGGCGTAGACTTCATTCGGTGAATTAGGGGCGTTGAGCCGTCAGTTCGGTTCCCTTTCGTGTCGCATTCGCCCATATTACTTTAGTGAAACCCACAGGTCGTCAATATCGGTGGCCTGAACTCGATTCCCAATTAAAGAGGAGGTAACCCATTAAGCGCTCTCGTTCTATGCCGGAACCGGTCAAAAACATGCCCCGCATGAATGATCGCATCCGCATCACCCCTATTCGTGTGGTCAATGCTGATGGCGAAATGTTGGGGGAGATGGAAACTGACAAAGCCCTCGAAATCGCTCAGGAACAGGGCCTGGACCTTGTTGAAGTCAGCCCTGAAGCACGCCCCCCTGTTTGCCGAATCATGGATTACGGCAAAGTCATCTACCAGCGAACCAAAAAGACGGGCGGTCCAAAACACCATAAAACACAGCTTAAACAGCTACGTCTGCGCGCCAAAACCGGCCAGCACGATATCGACGTGAAGGTCAATAAAGCACGCGAATTCCTCGGACGACGTGACAAAGTCAAAATCAACGTGATGTTTCGAGGTCGCGAGAATGCTCACCACGACCGCGGTCGTGAGATGCTGGAAGAAATCGTGAAGTCATTGGAAGATGTGGCCCTTGTTGAGCAGCATCCTCGAATGGAAAGCGGTCGTATGATGTCGGTCCTGCTGGCACCGTCCGCGAAGTAACGAACCGTTCCGTGGGCCCCTTGGCTGGCCACGAAGCTTTTCACCTCCCCTAAGCAAAGCCGAAGGGGAGGTCGGACCCGAATGCGATGTCCGCTCGACTACGGCGTTTGGTCCATTAAGGCTGCCGTCGGTCCCGTTGGCGATCTGCAACTGCAGCAGGCGTGCACCACGTCACAAAGCGGCAAGTCCCTCCGTAACAGCAGCGACACAGGCGGCTGTGCCCCGCGACCGTTCTACTCATCCGCGTCCTCCCACAGGAAATTGTGAGAGGTTTCGTTTGCCTTGCGTTGCCTGACCTCCATCGTCAGCCGTCAGCCAGTTCTTTGTTCAGCAGGTCGACCATTTCACGCAATCGTCCGACCGCACGCCGATTGAAGGTGAAAGACAACCGTGGCAGGTGAGTCAGGTGTTCGTCGTCGGCTTCCAATCTGTGAGTTGCCGTCTTTTCGATCTTGCCGGATTCCACAAGGTCGGAGAATTCGTCGTTCAGACGTTCTACCAGCTGGTCTGATGGTTCGCGGTGCAAACGCACAATCAGTTTGTCACGAATGAACCTCATACTGTTGTACACGCTGTAAAAATCCAGCACTTCATCGACCGCCTCTTCAGCACTATCCGTAACTTTAAAGAGACTTAAGTCACTGGGCGAAATCATGCCGCGTTCCAGCAGCTCGGCCTTGATGTAGTCCATCCAGCCAGACCAATACGTGCCGCCTGGCTTGTCCAGAAAGACCATCGGCATGAGGTCGCGTTTGCCGGTTTGGACCAGCGTTAGCGTTTCGAAGGCTTCGTCCTGAGTACCAAAGCCGCCCGGGCATGAGACGACGGCATGCACCTCCTTCACAAACAGTAGCTTGCGGGTGAAGAAGTATTTCAGGTTGACCAGCTTGTCGTCACCTTCGATGATCGGGTTGGCTTCCTGTTCGAACGGCAGCAAAATGTTTAGTCCCATCGCCATTTCGCGGCCGCTGCCTGCGTGAGCCGCCTCCATAATGCCGCCGCCGGCACCGGTGACGACCATCCACCCCTCATCGGCCATGCGTTTGCCGAATAATTCGGCCTGCTTCCATTCAGCGGCTTCCGGTTTTGTGCGAGCCGATCCGAAGACCGTCACTTTTCGGTTGCGCCGATAGGGCGTAAACACTTTAAACGCGTAGCGAAGTTCACGCAGAGCACGGCTGAGGATTTTCAGGTCGCCGCGAGTCGCTCCGTCTGCGCCGAGCTTGTCGGCCGTTTCTTTGATTTCGTCGATCAGTTCGGAATGCTGAGGCAGTTCCGAAAGATGTTCAATCACTTCGCTTTCAGATTCGCGTGGGTGAGTGACGTGCTTTTTTGACATAGGTTGTGCCTCCGTGCAATCTTGCTTGGGGTTTGTCTCGAACGGACTTTTTTAGAAAGGGGCCGTATATGGCTGTGACCGTGAGCCGCTGGCCGCGGTTTGTTTCTTCACCGGCGGCTAGCGCATTGCCGCTCACGTACTAATCGACAGAGCCTATCCGTCAATCGCCTGCATGGCTTCGTTGCGAGTATCGTAGATGGCCCAGATCGTATCCAAAGCCGTAATTTTCAGCAGCTCACGCGCCATGTCGTTGGCACTGCACAGAACGAGTTCTCCGCCACGGCGTTTCAGGAACTTGTGGCATCGCAGCAGTAGAGCCAGGAAGACCGAACCAAAATAGCCCACGTCCTTTAAATCGACGATGACCAAAGGCAATTCCTGTGTCGCCAGCGGATCCATAATGACGTCCGCCGCTTGCTCGACCAGGTCCCAGTTCAGCGATTCCACCGACTTCGCGGGCACGACGACGACAACGTTTCCGTGCCACTCCAGTTCGAAACTATCAAGTACCTCAGACACACGTGTTCCTTCTATGAAGACGACCGGCAAAAGAGTTCTGCGGCAACCAGGAAAGGAGGTTAGCAAACTCTGCCGACACGCAACAGTAAAGCTCGTCGCTCTGCACGAGGGACCTTCGTGTCGTGAAACACGCCTCAGTGCTCGCAAGGCGGCTCGCCTGAGGGGGCGGTCTGCTGGCAGAGATCCGGGCGGGCCGACGCAAATCAGCCACTTTCCATGCCTCGCGGCTGCTCGTTGCGATCTTAAAGAGCGGCATCCTTCGGCTGCGCGGAGGCAATCGCTTCCACCGCCGCTTGAAAGTCAGCATCCTCCTGCAGCCATTCGTGGTCGGCAAAAGAAAGAAACAGCGAGACCTGCCTTGGGGACACAGCAAACGACGTGGTCACATTCACATAATCAGAAAACTTCGGCCGCGGTCCCGTCGCTCCCGAAAGTTCCGCTCGAACGACGTTTAGGAAGAACACTTCGTGTGGTGCGAGCTGGAAGCCGTCCATAGATTGGAATCCTCCGGATAGCGTGTCCAACGAGCCGAGCAACGCAACCACCGCGCCCTCGTCGCATGCTCCCTGCTGCAGGCGGCGGTACTGGGTCAGCACCTGGCGAGCGGTCACCCACCCCAGCTCAAAAAACAGCTCATTGTTCCGCTGCAGCCGAAGTTCGTTTTTGAAGATGCCAATGGCGGAATCCCGTTCGCGCGCTGCGGAGTCCAGGTCCGACTCCGTATCATGAAGGTCAGCCAGGTTGCCAAACAGCCGCCCGTGGATCAAAGGTAATTCACGCCCAACAGCACTCGGCAAATTGGAAGCGTCTACAGAAGCAGCAGCTTCCAACGCCCGTTGATAGGTCTCTTCCGCCTCGGAAGTCCTTCCCGGCCGCTGCGACAAATGCAGTGCCAGTGTGTTCTGTATGTTTAGAAATGCCACGGCAAAACGGGGATCGTTTCCCTGCTGGTGCGTAGCCTGGCGACACAGGACTTCCACAGTTTGGCCAGCGGGCATGTCGTTCAATTCTGGATAACTGGTGCGAAGATTTCGGTGAAATTCAGGATCCGTTTTTAGAGCAGTCGCAGCTCCCTTGTGCAGCGCCTTGGCTAAGAGTCCTCGAATCTTCAATTCATAGAGGTTTGCGAAATCCGGTGTGCTGTCTTCACATATTTGAGCCGCCGACAGCAGCGAATCCACCGCTGATCTCAGGCGACCATTGGCACGGTGGTCGCCGCGATGGACCGTGCCGAAAGCGAATTCGACGTTGGCTTTGATCCACCATGCTTCGACAAGCAGCTGCCGTTCGACATTCGAGAGTATCCGTTGAGTCGTCAGGGCATCGATCACTCGAACGCACAGGTTCACAGCATCACTTGACGCGATACCCGATAGTTCGCCCAGGTTAATACGGTCAAATTTGATCCTCGCGTCGGCAAGGTACATCGTCGCCAGCAAACGTTTTCGTCGACGGTTGTCACGGGAAGAAAGCAACAGCGAATCGCCAAGCTCCAGAAGCGTACGCCTCGCCGCCTGTGACTGTTCTGAACCTGGCACCAGTTGGTCGGTTAAAATTTCCTGTTCAACATGGTCCAGCCGCGCCACCGCTGCAGAAGCCGTGTGCAGCGCGCTGCCACCGATCAAGACAACGCAAAGCAGGGCAGCGCTGGCCACGCGCGTCCACCAGACTTTGTTGCGACGACTGCCCCGCGCGTCCGTGCGATCGGTCGCTGCGGATGCCGGGGCGACTACGGTGTGCTGGGAGAATTTATCGACGTGGACAGCGGACTCGTGATCCTGGCAAACTTGACCAACAGCATCACAGTGGCCGACAAGGCTTCGAAGTTCCGGACAGCGACTCAGAACGCTGTCAACTTCCGCGCGTCGCTGGGGTGAAAGAAAGCCTTCGGCATACGCTGCCAGATCCAAATCGGTGATGACGATGCTGCGATCGGGCTGTTCCGTGTCGACGTGCTGAATCATTTCACGATCCCCCATTCGGCCAGACGATTGTGTAAATCGCGGCTAAAATCTTCTGCGATCCTAAAAAACAAGTCGGGCTCGTGAGTGACATAGTGTCGAAGTTCATTGACCTGTAAACCAGACAACAGTGGAAACGATCGTCTGGTGTACGCGAGGCACCGAGCCAGTGCGCGACGCTGCCAGTGTTCGAAGTTGGCGGACACTTCGTGCAGGCATTGAAGGACTGACTGAGAGTTGTCGTCGTCAAGCGGTTCAAACCGATCACAACGCTCCATCGCACAGGCTGCATAAGCGAATACTCCCAGCGGGATCGTGCCATCCGAAAGTTGCTGCTGGCGAAATGTGAGCCACGTGAAATGAGCGGCCCAGTCGATAGTGGCGGGCGAGGGATCTTCCACGTTTCTTAACAGTGCCAGTTTGGTCAAAAAGTCGGGACTCCAGTTGCGTACGCCGGAACGCAGCATACGGCCCCATTGTGAATCGTTGCTTACACCCATCATTGTTCTCATCGTCCGACGTTCAACACGCGACGTTCGTAACTGATCCGCCGCAGGTTGTTGCAGTTGCCGAAGCCATTCGTCGACACCAACCAGCTGCAGACTGACGCGATGAGCGCACAATCGAGCGGCATCGGCACTTAATTTGTGGAGTGGGACCAGGTCTCCGGACACCAGACTAGGCACCGATTCCGATCGTCTGAACCACCAGTCGCCGGCCAGAATCGGCCCGATCAGTTCCTCACTCACCAATTCACTCCGAACATCCGTACGGGGACCCGCGACGCAAAGTCGAGGGCGAAACAAGTAGACCGCAAGCATCGTAGGTCTGGCACCGCAGTGCAATCGAGTTGTTGAAACATTGCGGCAACTCCGGGCGCAGCGCGCCCTCAGCTTGGCGTATTCAAACGAGGACTTCCCGTTCACACTTGCCAGGCAACTCGATCATGTGCGACCCTGCAGTGGCACATTCCCCTGTGCAAAAAGGTCCGCCGAACGCTGGTAACCGATCGGCAGACCACGGTGCTCCGCGTAAGCAGCCCGGTCCCCAGGACCGGGCTGCTTGCCTTTGCGGCAGTCGTCCTGTCGCGACTTTTGCGTCCAGAAAGCCTTCGCCAGAACGAATTCCCCGGAGAAACTCTGCGTGAGCGAAAAGCCGTCACTAGATGAGCTGTTTTTGAAGGCATCAGAGCTGCGCGGTACTCGGCGATCAGCGTTCTTGAAGGCGCAACCGGCTTCAGTTCGTAAACAGCTACGCCAGCTCCTGGCGGCGGACGCCTCCGTCGACAAGCGAGGATTCCTTGACAAACCGCTGCATGGTGCCGATCAGGCTTCCGCGAAATCCGCAAAAAAGACACCGCCGCGAGCTTCTTCAAACCGCACATGTGCATCGAAGACTCCGACAGCTAATGCTAGCAAGCCCTCAAATAGGGCCACACCTCGCAAGAAGGCGCCTAAGCGGGAGACAGTGAAACAAAAGCCCGCTCGCCAGCAGATTGGGACTGCAGGCAAGCTTCCGCCTCGACGAGGTTCGGTCAGCAAATCGAAATCTCGCCAACCGCAGCAGGGCGTCTTCGGGCAATGGCTAACGATCGTTTTCGGCGTCGTGGGTTGCTTTGTCTTCGCCGGGTTGATTGTGGGAGCTCTAAAGTTCCGGCAGTCGCTATCCAACGAAGAGATACCAGTGACAATCCAGGACGACAGCTTTGCAGAGGAACCGCCGCCTGCAGAATTCGACACACCCGATCCTGAGCCAACACCGGAAGTGTCTGAACCTGAGCCACCAGCGCCAGCCACTCCTGCACCACCCACGTTTTACACGGCGGCCGTGAATGCCCCGCCATTGACCAAACGCCAGTTGGAAACGCTGCCGACCGCCATGAGTGCGGGCGCCCCCGTGACGAACCCTGCGCCACTGCCCGGAGTACGATCGTGGACGTTCGATACGATCGGCTACAAAAACAAGGCCTTTCCAGCGATTAGCGTTGATGGAAGGCGCGTCGCCATCAGTTGCGAAGATGGAAACCTCCGAATCATCAATGTTGCGACAGGGCGGTTTGAGAAGCTGATTTTGATGCCGAGCGGCATTGGACAGATAGCGTGGTCAAAGGATAGTTCCTCCCTTTTGACCTCAAACGGCTACCACATTTTTAAAGTGGATGTGGAGTCCGGGCAGGTGATCGGAAAACTCGGCGGGATACGAGGCGCTTGGTCACTGAGCAGCGACCGGCAGAAACTGTACGCCATTTCCCATGGGGCAAAGAAGATTCGCGTATATGCCGCAGATGATTTTTCGGTTGAGGAGGAATTCGACTTTCCGAGCGACCACCGGAATATCAGCCTGGCCCCGGACGATCGCTACATTTCAACGGTCCAACATGGCACTATCGATGTGTATGAGAATTCGCGGCCATTGAAAAAACTGATTCAGATTGCCCGGCCCGGTTGGCTCACCGGGCAGTCGTGGTCCGAAAGCGGCCTTCTGGCGACAGGTTGGTCGGACGGCAAGATTGCCGTTTACGATGCTAATTCGACCGACACAAAGCCTATATGCGAGACGCTCGTCTATCCGAAGGCGTACAGACACGTCCGCTGCTGGGATTGGTTGAATGATGACATCGTGCTAATGACAGGCACGGACCAAACCGTCGATCACTACAGTGTGAGTGAGAATAGGATCGTCGCCAGCCATCGGAATGATGGATGGGGCGCCCCGCTGACGTACTCACGGAACCTTAAAAAGGGCGTGGTTTGTGGGCAGGAGGCGAACCTGTTGGTCGATGGCGAGCCACAGGATAAGTTGCTTCAGGGCGATATACGACTGATGTCTTCACTGGCGTTCAACCACGACGGAAGCCAGCTACTGACGCCCGGTTCTTATCCCACTCGCTTTGACCTCAATTCCGGGCGTAGAGCTGGCTTGCTGGATGGAGGCCAAACGGGAATGCGGAACGGTCGTCTGCATGTTGCAGCAAACAACCGAATACTTTGCGTTGTCAAGCAACAGTTCCAGGCCTTTCTGTCTGATCCTCCAAAGTTGTCGTCAAGAGTTCGGTTCGATTTCAGCCCCAGCGACCTTCACCGCGCCGTCTGGACCGAAAATGGAAGCAGCGTGCTGGCACTCGTATGGCGTGGACCAGTTGTTCATTGCCGCCTTAGCGATTCCACGAGGACTTCGCTGGTGATCCCCAACGACGAATCGATCAGCGACGTCGCATGGGACGAGAGAAACCAGGTGGCCGTGCTGGTCGGCAGCGAACATCTATTCGAATGGAATCCCGCCACGAATGTCGTTCAGGAAATGCGCGAACTTCCGGAAGGCTGCCGTACGGAACTGGAAATCAATCCGTCCTGCACGCACCTGGCAATCGCAGGCGAAAAAATTGTGATCCTCACCACGAAAGACTACCAGACGGTGCTGGAACCGGACTGGGTCCGTCCGCACGCGCGGTGGATTTCTGACGACGAACTTTTCGGCGTGACAAGCGGTGGCAAACAACTAAACAAAGTTAACCTAAAGGATCCTGCAGCAGCCTCAGCGATCGCAATTCCGCTGGAAGGCTACAAAGGCCGCTACGCGGTGACGTTTTCCCCAACCGCACCTGTCGGCGCCGGTATTGTGGGCGGCAATCAAATTCGCTTCTTCGATACACGCAACGGCGCACACCTTGGTTCGATTATTCTGTTTGGTGCGGACGACTATGCGACGTTTACACCGGACGGCCGCATTATCGGATCTTCCGATGGTTTCCGAAAACAAATCGTTTATCAAATCAAGACTGACGAAGGCCAGCAGACGCTGACACCAGAAGAATTCTTCCGGCGATTCGGAAAGCACTTCAAGAATTTGTAAACCATGGCTCTGTCGACTGCGAAAGATTTTGCTGCACTCGCGCATCGTTCGAAGCTGGTGACCAAAGACCGGCTAAACGAACTTCTGCGCACATGGCGGCAGCAAGCCAAAGCCGACATGCCTCACGGTTTTGCACAGTTTCTGGTGGAGCAAGGCGTTCTCACAAAATACCAGGCCAAGCGTTTGGCATCGGGACGCACTGAAGGCTTTTTTCTGGGCGGATGCCGCATTCTGGATCGCCTGGGCGAAGGCGGCATGGGCGTCGTTTATCTCGCTCAACAGGAACGCCTCGATCGCCAGGTGGCACTAAAAGTGCTTCCTGCGCAGCAGGTTCCCGATGGCGGCGCTCTGAAGCGTTTTCAACGTGAAGCCCGAGCCGTCGCACGTTTAAAGCATCCCAACATTGTGCAGGTGTTCGACGTTGACCAGCAGCGTGGAACGCACTTTATTGTGATGGAGTTGGTGAACGGCCGAAATCTATCTGAGTTGCTGCGTACACAGGGCCCATTCGGGCTGGGCAAATCGGTGTCGTTGATTCGGCAGGCCGCCGAAGGATTGCAACACGCTCACGAGAACGGCGTTGTGCATCGCGACATCAAACCAGCCAATCTGGTTTTGGAGGGTGCCGTCCTGAAGATTCTGGATCTCGGCCTGGCACGCGTTGAATCCGAAGAAAAAGTCACGGCCGATCACTCGGTCATGGGCACGCTGGATTACATGAGTCCCGAACAATGTCAGGATACCAGTCGAGTCGATCATCGGTCGGATTTGTACTCGCTGGGATGCACGTGGTTTCATCTGCTGACAGGCAAGGCACCGTATGCTGATCGGCCGACAACCGGAAAGCTGCTAAGCCACGTCACAGAATCCATCCCCTCGGTGTGCGAACGGAATCCTCGGATTCCGCTTGCTGTCGATCGGATCATCGCACGGATGACCGCACGGCAACCGGACGACCGGTACGCCGACGCGGCGGCTTTGGTCACCGATTTAAAATCGCTGGAAGCTGATCTGCTGAGTCAAACCGTGATTGACGGAAACGTGTCCGCAGTTGCGTTGCCGACGGCAGTAGCCGACACACGCCCTTCGGCTGCAGTAGCAACGGAGGATACGGCTGAATTTTCTGAGCACTCGATCCCGGCGACTCAGCGGTCATTCAACAGCGCAAGTCAGATCCGCGCTCCCGAAGGCAGCTTTCTGAATTTAGTTTATATCATTCCGGTGATGGCTGCCCTGGTGCTGGGCGGCGTCTATCTGGGGATTCAGCTGTTGAAGGACCGGCTTCCGGTCGGTGCTGAACCTTCGGTTGCGGCGACGGAACCGCAGGTACAGCCGGAAGCTGTAGAAGTATCGCCACGGTCGTCCGCTGCGGACAACGACACGTTGCCAGAATCCTTAGATTCAGATACTAGCGATGTCGTGGACAATGCGGCAGACGACCTTGGCGTCGCGAACTCTGCAAGCTCGTCACATAACGAGCCGCAGCCGATGGTTGAAGCTTCAGGTGATAGTGACACACCTACCAGTGAGACGGTCGATTCTGACGTCCTTGCCGATTCGACAAAGGCCAGGGAAATGCTAACTGTTCCCGAAGAGGAATCGGCCATCGCTCCTGAGCAAACTTCCCGCGATCCTCGTGAGTCGGTTGTGCGAGCGTTCTCAAAAGACTGGCAGTCGGATCTCGTGGACGGAGACATATTGACGCTGATTGCGTCCGACACCTATCACCTGACCGCACCGATTCAGCAGCGTCATTCCATTACGATCCAGGGCACGCAAGCAAACCGCGCGCTAATTGTGCTTGATGCTGCCAGTGCCGCGGCATGCTGGACCGTTCTTAACAGCGGTCTCACGTTGCGGTATGTCGACTTGTACGTGCGACTACCTGAAAACGACGACCACGTAGACATTTTCCGTATCGACACATCTGACCTGGAACTCACGGACACCAGCATAACGGTCCTCACGGAAAGCGAACGCAACTTCGACAACGTGACGATCACGCATCTTACGGGAGCTCGCGAATGGGATGTGGATGCATTGGGCGAAGCACCGGCCGCCTTGAAGGTACGGATGCTGCGATGCTTTCTGCGAGGTCCCGGCACGCTGCTGCGGAATTCTTCAACGCAGTCAAAGCTGTCGATGGAGCAAAGTCTGCTGACTGGCACCGGGCCCGTGCTGCACGCTGTTCATTCCGTCGCACGAACAGCGAAGCATCAACAGATGGCCGTTCATATCAATAACTGCACGTTGAACACTCAGCAGGCGGTCGTCTTGGTTGATTGCCGACCGTTTTCACTACGGCCGGTTCCGCTGTCAATCGATCTGCGCGAGTCACTGGTGACGACAATGAGTGCTGTGAGCTCACCAGCTCCCTTGATTCAATGGGCCAGTCCGATTGACACGCGATTGATCGCTGACGCCATAGGCTTCGCAGGTGAACAGAATATTTACGCGGGCAGAAGCGAACCCTTCGTGGCTCAACAGGCGTCCGGCCAGATGGCGACAATTTGTCAATTTAATAAGGACTGGCAACGGCAGAAGTTGGGGCAGGATTTGGATTCCAGCAACTCATCAACACAGCCGCGTTCGCTGCGCGATGATTGGGCAGAACAAATGCCCCGCGATTTCACCCCGACAGCAATTGTGCGAGGCAGCGTTCGCCAGGACAAAGCAGGTGCTGATATCCGTGACCTGCCGATCCCACGTCGATTGCGTCTGCGGTGATTGCAAACGTCGGTGGAAAGCCTCACTCACGCACCTGCGTGAGCGTCGCATACAGTTTCGCTCGCGCCAGTTTCCAATCCCGCTTGACCGTGGCTGTGCCGAGACCCATTAGCTGTGCCGTTTCTTCGACAGAGAAGCCGCCGAAATAGCGATGTTCCACGACTTCGCGTTGCCGTGGCGAATCTGCTTCTAATGCTTCGAGTGCCGTATGCAGCTTTGAAAACTCAACCCCGTTTTCAGTCTCAAAGTTATCCAGCAACACGTCCATGGGAAGGCGTTGGACTTCGCCGCCTCGTTTTGCAGCGTTTCTGGATCGAGCATGGTCGACCAGCACCTGTTGCATGGCTCGGTTCGCCGCCGCAAAAAGATACCGACGGTTCTCTGCGGATTGCACGACGTCCTGTTGCATCAGTCGCACGCAGGCTTCATTGATCAATGCGGTGGGCTGCAGCGTGTGAGCCGTGCGTTCAGAAGTCATGAGGTTGCGAGCCGCCGCAACCAGGTCGGTCACGAGCACCTCAAACACGCGCCGCCCGGCGGCCGAGTCGCCTTTCCGAGCCTGCTGCAGCATCACCGTGATTTGGTTATTCTGAGGTGGAGATTCCGACATTCTGTCGTTTTCTACAGACAAGGTTTGTTCCTCGGTTTTCCGCGTCCAGCACAGCGTGGCTGTGGCTTCCAGTCCAGCAGAATAGCGGGGGCCAAAAGCCCCCGCCACAGTGGTTCTTCAACAAAAAACGTTCTACTGCACCGGTGCATGCCACAGGTTCGTCGAGTAGTTTCGGTTGAACGAGTTCATCTGCATGCGATTAGAAAAATTGGACGGAAGCGATGACGAAGATGTGCCGAACGGTTCGACCGTCGGTGTGGAGAAGTCCATCGTGCTGGCGGCTCCACTCAGCCCGGCCCCCGCACCGCCGAGAATTGCGCCGAGGGTTTCCAGACGCCGAATCCGTTTCTGCCGCACTTCATCCACCGTCCTTCCGGTTCGCTCGGCCACCCGCGTGTCTCGCGTGTCTCGCGCGTCGACGCGTGCCTGCCGTCGCTGCCCCATCCGAGTGCGGGGCGTATACGACTGATGGTGTTGTGAAGCAGGTCGCCGCTGCACAGCATTTCGGCGGTTCCTGAATGGTCCACCTTCCGCCGCAGTCAACGACAGGCAACTCAGCACAGCGACGACAACAACAGTTCGAGATTTCAGCAGCTTCATCATTCTTTTCCTTTCAGACTTTCGCCCCATGGTTAGGGGCGAACAACAGAGAAGTGGTCACTGTTGGTTCGTGCGGAAAAGGGATGAAAACGGGATCAACTGTTTTGTAGAAAAGTTGAGGTGATTGTGTTTTAGCCCGGATGGGCAAAAAATCCATAGCCGTCGGTGTCAGCCGACGGAAAGTATATTGTTGCATGCCAAAGCCCCGTCCGGGCTGGTGATTAGTTGCGGGCGGCACCGGCCGGCGCCGGTGGCTACGTGCTTAGGCCCAGCCATGCCCCCTGATTTTTTTTTTGAATAAGTCGAAATCCGGTTTTCCGCCCCGTGCAATATGGCAGTCATGGGCAGAGTCCCAGCGACGTCCCCGTAGTTCTGGAATGCCTGAGCGATGTTTGACGGCGGAGCAATTCGCATGTCGCATCCCATAGATGAAACGACGTTAGTTCTCCAACTCCTTGCCTTCCACGGTATCGATCGCTTCGAATCTCAAATCAGAAATAAAGAAATCGGAGTGCGTCAGGAGATACAGTGGTGTTGGGTTCCCTTTGAGGTAACCGAATGGTGTCAGAAGGCTCGGGTCACCATCCCACTGAATGAGAGCCATTTTATCGACAGTGGCGTTCACTGTCGTTGGAGTGACTCTCAGCATAATGCGATGGTCTTTGCCATCGGCAAACAAGTCGCCTGCAATCATGTCCGGAGAATCGGGCACATTGACTCCGTCAACTAAAGCGAGACCGGTCATGCCACCGGACTCGCCCCAGCCAGAGAACGTAACGACGCCAGAGTTTTGGCCAATTTGAAACATGACTCCGACTCCATTTTCTCCACTCACGCGTCGGGCACTGAATTCAAGGCGATACGACGCCGGGACTTCAGCTGCGAGCGGGACATTCCGTCCGTGCGCCAGGATCATTCCCTCTTTCAGCTTCGAACGGACCGCGTTGATATCAGGACGAGTAAACTGGTCGTTGTGACGGGTGCCTAGCAAAGGCATGCGTTCGCGAAGTTCTCTAAGGTAGGCTGGCGGAATATCGTCAACAAAATCAAACGTCAAATCGGATAAGTTCGTTAGTTTTGTCAGGACGTCAATCTTAGGTAATTCAGCAGCCGTTGAGCCCTGTATTACAAGGTGACGAACCTTGCTATCCGAAAGCCTGACGGCAAAGGATGGCGATACTTGTTCCGGCCGAATTGTCAGAACATCTCCGGTACGAAGTTTCTCAAGGTACGCCAGCAATCCGGCCTCGTTCAATTGTGGCGTGAGATCCCACTTCCGAAAGGAAAATTCTGAGAGTTCGTCCGCGATCAAGTCGCAATCGATGGCCGTGTCTCTGGCCATGATTTGCCCCAGCCGCATACCTTTAAGATATCGTAACCCCTTGTTTGTGATCGGTGTACCGGGAAACTGGAAACACAAGACGTCAACGTCCGGACGTTGCTTCAGTAGCGTGGTTAAACGTTCCATCATGGAATCTGTAAATTCAGGTTTGTTCCAGAGGTTGATGTTGATTGTCCCGGCCGACAGCGATGGATTGTCGCCCCTCTGCAGTTCCACTAAACCACCGTTGCGATACTGGTTGATTCGGCCACCGACCGATTCCACCAATGAGAGTATCTCGAAATCTGTTTCCGGATACTCGGGAGGGGAAGGCAACCGATCATAATAGTTGGCGGTATGAACCGTTGTTTTCGAAAGTACTCTTCGTAATTCGCTGAGTTGCTGTTTGCTCATGTTCCCTTCGGGCAGATGTAGCCACCCGGGCAGATAGAGGTCAGTCAACTTCGGAATGCGACGAAACTGGTCTGCCATCGGTAGTGGACGATTGTTGCGGCCGTAAATCTGGAGGCGACGCAGGTCCGAATTCACAAACAGCGAAAGTGATTGCGTGCCAATGACTTTGCTATCCAGCGATAAACCTCGGACGTGCGGATTGCTGGAAAACCTGGATAACCCCTTTGAACTCAGTCGGTCGCCAAAATCCCAGTCCTGAACTGGAAACCTAGATAGCTCGTCCGCAATTTTATCGCACTCGACTTTCGTGCTTGAAAGCAGGAGCTCCTCAATCGGAAGTTCTTTTAACGTCAGCAATCCGGCATTGGTGATTTCCGTACCGGCGAGGTTAAGCACGCCAACTTTGATGTCCGGTCGGCCCTTCATCTGTTCCGCAAACTGCTTAAGCTGTTCATCTCCGAAGACTTTGGCGATGTTGAGTTTCGACCTGCGAAAATCAAAATGGGCGACTGAAGTTGACAGTGGTTGAGGATTCTTCATTGCCGTCAAACTGGTTCCTGCCAGTGGCGGTTCGCCGAGCGTCAATCGGCCTCCGGTTGACCGGATGAAATCGATGATGTCTTGGTCGGATGGAGTCGAATGGTTGCTTGTTCCAGATACGTCCGTCACTTGTTCACGATCAGGAACAGTGGCGTCAGTCGACATCGTAGAACTCGTCGTCGATTCGGCCTTGAAAGCCTTGTAGGTCAGCGGGATGATCGCTGCGATCGTCAGCAGCGCGGCAAGCCAACCCACGGCTGGTTTTCTCAAAGGAATTCTCTCCGCCGACCGCGTTGAATCCGAGGATTTCGCTGGCGTCCGTTTGGCTCCAGGCACACAGGTGACCACTTCATTCGCTTGTAGTTCCTGCTGACAGCGAGTCAGAAGCTCGGCGACTTGGTCTGCGCTCTGGTAGCGATTGTCCGGGTTCTTTTCCAGAAGCCGAACAATGATGGCGCAAAGCCAAAGCGGCGTGTCTGGGATGACATCCTGAATGTCCCGAGGCGTGTCTTCGCACACGCGTTTTAGCACGGCGATCGTGTTGGCTGCCCGAAATGGTGGTCGGCCACTGACCATTTGGTACATGACACTGCCAAGGCTGAACAAGTCGGCTCGGTGATCCAGTTTTTCGCCGCGCGCCTGTTCTGGTGCCATGTACAACGGTGTCCCGGCGATGACACCACTGGACGTCAGGCTGGCGTCGTCGACGGCTCGGGCGAGTCCGAAGTCAGAGATTTTGACACGGTCGGCCGGATCACAGGCTAGCAGCACATTGCCGGGCTTAATGTCGCGGTGAATCAACTTCACTTTGTGCGCGGCCGAAAGCCCTTGTGCGATCTGCATTGCGATGCGCAGTACTTCCTGCACTTCCAGTGGTCCCTGCTCGTTCAGTCGGGCCTGAAGCGTTGGGCCGGGCACGTATTCCATCGCAATGTACGGCACCGGTTCTTCTTCGACGGCGTAGATGCCGACTACGTTTTCGTGAGTAATCGCGGCAGCGGTGCGAGCTTCGCGGAGAAATCTCTTGCGGGGCGGTGACGTGGTCGCCAGTTCGGGACGAAGCATCTTGATCGCGACCACGCGATGCAGTTTTTCGTCGAACGCTTTGGCGACTACACCGAACGCCCCGTGCCCGAGTATTTCTTCGATTTCATAGTGCCCCAGTCGACCCAGCCATCCCGCACGAGTTCCCGGCAACAGGTGCCTGCGGAACTCATCTTCGACTTCGTCGGCGGCGTTCTGATTCGGGACGGCACACTGTTCAATTGTCGTCTCGTCGGATGGCCCCGCCAGCTCTCCATCAACTGCCGGGTCGTTGCTACCTTCCCGCAGTTCCCGGACCTGAGCTCTGACGTCGGACATAGCGGGCGTGTCAAGAAACCGACTGGCTTCTTCGTCTGCCTTTAGCAGTGCTGTGACTCGCTGTTCGAGTTCGGCATTTCCGGCGCAGACATCATTCACGTATGCGGCTCGTTCTGCCGCGTCGGTAATTTCGGATGCCTTGAGAAAGATGTCGTCCTGGTTCATTTGATTTCTTTCGGCCGTAGATGCCGGCAACGCACAGGCAATTGTTCGCCTGTACGTTGCAGATGCCGTTCGGAATTGGTGTTGTACGAGTGCTGAGATATTAGTCGGTATTACGTCCCAGAATCCAGCCGTTGTAGGCCTGTACGGGCCATTTGCCTGGGTAGTAGAACTTCAGCGGTGAACTCCATGTGCCAACTGTCGCATTGCGGATGGCTCGGACCTGCAGAGAGTATTCGCCAACCCGCAGGCCTGCTGCTTCCATGTCAACCATCACCATTGTCTGATCAGTGGTGCTGGAATATTGGTATTCGATGTTGTTGGCTCGGATGCCTTCAATACGGAACTCATAGCGTGTCCCGCCGAATACTGAATTCCAGCGGACATGTGCATCAAATGTCGTGCTGCCTGACAATGGCTGCGAGCCGAAGGTGACTGCGGGCAGGCTGGAATTTGTCGTGACCTCGAACTTCAACGAATCACTCCACCGTCCGGGACCGGATTCGTTATGCGCCCGCACCCAGACTGTGTAGGTGCCGGCTGGAAGAGGACTGTTGGACTCGAACGAAGTTGCCGTCAGATTACGTTCGTGCAGCACCAGTTGACCGGTGTCTGAATTGTTAACCCACAGTTCGTACGTGTCCGCTGTTGTTGCGGCCTGCCACGAAATTTCTGCGCGCCCGTTGGGCAGGTTAGTCACTTCTGTGAGCACGACCTGTGTTGGCGGAGTGCCAACCTGCACGTCACGTGGAGCACTCCATTCGCTCCAGCCGACTGAGTTGCCCGCACGAACCCAGTAACGGTATTCGCCGCCGTTCAGGTCGAAGGTGGGGACGTAGGTTTCTGAATGCAGGTCGTTGCGGTGAATAATCTTCTGACCAGTTGCCAGGTCGTGTACCCAGAGTTCGTACACATCGGCATCGGTGCTGCCTTCCCAGGAAAATTCCGGCCGCGGAGTGTTGACTCGGAACGTCGTCGTCAGCGACGGTGTCTGCGGAGCCGTGGACGCGGTGACGGTGAAGTCTGCAGGGCGACTCCACTTGCCAAAGCCGGCTTCATTGATGGCTCGAACCCACATGCGATACGTTCCCGATTCCAGATTGACCTCCGGAGTGAACGTGGCCGACGTGAGATCGGTTTTGTGGATCGCCAGATTTCCCGTACTCACATGATTCACCCACAGTTCGTACCGCTGAGCACTCGGATCGATGCTCCACGACAGGGGAGGACGTGGTTCGCTGACGCTGGCTGATGCATAAACTTCTACCTGTCCGGGCGGCTGCAGCCCGATAAAGATTCGTTCGGCGTTACTCCACGTGCCCCAGCCTGCCGCATTGCCGGCTCGGACCCACACAACGGTCCGTCCGCGTGAGATGTCCTGCGACGGTTGAAACGAGGTTGTGCGGAGGCTGGTTTGGTGAATGACACGATGTCCGGTGTCGAGATTGAAGACCCACAGTTCGTATCGATCAGCATTCGCAACGGCCTCCCATCGGAAGGTGGGCTGCTGATTGTTGGTGCCGGTGACTGTCAGATCGGCTGGTGGCGACGTCGGCGGCAGCGGCGAATCGGTCGTGGTGTCCAGGTCGAGCGTCATCTTGTCCAGCCCGACTCCAACGTTGGAGTTATTGCTCTCATCGCTTTCCGAAATGTCGTCGGCCGCGTCGACCAGCATTCCGATCGTGAAGAAATCGTCCAGACTGCTGAAGTCCGCTGGCAAAGTCAGCGGTGCAGTCCGCCGGCCAGTTGAACCTTCGGCGTCAAGTCCGGAGATGTTGGCCGTATGCAGCAGAATATCGTCCGGCGTGATCAGGCCGTCGTCGCTGACGTAAAAGTTTACTTTGAAGCTGTCGGCTCGCGATTCGCCTTCATTCTGAATTTCATAGACGACGCTGATCGTTTCGCCGGGTTGCACGGCCGCGGTAGATGCCTGGAAAAATTTGCCGCTGAGGTCCGGCAGTTTCACGGGCGCTGGGTCGTCGATGAATCGGCTTTCCGGCAGAATCCAGTCGTAGACTTCGACTTCGCGGATCTTTCCTTTGAAGTGCAACTGAGGCTGTCCCTTGACAGTAGCCGGAGTTGCTCCGAGCATGAATTCCGGTGTTGTCACAAGCGAAACCGAAGGTGGAGTGAAAGATGCGCCAAGCTTCCCATCGACATAGACCTGCGCGGAACCAATGTTCGCAGTACTTCCATAGATGAATCCGACTGAGTGCCATTGACCGTCGGCGACGTTGGCGGCGACCATGTGCTCGTTGCCGGATCCCAGCCGAGCGTACAAGTCCGCTCCCTTGATATGCAGGTAGATGCGATGTCCGCTGGCCGCGTGATTAAAGTGGCCCAGAATCGCTCCGTAGTTTTGGGTTTGGTTTGTCTGGAATTGCAGCAGGATCGTCCCCGACGATGGCGGCGCCTGATCGATGTCGATGAAGTTGTTGCCATTGAAACTGACGGCTTCGGACATGGTGTACACGGGAGTATCGTTGCCTGATGAGTCATCCTCGGGCAGTTCCGTAAATGAACCGTGGATATTCGCCGACTGAGCGGTTCCTGCTGTGCCTGACGAGCCATCATCACCTCGTGATCCCTGACCGTAATCGCCAGCTCCGGGGAGGCCGCCATTGCCGGGGCTCCCCGCCTGACCGGCAACAACCTGGCCACTGGTAAACTGAAGACTCCGAACGGCCAGCGTTCCGTCGTTGTAGATGCCGCCACCGAACGCGTCGCCAGAGTCGCCTGCGAGGCCACCATTGCCGCCCGGTCCGCCAACCTTCTTGCTGCCACCTCGGCCGCCGTTTCCACCCGCACCGCCATCGCCGCCGATGGCCGCGTTCCCTGCGAACCCAGTGTCTTCGACATGCAGAGTGGCCGATGCCGAATTGAAGATGGCACCGCCCCTGGCACTTCCCCCGTCGCCGCCCTGTCCGCCTCGCCCGCCGGGGTATCCTTTGATGCTGTCTCGTCCGCCGATTCCACCGTCCCCTCCTTGACCTCCGCTTCCGCCAACGGCCGAATTTTCGGAAAACAGCGAGTCAACAATCCTGAGATCGCCGTCATTGAAGACGGCACCACCTGCGGCATCCAATCCGTTTCCAGCGGCCAGACCTGGTCGTCCGGGATCGGGTGTGCGAGTCATGTCGCTGCCCTTCGTGCCGCGTCTTCCTTCAGCACCTTCCGCGCTGTTGTTGGTCAGACGGACGTCTGAGAATTGGAGTCGACCGGAATTGAAGACCGCGCCACCTTGCGCAGCGACGCCGTCTGTCAGTGTGAGTCCGGATATTTGCGCGTCGACATCAGGTTGAATGCTGAAGATGCGGTCGAGGGAGCTTCCGCTGATTTGCAGCCGTTCGGAACCCGGCCCGATAATAGAAGTTTTCCCTGCCGTATCCGAGATCTCCAACTGTCCGTTTGTCAGTCGAATGACGTTGGGCTGGTCGGCGTACAGGCTGGCATCGAAGGTGATTGTGTCATCTCCGGGGCGCTCGTTGGCTGCCGCCACGGCTTCTCGCAGCGAAGTCACACCGTCCGCTGGATCGACTGAATCAGCCAGAGTACTCACGCTGATCGCTGAAAGCAGACTTCTTTGTTCCAGCAATTCCATTGACTGCACGCATGATTCGTGGCGGTCGATTCTGCTTCGTTGTCGACAGTGCCGACGGAGCCCATGAAGCGTTCTTGCGATGCCGCGGTAGCTGAAGAGTCCGCTGGAAATCCGCCACGAAGAGCGACGATCATGGGAAGCAGACGGTCCGTTTATAGTGGTTTGCATGGCCATTTTTACGGTCTTTCACGAACGAGGGACGCGAACGAATTTCAGAGCACGGCGGAACAACAACCGCAGCCCGGCTACTCACCCAGTCGCAGACGGCGTCAGCGCGGGGATAGCTGCCGATGGCTCCTGCGTAATCGCGGCACGAACGGGATCACAAAACCGAAAAAAAGTGTGAACGGCGTTCGGAAACGCGGAATCTCGCGCATTAGGCCGTGTCTGGGCGACCGACACAGCTCTGAAGCCAACTTTGGGCGAGAACCTGTCCCGCGGCCGCAAGTCAGCGAGATTCGCTGTTTATTCCGACGTCTCCAGCGGTGCTGCGGCGGACTTCACTTTCAGCGCGCGGCCAAGGGGGATGGCGATTATGGCGGCGGCGAAGCTGGCGAGGGCTCCCATTTTGGCGGAGTCCTGAATCGCACCGGGTTCGTTAAACGCGGCCGTCGACACAAACAGCGCCACGGTGAATCCGATGGCAGCCACCATTCCCAATGTCACGATGTGGCCGTACGTCATGCCATCCGGCCGCTCAAGGTGAAACAGCTTCTCGCCCAGAAACGTGAACAGCGTGATGCCCAGCGGCTTTCCGATTAACAGGCCGCTCAACACCAGCCAGGTGGCCGGGCCGGTGTTGGAAAACACCACGCCGGCGTTCACCAGGCCGAACAGGCCCAGAATCAGTTCGACGGGATTCTTCCACCAGCGAGCGAACTCGCTTAACGTGTCGTGGTCCTGTTCGTCTTCGGCAAACAGTCCGGGGTCGTGAGCGGCATGAGGTAGCGTGGGAATGATGGGCACCAGTCCGAGCGCCGCGTGAATTCCGGCGTAGTGAAACGACAGCCAGCTCAACACACCGGGCCCCAGCAGGTACACCCAGAAACTGCGGACTCCCAAACGACGCAACAGCAGTCCCCATGCGACCGCGCCAACGGCGCCCAGCAGGTACTGAGGTTGGAGGGCTTCCTGAGGATACGCGACCGCCAGAATCAACAGCCCGGCAGCATCGTCGGCAATCGCCAGCAACAACAGGAATGCGATGGCGGGGTGCCCGGCTCCGAACACGATGCGAGCGATCAGATAACTGAACGCGATATCGGTCGCGCACGGAACCGCCCATCCTCGCCCCAGCGTGTCCCATTGTCCCACGATCAAGCAGCCGGTGATGTACACGAAGGTCGGCATCACGACGCCTCCCAGAGTTGCCATCAGTGGTGTTGCCGCCGTCTTCCACTTTGAGAGCGGGCCGCCTGGCAGAAGTGATTCCCAAACTTCCTTGGCCGCCATCGCAAAAAACACGGCCATCAATCCGTCGTTGACAACATGCAGCAACGAGTACCCGACCTCGTGAGAACCCGGAATCAGCGACGTGTGCAAAAACTGGTGATACGATTCCAGATCCACATTCGCCCAGACCAATGCTGCAATGGCACCGCCGATCAGGAACAGCGAGTTTTCAAACAGAAACTGAGCGGCAAGATCGAGGCGAGGTTTGGGCATCGGCGGGCCACCCGGCAAAAAGGGGGAAGTGACGAATCAGAAAACGCCTTCAACTATCCAGGCAGCAGGTCACTCACCGCCTGCATGGCAGAACGAACATGATGCGTCCACCCAAACCATAACGCGACGGACGGAATAAAAAACATGGCCAGCGCCAACGCAACATATCCTCGCTGTACCAATGCAAAATTGATGCCAGTGCTGTCCACATGTTCTTTCAGTTCGCGAAACAACACCACCAGCGCGATCACTGCCAAGTCGAAGGCGATGACGTCCTGAGCCGTCGCTTCCCGGTCCCAGAAGACGGCCGACATCGTTACCGACATGGTCGCAACCACGCACGAAATTCGCCCGCGGCGAAAAAGTTTGCCGGGCCCAAATGGCTTTCCCGTCTTCCGATCGATTCTCGATGGCAGTTTGGAAATCACGTCCCAAACCAAATACATGATGAATACGAAGGGAACGCACAGGGCTTCGGGAATGAGTGAAACCCGGATCGTTGCTGCCGTCCCTGCCGCAGCATTTGGTTCCAGAACGGGAATCTCAGACAGATGAACGAGGATGAAGTAGACCACGACCAGCACAACGTCCAGCAGCAGTTCCAGAAACTCCCAGGAAATCAGGCTGGATATTTGGGACGTGTCGCGGTGTGAAATTTCAGACTTCTGCCAGCCAAGATAGCTGGCGGCGATCAACACCAGAGACATCAGCATGTGCGAATTCAGCGCCAGAAAATTCCAGCTCCACCAGTCCGCTCCCGTATCAAAGACGGTCGCATACCTCACGGCGATCTCTGCGGCCGCTAGTGAAAACAGAAATTCGACAAACGTCAGATGAACCTTCGCATCTCGGTTGCCACCTTCCTGGTGAGTGCTGCCGTCCATTGCCGCGTTCAATCTTTGCAGAATCTGATTTCACCGAAGTCTCGATCACACGTCGCACGCATTGCGAACCTGTTACACCGACTTACACCGACCGGTCGTCTTTGTGCCTTGAGCGTCGCGATCTGTCAAGCCAGTACGCCCGGAAGAATGCCCGTGCTGTCTGCGAACTGGTTCGTTTCGTGGCCGAAGGCGTTTAGCATCGCCACGTACAGATTCGCCAGTGGAGTGTCCTTTCCGTACGACAAGTGCTGGCCCGTGGCAAGACGCCCGCCCGCGCTGCCGCCCACAACGATCGGAAGATTGTGCGGGCTGTGACTGTTACCGTCGCGGAGTCCGGAACCGAACAGGATCATCGAATTGTCCAGCACCGTGCTTTCGCCTTCCTGCATCCCACGAAGCTTATCCAACAGATAGGCGTACTGCGCGACATGCCACTCGGTAATCAGCTGGTACGCTTTCAGTTTCTCTTCAGAATTCTGGTGATGCGATGTGTCGTGATGCGCACCGGAAACACCATCCAGAAACGAAAAGTTACGCCCGCTGACCGCATTGCCGAACATGAACGTGCACACGCGAGTCGTGTCGGTTTGAAACGCCAGTGCAATCATGTCCATCATCAGTCGCACGTGATCGGGGAACTCATCGGGCCGGTCGGCTGGCGGGCGTTGTTCGACCTTCAGCGCGGCTCGAGGCGTCCATGGGTTGGCTCCTGCTGTCTGCTGTTTCTGCAGTCGTTGTTCGATCGCTCGCACGGATTGCAGATATTCATCCATCCGTTGTCGGTCCGACGCGCCCAGACGGTTCTTCAGTTCTTTGGCGTCATCCATCACCCGATCCAGCAGCAACATGTTCCTTCCGGCCGCTTCTTTCGAAGGATAGGCGGCTCGGAACAGGCGTTCGAAAACGGAACGCGGATTAAGTTCTCGCGCCAGTGGACTTGTCGGGCCACTCCACGCGACGTGCGAACCATAGACTCGCGTGTAGCCGACATTTGTGTCGACGCCCGTGCTAACCGGATCGATGCCGAGTTCCAGCGAAGGCAACGGTGTGTGCTTTGCGGCAGCGCGAGCGGCCACTTGATCCATGGACTGGCCGTTGCAGTTCAGGTCGATTCCCAGAGACTTGTTAATCGTGGTACACGTCAGAAAACCAGACGTCTTCACGTAGTGGCCGTCGCCGCCTTTGCTGGCCTGGTTCCACAGGTTGCTGAAAACCAGCAGATCATCTTTATGCTTTTCCAGGGGCTTCAGCGCCGCAGACATCTTGAAGTCACGACCTTCACCTTCTGGCGTCCACATGTCCTGCCGCACGCCGTTGGGCATAAACAGCGCCGCCATCCGTACGGGCGCGCCGTCCGCTGATTCACTGGCCGCCGTTGGGCTGTCCGCCGCGCGAGCCGTTCGAGGCACCATGGCTTCCAGCCACGGCAACGCGAGGGCGGCTCCTGCTCCGCGCAGCAGTGTTCGGCGAGGAAGTTGGGTTCCTCGGTTTTGGGTTTCGTCCAGAAAGACGGTTCGCTTACCGAGTGGCTGTTGATTGTTCATGATCAGAGGTTCCTTGTTTGTATCGAAAGACAACGCTGTTCACGATTTCCAGAATCAGCGTTTGAGCTTTGTAGTCGTCCTGTTCCAGTTTTTTCACAATGGCTTCAACCACGCAGTGATCTTCGTTCGTCAGGCCTCGCCCCAACGCATAGCCCAGCATCTTTGCTGTGAGGTTGCGGATGAACGCGTCCTTCCGTTCCAACAATAACTTCTTTAGCGCCTCGGGGCCGGCGAATTCGGTGCCGTCGGGAAGCGTGCCCCTGGCGTCGACCGGCAGGCCATCCACTTCCGTTCTCCAGCGGCCGACGACGTCGAAGTTTTCCAGCCCGAAGCCCAGCGGGTCCATGATCGCGTGACACGATGCACACGCCGGATCCGCTCGATGCCGTTCCAGACGTTCACGCAAAGAAACGGCTTTGTCGTCGTGACCATTCTCTTCAAGTTCCGGAACACCCGGCGGCGGTGGCGGAGGCGCTGAACCCAGCAACGTCTCCATAATCCACTTGCCTCGCAGCACCGGGCTGGTGCGATGAGGAAACGAAGACACGGCCAGCACGGCACTCATCCCCAGCAACCCACCGCGATGACTGCCTTCCGGCAATTCGACTCGCTTGGGATGTTGGCGAAACGTGCCTTTGATTTTGTAGTGGCGAGCCAGATGAGAGTTCGCGTAGGTGAAGTCCGAATCGATCAGATTCAACAGCGATCGATTTTCCGCCAGCAGGTCTTCGAAAAAGAACACCGGCTCGATCTTCATGCCGCCTTCCAGTTCAGAATCAAATCTTCTGATCACCGATTCATCCGGCTTGAATTCACGCCCCAGGGCGCGAGTTCCCAACCATTGTTCGATAAACCGCGTGGCGAATTCGTGAACCTTCGCGCCACGGCGATGCCCGCGATCATCGATCTTGCTTTCCAGCATGCGGACAACCTGCTTAGCGATCACGTCTTTGTCGTGCAGCTTGCCTTCTTCCGCGAGTTGAAATAACTGGCGATCGGGCATCGACGCCCACAGGAAGTAGGACAGCCGCGACGCCATTTCGTGTTGAGAAATCAACGTCTGTTCGGGGCCGGCGGGCTCTTCCCAAATGAACAGAAATTTGGGCGACACCATGGCCGCTTCAATCGCGAACCGAATCGCAGGCACAAACATTTCGTCCTGCTCGTACACCTTGTCGAAAAGCTGAACGTACTGTTCAACTTCCGCATCGTCGACCGGACGTCGAAAGGCTCGAGGCAGGAATTTGCTCAACACGATGCGAGCCGCTTCCTGAGGCGACCGTTTATCATCCGGTTCTGCGACGAGAATCTGTTTTCTGTCGCGTGGATCTTTCAGGGCATGGCCTAAAGCCGACTGAGCTGCTTCCAGATACTTTTCCGCATAAATCGGAGAAACGAAAAGCGTCTCGGCCGCATTGTCGAACCCTTCTCCGCCGGCACCATCCGCTGGCAAGTCGTGCCCCGCGTTGATCTGAATGCCCAGCAAATCGCGAACGGTGTTGGCATATTCGGCACGGTTCAGGCGTCGCAACATCGCGCCGCCGGGGCGAGCTCCGTCGTCGCAGACAGCGTGGTGAATGGTCGATCGAATCCACGCGACCACATTCAATCGAGCTTCCGTTGTCGGCATCTCGCTGTCTACCGGCGGCATTTGGCCACTGGCAATGCGATCGGTAATTCTGTTCCACGCTTCGATGTCGGACACCACCTGCGTGGCAGCTTTGAAGTCACCAAGATCCAGACCGCCTTCCGCGTCTTCGCCCTGATGACAGTCCGCGCAATAGTGATTCAAAAATTTGACCGCTTCCGCATCCGTCATCAACGCCTTCGCAACGTCAACGACAGTGTCAGCCGCCTGCGCGTCAGCACACTGGCCGACAGACGGTGCAAGGATAGCGCAGCCAATAAAAAAACTTCGCAGCATGGCGTTGGGAATAGCAAAAGGTGGGATCGTTGGGAGGGAGCTAAATTGTAGCCGAAGTCCAATCGAATTCGTACCACAATTCCCCACGATCAACCGCAACAGCGGCATTGCCGGTTCCGGCCCCGCTTACGACTACCGTCACCAGCGTGAAATCAGCACCAGAAGCGAAGTCCAGTTCAGGCGCGGCGCGTTCTGAGTATTCCTGCCTAGCTAAGCGTCTCGAGCTTCTTAACACTGGTCCAGCGTTCGGGTGTGTTGCTCGTGACTTCGGAGCTGCCTAGCATGCGTCACATGACCGATCTCGACGAATCTGATCACGGGACGCCGCCCAAGTTTCACACGACCCGCTGGAGCATGGTCGTTGCTGCTGGCAACCAGCATGCGCTTGGTTCAGAGGACGCTCTTGCGCAGCTCTGCAACCAGTACTGGAAGCCGCTTTACATCTTTGTACGTCGTTCTGGATATCAACCAGCAGATGCTCAGGATTTGACGCAGGGATTTTTCGAACGCCTGATTGAGAAGCGTTTCCTTCAGGCCGCAGATGTCGACCGAGGGCGTTTTCGTACATTTCTCTTGGCCGCGTTGAAGAACTACATGGTTAATGAATGGAAGAAGGGGACGCGATTGAAAAGGGGAGGCGGTCTGATACTTTCCCTAAACTTTGATTCAGTCGAAGACGGTCTATCGATAGAGCCTGCCGACGGACGAACGGCGGAACGAGAATTCGATCGTGAATGGGCCATCGGACTTCTGGATAGAGTCTTGGAACGTGTTGAAGCGTCTTATTCGGCGAAGGGAAACGGGCTGGTATTCTCCGTGCTGCGGCCGTACCTGACGGCGGGAGGTGATCGGCTGCCTTATCAACAAACAGCTGACGCTAACGCCATGACTGTGGGACAGGTGAAGGTTGGCGTCCACCGCCTCCGGGCCACCTATCGTGAAATTCTGGAACAGGAAATCGCCGTTACTGTGGGTTCCAGAGAACTAATCCCTGATGAAGTGCGGCAACTTTACGCGGCATTACAGTAGGCCGCGTTTCCCCGCGAGACACATCATTCATCTGCGGCATTTAAGGCATATCCGGCTGATTTCGTCGATTCCTGGCGGCATTCTGAGAATATCGGTAACCTTTTTCGGTGCGCGTTTTAGGTAGGTTGCCTCTTACCTGCCTGTAGCGGACCAAAACATGAGTGAAGTCGAACAATGCCCCGAATGTGGCCAGCCTCTCCGCGAAAGCTCTCCGGGTGCGCTCTGTCCAACCTGTCTGATGAAACGTGCATTTTTGCCAACAGAATCTGAGACGGGTTCAGGTGGTCCGTTACTGTCCACCACGTTTATTCCGACCGCCGGTCCAGAGCCACAGGCCGGGACCACCGATAAACCGATTGCGGGAGATTTGCCTGCCGGTCAACTGTTCGGCGACTACCGGATAGTGCGACGTCTAGGGCATGGCGGAATGGGGACGGTATACGAGGCGGACCACCTGCCGTCCGGGAGGCGTGTCGCCTTAAAGGTGCTGTCGCATTCCCTGGATAGTCAGGAAGCACGGAGCCGGTTTCTTCGGGAAGGCCGTCTGGCAGCGGCCATCAATCATGCGAACAGCGTGTACGTATTCGGAACCGAAGAAATTGGTGGCATTCCGACGATCAGTATGGAGCTGATTGCCGGAGGCACTTTGGCGTCGCAAGTTGATAAATTTGGACCGATGCCGGTGCAACAGGCGGTCGACTCAATTCTGCAGGTAATTGCCGGCCTGGAAGCGGCCGAACAAAAAGGTGTCCTGCATCGGGACGTAAAACCGGCGAATTGTTTTGTTGATCGAAACGGGCAGGTGAAAATCGGCGACTTCGGGCTTTCTATTTCGACCGCTCCGACCGACCTGAGTGCCATGTCGAACATGACTCAGGAGGGCGTGTTCCTGGGGACGCCAGCGTTCGCATCACCCGAACAGTTACGTGGCGAGCAACTCGACCAGCGCAGCGACATCTACGCCGTTGGAGTCACACTGTTCTACCTGCTTACCGGCAAGCCACCGTTCGAAGGGAAGAACCTGGTGCAGTTGCTGGCGACGGTGCTGGACAAATCGGCGCCCAGCGTCCATGACCGAAATCCGGAAGTGCCCGCTGCACTCAGTCGCGTGATCGAATCCTGTCTGGCAAAGTCCAGCGGCTCGCGACCTTCCAGCTACGCTGCGTTACGCGAACGCCTAACCCCGTTCGGATCGCAGACGCCCATTTCCGCCAGCCTTGAACAACGATTCCTTGCCGGTCTGCTGGACGTATTCGTCATCAGTCTCGTGACACTCTTAGCTCGTGCCATATTATTTTTGTTTATCAATCCGTTCGAAAGCAACCGGCTTTCCGTTTATGGCACTGTGATTGCCGGAGTGATTGCTGTTACCTATTTCGCGATCTGTGAATCGCGGTTCGGGGCAACGCCGGGAAAACGAATCCTGGGCTTGCGGGTCAGCGCGACGGGGCGACATCCTTCGTTTGCTTCGGCGACGCTCAGAGCATTGATCTACGACGCCACGACTCGAATACCTTTCCTGATTGGGGCGGTCATTGTGTTAGTGAAGTTTGGCAATGAAACCAACGTCTTCAACGCATCCCAAGCCTATTTCAAAACTCAACAAGCTGTCGGCTTCTTGTATTACTTCGGGTTCGTACTCACGGCCGCTTTGTTTCTACCCATGTGGAGGTCCAGGGACAAAACTGCGTTCCACGACCGGCTGACGGGGACTCGTGTCACCTTAGTGCCCCCGATAATGATCGCCGCTCAGCACAACCAGCTAAGTCAGCCGGACGAAGCCTTCGTCGCTGCCGATTCATCGCAGACAATCGGTCCGTACGTCGTGCTGGCTATGTTGAATGAAGACGAAGGCGAATCGACACTGCTGGCCTACGACCCCAAACTGCTGCGTCGCGTCTGGATCAGGACACGAGCCGACAACAGTCCGGCCATCAGCAATGCCGATCGCAACGTGGCTCGCCCCGGAAGACTGCGATGGCTTGGCGGCCAACGAGGGAGTGAGAACTGGGATTGCTACGAAGCACCGAGTGGCCATGGCCTGACTGGTCACATCCAACTGGGGTGGGAAAATGGTCGGCAACTCATTCAAAGCCTGACGCAGGAACTGGAATGCTCACTGGAAGAGAGGACTTTGCCTGCAACGCTGTCGTTGCAAAACCTGTGGGCCAATACCGGTGACTTAAAACTTCTGCCATTTCGTGCTCCCGATTGTTCAACTGATCGGCGTGAAGAAACAATCGTTACGCACAGCAGTCGAAGTGATCAGGAATCCGCCTGCATCCGCTTTGTCGCGATGCTGGCACAACATGTCATGAAACCTCTGGCAGCGGACGAAACAACGACTGTTCCGTTGTCATGTAGACCAAAGCTAATCGGTCTGTGGAATTCCGAATCTCTGTTGCAGACTCGACAAATTGCGGACAGGCTTCAGGAGGGCCATGCTACGGTGAGTCGCACGCGCAGATTGATTCTGTTGCTCATCACATTCTCTTTGCCTATCTCGTGGGGACTGAGCGGGCTGCTCAGCTACATGCTGCTAAATCCTCAGTACAACGCATTTCCGCGAGTCGGCGAGTTAAGCAATGCTATTCAGACACTGAACGTTCAGAAAAAACGTCAACATCAACGAAGGGCGGAAGAACACGCGAAGTTGATGTCCGCGATAAAAACCTACATCGCCCACGAGTATCGCGATGTGTACAACGATACGGCTCAGTGGAATTCGCCACGGGCAAAGTCACACATCGGTCCGGAAGACCGGGCTCTCATCAAATCGCTGATGGCTGAACCGGAGCCGACACCCGCGGAGTTTGCTGCGGCGAAAGACGTGAGCGAGCGGTTCTTCGTGACGGTTACTGTCGGGCGGTCCAGTGCTTTCAATGAAACACTTTTCAATATGGCTCAATGGGCCGTATTTTTCTGGATTCCCAGCTTGCTTGCTGCAATTTCCCTGCGCGGAGGCTGGCTGGTTCGTAGTCTTGGAGTCGCCTTCGCTGACTGTCACGGCGAACCTGCGTCGCGACTTCGGCTACTGTGGCGAGCCTTCCTGCCTGGCATCCCCTTTCTGGTCGCTTTAGGGTGTTCCCGGATAGAACGAGGTCCCCAACACGGGTTTTCTTTCTTGTTTGCAGAGTGGTCAAGCGTCGGCTTCGCTGTAGTGGGCATCCTTCTACTAGTCTGGACGGCGAAGCGGACGCGGTTTCTGTCCGACAGTCTGTCCGACAGTCTGTCCGGCTGCTATCTGGTGCCGCGATAGGAAACATGCATGCGAACCCGTAGCAGGCCCAAGCTCAATCAGCAGGCGGCAACAGCGGCATAGCAGGACCGGACTACACTGTAACTTGGATTGCTGCGCTTTCCTCCAATACGCACAAGGTTCATTGACATGCGACAATCTTGTCGCACGATGGTTTCGTCGCATGTTTTAGTGGGGTGCAATGAGTTGTGTGATGGCGAAGCAGATTGATCCGAAGAATGTTGTCGACCGAGATCACCTGATTAATCGAATCTGGCGACAGTTGCAGAAGCCACCGGAACAGGGAGCGTTGCGGTGTACTGCCGAACGCCGCATCGACAAAACCGCGATAATGAACGAAATGGCGACCGAACCAATGGACGGCTTCGACGTGCTGTTTTGCGAAGTGGAGTAGTGAAGTAGGGTGGGTATTGCCCACGAATCCGTTGTGGTTTCGATACTCCGTGGGCAGTGCCCACACTACTTGTTCTGCTTCGGCTCATACCCTTTCCAAACCCATTCGATCGCGTGCGGGAGGAACTGGGATTTGGCGTTGCGGACGCCGTGGCCGGAGTTTTGGCAGAACAGGTATTGGTAATCGTAGCCTTTGGCCTTCAATACTTTTGCCATGCGATTGTTGGCTTCCACCCAGTCGTGCATGCCGTCGCGCATGACGTTTGGGTTGAAGTTGTCGCGGTCGCCGACGGCAAGGAAAATTCGAAGCGGCTTTTGGGGGCTTTCCGGGATCAGCTTGTCATGAAAGTCCCACGCTCCGCCGGGTGTTTCGGGGTTGAAGGGCCATTGCTGGTTCACGAACGTGCCTGACGTTGTCAGCACGCGGCGATAGAGGTCCGTGCGATACCACGCCATAATCAGTGCGGCGGAACCTCCGGAACTGCTGCCCATCGCGGCGCGGCCGTCGGGATCTTTAGTCAGTTTGACGTCGCAGTTTTTCTCTACACGGGGCAGCACTTCGGTTTCGATGTACTCGGCAAACACACCCGACATCGTGTCATATTCTTTTCCTCGCTGGTGCCCCTGAGCATCGCCGCCGCCGTTGGCGATCATGATGGCGATCAAAGCGGGAGCACGTTTCTGAGCGATCAGGTTGTCCAGAATGTGCGGCACCGTCAGGTTCGGTTTGCCTTTGGGACCGTCGTGGATGACCATGAATGGTGCTTCGATGCCGGGCACGTATTGATCGGGAACGTAAACGGTGATCTGCCGCTGGTAGTCAATTTCGTGAGTGTCGACGATCAGCGTTTTGGGATTTGTGGGGTCCACCGTGCCGAAGACTTTTCGAGCGATCCCCGGGTTAAGCAGTTTGGTGTCCTTCGAATCGATGGCGAACTGCTGCACTCGGCCCTGCGGCACGCCTTCGACCGGTTTGTTCTCCGGAGCCGGTGTGTATTCGGGCCCGATCAGGAAATTGCCATTCACATCAAGAGGGGGATTCAAGCCGGGCTTCGCATCCAGACGCACGAACGTCGGTGAACCTGGAGCGTCAAACTTCCGCGTGGGCGGCGTCTCACGTTTTTGCGGCGCGGCGAAGGCTGTTTCCTGGGATAGAAACGAGACCGTAAGAAAAGCGACCAGAACAGTCATCCGCTGCTTAGACATGAAACATTCTCGATGAATTGGGAATCAGATACAGACACCGCCAAAGTGTGCCGGAAAGTAGTGTCCCGTTTCGTTTCTCGAGAATCAAATGGGCGCCTGCGAGTCTTCCGATCTGACCAGCTCCGCGTGCCCCGCTGTGCAGTAGACGAAGCGATCAGAAATTCTGCGTGCACCCGGTTTGTCGCATGGGTGGCGCGGTGCGTCACAACGCTTCTGGCCTGAGGATCCCTTCGTCGTTTCTGGCGTGCGGCTGATCCTGTGATTGACGCGGCATTCGTTAGGCCTGATGATACGTTTCACTCCCCGCTGCATTTCCCTCCAGCATTCCTTCACAGATTCCAACAGGCGACGGTGATCCTTTGCCATTCCCCAATCGACCAGCGACCACACTTCTTTGCCTTTCAACGATCGTTGCGTGTTCGCTGAATGCCGCGACGGCTAAAGATGCGGACGACAGCCAACTGAACCAAGCGTTTCAGGAAGCCGTTGTTCCCTATCTGAAAACGTATTGTCTGGACTGCCACGGCAGCGAAGACCCGGAAGCCAAGCTGGACTTAAGCGGCTATTCGTCAGCGCATGATGTTGGAACCGCTCACCAGACATGGGCGATCGTTCTGGACCGGATTGAGGCCGGGGAGATGCCGCCAGCAGACGCTGAGCCAGGGCCGACAGCGGAGCAAAGTTCGGCGATCGTCAAGTGGATTCGGGACGCTCGTGAGTTCGAGGCTGTTCGCAATGCCGGTGATCCTGGGATTGTGCTGGCTCGCCGATTGAGTAACGCGGAATACAACTACACCGTTCGCGATCTTACGGGTGTCGACATCCGGCCGACCGACACATTCCCCGTTGATGCGGCCAATGAAGCGGGATTCGACAACTCGGGCGAATCACTGACGATGTCGCCCGCGCTGCTGAACAAGTATCTGGGTGCTGCGCGGCAGGTTGTCGAACATCTCGTGCTGAAGCCTGACGGAATCGAATTCGCGCCGCACGCGGTAGTGACGGATACGGACCGAGACAAGTACTGCGTGAAACGGATCGTCGACTTCTATAAGCGGCAGCCGGTGGATCTCGCAGACTACTTCTACGCCGCCTGGCAGCATCGGCAGCGTACAACGTCTTCGCAATCGAATGGCACTCTTGCCGAGGTGGCGGCGGAAAATCGGGTGAGCGCCAAATATCTGCGAACGGTTTGGTCACTGCTGACGGATGAGACGTCAGCCGTCGGCCCGATCATGTCACTTCAGGACATGTGGCGCAAACTTCCGGCCGATGAAGGCCAGGCCGAAAAGGCCAGAGCGGCGTGCGAAGCGATGCGCGACTTCGTGTTGCGCGTTCGATCAAAAGTTGTGCCGGACGTCGAAAGGATCAGCGTTGACGGCATTCATCAGGGTTCGCAAACGTTTGTGTTGTGGCGAAATCGTCAACGTGCCGCGAACCGCAGGACGTTCGATCCTGACCTGCTGACAGTGGAACCAACGGACGAAGAGGAAGCCGCCACCGAGGATCCCGAGTCCGCCGAAACGCCTTCGATCGACGAAGACCTTTTGGTCCCCGCAGATGTGAATGAACGAAAACGCTATGAAGAAGCGTTCGCCAAATTCTGTGACGTGTTTCCGGATGCCTTCTTCATTTCGGAACGCGGACGTGACTACGTGAAGGAATCCAGCAAGCAGCAGGGCGAAAAGGGACGGCTGCTGAGTGCCGGATTTCACAGCATGATGGGCTACTTTCGTGATGATGGTCCGCTGTACGATTTGGTATTGAATGACGAACAGCAGCGTGAGTTGGATGCATTGTGGCAGGAACTCGACTTTATCGCGTCGGCTCCGATGCGTCAGTACGTCGGATTTTTGTGGTTCGAACGCACGGATTCACGCTACATGCGAGACCCACAGTTCGACTTTGCTCGTGCCGAAGACAAGAACGCTCAGTCGGCTGATATGATCGACAAGCTGGCAGTCGTTTATCTGCAGAAGGCTCGCGACAACGGTGGCAAAGGTGTTGCGATCGAAGCTGTCGAACAGTACTTCCGCAACATTAACTCGCAGATCCGCTGGGTCGAGAATGCTCGGCAGGCCGCTGAGGCGTCTCATGTGCATGCGGCCATCGACTTCGCAGAACTCGCGTACCGGCGTCCGCTTTCTACTTCGGAACGCGATGGCGTAAAAGCGTTCTATGAAGCTTTGCGAAACGAGGAAGAGCTGAATCATGAAGAAGCCATTCAGGACACGGTTGTTTCCATCCTGATGTCGCCGCACTTTAGTTACCGAGTCGACATGGCGGCGGACAACAATGTTCGTCGGCCGTTGACGGACTACGAACTCGCGAGTCGGCTTAGCTATTTTCTGTGGTCCAGCATGCCGGATGCTGAATTGCTGCAAGCGGCCGAGGCGGGCACTCTTCATCAGCGTGACGTGCTGGTTGCTCAAACGCGACGGATGCTGAAGGACGATCGCATGCGGGCTCTTGCCGTGGAATTCGGCGGCAACTGGCTGGACATACGTCGATTTGAAGAACACAACAGCGTCGATCGCGAACGGTTTCCGGAATTCACCGACGAATTGCGTCAGGCGATGTTCGAAGAACCGATTCAGTTTTTGGTCGACCTGATTCGGCGGGACCAATCGATTACCAATCTACTGGACGGTGACTATACCTTCGTGAACGCGGTGCTCGCGAAGCACTATGGTGCCGAGAACGTAACAGCAAACGAACACGAATGGGCTCGCCTGGACGACGCGACGCAACACGGTCGTGGCGGGCTGCTGCCGATGAGCGTGTTCTTAACGAAGAACGCGCCGGGGCTAAGAACCAGCCCGGTGAAGCGCGGCTACTGGGTTGTGCGGAGACTTCTGGGCGAACGCATTCCGCCGCCACCTCCCAACGTGCCCGAACTTCCTGCAGACGAATCGAAGCTGGGGGAACTCACGCTGCGAGAAGCTCTTGCCAAACATCGCGAACACAAAAGTTGTGCGGGTTGCCATGAGCGAATCGATTCGGTCGGTCTGGTCTTTGAAGGCTTCGGCCCGATCGGTGAACGGCGGCAGACAGATCTGGGCGGTCGCCCGGTCGATACGGCCGCCATCCTGCCCGGCGGCCATTCTGCGGCCGGTGTCGACGAACTGCGAAGTTACCTTGTCGAATATCGTCAGGAAGAATTTGTCGAAAACCTAAGTCGTAAGCTGCTATCCTATGCGTTGGGGCGAAGTTTGATTTTGTCCGACGAACTGCTGATTCGCGATATTCAGAAGCAACTTCAAACCCATGAATATCGGCTGAGCAGTTTAATCGAAAGTATTGTGACCAGCCCGCAGTTCCTGAATAAGCGAGGGAAGGCCTTCCAGCATGAATAAATTGACCAACCGTCGAATCGGCCGCCGCACTCTGCTTCGTGGGGCCGGCGTTACTATGGCTCTTCCGTGGCTTGATTCCATTCCCGTCTGGGGACTCGATCCATCGGTCTCAACAAAGCAAGGCCCGTTCCCGAAACGATTTGCCGTGTTGTTCATGGCCTGTGGTGTGCACCCGGATCACTGGTGGGCAAAAAATGAAGGCTCCGAAATGGAGCTTAGCGAATGCCTGGCACCCATGGAGCCTCTCAAACAGAAGCTCAACGTCATTCAGGGATTGTTCAATAAGAACTCCACTGGCGTTGGCATTCATCCTGGGCAGACGGGCAACATCCTGTCCGGTGCTTCGCTGCAAAAGGGAGCCGAACTTCGCGGCGGTATCAGCGTCGATCAGCTACTGGCCAACCATCTCGGTCAGGAGACGGCTCAGCCCAGCATGGTACTCGGATGCGAACAACCGATTACCGGCTATCACGAAACAAACTTTTCGATGGCGTACAGTTCGCACATTTCGTGGCAGAACGCCACGTCGCCCGTGCCGATGGAAGTTTATCCGTCACTGGCCTTTGACAGCTTGTTCGACAACCGCGGCAGCCGACGAAACAAAAGTGTTCTGGACCGGGTGAAAGAGCACGCCGAAAGGCTGAGCCGACAGGCCAGCGCCAGCGACCGAGCCAAGCTGGATGAGTATCTGACCAGTGTGCGTGAGGTCGAGAAACGCATCGAAAGAATGCGAGGCGATCAGGATAGGGCGATTGAGCGAGCGAAAACGCAGGGCAAGCCCGCTATCACCATGCCTCGACCGGACAACGGACTGCCGGAAGATATTCGAGAACATATGCGGCTGATGTGCGACATCATCGCTCTGGCATTTCAAACCGACAAAACGCGGTTCGCAACATTGTTATTGTGTCGTGATATCTCCGGGCTGTTCTATCCGTTTCTAAATGTCCGCAGTGCACACCATTCGGCATCGCACAACGAACGGTCGGAAGACTGGAAACGTGTGACGTCGTTCTATTGCAGTCAGTTGGCGTACCTGGCCAGTCGACTGGACGCCATGCCGGAAGGTGACGCAACCGTGCTTGACCATTCGTGCCTTCTGTTCGTCAACAATATGTGGTCAGGCAGCAAGCATGATTCCACGAAAGTTCCGCTGCTGACCGCTGGTGGTCTTGGTGGAACGCTGCAGACCGGTCGAGTCCTCGACTATACAGAAGATGGTGACGACAACCGAAAACTGTGCAGCTTCTACCTGTCGATTCTGCATCGCATGGGGCTGAAGGCTGACCATTTCGGAGATGCCGATCAGACACTCGCGAGACTTTAATGCGTCCACGCCGCGAACCGTATTCGCAGCGTTGTTCAACCGTTGCTTCGGCATAAAACAGGTGGTGGTCCGGCCGTGACGCGATGGTCGCCTCAGCGAAGGTGCCTCTGTTGGTTGCTGCTATTCGACCTTTCGAGAGGCATTGATGCCCAGCGCTGCAGCCAGTGCGACCACGTAGCCTGCAGAGAACAACAGAAAGGCTTCGTGCCAGTCGCCGTTGGTGTCCCAGTACTTGAGGACGATCGGAACGAGCTGCGGAGTCGTTGCCGCGCCAAGGTTTCCCCACATGTTGCCCCAGCCGAAAACGGCCGCCGTGTTTTTGCCGCCGACGTCCTGCATGTAGGCCCAGATTCCGGGGACGCTCATATCTGTCGCGAACGCCACGACCGAGGCCGCTGCGATAAACGCCCAGGCTGACTCAAGGTACAGGCACGACAAATAAGCCGCGATTGCGATTCCATAGCACGTCGCCAGTGGAAGCGAACGTCCCCACCGCAGGCCAAATCGTCTGACAGAGAAATCGGTGAGCGGTCCGCCGCACAGCATGCCGACGATTCCCGCGAACAGCACGATCGTCGACATCAACCCGCCGATTTTCGGGTCGACGTTCTTGACGTCCTTCAGATACGTCGGCAGCCATGTGACTAAGAAAACCCAGCCGATGTTGACGCCAAACTGCAGAGCACACATTAGCCACATTGCCCGACTGCGCATGAGTGGCAGCAGTGGTGGGAACGGAGGCGGACCGCTGGCTTCGGTATCGGTGTCTCCCGCAGCGATCAAAGCACACTCTGTCTCGTCGCAGTCAGGATGTTCCTGCGGCGTTTCGCGAAAGATTTTCCAGAAGTACGCAGCGACGAAGAATCCGACCATTCCGTAGATCGCGAGAACCCAACGCCAGCCGAGATAGTCGCTTAACAGCCACGCAGTCAACAAGGGAGCCGCAGCGCCGCCGAAACGTCCACCGAACGAAACGATGGAACTCGCGGTGCCTCGAGTGGGCAATGGTGTCCATCGCCTGATAAGGCTGCTGGCGGTGGGGTAGCAACCTGCCTGAGCGATCCCGAACAGCAACCTTGCGGCAATCAGCACGGCAAAGCCCGTCGCCAGGCCCGTCAGCATCGTGCATAGCGACCAGATGCAGATGTATAGCGGCAGCATCTTTCGAGCGCCAAAGCGGTCTGAGAGCCAACCTGCAGGCACTTGTCCTAGCGCGTACGAAAAGAAGAATGCAGAGAGGATCCAGCCGGTTTGCTGATCCGACAGATTCAAATCCGATTTAAATTCGTCCAGCTTCGCAATCTCGGCGATGCATATTCGGTCCAGGTACAGAATCACGGCGGTGAGCGTTGTCGCGCCGATGATCGAATAGCGAACCGTGGTCCCGCGGTTGCCAGGCGTTGAACTCTGTAACTCCGGCGAAACTTCGTAAGGACTACGCCCGTCAGTTGCGCTGTGATCTTCGCTTTCGTGTTCACTCATTATCTATTCCCGACACTTCTATCGCTTATCACAAGCGGTTCACGCGGATGTCTTTCCCGTACACCGATAGCTGTTTGTGCCAGGTTGAAACAGCTCCGGCAATAACGCGGTCCCCAGTCCGGGGTCTGTTGGCGGCATTAGGAATCCGTTTTCGATGATCGGCGGACGATCAATCAAATGTTCGGAGAACGTGCGAATGTGAGCTCGAACGGTTTCCTGCAGCACAACATTCGTTGAAGCAACAGAACAATGCAGGCCGGAAAACAGCGTCAACGGGCCGGTGCAGTCGTGCATGGTGGCGGAGATGTTGAACGTCTGAGCCAGATCGATAATGCGACGCGTTTCGCTGATGCCGCCCGCCCACGTGGGATCAATCATGACATAGTCAGCCGCTTTCGCCTGTAGCAAAGACAGATACGACGACCGTCCCAGCAACATTTCCGTCGCTGCAATGGGCAAACCGGATCGCTGTCGGAAATCCGCCAGCGTGTCGATGTTGTCGACTCGCACCACGTCTTCCAGCCAGAACGGCTTGATTTCCGCCAGTGCGTCAGCCAGTCGCAGCGCCGACGCCAATGGGAAGAACGCGTGACCTTCGATCATGATTTCGATTTGATTGCCGACTCGATCACGAATTTCACGCAACGGTTTCATGCCGGCTTCGATGTCCGCCGCCGACAGGAACGCTCCGCCACCTGCATGAGCGTACCGATCGAACGGCCACATTTTCATGCCGCAGATTCCTTCGTCCACCAATTCCTGAGCCAGATCGCCCGCGGCATGGATCGAAGACCAGTTGTCCTGCAACGGTCCCGCTATTCCTTCGTCGCCGTAACCAGGCCAGCCGGGATGTGTCGCGGTTTCTTCGCGGCTTTGCTTTTGAGTGCCATAACCCGGGCCGCCACAGGTGTTGTAGATGCGGACCTTCTTTTGAGCCGCTCCGCCCAAAAGCTGCCACACCGGCTGTCCACAAACCTGCCCAAGGATGTCCCACAGTGCCACATCGATCGCCGACAACGCTCGCATTTCTGCGCCCGGAAAGCCAAAGGCGGTGCAGCGTTCGTACAGAAACCGCCAGTGAGCTTCGATGTCTGTTGCTTCGGCACCGATAAGGCGTTCGGCCATCCAGTCGTGAATCAGAGCTTCGATCGTCTGGGGCGTGTAGTACGTTTCACCGCATCCGATCAGCCCGTCGTCGGTGTGAATCCGCACGAGCAGCAGGTTGGTCATGATGCCGGAAGGAATGGATGTTTCAATGGCCGTGATTTTGGGCATGAGTTTGTTGTCGCTCACTTTCGAGGCGATTGTTGCAGTGAAACGAAGTAATCGTACTTAGCTGCCTGGCGGAAGCCGGCTGTCAGTTGAGGGCGACGCCCCTGTTCCATGAAGAAGGCCGCGAATGTAGCCGAAAGCGAACAATCTTCCGAGCATCGTGTAACCGGGTTCACCGTTTTCTTCGCCAATCAGCTGAGGCACATGATCCGGTCGAATCGGACCGGTGAAGCCAACGTCCTTTAACGCGCGGATTGCAGCGGCCATGTCTGTCGGGCCATTGTCGTGAAACGTTTCGACAAATTGTTCGGCCGATCCTTCGGCGTCGCGAAAGTGAACATATTGAATGTGGCGGCCCAGCCGTCGAATGGTTGCGGGAATGTCGACGCCCATCGTCGCGAATGTGCCCTGACAGAAACAAATGGCGTTTCGGGGACTCGGCACCAATGCCACCAGTCGCTCAAGCGCGTCGACAGAATTCATGATGCGAGCCTTTCCGTGAAAGCGCGGCAGCGGCGGGTCATCCGGATGCATTGCCAGAGTCACGCCGGCTTCTTCCGCTACCGGAATCACTTCGCGCAGGAAGCGTTCGAGGTTTGTCCAAAGTTCATCGGCAGAAATCGTGCCCGTTGTAACGTCTTCACTGGCAGCGTTCAGGGAAACAGCCCGCTCAGCATCAGCCAGCCGGAAGCCGGTCACCAACGCTCCGCCGCGTGCCGGCACATCCAGCGTGGTGCGTACCCAATCGGTTCCGGACATGAAGTTGTAACACAGCAGGGGTACACCAGCCGTTCCCATGTGTTCGATCAGCGTCTTTATTGCGGCCAGTTCACGGCCGTCGTGGTCCGTTCCCAGTTTGATCTTTTCAATAGGCAGATATCCTTCGATGGCCAGCAGCTTGAGTCCGTTGCCTTCCACTGTTTGTTTGACCGCCACGAGGTCATCCAGCGTTGGCCCGGGGTACCGCACGACAACACCTTCGACACCGCATTGCACGGCAAGTCGCATGTTGATGTCGTTTAGCGGCGTCAAAACCGTGTTTAGGATCATGTGCTGTTTTCCTTAATAGCCTTACTGAAATGAACCCCGGTTGGTGCACTGCTGGATGCAAGTCCGAAGGTCGCTTCGCCACTGACTCGACGCGGCTTGTTACGCAGTTGATAGCAACGCGTGAAGGTTACAACGGTGTTCGCCGACCTAACTGCGTTCCGCCAGTTGTAAGCGCTGGTCGTGAGCTGTTCCAGTCGCGACCGAATGTGGGTGTTGAAGTTATCGAGCTTTCCCGCACGCAATGCGTGTTCGATCAACGCTTGCTGCTCGCAGATTATGCACGGATGCTTCTTTCGATCGCAGCAATCAGGAAGTTTGGTTACGCCGTCTGGCAGTTGGTCGCAGGATTGCCGCCATTCGGCAAGTGATGCCGAACTGTGGCACAGTCTTTGCCTGCACTCAGCAACGACGCCATTATTGTCCTGCTGTCACCCGACAGAAAGTGCAGCGGGAAGAACGCACAACACTTCAGCAACCACAACAACAGGACTTACTTATTCCACGGCATTCGAGAGTTCTTTTTGCCAAAGTAAGAGTCAGCCAATTGGCTTGTTCCAGCCAGTTGGTTTGACAGGAAAAGGAATGGACGGACCCATTCCTGATCGAAACGTGTGAACTTTATTGTTGCGTTGTGCTTTGTTCCTGCGGCGATGGCAACCCACCTTAGGTCCCATTCAAAAGAAATAGGTTTGATGTTACCACAGAGACGAAAAGCCGGATTTACACTGATCGAATTGCTGGTCGTTATTGCGATTATAGCGATCCTGATTGCGTTGTTGTTGCCGGCCGTTCAACAGGCCCGTGAAGCTGCGCGACGAACGCAGTGCAAGAACCATTTTAAACAACTTGGGCTGGCGATTTTTAACTACGAAGGGACGCACGGTCGATTTCCGGCTGGTCGCATGAGTCAGGGAATTTGCACGGCCGGCGCAACCGCGCCCAGCAAACCAGACCCACAGACGAAGAACGGTCACGGACTGGCACTGCTGCTGCCATTTATGGAGCAGACTGCGCTCTACAGTCAGATCGACTTTTCCGGAGCTCAGGGAAATCTTGTTCGCCCAGGTTCCAACCCGGTACCGGTCGGTTTGGATGCTGTAGCAACCGGACACGCGGCTCTTGCCAGCCAGGTCATTCCCACTTTGTTGTGCCCATCAGATTCCGGCAACACCGTTCTGGATGCGGGCGGATCATTTTACTCGCCCGATGGCGGTTCGCCGGGCATGCCGTACGCCAAAACATCCTACGACTTCATCATGCCTTACCTTTCGCTCCGCGACTGTAACCACCATCGCAGCCTGTCAGTCGATGCTCGTTACCTGTTCGGCGAAAACAGTTACACAAGACTGGCCGCGTGCACCGACGGGCTATCGAACACTGTGATGATGGGCGAAAAGACGCTCGAAACGTACAACGGCCGCACGGGCGGCTGGCTGCACGCTGGCTGGGTGGATGTTGGAATTGACCCGCTGGGCCGTTGGAACCTGACGTTCCCTGCCACAGGCATCAATGTCTGGAATTACAACAACGTGAGTAACGTCGTCGGGAAGCGAGCCAGTTGGTACACCTGTGCCAGCCTGCATACCGGTGGAGCTCAGTTCCTGCTGGGAGACGGCAGCGTTCGGTTTCTCTCGGAAAATGTCGATCAGGGAACACTGACTTACCTGTGCCGCGCTTCAGATGGTCAGGTGCTTGGCGAATTCTAAGCCCACAGTCACAGCGAATCTCGCTGACGTGTGGCCGCGGAACAGGCGTTTCGCGCTACGGAGGCTGTTTCCCACGAGCCCGAACGCGGCCACACAGGTTTTGTTAGGGGTTCTTAGTCAAGTTCATTTGAGTATCTTTGAATCGAGGAATAGTCATGCGTCCACGTTGTTTTCAGGTGGCTCCGTTTATCGTTCTGGTTGCTCTGGGTTGCGGGGGTGACGGAATTGAACGAGCACCAATTACTGGCGTCGTTACGGTCGAAGGTTTACCTTTGCCCGGCGCGCTGATTCAGTTTCTGCCGCAACCAGGAACCCCTGGCGAAGGCGCTTTGGGTTCGTCAGATCCAGACGGGAAATTCGAAGTCATCAGCTCACGCGACAGTGACTACGGCATCCCGCCTGGCGAATACAAGATTCGGGTGAGTCGACTGCAGGATTCGAATGGAACCTTCGTGCCTGCGGACGCGCCGCAGGCTGACTTCCCGGACGCGATGGAATCCGTGCCGGTGCCGTATTCGACAATCAATTCGCCGTTGACGGCTGTGATCTCGTCGGACGGCGGTGAAGTGAAAGTTGAAATTCCTGTCGCTTTGGTTGACCCGAATGCGAAAACGAAAAAGAAGAGACGTTAGATGTCTGTAATATTCCGAGACTTCGCTCCAGCCAGTCTGTGTCTCATCCTGTTCGTGACTTGCAACGGCTGTGGGCAGGACTCAACAACAGCCGGAGGTCCCGATTCGACCACGGCAAACGATTCATCAAGAACTTCCGAACCGGGTTCGACTTCAGTTGAAGACCCTGAACCGGGAGTTGTTGAATTGAAACAGGCCAATGCCAAACTGAATGATGGCATCGTGCAATTCGAAGTTGCCTATGCATTCACTTCCGGGTCACCGGTCAAAACCTATTTATGTACGGTTCAGTTTTCCGATAGCGAACAGGCCGGTATCAAACCGTTGGAAGCCTTCGAATTGCATCCGGAAGGTTCGTTTAGAATGGGGATTGAAGTGGGAGACAATCCCGTTGATGAGTTTGAAATTACGTTTTCAGAAGCGGATTCACCCGACCGCGGATACACTGTGATTTCCAATACGTTGACGGGCCAGGTCACCACATCGTCCCCCTGAACCAATCAGACTGCTTGCGAACATGTTCGTCGGAGCGGGAAGCTTCGTGTGATCGAGAACGCTGCAATCGAATCACGGTTTTGCAATGTTGAGCACATCGTCGGTAAGAACGAACTGCGACTGAAATCGGTGCTACGGCTGCCGAAGCGACTCATTTCACAGGGGAATCGCACGGACGCGGTTTCCCTGCGAAATCAGTCGATTTCGTCGCACGGTACGATCACTGATGTCGTCGATAAGCCAGCAGCGAAGCCCCGGGGTTTCTTTCGCTTCGCTCAGTCCAACCCCGGCCACACCCGACGCGATCGTGCACCCATTTTGGTGGTAAGCTATTTCGGTATCGCCGTCGCGCGCCCACGAACGCTGCATGCGATACACGGTAGCATAGTCGCCACACAATCTACGCACGAATCGAATCCACAGGTTCGGCTCGGTCCTTTTCCGGACCCAGTTGTTGCTTGCTGCCCATGCCGGTTAGCACCGTGTTATAGACGTCCAGTCCTTCTGCCTTCACGTCCATAATCTGCCCCGTCTTGAAGCGGCCGTTGGCTCCGGTGATGCAGTGGAAGACGCCCGAGAGTTCTCGTTTGACGTCGTTGTGGCGTCCGTCGCCGGATTCGGTTGAGATTGTGATCAGGCTGTTTTCCAGAATGGATTTGCCGTTTGCTTCTTTGCAGTCAGGTTCGTCCAGCTTTTGCATGAAGTAAGCCATTTCTCGCATCTTCATGTGCGCGTGAGCTCGTAGTTGTTCGTTCTTCTTGTCGTCCTTAAACCGATGCCACCATTCGTGGCTGCAGCCTCCACTGCCGCTGCGGCCGAGTTGTTTGGGGTCGTTGAATTCCCACACTTTGCGACCATTGTATTCGTAGTCGCCAGTCAGCCGAATGCGTTCGCCCGCCGCCAAAAACGTGAGCGACCCAAAACGTGCTCGATCCATTTTAATCGCCAACGCATACAAGTCGGCCATCAGCCGCCATTCGGTCGTGAGTTCTTCCAGAGTGATGTCGATGCCTTCACCGCCGGGATCGGCCGGACCATCGTGTGGGACTCTTGAACGCGGCGGCAGGGCGGGGCCATTGCGGGTACTGTCCGGCAAGCGGAACGCTCGCAGTTCGAATTCCCGAACGCGTTCCAGGTGCTCAGCGACTCGCGCTTTTGAAGCGGTGCCCAACGGAGAATTATCGCTGGTGTAGAAACGGTAATCTTCCACAACGGAATCCAGCACGCTGCGTCGCAGTCGCTGAGTCCTCGCGTCTTTGTCGTCTGCGCCAGCCACCGTACCGAATACGCGGTCGAATAAATGTCGCGGCCGTTCCTGCATGGTCCCGGCGACCGTGCCGTCCTGCTTATAGCTGTGAACGTAGCGGCAAATGCGGCTGCGGCGGAAGAACGTTCCGGCGACCAATGTTGGCACCATCCCGGACGGAAGACCGTCAGAATAGTGAGCTTCCTTGATCACCTGATCGATCGAAGGCCCACCCGATCGAGCTTCTCCGTTTGGTGGTTCGGCGGTGAATGCTCCGGCGGCTCCGTCGTAGTGAGCGTTGATGCCGTTTTTGTCGCAACGCAACTGGTTGACTTTGCGCATGATCAGCAGCTTGTCGCTAAGCGGCTTTAGCGGTTCCAAAACGCCGTCAAAACCTTCGTCCTGCAGCGGAGCGGGAATGCCCAGGCCGAAGAACAGGTTGAACGCTCGCACCGGCACTTCTGTTTTCGCCACGGCAGCGACCGCCGAACTGGACAGCATTTCTTCCAGCAGCGGCAAACCAACGGTGGCACCGGCAACGTTCCGCAGCAACGTGCGTCGATTCAAGGCAAAGTTTCTCATCGCTCGGTCCTTGTGTTGGATTGTTCTACGACTTCAATTGACGCGGTAGCACAGAATATTGCCGTCTCGATCTTTGCAAAAAAGATGTCCATTCGCCAGCACGATGTGCGGCCATGCGTCCGAACTGCCAAGTTTTTCTTTCGCCGCCAGTTGCGTGTATTTCTTTGGTGAACGAGTGGCGGATTCCGCAAGCAGCAAATCGCCATGATTACCCCAGATCACAAGTCGATCGTCGGACGTGACAACAATCGAACCCTGATCGCCCGTTCTGCCGCCCTTCCACTTTTGTTTTCCAGTCTTCGCATCCAAACACATCACCGTTTGCCACGCAAGATAGATGTTGCCGTCGCGAACAACTGGTGAACACACTTTCGATGCGAACTTCTGTTCCCAAACCACCTGAGCTCCCTTCAGGCTGATCTTCAGGTTGGTGATCTTATACTGATTGTAAGCCGACGTCAGCAGCACGTGATTATTGTGCATTGTGGCCGCCGCAATGTTGTTGGCGTAGGACGTAATCCAGTCGTAGGTCGCCACTGTTTCACCTTCGTGACCTTTGTCCAATCTCGCCACAAGAAGTCCGGCGAAGTTGTGAACTGCCACGCACGGCACGCCGTCGACCGTCATCAATGCCGGACCGCCTGTATGACCTCCCGGCGATGTATTCTGAGATTTCCACGCGAGTGTTCCCGTCTGACGATCGAACGCCATCAGGTTGCCTTGCTTCGCACCGACTTCGACGATCACCCAGTCGCTATAAAGAAGTGACGATCCCGTATAGCCGTAATCGCGAAGTCCGCTGCGGCCAACTTTGGGGCGTTGAGGAACGTCGAATGTTTCGTAGAGATTACTGCCCCAGACGTGTTTCCCACGTTTCTGGGTGTCCCAGCAATTCAGGTGGCCGTCGACACTTAGCGTGAAAAGCAAACCGGTTGCGGGATCGTATTCCGGAGTCGACGTTACGCCCGAAAAGATGGCCTGATCGCCTGTGGCCAGCCGACCGTATTTGGGACAGTCGTAGTCGACCGACCAATCCGTTTCTCCGGTGGCGACATCCAGACACTGAACGTGATCTTTGTTGGATCGCCAACCCACGGTGTAAAGCCGGTCGCCAACAATCAGCGGTGATGTCGAACCTTCGCCGACGTTTTGCTTCCACAATTCTTCCAGCGGCCAATCGTCGCCCGTCCACCCCGACGGTTCGTCCACCACATCGTTACGATTCGGTCCGCGCCAATGAGGCCAGTCGCCTGCCGTTGCGGCGTGAGACAGCAGGGTGCTGACGGTGGCCGCGATGAGTAGTACTCGGCGAACCATCATTCGGCGTCCTGCACTCGTGTTGTTCGCACGAGGTCGCTCATGATGATCGCCGTTAGAGTGCTGGACCATGTTCCGCCGTTGGCCATTGCTTCTTTGTGAACGGCTTCCAGAATGCTCGCGTCGGCGGCTCCGAGTGGTCGGCCGATGGCGAATTGAGCGATCTTCCATGTGATGCTCTCGCGTACTCGATCGCTTTTCGCCAAAGCATCCATCAGTTGTGCGGACGTGTCGAAGTTTACTGGCCTGGCGCTGCCCGGGAACAGAATGGTCCCGTCTTCTCGCAGCTTGTTGCCGTGTTCGTCTTTGTCTGAATAGAAGCCGATGCCGTTGAATTTCTCAAGGCCGAACGCCAGCGGTTCGAACCTCACATGGCAACCGCTGCAGTTTGCGTTAACCAGACGCGTTTCCGCTATCGTGCGTTGACTCACGCCAGACTTCGTCGGCGGCGGGTTGGTATCGACACACGGTGGCGGCGCTTTGACGACGCCTCGCAGCAGTTCATGCAACACAAACAGCCCGCGAGTCACCATCGACGCGTCGTCGCCGCCCATGGTGAGCAGGCTTCCCTGAGTCAACAGGCCGCCTCGACTTTTGACGTTTTCGACGTCGTAGCGAGCCAACGTTTTGCCCTTCGGTTCCAGGCCGTAGTGTTTGGCCAGGCGAGGCGTCGCGAAGGTTGACTGAGCGTTCAGCAGATCCGACAGCGGTCGGTTTTCGTCCCAGACCACGTGCCGAAAATATGCCAGAGTTTCCGCTTTCATGTCCTGAGCCAGTTCGGGTGACCAGGTGGGAAACCGTTCGGCGTTCGGCTGCAGGTTGTCCAAACGATTCAGGTTCAGCCATTCGGTGATAAACCGTTCGGACTGCTTGATAGCTAGCGGATCTTTCAGCATTCGTTCAACCTGAGAACGAAGCTGACTGTCACTGCTAAGTTCGCTGGCTTCGGCAGCTTTCAGTAGGGCCTTGTCCGGCGGACCGCCCCATGTGATGTAGCTAAGCCGAGACGCCAGCTCGAAACCTCGAACCGGCATGGTGCCGTAGCCTCGTTGATCTTCCAGCCGATACACGAATCGCGGCGACTGCAACATGGCTTCAACCATATAACGCATGCCTTCGTCAAACGTACCACTGGCACTGGCGACGCTGGTGGCAATGCCACTGTAGTTCTGTTCTTCACGTGCTGACAAAGGTCCTCGAAACATCCACTTACCGATAGCCGACACAATTTTTCGCGTAGAATTGTCGGTGTTCAGCGTGCGGTCTTTGGTGAACTGACTGACGAACGCTTCGATATCCATTCGCCGCGAAATGATGGTTGCCAGTTCAGCGTACGATTCGACATGCTTTAAGTCGACGGTCAGATTGTACGCCGTGTTGCTGAATCCGTCGGCTCGCAGGTCTTTCGGAAGCAGTTCACGAGCTTCAGCAGAAATGTCGACGCCCACCGCACTACGAACGGTTTCGATGTATTCCGGAACCGTTAGGCGGCGAATCCAGTTGTCCGCCGTCAAATCGTCGTAAACGTAGACAACCGGATCGATGACTTCGATCGGCCACTTCGCTCCGGAATCAAGCCACTCCTTCAGCAGCTTTTTCTGATCCTTGGATAGCGGCGGTCGGTCCAACGGCATCTCGTCCGAATCCACATACTGCCACATCAAGCTTTCGTCGGCTTTGCCGGAAACGATCGGCGTTCCACTGTCGCCTCCCTTAAACGCGACCTCGCGGCGCGACAGGTCGAGGCCACCTTCCCGAGTCACGGTGTCGTGGCATTCCAAACAATGGTTTGCCAGCAGTCCGGCGACTTTGCGTTCGAACAACTGTGAACTGTGATCGACTGCCACAGCAGGAGCCGTCTGTGATTGACCATCCGGGCCAGCCTGGAAGTTCTTCTGCACGTCGCTGGCTGAGAGGGCTCGACTATAAATTGCCACCAGATGCAGGTCGCCCAGCCACGGACGTCTGTTATCGAATTCATTGCCCAACGCCAGGCGAAAGCCGTTGTCCCAGCCGTTCATGTCGCCGTCGATTTTGGTAGACATCCGCGGTTTTCCGTCCACAAAGACTTTCACGCCGCCCTTCGAATCGCGCGCGTAGACGATGTGAGTCAACGAAGTGCGAGCCGTGCTTGTTGGCAGAGCGGTCGACGGAAGTCCGTTGTGACTGGTGGACGACGTGCGCAAGCGGAAGTCATACGTGTTGCCGTCCTGTCCGGCTGTGAAGTTTCGGTTGCTGGAATTCGATGACAGCGTCACCAGTCGAGCGGGGCCGGCCTGCTGGGTGTCGTGCGGCGTGGCCCACACTTCCACCGAAACGGCGTTCGAACGTTTGATTGCGTCGATCACTTTTTTTGCAGGGGCGTCCGATGCAATAATCGTCGCGGCTTTGATTTTCAGACTTCCATCCGACCACTGTGCGGCAGACGACTTGCCGATCTTCAGGTCCAACGGTTTGCCAACACCCGACCGATCTCGCACGATGTCTCCCTTGCCGGATTCGAACGTGTACAAAGTTTGCAACTCGTCGGTGACTCGAGACGACGTTGTGCTGGCCAGTTGTTGAGCCGTCGTTCCGGCCGGTCCGGCCAAATAGTTCTGCACCACTTCTTTGTGGCTAAAAGCTGTGCTGTAGACCGCAACCAAATGCAGTTCGCCAAGCCATGGTCGACTGTTGTTCAATTCGTTGGCCAGAGCGAAGCGGAAACTGTCGTCCCAGCCGGACATGTTGCCGTCCGCTGTGTCGGTTTTCCGCGACTTGCCGTCCACGAAGATTTCGATCCGCCCTTTCGCATCGCGGGTGTAGACAAGATGTGTCAACGAAGTACGAGCGGTATCTTTGGGCAGGGCGGCGGAAGGAAGCCCGTTGCTGCTGGTCGACGAAGTGCGCAAACGAAAGTCGTAGGTGTTTGCGTCCTGGCCCACGGTGAAATTGCGGTGATTGGAATTTTCTGACAGTGTCACCAGGCGAGCTGGCCCGTTTTGTTTGGCGTCGTGCGGCTTCACCCATGCTTCAACGGAAATCGCATTTGACCGTTTGACGGCGTCGATCACTTTTTTAGCAGGACCGTCCGATGCGATAATCGTTGCGGCTTTGATATTTAGCGTTCCGTCCGACCACTGCACGGCGGACGAGTCACCGATCTTCAGATCCAGCGCTTGTCCGACTCCCGAACGATCGCGAACGACGTCTCCTTCGCCAGCTTCGAACGTATACAGAACCTGCAGGTCGCGATGAATTCGCGGCGACGCAGCACCGGCGGTCGCTAACCCTGCGACCAAAAACAACGCGGTCAGCACCATTGAAATGGCACGTGAGCATCCAACGTTGAGCCTGGCAACGATGAAGAATGACATGGCAGCCTAACTAACGAAAGGGAGATGGCCAGATGTTGGAGGGTGTTGGCGATGGGCTGAGTATACCAACCCGGGCGTGAAAACAACGCGGTCACCAAAGAGATCACAGGCAACGTCAGCCAAAATTCTGTCTCGGTCGACGCGAAGGCAGTTCTACCCGTCTCATGCCGAAGCCGTACATGGCCAGTTAAGACGTCGGAACGACGCATCAGCCAGCTGCGGCCCACTCTGCGGATAGCACCCTCTGCACACCGCCCACTCTTCACACTGCCAAGCCTGCAAGCGGATGTTTCCACGCCGCAAACCTCGCAGCAATTCTTAATGCAAACCGTAGCGGCTCATTTTGTAATGCAGCGTACGAATACTGACCCCCAGTTGCTTGGCCGTCCGTTCGCGATGGAATTCGCAGGCTTCCAACGCCGCCACAATGGTGTCTCGTTCACACTGTTCCACCGCGTCTGCCAGTGAACACGAGAGCGTTGGTTTCGACGCCGAATGGGGATGCAGTTCCGCCGGAAGGTCGCTCGCGTGAATCATTTCATCCGCCAACGTCACCACTAGTCGTTCCATCATGTTTCGCAATTGGCGAACGTTCCCTGGCCACGGAGCAGCCGTCAGAATCTGCATCGATTCCGGCGCCACCTGCTTGTTGCGTCGATTGTGCCGTTCACAAAAGTGACGCAGAAAATGTTCGACCAATAGCGGTATGTCTTCGCGCCGCTGTCGTAACGAAGGCACCTGAATCGGGATCACATTTAGTCGGTAGAACAGGTCTTCGCGGAAACTACCGGCTTCGATTAAGTCCTGCACCGATTTGTTGGTGGCCGAAAGCACGCGCGTGTCGGATTGTTGAAGCTGCTCACCGCCGACTCGACGATAGGTTCGCGTTTCCAGCACTCGCAGCAAATCCACCTGGCTCTTCGCCGACATCTCTGTCACTTCATCCAGAAACAACGTGCCCCCCGCTGCCTGTTCGAAGCAACCAGGCTTCTGCCGACTGGCACCGCTGAACGAACCTTTTTCATGGCCGAACAATTCGCTTTCCAGTAAAGATTCCGGCATCGCTCCCAGATTAACCGCGATAAACGGTCCACTGCTGCGATCGCTGAGATCGTGCAGGGCTTTTGCGATCAGTTCTTTCCCCGTTCCACTTTCGCCATGGATCATCACGGTCGCTTCCGTTGCCGCAACCTGACGAATTTGGTGGAAGACGTTCTGCATCGCGGAACAGTTGCCGATGATGTTTGAGATCTCACCGGCGCTGGCCAGTTGATTGCGAAGCTGCCGGTTTTCCAATTGCAGCGCGTAGTGTTCGCGAGCTTTCCGCACCTGTTGCCGTACGAGATTCAGATCCAGCGGTTTGGCGATAAAGTCGAACGCTCCGGCTCGCATCGCGTCGACCGCTGTTTCAACTGTTCCATGAGCCGTGATGACGATGACGGCGGTCTGTGGTCGAGCGAACAGCATTTTGCGGGCGAGCTCGATTCCCGTCATACCGCAGTTCAGACGGACGTCTGCGATCACCAGATCGTGTTGCCGTTTTTCGAACAGCTGCAGCGCTTCTTCGGCGTCGCCTGCCGTGTCGACAACGTCGGCTTCGTTCGCCAGACCTTTGGCCAGGCCGGACCGGATGTTGGGTTCGTCGTCGACGACAAGGACGTGAAACCGACTGTGGCTCATGCGTGAACTTCCCGAGGCAGCAGGACAGTGAATTCGGTGCCCGGCTGACCTTCGAACTTATCGCCGGTTCGAAAATCGATGCTGCCACCGTGCTGGCGAATGATCTTGTCGCACAATGCCAGCCCCATGCCGGTGCCATCATTGCGGGTTGTGAAATAAGGGTCAAATAGCTGAGCGTGAAAGTCTTCGGGGATCCCGTGCCCGGTGTCCGTCACCAGAATTCGGACCGCATCTTCCAGCGAATCGACACCAAAGGTCAGCGTGCCGCCTTTGGGCATCGCCGCCATTCCGTTCAACGCCAGATTCAACAACACCTGTTCCAGTTGAACAGAATCGGCTAACACGGTTCCCGTCGAATTCTCCGTAATATTTTTCACCAGCCTGATCCCCTGAGATTCAGCCTGAGGGTTCAGCAGCCGCAGAAGTTTCTCGACGAGCCCGATCACGTCGACCTGTGATCGACCGAGTTCTTTCACCGACGCATAGTTGCGGAAACCGTCCAGCACCTGAGTAATGCGCGTGACTTCGGTTCCAAGGATGTCCAGCATTTCCTGGACGTCCTCCTGTGGTTCTTCCTGGTCCAGGCGTTCCTGCAGAAGCTGAATATGCAGCGACAAAGCACTCAGTGGATTCTTAATCTCATGCTGCAACCCGGCGGCCAGCGTGCCCAGCCCCATATAACGTTCCATGCGCCGCACTCGTTCCTCAAGCAACGTTCTTTGAGTCACGTCGCGGATGTAGACGACAGTTCCGATTTCGTCCTGTCGTTGATTTCTCAGGATGGTACAACTGGTTCTCAAAGTCTGCTTGTGTCCCTGAAGGGTTACGCAATAGTCCTGATCTCGGACCGTTTGATGGTTGGCATTAACTTCGGCACAAACTTCCTGCAGCAGTGCGTGATCGGGGGCAAGTTGAGCCAGCGACTGGCCCACGGATTCTTCATTCAGGCCAATCATCTTTTTCGCACCGACGTTAATACTGGTGATATTGCCGCTTCGGTCCGTCGTAATCACGGCAGCGTCCAGGCAGGCAAGAATGTCGCTGGCCAGAACTTTGACGTCGCGCAAAGACTGCTCGCTCTGCAGGTAGCCTCGCACGACCAAAGCCAGAGCAATTGCAGTGCCAACCACATTCAACACCAGCAATACACCCAGCCATTCGTGCAGCCACAGATCGTCGGACAACTCAGCAACGTCATCCATGTCGCTTTCAGGCAGGTGTTTGACGATTTCAGCGACGATCTCCTGTTCGCGTCCGACGTCGATATTGATGACGATCACAACGGCCATCGAAATCACACTCAGCACCGCCATCCCCCATGCCAGCAGGCGAATTGAGCGACCGTTACGTTGTTCGTGAATGTCAAACATGAGGCGAGGCGGGCGGAAGAATGGTGAAATTGAGGCACTAAGGCACTGGCTGGAAAATCAGAACCAGCTTATCTGCGGCATTCAGCCGCAGCACGCATGATAGCCGGAATGGCACCCCTGGCCACGGCAAGCAAAATTTCTGAATGCGCTAATTTCGCAGTTCGGCAGCCTGACGAAAACGTGCAAATCCCTGCAGTCGATGTGCATAAAGCTGCACACCTCAGCGCGGTGTCGTCGACAGTCTTTTGCTTTGATCGACATCACCGAGCAGAAACCAGAAATCGCGTCTGATAGCACAGCAATCTGAGTCTCTCGCCACCACGCCGACCTTCCCATATGCCGACGCCGTGCATCGGCCCTGGTCGCCCCGCTGGTATATGATTTCGCTGATCGTTGCTGACACGTTTGCGATCCTCGACAGTGATCTTGCTCCGCTAATTAGACGCAAAGTTGAAGTCAGCTGATTCCCGATTGATCCCGCGTTACAATCACTGGTGATTGCAGATTGCGGTCCTGAACGACTCGTGCCTCAACAGGAACGGCCCCATGGTCCTGAATTCGCAGCGTTTCACAATTGTCGTGTGGCTTGTCCTCGGCAGCTCAGTGTCTGCTCAGACGGTTCAGGACGAGCATCCCAAGAGAGTGGATATTCAAGGAGATCCGTTGCCTGAAGGAGTGGCAGTTCGCTGCGGGACGGTGCGATACCGGCACCCCGGCTGGTACAAGCAAGTTGACTTCCTACCGGGCACGCACCACTTTGTCGTCAGCCCCAAGGGCTACTCGCCAATTATCTGGGACGCAGTTAGCGGGAAGATGGTCAGTCGTTTCGACCATCGAGGACATGTGGCGTGCGTGCGTGTCGTCCCTGGCTCCGGCAACGTCGTGATGCTGACTCTGGACATTAACAACGAAACCAGAATGTGTCGTGCATGGTTCACGATGCCTCACGATGGCGGCGGAAGGCAACTGCGCTGGAAGGAACCGTTTACCGAACACTCTGTGAAGTTTGCGTTGTCTCCTGACGCTCATATTCTGGCCGTCGGCACATACCACGGAATGTTAACATTTCGCAATTTGGAGACCGGTAAAGAGCGGAACAGCGAGCTGGTTATCGACGGAGAGGTTAGCTGGATCGATTGGTCGCCTGGCGGGGACCGAATCGCAGTCGCAGGGAGAGGTGGTGCGGCGATCTTGAAATGGGACTCAGCCAAACAAGAAGTTGAGATACTCACAAGAATCAAACGCGCCCAGGTGGTGAGGTTTTCAAACGATGGCAGCCTGCTTGCTGTCGGCAGCGAGCGAAAAAGCGGTCCCGCGGTGATCTGGGATGCCACAACCGGGGCGATGATTCGTCAAGTCGGCAATGTCGATGCCAACTACTATCGAGAAGGGCTGTGTTTCAGTTCCGATGACAGCGTGCTATACGTTCCCAACAACTACGGTAAGCAGGTTGAAGCATTCGATGTAAAGACAGGTGAACTGCAACGGTCGTTTCCCGTACCGAGAACGCCACCGCGCGCTGTCGCAATTTCCGACGATGGAAGATTCTTGGTGTCGGTGGGATCGGAATCACAAATCGCAGTATGGGATCTGACAACCGGAGAGTTGATTTCGGATCGGTTTCCTGGTCACGCTGAACGCGCCGGAGACCTTACGTTCATGCCGGACGGGAAGAAGCTGGTCTCGGGCGACAGTCGCGGCGTGATCAGGGTGTGGAACTCGTACACGGGAACACAGCTACACAAGTTTGAACACGATCATTGGGTCGCTGGACTAGGTGTTTCACCCACTGGCGATCAGATCGTAAGTGTGGGACTCGACGAAACCGTACGTACGTGGGAACTCAACCCGCCTCGCGAAGTGCTGAGAAGCGAAGGGCACGGGCGTTTGGGGAGCAATGATATTTGTGCGGCTGCATATACATTAATCAGCCCACGCTGCACGCAGGTCTTGTCGCGTTCTTCAAAGACCATTTGGAGGATGACTTTGCACGCTGTCCGGTGCGTCGATTTGAAACGAAAGAGAACGCACACGGTCGTGAAGACTTCCGCAGCTATCTGATCTGTCGTGCGCCCGAGGATCTTCCGGACGCACATCGCTGGAAGAATCTGAAGGCGATTGGAATCGCGATCATCAACACTGTCCGTGACGGCAAGCAGTGCATCGGCATCCGCTATTACATTTTAAGCCGTTATGTCTCCGGCCATCGTTTCGCCGAAGCTGTACGGAGTCACTGGGGTATTGAGAACAATTTGCATTGGCAACTGGACGTCACGTTCAGCGAAGATCAATCGAGACTCCGCAAAGGCCACACAGATATGAACTTCAGCATCCTTCGCCGCACGGCGTTGAGTCTTCTGAAAAACGAATCCACAGCCAAGGTGGGGATCAAAAACAAAAGACTCAATGCTGCCTGGGATGAGACATACCTCGCGAAAGTCCTGTTCGGCAAATGACTTAACGTGCAATCCCCCTGCTCTATACCGGACTCGACCGTCCGCATTCAATCTCCTCCATCGACGATCTGGTTCAACTTTGCCTGCACCACGAAGGAGCGGCAAAGTAATTCCAGTGTATCCCGAAAAGGAATCGTTGCGGCGCCGTTTTGGACTTCATTAGAAAACACATCTTCGAGGCACTCGCGATTACAACGCATTGCTACCCATTCGATGACATCGAGACGTCGTTGGGAAGGATGCAGGCGAAACAAGTTGGTATGATCGAGTCTTTGCTCACATTTCTGTAAACCTTAAGATCAATATGCCTGAGAAGACGCGGATTCAGATTGCGCTATTGTTACCCGCGGTGCCGTATGCTCGCGATGCCTGCATGACGCGGCTCGGCGACTTGCTAAGTGCTGACGCTGGAATCGAAGCCGCTCATCTTACGGACACTGGCGGTGACGGCCCTGGTGAAATCTGCATTCACTATGACCCGAAGCAACTGTCGGTCGGTCAGGTTCGAGAACTCGCCCGCCGAGCCGGACTCGAACTTGAACAGAGGTTCGGGCACTTGTTATTCAAAACGAAACCGATGCACGCGCGGCGATCGCAGATGGTCGAATCACGAGCGCGACGAATCCATGGCGTAACGGAGGCAGCAGCGTCACCGGCTGGCGCAATCACCATCGAGTTTGATCGCCTGGCTACTGATGAAGAAGCCATCCTAGCAGGTGTCCGAAAACTTGGTGTCCGATTCATTGAATCGCAGAACGAACGACCGTTCACGGAACCAACTGAAGCGGAGACCAACGCTTCTGCAGAAACAAACGACCATTCACGCGGCGGACTGTTCGGCGAACGAACAGAACTCATCTACGCCGGACTCTGTGGGGTGCTATTGATCACCGGGTGGCTGTTGTCAGTCCTGACCAACATCGCGCCTATGGTACCGTGGAGCCTTTATCTGGCAGCGTATCTATTCGGCGGCATCTTCATGTTCCGAGACGCCCTCAAGGGAGTTCTCGCCGCCCAATTCGACATCGACTTCCTGATGCTGGTGGCTGCCGTCGGTGCCGCTACCCTGGGTAAATGGGCGGAAGGAGCGTTGCTGCTGTTTCTGTTCAGTCTCGGCCACGCACTCGAACACTTTGCGATGGGGCGAGCCAAACGGGCGATCGAAGCGTTGGCGGAGCTCACGCCACAAACCGCGATGGTCCGACGTGACGGCAGCACCGAAGAAGTTCCAGTGGAGCAGCTGCATCCCGGTGACGTTGTGATCGTCAAGCCAAACGAACGCATGCCGGCTGACGGCTTCGTCATCAAGGGGCAAGGCAGCGTTAATCAGGCTCCGATCACTGGCGAAAGCATGCCCGTCGATAAACGACCTGTCGACGATCCAAACCACGCAAACTCAAACCCGGACCAACTCGCCCCACAGTTCCGCATCTTCGCGGGCACGATCAACCAAAGCAGTTCGCTTGAGATTCAGGTCACGAAACTCGCCAGCGAATCGACTTTGGCTCGCGTGATCGAAATGGTCAGCGAAGCAGAAACACAAAAGTCACCCACTCAACGGTTCGCCGACAGGTTCGAACGCTACTTTGTTCCGACCGTACTAGTGTTCGTCGTCCTGCTGCTGTTTGCGTGGACCGTGATCAACGAACCGTTTGGCACGTCGTTCTATCGAGCCATGGCAGTACTGGTCGCGGCCAGTCCGTGTGCTCTGGCGATCTCAACCCCCAGCGCGGTGCTTAGCGGTGTGGCTCGTGCGGCGCGAGGGGGAGTGCTGATCAAAGGTGGCGCGCCGCTGGAAAATCTGGGAACCGTCGGCGCGATTGCGTTCGATAAAACGGGAACATTAACCGAAGGCAAGCCGCGCCTGACCGACGTCGTCACCTCAGATGGCGCCGCAGAAGACGAGTTACTGCAAGTGGCGATTGCCGTCGAAAAACTCAGCGACCATCCATTGGCGACCGCCGTGGTACGCGACGGCAACGAACGGCTGCAGAGTGATTCCAACTTTGTGGCTCACGACGTCACCAGTATCACCGGCCGAGGAGTCAAAGCCACCGTCGACGGCCAATCAGTTTACATCGGCAAAGAAAATCTGTTCGACGAAGTCGAAGGCCCACCGCTGCCGGATGCGTTGCGCGAGTCTGTAGAGAAGCTCAAAACCAGTGGTCGCACGACAATGATCGTCCGGCGTGGTGACACGTATCTCGGTGTCCTGGGCTTGATGGACACGCCGCGTGAATCGGCGAAAAGCATGATTGCCCGTCTACGAGACCTCGGCCTCCGCCGCATGATCATGCTTTCCGGCGACAACCAACAGGTCGCCAGCGCGGTTGCCCAACAAGTCGGTCTCGACGAAGCCTGGGGCGACTTGATGCCACACGACAAAGTGGCGGCAATCAGGAAGCTCAGCAACGAAGTAGGCGTCGCGATGGTGGGCGACGGCGTCAACGACGCTCCTGCCATGGCCAACGCGACCGTAGGAATCGCCATGGGGGCAGCCGGTTCTGATGTCGCACTGGAAACCGCCGACGTGGCGCTGATGGCCGACGACTTGAATCACCTTCCGTTCGTCGTCGGCCTGAGTCGCCAAACAAGCCGCATCATTCGTCAAAATCTCTGGCTCAGCCTCGGTATGGTCGCCTTCCTCGTACCCGCCACCGTCCTCGGACTGCAGCTCGGCCCGGCCGTTGTGCTTCACGAAGGTTCAACCGTTCTGGTCGTCTTCAATGCGCTTCGGTTGCTGGCGTACGAGAGCGACTGAAGTATCGACCAACTCTTCGCGGAAGGACATTGAATGTGCCGTTTATGTTCAGGCCCTCCACGCAGCCGCTGCTGAATTCTCCTTTGGCGCGAAACCAGTCGACCAGCAGGTTGTGGTGGCTTCGGGGGCGCAGGGTACGAAACTGCGGTCGTTCTGGACAGAACTTTGGCAGCTTATCCCAGCCGTGTTTTCGCACTTCACGAGAAACCGAGAAGCAACCCCGACCTGCATCGGAAGCCGATCACGCGTTGATGCAATTTTGACTCACGATTCCGGGTTGACCGAAACGGAAAACAGAGTCAGCGGCTTGACGGCATCATCCAGTTCTACGCGAGAGCGACTCGCTGAGAGCATAACGGCTTGCAGGTGTTCTGGTACTGAAGTTGATCATTGTGAAGTTGCCTTGCGTCTCCGGCAGACCAGAGGCTGGAAGGGATCGGGATGCCTGCGACGTTCGAAAGTCTTGTATTGCCGAGAACATTGCGCTAGTGTAACGACCGTCATAGGTCATCGCGATATGGCCGATTCGATGGTTGTTTAGGCTCGACGGGATGAACAGTTTACGTTGTCTGGCGTTTATTTTCGCTTTCGCATTGCCGTTAATTGGCGTGGCAGATGAACCTGCTTCGGAAGCGACGACGCTGACTAAGACCAGCATGCAGCTCAACTTTGATCTCGCGGATCTCAACGGCCACGTGCATGCGCTGGGGCAGAATGATCAACAGGTGGCTCGCGTTTTTGTATTCGTTTCGACCACCTGTCCGATCTCGAATTCGCACACAAAGACGCTCAACGAACTGGCGACTTCACTGCCGGCGGGTGTCAAATTGTTCGGCGTGGTTTCTGATCCGTTTGTCACGCGACAGGCTACTGCAAAGCATTTCGAAGAATTCGCCGCACAGTTTCCTGTGCTCTTCGATAGTTCCGGACTCCTTGCTGATGTCCTCAAGCCATCGCATGTGCCCGAAGCGTTTGTGCTCGACCGCGATGGCCGTCTGGCTTATCGCGGAGCCATCGACAACGCTTATGAATCGATCGGTCGCCGCCGAACGAATGTTGAAAAGCAGTTCCTTCGCGACGCCATGCAGTCGGTGTCGCAGCGTTTGCCTGTGGAGATTTCAAAAACGAAACCTGTTGGCTGTCACTTTCCGAAACGTCGTGGTTCGACAAAGACCGGCAAGGTAACTTACACACGCAATATCGCACCGCTGATTCAATCGCGTTGCCAGAACTGTCATCGCCCTGGCCAGGTGGCTCCGTTTGCGCTGACGAATTATCAGGAAGCTGCGGCTCATGCCGAGATGCTGGTCGAGGTGACTCAGCGACGCATCATGCCGCCATGGATTCCCGGTCCGAGCCACCAGCGCAGGTTTGTTGGCGAGCGTTGGCTTTCGGATCAGGAGTTAGCTTTGCTGAAGGATTGGGTGGCTGCAGATTGTCCGGAAGGCGACCCGGACGATCTGCCGCCTTCGCCACAATTTGCTGAGGGTTGGCAACTGGGAACACCGGATCTGGTCGTGCGAATGCGGCAGGCGTTTACCGTTCCGGCGGACGGTCCTGATTTACTTCAGAACTTTGTGCTGCCGATCGACATCCCTGAAGACAAGTTGGTTGCTGCCGTTGAGTTTCATCCGGGCAACAAACGTGTCGTTCATCATGCGGTGTTATTTCTTGATGACAAAGGGCAAGCTCGCAAACTGGACAACGCAACGCCGGAACCGGGTTACGGCAACTTCGGCGGCCCCGGATTTTCTCCCAGCGGAGCACTCGGCGGCTGGTCGGTCGGAAACACGGCGCGGCGGCTGCCCAACGACATGGGGCGATACCTGAAGAAGGGCAGCGATCTGGTGGTTCAGGTTCACTACCATCCAACCGGCAAAGAAGAATCGGACCAGTCAGAAATCGGCCTGTACTTTGTCGATAAGCCGGTGGCTGAATCGCTTCAACAGCCAGCAAAGCTGGTCGGAAGCATCTGGATGGCGAATTATGAAATGGACATTCCCGCTGGCGACGCAGCGTATTCGCGTTCCACAACGTACACGCTGCCGAACGATGTCATCCTGGTGGGCGTTGTGCCTCATATGCATTTGCTGGGCAAGTCGATGAAGGTCACGGCGACGCCGCCGGCGCAAGCAACCCAAATGCTGATCGATGTCGCTGAGTGGAATTACAACTGGCAGGATGAGTATTACTACGAACGGCCGTTTTCATTGCCCGCCGGTACCGTTCTGAAGGTGGAAGCAGTTTTCGATAACTCTGCCAACAATCCGTCGAATCCATCATCACCACCGCGACGCGTGACCTGGGGCGACGAGACGACTGACGAAATGTTGTTTTGTTTCTTTCTGATCACCGCCAACAAAACGGAAGATCTGATCCACACAATTTACGATAATCTTGGCCATGACATGCGGCAGCCTCGCAGTGAAGTGAGCGACTCGCCATGACAACTCGCAGCGATTCCGCCGCGTTGACTCGTGAGAACCTGTTGAACCAGGCTCTGACGCTGTTCTCCGAGCGAGGCTATTCGGCCACCAGAATTCGCGACATCATTCAGGCGGCCGGAGTGACTCAGTAAATGTAGGGCCGGTTCCCACCGGCCGCGCCAAGCGTGTGGTGGCAGGTGGAAACCGGCTCTATGTTTTAATTGCCTGATGAACAAAGGCCAGTTCCGACTGGCCGCGATTTTCACGCGGCCGACAGAAACTGGCCAATGTTAATTCCCTTCACCTCGCTCGGCGTTGCGGCGTTCCACGCAGAAACCCATCGTCCAACGCCATCGCCTCGCCGGGGGCTCCCCGTCAGACGGCCGGGATCGTGGCGCTGATGACCTGGCTCCATGGGCCGGGTTCGCCTTTGGTGTTGACCCAGCGGATCAGGATGTTGGCGGTGTTGCCTCCGTCGTCGCTTTTGAACTTGATGAGTTCCGGCGTGCGCGTGCTGAAGGCGACGAAGCGGTAGTCCTCCGGATTTGTGGGGGGATTGTCCGCGATGGCGACGTAGACTTCGCAGCCTCGAACGCCGTAGGGTCGCGCCTTCCGAGTTGGTGTGGCAACGTCGGAATACATCAGCGTCAGTTCCAGACGATCCGTACCGATGACCGTGCCTGTCGGAAATGTTTGCGGGACCGGAACCGGTGTTCGCGTTGTTTTATGAACCGGCAGACCAGCCGCATCGCGAGCGGCGTTGGTGATTTCGTCGTTGGCCTGAATCAACTTCGCAGCAGATCGAACCGTTTCTTCCAGCTGTCGTCGAGCTTCGTCTTTGCTTTCCGTCGCCGCTTTGGCCGCGTCCCGAGCCTTCACGGCGGCGGCGTATTTTTTGTCCCATTCCGCCAACTGAGTTTGCAGCGCTTTGACTCGTTCAGCAGACATTTCGTATTCCGCAGGATCGGCCGCCAACTGGTTGACGAACTGGCGAGCAAAGGCATCGAAGTTTCCTTCCGCCTGAGGAATGAAAGACGTTTTTGTACGGGTGGCTGTCATAGCGAACACTCCTTGCGTGGGAGAGGTGTTGAGGCGGATCGTATTGAGTACCAACCTCGAATCGTCCCCTACTGGACAACACCATCAACCGCACCTGCGGAATCTGCCGCTGCGCCGCGTTCCGGATTGCAAATCGATCACTCTGAACCGGCTGTACCAATTGCCCGCCGCATTCACAGTGACAAAATCACTATGTCGAGTTCGCCGGAAGAATTTATGAGTGGATCGGGACAATTTATTAGTGGCTCGGAACAGTTCCGCCCCACTAATTTTCCCATGCCGAGCACTGCGCAACAATTCCGAGAACGAATTCTTAGCATGCCCAGTCTTCCGGACCGGCAGACTGAACCTAATCTGCAGAGTTTATGCACTACGGAACGATCGCCGTCCCTTTGCAAAGCGATCCACTGTGTTGCCTTTCCCTTTTCGTGTGTTTCGGTTCTTTCGTGGTGGCCCAGCCGTTCCGTGTTCTGCTGTAACCGGTGTCCCGGCAGATGTGGAAGCTCGTGCTGTTGCATTGCGGCACCGTAGAGCGGGTGGCACCGGTGATTATTCGCAACCGGTGATGTTTCTACTGCGGCATGCCCGATTTCAACTGCAGCGCTCCGGTGCGATAATTTTGCGCCAGTTGTTGCTGACCGGCCTGCTCGAATACCGGGACGGCACGTTCGTACATCTGCATGCAGTACTTGCTGGGTGAACCACCACGTGTTTGAGGAATCTTCGGGAGAAACGAGGCGTAGAATTCGGCCAGCGTTTGATTGACGGCACCAGCGGCCGCAGCGAGTCCCTCCAACCGGTCCAGCATTTTTGGAATGTACTGACCTTCGTCTGGGTACTTTTGAATCGCCACCGCCAGTGTCTGAATCGCTTCGTCGGTCCGTTCTTCCTGTTCCAGCAGGTCACTCAACTGCAGCAACGCTCGGAACCCCAGGTCCGGTCGCTGCGCGGCCGCGTAGACATCCAGTAACTGGTAGTAGTATTGAATTCTTTTATCCGCCTCTTTTTCAAAGGAAATCAGATCCGCGAAGATTGTCAACGTGAAGTCCGGAAACGCGGCGAAGTTCACAAACAGTTGGTCCAGCAGAATCGACATCGTCTTGTGCTCGTCTTTGCCAGGCTCACGTCCTGACGAAATCTGTGACAGTGCAGTCCAGGCCGATTCGCTCCAGGGGTTCAACGCGACTGCACCGGAAAGGTACTCCAGTCGAGTATCGAAGTCGAAAGCCAGTTCCTCTGCCATGCCAGGATAGACGGCCATAACTCGATCCGAATGGCGTTTGGCCATCGCATCCATCCCAACCTGGTGCAAACGCAGCTCCAGAAGTCGATCGGTAATTCGTTTTCCGGATTGAGGCTCCTTCATGTTTCCGACGTAGTAATGATCGCCGCGATATCGCCCATGCGACTCAAGCGTAAACTTGATGCTGCGTTGAGTTACCGCTTGCAGTTCGACCCACATGACCCATGCATGAGCTCCTCCATATCGTCCTGAACCACTGACATACTCCGCAGGCACGCCCATACTTTTGCCGACGCGCGCCGCGTAGTCTGCCTGCATCGCACACACGCCCCCAAACTGCCGGATGTTGGGCAGGTTGTATTCCTTACCATCCAGTTTGCATTCGCGACTACTGGTTTGCAGCATCCTCGTGTCGTAAGGCACGTCGGAGTAACATTTGCCGAACATCTGCCGGGTGGGAAGGTACGCCTGCACCGCCCATGTCCGTTCTGCGACCGGCGTCTTGTCATTGATCAGGTGAATCAGAAACTCCCATGGAACAAACTGAGCACGTCCCTGCATGACGCTTTCGGCATCAACGAAGTACTGAAAGTTGCTGAGTCCATCCAGCAACGTGTCCGGTATGGTCGAATGTGTGCGCTCCGCATGGCCCCGGTAGTTGTATACTCCACGATCGTTGTCCCACACCACAGAGCACGCGATCGCCAACGAACCGTAGCGATCCATCTGCTTCGGGTACGTTTTGCGAATCTGATTGAACATCTGCAGCGCTGTAGAAACGTTGTCGACTTCGGGCCGAATGGCTGTAAAGAATTCTTCCTTCAGATCGATGCGTTCGGCGAACCATTCCATCAGTTCGTCGTAGTCATCCCCGACTCCTGTTCGAATTTGCGAATCAAATTCTTTCTCGAACTGATCGGCAAAGACCTTGCGAACGTCTTTATAGCAATCGGTGGTGAACAGACGGCGAGGCTTTCCCGGTCGCTTGAGTCGTCCTTCATACAACGGCATCAGTTCCGCCACCATGGCGGGCGTCTGATGCACGATCGGGGTTGGAGCTTCGTGTTTCTGAACCACTGCCACCGGCCTGTCCATCACGGAACTTAGCGGGTCCAGCATATTCGAATCGCCCCCGACAAACGCGACCAGCAGTTCGTCGTTGGCGAAGACGTTCAGCGGTTCTTCATTTTTCCAGGGACTGTCGAAGAGCTTCCGACCAAATACGTCCACCTTCTGAACATCTTCCTGGCGGTCCTGCGCTGTTTCGTAGCGGAAAACAGAAACTGACCGGCCGTCAAAACTTAGAACGCCCGCACTGCCAGTGAAGGGCAAGGGATTGTCATGTGCTGCCGCGTCTTCAAATTCCGCATCGACGTCAAGCTTTCGCAGGTCTGCCACAAGCTGGCGAACAGGGTTATCAAACTTCCCCACCTGAAACGTCACGTCATGTGTGGTTGAAAGTGAGGCGTCAGAATCTTCTTTCGCGATCACCGTCACACTCACAGATTCTCCCGCCATGATTTCGGAAGGCGTGAATTTTAGCTCGCCGGTCTCAGCGTCAATCGTTGCCGCAGCATTCGGCTCAGCCAACGCATAGCTCACGGCGACGCTGGGTTCATCAGGATCGTCGGCCTGTACTGTGACAACGACTTCCTCAAGCGGTTTGGTAGACACAGGTTCGATCGTTTGAAACACGGGCGCCGTATCTTCTTCGGCCACAATCACCCGGAACTTCGCTTCCACGATGTTTGGCCCCTGAATCAGATGCACGATCACATCAAACTGACCTGGACCATCCGCTTCTGTTGGCGTCCACTTGAATACTCGAGTCGCCTGATCGAATGTGGCTCCGTCCGGTGCCTGCACGATTTTCAACTGTGTGGCCTGTTGCGCCCCGGTGGACGTCACAGGCATCGCCAGTGTCATGAGTTTCCCCTCCACGGCCGCCTGATCGGGAAACTGCTTCACGGTGATCTCCGGCGGTTTCGCGGCAGGCATGAAATACCATAGCGCACCGGCAGCCCCGAGCAGCACCATCAGCATTGGCAACCAAACGCCAACAGAACTGCGGCGTCTGCGTCGGCGTGGTGATGCAGAAGTGGATGACGTGGAAGTGGTGTTGAAATTCAGTTCCGGCGGAGCAGCGGAATTGGGCACCGCTGCGGCATCTGCTGCGGGTTCGGGCGCCAAATGCAACACAGGAAACGCTTCGTCCGGTTCCGGTGGTGTGAGTGTCCGTTGGGACGGCTCCGGTTTTGCTGGGCGTTTAGCGGGCGAAGGTTTCGAACGCGGCTTCTGCGGCTTTTTTTGAACCGTTGGATTGGTGTCCGAGGCCAGTGGAACCTGAATGGCCGTCTGGCATTTCGGGCACTTGACTCGCCGCCCGGTCAGCGTCGGCTTCATCTTCAATCGTGATTGGCAGCCCGGACACGCAACGCTCAGCATGGAACTTCACTCCGCAGGAATTCATGCCGTCAGATTACCGCCAACGCACCCGCGAAACCAGTGTTGATTCCAGGCCAGGTAGGGGCCGCTGAGCGGACCGAAACGCTGAAAGTGAATGAGCTGCCGCTGTGGGGAAATGCTGTGAATGTGAGCCATTGGTCCGCACAGCGGACCCTTGTATCTTTGGCGATTGTCTGTGATAGATGGAACAGGTGAGGAACAGGTTGTTCCTGTTCCCCACCTCAGAGCGGCAGATCGTCGGACCCTTGGTTTAAAAGACCGTGGCGTAGCGTGATCGTCGCTCCGGAATCATGTACTCAGCCCGAACAGTCGCCGGAGCGGCGTCCACCGCCAGCTCGTATCAGCAAGGAAGGGATCGTACACGTGCAGCATAACAACTTGTGTGCAGGAATTGATGTCGCCAAAGCCAAACTCGATGTCGCACTCAGCTCGGGGAAAAGGGTCACGACGTTCGGCAACGATGCCGACGGACACCAACAACTGCTGCGATTCCTCGAAACGGCTCAGGCCAGCCTGGTGTGTCTGGAAGCCACCGGCGGATACGAACGATCGCTCGTGGCCGCGCTGCACAAAGCCTGCCACGCGACGGCTGTGGTGAACCCGCGTCAGATACGAGATTTCGCCCGAGCCGCCGGCCAGCTGGCAAAGACCGATGCCATTGATGCCGCAATCATCGCCAGGTACGCGCGAACGATGCAGCCCCGACAAACCACTCCACTCCCCAAAGCCCATCAGCAACTGCGCGACCTGGCGGCCCGCAGACGCCAGGTCGTCGCCATGCGGATCAGCGAGCAAAATCGTCTGCAAATCACTTGTGACAAGTCTATTCAGACACTCATCCGCAAGTCGATGACCATGCTCGAAAAGCAAATCAATGTCATCGAAGAACGCATGGCTCGTCTGATCGACAAAGACACCGAACTGGCGCGACGAAAACGAATCCTGTTGTCGGTCCCGGGCATCGGACCGGCCACGGTCGGAGTCCTCCTCGCCGAGTTGCCCGAACTGGGCATGCTCAATCGTGGCCAGATCGCCAAACTCATCGGAGTCGCCCCAACGAATCGGGACAGCGGGACACTGCGGGGAAAACGGACAACCGGCGGCGGACGGGCACACATTCGCAAAGCGCTCTACATGCCCGTTGTCGTTGCGAAGAAACACAATCCGGCCATCAAACGTTTCTACGAGCGGCTGCTTGAGAACGGCAAGGCACCGCTGTGTGCTATCGTCGCCGCAATGCGAAAACTCATCACAATTCTCAACGTCATGATCCGAGACGACAAACTCTGGAGCCAACCCTGAAATCGAGCCCCATCCTTCGTCACCGTCACCTCAGCCGTCACAATCATGCGGTTGAGGTGACGGCGGCGGAGGATGGGGCGACCCCAAACCGTCAAAGCAACAACTGTAAGTCATTTCCAGAAAACTCACTTGAATCTCAAGACAGTCGCTACAAATATTGGCAATGGCCGTTCATCGCAGAACAATTGCACTCCGGATTCGCACTGGAATGCACAGTTCTGGCGATTGGCATGCCGAAGGACCTTCGGAGGTCGGTGAGTTAGAACTCACCGACCACTTCTCCGCCTCGGATCGTGGCCAGGGACTGGTAGAGACCGTGGTCGATGTTTTCGCTGATGAAACGCACCGAACCGTCGCCCAGCACAAACTGAGATCCGCCTGTGTGATTGCTGCTGAAGTCGTCCAGATGCGCGACCGGGTCGTTCGGCACGTGATCCGCTGAACCGAGGATTCGTTGGAACGCTTCTTCGCCTTCGGCAACCATTCCTGGCCATGTTGTATACCAGCCAAGAGCCATGTCTGTTCGTCGTTCGCCCAACATGAACGTGTTGGTGGTTCCGTCTGTGATGTCTCGAAACCGGATTCGGCTGTTGTGATAAAACACACCGTCACCGCGGCATTGTCCTGAAGGTGATACAGGGGCCACTCCAATCGCATTTTCGCAGCCGTCCAGTTCTTCAGTGCCGAACACGCCGATGTAGTTGGCGGTGGGCAGTTCGGCGAGGACCGTTCCGGGGCTGCCTTCTTCTTCAATTTCCCACTTTTCGGGCTTCGGGTCTGAAGGGCATTGCCAGGCAGGAATCACGGTGCCAAGGAACGCGGTGTTCACGGGATCGTGAATCGCGAAGTTAGCGTTGAACTGACTGTACAGATTCGACTGTTCGATGTTGGGAAGAATCATGGTCCCCCATCCGGCTCCATTCAGTCCTTCGTGCGGACTATGAGTGCGCGTGACGGGATCGACAGCAACCCAGCCTGATGGAAACAGTGAATGCACATCATGATAGTTGTGCAGCGCGAGGCCGAGCTGTTTGAGGTTGTTTTTGCACTGGGTGCGTCGAGCGGCTTCGCGAGCCTGTTGGACGGCAGGAAGCAGAAGGGCGATCAGGACGGCGATGATCGCAATAACGACTAGTAGTTCGATCAGAGTAAATCCGCGTGAGCGGCGATGAGAGTGTTTCACGGTGTTCTCCATACGCGAAGGCAGCGGCAATTGCGCTGGCGCGTTCAGTAATTGGGCACGGAAGTAAACCGGGGAGAAGCAAGACGCTGGTGCAGCGAAGATGCATTTCAAATGCAACAGGCCGCGCACCTGCTGACTGGTTTGGCCAGCGTGTCAGACGCGTGTGATCGTCCCGGAATCAAGGCTGTGTTTAAGCCTCGATGGGCGGTCCGCGAGGGCGAACTGAGAAGAAGACCGCGGTTTTCGCGGAGGCCGATTCGAACGGCACGGTTCCGACAACCAACCTGGATTCGTCGGGAACATCGACGATGGCTGGCGATTCAGTCACATGAGACAGCACGCTACAAATCGAGCACTGATGCTCATCGTGCGAAGGCTCATTGTCTTCTGGCTGATCGCTGTTTTCAGGCGTTTCGTGGTGAAGGCATCCGAACGGGCACGGCTTCAGCTGCGGAGAATTACCAGCCTCGACGTGAAGATCTTCGCCCGCACAACATCCTGCCGATTCCTGTTCCAGATGGACCAGTTTCCCACACACCAATACCGACATCGCCACGATCGCCAGCCAGCGACCGGCGTTTCGGAATGATGTTGTTGGGTTTGGGTAATGCATGGGGATTCAGGCAGAGTTTCGGCGTACCTGATTAGAGGTTCATCAGCAGGTCGAGTCAATAGCCGTGAGAACAGGCCGCAGAATATTCACAGGGTTGGTAGAGGTCTTCCACAACCTATTCTTACGTTGAAAGACTGCCGTGCGTTGAGCGCAAACTGCAAGCGAAGAAAATAGTTCTGTTTATTTTGGCGCAGAGAACGTGACTGGAATATGCCTCAAACTGAGTCAATTTGCACGTTTTGGCGGACTGCATGAGTTCGCTCTACGCCGCTCGCGATTTGTCCCTGGCCTTCGAATCGGCCGCGACCAGGTCGGACAGCAGTAATTCAGCCGTGCGTTCTGTGGCTCCTGTGACGGCGGTGGAGTCGGCGAGTTCCTGCATTTCCTCGCGACGCTGCTGAAGAATCTGCGGCGACTGGCAGCATTCCGTCAGCCATGTCGAGATTTTCTGCACATCGGCTGCGGGGTTGCCGGCTGACATGAATTCCGGCATGACTTCGCGGCCGGCGATCAGATTGGTCAGTGTGAAGAACTTACACGTCATGAAGAACTTCGAACCAAATCGAACGTAACGGGCGACTCGATACAGTACCACGCCAGGCGTGCGGCGAGCCAGCAGTTCCAGGCTGATCGATCCGCTGACCATCAGGCAGCAATCAGCGGCTTCGATAACTTCCGACGTGCGGTCAATATAGTACGTCAGGTCCGCATCCAGTTGTTTGTCCTTCTGCATGCGACGGCATTCTTCGACGTGTTCCGTCCGATAGTTGCCGACGACCCAACGCACATTGGGCACTGCTTCGCTGACTTTGCGAATCACGTCCAGCATGACCGGGAAGTTGCGGTCGACTTCGTGGTTGCGAGAACCAGGTAGCACGGCGATCACTTTTTGCTGATCGCTGTTGCGGAGTTCCGACAGCAGACCTTCGTCCAGCTGCTTCGACGCGACTTCGTCAAAAAACGGATGGCCGACCCACGTCGCGTCAACTCCACGACTGCGATACCAATCGAATTCGAACGGCAGCGCACAGATGACTTTGTCGATAAATCGGCGGACCTTCTTAATACGCCACGGAGCCCACGCCCATAGCTGCGGCGGCAGATAGTAGTAGACCGGGATGCCGCGTTTTTTGGCGGCCTTTGCGATCCACCAGTTGAATCCGGGGAAGTCGACCAGCACGACGGCATCCGGCGGCGATTGGTCGAAGTGCTGTTCTGCCTTGATGACCAGGCGGCGGAATTTCGCCAGCATCGGCAACACTCGCAGAAAGCCCATCACGGCAAGTTGAGTGAGTTCGAACAGCAGCGAACAGCCCTCCTGCTGCATGGCGGGGCCGCCAAAACCTTCGGCGCGGAATTCAGCGTGACGATCCTTTAAAGCGGCAATTAAGTGAGCCGCGTGTTGGTCACCGCTGGGTTCGCCGGCAGAGAAAAAGATTCGCATGAAGGTTTCCGAAGCTGCTGAAGGCGTCATTGCCAAACCGACGGAAAGTTCCGCCAGCGTCATTCCGTGAGGATTCCGGACATTGTCTGAGGTTGGTGCGGATTGGTCAACACAGGCTGTTCACGAATACCCCGTCAGCCGCGCCGCCGAATTGAAGTGCCTTCGGTTTTCCCCTAAATTGTTTCTCACTTCCATATAAAACACAGTCATCAAGGCACGAATGTGGCAACGTCCTCTACTTTGATTAACACCACTTTGATCAACACCACTTTGATCAACACCACTTTGATCAACACCGCCGACGGAATTCACCAAGACGGTCTTCTGCTGGATCATCAGTCAACAAAGCTGGACCAGTTTGGCGATCAGTGGAGTGTCGGGCTTCGGCGACTGCGTGGCGGACTCAGCGACGGCGTGGATGTCGTGTGGCTGGACAACGGCTGTTCGCGGATTGCCGTCCTTCCGACTCGCGGCATGGGCGTTTGGAAGGCCGAGGTCGCGGACCTGCCACTGGGGTGGAAGTCGCCGGTCGAACGCCCCGTGCATCCGGCGTTTGTCGATCCCATGCGCCGCGGCGGAATCGGCTGGCTGGACGGCTTCAACGAACTCGTATGTCGCTGCGGCCTTGGTTGGCACGGTGCTCCCGGAACGGACATCGTTAAAGACGACGCGGGCAATGTGGTGTCTGAACAGTTTCTGTCTCTGCACGGACGTATTGCGAATCTGGCGGCTCATGATGTGCGAGTCGAAATTGACGACGACGGAGCGATTTCCGTGATCGGCGTGATTGACGAAGCCAGCGTGTTCGGCGGAAAGCTGCGTCTGACGTCGACGTTGAGGACTCATATTGGCAGCAACACCTTCGAGATTATCGACGGCGTGCAAAATCTGAGCTCGGCCGCGGCTGAAGTTGAAATGCTGTACCACTGCAACATTGGCCGCCCGTTCTTGGGCGAAGGAGCCGCCGTCCATACGGCCGCCGAAGAAGTCGCACCGCGCGATTCGCGAGCCGCCGAGGACGTTGATTCGTGGGCTACGTATCGCGGACCGGAGGCCGGTTACGCCGAACAAGTTTACTTCACCAAACCGATCAGTGACGACGACGGCAGAGGGTTAGCGGTTTTGAAGAGTCCCACCGGCAGCGAAGCGGTGAGTGTGCGATTCGACACCAACACGTTGCCGTGGCTCGCGGTGTGGAAGAATACTCAGGCGGAAGAAGACGGTTATTGCACGGGCATCGAACCGGCCAGCAGCTTCCCGAATCTCAAAACATTCGAACGTTCGAAGGGCCGAGTCATCAATCTCGACAGTCAGGCAGACGTGACGTTTCGGTTAGCGATCTCGGTGGCTAATGACGCGGACGACGTCGCCAAATTGGTTCAGGAAGTTGACACGCTGCAACAGCGTCAGCCTGTAAGCCTTTCTCGTGAACCGAACCCGGACTGGAGTGCGTGACCAACGATGTTGCAAACTTCTGCGTTCTGCAGTTCTTTCGAACACCGACTGTTTGCGACGGCTGGAAGCGCCTAACATGGTTGCAAAGCGGCACGTGAGAGGCGATTCAGTCGTTGACCTTCGGCCGCTTTGCTGGTAGTTTCTTCACAACGCTAATTAATCATCAGTTCACGCCCCTTCCCTCCTTCAACTGCGCATCATCCCGCCATGCAGCTTCGATCGATATTTTCCGTTGCCGCCGTTTTGTTGTTTGCGGCAGTTACCTGCGCAGATGATGCGGCGACGTTTTCTGAAGAACAGACCGCGTTCTTTACTGACAACGTCGTTGCGGTTCTAAAAGACAACTGTCTGAAGTGTCATGCCGGGAAAGAACCGAAAGGCGGATTGAATCTGACCAGCCGAGCCGCCATTTTGAAGGGCGGAGAATCCGGGGCGGCCGTCGATCTGAAAGATCACGCTGAGAGCTATCTGGTCCAGGCGATTAACTATGACGGTTGGGAAATGCCGCCGACGGGCCAGATGTCGCCGAAGCAGATCGGCGTTCTGACCAAGTGGGTCGAAATGGGTCTGCCGTGGCCCAAGGATTTGCACGAAATCGAATTTGAAGTCGAACCCGGTCCGCCGGAAGTCAACGAAGAGAACAAACAATTCTGGTCGTTTCAGCCGGTACAGGCACAGCCGGTTCCTTCCGTCGACAAGCCTGGCAACAACGAAGTGGATTCGTTCATTCGGCGCAAACTGGCCGACGCTGGTCTGCAACCTTCGCCGCCCGCTGAACCTCGCGAACTGATCCGCCGCATGCACTACGACTTGCTCGGTCTTCCGCCGGAACCGGACTTGGTGGTTCGATGGTCGAAGCGGATTACCGGCGACGACGGTACGCTAAATCAGACGGTTGTTAAAGAGTACATCGATCACCTGTTGGAGTCGCCTCATTACGGTGAGCAATGGGGACGGCACTGGCTGGACCTTGTCCGCTACGCAGAAACCAACAGCTACGAACGAGACGACGCGAAGCCGTTTGTCTGGCGATATCGCGACTACGTTATTGAATCGTTTAACAGAGACAAGCCGTATGATCAGTTCGTGATCGAGCAATTGGCCGGCGACGAAATTGATACCCCAACCGCCGACTCCCTAATCGCCACCGGCTATTATCGGCTGGGGCGCTGGGACGATGAGCCTGCCGATCGGAAGTTGGCTTTCTACGACGATTTGGACGACATCGTTTCCACCACAAGTCAGACGTTTCTTGCTCTGACGGTTAACTGTGCTCGCTGCCACGATCACAAGATCGACCCCATCCCGCAGCGCGACTACTACCAAATGGTTTCGTTCTTTCACAACGTCCGTCGCTACGGCGTGCGTGCTGATAAATCAGTGCTGGAGGCTTCGGTCATGGAGATCGATCGTCCTGCGGATGAAGCGACCTACAAGGCGGCGCTGGCACGTTACGAAAAAGACTTGAACGAAGCACAGAGCTTCCTGAACAAGATCGAAAAGCTGATTCAGGACGATCTTCAGGATGTGGAAAAAGAAGAATTCCAATACACCATGAACCGCGTCCCCATCGTCGAAAAACGCAAGGGCGGAATTCTGAACGAACGTCAGGTGAAGAACTACAAGCGGCAGTTCGAACGTCTTCAAAGTTTAAAAGAAACCAAGCCGAAGGGACTGGCGTCCGCACTGGTTGTGAAGGAAGACATTAGCGAAATTAAACCGACGTACCTGCTGGCTCGCGGAAATCCGCATGCCGAAACCGATGAAGTCGTCCCCGGTTTTCCGTCGATACTGTCGCCTCCCGAAGCCGTTATTCCGACACCACCCAAAGACGCGAAGTCGTCCGGTCGACGAAGGGTGCTGGCCGAATGGATTGCGAGTCCTGAGAATCCGTTGACGGCTCGCGTCATGATGAACCGCATCTGGCAGTTCCACTTCGGCCGCGGCATTGTGCGGTCATCCAGCGACTTCGGTTTTCAGGGCACCCGCCCGACTCATCCGGAACTACTCGACTGGCTGGCCGCCAGGTTCGTCGAAAGCGGCTGGTCGATGAAGGCGATGCACCGTCTGGTGATGTCGTCGTCGGCCTACCAAATGTCGTCGCGGCCCAACGAAAAGTCCTACGCAGTTGATCCATCAAATGATCTGTTCTGGCGTTTTGATATGAGGCGTCTTTCTGCCGAAGAAATTCGCGATTCAATTCTGTGGGCCAACGGCAGCCTGAATAGTGACAAGATGTTCGGGCCCAGCATTTACACGGAGATTCCAGACGCCGTCAAGGCGGGGCAATCTCGGCCCGGTTCTGGCTGGGGCAAGTCTTCGCCAGAAGACGAAGTACGCCGCAGCATCTACATTCACGTGAAGCGATCGCTGCTGGATCCACTAATCGAAAGCTTCGACTTCGCCGACACAGATCAAACGTGTCCGGTGAGGTTCGTGACGACTCAGCCAACTCAGGCATTGGGGATGCTGAACAGCGACTTCGCATTGAAGCAGGCCGATGTGTTCGCCGAAATGCTTAGAAAGAAAGCTGACGATTCTGCTGCCGATCGCGTGAAGTTCGCGCTGCGGCGCGTGATGCAGCGAGATCCCTCTGATGCCGAAATCAAGCGTGGACTCGACCTGATGGCCGGACTGAAAAAAGAGAACGAACTGAACGACGATCAGGCGTTGAAATACTTCTGCCTTGTCGCGTTGAACTTAAATGAGTTTATGTATCTGGATTGAACGATCATGAAACCGAAAAACTTCTGCGGCCGTACGCGTCGCGAAATGCTGTGGCAGGCGGGCGCCGGATTTACGGGGCTGGGCCTGACCGCACTACTGGATCAGGACGGCTTTTTGTCGCAGCAATCTGTTGCGGCCGACGCGGAGACCGCGTGGACAAACCCACTGGCAGAAAAGGAGCCTCATTTCACGCCCAAGGCGAAGAATGTAATCTTCTTTTACTGCTACGGCGGCCCCAGCCACATTGATACCTTCGACTATAAACCCGACATGTACGGCATGGACGGTAAGACGATCGAAGTCAAAACATTCGGTCGTGGCGGCCACAAAAATCAGGGTCGCATCGTCGAGCCTCGCTGGAAGTTCAAGCAGTACGGCGAATGCGGCAAATGGGTGAGCGACCTGTTTCCACACTTGGGCACATGCGTTGACGATATTTCGTTTATTCATTCGATGACGGCCGATTCTCCAATCCATGGTTCCGCCATGCTGATGATGAATTCCGGCAAGGTGCTTAGCGGTCATCCGTGTCTGGGCTCGTGGGTGAACTACGGACTGGGCAGTGAAAATCAGGACCTGCCTGGCTTTGTCGTGATGCTGGATCCGCGAGGCGGCCCGATCAGTGGGGCGAAGAACTGGAGCAGCGGTTACATGCCGGCCACATATCAGGCCACGGTCATGCGTTCGCAGGGCGACCCGATTCTGGACCTTTCGCCGCCGGATGAACTGGCCAGCGGTGGGCAGCGCAGACTTCTGGATACGCTGCGAGAATACAATCAGGCACACCAGGCACCGCGGCACGACAACAGTAACCTGGCGGCAAGAATCGCTTCGTATGAACTCGCGTTTCGCATGCAGGCCGAAGCTCCCGAAGCGGTTGACATCGCTCAGGAATCAAAGGCCACGCAGGAACTGTACGGCTTGAACGATCCGAAGTGCTCAACCGTCGGCAAGCAATGTCTGCTCGCGCGGCGTTTGGTCGAACGAGGCGTGCGGATGGTGCAAATCTATTCCGGTGGAGCTCACAACGACGACAACTGGGACGCTCACGGCGACCTTGAAGATAACCACAATCTGCACGCAGCCGAAACGGACAAACCACTGGCCGGATTGATCAACGACCTTAAACAGCGAGACATGTTGAAGGACACGCTGATCGTTTGGGGTGGCGAGTTTGGTCGACAGCCAACGGCAGAATACGCCAAGGGAACTGGTCGAGATCACAACAGCTACGGCTTTACCATGTGGATGGCCGGCGGCGGTATCAAGGGCGGTACCAGCATCGGCACCACCGACGAACTGGGCGGTCGAGCGGTTGACGACAAGTTCCATGTCAAGCATCTGCACGCCACCATTCTGCATCAGATGGGGCTGGACCCGGAAAAGCTGACGTACTTCTTTGGCGGCCTGGACAACAAGCTGGTCGGCGTCGAAGGTGCTCAGCCAATCTGGAAGGTGATGAGTTAGGTACGGCCCTTTTCAGCGACACCCCAAAAGTGCAGGCAGGGCGCGTACCTTGGCGACCATCGAAGAAGCACTCAACACGGCTTTGGGCCTGCATCAGTCGGGCCAACTGCCGCAGGCAGAAACCATTTACCGCCGCATTCTGGAAGTGCAGCCTCAGCATGCATCAACGCTGCACCTGCTGGGTGCGGCGTGTTTGCAGCAGCGGCGAGCTACCGATGCGATTGGATTTCTGGAACAGGCCGTCGCGCTGACACCCGAAAACGCGGAAGGATTCGACAACCTGGGTGGTGCGTACCAGGCGGCAGAACGATGGCAGGATTCTATCCCCGCGTTTCGCCATGCGCTGCAGCTTGATCCCGCCAACGCTAAGTTTCACTTCGACCTTGGCAACACCTTCAAGGCACTCGGTCAGCAGCAGGAAGCGATTGAGTGTTTTGAATCGGCCGTTCGGCTGAACCCAAAGTTTCTGCAGGCGATCAATAATCTCGGCACCACGCTCACGGCAGTTGGGCGACTGGATGATGCAATCGCCACGCTGCGATCAGCACTGGCATTAAAGCCGGATTACGCGAACGCTCAAAACGGGTTGGGGAACGCGTTACTGGATGCGGGGCAGGGGGCCGAAGCGATTCGATGGCTGAAAAGCGCCGTCGCGTTGAAACCGAATGAAGCGAAGTTTCACTGCAATCTGGGAGTCGCTCAAAAAGCGACGGGTGATCCAGACGGGGCGTATCAGTCTTACCAGGCGGCTCTGCAGTTGCAGCCAAACATGCTGGAAGCTCGCAAGAATCTCGCCAATCTGTTCCTCAGTCAACAACGTACGTCCGAAGCCATTCGTGAATTCGAGGCCGCAGTAAAGCTGGCGCCCAATGATGCGGAGCTGCTGACTTCCCTGGCAGACGGCTATCGCAATTTGGAAGACTTTGAGGAGGCTCGTGCGTTGTACGCGAACGCCGCCGAATTGGAACCGGATGACGGCTGGCTGAAGCTGAAGGAGGCGTTTCTTTGTCGCGGAGTGTTTGAATCGGAAGACGACATTCACACGTTTCGAAATCGTCTGCTGCAACAATTGCAAGTTGCGCAGCCAGGAACGTTGGCGCACATTAACGTGGAATTCAAAGGTCTGATGCCGCCGTTCGGGCTGACATATCACGGGCTGGACGACAGGCCAGTGAAAGAGTCACTTGCCAGCCTGTTTACAGGATCGTTCCCCACGGCATCGCCGCCGCGCGGTGCTGCTTCGGAAAAAGCAAAGATCGGTTTCGTTGTGACGAACGGGCATCAGGGAATTTTTCTGCGCTGCATGGCGGGCATCGTTGATCGATTGAACCGAGATGAATTCGAAGTCTGGATTGTTGCTCCTGCAGTCGCGGCGAATGCGATTCGCGAAGGGCTCACGAATCCGCAGACTCAAGTTCTGGAACTTCCTGACCGCTACTATCGGATGGTCAACCCGCTTCGTCGGCAACAGTTTGATCTGCTGTATCACTGGGAATGCGGGACAGATTTGCTGAACTACTTTCTGCCGTTTGCACGCTTGGCGACCGTGCAATGCACGGGATGGGGATTGCCGGTAACGTCCGGGATTCCGGCAATGGATTTCTATCTCAGCAATAAACTGGTCGAGCTACCCGACGCGTCTGCGCACTATTCGGAACAGCTTTACCTGGCAGACACTTTTCTTACCTGGCAGGAACCGGTCCGAATCCCATCACCGCTGAAGTCGCGTGCGGAACTCGGCTACCGCGACGACCAGCATCTTTATGTGTGTGCTCAAAACTTAATGAAGCTGCACCCGAATTTTGATGAGATTCTACGCGAGATTCTGCAGCGCGACTCGGCTGCGACAATCGTACTGGTTGAAGCAAAGATTCCAGCGCTGACGGATCGTCTGAGAGCGCGTTTCGAGAACACTCTGGCAGGTGCGGCAGATCGAGTTCAGTTTCGACCTCGAATGGACTTCGACGAATACCTCAGCCTGCTTTCAATCGCCGACGTCGCGTTGGATCCGCTTTACTATGGTTCGGGAATCACGGCATATGAAATCTTTAGTTGCGGCACGCCGCTGGTAACGCTGCCGACGAAGTTTCGACGAGGCCGTTTTGTGGCGGCGTGCTACCAGAAAATGGGCGTCACGGACTGCGTGGCGACCGATGAAGGCAACTACGTCGAAATCGCCTGTCGACTTGCCGAATCGCCCTCACATCGCGCTGCTGTTTCCGCATCGATTGAAGCCCATCGCGGCGAGCTGTTTTGTGAGGACGCAGCCGTTACGGAATTCGAACGAGCACTGAACGCGATGCTGAAGAGCGTCGAGCCGCAATAGATTGGCCTTCTGAGCAACAAGCTGATGAGGCAAAATTCGGCGTCGAACGCCGGGCGAAATTCTTCGCGATTGGATCGAGGTTTTGCAGGAATACAGGAATCCGTTGCCAAGCAAACAGCGTTCCTGACGAATTACTGTCGGAACCGGCGATTCAGGTGTAGAATACTGCGATTGCCGATGCAGGAGCGAAGAATGCAACCGTCGAAGTATTTTCAAACAGTCTGTTGTCTGACGACCGTTTTCTGCTGCGCCGTTCACGGTGTCGCTCAGGACGACGCGGCCCAAGCGCGCATGCGTCGGATGGGGCAGTTTGTGTCGCTGACGTCGCCAATTAATGAAATTCAGGTTGCGCGAGTTGGTAACCTTGCGGTGGAATTACAGGCTCAGGCCGAACGCGAAGATAAAGAAGCAGTGCTTGTTCTGGAAATTCCGGCCGGGTCCAGCACGTTCGGTCAGGTCAGCGATATGGCTCGCCGATTGACGCGAGCCGACATTTCTCGAGTTCGCACGGTAGCGTGGGTGCCGGAAACCGTTGATGGGTATCACGCCATTCTTGCATTGGCATGCCACGACATCGTGATGGATCCCGACGCTGCCCTGGGCGACATCGGGCGCGGTGCGACAGTTCCCGATGAAGAACAGCAATTCATCCTTAGCATCGTCAAGCGACGGCGGAACAGCCGGGTTTCTTTGGGAGTTGTCCACTCGATGATGGACCCGTCGCTGGAACTGCTGCGCGTTCGTATGGAAGGTGCGACGGGGCTTGAAGAACAGCGGTTTCTGACGCCTCCCGAACTGAAAATCATGCGGGATCGCAACACGGTGATCAGCGATACACAAACGATCAACGACATCGGAGCGCCAGGACTGTTCAATGCGTCGGACGCTCAACGCAGCGGCTTTTTGGTCGCGAAGACGGTGAAATCGCGTCGCGATGTGGCGGCACTGTACGACCTTCCCAATTCGGCGTTGCGAGAACAGTTCGGTGGCGACAGTGATGTGAAAGCTCAACTGATTCGCATCAACGAAGCAATCACGCCGCTGACCGAAGAATTTATTCTGCGACAAATCCGCACGTCTGTGTCCAAAGGAGCCAACCTGCTGATTTTCGACATCGAATCGCCGGGCGGGTATCTGACGTCCAGTGTGAGTATCGCCAACGCGATCGCGGAGCTGAATTCTTCAAAAGTGACAACCGTCGCGTGGATCGAAAACCAGGCGTTAAGCGGTGCGGCCATCATTGCGTTCGGTGCTGATCGAATCATTATGCGGCCGGACGCACGCATTGGCGACGCGGGCGTGATTCAGGAAACCGAAGCCGGCGGTGCGTTCGAACGAGCGCCAGAAAAGATCAAAAGCGATTTTCTGGTCACGGTGCAGAATCTGGCCGAACGCAAGAATCGTCCGGTGGCTTTGCTGCAGGCAATGGTCGACAAAGATTTGACCGTTTATCAGGCCACGAACAAAGAAACGGGCCGAGTCACCTACATGACCGAGTTGGAGATTCAGGATTCCAACGAGGAATGGGTGAAGGGGCCGGTCGTGCCTGAGTCGCGTGATGATGTGCTGCTGACGGTCAACGGGCAGCGAGCTCACGACCTAACGCTGGCCGACGCTCCGTGCGAAAACTTCGATGCGTTGCGGTTGCGGCTGGGAGTTCCGGAAAACAATCCGCTGAAGCCACAGGCCAGAACATGGGTCGATACGTTGGTGTGGGTCCTGCGCACTCAAATTGCCGGGTTTGGGCTGATCACGCTGGCGATCTTGTGCATCTACATGGAATTGCATCTGCCGTCGGGCTTCTTCGGCATTCTGTCGATCGTTTTCTTTTCGCTGTTTTTCTGGAGTCGCTATTTGGGCGAAACAGCGGGGTCGCTGGAACTGATCATGTTCGTGCTGGGGATTGGTCTGCTGGCGCTCGAAATTTTTGTTGTCCCGGGCTTCGGTGTGTTCGGTGTATCCGGCATTTTGTTGATGGCTGGTTCGCTGGTGATGGCCAGCCATACGTTCGCCGGCATGTCGGCGGGCGAACGGTTTAATGAATCGATGAGCAGCCTTGGCAGTTTGGCGGGCGCGCTTTGCACGGTGATTGTCGTGGCGATGATTCTGAACCGATTTTTGCCGTCGATGCCCTTCATTAACAAGCTGATTCTGACACCTCCAGGCTACGCCGACGTGGACGAAAACGCACCTCAGCTGAATCCAACGATCCTAAGTTCGGCGGGAACATCTGGTCCCGTCAGCACGGGGGATGTCGGCGTCGCAGCGTCGACTCTGCGGCCGTCCGGCAAGGCCAACATCGGCGACCATTTTCTGGACGTCGTTAGTGACGGAGGCTACATCGACCACGGCACGGAGATCGAAGTGATTCGCATTGCCGGCAACCGAATTATCGTGCGGCCGCATGAACCCGGCGGCGACGAAGACGATGATGCCGAGACCGCGTAGCTGCCGCTCTTCGCCGCTATTGAGTGGCCGAAAGTCTCGACGCAGCGTCCACAACAGGTTGTCCGTGGTCACCGGTGTGCGCGACGAAATCGCCAGCCGTAGCGGCGCTGCCTGAGTCATCGCTGACTGCGTGAACACTTCCTTCGTGGATTTTGTGCCGCTGGTTTGCCTGTCGGTTGCGATTGTGCGAAGTGGATGCGGGTCGGGGGAAACGTTATTGGAAAATTGCTACGATGTGCGGCGCTCAGGTTCTACTTCCACCACGTCAATGCCTTCATCCTTTCGAATTGTGAAATGACATCGACTAAAGAACAGCTTCTCGAACGCTTGAAACCTTTCGGCCAGCAACACCTTTTGAACTGGTGGGACGAACTGTCAGCGGATCAGCAAAACGCTCTGGCCGAACGCATTCAGCAGATCGACTTCGCTCTGATTGAAAAAATTCGCCAGGCCGCCGGCAACAAAGAAGCCGCAGACGGAGCGGCCGACAGTGCTGCACGAATCGAATCTGCGGCCGCTCCCCGCAGCGTTGTGTTGCAGCCAACCACGGACGCCGAACGAAACCAGCAGCAAAACGACACTGCGCTGGGCGAACAGTTGCTGGCTGACGGTAAGGTCGCAGTGATCACTGTCGCCGGTGGCCAGGGAAGTCGGCTGGGGTTTGACGCTCCCAAAGGCATGTTTCCCATCGGCCCGGTCACCGATCGAACTCTGTTTCAGATCTTTGCCGAACAAATTGCGGCTCGCAAAAAGCGGCACGGTGGACAGATCCCCTGGTTAATCATGACCAGCGCGGCGACTCACCAACCGACCGTCGATTTCTTTCAACAGCAGAACCACTTCGGCCTCGATCACGCCACTATTCACTTTTTTCAGCAGGGCAGTTTGCCGGCCGTCGACGCCAAAACCGGAAAGGTGTTGATGGCGGACAAAGCGTCCATCTGCTTGTCGCCGGATGGTCATGGTGGCCTTGTGACGGCGCTGGAATCGTCCGGGTTGCTGAAGCAATTGGCCGACGCTGGCGTCGAACAAATCTTCTACCACCAGGTCGACAACCCGACCGTCATCATGTGCGACCCGGCTTTGATCGGCGTACATCGTCGTCGAGAATCGCAACTGACCACCAACGTCGTGAAGAAGTCCAGTCCCACCGAAAAGATGGGCGTGCTGGTGGACGTGAACGGTCGACTCGAAATTATCGAATACAGCGAACTCACGGAAGAACAGGCGGCGAAGGAGGATGAATCCGGTCAGTGGATTTTCTGGGCCGGCAACACCGCAATCCATGTGTTCGCTCGCACGTTTTTTGAAGAACTGGCGTCGGACGGCTGTCGACTGGAACTTCACGTTGCCAACAAAAAAGTGGCGCACATTGACCAGCACGGGCAGCCTGTGGAACCGGAATCTCCCAACGCCAACAAGTTCGAACGCTTCATTTTTGACGCTCTGCCACTGGCAAAGAACGCGTTGATCGTAGAAGGTAACCGCGACCGCGAATTTAACCCCGTCAAGAATGCGGACGGAAGCGATTCGCCCGCGACGTCGCGAGCGGCATTGAATCGTATTGGTCGTGAATGGCTGGCGAAGGCGGGACACAACATTCCGGACGGCACCAACGTCGAAATCAGTCCGCTGATTGCGTTGGACGAAGACGAACTGGCAACCAAACTATCGGACGGAACCGTTTCCGTCAGTGACCTGACAGACGCTGATTAACGACATGAACGAAGCCGCCCGCGAAGCATTCAGCCAGACGAACTTCAGTACGCTCGACACTGTGATCGTTGTGGCCTACCTGACGATTTCGTTAGGCATCGGCCTCCTCGTAAAACGCTACGCCGGGTCGATGGAAAATTATATCGGCGCCGGCCGCAAGCTGGGCACATGGCTGGGCGTGGCCACGATGACGGGCACAGAACTGGGCCTGGTCACGGTGATGTATTCGGCTCAAAAGGGTTTCAACGGAGGATTTGCGGCGTTTCATATTGGGCTGATTGCTGGTGTCGGAACGTTGTTTGTGGGCCTGACGGGCTTTATTGTCGGGCCATTGCGGCGCATGGAAGTGCTGACGATTCCCGAATTCTACGAAAAGCGATTCAACAAAAAGATCCGCGTTCTGGGTGCTGTGATTCTGGTGTTCGCCGGAATCCTGAACATGGGCCTGTTTCTGAAAACGGGTTCGATGTTCATCGTGGGCGTCACCGGCATGGCCAGCGAAAGTTATGCGTTGCACTGGGTAATGGTTGGCCTGCTGACGCTGGTGCTGGTGTACACCACTTTGGGCGGAATGATTTCTGTCGTGCTGACAGACTATGTGCAATTTGTCGTGCTGTCCTTTGGCCTGCTGCTCGCCACCGTGCTGGCCATCTGGAAACTCGGATGGACACACATCTTCGATACTGTGCAGATTCATCTGGGAGACGCCGGCTTCGATCCGACTTTGGAAGGCTTCGGCTGGTCGTACATGTTTTGGATGGTCATCACGACCGGTTTTGTCGGTGCGGCTGTCTGGCCAACTGCGGTTGCTCGAGCATTAGCGATGGAAAGTGAGAAGTCGGTGCGGCGTCAGTATTGCTGGTCGTCGATTTCGTTTGCCGTGCGATTTATCATTCCCTACTTTTGGGGCATCTGCGCGTTGGTGTTTATAGTTGGCGGCGGCGAAGGATCGGGGCTGCAGGAATTGTTCTGGCCGTCGGATGCAAGTCAGGCGCCGCTGGACGATTTGTATGCGATGCCCATCTTTTTAGGTCGTCTGCTGCCGCCGGTGATGATCGGCATCGTGACGGCCGGCATGATTGCCGCCTTCATGTCGACTCACGATTCGTACTTCCTGGCGTGGAGTTCCGTGATCACTCAGGACATTGTCGCGCCATTGAAGTCGTCCGAATTTCCGACTGCTTCACGAGTTCGGCTGACTCGAATTCTGATCGTCTTAATGGGCGGCTACGTGCTGTGCTGGAGTCTGTTCTACACAGGCGGAGAAGATATCTGGGACTATATGGCGGTCACCGGTGGCATCTATTTCACGGGCGCTTTTGTGGTGTTGATGCTGGGCGTTTATTGGAAAGGTGCCAGTTCGTTTGGCGCGTTTCTGGGGCTGCTGTCCGGCTTGTTTATGCTGCTGGGACTGGAACCGATTCAAAAAGCGAGCGGCCTGAAATACCAAAACGAAGCTGGCGACTGGATCGAAGTTCTGACCAGTCCTCAGGTCGGCCTGCTCACAGTTGCCGTCGCAATTGTGCTGACGGTCGTGGGGTCGCTTTTGCGGCCGGATGAGCCGAATGATAAGCGAGTCGCGATTCCGGAGTATCAATCATGAATTGGGTGATCATCTGGAAAGTCGTTTTCGTGGCGCTGCTGAGTGCCTTTGGGCTGATGTCCGTCCTGGTCATGGTTCGCGGAGCCGCCGATATTCGCAAATTGCTGGCGGCGTTGAAAGACGAAGCTGATCAGGCCGACGCAGAGACCAGTAAGAGCGACTTGAATTGAGCCACCGAAGCGGGCCGCTGATCCGGGCCGGCCTCGCAGGGCGTGAAGTTGGTCCGACGCCGCACGCGGAGTGGAGCAATGTGACGTGCTCCCGCTCCTGCCGCTTGGCTTTGTACGTCTTGTGGCGAAGGTTACGGCCGCCCCGTCCCGGGAATACTGCTCGCAGGATTTCCGGTGCCTGGACTGTTTGTGCCTGGACTGCTCGCACCGGTGCTGTTTGTGCCAGAATTGTTCGTGCCGGGGGCTTCTGCTGGCGGTGTCGCGCCGGGCGGGGCCTCGCCGAGTGGGGTTTGGCCAGCTGGCGGTGGATTCGGCTGCGGTGCTCGCGGCGGAATCAGTTGCGGGGCCGTCAACGAACCTGCTTCGCTGAACCGCGTTTGCTGCTGGATCATGTTGTCCACAAGTTCCAACTGCTGCATCACTCGTTGAGCTGCATCCTGCTTGTTGACCGGAAGCTCTTTGAGCATGCGAGGAATGTCGTCTCGCGCGACAAACAGCAGCTTCTGCTTCACGTGATCCATGGCCGACGCATTTTCGTCAAGACGCTCTACCAGCGGCGCTAGCTCGGTCAGAATCCGTTCCATCATCGGAATCCACTGGTCGGCAGCAGCTCCTGTCTGATGCGCGCGAACGATCTGACTGTGATAACCCTGCAGTGTTTTCAGATCAGCGGTGTCCTGAGTGAAATCTTCCTTCATGAACGCAAACCACGACAGCACGCCCAACACCAGCAACAGCACGACGGCAAGCACCTTGACGTTTGATTCAATCCAGTCGACAAGTCCGGTCAGAACGCCATCGGTGTCGTCGCCCTCCCAGTCCTCATCATCATCGTCGTGTTCATCACGAATGTCGTCGTCATCATCATCTGGCACAGAAGTTCGACGTCGGGTCGCCTGCGGTTTGGAAGCCCGCTGTGTTTTGCGACGAGATCGTTCGGGAGGATCGTCGTAGTCATCGTCTTCGTCGTCATCGAACGGTGATCCGCCCGAACGAAAATGGCCGTCCTCGTCGTCCGGTTCCGGCCCGCCCGCTTCGGCAAACAGTTCCGGGAAATCGCCTGCCGGGTACCAGTTTTTCCGGTCTTCCGACACGTGAAAGTGGCGACTAAAACGCCCTCGGCGTAACAGTCCCTGGATGCGTTCTTCTGAGAACGGGCCTTGCACACGACCACGGTTTCGAATCCAGTAACGCGCCAAAATGGTCTCCGGGAAAATGCCGTGAACGTGGTCGGGGATAGCGACGACAGCAGGATCTGATTCAGTTTAGTGCAATCGCGGGCGGAGGTGCAATTCGACGCCCCAAACAATAAACCGCGCATGAAAAACGCCGTGCGAAGATTCGCACGGCGTTTTCAATTGGCCCGTCAATTCTTTCGCAGCGACAAGAAGCTTACACTTCTTCGGCAGCGTTAAAATTGAAACACATTCGGATCAAGTGAGCCACATTGTCTGCTCGCATCTTATCGTTGATGCGGGCTCGATGAGCTTCGACCGTCTTTGTGCTGACCGTGAGTTCTTCAGCGATCTCGCGGCTGGAAAGTCCATCCACAACGTGATCCAGAACTTCTCGTTCGCGACCTGTCAGTCGGTTGAGACTGTCTTCCGTTGCGTCCAGTTCGTCGTCCATGTCGACGTCGACATCATAGTAGTGATCGTACGCTCGACCGACTGCTGCAACAAGATCATCAACTTTCACTGGCTTGCAGAGAAAGTCGAAAGCACCATTCTTCATGGCTCGCACAGCCATTGGCACGTCAGCGTGACCTGAGATCATGACAACGGGCAGCGGGAATTCTTCTTCGGCCAGTTTTTCCTGCAGTTCGATGCCAGACATGCCCGGCAGGCGAATGTCCAGAACCAATACGCCGGGAACAACTTCGCGGTAATCGCGATAGAATTCCATGGCGGTCATGTAATCGTTGACCTGAAGCTTTTCTTCTTCCAAAGCTTCTTTCAACGACGCACGAATGCCCTGGTCGTCTTCAACCAGAAACACGGTGAAATCTCGTCGCTTGCGCGGACTCTCAAATTCGGTCGGTGGTGGAGCTTTCTTTGGCTTCCTGCGAGTGATACGGCCCTTTTTTGGTAACATCAAATTTCCCCTGTTTTCTGGAAACGATTGCAGACGCTTCGGTTATGGTGCTGTCGACGACAGTACATCTGAAAATTGCCGAATACAATCCGCATATCAGAATCGTGTGTGAACCACTGCAACTCTTGACGCGCAACTGTTAAGAACTCTCCAAACAGTTTTGCGCCACTTACTATCTATAGACTACAGTAGTTCATTTATCGCCCCTTAGTCCTCCAACCTTCCTTCAAGCAGTGTGTCTGACGCCGTTGCGTAAGATCACAGGCTGCCCGTGTGAAAAAATTTCGGATTTCATGCGGGTGTTATACGCCCCATATACCTGTATTTCAACATACCGAATGGAGGACTGCCCACATTTGGGAAGGCATTAACGCATAAACACCTGCAGAATGGGGCAACACCCTCACGTAAAGAATGGGTTTTGCGGGTGTCCGCAAAGTGATCAGAACACTTCCATAGTAGGCTGCCTCTACGATCTGAGGTTGACGCCTGCCGCGTGGATTTCTTACACATCCGACGCCGATTCTGTCGTGATTGCTGAACATACGTAACCGCAGAAGCCCCGCGCATTCCTTCCCCGCGTCCCTGACGCCTCTTGAACCTGGCAAGCGGTACGAAAGCCATCACCATGACACACTTACGGGAGATGCGGCTGATCTGCGTCGTCCTGGCCATGTGTGGGGTCGGCTCGGAACTGGCATGCGGACAGGTCTGGGTGGATCATCAGAAGACTGAATCGCTTGAAGTGTTCTCCGAATTTCGGGTCGATGTCGACGGCATCGTGAAAGAACTGCAAGCAGTCCAGCGCGAAGTCCAGACGTTGCTTGAGCTGTCTGGCGACAATCAAAATGTCCAGCTGATTCTGTTTAAGTCACCGGCCAGCTATCGGGCGTACCTGTCGAGTCGAATTCCGGAAGGATTAAAACGCCGTGCGATTTTCTACAAGCACGGCGGTTTGTTTCAGATCTATGCGTATCGTCACGCTGAGCTGACGGTCGACTTGCGCCACGAATACACTCATGCACTGCTGCACCAGTCGTTGCCCTACGTTCCGTTGTGGATCGACGAAGGGCTGGCCGAGTTTATGGAAGAACGCCCGGAGACGCGTGAAAAATCGTCGCGACTGGCTGGGATGAAATGGCGTTGTCGCAGCGGTTGGCAGCCAAAGCTGGAGCGGCTCGAACAGATTCCGGCGGCATCCGCGATGACGGCAGCTCACTATCGTGACAGCTGGGCGTGGGTTCATTATCTCATGAACGATTCCACTGACACCCGATTGATGCTGAAGGACTACCTGCAGGCAATTTCTGCCGGAGAAGCCCCCGGTGCCTTTAGTGAATGGGCGGTCCAACGTGAAACTGAAGTCGTAAAACGCATAGGTTCGTATTTTCGGAGATTTCGGATTTCACTACGCTGACAGCGCGGCGCGGTTTGCCGCTTTATGAGCTGCTTCTGCAGGACCTGCCAACGATGACAGTCGTCGCAGGCTCACAAGATGTAGCTCGGACTGTTTGCTGGCCCCTGTTCTCGGGTTACTATCGTGAAACACTCTTCGATCGGTTCACCCATTTCCAGTGCCGTCGCTTTGGCGCTGGTGTTAAGTCCATGTCTGCAGTCGATTGCGTTTAGCGATGAGCGTCCGACGGCTCCGCCAGCTTCGATTGTGCGAGACGTGCAGCTGAATCCGCACGGCGCTGTCGAGTTTGCAGTCGTCGACGGGGCTGGTAAACCGGTTCCCCAAACGTTGGTCCGTGTCGAACACAAGGGACATCCCATCGCCTACGTGCGTAGCAACAGCGAAGGGAAAATCCTGATCAAGCGTTTGCGGCCCGGCGTGCATTCGCTGCTGACCGGCGGGCAAACGACAGCTTTCCGGTTGTGGAATCCCGAAAACGCACCGCCATCTGCGGTCACTCGCCCGGCGGTTGTTGTCGGCAACGAACAGCTACTGGGACAATACGGGTACGGCGCACCGATGGTTTCTCCAGCCATGATGGCCACAGGCGTTACCGCGACCGCTTTGGCTGTCGTGCTGTCCGGAAAAAGTTCGGGCACCGACCACACCGTGTCGCCAGCAAGCCCATAGAAGGCTTCGGCTGGGCTGTGCAACATTCATCCTACGACGCGCCGTGAATTAATGGATTTCGGTTCACACTCACGTCGCCGCGAAACACCGGAACTCAGCAAGTTCCGGTGTCCGCGTTTTTGACCGACGTCATTAGTGCTGAGCCAGCTGCAAGTGTCTTGCGCCGGCTACGCGATGCCCGGCACGGGGAAGGCCTTCGTGAATTCCGCGATCTCGGCGCGGATGCGGGTGAGTTCCGAATCGTTGTCGCAATTCTTCAGCACTTCCAGAATCCACGCTCCCACTTTTTTCATCTCATCGGTTTTCATACCACGAGTGGTCAGGGCGGCGGTTCCGATTCGAATACCGCTGGGGTCCATAGGCTTGCGTTTGTCGAAGGGGATCATGTTCTTGTTGACGGTAATGCCCGCTTTGTCCAACGCTTCTTCGGCGATGCTGCCGGACAGGTCGATAGCCGTCACGTCGCACAGCATCAGGTGGTTGTCCGTGCCGCCGGACGCCAGTCGCAGCCCGCCCGCGAGTAGTGTTTCGGACAGCGTCTTTGCGTTGTCGACGATCTGCTGAGCGTACTGCTTGAATTCCGGTTTCAGCGCTTCGCCGAAGCAGATGGCCTTCGCCGCAACAATGTGCATCAGCGGTCCGCCCTGCATGCCGGGGAACACACTGCGATCGATATCTTTGGCAGCGTCTTTGCGGCACAGAATCAAGCCGGACCGAGGACCTCGCAAAGTTTTGTGCGTTGTGGTCGTCACAAAGTCGGCGACGGGAACCGGGTTGTTGTGAATGCCGCCCGCGACAAGGCCTGCGTAGTGAGCCATATCCACCATCAGGACCGCGCCGTTTTCTTTGGCGATGTCAGCGAACTTAGCGTGGTCGATTTCGCGAGGATACGCGCTGGCTCCGGCGATGATCATCTTCGGCTTGTGTTCTTTGGCCAAAGCCGCCACCTGATCGAAGTCGATCCGATTGTCGTCTTCTCGAACACCGTAGTGAGCTGTCTTGTACAGCTTGCCACTGAAGTTCAGTCGCATGCCGTGAGTCAAGTGCCCACCGTGGGCGAGGTCCATGGCCAGCACGGTGTCGCCAGGTTCCATCACGGTCAGATACACGGCCATGTTGGCCTGCGATCCGGCATGAGGCTGAACGTTGGCGTGCTCAGCGCCGAACAATTCACAGGCTCGTTCGCGAGCGATGTCTTCGACGGTGTCGACGTGTTCGCACCCGCCGTAGTAGCGTCGACCGGGATAGCCTTCGGCATATTTATTTGTGAGTACCGTGCCGGCCGCTTCCATGACGGCTTCGCTGGTGTAGTTTTCCGACGCGATCAATTCCAGACCTTCGGCCTGGCGAGTGCGTTCGTGGCAGATGGAGTCCCAGACGGCCGGGTCGCTTGATTGAATCGTTGGCATGAGCTCTTTTGATGTTGGTTTGAGTGTTTGAGGTACTGTTGTTTTGCCGGAAAACCAGCGGTTAGCGTCCTGCCGCTTACGAAGCCTACGCGGCAACGGGTGGCAATGTGGCAGACGCTATTGCCGCACCGCCGGATTTTTTCGGACTTATATCACTAGAAGGTCCGAATGCTACCGTTTGTGGAATTTCTACGGTATGGTCGCGACGATAGCTGTCACGGATTCGAATGGAATCCAAACTCCCGGAAAATGTACGACGAGTCTCCCCCGTGACCGATTCAACGGAATTCCCTGAACTGAAAAACACAGAACTGAACAGTTCGCTGCCGCTGTCCGGCGAATGCGTGACGTTCACCGGCACGCTGGCGTCCATGGTTCACCGGGAGGCCGCTGCGCTGGTCGAAACGCACGGCGGCCGCTCAGTGCAATCTGTGTCTGGCGCCGTGACAATGCTGGTGGTTGGCGAAGAAGGTTGGCCACTGGAAGAAGACGGCGAGGCTTCGCAAAAGCTGAAGCTGACGACTCAACTGGTCGCCGATGGTGCCGAGATTCGGGTCGTGTCTGAATCGGACTGGCTGCACCTGATCGGCCTCAACGAACGCCGAGACGAAATTCAGCGGTCTTACACGCCCGCAATGCTAAGCCGACTGTTGAATGTGCCAGTAGGGATCATTCGCCGGTGGGACCGCATCGGGCTGATCAAGCCGGTTCGGCGAATCAGCCGACTTCCATACTTTGACTACCGTGAAGTTGCGAGTGCTCAGCGATTGGCCAATTTACTTAATGAAGGCGTCCGCGCAGAAACACTCGAACGCAGCCTTGTGGAACTGAGTATGACTCTGACCGGCACAGACAGATCGCTGGCTCAACTAACACTGCTGGTGCAGGACGAAAAAATCGTGCTGCGAGATGCTCACGGAGTTCTTAATCCGCGCACCGGTCAGCGGTTGCTTGATTTCGGGGTTGAGCCGCAGTTGTCGCTTCATGTTGAGCACGATTCGAATCAGCCTGCTGGGGATGCCGACGCTGATGAAGGATCTGACGCAGACGAGCCGACAGCAGAGCAAGCCTACGATGAAGGCCCGATTGCAATTTCCATCGTCGAAGCTCGACTGAAGCTGGACGATCGCAGCATGCAGGAATGGACGGCCGATGAATGGTTCAATGAAGGCTGCCGTCTGTCGGAAGAGGGAGCGTTCGAATCGGCGGTGAATGCTTTCCGAAACTGCCTGAGTCTACTGGCGACCAGTTCTGGCGGCGCCAGCGGTGAGCCCATTCAGGCGGTTGAAGACGTTGGCGTTTACCCCGACCCGGCCGATGTTCACTTCCATCTGGCCGACGCGTTGTACCGCGCCGGGAAAACCGAAGCGGCTATTGAGCGGTATCACTGTGCCATCGAATCCGCGCCCGATTTTATCGAAGCATGGACGCAACTGGGATGCCTGCAGACTGAATGCGAGCAATGGGCGGCTGCGGAAGAAGCCCTGTCGACGGCGATTAAGATTCACGATTCAAATCCCGACGCGCTATTGCATTACGCCCAATTGCTGGATCAGATGCAGCGTGGGGATGAGGCCATTGGCTATTGGGAAAAGTACCTGCGGTACGATTCGCGAGGTCCGTGGGCGGATCACGCTCGTGGACGACTGGATGAGGCGGCAAAGGCCACGCCGTTGCTCACCGACTGAACTCGTCGGTAATTGCAGTTCTAAGCTTCGCTGTCGCCTTGGCGATGTGTGCTGTTAGTGATCGTGATCGTCGTCGTGCTCAGCTGCGGCTGCATTCGCTTCTGCGGCAGCACTGTCGACGGTGACTGAATCGAACGTCCACCACACGACGAACGTCATCGCCAGAACTGTGTACAGGAACAGGAACGACAGCATTCTTCCGATTGCCGAACCGGCAACTACGTCGTCCGCTTCGAATTGCTCGACCTCAACGGCCGAAAACAGTGGCTTGTCGATAGTGGGGCTCTGATCTGTCATAGCTGAATAACGCTCTAGGGCAGCGGAAACGAGTCGCATTGTGGACGGTGTTGTCGATCCGGGAGGATAGCTTGCCGCAGCAGGTCCGTCGAATCGACATTCAGCGTTTTGACCACTTTTTCAAACAATGGTGACGTCAAGAAGCGATTTCAGCAGATTGTCCGTCGGGTGCGGGTGCCCTTTGTACTGTCGGAATCCTTCGCCGTACCCAACGCCCTTTTCTGTTCCACGTTCAGCCCCCCAGCGACGGCACGATTCGAGGTACTCGTCGATGCCGTGTTGCTTCCGCAGCCATTCCCGCTGGCTGGCATGACAGGCCAGAGCTTCCAGCTTTTGGTCAAACTGCGCGGAAACATCCACGATGAAATCCACCGGCTGACGATTGCTGAAGTGATCGGTGCCCTCAATCGCATCCATGAAGTACAGATACGGGATCTTCTGCATCGGAGGAGCTGGATCCCATTGGCGAGTCTTGTAGTTCGGGACAGACGCGTTGAAGCACGCGTCGCGGACCAGCATGCTGGTGATTTCATGATCGTGCATGTAGTCGACTGGTGGAGCCGTCAGCACGACGTCTGGCTGTGTCCGCCGCAGGTACTCGGTCATTCGTCGACGGCTGTCATTGTCGAAACAGATGGACAAGTCGCGAAATTCCAGACACGTGTAGTCTGCGCCCATGACTTCAGCTGCGGAGGCTGCTTCGGCTCGGCGAATCGTGGAGATTTCGTCGGCAGACAGTTCTGCACTGCCGCCGTCTCCAGCCGTCATTGTTGCAACGGAGATCCGGCAGCCCAATTGCTTGAGCCGCAACAGCGTGCCCGCGCATTGGATTTCTATGTCGTCCGGGTGCGCGTGGATCGCGACGATGTGAAGGTCTGATGGTGATTGATTGCTTTGATCGAGCATGAATTCGGTCTTCTCATGAAAAATTCAACGCCTCCGACGACTCTGGAAAATTCGCGCTGATGTGTGTCAGCGCCAGACGTTAGTCAAAACGCACTTCGAATTACAGTGTTGCTAATGCAATGGTTTTATTAAGCTTTTTACACGTAAGGCAGGAGCGTTACGGCCGAACCATTCAGGGAAGTCAATGATGCAATTCAAACGTCTGGCACTGCTGGCATGGCTCGGTTTGGCCGGATGCGATGCTGACCCCGACGGCGCTGCGCAGTCGGCCCGGACGCGAAGCGGCAATGCGACGAATGTCACGGTTTCTGTCCCGAATCCAGTCGCCGAAAAACCTCTGCCCGACGGCGTTGTTCCCAGTCCTGCCACGGTCGTGCCCAACGATGACGCTGCAACGAGCCGTGAATTGGACGACGAACGGCTGCGAAAAATTCTCCACATCAAAGCGTCGTTGGCCGCGGGTGACGATGCATCGAATGGTAAGTTCGACCGTCAAGGCAGCCTTCGACTTATCGAACTGGCGACACAGCTGATTGCTGAAACAGTACATGACGATCACCAGGAACGATTGTGCGAAGCGGCCGTTGTCGAACTGCTGGAAGCTCGACGCAACCTTGCGTTGAATGGTGACGCGAGCGACATTCACCAACTTTATCGCGACGTGGAAAGTTTAAACTCGGCAGACCCGTCGTCCGCGTCTGCCGCCGAGGGTCTACATTGCCTGGCTGTCTTCGCACACGCGATGGCTCGGCAAAGTTCGGAGTCGAACGAACGGTGGCTGCTGGAAGCTGGCCGTTGGTCGCGCGAGTTTGCTCAGCGGTTTCCACAGGACCAGGAACGGGCGGTCACACTGCTTTATGTCGCCGGACGCAGCAACGAATTGCGTTCCATATCTGCGACTGCCACAAGCAGCGGCCAGTCGATGCGTGCTGAGGCCAAACGCTGCTACGAAATGCTCGTTCAGCGGTTCCCTCATTCAGAAGCCGCTCGCGACGCGGCCACGTCGCTTCGAAGGTTTGCTCTGCCTGGCCAGCAGTTAAATCAATTTGCCGGTCCAACGCTGGACGGCGGATTTGTGTCCGCAGAGAGTTTTATTGGCACCGCGACCGTGCTGTACTTTTGGAATTCGACCAGCCCCGATTTTCAATCAGACTTTCTTCCAGCGTTGAAGGAACTGGAAGCGGCCGCCGGTGACGACATTCAGTTTGTCGGGATCAGCCTGGATCAGGAGCGAGCAGCGGTTAGGAAGTCCTGCGCACAGTACGCGCTTCCCGGTCGGCAGATCTTCTTTCCCTCAGCTGACCAACGTGGGTGGGACAATCCTTTGGTCCGCTTCTGGGGCATTTCTCACAGCGAAACCGCGTGGTTTCTAGACGCCGACGGCATCGCAGTTGATGTCGACCTGACGGGGCCGGAACTGGCGCTAATGGCAAAACGGTGGCGCACCAGGTAGTTGGTGTGCACGTGTATCCGAGCAAACTCCCGCGGCAATACGGGACGTGGTCAGGCGTCTAGTATGAATTTGGAAACGCGGCCCGATTCGTCAAAACGCGTGTTTTTCCTACTCAAAGCCGAATTTTGTCCCCCGGAAGTGCAGGAAAATTCCGGTATACGCACAAATGTGCACATTTGATGGCGGGTCAATGCCCTACCTCGCGATCTCCATACCGTTCGTGCATTCTTTTGTACACGTAGCGTGCGACGAGTGGATGGTTGTTATTACCCAGCCTTGAGTGTACGTTGGTGCACATTGTGTACATCGCGTTGGAGACATCAGCGGGCCTGGCTGCATGCCTTCCTTGTTTGAACCGTGCTCTAAGTCGTGACGCTGCTTTCCGAAGCAGGCATCGGTGGGAGTTCGGATTTTTATGTCGTCGATAAGCGCTCAGCGCAAGTTGGGTGTTGGATCGGGTATTGGGCCACTTATTAAATGTACCCGGGCCGCGATGGCGTCAATTCGAAGCATTGAAAGACAGGTTTCGACGGATGGTTACTTCAGAGAAACGAGCCGCTCTTACCAAACGACAGCGTGACATCTTTGAGTTCCTCAAGGATAAGATCATCAATCGAGGGTACGGGCCAACCGTGCGTGAGATTGGTGAACACTTCGAAATCAAGTCGCCGAACGGGGTCATGTGTCACTTGAAGGCCCTGGAAAAGAAGGGGCTCATCCGGCGCGAATCTAATATGTCTCGCGCGATTTGCCTGTCTGAGCTTATCCCCAAACGGCTTGCACTGCCGCTGATTGGCACTGCAGTCTCCGGAAGCCCCATTCAGTCGGCTGTGTCGTCTGAAGAGCAGGTGGAATTCGAACCGGTCTTCACCGGCGGGCGCAAAGAATGCCTTAGAATTCAGGGCTCCGCGTTTCAATCACTCGGCATCGTCGACGGTGACTACGTGATTGTGCTGCGAGGAGAAGTTGGCCCCGAAGGAAGCCTTGTCGCAGCCCTGGATGATCGCCACAGCGTTACTCTGTGCCGCGCACCCAAAGACGGTGACAAGTTGCAGCCAGCGATTGCTGGTGCGTTTCCGACACCGACACGGCAGATCTTAGGCCAGGTCGTTGGCGTCGTACGCAACCTTGAACAGGCGGCTGTTGACGTGAGTCCTGCACTAGCCGGAATGAATGGCCACCCCGTGAGTGCGTAAACGCTACGCGGCGAATTCGGAAATGATCAACGATACGTTTTGTCCACCAAAGCCGAAGCTGTTGGATAGACACGTCGTCACTTTCGTTTCGCGCGCCTGGTTGGGGATGTAATCCAGATCGCAATCAGGGTCGGGCGTTTCGTAATTGATGGTAGCGGGCAATACGCCGTCTCGCATCGCCAGCATGCATGCGATGGCCTCTACGCTGCCGGCGGCTGCGATCAAATGACCGAGCATGCTCTTGATGCTGGATACAGGCGTCTTGTAGGCATGCTCGCCCAGTCCGCCCTTGACCGCTTTCGTTTCTACCTGATCGTTCACTTTCGTGCTGGTACCGTGAGCGTTCACGTACCCGACGGCTTCAGGATTGATTTCCGCATCCTTCAGTGCCATCTTGATGCACGCAATCGCGCCACGTCCCTCAGGATGGATATCGGTGATTCGATAAGCATCGGCGGTAGAACCGTAGCCTTTGATTTCGCCGTAGATCTGAGCTCCCCGAGCCTGGGCGTGCTCGAGCTCTTCCAGAATGACCATCCCGGCTCCTTCGCCGATCACAAAACCATCCCGGTTCAAATCGAACGGACGGGACGCGCCCTGCGGATCATCGTTGTGCTCGGACAACGCCGTCAGCAGATTGAAGCCGGTGATCCCGAACGGATGGATCATGCTGTGAGCACCGCCCGACAACATTGCATCCGCGTCGCCTCGACGAATAATTTCGGTCGCTTCGCCGATCGCCTGACTTGATGCGGCACATGCCGTCAGGCAGTTCAGGTTTGGGCCTTGGGCGTTGAACAAACTCGCCAGGTGAGCGGCCGGCATGTTCGGTTCCAGCTCCAGTTCGAACTGAGCGTTCATGGAAGCCAGGAAATCGTTGGTGAACCGTTCCAGATCCACTTCGCCGTTTTTGTCTGAGTCGGCGACCAGCGTCATGAACTGCATGAAGTCCTGCTGCCCTTCGCCCGCACCCAGATACACGCCAAAGCGGGCAGGGTCGAAGTTCTTGCCGTCGCTTATCCCACTGTCGTCCATCGCTTGCGACGCTGCGCCGATGGCGAAGCGGATGTTCCGCCCGGCGTCTGCAAAGCGCGAAGGGTCCTTGACGTAGGAATTGAAATCGAAGCCATTCACTTCGGCAGCGAACTTCGTGGGGAAGTTGGCGGCATCAAAGTGAGTGATCGGACCCACACCGCTTTTGCCAGCCAGCAAACCCTGCCACATATCGGCAACGTTGTTGCCCAATGGAGTGATACAACCCAGCCCGGTCACGACAACTCGACGTTTCATTATTTCGATTCCCCAGTCCCGGCTTTGCCGACGGTCAGGATATCCATAAGGTTCATTTTGAACACAAAGTTCTTTTGGTCGATGCGGCTAAGCTGTGGATCATCTGTCGAAAGATGAACGAACACAATGTCGGCCTCCGCCACAAGCCTGTCTTCTACGTGAGCGGTCACTTGTACTGCCCCGCCTTGTTCGCCCGCATTCTCCAGCGTGGCCGCGTAGATCAGTTGGTCGCCGGGACAGGCCCAGCTGTGGAATTCTACCTTCGGCACTTTGGCAAGAATCACATTGTATTCGAAATTGTATTTTTCGCCGAGAAGAATGCCGCCCGTTTGGGCCATTCCTTCAATCATCAGCGACGCAGGCATCACGGGAAAACCCGGGAAGTGGTCGTGCAGATGTTCTTCAGACAACGATACATTCTTGACAGCCTTAGCCGACTGCCCGGAATTGAATTCGATGAACCTGTCGACCCAATACCAACGCATGTTAAACGTGTGTCCGAAAGTAAGAAAAAGGTTGGCGGATTTTTAGCGCGTGATTTGATGACGACGGGCTGTTTAGAGCTTTGGAATACCGCAATGCACGCCCGTTGAAGTACTCATTCCTCAGCCTGAGCTAACGGTCAATCGCTGTGCAATTCGCCGTTAAAAAGTAGACTCAATTTCTGCGGGGCATCGATCGAAAGCCGGCCGCAAGTTACGGTGCGATGACAGCATCTGAATTTCTGCTGTCACGGGCCTTTCTATCCGCTTTTCTGGATCGGTGCATCGCCAACCTCGGGCTCGCGCCCGAGGCTACGTGCTGCTGCTCTCCGGCGTGATACGCATAAGGACCATGCTGATCACGATCGCCGGAGTTCCCAGTTAAGCTGCTAATTCAACCGCGACTTCACGAACTTGCAGATCATGTCCACGGTAAACAGATCCGGGATCTTGTTGACCTGAGGGTCTGCGGCGAAGGAATCGACATCGGCATGCGGCATCTTTTCACGCAGTTGAGCGATCCCACCTTCGGTCACTTTTCCATCGGCAACGAATCCAGAATCGGCCGAAGCCAGATTTTCCGGAAAGAGTTCGCCGCGTGGAATCTTGATATCAAAGTTCTTTTCCAGGCGGAAAACGATGTCCAGAAAGTCAATGGATTCTGCCCCCAGATCCCCGATCAGCGTCGCTGAACTTTCGACTTCGTCATCATCTACACCCAGCGCATCGACAAGGGTCTCCTGAACCTTCTCGAAAATTTCTTCATCAGATGCCATTATCAGATCATCTCCTTTTTGTCGCACTTTGTGTGCAAACGAGGAATCATCGCCGAACCCAGCCAATCGAACCAGGCAGGCGACGATGCCTTGTTCGATAGTTATATAAAACGCAACGTGGCCCCCAAAGCCACTCATGCGATCGGGAAGTCTACGGCTGACGGTTAAAAAAATCGACCTTCAGCTCCACAAACCACGAATTACTCGAATTTAAGGGGCGATTGAACGGCTGAGGAAACTCAAGGCCACAATCCCCGCCTTTACCTGCTATCCACCGTGCCAAACCGATGCATATCGCTCTGACATTTGGGGAAGCTGGACGAAATCCAGACTCAACCTGACCGCAAATTTCGCGTTTTCAGCGAGAACATCGCGGCGTCAGGCATCTGTTTTGCTCCCAACGCCTAGCTAATCCCACCCAACGTCAGGCCGCCGTCGACTTTCATGATCTGTCCGGTCACGTAAGAGGAGGATTCCTGTGCGAAAAACAGAACTGCATTGGCGATGTCCGATGGCAGGCCGAGTCTTCGGCACGGAATTTTCTTCTTAATTTCCTTGCCCGCCGCTTCGACCACGGCTTGTGTCATGTCAGTTTCGATAAAGCCAGGGGCAACAGCGTTGGCCGTGATGCCGCGGCGAGCCAATTCGGTCGCGATACAGCGAGTGAAGCCTTCAACGCCCCCTTTACTGGCTGCGTAATTCGCCTGGCCGGGATTGGAGACATCGGCTGCCACGCTGGACATGTTGATGATGCGTCCATAACGCTGAGACATCATTTGTCGAGTGGCTGCCTGGCAGAAGTTGAAAACGCTGGTTAGGTTCGTATCGATAACGTCCTGCCATTGGTCGGCATCCATCATCGCCAGAAGCCCGTCGCGGATGATGCCCGCATTATTCACGAGAATATCGATGGAACCCCACGCTTCGACCACGTCAGCGATGACTTTGTCCGCCGCGTCTTTTGAACGGACATCCGCCTGAATGGCCATGACTTCGTGGCCCGCTTCTTTCATGCTGGCGACGACTTCGTCTGCTGCAGCGGAGTTCGAATTGTAAACGAATGCGACTTTGGCTCCGTCGCCAGCTAGTGCCTCAACAATTCCCCGACCAATTCCCCGGCTTCCACCGGTGACCAAAGCGACTCGACCTTCAAGACTCATATTTCCTGACTTTCCTGGCTACTCAAAAATTTCGTGGTTAGTGAAGTATTATCGATGAACGCATTCAGCTCAGTGACCAGCCCTTCCGCAGCGAGCATTGATGCCACCGGGGCCTGTGGGGAGCCAGCCAGAACGGGTTGCTGCAGGTCGCCCCGGGTGCCTTGTCAGAACATGTACGTGATCGTTGGACAGATGAGCTGCTGCGAGATAAATTACCAGCTTGCGGCAACAGTGGGGCCGCGGACCGGAAAACAGCCATTGGAATGCGTTTACCCGGCACTTTTTGAAATCACGGATTCGTGACAGATCTGGTTGTAAAGCTCCTGCATCGCAGTCGTCACTCGCTGATCTGCATCGGCCATGTCGGGGCGAGTTGTCCGCAGGTTTTGCTTGGAAAGAACGAGTTTGGCACTGACGGCGGACAGATCTTCAACTGTGCCGGCCGCTTGAAAACTTACGGTTTCGTCTTCATTCTTCTTCATCGTTGCCGTGACATGCAATGTCTGTCCCGGCTTCAGAAAATTGTTGAATTTAACGGCTCTGGCCTGCTTTAGCAGAATGGTACTGAACTGAAAATCATCGGTCACGCGAGACAACCACGCACAACTTTGCACCAGAGCCTCAACCATGAGCACTCCGGGCAGGATCGCAAACCCCGGAAAATGGTCCTGCAGGTATTCTTCCGCGAGACTCACATTTTTGGTGGTGGAAATCGACTGACCGGGGGTCAATTCAACGATGCGGTCGACGAGGCAAAACTTCATAACGCCTGAATTTTCAAGATACGCGGTACTGATGTGAACGGGGGGTCGTCACTGGAGGATCGGCAACACGGCCGTTGACTCGCAATCACCGACTGAACAGGCAGAATTGCTGGCTGGCGCAACTATAGCTGAGAATTCTGCAGGTCACAATCGACGCCCGCTTAGTCGCACTGGCATTTGTGACGGAATTTTGTGGTTCACTGTAAAGTTTTTCCAGATTGCCCTGCGGGATTTCGCTTCATTTCTCGTGTCAATTGCGGAACCCGTAAAACCCCTATCTCCTCACGCTCGAATCGTTCGATTCGTGATCCAGCGCCTTGCATCTTCCGCTCATTCGACCAAGGTGTTGCAATCGAAAGATTGTGTGAGACCGGCAATCTTTATTGGTTTGGGTACAAACTTTCTAAATTACTTGTTTAACCAAAACTGCCCATGCTATATTCGCGATGAATATCGTTGTCGGGCCATCATCCGCCGCTACCCATCGTTTCTGGCTGGGGCGAGGGTGTAACGGGGATAAATCAGGCGTTTGACCTAACTGTCCACGTTGGGATCTGTTGTTGTGTGCACGGGGGGCGTTCCTCGTGACGTTTCAAGTTACTGAATCATTTCGATTCGAAAAATGGAGGAGTTGAACGAACATGCGATATGTTCTGACACTCGCGGCCGCGGCATTAATGTCTGCGTCTGCTCAAGCTGGTAGCTGCTGTGGCAGCAATGTCAGCTCTTGTTGCTCCGCCCCTTGCGCTTCAAGCTGCAGCCCCTGTGGGTCTGGAAGCTGTGGTTCAAGCTGCGGAAGTTCTTGCGGTGTCGCCGGTGGCGGTGCTGTTGGCGGGAGCTGTGGAACGTGGGAAACTGTTGAACGAACAGTAATGTGCCCACAGATGGTTACGGAAACCCGTACCATCACTGTTAATGTTCCTGTTCAGGAACAGCGTCAGGGAACTCGAACCGTGTGCCGTACAGTTATGGACACCAAAGAGGTTCCTTACACCGTCTGCGTTCCTTACCAGGAGCAAATGACTGGCACTCGTACTGTTTGCAAGACAGTTACGGAGCAGGTTGAGCAGCCTTACACTGTCTGCGTTCCTTACCAGGAGCAGATGACTGGCACTCGTACTGTTTGCCGTACAGTATCTGAGCCTCAGGAACAGACCTACACGGTTTGTGTTCCTTACCAGGAGCAGATGACTGGCACTCGTACTGTTTGCCGTACAGTATCTGAGCCTCAGGAACAGACCTACACGGTTTGCGTTCCTTACCAGGAGCAGATGACTGGCACTCGTACTGTTTGCCGTACAGTATCTGAGCCTCAGGAACAGACCTACACGGTTTGTGTTCCTTACCAGGAGCAGATGACTGGCACTCGTACTGTTTGTCGCTCAGTACCTGTTCAGCAGACTCGCACAGTTTGCCAGGATCAGGGTCACTGGGAAGAACAGCCTTGTGGCGGTTGTAACGCTGGTGCTTGCGGTGGTTGTGGCAACTCTTGCGGTGGCTGTGCCTCTGCTTGTGGTGGCTGCGGTGCTGCTGCATGCTGCGGTGCTATTGCTAACAGCTGTGGCAACTCTTGCGGTACTCGTCGCGTTTGGGTTTCCAACCCAGTTCAGGTTGAAGTTCCTTACACGACTTACCAGCAGGTTCAGGAACAGGTTCCTTACACCTACACGGTTACGAAGACTCGTCAGGAACAGCGAACTCGCACGATCAACGTTTGCCGTCAGGTTCAGGAACAGGTTCCTTACACCTACACGGTTTGCAAGACTCGTCAGGAACAGCGAACTCGCACGATCAACGTTTGCCGTCAGGTTCAGGAACAGGTTCCTTACACCTACACGGTTTGCAAGACTCGTCAGGAACAGCGAACTCGCACGATCAATGTTTGCCGTCAGGTTCAGGAACAGGTTCCTTACACCTACACGGTTTGCAAGACTCGTCAGGAACAGCGAACTCGCACAGTATGTGTAGCTCGTCAGGTTCAGGAGCAGGTTCCTTACACCTACACTGTCACGAAGACTCGTCAGGAACAGCGAACTCGCACAGTTCAGGTTCCACGTCAGGTTACTGAACAGGTTCCTTACACATACACCGTATGTGTAACTCGTCCTGAACAGCGTGAAGTACAGGTTCAGGTTCAGCAGATGGTTCCTCAGACTGTGACTTCACAGGTCTGGCGACCAGCTTGTGGCGGTGCAGTCAGCAGCGGATGCGGCAGCAACGGCTGTAACGCATGCTGCAACTAGTTCTCTGACCGACTGATCTCGCCCTTAGTTCGGGCGGCGATCGATCGCTAAGCGAAAAGAATCAAGGCACTCCGAAGGTCCAACCTTCGGAGTGCTTTCTTTATGCGCCGGGAGGCCCCGGCAGGCGATTGGCATGGGGAGCCGATGACGGTGGATGGCTTAGGCGCCGGCGGTGCTCCCGTTGGTCGCGGATGCGGGTAGGCGGCTGCAGCTGGAGGAAGCTTAGATACGGCAAAGCTTGCCACCTGCAAATGAACGACGCCGTCACGCATTCGCCAGGTTCAGGAACAGGACTTCCAGCTGCCGTTTCGGATCGACTCGGCTTCCACCTTTCATGTTGGCGTCTGCTTCGATCAGCAACTGAAAGATGCGGCTGGCTTTGTCGAAGCCAATACGCTTCAGGTACTTTTCTGACGGGCCTATTGCCTGCGGAAACACTCCGGCAGAACGCAGAGCACCGGACAGGTCGCGAGTTTGCCGAGCGAACTCAGTGGCTTCGGCCAGCTTTCGGAAAGTGAATGTCAGGCCGCCCAGAATTTTCTGAGGCGCGTCGCCAGCCATGATCAGCTTGTTCAAATCGACGAGCGCAGTGCCGACATCGCCATCGCGAATTGCGTCCAGCATTTGCCATGTGGTTTCCACGCGCCAGCCGCCGACCACGCGAGTCACGTCTTCCTGAGTAATCGTGTCGGCATCGCCGACCAGAGAAACAAGCTTGTTCAGTTCCTGTTGCAGCAGGCCAAGGCTGTCTCCGGCAAGTTGTACAACCAACGCGGCGGTGGGCCCGTCGATTTTTTTGCCGTGGACGTCCAGTGCTGTTTTTACCAGCCATTTCGCCAGCGCTGCTCCCTTCAGTTCGCTGCATTCCAGATTCAAGCCGACCTTTGCCGTGGCCTTCGCCAGCTTGGTATTTTTGGGCCAGGACTTCACATCCAGAACCAGCAGCGACGACTGCGATGGATTAGCGACGTACTTTTCCAGGCCCGGCCTGTTCTTTGAGACGAAATCGTCGGCTTCTTCGATCAGTACGACTCGCTTATCGCCAAACATCGAAACCGTCAGCAGTTCGTCGCACACGCTGCGTAAATCGGCATCTTTGCCAGCGACTCGCGTTAACGCGACATCTTCTTCGTCGTCATCGTCACCACATCCGGGCACGATGTTCAGCACTTGCAGCTTCAAGAATCGTTCGCTGCCGTAAAGCACAACAACCGGCTTGTCGGGCAGCGTTTTGTGTTTGGCAAGAAAGTCGGTGGCGTGCATCGCGGGTTCACCAGAAAACGAACAACAGATCCGGAAGTGTCTCGAATTGCTGACGCCCGTTCAACGATGGTCGAAAAGAATGCGGCAAACTCTGCAGAACGCCTGCGTCGGTTGCTGTTTCCTGCTGACCTCGTCGACGCGACACCATGTTAAAAGATTCCGGTTAGCCAGGCCGCGCAAGGGTTTTGGATAGAGCGTCACAGGAACGGATGGACACTGTTTCAGGGAATGATTTGCCTTTGCTGCCTGCAACATAAGTTCCGATACCTCTGGCAGAAAGAATGCGTGCCGCACACGCTGGAAAGCCATCTCGACAGGCAGGCAGGATGCCGGTTTCGTCGAATCATGCGACTCTTTCAGCAGGCAATGTCATTCTTTCGGCTCGCACAAGTCACAGCTTCGTTGCAGGGACGCAACCGGGTTGTGCGGCGTGCGTTGGTGACCGGGCAAGGACGAGTCCACCGGATCAGGCTTCGCTATCAGACTTCGTTTACAGAGAGGACGCGACATGATGTCGCTTCGACTTCTACGCTTCACGTGTTTTGTGATCGCCATTCCGGTCTTCTTTACGCGAGCCGACGGGCAGATTGTGCCCGGAACCGGCGTTCGTCAGACGATGGTCGGTGATGATTTCGAAGATCCCAACTGGCAATGGTTCCCTCGAGGCGAAAAATCCAGCCGCGAACAGGACGACAACGAACGCCGCCCTCTGGGAGCATCCAACAACGGTCGCTGGTTTGAAAGTCCCAAGCGAGGCCAGCCTGATGTAATTGAACGCGTGCCAACACCGGCCGGCGGCATTCCCGGAAGCCAGGGAGCGTTGAAGCTGCAGACCATGAATACGGGCATTCCGCATCGTCCGAGCCGCAAGATGGAGCAGGACGACTTCGTGATGAAATGTGCGTCACGAATTGGCGGCATTGACGTCGGTCGCGGTCCCAGTGCCACCTGCCGCATCTGGTTGCCACCATTTGAAAACTGGGAAAACCGTTCCGGCGCCCATTTCGGTTACCGCATCGATGTGAAGACGACTGTCACGGAATCGAAGCGAGGTTTCATTTTTAGTCGGAAGGTGAAAGAACAGGAAGCGTACTGGCCGGGCTTCTTCTTCGAGTTCCACAGCGAGACCGATCCTCGGTTTGAACAGGATGAAGCTGTGCTGTTGATTCGCGGCAACGCCACGGGGCACGAAGTTCAAAGCGTGAAACTCACGCCCGGCTGGTGGACTTTCGGTATGTCCGTTTCACCGGACGGAATGGTTCACTATTACGCAAAGCCAGGTGTCGAAGATCTGCGACCGTCAGACCACCTGTTGTCCAGCTTCCCTTACAGCTATCGTGCTGAGATCTTTGCCACGCACTTCTTCAATTCCGTCAATATGAACGATGGTCGTACGTGGTCAACGCCGTTCATTATCGACGATCCGGCAATCTATACGCTGCGGTAGTCGACAAAGACAATAGTCTGGTGTTCGCCTCGCCTGATAGATTTTGTAGACTCCGCCCTGTGCTAATCAGAGTTCTATAAAGTCTCGGACGAACGGCCACAGACGCGAACCGAATGAGAAGCCCGGCTTTGCACAAAAGCCGGGCTTCTAAGCGTTTCTTCTGACCGGCCGCTTGCTTCAAGGAAGGGCGAGAACGTGCAGAAGGACAGAAACGGCCGCATCTTCGGAATCCCTCGATCCCGTCGGCTTTCATGGGATTTGCTGTACTTCAATCGCGCCGTGCCGCAATGCGGTCATGATCGCCGCATCGATCTCTCAGCCTTGTCGGCCGCTCGTTCAGCCGCTGCAGTGCGTATTTCGTGGCCCGCACTGTTTTTAAAAGCATACGCTCTGCTGGCGAAGGACGTTCCGGAACTGCGGCAAACATGGTACCGCTGGCCGTTCGCCCACATGTACCAGCATCCTTCCAGTGTGGGTGTGCTGACCGTGCAACGCGAGCACAAAGGAGAGCCGTGGTTGTTCTGGGGCCGGATCCCGCGTCCGGAAGAGCTCAGCCTCGTCGAAATTCAGGCTCATATCGACGAAATGGTTACTAAACCGGTGTCGCGTCGGTTTCGTCGTGAGCTCCGTCTGGCGCAACTTCCTACGTTAATGCGTCGATTCATTTGGGGTTGGAATATCCACGTAGTGAAGGCGGCTCGAGCAGAACGGCTTGGGACCTTCTTTCTGTCCACGCTGTCTGGTCAGGGGGCCGAAATTCAGATCCCGCCGTCTGTGCATACGGGCTGTTTGACGTATGGCCCACTGAATGAAAATGGAATTACCCGAGTGACCCTGGCATACGATCACCGAGTGATGGACGGAAGTCTGGTTGCGCGATGCCTTGCGGGCCTGGAATCGATTTTCTTGCAAACTCTTTGCGATGAAGTATTGAATTCTAAGCTTCCAGCTGGCAACATCGCCGCTGCCGCGTAAGGGATAACATCTGACTACACCTTTAGGTGGCCAAAGATAGCTGAGCCATGGTTCTGGAGCGTGCTGCACTGCGCGGAAGCTCTAGGTTTCATTGGTCGACGGATTTGCAGTGGAAATTGTCTCGGCGTATTTCGCAATTGCTGCACGTCAGTGATTTTGGTGCCTGGGTTTCTCTGCATCCGATCTACGGCAACGGACTGAGAAATGCATCGCGAGGTTGTTCCGTGAAGAAAAAGTCGAAGAATGTGGTGAAGTCAGGGAACAGCGTGATTCCTCGGCAGGAGCCCAAGCAAAAACCGCCTCGTGTAGGTGGCGTATCCAGTGGTGGAGTGAACTGGTCGCGTATCGGTCGGCGACGCAATCACGAAACTGACGTCGTGTATCAGCTGGCTGCATCACTGAAACAGATTCGCGAGGACCGGGGCGAATCAATTGCCAAGGTCGCTGCGGAACTGAATGTCGCGCCGTCTACGCTGATCAAGTTCGAAGAAAAAGGTCGCCCGATCTCAGTGCAGGTCGTGCTGGCGCTGGCTCAGTATCTCGACTGTTCGCTGAAGGTCGAAAAAGAGAACCCCCGCCGGAAATGACCGTTGCCGCACTGGCGTTTTAATAGCTTACCAAAGGGAAAGTCGGGCCTCTTCTGCGGTTCGGCAGGTTTCCTTCAGCGTCCCTATTCGGCAGTCGCGCTGACGCTCACGTGGCCTTCGTCATCGACATCAAGACGGATGACGTTCGGGCAGCAACACACCGGACAGTCCTCGACATATTCCTGAGAATGGCCTGCCGTCAGGTCGACGGGAATGACAATGTCTTCGCCGCAGCTTTCGCAAACGTAGCTGGATTCTTCCTGCATGGTCGAGCTCCCTTGAGCCTCTTGCCGAAACCTGCGAGAGCCACGCAGGGATCGGGCTTGGTTCTAACTTTCGTCGCGAACCGTTTTCTTCACGATGCGTTCTGTGGTCGCAACCTGATCCGCTCCGTCATCTTTCACACCGGCCGGAATTGACGACACCCATTCCGGTAGATGGAAGCCCAGCCCGTGTTCGTTCAGGCGATCCGTCACGATATTTCCATCTTTGATGTCGAAGACGGCTGGATACCGCTTACGCCACTTCTTGTTTGGACCGGGGCAATATTGGCGAGCGTTTCCTTCGACCGCCGCGATACCGGGGATATGCGCCGCCAGGCTGCATGAGTGCAGGAACGACGATCCCGGACAGGTCAGGTCCTGGACACACAAGAACATGTCAAACTTTTGAGCCGCCGCCGCCGCGAACAGAGATTCCGTTTGTCCCTTGCAGGCTTTCAACGCCACGCCTGAGTAGCCCAGTTCGCGGCATTTCAGCAACGCTTCATAGTCGACCAGAGCTTCGTCGATCACGACGGGCTTTAGCTTAGCCACGTCGTGCATCTTCGCCGCCGACGCCGCTTCCAGATCTCGGCTGGTAGGCTGTTCGATATATTGAATGCGATCGTAGGCCTGTGCGGCACTGCTCTTGACGCGGTTCAAAAACTCGATCACGTACTCTGCCGAATCGCACTTTTCGTTGAAATCGCAGCTATAAAACCACTCAGCGCAACCCCGTTTCGCTTGAGCGTCCGTCGCGATCTTTTCGACTGCCAAGACGCGATCGACGTCCCAATCGAGATTGTCGCCGGACAGCTTGATCTTCAGGTGCGTGAGTCCGTCAGCGGCGATCCATTCGCCCAGTGTCATCGGCAAATCGTCGTCGGGACGGTCCGTAACATCAGCATCGGTCAGTGGATCCAGCGCGCCGACCAGATGGTACAGCGGCAGCTTGGCGACCGGTTCTCGCAGCGTGTATTTGTCGAGGTACTCGCCGGCGAATTGTTCGTCCAGAAAATACGAAAGGTCTTCGTTGCAGTATTCTGCCGACAGCAGGTGAAAGATGTTCTTCTTATGGACTCGCCCGTACGCATCATGCAACGCGGCATCAATGGGGCTGGTGGAGACCAGTTGAGCCAGTTGAGGAAGCGGTTCCGCCAGATTCAGGCGATCCGAAATCTTTTTCGCCTGATGATGAAATTCCGCCCCGACGTTGAAATGGATTTCCAAAGGGTGAGCGAATTCAGGGTAGCTGGCGAACAGCTCAGCGAATTTTTCGGCGTAGGCTTTCATCGCCGCTTCGCCGTCAGCCGGTTCGACGTTCGGTGACGGCCAGGCCCAGACATTGCCGACCGGCATGCTGCCGTAACCTGAAGCCTGATTGCCTGACCGCGATTCGACATCCACGCGGGCGTTGATCAGGTACGTATGATCAACCACTCGCCCGCCAAACTTAAGCGGTGCACGAAACGAAACTGCCTCAAACCCGATCTCGACATTCAGAATTCGAACGTCGGTTGCCTTGCCCTTACTCATCGAACTGCCTTTGGCATCTCCTGAAAACTTTCGAGACTCAGGGTCTCACATTTGAAATGAACACCAGTCACGCCGCTTACCACAGGGATTCTTATCATAATATTCCGCCCTGACGAGTCTCAGAGCGGTTTCACTTATGGTAAATGTCGATCAGTTTCAAGAAGTGTCATTTGAACTTGCAAGCGGCGCAATAATGACTCCACCTTCAGCGGAGTCTGCAGCGGCAGCACATCGACAAGACTCCGGACCGCCGACAGAGCCGCTGGATGGCCAAGATTCTGCGACGTGAGTCCCTTTTCCAGCCGCAAATAGACCGAACACAGCGGCGTTTGGGCCGGAACGCGTGCCCCAGGCTGCGGAACGTCGGCCAGCCACGCGGGCGGCAGCGGCTGATCGGTGCGACAACACTTTTGCAGCATTTTTTGATGGTCGCGTTCGGTCAGAGTGATTCCTTCGTCCGCGTAGACGACCATCCTGAGTAACCCGGCATTTGGCACGCCGCGCCCGGTCCGTGGCGGAATCGATGCACGAGCGGCTTTTGGGGCGGTCGCAGTCATCTGCATCGCGACGTGGCCACGCTGTTCTGCATTCGACTGTTCGTATAACTCGTGAGACGCCGTAACCCGAGGATTGACCTCCAGAACAAATGCACGGTCACCGTGGACGACGAAGTCGACGCCGAACAAGCCGGTCACCGCCCATTGTTGCGTGATCACTTGCCCAGAATGTTCGATCTGCCGTCGCAAGTGGTCGGCCACGGTCAGCGGCCCGAGGTTGCCGGAAAAATGGAACTCCGGCGCAAAGACTTCTGACGCCCCGGAAATCTGCAGTGATACTCCGATCAACTGAGTCTCGCACTCATCGGCCGCAAAGAACGTGGCTGACATGGTGGGACCGCTGAGAAACTGCTGCAGGTAGGAGCCGCATTGCGGTAACTCCGTTTGTGACTTGGCGGTTGTATTCCTGGCCAGCCAGGAGACGTCCTGGCCGCCGGCCGATCGAAACGACTTTCGCAGCCAGCGATGCTCATCGAAGTTGTGACCATCGACGGCGCACTGCCACGTCGGCACGGCCACTCCGTTGTGTTCCAGCGTGGGGAACAACAGCGTGGGGTTTCGCAGTTCGGAAATTACATCCGGTGGCGGTCCCAACAGCGGCCGGCTTTGGGCAAGCGTCCGCAGCAAGTCGGGATCGTTTTCAATTCCGCCGGTGACCAGCAGTGGAACGTTCGGTGGCACGTCGCGTAGCGCATCTGGTGTCTGGTCGAACGAAGCAATCTGCCGAAACAGGTTCCGGTGCTCGCCTGACACGTCATCCAGCAAACGCAGCAAATCCGCGTCGCCGAACATGTCGACGCAGAACGGAACCAACCCGTCTCGCACCGCTGATTCGGCAAGGCTCCGAACACTGGCTCCGACGAGTGTGATATCCTGCAACATGATGGATTTCGCTGCTTTCAGAAGTCACACAGATTTCTATCGCGGGCGAACAGTCCGGACGGCGTCTTCTGCCAGGCCGAAGCAATCCATGCGTGCCTCGTGTTGCGGAAACATGACGGCCACGTAGCCATCACGCTCCGCGTGATGCGCCGCGCTAGTGGCGGCGTCGATCGACTCACTCGCCCTGTCCGGATCTTTGTGCCCCAAGCCGTTGGCCGCAGGCACAAAGAAGCTGTTCCGGTCAACAAAACTTGTGACAGAAGATACGGCTGGCACCCAGCAGTGCGACACTTATGGACCGCTTAGCTAATCGTCCAGCCCCCAGACTCCGTCCCACCGTACGAAGCCTTCGATTGCTTCGTATTCGGCAAGTCCCAGGGAGTCATAGGCGCGAGCGGTTCCGGCGTTGCGAGCTTCTGCACGCTGCCAGAATTCTCGCATGTCCGCACCAGGGAAAAGAGCTCGGTCCTTTTGCGATTCGTGTTTGAAGATCGCCTGACGCTTGCGTTCGACTTCCTTCGGGCTAAGTGGCACAGCCATTTCGATTTGATAAATCGGCCACTCCTGCCATGCACCGCGATACATCCAGACTTCACAGTCCTGGTACCAATCATCTTCGCGGCACACATCGCAGGCTTCGATGATCGCTTTCAGGCATGTGCGATGAGTTCCATGCGGATCGGAGAGGTCTCCCGCCGCGTAGATCTGATGCGGCTTGATCTCACGCAGCAGCTTCACAATCACCTGAATGTCGGCGTCACCCAGCGGCATCTTTTTGACGCGCCCGGTTTCGTAAAACGGCATATCCAGAAAGTGAAGTTTCTCATTAGGAATCCCCACGCAGCGAGCCCCCGCGCGAGCTTCGCCTCGACGAATAATCCCCTTCAGTTGCTGCACGGCGTCGCTGTCGACCTGACCGGGCTGCTTGTTCTTCAGGAATTCGTCGATGTGGTTTTCCAGTTCCTTGACCTGTTCGGTGCCGACCTTGAAGTTGGCACAGAATTCGGCAGCGAATTCCGCGAACCGAATGGCGTCTTCGTCGAACACTGCGATGTTGCCCGACGTCTGGTAAGCAATGTGGACGTCGTGCTTTTGAGCGGCCAGGCGAATCAACGTGCCGCCCATCGAAATCACGTCGTCGTCCGGGTGAGGCGAAAAGCAGATGATTCGCTTTGGGAAGATGTGATCGAACTTCGCGGGTCGGTCGCCCGGCTGTTTTGCGCTGTCTGGCTTGCCGCCTGGCCAGCCAATGATTGTTCCCTGCAGATGACGGAAGACTTCCAGGTTGATTTCGTACGCCGATCCGTAGACCGCCAGCAGGTTTTGCAAACCTTCTTCGTTGTAGTCGGCGTCGGTCAGCTTCAGAATGGCCTTGCCCATTTTTTCCGCCAGCCAGATGACGGCTCGGCGAATGATGTCGGGCGTCCACGTGACGTGTTCAACAAGCCACGGGAATTTGGTGCGAGTCAGTTCGGTGGCGGCCGCAGGGTCCAACAGCATTTCGACATTGCGGTGCTGCTGCAGGTATGTGGCCGGAACACCGGGATGCTGTTCGCCTTCCACGGTGCGAGCCACAATCTGAGCTTTGTTTTCGCCGAACGCCAGAATGTAGATTTTCCACGCATTCAGGATGGTGCCGACGCCCATCGTGATGGCTCGACGAGGCACGTTTTCTGCGCCGAAGAAATCGCTTGCCGCGTCGGTGCGAGTTACCGTATCAAGCGTGATAAGTCGCGTGCGGCTGGTTTCGTCGGAACCAGGTTCGTTAAATCCAATGTGTCCCGTGCGGCCGATACCCAGCAGTTGAATATCGATGCCGCCGACTTCCGCAATTTTTTCTTCGTACTTTTGACAGTATTCCGCCACCTGATCAGCGGGAACCGTTCCGTCCGGGATGTGGACGTTCTCAGCCGGAATATCGATGTGGTCGAACAGATGCTCGTGCATGAACCGAACGTAACTTTGCAATTCGTTAGGCTGCATTGGGTAGTATTCGTCCAGATTGAAGGTGACGACGTTGGCGAACGACAGACCTTCTTCTTTGTGCAGTCGCACGAGTTCCGCGTAGATCCCGACGGGCGTTGACCCCGTCGCCAGCCCCAGCACGCAGCTCTTGCCTTTTTCCGCTCGGTCCCGGATCAGCGTTGCGATATCGTCAGCCACTTTGCGAGCAGCGGCGGGAGCATTCGGAAAAACGTTGCAGTTCAGGCGTTCGAGCTTGCCGAGTTCCGGATGAGCGGTCATGGATGAGCCTTGTAGTATCGGCGTGTGAGTGGCCGTCAGTGTTTAGTAAAGTTAGTGAAGAAAAAAGAGGGCGAACGTCGGTCGCCGCCGACTGGGCGCGCCGAGCTGTTTGTAGCGTTGCAATGCGACAGACGTTGGGACGGGATTCTATCGAATCCCGTGGGCGTTTCGATCGAATGCCCCGTCTAACCCTGTCGACGAGCCGGATTTCCGTAACTGGGGGACGTGGTGCTGTTAGGTTTCGCATCGCTGGCCAGAAACATCGTGAATTCGAAGCCGTTGAACAAAAGCACACCGAAAATGCGGAGACCACGTTTCTGCATTTATGCTGCTGTTCTGCTCTCACCCGTTGAAATCACGTCTGCCCGTGCAACCCGTCCAGGCCGGTTAAGAAAAATCTGCTGCGTCCAGTCTGGCTTTGGCGGCCATCGCCAATAAACATCGATTGTTGTATGGTTGTGATCCCGCTGCCGGGTGAATAACGTGGTCACCCGACCTTCGCGGGCGTGGCCCATAGAACGCATAATTCCAGACCTTGTTGAAGCCCTGAAGTGATGTCCCAAGATCGACCGGTGTTTGAATTCAATCACGTTGACAACATTCTGGTTGTAGAACCGGCCGGAAGCCTGATGGAATTCCGCGACGCCGACATTCGCAACGCCTACAACGACACGTATCGCATGCTCAACGGCGACGACGTGACTCATCTGTTAATCGATTTCAGCAAGCTGGAATACTTCGGATCCACTTTCGTAGGCATGCTGATTCGTCTGGCCAAGAAAGCTCGCCAGGGCGGCGGCGAAGCCGTGCTGTGCTGTCTTAGCGACAACATGAGTCAGATGATGAAGAGTCTGATGCTGCTGGAAAACGCTCGCACCGACTTCTTCTGGGTGCCTTTCAAAACGCGAGCCGAAGCGATCGAATCGTTGCATGCTCGCGCCGAGTCGGCCGACTGACCGATGGTTGGATTTACTTCGACAGGAAGCTGTCTGTCTGTCTGTTTCTGTTCGTTCATGACTCGGGCTTCAGCTTTCCGTTCAGGCGTGCCGTTTGCATAATTCTGTCGTGTGTCCTTCACTGCCAAAGGAATGCGACCGTGTCTAGACAGAAAACAAAGATCGAACTGGCTCGCGCTTATGACGCTTCCGCACCTGCCGGGCAATACCGAGTTCTGATCGATCGTATCTGGCCGCGAGGTGTGAAGAAGGAAGAGCTTAAAATCGATGTCTGGAAGAAGGATCTGGCCCCCAGCACCGAACTGCGGAAATGGTTCAACCACGATTCCGAACGCTGGGACGAATTCCGCAAACGCTACTTCGAAGAACTGGACGGGCGCGAAAACGAAGTCGCCGAACTGCTGGAAGCGTCCGGAGGCAAAGTAATACTGCTGCTGTACGGCGCGAAGGACGAACAACACAATCAGGCCGTCGCTCTGAAGCAATGGATCGAGCAGAACACGACCAGTCGTCGAAATGCATGACTGCGCGACTGTTGGCATTCGCGCGGCTTCCTGAAGTCGTGCGGTCCAATTAGACTTCGATGCGTGAACCGGATTGGTGGTCGCTGCCACGTCGCGATTGTGCGCCGCTGAAGCTGATTCATGAAACGCCAGGCGGCGTTACGCCGGCCCGAACAAGGAACCACGCCCACGTGTTGATTCAGGGTTTCGCAATCGCTCACGGCCTTGTCGTGATCGTGTTTTCCACTCGCATCTTGCTGCGAGACGACTTGTCTGCGGAATCCCGGCTGGCGTGGTTTCTGGTCATGTTGTTTGCTCCCTATCTGGGCGTGTTCCTCTATCTGTTGTTTGGCGAAATCAGCCTCGGGCGAACCGTCCATCAGCAGCACAACAGGATTTTCGAAAAGCTTCACGAGATCGCAGGCGCGGCGATGGGAAGCTGCGACCGAAACCTCGCGCAGCATGTTGAACGCGAGTTTCATACTGCGTTTCGAGCGGCTTCGGTCGACGGCTTCGAAACCACGATTGGCAACCGCGCAGAACTGCTTCCGGATGCAGCGACGGCTCGGTCGCGTCTAATCGAAGATATCGACAACGCGACCGACTGCGTTCAGGTGCTGTACTACATCTGGCTGGATGACAACACGGGAACGAACGTGGCCAAGGCGCTGATCCGCGCAGCCAAACGCGGGGTGACCGTTCACGCAATGGCAGACGGGCTGGGTTCCAACCGATTTGTTCGGTCGACATTGTGGCATGACATGCGCGACGCGGGCGTGAATCTGCGAGTCGCTCTGCCGCTGCGCTGGGTTGTGGACACGATCCTGTTCAGCCGTATCGACCTGCGAAATCACCGTAAGATTACGGTCATCGACAGCCGCATCACGTGGTGCGGCAGCCAGAACTGCGCGGATCCGGAATTTCGTGTGAAAGCAAAGTTCGCGCCGTGGGTCGACATCATGCTGCGGTTTGAAGGCCCCGTTGTGGCTCAATGCCAACTTCTGTTCGCTTCAGACTGGCTGCTGAACAGCGGCGACGAAATCCCCGCCTCGTTCCAGATGAAGGCCGACAAATTCGAAGGTGGTTTTCCGGCGCAGATCTTCGCGGATGGACCAACTGAACGTCGTGGCGCGACGCCGCAGTTGTTCGCCACACTCTTAACGTTGGCGAACAACGAAGTCATCATTTCCACGCCGTATTTTGTGCCAAACACCACTGTGTTGGATGCACTGTGTGCGGCTGCGATCCGAGGCGTCGACGTGACGTTGATCCTTCCTCAACGGAATGATTCGTGGATTGTGGCGGCTGCCAGCCACAGTCACTACCGGCAGTTGCTGGACCACGGCGTGAAGATCTTTGAATTCCGCGGCGGCGTGTTGCATGCCAAGACGCTCACCATCGACGGTGCGTTGTCGCTGGTCGGATCGACGAACCTTGATCTGCGCAGCTTCGATCTGAACTACGAAAACGACATACTGCTGCGCGATGACGCTATTACTGCAGCGATTATCGATCGGCAGCGAGAATACATCTCACAATCCGATCCGGTGACGATGGAGCACGTTCATTCCTGGTCATACTCGCGCCGCATTTTGAACAACGTCGTGGTGACGATCGGTCCGATTCTATAGACCGCTTTTTACGCAATCAGCGGACCATGAACCGCGATGAGAAGCGAGCCGCAGTTACTCGCAACTGCGCAGGAAAACACGACCGTCGTCGGCATAAAAAAAGCCGGACTTATTGAAAGTCCGGCTTCAGTCTTAGCAACAAATTGTTTGCAGCAATTATGCAACCAACCAAGGCGCGATGACAAGTGCCGTCACGGAAACGAGCTTTAACAGAATGTTAAGAGCCGGGCCGGACGTGTCTTTAAACGGATCGCCAACAGTGTCACCGACAACGGACGCTGCATGAGCATCACTGCCCTTGCCATAGGTCACGCCATCAACGACAACGCCGCTTTCAATCATCTTTTTGGCGTTGTCCCACGCACCACCGGCGTTTGACTGGAAGATGGCCAGTAGTACGCCACTGACGGTGACTCCTGCCAATAATCCGCCCAGCATTTCAGGACCGCCGGTGAAACCCGTCAGGATCGGGGCCACAATTGCGAGCATACCGGGCAGCACCATTTCCCGCAGCGACGCTCGTGTAGAGATTGCGACGCATTTGTCGCATTCGACTTTTTCGATCGCATCGTCCATCGTCCGCTGATCCTGTTCCGACCACGTGTGAGCTTCAGTGCCTTCGTTGCGGCGGCAGACTTCCAAAGCGACTTTTAGTTCGGGAATGTCAGCAAACTGGCGACGCACTTCCGTAATCATTTTCTGAGCTGCTCGGCCCACCGCCTGCATGGCGAGTGCGGAAAACAGAAACGGCAACATCGCTCCTAACAACAGCCCCGCCATGACGAGTGGCTGAGCGATGTTGATGTCCTCGATCTTCGCCGTGGCCATGTAAGCTGCAAACAGCGCCAGTGCGGTGAGTGCAGCGGAACCGATGGCGAAGCCTTTGCCGATAGCGGCCGTCGTGTTTCCGACAGCATCGAGTTCGTCTGTGCGTTCGCGAACTTCGGGAGGCAGGCCCGTCATTTCTGCAATGCCGCCAGCGTTGTCGGCGATTGGTCCATAAGCATCGACGGCCAGTTGAATTCCGGTGTTCGACAGCATTCCCACGGCGGCAATGGCGATGCCGTACAGGCCCGCGACTTCATGAGCACCGATGATCGCGGCGGCAATCAGAATGATCGGGATCGCGGTCGACATCATGCCGACTCCCAACCCGGATATGATATTCGTGGCCGCACCCGTCACTGACTGTTCAGCAATTTCACGCACCGGCTTTTTGCCGCAGCCGGTGTAATATTCTGTGATGATTCCAATCGCCAGGCCACAACCCAGGCCAATGATGGTGGCCCAGAAAACGCCCATGCGGCTGTATTCCACTTCGTCAAACGTCCACGCCGGTGGCAGCACGGTCAGGATAATTCCGAGGCTCGCGGCGATCATGATTCCTGCGGCAACGAGTTCGCCTCGGTTCAGTGCCTTCTGAGGACTCGACTTTTCGTCTCCATTCACAAAGAACGTGCCAATCACCGATGCCAGGACACCGGCCGCCGCCAGCAACAGCGGCAGCAACACGGGAGCAAGCCCACCAAGACGGTCGGCGAATTCTGCGACAGGAGTTTCGGCCAGCAGGAACGCGGCACCCAGCACCATCGCTCCGATAATCGAACCGACATAACTTTCAAACAGGTCGGCCCCCATGCCGGCAACATCGCCCACGTTATCGCCGACGTTGTCAGCAATCGTCGCGGGGTTCAGCGGATGGTCTTCAGGAATTCCGGCTTCCACTTTGCCCACAAGGTCGGCTCCAACATCCGCCGCCTTCGTATAAATGCCGCCGCCCAGTCGAGCGAACAATGCCACCGAAGACGCACCGAAAGAGAATCCGGTCAGCACGTTAATCGTGCGAGCAAGATCGTCACCGGTTGTCCCGAAGTGGTTGCCATAATACAGGAACAGGCTTCCCAGTCCGACCACGCCAAGACCTACGACGGATAAACCCATCACACTGCCGCCGCTGAATGCCAGCTTCAGGGCTGGTCCCAGGCCGTTGCGAGCCGCGTTGGCGGTGCGAACGTTGGCCAGCGTGGCCACTCGCATTCCCAGAAAACCGGCCAGTCCGGAAAAGACGGCTCCGACGCCAAACGATAATGCAATCAACGGCGACGATTCGGCTCGACCACCCGACATGTACAGCAGTCCGCCGACAATGATCAGAAACACCAGCAGTACGGTGTATTCCGCCTTCAAAAAGGCCATCGCACCTTTTCGGATCTTGGCCGCAATCTGCTGCATCTGAGGAGTGCCAGGGTCCTGCCTGGCCACCCACCAATATCGATACACGCTAAACGCAAGACCAATGGCTCCAATCAACGGAACGCACATCGCGACGCCGGACATCTCCTGATTCCTTAGTTTTCTTTACTACATTGGGGTGGGCAATTTTGAGGAAGCGGCGATTATTTAACGTACCTGACGCCTCGTGGACAGTCAGTTTCCGGTTCCTTTTGAAGAGCCATCAATTTTTTGTCGCATGTACGGAACGTGCCGACCTTCCCTTGCAACGATTTGTCATTCCTGCTTTCCCATTGACCCAGCGCGCACCGGTGCACACCAGCGAGCGATTGACGAAGCTGACAGTACACCCAATGAAAGCTGAAGCGCTGGCATCGAGAAGCTGTTTGCCGACGAAGATGAACGAGCATGGTACGTGGTGTCTGCAGAAGGTTATCCTCGGTTCGGCAACTGCAGGGCTGATGATGGACACCAAACCGCAGACTGGCAACAATCACGCACCGCTCAACGACCGAGCTGTCTAGCAACGGGAGTTTCCTCTGATGAACCGAAACCTGATTTTGTGTGCGACAATCGCACTGACCTGTGTCAGCAATGTGATCGCGAGTGCGCGACCGGTCGAAACGAGGCCGAATATTGTCTTCTTTCTGGTCGACGATCTGGGTTGGGCTGACATCGGATGCTTCGGCAGCAAGTTCCACGAAACACCACATATCGACGCGATGGCGGCGTCCGGCATGAAGTTTACTGATGGCTACGCCGCCTGCCCCGTGTGTTCGCCAACGCGAGCCAGCATTATGACCGGGCGGCATCCTGTGCGAGTCGACATCACCGATTGGATTCCCGGATCAACGGTCGCGCGAGCTTACAACCCCAGGTTTCAGCAGGTCAACGACCGCGATAACCTCGCGCTGGAAGAAGTGACCATCGCTGAAGTGCTGAAGCAAAATGGCTATCAAACATTCTTCGCCGGGAAGTGGCATCTGGGCGACGAAGGCCACCTGCCCACGGATCAGGGCTTCGACTTTAATGTCGGCGGCCACCATCGAGGCTCACCGCCCGGCGGTTATTATTCGCCATTCAAGAACCCGTACCTGCCGGACACGCCGGAACGAGAATACCTGACCGAACGACTGACGAAAGAATCTGTCTCGTTTCTGAATGATCGCGACACTGACAAACCGTTCCTGTTGTATCTGTCTTACTACAACGTTCACACACCCATTCAACCGTACGAGAAACGAATCGACCACTACACCGCAAAAGCGAACGAACAGTTCGGCGACACGACTTCAGAACCCATCAAAGAATACCGCGGCTTGTCTCGTTCTCGGCAGGACAATCCGGAATTGGCGTCCATGGTGGCTGCTGTCGATGACAGCGTCGGCACTATCAGTGAAACTCTGAAGGCACTCGGGCTTGCCGACAACACGATCGTCATTTTCTTCTCCGACAACGGAGGCCTGTGTACGCTGGCACGGCCCGGACCGGGCAGCAACCTGCCGCTAAGATCCGGAAAGGGCTGGCTGTACGAAGGCGGCATCCGCGAACCCATGATCATCAAGGCCCCTGGCGTTACGAAGCCAGGAACTGTTTGCGAAACGCCTGTCATCAGCACAGATTTCTTCCCCACGCTGTTGGAACTTGCCGGACTGCCACTGCAACCCAACCTACACGCAGACGGAGTCAGCCTGCTGCCGTTGCTCAAAGGCGAAGAACTCAGTACTGACCGTCCACTCTGTTGGCACTACCCTCATTACCATGGTTCCACATGGACGCCGGGCGCCGCAATTCGTGACGGTGACTGGAAACTTATCGAACTTTACGAATTCGGAAAAACGGAACTGTACAATTTGAAGGATGACCTCGGCGAACAGCACGAACTCAGCGCCACTCATCCTGATAAACTTGCGGAGTTGAAGGCGAAGCTGGCGGAGTGGCAGAAAACGATGAAAGCCACCATGCCGGAACCAAATCCCGGGTATGACCCGGAAGCCCCGTTCATGCCGCCACCGCGGCAACCGAAACGCAATCGCAAGAAGTAGCACAAATCAATCGTTGTGAATTCAGAATATACCGACCTCCGAGTTCAGCCGCCGTTCAGCGACTGGGCCGACTATTTGCACCTCAGTTCGTTCGACAATGGCCGACTGACTGAACTTCGGAACTCAGCAAGAACGCGCCTTGTTCAGTCTGCCGAACAGTTCGTCCTGCGCCTGCACGGGGTCGCCGACGATGCCGATATCCCAGCCAACACGGCTGGTCTGTTGACTGGCGTTCCCGAAAATCAGCCCATCGTGATGACGGGGCATCAGCCCGCCATTTTTCATTCGGGGCTGACGTTCAAGTACGAAACGACTCAACAGTTTGCCGCCGACAACAAGGCAATCGGCGTTGCGGTTGTTATCGATACGGATGTGGGTGACGCCGGGCAGTTCAGCTATCCGCAGCTAAGCCCGACAGAAGATGGCGCGTCGGCGACCGCTTTGGCAATTGAGACCGTGGCAACTTCGACAACGTTGTACGGTCACAGTCGCCTTCGCGATGTGTCTGAACTAAAGCAACTTGGTCAACACCTGAACGATCAGTTGCGTGGCCAGTCTCTGGACGCGGCGGCGAACGGAACCAACGCGGTCTTCACGGCGTACGCAAATCTGGCGGCTGTGCGAGCGACCGCGATGGAAGCGAATTTGATCACTCGCTGGCAAAACGGAGTTGGCAGCCGGCTGTTGGAACTTCCGCTGTCAGCAATCGCGTCGTTTCCAGAAGTGCTGACGCTGACGGCCGATATTCTGAAACAGCCGATCCGATTTGCCAAAGCTTACAATTCGGCATTGGACGTGTTTCGTGATGAACACAATATTCGCAACACGGCCAATCCGTTCCCGAACCTGAAGGTTGAAGACGACACGTGCGAACTTCCCTTCTGGTTAATCAGTCATAACACGCAACAACGTCACGTTCTCGAAGCGGAACTCAACGGCAACGAAACCAAACTGTTGGCCAACGGCGGAACAGTCGACACGTTCACCGGCAACATAACGGCCGAAGCTCTGGAACCCATGCTGCTGCAGAACATTCAGATCGTTCCGCGAGGAGCGCTGATTACGGCGTTTCTGCGGCTCTTGTTTTCAGATTTGTTCGTTCATGGAACCGGTGGCGGACGCTATGACCGGTTCACAGACGAATTCATCCGTTCCTGGTGGAACGTCGAACCACCGCCGTTCACCATCGCCAGCGCATCGCGATTTCTGTTTACCGATCAACGCAAGGTGCTGCAGCGGCTGGACGGTATCAAGGCGTCTCTGCGAGAACTCCAGTTCAATCCGCAGCGACAGTTCGGTACGGGAGTGTTTAGCGAATCACTTGAGGCGCAATTGCAGAAGCTGCTTCAGCAGAAGCAAGCGGCCATCGATCAGATGCAGTCGGTTCATGACCGAGGCGACTCGGCCAGGGAAATCGGCAAGCAGATTCAGCAGCTGACGAATGAAATCAAGGAAGCCGTCACCGCCGAATTCGAACCTCAACTGCAGCAACTCGCAGCGTTCACTCCGGAACATCGCGACGCCGTCAACTGTCGCACTTACCCGTTTTTCTTTGCCGGGTAGCCCCGGCGGGCGGTTGGCGTGGGGGGCGGGTGACGGTTTGGGGCTGAAGCGCCGGCGTTGGTTGCGTTAGTAGATGGGGCAGTGTGTAGCGGCGTTGATCTGTGGGCGGTGTCGGTGCGTGGGGCGATCTTTCACGAATCGAAACGTTTCGAATTGATTGCAGGGCTGCTGAAAATGCCCTAAGTTTGTGGTGTTCGCAATAACTCTTCAGGGGAAATGCCAAAATGAAATATGTCACTGTATTCGGGTTAATTTTCGTTGCCGCCTTCGCGCCAGCTTTCGGTCAGGACGCCATTCCTGAAGACGACGGCAAGCTACGCATTATCTGCTTTGGAGCTCACCCCGACGACGCTGAATATAAGTCGGGCGGAACCGCCGCGCTGTGGGCAAAGCAGGGGCACCATGTGAAGCTGGTGTCAGTCACCAACGGAGACATCGGGCACTGGCAAATGGCCGGTGGTGAGCTGGCCAAACGGCGGACGGCGGAATCTGCTGAGGTCGCCAAACGGTTGGGTGTGACGTCGCAGGTGTTGGACATTCACGACGGCGAACTTCTGCCAACGCTGGAAAATCGTCGCACAATCGTTCGCCTGATTCGACAATGGAACGCCGACATCGTGATTGCTCACCGGCCATGGGACTACCATCCCGACCATCGCTACACCGGTGTGCTGGTGCAGGACGCCGCCTTCATGGTAACCGTGCCGTTTTTCTGTCCGGATGTTGAACCGCTGAAGAAGAACCCTGTCTTTCTGTATTCCAGCGATCGGTTTCAAAAGCCGTATCCATTCGAACCAGACATCGCCGTCGCTGTGGACGACGTGTTCGACCAAAAGGTAAAGGCACTGACGGCTTTGGAATCGCAAACGTTCGAAGGCGGTGCATTAAGCTCTGCAGAACAGGCGGCGAAATCGCCACCCGCGTCGCAGCCGGAACTTCGCGAAGCGTGGCTGAAAGAACGTTGGGTAAAACGTCAGGGGAACGAAGCCAAACAGTTTCGCAGTGCCCTGGTCCGCTGGTATGGCGAAGAAAAAGGCCAGGCCGTCAAGTACGCAGAAGCATTCGAGATCTGTGAATACGGTCGGCAACCAAGCACCGCCGAAATCCGCGAGCTGTTTCCATTCTTCCCTGCGGAAACCGAGTAACCAGCGCGGCCGCAGGCGTTCGCTACGCAAGCCACGGCTGACAACAGCCGTGGCTTTTCGTCTGCATCGTGCACGCGGGCCATCGGAGAAAAAACACCGCCGGCGCTTAAGCCGACACATCGTCACCCTCACACCATTCCATCCGCGCGCCGGAACCCCCAGCGACCAACGGAAGCGACGCCGGCGAATCCGCCCCCGCCCTGCTCAACCGCTCACCACGCCAATCGCCCGCCGTTGCATCCCGGCCGCCGGCGCTTCAGCTGACACACCGTCACCCGATCACCACGCCAATCGGCCGGCGGGCCATCCCGCCTTAGATGTATTGGTTGATGATGTTTTCGAGGAGTTCCTGGCGGCCGCTTTGGTTGGGAGCGGCTTCGCCTTTTTCGAGCATGTAGGTTTCCAGTTCCGAGAAGGACGCCTGGCCCTGTTCGATGCGGCGTCCGATGCCGCTGTCGTAGCTGCTGTAGCGTTCCTTCACGAAATCGGAAAGTGCATTGTCGGCTCGGATTTGGGCCGCAATTTTCAGGCCACGAGCGAACGTGTCCATGCCGCCGATGTGAGCGTGAAAGAGGTCGACCGGATCGATGCTTTCGCGGCGTACTTTGGCGTCGAAGTTTGTGCCGCCAGGAGCCAGTCCGCCCTGAGCCATGATGACCAGCATCACCTGCGATGTGAGGTAGATGTCTGTGGGGAACTGGTCCGTGTCCCAACCCAACAGCATGTCGCCGGTATTCGCATCGATGCTGCCGAGGGAATTCTGGATACGAGCGTACTCCAGTTCGTGCATCATCGAATGACCGGCCAAGGTGGCGTGGTTGGTTTCGATATTCAGTTTAACAATGTCCAACAGGCCGTACTGTCGGATGAAGTTTAGGCACGCGGCCGCATCGAAGTCGTACTGGTGCTTGGTCGGCTCCTTCGGCTTGGGTTCGAACAGAAACTGGCCCGTGAAGCCGATCTCTTTCGCGTAGTCGTGAGCCATATGCATGAAGCGAGCTAAATGATCCAGCTCCCGCTTCATGTCTGTGTTGTACAGGTTCATGTAACCTTCGCGTCCGCCCCAGAATACGTAGTTTTCGCCGCCTAGCGAATGAGTCACCTCAATGGCCTTTTTGACCTGAGCGGCGGCGTAGGCGAACACGTCTGCGTTGGGGCTGGTGGCGGCTCCGTGCATGAATCGAGGGTTCGAAAACAGGTTGGCCGTTCCCCATAGTAGTTTGACGCCGGTTGCGTCCTGAGCTTCCTTCAGCTTTGCGGCGACGGCGTCAAGATTCGCATGACTTTCGGACAGGCTGGAGCCTTCCGGAGCGACATCGCGGTCGTGAAAACAGTAGTAGGGCGCGCCGAGTTTGGTGATGAATTCGAACGCAACGTCGACTCGCTTTAGAGCGTTGTCCAGAGCGTCTGAGCCATCGTCCCACGGGCGATCCAGCGTGGGAGCTCCAAACGGATCGGAGCCGTTGCAGCGAAACGTATGCCAGTAACAAACACTAAAACGCAGCCATTCTTTCATGCTGCGGCCATCAACAACCTCATCCGGGTTGTAGTGGCGAAACGCGAGCGGATTCTTCGAGGAGGGGCCTTCGTAAGCGATTTGCGGGACATCGGGGAAGAATTCGGTCATCGATTGAATGCTTTCTGGTGTGGCGACAAAATTAACAAGGCTCAGTTTAGCGGCATTTTCAATGTTGAAAACTCAGTCGAGCCGCTTCTGTGGGATTCATAAAATGGGCTCGCAGCAAATCGCGGAATTTTGGTAAGTTTGAGGTCGCTCGGCAGGAAAGCTGGGTAATTCGAGGTACGACTTTTTACAGATTGAGGTCACGGATGATGACTCAAACCCGCCTTCGCGTGCTGGCCGCCACTGTCTCTGTTTTTATTGCGTCAAATGTCGGACTGGCCGACGAAGCCGCCGCTCCAGTGGCCGCTGAGGACTCAACTGCAGAAAAGTTTGTGCTGCGGTTTCAGTTTCAGCCAGGCCAGACTCTGCGGTACCAGAGTTCTCAGACGACCAATCTGCAGGCCACGATGCCCAATGCCACTAAGAAAGACGTGAATAAGGTCGAGCAGCGTCGGCTGTTCACGGTGGGCGACGTCAGTGACGATGGCACGGCAAAAATCGCGATGCAGTTTGAACACGTCCGTATGCAGGCTCAAAGTAACGATTCCGAACCAATCGTCTACGATTCCACGATGAAGCGTGAGGAAGTTCCGGGCCCGTTTAAAGGAGCCGCCTCACAGCTAAGAAAAGCGGCCGCCCAGTACACGATGCATCCGACGGGCACGCCGGTTTCCGACGAAGGACTTGAACTGGTCGCTAAAGAAGGGCAGGCCAGTTTTTCGTTGCCACTGCCGACCGAACCCGTAGCGATCGGTGAATCGTGGAAAGTGTACATGCCGGTCCAGGTCCGTCTGGCAGAAAACGTGATGCGGAAGGTTACGTTGCTGCGTTCTTACCGATTGAAGTCGGTTGAAGACGGGATCGCGAAGATCGCGTTCTTCACATCGACCGAATCACCGATCAAATCCCCAACGGTCAAAGGGCAGCTCGTGCAGGCGACGCCCAGCGGCACGATTCTGTTCGATATCGCCAAAGGCCAGGTCGTGCGGAAGGAAATCAACGTCGACAAATCGGTACTCGGGGCGATGGGAGCCAGCACGATTCTGACAGTGACCAGCCGCACCGTTGAGCGTCTGCTGGTCGATGAAACGGACGCTCCGCAGAAGACGGCCAGCCGGTAAGTCCCGTCCACAGCGCGACACTGCGGCGATAGCAGCATCCATCAGTGAATTTGCTTTCGCCCCGTCGGGGCTTTCGTGTGGGAAACGCATTTTCCGTCGGCTCACGCCAACGGCTACGAGCTGCCGCCCTCCGGGCTTAAGCACAAGAATTGCCGACCTGCGCGACAAGCCGGAGCAACAGAATAGTTCTTGCGCCACCAATCCAACCTTCCCATCTCCCGACCTGTGCAGCAGGCCAGACCTGGCCTTCCATCCGTCAAACCGGCGGAACGGCTCAGCGACGATCAGACACATACGGATTCTGGATCGGTGGGCGATGACTTCTGTTGTGACTATGATGCGTTGCCGACCAAATTCGGTCTGACGCACGACTACAGCAGAGTTACAAAGTATGCCCATTCACACGCCGGCGTGGGTTCGCGACGCCGTCTTCTACCAGATTTTCCCCGACCGGTTTGCTCGCAGCGGTCGCGTTCCTTTCGACGCACCACCTGAACCGTGGGACAGCCCACCCACCACATACGGGTTCAAAGGCGGCGACCTGGACGGTGTGACCGATCGGCTTGACTACCTGCAGGATTTGGGCGTAACAGCGATCTATTTCTGCCCGATCTTCGCTTCCGCCGCGAATCACCGCTACCACACTTACGACTACATGACGGTCGATCCGCTGCTGGGCGGCAACGACGCCTTGCGCCGATTGCTGGATGGAGCTCATGAACGCGATATGAAAATCGTGCTGGACGGCGTGTTCAATCACGCGAGCCGCGGGTTCTGGCAGTTCCAGCACGTTTTAGAAAACGGAGCCGCGTCGCCGTATCGAGAGTGGTTTCACTTTGACCCGGCACGACTGACTCACAGAAAGCCGTTTCAACCTTATCCGTCTGAAGAAGCGGCCGCAGAACTGCGAGCGGGACATGGCAGTTTAGAAGCCGTCGGATATGCCGCGTGGTGGAACCTGCCGGCGCTGCCCAAGTTCAATACCGACTGCCCGGCTGTGCGAGAATTTCTGTTGTCGGTCGCGGAATACTGGGTGCAGTTTGGAATCGATGGTTGGCGACTGGACGTGCCCAACGAAATCGATGACGACAGCTTTTGGGGCGAGTTTCGTCAGCGCGTGCGAGCGATCAATCCGGACACTTACATCGTTGGTGAAGTCTGGGGCGAAGCGTCTCGATGGCTGCAGGGCGACATGTGGGACGCCGTGATGAATTATCAAATCACCGCGGCGTGTCTTGGCTTCTTCGGCGGCGACAAGCTCGATTTAGAGGAAGCTCGCCGACCATCCAGCTTCTCTCACGTCCGAGCGTTCTCAGCGCAGGAATTCGCCGATCAAGTCGCCAGAGTCACTGGCATGTACGATCCGGAAATTGTGGCGTCGCAATTGAATCTTCTGGATAGCCACGACATGCCTCGGTTTGTCACCTGCTGCGGCGGCGATAAACACGCTCTGAAGATGGCATGGCTGTTTCTTTGCACGTCTGCCGGAGCACCCTGCATTTACTACGGTGACGAAGTCGGCGTGGACGGAGCACATGATCCCGATTGCCGCAAGGGGTTTCCTCAGAACGAAGCCGACTGGGACACCAATCTACGCGACTGGTACGCCGACTGCATTGCGTTGCGGAAAGCACATCCCGCGACGCGAAGTACGAACAAGACACTCCTGCAGGCGAAGGATTCCGCCGTCGCTTTTCTGTCGAAGGCAGACGGACAAAACATCGTGTCCGCCTTTAATGCCGGTACCAGAGAAGTTTTATTGGACCTGCAGCTACCGACAGCACAACCCTGGAACGTGCTGCTGGCGACGGGACCTGGCCTTGAACTGAAGTCGACATCCAACGGAGTGACGTTGCTGCTTCCCGGCCGCAGTGCTGTTGTCGCGGGGGCATGAAATGACCTACACGATCGTCGGAGTCATCGGTCACATTGACCACGGAAAAACAACTCTGGTCGGTGCCCTGACCGGAACAGACACCGACACTCACCCGGAAGAAAAGCGACGCGGCATCACCATCGATCTGGGCTTTGCGTCGTATCGTGACGGCGAACACCAGTTCGCATTAATCGATGCGCCCGGACACCAGAAGTACATCGGCAACCTGCTGGCCGGCGTTTCCGGAATCGACATCGGTCTGCTGGTGGTGGCCTGCGATCAGGGCATTCAGGAACAAACACTCGAACACGCCGCAATTTTGCAGATGCTGGGCGTCAACAACCTGGTGGTAGCGTTGTCGCGAGTTGATCTGGTCGACGATGAGGTGCTGGCCGCTTTGAAGGAAGAACTGGACGTCTTTCTGGAAGACTTCGGCTATCGCGACGTGCCCAAGCTTGCGGTGTCTTCTGTCACCGGTGAGGGGCTTGACGAACTGAAGGAGCTATTAAAGCAGTTCGCGGAAAGCTGTCCAGCGCGAGCGATCGGTGACTACTTTCGCATGCCGGTGGACCGAGTGTTCACGATGCCGGGGCGAGGCTGCGTGATTGCCGGTACGGTGTGGAGCGGACAGATTCGCGTGGGCGACCATCTTCTGCTGGCAGACAACACCGTGCCGGTGCGTGTGCGTGAGATCGAAGCGCATGGTGAATCGCTTGAAGAATCGAAGGTCGGTCATCGAACAGCGTTAAACGTCACCGGCGTCGCAGCAGCGGACGTTCAACGCGGTGACGAACTAATTCAACCGGACGTGTTTTTGAGATCGCGGCACTTGCTGCTGGAAGTGAAAGCGTTTCCTGACGTTCAGGAAATCAAATGTCCGGCAACGCTTCAACTGCACATTGCCGCAACGGCCTGCAGCGCCAGAATCACTGGAACTCGCCGCCTTGTCCCGGGCCAGTCGGCCGTCGTTGTTGTCGAAACAGAAAAGCTGGTCGTGGCAACGTTCGGTCAAAAGTGTTTATTTCGATTGCCGTATCCTGTCGGGACAATGGGCGGCGGCACTGTGCTGGCCTCGTTGGGCGACGAAACCAAGCGGACTCGCAAACTGATCGAACTGGGTGAAAAGATCGCGTTGGCCGATGACGCCGAACGGCTGATCGCGTGGACCGAATTCCACGGCGAATTAACGCCAACAGCCGCCTGGTGCGCTCTTCAGATCGGTGTGCCTGCGGCTGATCAGGAAGCGATCATCGAACAGGCTCTTGCGACAAAACTCATCCGACGACTACCGAAATCGTCGCGGCTGGTTGCGGAATCTGCGATTGCTCGAATTCAGCAGGAAGTCATCGCAGTGCTGACACAACAGGCCGAAGCAAATCAGGATGCCTGGGCCGTGGAAGAAGCAATCGTGCATCAGTTGCAGGGCTTCGGTTCGGCCGATCTGATCAATTGGGTAATTCGATTGCTGATCGAAACTGGCCAGCTGGTCAGGCTGGGAAACAGGATCGCGGTGGGTTCTGATCAAAACAGCCTGTCCAAAAAACAACAGGCCAGGATGGGACAGATTATGGCGGTCTTCGAAGGCAACCGCAGCCCACCAGCGTTGAAGGAAATTGCTGAACAGTTGCAGATCCCACTGGAGTCAGTGACCTCGCTGTCGCGATTCGCTATTCAGGCAAAACTGTTAATCGAACTGGACCAGGGCTTGCTGCTGGCGTCGACCGTGTTTCAAGAACTATGCTTAGAACTGAAAGAGCTGTTCTCACAACAGCCGGAGCTGTCGGTCGCCGATATCCGCGACCGCTGGCAGGTGACTCGCAAGCACGCCATCCCTTTTCTGGAATACTGCGATCAACAACGAATCACGCTTCGCAACGGAAACATCCGCACGGCTGGCGACGCGTTAAGCTAAACACTGCCGTGCCGTGGACGCCGCTTATCGACATCGGCGTGGCTCTGCGGCTTACCCCGCTTCCAGTTCTGCCTGCAGCGCCTCGTAGCGGAACTCCATGCCTTCTTCGATGGATTCCGTGATGCGATCGTCTGTCATGACGAATCCCAGCATTCCGCCCGGCTTCTCGAACGAAATTTCATCGGTCAACGTACACGTTCCGTCGCCGTGATCTTCAATCAGTTGCTTGTGCGTCCACGATCGCGTTGGCCCGTCGGTTTGTTCCGCCACAATTTCCGTTTCGGTGACTGAAACGTAGCGATGCTGCATTCGCTGCTTGAAGCCCAAAGCAGAAACACGGAACTCAATCACGCCGCCCTGCACAACGTCTGCCGGTGCGTTCAGGACTTCCAGCTGCAGTTCGGGATCGCTTGTCTTCGGCAGGTTGGCCGTCGCCCCCAGGTAGCTGCGAAGTGCAGCGGCCGAGCAATTGAGTTTCGCGGAAGTCGTGACTGTGGGCATGGGAAGGCCGTGCAAAGAATGGAGTGGACTCAACGAAGAGGCAGTATAGCGATTCACCGCCGCAGCAAAATCGACTCGAATTCTACGTTGACGAGAACCGTCATGCATTCGCATCGCTGTTACGCCGTCCATGCACCTCTTCCCAGATGCAGCGTCAGGGAGACAGTGCGGCTTCCGAACAAAGGCTGTGCGTTGTACCTCTCCCAGGCGAAGCCGTTGGGGGAGGTCGGACGAAGCGAAGCAACGTCCGGGAGGGGGCTACGCGCCGGCCAATCACGTCCTGCTCCCGGCCCTCCCCCGATCTTGCTTCGCTCGATCGACCCCTCCCGCGATAAATTGCGGGAGGGGTTGAAGCGATGGTGAACCCGCTTTGTTCTGGATGTGATTGGATGCGCTCGATGTTGCACGACGGACTGGGCTTTTCCAGTGCCGCACGATTTTTCGGCTGGGACAGGAAGGATCCGCCGAACCGGCGACATGCCTTCACACCAAAGCTTCAATCACTCGACCGTGCACGTCCGTCAGGCGGCTGTCGATGCCGTTGTGTCGCACCGTGAGGCGTTTGTGGTCGATGCCCAGTTGATGCAGAATCGTGGCGTGAATGTCGTAGACCTCAGTCGGGTGGTCACGATCCAGGGGCTTGTAGCCCCATTCGTCTGAGGGACCGTAACTGATGCCTGGCCGGATGCCGCCGCCGCACAGCCAGTTGGTGAAGACGTAAGGATTATGGTCGCGGCCTTTGCTTCCCTGAGTCGAAGGCATGCGCCCGAATTCGGTGGTCCACAACACGATGGTGTCTTCCAGCAAGCCGCGTTGCTTTAAGTCCTTCAACAGTGCGGCCGTACCGATCGCCATACCCGTGGCCAGCGGTTTGTGATCGCGTTCGATGTTTTCGTGACTGTCCCAGTTTCGGCGCGGAAAGCTGTTGTCGTTGCCGGACCAGATTTGAATGAACCTCACGCCGCGTTCCAGCAGTCGTCGAGCGATCAGACACTTGCGGCCAAAGTACTCCGCCTCTTCCGGAATGTTGATGACGTCAGGGTAGGTGGCGCCCGGATTATCCAGCCCGTACATCTGCAGCGTGTGTTTCGATTCGCCGGAAATGTCCAGCGCTTCGGGAGCACTCAACTGCATTTTTGCGGCCAGTTCATAGCTGCGGATTCTTGCTTCCAGCCGCGAATCGCCTTCTCGCTGTTCGTTGTAGGCAGAATTCAGTTGATGCAGCAGCCGCAGTCCATCACGTTCGCCCGCTTTGGTGATGTAATCTGCGTTGGGCATCAAGTCGGCGATCGGATTGGCTCGCTGAGGAAAAATCATCGTTCCCTGAGTACTCGCCGGCAAAAAGGCGGAGCCCCAGTTTTTGGGGCCGTTGCTGGCGAAACCGCGATGATCGGGCAGTACGACAAACGTCGGCAGGTTTTCGTTTAACGTTCCCAGACCGTAACTCACCCACGCGCCCATGCCGGGAAAGCCAGGTCGTTGAAAACCGGTCGCCTGCAGATACGTCGCCTGACTGTGCACGCCCGTTTTGCCGACCATGTTGTGCACGAACGCCATGTCGTCGACACAGTCACCCAGCGGTGCAACAACCTCGCTAAGCTGCTTGCCGCAGTCACCGAAGTGTGAGAACCGAAACGGCGATTTCATCCATGGGCCGAGTCCATTCTGGAATGCTTCGACGTGTTCGCCGAAGTCAGACTTTTCGCCATGATGCTTTTCGAGAGCCGGTTTGTGATCGAACAAATCGATATGGCTGGCCGCACCACCCATAAACAACTGGATCACTCGTTTGGCTTTGGCCGGGTGATGCAGCACGTCAACCACGCCGCGACGACCGGTTATGTCTTTCGCGGAAGCATCGTCGGAATGCAGCATCATTGCCGCCGCCAGGCCGCCAAAGCCCTGACCAGTGTCGGAAAGCATTTGCCGCCTTCCCAAACGTGACTCGGATGCCTGCGACCGCGTCATGGTACCAGCACCATTTCCGGACTATTCAACAAGGACCAAACCGCATCTTCCGCTCGTTCTCGCCATTCTGACGCGAGGTACCGAGTGGCGGGCGGTCCCTGACGGACCAGTTCCTGCATCTGGACCTTGATTACGTTCGCTTCAATGTTCAGGTGGTTCGACCACGACACATGGCGGAACCGTGGCGGCGCGTCCGGCGGCGTGAGCAGTGCTTGTGGAATGATTCGATTTTCATATCCGGGCGTCAGCAGTTTTACGAACTGATCCTTTTCGGCGTCGGTTGGCGGACGTGTTAAGACGTTAAGAAACAGAGCATCGACCAGTTGATCAACCGTCTGGTCCTGAAGCATTAACGCCGTGAGACCGCTGTCGTCGGTCAGTCGAGTCAGCCAGATGCCAAGCGTTCCGTTGGACAGCACTCCTGGCTGAATTAGGTTCGGCGTTTCTTCGCGATCTGTTTCTGGTTCCGGTCTGGAATTACGCCAACCGAAGGCTTTTAAGACGTCGACCACCGCCTGGATTCTTGGCAATGCTAAGCTGGGGCGGTCACGTTCGTTCGCGAGCGTTGTGAATTCCCAGGATCGCTGCGGCTGGCCAAAGTTCAGAAAGGTGTTGGGCGGTAACGTGGCTTCAATATCCATCGTTAGCTCTTCGGTCTGCATTTGCTGGCCGACGGCATGAAACGCAGAATCCACGATCTGTTCCGCCGACATGCGGCGTCGGTACGGACCGGCGAAGTGGCGTTCGCGATGGCTGGGCTGGTCGAGGGCGATCCGTTGGTAGACGTCACTGGTGAAGATTGATCGCGCGAATTGTTTCAGGTCGTAGTTTACGTTGATAAGCGTGTCTGCCAGCGCGGCAAGGAGCTCCGGGTCGGACGGCGGGTTGCCTTCCCAGTCGTCGACCGGTTCGACCAGCCCGGCTCCCATAAACCGTTTCCAGATCCGGTTGGCGATCACTTCGGCAAAACGCCGTGACGCCGTCACCTGAGCGGCCAGTTGTTCTCGCGTGTCGTTCGGGTTCAGTAGCAGTTCTTCTTCAACCTGTGGCGCCAGTTCTGCGAACGGGAAGTGAGCTTTGATGTCCGAACCAACCTTCAGGCTGACTTCAATCAACGACTGACGTTCCTGTTTTTCGAAGAAGGCGGCTGGCACCGTGCTGGTCGCTGGCAGCTTCAGATCTTTACGATCCAGCATGGCAGCCATCTGGAACAAATCCGCCTGCTTCCAGTCGTGATACGGAGCATCGTGACAGCGGGCACACTTCATGTTGACGCCTAAGAAAGCGGTTCCAATCACGTGCGACTTGGCGGCCATCGGCACATCGTTTTGTGACGCCACTGAAAAGCCTGCCGCACCGCCGCCCCACGTGCTGCCTCGCATCAGGATCAATTCTGTAGCGAAGCGGTCGATCGGTTTGTTGTCCGTTAAAGCTTCGTGAATCCAAAAACGAAACGGGCCCGTATTGTTGAGCGTCGGTTTTAGCAAATTCGGATTCTCAGCCAGCACGTCCTGCCAGTAACCAACCCAGTTGTCGGCCCAACGGTCATCCTGCAGCAGTCGATCGATTTGTTTTTCACGGCGGTTGTCTGCCGTATCAGCAAGAAAGGCGTTTGCTTCTTCCAGTGTCGGCGGCACACCAACTGTGTCGATAAAAATTCGCCGCAGGAAGGTGTGGTCGTCAACGATGGCGGGTTGCGAAATCGCCTTCACACTATCTGACGGCATGGCGGCTCCATCGGCGATCCACTTCTGTACAGCGCTGACTTCTTTCGCTGAGAGTCCGTCGCCCTTCGGCGGCATGCGGTAATCGTCGGTGGCTGCGCTGACCAGTTCGAACAAATAGCTTTCGTGCGGCTTACCTGGCACGACGGCCGCCTGGCCGGATTCGCCACCAGCCAGCAGGCGATCGCGATTTACAACCAGCAGCCCACCCTTTTCTTTTGCGCCGTGGCAACGAGTGCAATGAGCGTCGAAGATGGGCTGAATGTGTTCCGTGAAGAAGGCGGCGTCAGCACTGGACGGCGTGTTTGCCTGAGCGGCCGCCTTTTGATTGACGTCTGCGATGCGGCTGGCAATGAGATCGTCGATTTTGGGGATGTCTGCGTTCTGTTGTAACGAATCCTTGGCCGCTGAATGTCGCTTCGACCAGTATTCGGCCAGCGTGGGATTTTCAGACTGCCGCGCTGCGCGATCCATTTCGTCCAGTCGAGCCGATTCGTTGGCAGCGAATGCCTGCCAGCCTTCGTCCGTTAAAGGATACTGCGACGTTTCCGACAGCAGGTGAAACATGCCGTCTGCCTGAGCGATCGCCAGACATGCTTCGCCGAATTCCGTGCGATACCTTGGGCCGCCGAGAATCATGTCGTACATGATGCGATGCGGCTTGCCGTCGCTGGTGAACGTGGCCAGTTCTTCGCGCACATTCATTGCATGAGGTCTCATGCCCTGCACCGGAACCTTCGGCAGGTCATCGACCACATGGTGAGCTCCAGCCCGGCTTTTTTGTACGGGTGTGGTCAGCACCAGTTTGCCGTCGATTTTCAGTTGCGCCATTCCTCGCGAACGGGCCAGCAGTTGGTATTCGCCCTTCGGCAATTCGATATCCATCCACGATCGAACCAACAGCGTATTGCCCCAGTCTTCTCGCACGCCCCACGAATCGTATTTGTGAGGCAGTCGGACGAATCCCATTTCATCCTGCTGCCATTCGGTTAACGGCTCGTCTGCTACAAGAGGAATGCGGCTAATCGAATCGAGCGGGCCGAACAACTGCACGACAACCTTGCCTTTGGGAATTGTCGGCGCTACCAGCGGCGGCGGGGTCCATCGAAAGCGTGACAGTAGTTCGTCGCGTGGAAGTTCCCGGCGGTGAATGATGAGGTTGTCGATTGCCCCGTGAAGTGAATTGCCCTTCGACCCGCCCATCGATGAACCAATCCACACGTCATCGTCGTCGACAACAGGCGGCTGTTTAGTGGGACCGCCCATGTCCCAGGCTCCCTTCACTTCTTTACCGTCGATGAAGCCTCGAATGCTTTCCGGTTCACCGAACTTGTAGCTGACAGCGACATGGTGCCAACGACTGCCTGACGAGAAACCTTCTGTTGACGTCCAGCGATGCCAGTCGCCGGGATGGTCGTCTGTCTTTCGGCTGCGAAACAGAAAGTTGACGCACGTCGCACCTTTGTACTTGCGAAGTCGGAACGCCCAGTTTTGGTTCAATGCTTTTTGGCCAGACTTACCTGTCCGGCCCTTGCCCATGAGGTAGACATTGTCCGTCATCAAGTCCACTCGCACCCACGCTTCGAACGTGACAGCGTCGCCGTTGTCGAAATCGAATTGTGATTCCTCAGCATCGTCCGCAATGCGAAGCCACGCCGGAGCCTTCAGTTGCAGTACTTTGTTACCGCTGGCGAAGTCCGGATATCTCGGCTGCTGCAGTTGCGAATCCACAACTTCCGCACCTCCCACAATTTCACCAGGCAGGTCTTCCGAATTTTCGAAACGCCACTGCGCGACGGTGCCGGCGTCTTCAGCGAAAGCATTCGTGCAGACGGCCACTGCAAGAAGAACCAGGCGGAATTGAATTTTGTTCATGGCAAGGGCCAAAAGTTGGCAGAAGGCGGGAGGATAGGACGGAAGAATATTGTAACCGGTCAAAGCGCGAGGCGAAACAAAGATCGGGCTCTGCACAGCAGCGGGCACGCAACAGTGGAGCCCGAGTTACGGATCTGACGGGTTCGATTTCGCCAGTATTTTCTGTGCCTGTTGGGCTATTTCTTGCAGGCATACGTTGTAGTAGGGTGATGGATGGATGTCGATCGGTCTGTCTGAAAGTGTATTTAGCAAGCGATGCGTGCTCGCAGGGACTGGTTCCTGTTGCGTCACCTTCGCGATAAAGACGCACGCTCGACGCTGCCAAAATAAGCCCTTCCGCTCCAGAAACCGATTTGCGATTTCGAAGAACGCAGCCGAGTCGCCGTCCAACTGCCACACTAAGAAAGCGGCTTCGATGTCTTCCTCACGCAGCTCATTAAGGACCGGCAACGATGCCTTTTCCCTCAAACGCCCGAGGCATAATGCGGCAGCTATCCGACTTTGCCGGTCCGAGCTCTTGATCGCAGTTTCGAAGATCTTCGTAATGCGATCCGCCTGGTCGGGGTTGCCAAGGGCGAGCCTCGTCATCGCCGTGAAAACATGGCTTCGTACCAGCACATTCTTCGTCGCAGTCAGGGAAGCCAGCAGCTCAACAAGCGGAGCAACCTCTACTGAAAAGTCAGCCAGCCGATTTACGATTTCGCTTTGATAGGAGAGTGGCACGTCGGGAAGCAATTTCAGAAGTTGCTCCGCGAGTACGATGGAATCTTCGCAGTCCTCGCACAGCAGTTGAAGTGCCTTACGCTGCCATGGACTGTTCTGGTCAGCGGCCATGCTCCGCAGAGTGTGGATAACGGCCTCTAAATTCGGCGGCAGGTCAAAAATTTGATGATGAATTCCTGAGTAAGTACCTCGTGCTACCAGAAGGGTTTCGATCTTCTCTCGCAGCGTATCTGGTGCAGGCAGTCTTGAGAGATTAATCGACTTTGAATCGGATTCAATTTGGACGCACCACGCAGCAATCGGAACTATTGGCTGTCTGTCAGTGGCTTGAAGCTTCACAATGTAACGCCCCACGGGCAGTCGCTTCGTGAGAAAAAAACCTCCCTTGGCTGGCCTGACGACATCAACAACAACCGAGCTTGAAAGGTCCAGATAGAAAGGTGCAGCCACCGATCGTTGTACGGTGATGTACTGTTTTTCACTAGGCATTTCAGATAGCCCTCCTATGACAGCCACTGGATCCGGCAACTTGGGAACCGCCACCTTACCGGGTTCGGCAGTGAGCGTTGCAATTTCAACGGCGAGCGGACCCCTGTTTTCAATTACCCCAATTTTTTCAAGTTGTTCGGGATGGGTGAATGTCACGATGTACTCGCTTGGCATCAATTCCGCCACAAACGCCCCGTCTGAATTTTTCTTAACGTACGTCACAGGTGCTAATCTTGCGGCTAATTCTCGCTTTGGCCGAATCGCTATGGTTTCGATTGATTTGCCGACTTGTGGCGGGGCAATCCAGTTCAGCTTTGCGGTCTGAGGCTTTTCGAATTGCTGTACCTCCGCATTTTTTTCCGCTGCGGCCGACTATGTGACGCCCTCAGCGTCGTGGAAGACGACGCACGTCTGGGAGCGATCTGCTTCCAGGTGGAATTTCCCTGCTTCATCGGTCAGTGCATAGATTTCGGGGCTACTACTGTATGTAACGCCGCCAGGCCCCGGCATTATTATCACGCCAACGCCGGGCATGGGGTCGCCGCTATTGCTAAGCAGTTGCCCTTGAATCTGCGAGGTTTCATAGCCCAACTCATTAAGACTTGCCGTTGGTGGCGGTAGCCGAAGTTTCCTGAAAACAAATTGGGTAAACCACGGCTTGCGAAATGGCGACTCCCGCTCCTCTGCATGCACATCGGCGGGAATGATCGGTGGCTGCGCGACACACGGCGTCGACAACAGCAGCGCTAAAGTGAGTGCGAACTTCATAGCCTGCTACTCCAGCGAACGAATACGAACAAACTGATCCTGGATCTTATCCGACGTGGGTACCTGCAACGTAGTTGAAGTGACTTTTGCAGCGAGATCGGTTTTGTGAGTCCGCAGCTCGCCACCTTCCAGCCAGCCGAATTCGACCGCAACGGCGCCCGGTGGAGCGACTTCGTGGATGCCGTAAAGTTGAGCGTCGATGAGTGTGGCCGGGCGGCCGGGGATGTGCATATGGAACCGGACCAGGGCCTCGGTGCATTCGTCGAGCGACACGTCGGCCGAGCCGGACAACCAGCCGCTGGAGAATTCGTTGTCGGTGGGAATGTCGGCGGCAGCAAATTGCTCCCACGTTGTGCCTTCGTCGGTTGAGAACTCAAGCCGAAAATCCATGTTCTCACGCGACGGCACGGGGATCTGATACCGCACGGCGGCTCGCACTTCGAGCAGCTTGTTCGGGGCAGCCACTTTGAAGACCACGTGCGCCGGCTTTTTGTCGGTCGCTTCATAGGCAAAGCGTGATTTCTGCGAACGTGGTTTGTACTTTAGGTTGGTCGAACGCAGGTCGGTGCGTTCGAAGGCATTCACCTGCGATTCGGGCACGCCAAAGTTCGGCAGCACGGCAACCACGCCTCGCTGATTTGCCGTGTATTCGACATCGCAACCGTTGGGCGTCAGTCGCGGGTAGATGGCCTGCGAGACCTGTGTTGTCGTGGTGAACTTCAAGGCGCCCAATCCGGCGTCGTCCTTCCACGAAAACCGAACGTGCCAGCCATAGCGGCCTTTTACCTGTTCCGTCAGGTCGATTCGAAACGACGGTTCGTTAGCGGGGAAGTCAACGACGCGCCACGTCTGTCCCTGATCGGCTGACACCTCGCATTTGATGTCGCCGACGCGGATGCCTTCGACAACTAATCCGTCGGTGGCTTCGGCAGACATCGGATTGGCATCGTCGACCGGGTCGCCGCAGATGACGTACGGCGAAAAGTGGCGAAACGTCAACGACGCGTTCTTGCCGTTGCTGCTACGTAACTTCGGCGATGTGTTTTGATGCGTGATGTTGTCGGAAACATCGGCCGTGCCTTCACGAAACTTCGCCGATGATAAGTCTGGTTCGTAGATGAATTCGCCGTTGCAGTAGCTGGCTTCGCTGCGAGCGTTCGCTTTGTCGCCATCGTGAAACGGCTCGCCATTGTTGAAGTACGTCCACCTGCGAAACGGGCCGCCCTTGTGGTTTTGCCAAAAGCGACGTTTGTCTGGACCGCCGTAATGATCGCGATCGTACCAGCGAGTAAACGTTTCACCGCTGCGCAGATGCACGATGGCTGGGTGAGCCGCGTAGCCGCCGTTGTACAACTTGTACCATTTCTCCCGTTTTGCAACCTGCTGCCAACCCTTTTTCATCGTGTCGTAATCGGAGGGCCATGCGAACGGATAGTGAGGCAGCGGCGGCTTGACGGATTCCGCCAGCTCGGGATTCTTCTGGATATCAGCATAGCCCGCGACAACTCCATCGGGGCGAAACAACAACCCTGCCATGTCGGTGTCGAAGGCGTGCCAGGCTCCGTTGTAGAAGATTTCGCTGTTCACATGGTTTGGGAATTCACGTCGTCGAGCGTCCATGCCCAAAGCCTTCCAATAGGGTTCGTTCCACGCATGAACGGTGCCGCACAGGCCGTAGCCGTACGAAAAACGAGCTCGATTGGCATCGAACACGACTGTTTCATAATCTCCTGCTGCGGCGGTGTCGGGAACTCGGCCAGGCACGCACCATTCCATCGGCGACATCAGATGCCACTGATGTTTTAGCAACCACAGGTACATGGCGATTGCCTTCTCCTGCGGATCGGTCTTGCCGGCCGTGGCAACTGTCACGCAGTCTTCGACCGTCTGTAACGCGCCTTCGCCTGGGTAATCCGGATGATCAGTGCGAATGGTTACATCGCCTCCTCCGCCGAAGGCAGCACTGTTGACGACGATCGCGATCAAAAGGGCGTAAATAGGGTGCCGTGGCATGATGATCGGGCTTCCTGTTTTCGTCGGAGGTTTTGCAGAAGAGTGATAGAATACGGTGAGGTCGCCGGTTTGTCACCGCCAGTGGATGGCATCGCCGCATCGCTTGCTTTGCGGGGCCTCGTGTCTATGCCATGGTGGGTGCCAGCGGCCCGATGGCACTTCGCCGCAGGCGACCGCTAACCTTGCCGCCTGGTTTAGGACTGCCAAACCAACGAACTCCGGTTAACGACGCGCCAGCCGTTCTGAGCGCACGGTTCGCCAATGGCGAAAATTCCGTCGGGCCGCCCAACCGACCTCCCGCGCCCCACGGAAGCAACGCCGGCGCACAAGCCATCCCACCGTCACCCGTCCATCACGCCTACCGCCCGCCGGTGCGTACCGGCCCGAAGTTTGCGAATTCGGGGTGCATTCGGGGGTGAGCGGTTCAACTGGGCGCGATCAGTCGATAGATTCTGCGGACTCACCAGTTTACACCTCAGCGATCGTCCTGCCGGAGAAACTTAGAATGACTGACGAAACGAATTCGCCAACTGCCGCACCGGCGGCAAGTTCCACGCCTGTGCCGGACGTTTCGGGTGGCGGCATTGTGACGCGACTGTCCATCATGATGTTTCTGCAGTTCTTTGCGTGGGGCACCTGGTTCGCCACACTGTCTGCAGCGATGGCTTCGGCACAGCTAGGCGATTTCATTGGCGGAGCGTACGCGAGTGCTCCGATTGCCGCGATTGTTGCACCTCTGTTTTTGGGTTTGATTGCAGACCGGCTGTTTCCGTCAGAAAAAGTCTTCGGTGTGTTAATGCTGGTCGGAGGCCTGATTTTGCTGGCCGTGCCCGGTGTCGCGGAAGGTGGTGCAGAGAACGGCGACTTGTTGGTATGGCTGATTCTGGGCCATTTGTTGTGTTACATGCCAACTTTGGGGCTTGGAAACACGATCGCGTTCACTCATATCCCAAGTCAGGAACACTTTCCGAAGATTCGAGTTTGGGGGACGATCGGCTGGATCGTCGCGGGGCTGACGGTTGGCATTCTGGGTTGGTCTGACAAGTTCGAAATCTTTTGGCTGGGGGCCGGAAGCTCGCTGTTACTTGGCGTGTTCTGCTTCATGTTGCCCAACACACCGCCCCCGTTAAAGGGCGAGCCAATGAACCTTCGATCGCTGTTTATGGTGGACGCGTTTAAGCTGCTGGGCGACTTTAACTTTCTGATCTTCGCTGTGTGCTCGACCTTAATCTGCGTGCCGTTGGCCTATTACTATGGCATGACGGGCTCGTACCTGACTCAGACCGGCTTCACTCAGGCCGCCGCCACGATGACCATCGGGCAGATGTCAGAAATCATTTTCATGCTGTTGATCCCGTTCTTCTTCCGCAAGCTCGGACTGAAGATCATGATCATGGTCGGCATGGCCTGCTGGGTCATCCGTTATGCATTGTTTGCATACGGAGCTCCCGACCAGGTGACGTGGATGCTGCTGCTGGCCGTTGCTTTGCACGGCATCTGCTATGACTTCTTCTTCGTCACCGGGTTCATGTATACCGACCAAAAGGCACCGAAAGCGATTCGCGGCCAGGCTCAGGGGCTGCTCGTGTTTTTGACTCAGGGAGTCGGCATGTTCTTCGGCTACAAGATCATGGCCGCCGGAAGTTGGCTGGGCATCGACCTTGGGTGGAAAATTGGTGAGTACGGTGAACAGGTCACGAAATCGCCGGAATACGTTGCTGCGTTAGCGGAAGCCCGCGGTGAGCAGGCTGACGTTGGATTCGTGGAATCATTGACCCAGATGTTTTCGCGCAGCCTGCCGGAAGGCCTTGACCAACAACTGCTGGCCGAAACGATGGCTCAGTGGAAGAACTTCTGGTTGTTTCCATCCATCATGGCGGGCATCATTCTTGTGATCTTCGCCATCACATTCTGGGACAAAGCCAAGCCGCCAGAAGACGGTACTGGTTCAGAATCGTAGCCGCGTTTACCGTTATCGAACGCGGGCGGCAGTGTGAGGTGTGACGGAATGCTTGAAGACGTCAAGCATTCTGACAGCCATTTGTTGGGCCCCTCACCTGCCACAGGCCCGCGTTCTGATTGTGCGTACACTGAACAACCGTACGGCACCAGCCGCGGATTTTTCGTTTTACCGGCGGCGATCGTCTTGCCGCCCACCTGTTACAGGACTCAGTCCTGTGCCCTGGCGATTGCTTATTGATGTGAGCCCGTGGCACACAAACCAGCTGATCGATTTCGTCGCGCTGATCGACAAACCTTACAACGGCGTTGCAGATTGCCTGTAAGGTTTTGCGACCGCGAGCTGTCGATGGCACAAGACATTATTCGCAATCTTCGTTTACCTTGCCGGACCTCAACTAGTTATGGCTGCCAGAACCGTCGTCAGCATCGGCCAGTGTCGTCCCGACACCGCCGCGATCACTCATTTTTTGAAGTCCAACTTCGATGTCGAAGTGGTCTCCACCGATCTTCCGGAAGACTCGCTTGCCGCGATTCGTTCGATGGATGTGCATCTGGTTTTGATCAACCGAAAGCTGGACGCGGATTACTCCGACGGCCTTGAGATTCTGAAGACGCTGAAGGAAGATTCAGAACTTGCCGACATACCGGTGATGCTGGTGTCCAACTTTTCAGACTGGCAGCAAATTGCTGTCGACGCTGGAGCAACGTATGGGTTTGGCAAGGCCGAACTGCAGTCACCGGACACCATTGAACGTGTCCGCGGCGTTTTGGGGCTGGCGTAAACGAAAATAAGGCTGGCTTCGAAATCGAAGCCAGCCTCGTCGGAGATCCTGTTTGACCCGTCGTGTTACCGCGTCAGGACACCTCCGCTCTGTTCCTCCGCCGCTCGATACGTTTCGCGATCCGTTAATTTCAGTTCCAGCATTTGCCGACGGCCGCCGCGGTAGACTTCGATCTGCACCGGGCGATCGATGATGGCAAGGCTGACCAGATTGATTAAGTGGTTTTCATCCGCCACTGGCACACCGTTGAATGTCACAATCACGTCGTCCGGTCGAACTCCGGCGACAGCCGCTGGCGTTGGGGTGCGATTGCGATAGACCTTGGTAACGCGAGCCCCATAGGCTCGTTCCAGTCCAAGTTTGCGAGCCGCCGCGTTGTCGAAGTCGTTGTCCAGCTCGACGCCCAGATAAGCTCGACGCACACGGCCGTAGCCGATCAGTTGTTCGAACACGTGACTGGCAAGGTTGCTGGGAATGCTGAAGCCAATGCCTTCGTTGCCGCCGCTGTTCGAAGCAATCGCGGTATTAATTCCGACGACGTTGCCGTGCAGGTCAATCAGTGGTCCGCCGCTGTTGCCGGGATTGATGGCGGCATCGGTCTGAATGAAATCCTGATTCGTAACAGTACGTTCTTCAGTCAGCGTGAGATCGCGGCGGCCTTTGGCACTGACGATGCCCATTGTCACGGACTGGCTTAAACCGAACGGGCTTCCGACCGCTAGCACGAAGTTGCCAATGCCCACCTGATCGCTATCGCCCCATGTTCCCGTGGTTCCGCCCTGATCGTTGATTTGCAGGACGGCGATATCTGTTTCTTCGTCGCGGTAAACTCGAATGGGATTAATCAATCGACCGTCGAAAGTCTTCAAATCGATGGCTGATAATTCAGCTCCACGAATAACGTGATTGTTTGTGACGACAAACAGCCCTTTGACTCGCTTGCTTCGCATCAGCACGCCCGAGCCCGTTTCTTCAACGCGACGGCCGTCGGTTTCGCGGCGAGTGGCCTGAATATGGACAGCGGCCGGCATCACTCGGCCAGCCACCGTAGAAATATGTTGCCCGCCCAGCAACAGTGGCTCCGCGCTGCCGATCATGGCTGCTGCGGGTCGCGACGGGACGGCGTTTGCATGGCTCGCCAGTCGCACGTCGGTAAGGTGTCCTCCGGCGGCAAGCCCGAGACTTAACATGAACGTCGAAAGTAGGAATGTGTTTGCTCGTCGCGCCATCAACGTACTCTCCGTGGAAAGTTGTCATCCTGAGGCGCGGCTCCGTCCGCAGTTAGAAAGGGTTCTCGCCGCCGATGAAATTCAGCGGCGAGATTTGTTCTCGCATCCGTTTGAGAAAAATAGACAGGTATCACGAACGCTGATGAACAGCGGTTGTTGTCTGAGTGATTTCATCGAACGTCGAGCACAATTCAGGCAAGCGGAATCCGGCAGAATGTGCCACGGGAGCGTTGCGACGTCGCTGACTGCCGAAATAGCCCGCACTTTCGGATTGTCTGCGGTGAAAACGTAGCGGTTGTGCGGCTCAGGCTGGCGCGAGGCGGCGACGGTGATTAAAATCTCACGACCGCTTTCGTGACCCGGCTCAACGCGGCAGGCTCAGCACGCAGTCCGGCTCGGTGAGTCGGGCCACAAGTTGGTTGTGAAACAGACAGCAGGCAGGCAAATACACAACGGAGTAGATATGTCTATTTGGAATCGACTTTTCCGGACAAACGCTCTTCAGCACGGGCGCGCTAAACATCGCCGTCGGCGGCATTCACGCAGCAGCAATGGGCTTGTCGCTGCTGAGATCGGGATGCTGGAACCGCGATTACTGCTGGCGGCCACCGTGATTTCGGAATTGCCGGACGTGTCGATGCTCTCTCCGTTTCGCGACCAGTACGTGCCCCTTGGCGAGCACTTCGATGATACGGCCATCACCGGGCACACCGTCGAAGTGGCAACAGCGCTGGGGAACTTCGTGATCGAAACCTTCGACACGATCACGCCCACGACGGCTCAGAACTTCATCGATCTGACGGCGGCAGGCAACTACGACGATATGTTCTTCCATCGATCGGTGCCCGGGTTCGTGCTACAGGGCGGTGGCTTTGCGTATCCTGAAGCGGCGAGCCAACTAGCCAGTGTGGTCAACAATGGCACCATCATCAACGAATTCGACAACTGGTTCGATCCGAACCTTGGCGGACTGGAAGCTGGCACACCGCTGAATGTGCGCGGCACTGTAGCGATGGCTCGAGTTGGTGGTCAGGAACACAGCGCGACGTCGCAATGGTTTGTGAACGTGGACGATAATGCCAGCGATCTCGACGGCGTGGACGGCGGCTTCACCGTTTTTGGCCGAGTCCTCTATGACGGTATGACTGCGGTCGACGCCATCGTCGATGCAGATATCGTAAATGCCGGCGGTGTCTTTGCGACTCTGCCAGTGATCGACTACACGTCCGGGCAAATATTGCGGGACAACCTGGTATTCGCCGAAACGTCTATCGTTCCGGAACTGAACTTCGAAGTCACGGCCAACACTGGCGCAGAAATTGTGAATGCCACGATTGTCGACGGGCAGTTGCGGCTCGCTGGCACGCCTGGCGTCTCGGGAACCGCAACCATCACCGTCACTGCGACCGACTTAAACGGCACCAGCGTGTCATCGACCATCGACGTTGTTGTGCCGCTATCGTCGGCGGTTGTGCAGCCAGGTCCAGGCGGCAATGTCACTCAACCAACAATCGAATGGCTGGTTGACTCCAACGCGACCACGTACGAATTGTGGGTCAATCAGGTCGACGGCACGAATCGAATCATTCACCAAACCGGACTGACGGGTAATTCATTCACACCTTCAGAAGACCTTCCCATCGGCACGTATCACGCATGGGTGCGGCCGGTCAACGACGACGGCGCCGGGGTGTGGAGTGACCTGCATTCGTTTCGAGTGGGCCTGTCGGAAGTCACCATCACCAGTCCCGACGGTGGGTTCGTCAACACTCCGCGCCCAGTGATCGAATGGACAGCGGCGGCCACAGCAACGGAATACGATTTGTGGGTCAACCACGTTGGCGTGCAGAATCAGGTCATTCGCGAAACATCACTGAGCGGCACGACGTTTACGCCATCGTCGGACTTGGAAGATGGTGTTTATCGAGTTTGGGTGAAGGCAAAAAACAGTGCGGAAGAAAGTAATTGGAGTCTTGGTGTAACCTTTGAAGTGTCGACCGCCGTAGTTCCGCAATTCACAGGGCCGAACCAACCGGCAACGACCGCGCGACCGACACTGACATGGGCTGGTGGCGATGACGATACGTACGAATTGTGGGTCAACCAGATTGGTGGAACGGTTCGCGTCATTCACGATGAAGGAGTTACCGGCAATTCTTACTTCCCAACGACGGATCTGGCTAACGGCAATTACCGAGCGTGGGTGCGGCATCGTCCGGCCGCCAGTGACGGTGGGCCCTGGAGTGCCGCGTTCGAATTCACTGTGGCGACCGCTCCGTCCACAATTCAGATCACGGATGTCACCGGAACAGATTCGTTGCGCCCCACGCTTTCATGGCCCGCGGCCAACCTTGGTGTGCGGTACGAGCTATGGGTGAACGACATCGACAACGGTGTGGCACGAGTGATTTGGCTGACGGATCTGACGGAATTGGAGTTCACCGCAACTGAAGATCTGACGACCGGAAGTTACCGCGCGTGGATCCGAGCCTTCAGTGCTGGCAACATCGCGGGCGAATGGAGTGCCGCGTATGAATTCACACTTGCCTGATACGCTGCCCTGCAGACATCCGGGGGAACGCCGTCTTTGCAACCCTGACAGCACGCCAGCAGCGAGCCGACATGTGCTAGGCCCCCTCCCGGACGTTGCTTCGCTCTGTCCGACCTCCCCCGACGCTGCGCTGGGGGAGGTGCAAAGTCACAGCCACGCGCATGGCGCTGTTGAAACTCAAAGCCGCACGATCTTCAACCACTCGCGGCAGCCGCGTTTTCATCGGCAGCTGTATCAGTGCCGCACTCAACCGGCCCACGCCGCACAGTTTGCCGCGCTAACGTGCGCCGGACGATTGACAAGGGCGCGGGCGCGAATCGAGTCGTTCTGCGGAAGTGCGGCCGACCTTTCAAGCAGCAACATGCATAGTAACCCGTAGTCGCTTTACGCGGTTCGTTCCCACTTGCTGCCATTCGGGCCCTCACTATGCCACTTCTGTTCCAACGTCTCCCGATTTTCAACGCCAGCCGCAACCAGCGGCGTCTTATCAACAAACGGAGCTCAGGCTTCACGCTGATTGAGCTTCTGGTCGTCATCGCCATCATTGCGATCCTGTTGGCTTTGATGCTGCCCGCCGTCCAAAACGCTCGCGAAGCCGCTCGGCGAACTCAATGCCGCAACAACCTGAAACAAATCGGCCTGGCTCTGGCCAATTATCACGACGTCAGCAACATGCTGCCGCCCGCGATGATTAACCCTGGTCGCCTTGACAGTTTTCCGTTTTACAGCGGGGGTAACCGAGTTCTCAACACCACCGGCTGGACGCTGCTGCTGCCGTATGTTGATCAGGCCAATGTCTACAACAACTATGACTTCAACCAGTGTTCGTCCACGTCTGCCTGGGGCGGAATGCCGGTTGCCGGCAGTGATGTCGCCAATGCCGACGTTGTGAAAACGGCGATCCCACTTCTGGAATGCCCCAGCGACGAGAGCGCGGGCCTTGTTGAAACATTTCTGCCCGGCTCGACTCATATCTACAGCAAGCAGAACGCTCGACGCACAAGCTACCTGTTCGCGAGTGGCGGTTTCACCGATTGGGATCTGCCATGGTGGGACACTCAATCAGATATCCGTCGCGGGATGTTCGGCAACAACGCGTCTGCACGAATGCGAGACCTGCGCGACGGTGCGTCGAATTCGATCGCCGTTGGCGAAGCACACGGTGGCGAACGGCTAAAGGTGAGTCCTCATTTCGGACCATGGGGCCTGACGGGAACTCATACCTGTTGTCACGGTCGCGTAGTCAGCGACAGCGATTCGTCGGTTGATCCTGTCCACTTCACGGATTCGCGATGGGGCATCAACGCGGCCTGGGACGAATCCGGCCGCAGCTACGCCTGGGTCTTCAACAGCAGTCATCCCGGCGGAAGCCACTTCCTGCTCGGCGACGGATCGGTCCGCTTCCTAAGCGACACCACCGATTACTGGCTGTTCTGCCTGCTGAACTACATCCAGGACGGCCAACCCGTCGGCCAATTCTAAGGCGGGGCCGAGACGCCTCGGCGGGCGGTTGGCGTGGCGGGCGCGTGACGGTGTGATGGCTGAAGCGCCGGCGGTGTGTCGGTACGCCTCGGCGGGCGGTTGGCGTGGTTGGCGGGTGACGGGACGATGGCTGAAGCGCCGGCGTTCCTCCCGTTGGTCGGTCGGTATGCACCGACGGGCGATTGGCGTGGCGGGCGGGTGACGAGGCGTTGGCTGAGGCGCCGGCGGTGATTCTGTTGGTCACTCGGTGGTATCGCAGGGAGGAACGGTTCCGCATGGGGGCGTTCATTTCAGCGTCGCGCGGCCACAGCGATTTCTGCAGCGATGTGTTTTATTGGCACTTCAAAATTAATCGGGGAAATTCCGAATGAATAAGAATCACTTCACACGCATCGTCCTTGCGTTGTCCGTTCTGGTACTTGCCGGTATCACGGTGCGAGGAATGTTGGGGGCGAAAAAATCGCAATCAGTCGCTGTCAGCGGTATGCTGTTCTTTAATGAAGAACCGCTGGCCGGGGCCGACGTGTTTCTTGTCCCGATCGATCCCGCAGCAGGTTCCACGTCGCACTTTGGACGTTCTGATGACATCGGCCAGTTTAAAGTGATTGGCGGTGCGCCGCCGGGCGAGTACCGTGTGGTCGTGCGACGGATCTCGGCCGAATTGCCCGTTGATCTGCCAGCGGAATACGGCCTGGTAGACATTGATGCCGGGCAATTGGCCGCCATGACTGCGGCCAGGCCAAGCCATGCAAGCCGCGCGACGAAACGCCAGAAGACGTCTTCAAGCGGTACTGATCTGGACGCCGGACATCGCCAGTTGCCGGCAATCTATAGTTCCGCCGAATCCACGATACTGAAGCTGCAAATACCAGCGGAGGGCATCGACAATGCCCTCTTCTTCCTCAGCACAGAAGCTCACCTGCAGCTGGCTCAAAACCCCGGCCAGCGTCAGTAGTGAACCGTTCTACTGCGTCACGCCAAGGTCGCGGGCGAGTTCTTCGTGCAGTGCCTGTTCGTGAGCGGGCAGCATTGCTGTGACAAGTTGCTCGCCGGATTTCAGACCATCGACAACCAGAACCGATTCCGCATTCGCGTCTCCCAGTTCCACTTTACGCGACTTCAGCTCACGACCGTCGTACACAAACACAAAGTTGTGCCCGGCGACCCCAGTCACGGCATCGCGAGGGATCTGAATCGTGTCGGGAGTTTCCTGAAGCGTAAACTGAGCTGTTACGTTGGCCTTTGGTGTCAGCAGGTGACGCTGGTCGTCGGTGGGGAACAGTTCAACATCAATCCAGTAATCTTTCACGTTAGGCGTGTAGCGGCTGCGAGGTCGCGGGTAGCGAGCGATGTTCAGGATTCTTCCAGCAACAACCTCGTCTTCATATCCGGGCACCGTCACAGCGACAGGCATGCCATTGTGAACCTGATAGATCAAAGATTCATCCAGCGGCACACTGACTTTCAGCCGCGACGGATCGGGGATTTCAAAAATTTTCTGTAGCTTGCGAACTCGCTTACCTTCTTCGATTTGAGTGATGCCGCGGCTGCGTAGGTGCCATGAATTACCGTAAACAACCTGTCCGTCACGAGGAGCTCGGATCGTACATGCCTCAATACTGTCGACGGCTCGCCGATAGTATTTTTCGTAGATCCGCACGGTGCGTTCGTAGGAAAGTCGAGTCAACCGGCGGTTGGTCAGAGCCAGTCCGTTTGCAATCTTTGTGCGTGCGAGGTTGCGTTCAGCATTGCTCGCAGAATGTTCCAACTGCAACATGCTGCGAGGATGCTGGTAACCGGTCAGCAGGTGTAGCCGTGAAGCCAGTGAATCGTAGCTTTGCTGCGACTTCATCAATTGAAGAGATTCTTTGTCTAACGCGCTGCGGGGACTCATGCCCATGGCCCACATGCGTTCGGAATGCTGAACCTGTTCTCGCTGTGATTGAGTCTGCTCAGCCAGCAATGAAAGATTTCGCTCAAGCTCCTCAATATCCTGAGGGTGAGTTCCGTCCTGATACTCCGTCAGGTTGTGGACAGCAGTGTCGAACCGATACTTTGCGGCGTCCAGCTTTCTTTCGTTGTCGGACGTTTGCAGTTGTTCGTCCTGCACGGCGGTATCAAGCCGACCGCGATACTTGATCAGAATGATTTCGCGCGTTCGAGCGTAGTCTTCAATGTCGGCCGAATCCAATACACAAACGACGTCGCCTTTTTGAACCCACGTTCCTTCCGGCACAATACTCAGGATGGTCGTCGTCCAGTAGCACTCTGAATGCACAGCCGCGGCTTCGAGCGGTTCGATGATGCCTGGCTTTTCCACCTGCATCTTAAACGTTGACGGCTCGATCAACTTCAGCCCTAATTCGACGGGGCTTGAGGCCGTGTCGGCCGCTCCGGTCATCGTCACCAACGCAACGCTCAATACCCCCGCCGTTAAAATCCACGGAACGGGTCGAGCAAAACGGAAGGTCTTCAGGCGCGCTGACGCCTTTTGTGGCGTGAGGTGTGTCATGGCTGTATGCTTCGGCCAGGGGAGGATGGGCGGCCGAATTCCTGAGGCGGGAGGTTTGTGGTGGGCGGCGACTCAAAGTCGTCGTTTCAGTACTTTACCGGTTTTTCGACAGATTTCCACGAATCTGATTCCGTAAAATGCTTGTCATCGCAGGCTTTTCCGGATTCGTCTCGATTTTGCCAATAAGGGTGGCAAATCCTGCGTCGTTTCGTCCAGGGTTTTCGACGTTTTACCAACATCCCGCCCCCGCGACTCGTAAGCCCCAGATAGCCACACGAACTGCAGACGTCATTCAGAAAGTACGATTAGTGCCGGAACCAGACGAAGAGAACAAAGACGCATCGGCCGAGGCAGAAAACCAGGCTGGCAACGACACGCCTGAGACAGACGCGGACGCTACGAAGACGCCTGACGCATCCACCGACACGCCAGAGCCGACTTCCGATTCTGCAGATGTTGGCGACGAGTTGCCGGAGGAAGAAGAACTGACGCCGGAACTGGTGGAAGAAGAAGCCATCCGAGGCGACTTTATGCTCCGCTGGGCGTCGATCTTTCTGGCGCTCCTGTTTGGCTTCAGCCAGATTTCCGACACTCGGACTCTGATTCACGTACGATCTGGCGACGAAATGCGGGCCAACGGGTTTCTGCCGTCTGGCAAAGACACGCTGTCTTACGCCATCGCCGATGAACCTTCCGCAAATATCAGCTGGCTGTTCGACCACGTCGTCAGCGCGGTTTACCAGGCCGGCGGCGAAACCGGTTTGACGCTATTCAAGGCCTTTGTCGCAGGACTTGTGGCCTACATGCTGTCGCTGATTTCTGTCACGGGAATGCCAACGTGGTGGAGTTCCATTTGTTGTGTTCTGGCGATCGGCGCGATGTCGATTGACTTTCTGCCCGTGACGGATCTCGCCACGCTAGTTGGAATGGTGATCGTGCTGCTGATCCTGCACCGATACACGCAGGGCCAAACCTCGGGACTCATCTGGAAGCTGCCTCTGACAATCGCCGTGTGGGCGAATTTCGACCCGCATGCGTATCTTGGTGTGCTCACCGTTGGGCTGTTTGCTTTGGGAGTCCAGCTGCAGCGATCACGATCCGCCAACCAGAGCGATGGGCCTGCGATCGACGCATCTTCGGTTTGGAAGGCCGCCGTGGTGTCGCTGTTCGCTATGTTAATCAATCCCGCGCCAGTGGCCAGTGTGCTGTCGGCCGCGACGACTTACGGCGTGGAATATCCCGGCATGGCTCAAATGAGACCGCTTAGCAGTTCTGATCTGCTGCTTGACGGTCGCACCGAATATTATTCGATGTGGGTGGCTGACGTCTGGCGTGGTTTCGAATTCGGCTACGTGTCCGGCGTATCAATTATTGTGATCGCCGTGATCGTGCTGCTGATTGGTCGCGATAGGCGCGATCTTCCGTGGGCGACAACACTGTTGGGGATGGCGTTACTGGCCGTATTGGCGCTGCACGAATTGCCTGTGGCTGCACTAGTGGCTGCCGTCGCAGCCGGCACCGCCGGGCAGCGGTGGTATGGGCGTTCGTTCCGCCAGGAATACTCGATTGATACGTCTGAAGTCCTGTTTTCGCGAGGCGGGCGAGCCGTAACGGTTCTTTCGTTCGCGGCGCTCGGGTTCTACGCGGTCGCCGATCAGTTGCCGACTCGGTCACCCATTGGCATGGGCTTCGAAGCGGATCTCAAGACGACCATGGATTCGCTGGAAACTGAACTGGCGGAACTGCCGGACGATGTGCAGGTGTTGCACACGCGGATGAGTCAGGGTGATTTGCTGATTTGGCATGGTTTGCAGAGTTTCGTGGACAGTCGAGTGCGGCCGTTCGGACGGTACGAAAATCCGCAGTCAGCCATCCACCGGTTTGACGTGCTGCGCTGGAGTATTCTGGGCGCGCCCGAACAGCCCGCTGCTGCTGCCGGGTCCCCGGCCGGGGCAGGGGACCCGGCGGCAGATTCAGAGGCTGCAGTCGCGGACGGATCGGCAGCGACGGAAGAAGCCGCAGAAGATTCCAATTCCAGCGGACGGCTTTACGATCCGGAATGGAAGAAGACGTTGGCCGATCTGGGTGTGGGCTATGCGATGATTCGTCTCTCTCCCCCAGGCAAACCAGCCTACACGATGGCTCAACGTCTGTTTCAATCGCCCGATTGGGTGATGACGAACCGTGGGCCCTCGGCTATGTTTTTCGCGCCGGTCCGGAATCCGGCGAAGCCGCCTTCATCGGTTGATATCGTCAAGACAGCCTTCCGAACGGCGGAAGCCGACGACGTGAAGCAGGTCGAATTCGCTCGCGAACCAGACTTCTATCGCACATGGCTGTACGCCAGCCGGCCAACCATGAATGCCCCACTGCGAGAAGCTCAGCACTATCTGGCCCTCGACAGCAGCACGCCACCGCAGGTGATTTCTCAGATCGCTGCGGCCGCAGGCACGGAAGAGAACAATAGTCAGTACATTTCGTTGCTGGGCGCCACACTCGCCGGACCGATTATGGCGGTCCGCAACGCGAACAAGGCCATCAATCTGGACCCTCAAAATGCGAAAGCTCACCGACTGTTGGGCCAAGCCTACGTTCGCCTCAACAGCGCGGAAAGCGCGATTGCGGGTGTGTTTGGTGGAGCGAATCTGGACAACATTCGCTACCTGCAGGCCGTAGGCGCGTTTCGTCAGGCCGTTACGATCGACCCGACTGTCCCCGAAACATGGGAAGCGCTTGCCGGTTTGTACCAGCAACATGGCCGCACCGGGCTGGCTGCTGATTGCCTGGAAAAGTACCTGACGATTATCGAAGAACGAGCGACATTTGATGCAGCCATGGAAGCCGAGTTGCGTCGCTTGTATGAGCTTTTGCGAACGTGGAACGATCGCCGCACTGATGCTCAAGAACAGGTTGATGAGTTCCTGGCACAGTCAATGCCCGAGGATCCGCAGCAGCACGCTCAACAGAAAATGATGCTGGTGCAGCAGCTGGTCGCTCAAGGTCATGCCGGCATCGCGCTGAAAGTGTTGCAGGACAACGTCGATCTGTTACGGCCTCAGTTTCCTGAATCGGAGGTCCTTCGCGGCCAGTTACTGATGGAATCAGGCGAACTTCAGGCAGGTTCTGACGCACTTAACCAATTGGCCGCCGCTATCCGCGAACAGCCACAGAATCCGGCCTTTGCCAGAGTCACATGGCACAAGCCTGTTGCCATTGCCGCTTTGTTGGAAGCCGATTACATCAACGCGGCCGAAACGTGGGGCGAACAGTTGAAGCTGTTTGCTGACGTTAAACGAAGTCCGGAATTACGCAAGGCTCTGATGCGGTCGCTGCCTTTGGTGCCTGATGTTGAAGCTCAATTGGGCATGCAAGTGCCGGTCTGGCCCGTTCTGCATCTTCAGGATTGCAACGTGCCTGTGGCTGGAATCGCTTCCGGGGAATTCGAACCGGCGTTTCTGAGAGCGATCACCAATATCGAAACGGGCGGCGTCGCCAATGCGAAGTTCATTCTGGAAGGCCTGATTACCGACGGAGGTGCAAACCCGCTTCGACCTCTGGCAGAAGTGTATCTGCAACAACTGTCCGACACGGCGTCCGACCTGATCGCCGAAGCCGACTTTTCGCCATGGGAAGATATGGAGTTCCCCGAAGCGACGGATGAGGAATCAACCACGGACGATGCGAAGCCGGATGAAGCGAATACAGATGAAGCAGCCGCTAAGGAAGTGAAGTCCAACGATGCAACCGATGAAGCGGCCCATGATTCTGAAAAGGTCGAAGCGACAGACACGAAGAAGCCGGAAGCGAATAAGCCGCCAGCAGACGATGCAAAAGCATCACAAGACGAGCCCGAATCCGCTGAGGAAAAAGCGGAGTCAAAGGAAGACGCAGCGAAAGAGGATGCTAAAAAAGAAGAGTAAAACGCTGCTGAGAACGGCTGCTGCGTCAGTCACGAATTGATGGTTTGTGTGCCAGCTTTGCTTTGCCGTGGAAAGCACTGGCCCACACCAACAAGCAGGGCGCTACCTCTTATTTCGCACCGGCAAACAGCATCCCCAACGCCGGCGCTTCCGCCCACACACCGCTCACCTGCCCGCCACGCCAATCGCCCGCCGGTGCGTACCGGCCCGGCCTATTCGCCGAGGTTTGCGTCGGCGGCGGTGATGACGTCGTAGGAGTCTGCACTTGTTTCGGCGTGCCGGAGATCTTCAAGGAATCCGTCCACCTGAAAAAGGCGGCCCAGTCGGGCGAGTGCTTTTAGGTGAGTGTTGGGGTCGCGGGCCAGCACGAGGAAAAACAGATCGGTGAGCTGCCGGTTGGGTCCGCCGAAGGGGATTCCGGACACTGTTCGACCGAAAGCGATCAGTGATTCCCCCAAAGCTTCCGGCATGCGGTTTTGGGGGTGAGGAATCGCGACACCACCATTAAAGCCGGTGGAGGCGAAGTCTTCACGCTGACGTACCGCTTGAAAAACGGCCGAAGAATCGAAGACCTGCCACGTTCGTCCGGCCACTTCGACCAGCTTTTTCAAAACAGACGGCTTGGTTCCGGCGTCGAGCGGCACTTCGATCAGGTCGGGGTGCAGCAGGCTGCTGATAACGGACTGAGTGCTGACTTCCGTCGATTTTTGCGACCGTTCCAGCACGGCAAGGTCGGATTCGTTAAACGAAGCCATCTCCCGTTCCAGCCAGTCAGTGATCTCGGTCTTGTTAAACCGCCATTCACCACTCACGCGGCGACCAGGAATGTGTCCACGGCTGACCTGTTTTTCAACAGACCGCTTTTCGCGACCAAGCTGGAGGGTGAGTTCTTCGATGGTGTAATAGTTTTTGGACATGATTCATTCCTCCTGACGGAGGGAATAGTGAAGGCAGGTTCGTTGGGCGCTTTTCTTAAGCAGCGGGCTTTGCGGCCTGTGGGTGCATGAACTCGGCGGAACATGCACGCTGCGAAAGACAGCTCTCGGCGCGGTCGGTTTTCAATATCTGGCCCGAAAACGACCGCCCGTTGTTAAGGTGGGAAAGCCCACTATATCCTTCATTATCGAGCTTTAACGCAGAGAATCGTTAAGAATTGGCGAAATCTGCTGATTATTCTGCCGAACCTGGTCGGCTGAAGCTCGAAATGCGGCCACTTCGTCCGGCGTCAGCTTCGGGCGTAGCCGGCGAGTGATTCCTGCTCGGCCAATCACGACGGGGATCGAAAGGCACACGTCATCGATGCCGCAGTACCCGTTTAGCAGCACTGACAGAGGCATGGTGTGTCGCTGGTCGTGTTGAATGGCTTCGATCACTAGAGCAGTCGCTTTGGCCACAGCAAAGTTGGTGTACCCCTTTAACCGAAACACCTCGATCCCGCTGTCAGTGGTGTTGCGAGCGAACTCGCGGGCTCGTTCGAACGACTGGTCGATCGGTTCGCCGCCCACCCAGGCCAGGCTGATGGCCGCGACCTGCGATTGACCGTGTTCGCCCAGAATATACGCCCGGATATCGTCCGGATGGATTCCCAGTTCTTCGGACATCATGGCTCGAAATCGAGCGCTATCCACCAACGTGCCCACACCGCAGACTCGATCCACAGGAAGATCGGTGACCTGCAACGCAGCCCACGTCATCACATCCACTGGATTGGTCACGATCAGAAAAACGGCGTCGGGACTGGCTTCTGCCAGAGCGGGCAACCATTCTCGAACCAGTACTGCGTTTCCTGCCGCCAGCGCTCGGCGGTCGGGATGAGCCGGGTCCATCGGCACGGAGATGGTGAACACGACGACATCCGACTTCGCTGAGTCCGAAATTTCGCCGCTGCTGACTCGGATCGGCTGCCGTACCAATGAGGCTGTGTGTTGCAGATCCAAGGCGTGGCCGGCTGCCTTCTGCCGATCGCGATTGATCAAAACCAGCTGGTCGGCCAGACCTTCCAGCACAGTGACATACGCCAACGTTGCTCCCACATGGCCGGTGCCGACGATCGTGACTTTCATGGTCGTTCTGCTATGTTGCTGTTTGAAAGACCCAATTCTATCAGGTGAATGGACAGATGAGTAATCCACAGAAAGTTGCGATCGTTACCGGAGCGGGTTCCGGCATCGGGCGAGCCGTCGCGCTCACATTGCTGAACAACGACTTCAAAGTCGCGCTGGCGGGCCGTCGCGCTGACGCTTTGGAAGACACGATTTCTCTCGCCGGCGAACATGCCGCCAATGCATTGGCAGTCGCGACGGACGTGACGGACCGTGATTCGGTCAACACACTCTTCGATCAAACGAAGAACACTTTCGGCAGTGTCGACGTCGTCTTCAATAACGCAGGAATCAGCGCTCCGGGTGACATGCTTGAAGACATCTCGTTTGAGGATTGGAAACGCGTTGTCGACGTGAATCTGACCGGCGTGTTTCTGTGCACTCAGGCGGCTTTTCGCGTCATGAAACAGCAGGAACCGATGGGCGGCCGCATCATCAACAACGGCTCGATTTCCGCGACTGCACCTCGCCCGAATTCCGCTCCCTACACCGCCACCAAGCATGCGGTGACGGGCCTGACGAAGTCTGCGTCACTGGACGGTCGAAAGTACAACATCGCCTGCGGCCAGATCGACATCGGCAACGCCAGCACGGATATGACGTCCAAAATGAGTGCCGGGGTGCCTCAGGCAGACGGTTCCACCGCCACCGAACCCACTATCGACGTTCAGCACATCGCGGACGCCGTCCTATATATGGCCGGACTGCCGCTGGACGCGAATGTGCAATTCATGACCGTGATGGCGACGAAGATGCCACTCGTTGGGCGAGGGTGAAGAGCAAGTGGGGAATTGGGGAATTGGGGAATTCGCAGTCCGGTCGCGAGCGACCGTTTTACCTTCCCTAATTCTCCATTCCCCAATTCCCCATTTAGTACGCTACGCGGTAAACCCATTCAAATATGGCACGCCCGCCGCATGCTTAGTCACTTGATCCTGAGCACTCAGCAACTGGCCGAGGTAGTCCCATTCGCCAGTGACAAGCGCGTCGCGAGCACTGTCGGGCATGGTGACACTGACCGTCACATCGCCGGCGGTTACGGTGAGGTCTTCCAGGTTGACGGTCAGCTGCAGCGTTGGATCGGCTTCAATCGCGGCCGCCAGTTTGTTCAGGTCTTCGCGACTTGCCACGACGGCGGCGATGCCCAGCGAGCTACAGTTTCCGAAGAAGATTTCTGCAAACGATTCCGCGACGACCGCGTTGATTCCCCAACGCATCAACGACTGCGGCGCGTGTTCGCGTGACGAACCACAACCGAAGTTTCGGCCTGCCACCAGCACACTGGCGCCAGCGTATTTTGGGTTGTTGAAAGGATGGTTGGGATCCTGCTGACGATCGTCCTCAAACGCGTGTTCGCCCAGGCCGTCGAAGGTGACGCAGCGTAGGTAGCGAGCGGGAATGATGCGGTCGGTATCGATGTCGTCCAGCATTAACGCGATGCCGGTTCCGGTGACGGTTTTGATTTCTGTAGACATGTTTTTTGCTTCGTGTGTTGTGAGAAGATTAGTGGTCGTCGCAAACGCCGTGTGATTAGACGGCGGCTCCGGCGAATTCGCGAATATCGACGACCTGGCCTTCAATCGCGGCAGCGGCGACCATTGCGGGGCTCATCAGCAGGGTTCGACCGGTTGGGCTGCCCTGGCGACCTTTGAAGTTTCGGTTGCTGGACGACGCACAGACTTCACGGCCCTGCAGCTTGTCTGGATTCATCGCCAGACACATGCTGCAACCAGCACCGCGCCATTCGAAGCCGGCTGCTTCGAAGATCTTGTCCAGACCTTCTTCCATCGCCTGCTGACGAACCAGCTGAGATCCCGGCACGACAATCGCTTTGACTCCGTCGGCAACTTTGTGGCCTTCTGCCACGCGAGCCGCTTCGCGCAGGTCGCTGATGCGTCCGTTGGTGCAGGAACCGATGAAGGCAACATCAATCTTCGTGCCGCGAATCGGTTCGCCTTCTGCAAGCCCCATAAAGTCAAGTGCTTCGCCGAGCAACACTCGTTCGCCCGCCGGGCTGTCGGCCAGTTTTGGCAGCGGCTGGCTGACGCCGACTGATTGAGCGGGCGTGATACCCCAGGTCACGGTTGGTTCGATGTCTGATGCGTTGAAGGTGACTTCGTCATCGAATTCTGCTTCGTCGCCAGACGCAAGACTCAACCACCAATCGGCCGCCTTTTCGAATTCGCCACCCTTCGGCGAAAACGGCTTGCCGCGAAGGTATTCGACCGTCTTTTCGTCGGGGTTGATGTAACCGCAGCGAGCTCCCCCTTCGATGCTCATGTTGCAGACCGTCATGCGTTCTTCCATCGTCATTGCGTCGAAGGTTGAACCTGCGTATTCGTAGGCGTAGCCAACGCCGCCCTGCACGCCCAACTGCTGGATGATGTGCAGAATGACGTCCTTGGCATACACGCCGGGAGCCAATTCGCCATTGACTGTGATGCGACGCACTTTCGGGCGGTTCAGAAACATTGTCTGAGTCGCCAGTACCTGAGCCACGTTGCTGGTGCCGATTCCGATCGCGATGCTGCCGAAGGCTCCGTGAGTGCTGGTATGGCTATCGCCGCAGACGATCGTCATGCCTGGTTGAGTCAGTCCCTGTTCAGGCCCGACCACGTGAACGATGCCCTGGCGTCCATCTTTCAGGTCCAGCAACCGCACGCCGAATTCGTCGCAGTTTTGTTCGATGGCAGACATCATCTGTTCGGCCAGACCGTCCTGAAACGGACGCGACTGGTCGGCTGTTGGGACGATGTGGTCAACCGTGGCCACGGTTTGGTCCGGGTATGCAACCTTCAATCCGCGTTCTCGCAGGATTTCGAATGCCTGAGGACTGGTGACTTCGTGAATGAGGTGCAGGCCGATAAAAAGCTGAGTCTGCTGATTGGGCAGCGTGCGGACGGCGTGAAGATCCCAGACCTTGTTGAACAGGTTTCGACGATCGGACATGGACAGATTTCTTACAATGGACCAGTGTTTTTGTGACACGACACCAGTAAACGGTGGCGAGTTCGGAAGTATAGCGTGGGAGTCGGCCTGATTTCAGCGTCTTGCCCGGGATCTGTAATCGAAATCGTCAGATGCGTGCGGAAACGCAGGTCCACACCGGGGAACTGGCGGGCGCCGCCAGCCCGTTTTCCTCAGCAAAAAGGCAACATCTGGGTGAAGCCACCGCGATACACTACAATCTTTCATGGCAACACCGTACCTCATCATCGACGGCTACAACCTGATGCACGCCGCCGGGCTTGCCCGCCGTAGCTATGCGCAAGGTGATCTGGCTCACTGCCGCCGCCAGCTGAACCAACTACTGGTCGCCGATCTGGAAGTTGGTGTGCTGGCTCGAGCGACCGTTGTCTACGATGCGTTCGATTCGCCTTCGAACAGCAATCGGCAACACCGGCACGCCGGACTGGCGATCTTGTTCGCTCCGAAGGGAGCCGACGCAGATTCGGAAATCGAACGGCTCTTGAATCAACACAGCTCGCCGCGGCAGGTGCTGGTTGTGTCCAGCGATCACCGTCTGCACAAAGCTGCCAAGCGTCGCAAGGCGAAGTGCATTGACAGCGAAGACTTTCTGACCGCATTGCAAGCGGAAGCCGCACCGAAGCCGGTCTCACGAACGCGGAAGTCCACGAAGTCGCCTCCGCCAGCCACCACGCCTGCACCCGTCGATACGGATTCATTACAGCAGTGGGCAGACCAGCACGAACAGCAAGCCGCAGCAACGGAAGACTCGCCAGGCCCAACAGTCTTTGAAGTCAACTATCTGCAACAGTTGCAGGATGACGTTAAGAAGGGACGGCTACGCTAAGGCATCGTGGCCGATTGAGCGGGCCACAGTCCAAGCTGCAAGAAACGGTTAGCTCACTTTACCTCACCCGCCCAGCATTGGCGGATATCGGCCAGACGCCGTTCTACGGAACGCAGACTCAGGCCCAGCGACTCCGCAATCTCATGATTCGTGGATCCCGCCGTCTTCATCACAGCGATCGCCTGAAGATTCGTGTCTGTCAGGGACTCAAGCAATTCCGTACAGCGTTCGGTAATCATCAACTGCATGTCCGGGGCCTGCGTTGATGACGCGATCCGTTCAAACAGAGCCGTCCGGCTGCCTTCTGACGAATCGAATGCGGATTCGTGATACACTTTGCCAGCACCACGTTTGAGGCGGTTTTCGCGGTTGATTTCGTCAATCACGTTGCGTGTGGCTACCGTGACCAGCAATCGCCAGAACGCTTCTCGGTTATGTAACGAAGGGTATTTGCCGTCCAGAAGCCCGCGAAACAGTTCACTGATTGATTCCAGAGCCACGTCTTCTTCGTCAGACACACCTCGCATCTGCGACCGCAGTCGGTTTTTCACCAGAAACTTCAGCCGAGCGTAAAACCGTTTCCACAGAAAGTCCGCGCCATCTTCGTCGCCACTTTGCATGCGCCGAATGATGCGGGTGATCGAACCTTCATCATCAGGGTCGTCTTGTGGAGGTATGTTGAAACCGGTTTTTGTCACGTGTGGCCCCATGGTTTACTGTACATCTGATTTCATCGTACAGTCACAAAGCCAGAAGCGACAGGTCTCAACGCGAGGATTTTTTGCTGGCTGCGCGAAATCGTCAGCAATCCAGAAAACTGATGTCCGGTGAACAGACAAATGTCTACGCCAGTATCTACTGACCTAATTCGCGGCGAATCGCTTTGACCAGCGTCGTCGGTGACGAAACCTCACCCGTGATTGTCGATTGAGGGAACATTAGTTTAGGAACCGTTCCCTGGCCGACTCGCTTGTACAGCTCCACATGCTTGGCCACGTAACTTTGGGCGTGTGGCAGAGCCAGTTCGGCTGCAAGCTGCTTTTGCCCAACAAGTTCCGCCGCCTTTTGTCGCGCCTGAGCAGCAGAGCGGTGACCTTCGAACATCCAATCGTGGAAGGTCTTGAACTTCTCCCGATCGACTCGCCAAACAGCGACTGAAATGCGAGCCAACTCGCAGGCTTCTCGGTGAGCCGGACCGGTATTTCGAACTGTGCTATTGCAGCTTCCATCCAGTGGCACTGGCAAAGCAATGACGGCCAGATCGTCGCCCAGCTTTTCGAACGCTCCATCGATTGCTCGATGAGTATTGCGGCAATGCGGGCACGTGTAGTCGAACATTTCGACGAAGATGTACTTGGCATCTGGGTTGCCAAGAATCGGCCATTGTCGGCTGTTGAGGCGAAACTTGTTGCCTGAAACCGACACTAACCGAGTGGTCGGGATCACGGGCTTCTGAACTCTGGTGGTTTCCGCTTCTGTTTGTTTGGCGTTTTCGTCAGCGCCCGTGCCGGCTGGCTTCTTGTCGTCGAACGGTAGCAGCTGAGCCAGCGCTGAGGCAGTCGATGGGCTGATGAACAACAACGCGGCTGTGGCTGCGGTGGCACCGGGATCTTCCTCTGCTGACGGCTTCTGATCATCGTTCGCCTCGTTGGCGGTCACGTCCGGTTTGTCAGTCGCTGTTTTCTTGCCAGTTGAATCTGTGGTGCTGTCCGTCGAATTTCCTTCACCAGCTACAGCATTAGGCGACTTTGTGGGGATCGCACCTGTCGGCGGCACGAATTCATTGTCGGTGACAACTGGTGGTTCGATAACTGCAGGCGGTTCGAAAACGGAGGTCTCTTCAATCGCTGGTGGAGCGAACAGTCCATCGTCGTCGGCAGAGGCAACGGCACCCGGCGGTGCGAAATCGATTGGTGCGTCAAATTCTGCACCGTCAACAACTTCAGCCGGATCACTTGAATCGTCGAATCGCTCGACGGTGAAAGTTTGAGGGGGCTTGGCCAAAATTTGAGCCGTCATCAGCGCGCCGATCCCAGCCAGGCTGATGGAGGACAACAAGCCCGTCTGCTTTGCTCCCAGCGGGTGCTTCCACAGCACGATTCCCGCCAGCAGCAGTCCGCACGTGTGAGCCGCAAGGCAGTAAGAGCACAGGTGCTCGACCACGAACACCTGAATGCCGATGAACCACAGCGCTGCCATTCCGGCCGCCAATGCGCCGACCGTTAGAATGCTCCATCCTGTCTTCAGCAGTTGTTCAGGAACGCTCGGGCGAATGAACGCGAGTACCGCCAGCAGGCTGGCATACAGACCGAACGCGGGCACGCTGACGGACAGGCCAAACACCTTGGCGTATTTGCTGGTCAGAACGTGACCACAGTCGAACACGCTGCCGCCGCCGCAGCCATACACTTCCGATGCCTGGAATGCGGTCCATGCAAGATAGCCGCTGATGCACAGGGCCAAACTGCACAACAACCGACAGGTCCATAACAATGGCCGGGACGGCAGAAGTGAAGAAGCTGATTGATCTGGGCTGACTGAGGACGTCACGACCTGATTCTCCCAATGGGAAAGGAATCTGAGGGAACAGACGAAAATGGTTACACTCACTGGAGACCGCATCCGTGCGTGAACCGAGCGTTCTCCTCATTCAGCGTAGCCGATAACCGGCTCGCTATCGTGACCGAAAATCCCGTCCCCTTGTTATTATTAGGGGAATGACAAACTGTCCAGTCAAGGATTTCCTCGATCGTCCAGTTTACGGATTCGGAACTGGTCGGATAATCGACGCGACACGACCGCACCCGCCACTTCTGACCAACAAATCAACGCATCGCCGCATAAAATGTGTTCGTCGGGAACTTCGCCGGTCTGTGAAATTGATCGTGCACAATTGAATTTCTTACAACGAAGAATGTTCGATTCGTTCGCTCAGGAATTCAGAAATCGCCACAACAGGCACTTTGCACCAAATAGGGCGCTCTCCTCCGTCGCTGCCGAGCCAAATGTGGTGGCGATCCACTACCCGTTTTCGTCATCGAACTGCGCGACGTTTTCCGGTCGCATGGCGAATGGCTTTGACTCTTGTGCGGAGCTGATCAGCGAATCGCAATGGGCGAGAAGCGCGACGTAGGCTTTGGGGAATCCGGAGATCCAATACGTGTTTGGGGCTTCGTAGCGAGCCACATGCAAGCGTATCCCAGTTCTGCGCAGCCCGACAACGGAGGCGAAGATGCATATGATTCCCAGCACTGTGTTCAGCGGAACGTCGGGGCTTTCGAGTGGGATGCCGACAAACATGCTTGCGATTCCGACCCAGAACAGCACCAGGAAGCCCGCCTTCGTCCATCGCTGCTTGCGGCGCGTTTGACGGGATAGCCAATAGATGACACGGCAGGACCGCTGCCTGATCACGAGGCTAAAAATCGCATACTCAGCCGTCACTGATGCGGGCACCAGATCTTCGGTGTCGCTGGTGAGCGGACAAATCGAAGGCAAGATGACCTCGCGCCCGCAAACGACCGCGTTGCCGACAACCTGAAACGAGTACGGATCGTTGGTGCTGGTGTCACTCTCACCTTTGCCCATGCATTCTGCGGAAACAGCATAAGGATTTTCTTCGTCCATCGAACTATCCGCGGCAGTGGCAGGAACAGCGTGGGACCACGAGCATGGATTCGCAGTTAAAACAGTTTCACCCCTGGCTGCAAGCACATGCCAGTTCTTTGACGGCGAACGCGGCGGACGAGTAGACTGACCACCGTGCTTTCAGGGGCACTTCCTCAAATCTACTTAGTGACGGAACCCATTTGACCAGCGCCGTCGTCGAAATTGATGATGTCACGAAAACGTTCGACAATCTCGTCGCCGTCAGTCACGTAAGCCTGCGCGTTGAGCAAGGTCAGACGTTGGGGTTGATCGGTCCCAACGGAGCGGGCAAGACGACTCTGCTGCGGCTGATTTCTTCGCTGGCCAAGCCCGACAGCGGCGATATTCGTATTCACGGAACATCCGTCCGAACGTCGCCTCGCGCCGTCAGAATGCAGCTTGGCTTCATGCCTGCTGAATTCGGCAGCCCACGCAATCTGAACATCGGCGAATACCTTGAGTACTTCGGCTGCATGTACGGCATTCCCAAAACCGAACGCCAACGCAGAATTGGCGACGTCTGTACGCTCACCGATCTAAACGGCCGCGAAGAAGTCATGGTGAAGGGGCTGTCGACCGGCAACCGTCAGCGATTGCTGCTGGCCAAAACGCTGCTGCATGATCCTCAATTGCTGGTCCTGGACGAACCCGCCAGCGGCCTTGATCCTCGAGCACGCACCGAACTTCGAGCCATCGTGCGAGAACTGGCGTCGATGGGAAAGACCATCATCATTAGTTCGCACATTCTGCCCGACATTGAAGAAATCAGCGACCAAATCGGCATCATGGAAGCCGGGCGCCTGGTACTCGACGGCAACCTCGATTCCCTGCGATCGCACTACGGCGCGGCTCAGCGAGTCATCAAAGTTCGAGTGCTGCCGGAACAGCGTGATTTGGCTATTTCAGTTTTGCGGTCGCTTGATGGCGTGAAAAGTTGCGAGCTGCGCGAGCAGTTTTTGGTGATCGATACCGATGAGCCGACCGGAAACTTCGTACTGGCGGAATTGCTGCAGCATGACATTCGCATTCTGCAGTTCGCGGAGGACGCTCCCAACCTGGAAGAAATCTTCATGCGTTCCACGGCGGGAAAAGTCACATGAACGCGTTGCGCAGCTTTCTGGTGTTATTTCAGGATAGCCCGACCTATGGGCGCGATCGAGCCAACCTTGTGTCGGCGTTTACGATCGGTGTCACGGCTTTACTGCTAAACGGGGCCGTCTTGTTCTTAGTGCTGCCTCTGATGCTGGACCCGGACGACCGCGACTTCCGGATGCTGACGGAGAACGTGGAATTCGGTCAGTTACTCGCGCTGGCGCTGCTGGGCGGTGCGGCCGCGTTCGCGACGTTTCTAATTCCGTTGCGATTGATGGGCGTGTTTCTGGGGCCGCGAGTCGGACGCTATTTTGATCAGATCGTGTTAAGCGGTATATCGCCGCTGCGATTCGTGATCGGCAAAGCGACATCTCAGAATTTGTTTCTGTGCCTGATCCTGTTTCTGCTGCAGCCGTATCTCGTGTTGAGTCTCACTTTAGGCGGAGTCGACTTCGGAACGTTTCTGGCAGGGCTGTTCCTTGTGTGGCTGTACTGCATGGCGTTGGCTGTGGTGACGCTGTGGGTGTCGCTGTACATGAACGACATTCTGGCAGCGGGGCTGGTGATTGGCTGCGCGGCCATCCTGGGCGGATTCGGGTTCGCGCCGCTGCCGATTCAGCCGTTTATTGTGACTCCGTTTCCAGCACTGATTCATCCGGTTTATCGGTCGGTGCCCTATTTTCAGAACGAAATCACGACCGGTTTTCTTCCCGTCTTCCTGTCGTGTGCGGCTGGCATGACAGTGGTGATTTGCTTTTCCGTGTTCGCGATTTATCTGGGACCGCTGTACGGCATCATTCAGGAAAACAGCACGTTCGGCGAAGTTGTTCGAGCGGGCGACAGCAAACGAAAGCGATGGTTTCGACTGCGACTGCACATCCAACGGCCTTCGGAAATTGCGTTCTTCTACGAAAACCGCAGCGAGCGATTTCGCCGAATGGAAGGCTTGATTCGTTGGGGCGTCGGGCTGGTGGGAATGCTTGTTTTGTCGCTCGGCTGCTTTGCAGGGTTCTCATTGTTTATTTGGTGGATGGTGACAAACTTCGGCGGTGGTTTGGCAAGTCGCCGGTTCGGATATGGCTTTCATGTCGTGTGCCAGGTGATCCACGGAGTGGGTTTGGCGTTGGCGATGCTCGTATTTTCACATCCGAAGAATTCCACGTTCCTGAGAATACCAGTCGTACGTGGCAAGACGGCCGAGGTCGCGACGCTGGACACCGTGTGCTACGTCGCCTTCGCGATTGTGTCGGCAATTGCAGCGATCTATACGCCGCAGTTGTTTGAACACTTTGCGGCCGTTCCGAATGGTTTCACGGTTTTTCCCCACGGTCTGATGGGCTACCCACAGGAAACGCTCGACCTTGCCAGCATATCCATTCAGTCAACCATGGTGCTTTTGGTCGCGGGCTTCGTGCTATATGCCATCCATCGTTTGGCTTGCCTGTCGACGTGGATGCGGACAGTGGGCTTTATGGCGTCGGCCGCTGTCTATGTGGCCGTGTGCTGCATCGCTCCGTTGTTCATTGTGATGTCGGTGGCTCAAGTGTTTGAGTTCCGGCAGGGGCCATGGGAGATGCCATGGGGGCCGCCGTTCATGCTGATCTCTCCGTTTGCACTGATACTCGATTTGTTCCACGAATTCGGACGACAGATCCTGGTCGGCACATCAACGCTACCGTTCTACATGGCTCACGGCGTGCTGTTGGTGCTGCTGTTGTTCGCCATCCGCTGGCATGGGCGGCGCGTGCGGCGGTTGTATCAGGAGGCCACGTGATGAAGGTTCGCCGCATGCTCGCTGCCGCAATACACCGCGACAGCACACCAACCACCCCTCCCGCAATTCATTGCGGGAGGCGGCGAGCAAGCGAAGCGATGCTCGGGGGAGGGCCGTCCGCGCAACATACATTGGACGTCAGCGCCGCGCAACGCAGCGGCACCCCCTCCCGGACTTTGCTTCGTTCGTCCGACCTCCCCCTACGCTGCGCTGCGGGGAGGTGGAATGTGTTGCGGGCGAGCTTTGTGGTCGTCGCGATTCTGTTCATGGCGCAGGCTGCTCCGTCGGCGTTCGCTCAACGCAATCGAGACGATGCCGACGTTGATACGCCCACTCTTGTTGTCGAAGCGACGGCTGGTTGGGAAGGAACGGTCGACCGCATGATGCCGGTCCCTGTGTCGTTTCTGCTAAGCAACTTTTCAAACACCGTCATCGAAGGACGGCTGGTGCTGCGAGATCCCTGGAATGGTACAGAAGCGGATCTCGGCGAAATCTATCTCAGCGAAGGCGCAACGCGCAGCTTTAGCTCGGTGCAGGGCCTGGAAGACTGGAGCAGCTGTCTGGCCGAATTTCGGTCCGGCAACCGAGTTCTATGGCGACGTGAATTGCCGCTGACGACCGGATTGGAATTTGACACCAGCAAGAATTTCGCCCTGGTGATCAACGACAGCAGTCGAAAGCCATCCTTTCCGGAGTTGCCAGCTGAGGTGGAACGGCGAGTGTTGTCGTCTCAGGAGATTGCTGCCGAATCTGGCCGTCCTGTGCAGTACCTGCAGGCAAAATCGTGGCAGATCCCCGTCCACCATGCGCCGTTAACGGCGGTTCAGGCGATGATCTTTCCGGAAGACACTCCACTGCAGGACATCAACCAGGGGCAGTGGCGAGCGATCGCGGAATGGGTCTGCATGGGCGGTGCGGTTTTCGCTCACGAAGATTCCAACGATGTGATCCAGCAGCTGACGAATTCAACTCCTTTAAGTGCGGAACCAATCCTGCAGCAAAAGCACTTCGCTGTTCGGCGAATGGGACTGGGGTCGATACACCAATACACAGGTCAGCTGTTTCGAGACGACGGAGCGGCGACACGGCAACAGATCGCAGACACGATCGCGCGACTTTCGCGCAATCATATCACAACGCTTGTCGCGTCCGGCCACACAACAAGTTATCGGCGCGACCAGGGGCGAGCGGTCCGGAATCGGTTTCTGGTGGTCGGCTTCTTTTGTCTCTACACGCTGTTTTCGGGGCTGGTCGTTCTGGCGATGTTCCGACAGCCTCGACGCCGCATCGCCGCCTACACGATCGGCATCGTGGTGGTGGCCTCCGTAGCGGCCGGGTCGCTGGGCGGCATGCTTCGAATGAGTTCCGGCGACGTGAATGTTTTCTCAGTCACTCAGGCCGGCGCTGGTGGCGTGGTACAAATGGCAAAGCTGACAGCTGAATCAGCGGGCGGGCGGAACACGAAGATGGCCATCACCGGCAACCGACCGGACCTGCAGTTCACCGGACGAGTGCAGCAGTACCACTACCGTTGGAGTCCCGCCAGTCCTGGTTTTCCGGCCTTCACATGGCAGCCCAACCTGGTGCGTGACGTCGAGAACACTTATCAGATCAACGTCCCAATGACGCCGTGGGGACGACGGCAGCTGTATGCGACTGGCTTCGATCCTCAGATGCGGCCGATGGACATCACGATTGAATTCCAGCCGAACCCGCTGGCTGTTGAACTGCCGAAAACTGAGATGCCGATACCTGTTGGCACGATCGAAGTAACAATCGTGAACCACCTACCGTTTCGAGTTTCCGATTGCACCTTGGTTTTGGGTTTCGCTCGTCCAGCCCCATCGGAAGAAGCGTCCGTTCAGGAGACCAATAGTTACCAAGTCGACCGCTTCGGCAACCTGATCCAACAATCGCAAGCGGGCTCACCAGTGCCGTTTGAATTTTACCACACCCTGCCGATAGCAAACCTGGAAGCGGGTGCCGAGTACCGACACTCTAGCGCGGCAAGCTTTCGGCTTTATCAGAATGACCGTTCGCGCATTTCGACCTGGTATGCTGGCCAGATGACACTGCCTGCCGTTTCGCGAGAAGGCAATCTTGAGGCAAGGCTGGTTGGTCGCATCGACACGTCACAATCCCTGAATGTCGATGAGACCCGCAGCGATTTCGTACCTCGCGACGAACTGCATGTATTCGTTCAGGAAGTGCCGTCCGAAGATCTGCCCGATTCGTTGAAAGCCCAACTGTGAATCGCCGTCGCCGTCTAGACTGTCGCCGCCTCGTTCGCTGTCGCATCGCCGCTACGGTTCAGCCGTAGCTGGCCGCATGCGGCGTCAATATCCGCGCCTTTGCGTTTTCGGACGGTCGTGGCGATGCCTCGATGATCCAGAATCTGTTGGAACTTGCGTGTCATCGGGTCGCCGGGCGCCGTCATTATTAGTTCGTTGACGCCGTTCATCGGGATCAGATTCACGTGAGCGTTGCGGCCGCGCAGCAGCTTGGCCAGTTCCTCGGCGTGCTCCGGCTGGTCATTGATTCCGGACATCAACACGTATTCGTAGGACACTCGCCGCCCCGTCTTGCTGAAGAATTCGTCCGCCGCGGCCAGAATCTCACGCAACCCGGTGCCCTTGTTGACCGGCACGATTTCACTGCGCAATTTTTCGTTGGGCGCGTGTAGCGAAACGGCCAGGTTGAAGGCTTTGCCGCAGTCGGCAAACTGACGAATACGTTTCGGGATGCCGACGGTGGAAACAGTGACGCGGCGAGCTCCCAGGCCGAATCCGTTTTCATCCGTCAGAAAGTTCAACGCTCGCATTAAGTTGCCGTAGTTCGCGAACGGTTCGCCGATACCCATGACGACAAGGTTGGTGATCTTTTCGTCGTCCTTCATCAGACGGTGCAGGACGAGGACCTGTTCGAAAATTTCGGTTTGAGTCAGGTCTCGCTTCACACCCAGCAGCCCGCTGGCGCAGAAGACGCACCCCATCGCGCAGCCGACCTGAGTGCTAATGCAAACGGTGCGACGCCCGGGGTCTCGCATGAGGACACATTCGACCAGTTCGCCGTCGTGCAGCTTTAGCAGCAGCTTTTCCGTTTGGTCGCTGGCAATCTGGTGGCCGACCTGGTCGAAACTGGAGAACGAGAACTCAGCTGCCAGTTTCGTTCGCAGAGCCGCGGACAGATCCGTCATTTCGTCAAAGGACGTGATGCGGCGTTCGATCAGCCATTTCCGGATCTGTTTGGCTCGGAACTTCTTTTCCCCAGCCGCCGCCAGCCACGCCAGCAACTCACTTTCCGGTACGTCCAAAATCGGGCGCAGGCGGTCGCTGGTGTCGGAAATAATGTTCAGTTGCGGCGTTTCGGCAGTCATGCCGGGATTGTAGCGTGTTCCGCCGCGTTAGCAGGATCGATGAGGGGCGGGAGCTATTTTCGGTGGAGAATCCAGCCAATGGGACCAGTGAGTACCCTTGCAGACTCCTGTTCCCATCGCCCAGGCCTATGCCGCTCGGCGAGCAGACTGCCCGGTGGCCGCTGCATTCTGGTACGACCACACCTGCAACGACTGCAAAACCTGATCGGCCACGACCATCGCGTCCACAGCTTCTTTGCCGCCGACTCGAGGTGCGTGCTGACCGCGAATGGCGGCTTTGAAGTCTTCCAGCTCAAGGCTCATGGCATCCGACGAATCGGCCTGCACTTCTTCTGCCGCGATCCACTGGCCGAATACCTGGTCCTTCAGCGTTCGCGGATCGGACGTCGCAGCGGCAATGGCGTGGACAAGAGCCGGGTTGGAACGGAACTGCCCCTGAGCCTGCCAATGACGGACGGTTCGAGTTTGCAGATCCGCCTGCACGCAGCCCGTCGTTCCCCATAGCATCAAACTGCGTTCCGCTTCGGGACTCATTCGACTGGAGGTAATATCGACAATGGTTCCGGAAGGCATCTTCAGGCGAGCGACCGCCATGTCTTCGTGAGGCCCAATGCCAACAGCACCAAAGGCGTCGACGTCCGACGGCATTTCGCCGGTCAGGTCGAGGGCCAGATCGATGTCGTGAATCATCAGGTCGTGCACGACGCCGATATCGGTCGACCGAAACGTGTACGGGGCGACGCGTTGAGCTCGAATGTACAGTGGATGCCCGCAGCGTTCTTTCGCTTCTGTGTAGGCCGGGTTGAAGCGTTCGATGTGACCGACCTGCAGCAGAGCATCGTGTCGAGCGGCCAGTTGCCACAGTGATTCAGCCTGTTCGACTGTCGCTGCCAGCGGCTTTTCGATGAACGTCGCGATGCCCGCTTCCAGAAAGTCAGTGGCCGCGTCGACGTGGTAGATTGTCGGGGCGGCAATGACGACGCCGTCAACTTGCCGATGCAGACCTGCGGCCGTCGGAAACCACTCCGTCCCAAGTTCTTCAGCCAGCTTGCGGCCCGGAACCTCAGCCGGGTCGACAACGCCAATCAGATCGACGTCCGAGGCGTTTGCCAGTTTGCGAGCGTGGTGTTGGCCGAGTGACCCGACGCCGACAACAGCCATTCGCAGGGTAGGTGTTTGGAAGGAAGCGATTTTGGGTGAAGTCATGCTGCTTTTCGCTCGTCTGCGTTGTCCTGAGGTGGGGTGCGGCGAACCGCTTCGCGTGCTCGACCAAGTCGGCCGGCTCGCTGAGCTTCAATGAAGTTCAACAGTTGAGATAATTCGAGCGGCAATATTCCGTCCAGCGTTTCGTCGAAGTGAGCGGCCACTTCAGCCAGCGTTTTTCGTTTGCGGTACAGCATGCGAAACGCTGTGCGTACCACTTCGATGGCGTGTTCAGAAATTCCGGCTCGACGCATTCCGACGATGTTGATTGTTTTCAGAGTCGGATTGTCGCTGCCTGCCGCCAGCATGAAGGGCGGAATGTCGTGGGGCACTCGGCAACCGCCACTCACAAAGCTAAGCCGACCAATCGTACTGAAGTGATGCACGACGGTGTTGCCGGAGACGATGGCTCGATCCTGCACGTGAACGTGCCCGCCCAGCAGCACACCATTCACCAGAATCACGTCGTCGTAAATACGGCAGTTATGAGCGACATGGGCGTTCGCCATCAGCATGTTGCGATTGCCTATGCGAGTCACGCAGTCTTCTTTTTCGGCACCGCGATTAACCGTCACACCTTCGCGGAAGATGTTGTGGTCGCCGATGTGGACTTCCGTTTCGGAATCCTGATAACTGATATCCTGAGGCTCACCGCCGATGACGCAGCCGGGATAAAGTTTGTTGTGGCACCCGAGCGTGGTGCGGCCCGTCAATACGACGTGGCTGGTGAGTTCTGTGAAGTCGCCAACAGTGACGTTGGGGCCGACCAGACAAAATGGACCAACAACGACTCCCTTTCCAAGTCTGGCGGAAGGATCGACCTGAGAAAGAGGCGAAATCTGTGGTTCCATGGTGATCATCCTGATCGGTGTATTATCTGGCGAATCGAATCCGTTCGGTTCGCCAAGTTGTCAGTGCTTTTTCAAACCATTTGTCACGGGCTGATGCGTGCATGTTGCGTTGACTGCATGCTTAGCCCAAGTTCTGATGCAAACAAAGCACTACGCTGCCTTAGACAATAGAGAATTGCTCTTCCCCATCATCGACAGGACTTTCGCCATTTCGTGATTTAATTCGTGGCCACTGCGAGATGCTGTCACGTGGCCGTAAAAACCCGAACCATTTAACGCCAGATCGCCGACGCAATCCAGTATTTTGTGCCGAACGCCCTCATCGGACCAGCGCAACGGATTGTCAATTGGGCCATCCTGGCCGATTACCACAAGGTCCTTTGTTGTAAGGTGTTTGCCGTAGCCCAGCTTTTTCAGAGCACTGACTTCGGATTCCAGCACGAATGTTCTGGCTGGCGAGATTTCGTGATAGAAGAAGGCGGGGGTGATTTCGACGGACAGTTGCTGCGGTGGGACCAGCGACCGCACTCCGTAGTCGAAGTGGTAAGTAATTGCCGTGCAGGGAAATAGATAAGGCCGCACAGTGAGAGTTTGTTTGCGGTTTGAGCTACGGACGGTGTAGACGTCATCCACCTGCACGATGGCGGCGCCGTGGTCCTGACCTTCAATACCAGCGTCCAGAATTCCGTCACAAAATGCTCGGCACGAACCGTCATACGCAGGAAGTTCGGGGCATGTAACTTCGACGATAACGTTGTCGATTTGTAATCCGGCCAGTGCGGCCATCAGATGTTCGGTTGTTTCGATTCGGCAGTCCGGCGTCGAAGCCAAAACAGTGCGACGTGGTTCTCGAACCAGAAAGTCGGTGGTGGCTGGGATGTCTGGCCGATCGACCAGATCAGTTCTGCGAAACACAATCCCCGTGTTCGCAGGCGCGGGAATTAGCCTGGCCGTCGCGTCGTATCCGTGAAACAGGCTCAGCCCACGGAATTCAACCGGCTTGCTAACCGTATTCTGGTAGCGCCGAAGCGTGGGGATTCTTAACGTCGACTGAGAATCGGCGTGAGTGTGTTGCGAAGATTCGGCTTCGATCACTGACACAGGTCTGTTTTCCGCTGGAACATGCAAAAGCCGACACGCGACTCCCACAGGTGGGGAGTCGCTGTCGGACTGGATTCAGCCGTCAGGTTTGGTCGGCAGGCCATTGGTCTGCGACACAGACGGCACTATTTCCGAATTGGCGTTCCGCCAGAGTTAGAAACAGCCTTGGCTGGAACCGGCTTGTAGCCAGGTGACTTTTCGTACTGCTGGTTCAGGTAGTTCAGCACAACATCCGTGATGTCGTTTTCAGGAGTCGTGTAGATGAACGTTTTGTTCATTGTCTGCACAGCGTCCTGAGGATTGGTCGTGTCGTCGATGCCCTTGCGATTGAATCGCAGGATGTGGTCGAATTCCGCATGCTTTGCGTAAGCGGTCACAGCAGCAGTGACGTCTGTGTAGATCACTTTGAACATTTCAGATTCGCGGCGAGCAAGCTGACGCTGCGTGCTGGCTCGGAAGGAATCGAACTTGCCCTTCTGATCCAGAATGTTCTTTTCTGCTGTTTCGTACTGAGGCCCACCGGCGTCGTACTTTTTCATTTCGGTCTGCATCTGCTGCAGGCGTTCTACCATCTTTTTGGCTTCGGCGTCACTTTTGACAATTTCCGCCTGCAGATCGGTGCGCAGTGCTTCGAACTTTTTGTAGTTCTGGAAGACATGAGCCATGTCGATCACGCCAATGCGATGTGGCGTCTTGGCGGCGGTCTGCGCCTGAACAGTGGCGGTCGATGTCGTAGCAATGACCGCGAGGGCGAGCAGCGAGAGAATGAGTTTTTTCACGGGATGGGCACTCCTTTGCCGGTTGCAGCCCCGATCCGTGGGGCGTTTGAACGCAAAATGCTTTGTGAGTTCTTTGAGGTGAGATTTCAGATGGGGTGCGGCCACAATTTTTGGACGCAGCCGAAATGTCCCAGACGCGGCCTGTCTGGTCAAGATCTCTGCCCCCTCCTGATGGCAAATTTGTCCGCTAATCGTGGCGGCGACTCGCGAATCGGCACATTCTGCGAGGTTGAAGATTCGTCTCCAGCGATTTCCTCGTATGTGATAGCTTGCCCGTGTCGCCGAAAGGCAGTTCAAACTCTGTTTTGACAGGTCTCGGCAATAAACTGGCCGCGGCAATAAGCAGTGACGGCTGCAGGACACCAGCTGGCAATCAGTTGCCCCTTGCTGCGAATGGAATGTCCGTCAATGCGATTTCAAGTGCTGCGTGTCCAAACAATATCGCATGGAAGCGACCTCGCAGCGGTGCAGGTGCATTGCCGGCAGGATTCGCTGCCTTTGGCAGAACAATGAATGGGATGGAACCATGAAGCTGTGGAACGGCCGCCTCGCTTTCGCAATTTGTTTTTGCCTGCTGAGTCCCAACGTGCGTACCGTGGCGCAGCTTGGTGAGACTTCCCCTGCTCATGCCGTGCGAACACATGATCCGGCTCCGACACCGTTTTATTCCGGCCCGGTTGCTCGAACGGAACACATTGCCGACGACGCCTCGCTGAATGACGTTTGCGGGATCGGTAGCGATTGCTGGGCTGTTGGTGAACGAGGCGTCATTGTTCGCAGTAACGATGCCGGCGCCACATGGAAAACGGCACTCGTGCCCGCGGAATGTAGTCTCACGAGTGTATGCTTTTTGACCAATCAGATCGGTTTCGTCGCGGGTTCACGGTTCGACGCGTTCCAGAAACAACACGTTGGCGTGCTGCTGACGACTCGTGATGGAGGCGAATCGTGGACCGTGCTCGGCGCACCTTCATCGAATGGGAACGCCAATGTTGGAACGGCAGTTGGTGTGATCCCCGCAGATTCGTTGCCGCCGATTTCGTTCGTCAAATACTTCGATCTGCAACACGCCGTCGCGATTGCGATGCCTGACGTTGCCAACTCAGGTTCGCTGGTGCTGCGAACCGCGGACGGGGGACGAACATGGAATGCCTTGTCCAGCGAACAAAACTCAACACGCTGGCAAAGTGCCGCCTTCTTCTCACCGAACGACGGGATCGTCGTGGGACTCGGGGACGCCGCCGGTTCGGTCGTTGGTGACCGAGTCATCACGTTGCGCCAGCCACAACGCACGTTGAGACGTCGCCGCGACGCGAGTCTTTCTTCTGACGGATCCGGATGGATGGTCGGCGATGGCGGGCTGCTGCGGACCACGATGGACGGCGGTGTCACATGGCCGCCGCCCGTGGGAAGATTGGCCCCAGCGCTCAACGATGTATTCGACTGCCGCACCGTCGATCACGACGGCCTCAATGTTTGCGTTGCCGGAAGTCCGGGCAGCGTTGTTCTGCACAGCGCAGACGGAGGTGCTTCCTGGAAATTTCGGCAACTCACCAGTTCTGCACCCATTAACCGAATTCGGTTTGTCGGGAAGTCGACTGTTCTGGCCGTTGGAGCGTTTGGTGTCATCCAACGTTCAAACGACGCCGGTCTCACATGGTCTGCCACGCGGAACGGCAATTATCGAGCAGCCGTGCTGTGCCTGGCGACGGATGTGAATGACACTTCGTTTCGCATGCTGACTAATATCAGTGGCGATCAGGGATTTCGGTCGGTGGTTGTCCAACCGTCCGCCAGCTTGCCACGGGACGGAATCGACGATTCAGTGGCCGCCGACCGGCTACGAATTGCCTTGCCGATGGCCGGGGCGAACGTGTTTTCGCAGGACTGGATGTTCTCGCGAACTCAGCCTATGCAGCACCAAGTGCAACCCGAACTACTGAAGACGTGGGGAATGCAAACGGACGGTCGGTTAACTGAAATTCTGCCGCAGCGACTGGCTCAGCTGATTCGGATTTGGCGACCGGACGCGATCTGCATCGATCGATCTTCCGACACAGACGAAGTCGCCAAAATTTGGCTGCAGGCTCTGGAGCCCGCCACTGCGATCGCGGCCGGCGCAAATCCGCGCGGAGCGATTCTGGATCAGGTTGGGCTGCGAAAATGGTCAGTGTCACGCACGGTGGTCAAGCTCACTGGTGCAGACACATCGCCACTAAATTTTGCCGGCGATTCGCTGCTGGAGAATCTCGGCACCACGTCAGACCTCGTCGCGGAATACTGCGAAGCCGCCGCCGAACTGTCCGATGCGATTGATGCAGATTCCGCAGCCAACCAGTCCACCACCGTCGCGTACGCTGTGATTGAGAACGGGCAAGCCGCCGCTACGCCGTCTCATCTTCTGGCTGGCGTGATGCACACTCCAGGATCGGACGCACGTCGTCGGACGGCGTTAATCTCCCCCGAACAGCAGGAACAATGGCAGCAAATCGCTCAGCAGGATCGCACCAAGCGAGCCGCGTTAAAAGGCCATTTGGCGTCGGCCGAAACACCGCTAAGTCTAATTGCCGACCTGCAGACTCTGGGCCGAAACCTGCCTGCGAGACTTGCCCTGCAACAATTGCAGCACCTGGCGTCGCTGTACGAATCGCTGGAAAACCTGGAAGGGCAAATTGCTGTACTCAGAGAAATCACGCGGCGTTTTCCCGAGGCGCCGGAATCTGCCGACGCGGCAGAGCTGCTTTTTCAATTCTATTCGTCCGAAGAACTTCGATTTCTTCGACGGCGTGAAGGCGACACGAGTTTGCTTGTCGACCGAGAAGACTTCGGGCAGCAGGCACTGGAAAGAATTCCGGGAATCTCTGTCACATCGTCAGCGACATTGCAAAACGATAACAACCCGGTGCCTCGGAAAGGGCTAATTCTGCAGGCAGACGAACGGCTGGGGCAGGGCGTGCGACTCCCCAAAAGCAACGGCCGCGCTACGGCGGCGATCGACGAGGCCTGGGACCGCAACGCTGACGCCGCTTTGCAATTGCTTTACACGCTGGCTCCCAATCGCGCGACTTCACCCCGCACGCTGCTGCGTCACGCAGCCAACGTTCGCCGGCGAGGCACATTGGGCGACAACAGCACGGTTCTGTCGAAGGCCGCGGCGGGCGATGGATTGTATGCACTACTGGCGCGGGCCGAGTTGCAGTCGACTCATGGCGCAAACCAAACGCCGGTCCCTGTCATCAATCTTCCTAAGATCCTGTCGAAGCCGGTGCTGGATGGTGACATCACGGAACTGTGCTGGCAGGAAGCCTTCGAACTGCATCTGGCGGACAGAACGGATTCATCAGACGCAAAGTCCGACTGTCTGATTATGCTGGCGTGGGATGAGGACCACTTGTACGTCGCGGGGCGAATTGAGTTGCTCGACGGACACAGTAATCAGCTCGACAAATCGATTGCCCGTCACCACGACACGGATCACAAGTTGCGAGACCGCGTGAAGGTTTCGTTCGACGCCGATCGCGATTTTACCTCCGCGTATGAATTCACGATTGACGAAGCGGGCCAGACCAGTGAACGCTGCTGGCGCGCGACGTCGTGGAATCCGGAATGGTTTGTTGCTGAGCAGGCTGACGAAACCGTGTGGCGTTTTGAGCTGGCGATTCCTCAGGCCGAGCTTCGGCAACTCCCGATTTCGGCTGGCGATTTGTGGGCGATCCGCATTCAACGCCTTGTTCCCGGTGTGCTTGAACAGTCGCTGGTGAACCCTGACCCGGACGCTGGCAACGACAGCACTCAGGGATTCGGTTTGCTGAGGTTCATTCGAAACAAACGGCAGCGCTAGGCAGCGTCCGCTCGACGTTTTGCGGCAGGATTTGCCGGTTGATCGGCCAATGGCAAACAGCAACTCACGCGTAAATACGTCTTCGCGCAAATTGAGTTAAAGATTACGCTGCCGCTCTCCTCGTCGAATTTTCCTCTCTCCATTCTCCTCTCCTCACTGTGATCGCCGGGTACACCGGACGGTCATCCTATCTATGTCTTCAAGGTCCGTTCACGTTCCCGTGATGCCTCGCGAAGTGTTGCACTATCTGCAGCTTTCGGACGGTCTGACGGTGCTGGATGGAACTGTTGGAGCGGCCGGACACAGCTCAAAGATCGTCGAAAAAATCGGATCGGCCGGACGGCTGTTTGGTTTTGATCGCGACCCCATGATGCTGCAGTTCGCTCGCGAAAAACTGCCGGAAGATAACGTCACCCTTTTTCATTCGTCATACACAAACGCTCAGGAACTTCTGGCGGAAGCCGGTGTTGAGGGCGTTGACCGAGTTCTGTTGGATCTCGGTTTGTCTTCGGATCAACTTTCCGACCGCGAACGTGGCTTCGGCTTTGATGCGGGCGGACCATTGGATATGAGGTTCGATACCTCACGCGGCCAAACGGCGGCGGAACTCTTGCAAACATCTGACCAGGCAAAAATCGCTCAAATACTGACCGACTTCGGCGAAGAAAAATTCGCTCGCCAAATTGCCGACGAGGTCTGTCGGCGGAAATCAACCAATCGCATCACGACAACTCAGGACCTTGAAGACTGCATTCGTTCCGCGATCCCTCGTGGTGCGGCCGGCAGTCGAAACCCGGCAACCCGCGCGTTTCAGGCGTTGCGGATTGCGGTCAACGATGAACTCAAACATGTACAGGACATGATGAATTCGGTGCTTCCGTCCATTTTGAAACCGGACGGTATCGCTGTGATTCTGACTTTTCATTCTCTGGAAGATCGCATTGTTAAGTCGGCGTTCAAAGGACAGCAACAATGGCAGCCTCTAACGAAAACTCCGATCGAAGCCACACCCGCCGAGATCCGGCTGAATCCCCGAAGTCGCTCGGCAAAACTGCGAGCGGCGACGCGAAAGCATCCATGAAAAAGCGGGACGAAGAATGGGGCTTTGAAGCTGGAAAAGGGGGAATGGCGGTCGAAGCCAAAATGGGCATGGCCGTTATCGTGATCCTCGTGTGCGCCTTCGGGTTCCTTGTCTACCACAAGTTTGACCTCAAACAGCGAGCGTTGTTGCAGGCGAACATCGAGGGCAAGAATCCTGCGCAAGCAGGCCCGACGGAGCTTGCACCCGCTTCTGCTATGCTTGAGGTGCAGGAAGCGAATCCGGACAGCGGAGCCTGGCGAGCGGTAGACGAAACGCCGTCAACCGTGGCCGCTTCGGTTGCTGACAGCACTGCGCCGCAGCAGGACGCTCCTCTGTTTGATCTCAGCGAACCCACTTCACCGCCATACGATGTTACCGCCGATCAGTCGTCAGCGATGGTCGCCAGCGACGAGGTCATCCCGACGCCTCAGCCAACGGAAGATCCGTTTGCCGTGCTTGCCGCTAAGAACAGCGCACGCGAAGAAACGACTCCACAGCCGTTTCCGACAACTGCTGAGCCGCCGAAACCTTTTCACAGCGAACAAGCTCTGGCAGCCAACATACCGGCTCCTGACCAGTCAGACCCATTCGCGGCTGCTGCCACGACTGAAGCCCAGCCATCGGCGCCTCTGTTCCCGTCTTTCGATGCGGCCGATGAAACGCCTCCCAGCCGGGACGTAGCCGTCGCCGATCCCAAACAGAATTCTGCTCCGGTGAAGACCGATGATGTGGCGATGGGCGACCTGTTTCCAAGCTTCGATGCGGCTGAAGAACCACCGGCACCGTCCGCGCAGCCGGAAGAAACAACTGTAGCGAAGGTTCAGGGGCTACCACCGGCCGCTTCCGTGTCGCGGTCTCGCGAGCTGCCACCTTTGCCGACGGCACCAGAACCGGCGTTCGACACGCTGGATAACGAAGCAACAGCGTTGCCCTCTTTTGCAGGCACCGACGAACCTGCACAGCCAACGTTACAGGATTCGCCGATGGTTGCGTTTGCTGAACCAAAGCCAGACGTCAATCTGTTTGAAGAAGCTGCCGCATCGTCAGCGGCCAAAACGGATGCCTCGCCAACCAGCGACAAAACTTCGTCAGTGGAACGCCCGGCTTTGGTCGTGACACCGGATCCGACGCCGATGAAGATTGATCCGGATCCTCAGCCGTACCAACGTTCTGAGCCCGCATCTGATACGCGACAATTCGGCGGCGACAACCGATTCGACCGCGACACGCAGACACAAACGCTCGTTCAAACGTCACCCAGCCAATCGCAGGACGCGACGCCGACCACCGCCAGTCAACCAAAGACCGCGGCCGACGAAAACAGCATGGCGTCAGACCCTGCGTTCATGTTCGCGCCCGTGGAGATTCCGTCTGACGAACCCGCTCCCCTACCGACGGCTGCACCGCAACCGCAGTTCGGGATGGCTCAGTACGCGTACGAAAACGGAATCCGCCAGGTCGCTGCGTCGTCAGAAGACTGTGACATTTGCGTCGTTAAGCACAACGACAACTACTGGACCATTTCCAAACGCATGTATGGTACGGCTCGGTACTTTTCGGCATTGGCATTGTTCAACCAGCATCGGATCAAAGACCCGAAAAAGATTCGACCCGGTATGAAGGTGCTCATCCCCGACCCCAAGCGGTTGGAAGAGAAGTATCCGGAACTGTTCCGTGAGTTCCAGCAAAAGGAAACGAAGCCACGCGGCTTCTTTCTGCAGAAGGATGGCAAACCGGCCTACCGAGTTGGCGAAAAGGAAACGCTGTCTGAAATTTCGCAGAAGCACCTTGGCCGAGCGTCTCGCTGGATGGAGATCTACCGGATGAATCAGCAGCGAATGACAGACCCCAACCGCCTGAAACCGGGAACCGTGCTAGCGATGCCAGATGACGCAACGGCCGTCAACATCGCGCCGTAGCGGCGACTCAATGTCGTGGATCGCTCCGCGATCCAACGCCCTGTTGTGTGGCGAAGGTTGGAGCGAGGCGCGAGTGAAACCTCGGGGGTTCCTTCGCTTCACTCAGTCCACCCCCTGCCACACTTTGAGTAATAGTGCTCACATTGCTGGGGAGCTATTCCGAGCTGCCCATTTCGCCACACAAAACTGGCTGCCGCGCGCCCGATCGAGTCAAGCGACGAAGTCCAGTTCCACCCCAAACACGCTGCAATCTACAGGCCGGAATGAAGTTCGCGAGGATGCGAGCATTGCCGTTCGGCTTTCGCCATCACGCCGGACAGCTTTTCGACCGTGTCCATCATCGCTCGAATCTGGGACTTCAGCGGAAGCAGGTATTGATCTTCGACGCGGCGGCTGACCGGGTCCGACCATTCTTCTTTCGTATCGCTCCACGCCTTTTCCAACTGTTTCAGCGAATCCTCAAGCCGCGCGGCGGGGGATAGAAAGTCGGCGTTCTTCATTCGACGTCTCCTTCTTCAGTCGATTCGGGTTCTTCGGCGGCGGATTTGTAGACGGGGGCCACTTTTGCATCCGGCAACTGAACGTTGCCATACGCTTCAAGTTGCGTGACGGCGGCCTGTAGCAGAGCCAACAGTTGCGGAATCTCTCGTTCCAGAATCTGAGTAAGCTGCGATGTGCGGCCGTGGTATTCGTTGGCTTCGTGTTGTGCGTTGGAGTGCCAGAACTTGATCACCGGCACCTGTTTTTGAGCGAACTCAAGATCTTTCTTAGCCTTTTCGACCGCTTTCCCTTCTTCGTAGCACGTTGGTCGAAAGTCGCCCACCCGTCGCATCTTGCAGCGGTGCAAGCGGATTCTCGCTTCGCCCATTTCGCGGTAGCAGTTTTCGATTTCGCGCTTCCAGAACCCGGGCCGATCGCGTTCCAGCCAGCCGATCATTCTGTGAAGCTGCAGTTCCAATGCAGTCACGCACTGCCGAGCGTCCTCCTGAAACTGCAGGACGGCGGCCTGAAATCGTTTGATGGCGTCAACAGATCGTACGTTGGCAGATTCCGGCATGGTTACTCCGACTACTGCTGTTGCAGATATTCTTCGATCAGTTGAGCCTTCCGCATCAGGTACGGAATGTAGCTTTCGTTGGATTCCACAAACCGGCCCAGTGCCTTCATGTTGCCTGAAAAGTCCTCAGAAAATTTCAGGTGCTCTTTATCACGCCACGTCTGCCCGAGTGCGTTTAGCTGCCCGGCGATGGCAGCGGACTTGTCATTGAGTTCCTCGTTAAAACGTCGCAATGTTTGAGCGAAGCGGCGTAGTTCGGCGGGATCGACGATGGCCTGATTCATTATGAATTCCTGAGTGCGTGGTGTTCGCTTTGGTGTCCGCCTAACTTAACGGATTCTTCCCTCCGCTTTACGCCAAAATTCAGAACGAAACCAGGCAACCCTCAAAATTGCACCGGATTTGTGGTCGAACCCGTCGCCAGCGGCCCGACGGATTCTCAACGCGGCCGTTGTTCGCTATCGTCCACCGTCGAACACAGAACACCTCGGTTTGCATTTGAAGTAATATTTATGGCCTTTTCAACACTCCCGCTAAGCTATTGCACCAACGTACATCCGGGCCGCACGGTCGATGAGGTTGTGGATGGGCTGGTCGAACATACGGCCACGGTCCGGCAACAATTGAACAGCCCGATGGCCGCAGGATTGTGGCTGTCGCGCGGCGTGGCTTCGGAATTGTTGAAGACCGAAAGCGAACTGGAACGACTTGGCCAAACGCTGTGGCAGCACGATCTTGTGTGCTACACGCTGAATGCGTTTCCGTATGGTGACTTCCATTCTGAACGAGTGAAAGAACAGGTTTATCTTCCGGACTGGGCATCGACCGACCGCATGAAGTACACGTGTGACTGTGCAAAGATCCTGGCAAAGCTGATCCCGGAAACCGCCGAAGGCAGCATTTCCACCGTGCCGTTAGGCGGCAACATGAACTCGGGCGGTCGCGACTTTTACGCAACCTGCTGTCACAACCTGATTGAAACGGCCAAGTTCCTGAAAGACCTGCACGACAAAACGGGGCGCATGATTAGGTTGGCAATCGAACCTGAACCGATGTGTCAGCTATCATTTACAGCGGAAACCACAGTCCCCATTTTCCACATGCTGTTCGAGATGGCCGAAGCGCTCGGCTGTCTGGAAACCGTTCAAACTTTCATTGGCCTGTGCTTTGACGTGTGTCATCAGGCCGTGGTGTTTGAAGATGTGGCGGAATCGATTGAACTGGTTGTTAGCAACGGCATTCGCATCAACAAGGTGCATATCACCAACGCTGTGGAACTGGAAGAACCTCACAACAATCCGGCCGGGCTGGCGGCGTTGTGTGATTTTGTGGAACCTCGTTATTTGCATCAGACGTATGGAAAAATGCCGGATGGTCGAGTGCTGTATCGCCCGGATTTGCTGACCGAGGACATCAATCGTTTGCCGCCGGACAAGTTTCTGCAGGCCGATACGTGGCGGGTTCACTTCCACGTCCCTGTCTTCGCCGACACTCTGGGACCGCTGAACACGACGCGGCGCGACCTGAAAGCGGCTCTCAGAAAAATCCAGACGCTGGATTACGCACCACATCTGGAAGTGGAAACGTACACATGGCCCGTGATGCCAGATTCCGGCGTCGAACAGCAATCGCTGGCGGATCAGATCACTCAGGAACTGGAATCAGCGTATCGGCTGTTGAGCGACTTGAGCTAGAAGAACTACGCGGCAACGCGTTTGCGGCGTTTCGCATTTACTGGTGTCTTCCAGCGTCGGTGTACCCAGAAGTACTGCTCGGGAGCTCGACGGATCATCGCTTCAATCGCACATGTGTATGCCTGAGTCATCTCCGGCACCGCGTCGGCAGTCTGGAAGTCACGACTATCGATCACGGCTTCTGTCGTTAAATCGAATTGTACCCAGCGACTGCCATATTGTTCTTCATGAGGCAACCGCCATGCGCCGCCGACAACGATAATGGCGTCATGCTGCAAAGCCAACAACGCGATGGATTTGAAGGTGGAGGCCGGTTTGCCGAAGAAGTCGACAAAGACGCCGCGACGACCGGCGTCCTGATCGCCCAGCAAAGTTGCGTTGCGGCCCGCTTCCATTGCGGCTACCAGTTCTGTTGTGGCACCACTTTTGGAAATGATCCAGCTTCCAGTCGATTCCCGAAACCGTTTGAACCACTGATGCAGCCACGGGTTGTCTAAATCTCGAGCGACCACACCCATCGGAAAACCGAAGTCACCGAACGTGTTGACGCTCACTTCCCAGTTCCCGAAATGTCCACCCAAAAACAGAATTGGTCGACCTGACACCGCCGCCGCGACGCCCTGGTTGCGACCGCTGAATCTCATCACGTCGCCACAGTTGTACAGCCGGACCCGGCGTTCCATCTGGACAACTTCAATCACCATCTTCGCCAGGTGCTGCCACATTCCGAGGATGATTTTGTCGACTTGGTCTTCCGGCAGATCTTCGCCGAACGCCGTGCGAATATTGCCCGCGGCTACTTCGTAGCGAGTCATCCGTCGAGGCACAACGCTGTGCACGCACCACGCGACAAAGTTGCCCAGACGGACCGACGTCGACACTGGCAGGCTTCGCAAGATAAACAGAATCGCGCAGAAGAACGCGTATTCCATCCGATATCTAATTCGCTTTGCATCCATGCGAGTTTGGTGGCTGTTAATTCGCGGCAGGAAGAGAAACCTGATTTTAGGCGATGAGGGCTTCAGCAGCCAGTTCGATCTGAGGCGGGCACAACGGAAAAGAGCCACTGACGAACACAGATGGCCGCAGATTTTCGTTGCGTCCTGAATCCGTGTCTATCCGTGGTTCAGGAATCACTCTCATCAATCACCTGATTCTCCACTTTCTCGTCAGGCAGTTTGTCCTTCTGGTCCGGCTGCGGTTCCGTCGTTGCGGCCCCTTCTTTCGGCTTGTTAACGGCAGAGGTAGAATTCCCGGTCAGCGTTTCCAGCTTCTTAATCTGCTTCGCATCGCCGTACACACGGACCAGCCGTTCGCACTTGCCTCGCGTTTTTGGGTCGCTGCGGAGTTCATACATTTGCAGCATTGCGGCCGCCACTTTCGTCTGCTGGTCTTCCGGCACGCCATACCCCATCCCCCAGATCGCTCGGCCCCAGTTGTTCCAGTCGGGATCGCTCAACACTTCAATCAGCTTGTCGATCGCGGCGGGCGTTTTTTCCGGCGATGTCGACAATGCGTAGTAAATGGCGTCGTGATGCGATTCTTTGTTGTCGACCAGTTCGATTACACGATTGGTAATCTTCTCCCCGTACTTCGCTCCCCAAAGGCCTCGTAAAACTTCTCGACGAAGGCTCTTGTCGGAAGAATTCAGCAATCGCAGTACGATCACTTCCGACTTGCCTCGGATCACGCCTTTGTCAAACGACTGCAGCAGATGAGATGCGGATTCAGCCAGTCGTCCGGAAACCGGTTCCGCCATCACTTCCTGCAGCAGAGCAAGATCACCGTCCTGACGTTCGTTGTTCAGTAAAGCGTAGAAGGCCCAACGCTGCACTTCTGCATTGTTAGAACGACACAATTCCAAAATCCGAGGCCGAAACTGTTTCTTGTCGAACTTCACGTCGCCCAGTTGAGCCAATGCCGTCGCGGCGACGATCTGCAGACTGTGCTGTTCAGAATTCAACGCCTCCCGGATCTGCTCAATGGTCGAATCCCGTTTCGCATCCGCATCGTCACCCAAAGGACGAGCATCCTTCAGCCAGTCTTCCAGCAACTTCTGGGTATCCTGCTTTGGGACTTCCTTAGCAGACTTTACGTAATTGGGAACTGCATCAACGGTAGCAGCACGTTCAGTCCCGTTAGAGTTTTCCGTCATTTGCCATGACAACTCGGTACCTACTTTCAGTTCTTCAACCCGGCGTTCGATCACCTGTTTGGACAGTGCCTTTCTGAGTTCCAGCCTGGCTTTCACGGTCTTAAGCTCCAGTTCAGCGAGGTGCAGCCGAGCTTCCTGAAATCGTGATTGAGCTTCAAACGACTTCTTAACCGCCATTTGCAAACGCCTCTGAAGGTTCTTCAGGGCGTCGGCGTCCGGGGACTTCTGAGCGGCCTCGGCACGGTAGGCCGCTGCGGCCGCGAGGCTTTCCTGCTCGGTCTCACGAAATGTGACTTCGAACAGATCTCGCTTTCGTTCCGCGAACTTGCGGTCCGCCGGAGGAACGAAACTCTTAGCACCTCGATCTGAACTCGACATATACAGCATGGCCTGTTCGTACGCTGCCTGAATACTGCTGGCTGAATCTGGCACACGCTGTTGTCCAGCTTCGTTCTTTTCATTTGCTGTTTGGTTTCCCGCAGCGGCCAAAGCCGCACGCAGAGCGGCCGCTCGTTGTTTAAGATCTTGAATGCTGGGATGCTTCTCGCCGTACTGTTTACTCTGAGCGGCAAGGTCAGATTCGACTTTGGCCAGCTCACTGATCAGTTCTTTCCGAGTGGCGTCGCGATGTGTCTGATCGCCTTCTGCCGCTATATTCGGCTGTTCATACTTGCGGTCAATCAAAGCCTGCAGTTGCAGATCCTCGTGGTGTGCGGCGTGCTCCGCCAGCTTTTCCTTCAGCAGCTTAACTTGCTTCGACTTCCTGATCATGATGGGGTGTTCTGCTCCGAGTTTTTCCATCAACGACGATTTCTGGATTTCCAATTTCACGAGTTCCAGTTTCAGAAAATCTTCGACCGCGTCCGGCGACTGCTGTGAAGCCGGGGACTGGTCCGCATCATGTTTCGCCAGGTTTTCCTTTAGGATTTGCAGCCGCTTCTTGAATCCAACGACGGAAGGATGCTGTTCACCGTGCTCGTTGATAAGATCCAGCAGTTCGATTTCTCCGTCCACCAATTGGAGTCGCAGTTTGTCCCAGCCGGAAGCCTGTGCTTGAGGTAGTGGTCTCTGGTCGACCTTCGATTGACTAGCATCAGCTTCCACGGCGTCGGCAGGTGAAGCCTTTCGCAAACCGTTGTTCTTCGAAACTGATTGTCCGCTGGAAGTGGATTGACCGGCGTCATCTGTCGCTGGCTTGGCAGTCGCAGGAATCGCGCCTACCAAAAACATTCGCACCGCCGCCACGTTATGAATCAACCCAGACGTCGGCAGATGTTTCGATTCGGAATCCACCAGCGCTTGCGCTGCGTTGCGAATGACCTGCTGAAACCATTCTTCTTTCCGGTCAGCTTTAGAAGCCGCGTACATCACGAATTCTGCTGCATGCCCTGTGTCGGCAAGCCGCTCAAGAAGCACGTCCCGGTTAACGACGGAACCACCCGGGTGATGGGATTGGTTTAGACCGTCGATTTTGGAGTCAATCTGCGCCGTAATCGCTTTCCACGTAGGGGAACCCGCGAGAACCTCGTCTGGCTGATAACGTTTCGCGAACGCCAAAGCCACTAGCTCCTGTGGCCCGAGACCGCGTTCCTGGCCTGACAGCAGTGACCTCGAGACCTGCTCCGCTACACGTTCAATACTCCACACTTCCCCAGCTTTGTTTTCCCACGTCGCACCCGCGGGGAGATAGTGGCTCAGAGCCATCAGCGTCCAGATTAGATTTTGCTTAGCGTCGACGGTGAACTGTGCTTGATTTACGCAATCGCCCACGGTGATGGAGTCTCCATCCGTTTTAAGAACTTGGGATCGCTTGACGCCCGCGATCGCGAACGCCGCCAGAAACTGGTTGGGGAAGACTTCAAATCCATACGGTCTTGAAGAGGGATGGACACGACCGCCGTGCTCAGTGACTTCGAACCACGCCTTCCCCTCGAACTTTGGCCCCGCACTAATCCACGAGAGACCGGAAACTACTTCGCCGCCGTCGCGGAGCTGGAACTCCGGACCAACGCCGTACAGCATCTGCATGATTTGCCACGGCGTATGGTAAGCCGTATTCAGGTGCCGCTGCCGCGACAACTCGAAAGCGTCGGCACAGAGTGCTGCCAGTGGTATTCGATCCAGCGCTGCTGAATTGCCTTGTTGACGACCCGCTGGTTCGTCCGCATAGACTGTCTTGGTAAGGCACAAAGTCATGAAGGTAGCAAAAATCAGTTTGTGCATGATGTCGATATCCGAATGAAGTTTGTCGTTATGGGGGCGATTAGCGCTGTTCTCTGCACCGGACGGAGATAGCACGTTTTTTCGGCGGCACTGATTCGGTTTTATTAACCACAGTGGACACAGAGAGCACAGAGGTTGGGTGCGGCGCGGTGCTCTCTGTGTCCACTGTGGTTAAAACGGCGATTCTGCGTTCAACTGCGGCGGTTCTTGAATGTCCTGATTTAGTTCGTTCAGTGTTCGTTCCAGTTCATCGAGCTGCGGATCGGGCTGCCATTCCAGTTCTGAATCACTGACGGGTGCCTCCGGCGTCGGCGAAGGAACTTCAACGACTTCGGTGGGATCAGCCGGATCAGCGGCCATGTCTGTTTGTTCGTCTGGCTGCAGGAATATCGCAAAGCTGATGACGCTCGCGAACAGGAGAAACGCTGCCGTCATAAGCCCGGTCTTCTTCAGCAGCCTTGCTTCTTCTCGTGCCTTTAGACTTGCGGGCAGCGCGGCCGTTGCGGGGTGCTGCACGTGAGCCAGGCAGTCTTCCAGCAGGGACGCGACTTCGTCCGCCGATGTGAATCTCTGCGACGGATGTTTCGCCAGCAATCTGTCGATCACGTGACTCAGCCAGCCGGGTACGTCGGGGTTGAGGTCGCGGATGGGGCGGTGAGCGTCGTCGGTGATTCGCCGCAGAATTCCGTAGGGCGTTTCGGCTCGGAACGGCGGGTGCCCGGTGGTCATCGTGTACATCACGCTGCCGAGGCTGAACAAATCGCTGCGGTGGTCGATGCCTTCGCCTCGTGCCTGTTCGGGGCTCATGTATTGCGGCGTGCCTGCGATGACGCCGCTGCGAGTCAGACTGGCATCGTCGGCGGCTCGAGCCAGACCGAAGTCTGTGATGAGCACTCGTTCGACATTTTCCGGCAGCAGAATGTTGGCTGGCTTGATGTCGCGGTGCACTAATCCCTGGTCGTGGGCAGCGGCCAGCCCCTTCGCCGTTTGCAAAGCGATCCGCAGGGTTTCCGCAGTGGTCAGTGATCCTTCGCGGTCGATCCGCTTTTGCAGCGATTCGCCTTTGACGTACGGCATTTCCAGATATGGCAGGCCGTTGCATTCGCTGACTCCGTGAATGCCGATCACGTTGTCGTGGACGACGGCCGCTGCTGCTTGAGCTTCTCTCGCGAACCGCTGCCGGGCCGCTCCGCTGCTGGCATAGTGAGGTGACAGAACTTTGATGGCTGAGTAGCGATTCAACGCAGCGTCGAAGCCTTTCAGCACGATGCCCATGCCGCCGCAGCCGATCACGCCACTGATTTCGTAGCCGCCGAACCGCCCGAGCATATGAGGATCGTCGGTCGGGTTCAGGAAATCGAGCCGCACAATTTCGGAAGCGTGCGTCGGGTGCTTAGCGTCATTGCATAGCGTTGGTACGATTTCGGTGGAACTAAGAAACGCTCGCGTGTCATGCCACAAAACTGGATCCGCCGTGCGATCATTCAGCCGCTCACAACACTGATCGCATTCATCCAGATGCCGTTCCAGCAATCGCTGAGCAGCATCGTCCAGTCGATCAGCGAGGAAGTCGTCGATGAGCTTCGGGTTGCAGGTGGAAGTGGACATTTCAAAAAGCAGAAATCAGAAGGCAAAGGGCCGAATTGTTCCGTTGATCAGTCGCAGTGAATTTACGCATCCGTGCGTCGCGGCTGTTGCGAGTCTCGTGGGAAGTTGACCAATATCATGAATGACTGTCCTTTTCGGGAAGTTGCCGCGCCACAAGCTGCCGCCGGAAAGTGTGGCACGACTCTCCGAGTCGTGAACGGGCACGATATCGCCTTCCGTTCGCACTGTGCACTCGGCCCTCCCCCGATCTTGCTGCGCTCGATCGACCCCTTCCGCAATCAATTGCGGGAGGGGTGTACTTGTCTTTAATTCGAACAACCTCTCATGAGGTTCGCTATGTGCTTCGGCCCTAACAATGGCCACCAACTATTCACTGTCCACCGTCCATTTCTTCCACCACCTGCCGCAGGCGTTTCATGACTCGGCTTCGTGACGCGTACACGCTGCCTCGTGATCGGCCAAGCTGCGTGCCGGCCGTGTCCGGATCGAGACCGTCGACGGCAGTCAGCCAGAAGCTGTTCCATGTGTCGTCAGAGAATTCTCCGCGTATTCGTTGAGCCGCCACGTGGAAGACTTCGCGACGGTATTCGGTTTTCAATAAATCAGTCTCAGGCCCGTCTTTGGCTGCTCGCTGTTCCAGAAAGGACCTCATTGCGTCATCCCCCGAACCCTTGTCCGGGATACCTCGCGTGATGGCATTCAGAATTGCATTTTCAGCAATCCGTCGCACCCATGACCGGAATTTCGGTCCGCCGGGTTGAGGCGTCCAGCGTTCGATAGCTTGTGAAATCGCCAGCAGCACCTGTTGAGCCAGGTCGTCTGCGTCGGCCGCCTGCATGCCTTTGAACGTCGCAATCCGGCAGATGACCGGCCGATAAATGTACGAAAACTCAGCCCATGCCTCGCGATCGTCAGGATCACGAACCCTCAGAAGCAGACTCGGACGTGTATCAGGCACGGTCATCTATGGTACTACACACACGCTGCCGCAATGTTTGACAGGTTTTCTGAAATTGATTGGGCGCGTTCGCTGCGGCCGCAGAAATTGTTGGGTTCCATCGGCTTCATCGCCAGATTGGTTCAGGCAATGGTCGATGCCAGAGTTTAAATTCAGGACTCACAAACGACCAGTGCCGGGGCGACGGCAGGAAGTTGATGGCCAAATGATTGAGATCGACGTCCGTCACCGATAGGATCTGGCACGCGGGCGAACCTCACTGGGATACCGAGTTCAGTCGTGTCGATTTTGTTGCGGAAATATTCAGCATCACAACGGCCTTGCGACAATTGTGGCTCGACTCTCCGAGTCGAGAAGTTGCGGGCCGGATCACGTTAAAAACTACCGAACCCGCAGCGGAAGTCGTCCGCTATGAACTTTATTTATTGCGGCCAGCATTGGCTTGGTCGTACCTGTTGAGCATGTGTCAGGCTATGTTTTGTTGAGCTGAAGGTACTCGACTCGGAGAGTCGAGCCACAAACTGTACGAACGAATCAGAATCTTAGATCGAATTGGCGAGGTCCCATGAAACCAGTTTACATCATGATCGGCGGCTTTTTGGGCGCTGGGAAAACCACAACGGTTGCTCAACTGGCCAGGCATTATACGTCGCAAGGCAAGCGGATCGGGATTGTGACCAACGATCAGACGACGGATCTCGTCGACACTCACAGCCTACGATCACAGGGCTTTGACGTCGGCGAAGTGGCTGGATCATGCTTTTGCTGCAACTTCAACGAACTGACGGCCACGGTCGAACGACTGGGCGAAGACGAGTTGCCGGAGATCATTCTGGCCGAACCGGTCGGCAGTTGTACGGACCTTGTCGCCACCGTGTTGCGGCCGTTAACAGAAGTGTACGGCGTGCCACTCGATGTGGCTCCATACGGAGTGATCCTCAAACCGAGTCACGGGCAACGCATTCTGAAAGGGACCAGCGGCAGCGGATTTTCAGCGAAGGCGGATTACATTTTTCGCAAGCAGATCGAAGAAGCGGACTTTGTGGTCATCAACCGCGTGGACGAACTTTCTAAAGAGCAGGTTGACGAACTGGAGTCGCTGATTGAAGCGGAATATCCTGGCCGGCCAATTCTGAAGTGTTCTGCCAAAACGGGGGAAGGCATAGATTTGCTGGTGAGCATGCTGGAACAGCGAGGCGAATTCGGTCGTCGAGTCATGGACGTGGATTACGACGTGTATGCCGAAGGCGAAGCGGAACTCGGCTGGTTAAACAGTCAGGTGAATGTGACCGCCGCTGGCGAATTTGCATTGGACGACTTCCTGATGGATCTGATCGGGCGGCTTCACGGGCGATTACTGGCGTCCAGTGCTGAGGCCGCTCATCTGAAAGTGATCGGGCTAAGCGACGCCAGTTATGCAGTGGCGAATCTGGTCAGTAACGCGACGGGCCCCGAACTTTCGCTGGCGTCTTCGACAAAAACACCATCGGCGAACGTGGTCGTGAACGCTCGCGTGGGAACCGATCCCACGGAACTTGAAGACATGGTCCGCAAAGAACTGGCGGCCGTGTGCGAAGCGATGAACCTGCAGCACGAAGTGGTGTCGCTGCAAAGTTTCCGCCCAGGACGGCCAGTGCCGACTCATCGGATTACGGAGTAACACTGCAGAAGCTGATCGCAGTGGTTGAAAGCTACGAAAGTTCCAAGCTGTAGCAGAAGAACTCGTCGTCCTTCTTCCAGCCATGAGCTTCATACAATTTCTGAGCACCAAAGTTTTGCGGGCCGGTTTCCAGGTGCAGTCTGAGTGCTCCGGATTCGCGGCCAAATTCGGTCGCCGTTTCCAGCAGAAGAGTGCCAATGCCCTGCTGCCGAAAATCCTCCGCGACGAACAGGTCATTCAGGATCCACACGGGGCCCATCGAAATCGATGAAAACAGCGGATACAACTGAACGAATCCGGCAGCCGCTCCATCCACCGTTGCGAGAAAGATGACCGATTCGTTTTGTCGCAGACGCTGAGTGATATAGTTCAAAGCTCCGTCGGCGTCCGATGCCTTGCCGTACCAAACTCGGTACGCATCAAACAGCCTCGCGACCTCAGCCGCATGCTTTTCGGTCGCGTTGATTATCGCAAGAGTGTTCATTGGGAATGAAGAATGAAGAATGAAGAATGAAGAATGAAGAATGAAGGGTAGGGAAGAGTCACCTGCAGCGACCAACGGGAGCACCGCCGGCGCATCAGCCCGAACAACGTCACCCGCTCACCACGCCAATCGCCTGTCGGTGCGTACCGACCCGGTCAGTAGATGCTGGGTTCGGGGTCGGTTGAGCCGTCGGCGTGAAGGAATCGGAAATCGCAGCCGATGTTGGCTTGAGTGGTTTCATCAAAATAGAGCTTTCCGTAGCCGCGAGTGAATCGGTGTTCGGGCTGCTTCCACGCGGCTTTGCGGGAAGCAAGTTCCTCGTCGCTGATTTCCAGTTGCAGCGTGCGGCCGGTGACGTCAAGAGTAATCATGTCGCCGTTCTGAACGAAGGCCAGCGGCCCGCCCACGAAGGATTCCGGCGCGACGTGTAACACGCACGCTCCGTAACTGGTGCCACTCATGCGAGCGTCGCTGATACGGACCATGTCGCGGACGCCCTGTTCCAGAAGGTACTTCGGGATCGGCAGCATGCCCCATTCGGGAATGCCGGGTGCTCCCAGCGGACCGGCGTTTTGCAACACGATCACATGGTCTTTGGTGAGTGCCAGGGACGGATCGTCGATGCGAGCTTTCAGGTCCGGGTAGTTTTTGAAGACGACGGCCGGGCCACGATGCTGGTGCAGCTGTTTTTCGGCAGCCGCCGGTTTGATGACCGCTCCGTCCGGACACAGGTTGCCTCGCAGCACGGCCAGGCTGTTGTTTTCGCAGATCGGGCTATCGCGAGGACGGATTACGTCTTCGTCGTAGACTTCTGCGTCTTTGATCGCGTCGGCCAGCGTGGAGCCGGCAACGTTGGGGGCGGTCAGTTTCAGCAGATCGGCGATTCGAGCCAGAAGCGCTCGCAGGCCACCGGCTTCGAAGAAGTCACCCATCACATATTTACCAGCCGGCCGTATGTTGCCGACGACGGGCGTGGTTTGCGAAATCTGATCGAATCGTTCGAGCGTTAGCGGGACCTGGCAGCGTCCGGCCAGAGCCATTAGATGAACGATGGCATTGGTTGATCCGCCCATCGCCATCAGAGCCGTGATGCCGTTATCGAAGGCATCGGCCGTCATGATTTCGGAAGGTTTGACGTTGTACCACGCGAGTTCCACAGCTTGCTGACCGGTGGCAGATGCCATACGCGAATGCGAAGAATGAGTGGCCGGGACAGACGCCGAACCAGGGAGACTCATCCCCATCGTTTCAGTGATGGAAGTCATGGTCGATGCTGTGCCCATCGTCATACAGTGTCCCGGCGATGCGGCGATGTGGTCTTCCAGTTCGCACCATGCTTCGCAGCCCAGTCGCCCGGCGCTTCGTTCGGCCCAGTACTTCCACACGTCGCTGCCGCTGCCGAGCTGATCGCCGCGCCAGCTGGTTTTGTTCATCGGGCCGCCGGGCATAAAGATGGAAGGCACGTCAGCAGTGACGGCTCCCATCAGCAGTGCCGGAGTTGTCTTGTCGCAGCCGCCCATCAGCACGGCGGCGTCGATGGGGTACGTGCGCAGAACTTCTTCCGCTTCCATCGCAAGGAAGTTGCGATAGTACATGGACGTCGGTTTCATGAAGGTTTCCGACAGGCCCATAACAGGAACCTCCACCGGAAACCCGCCCGCCTGCCAGATGCCTCGTTTGACGTCTTCGACTCGCTGCTTAAAGTGAGCGTGGCAGCTGATCAGATCGTTCCACGTGTTCAGAATTCCAATGACCGGCTTGCCTTCGAATTCCTCGGTGCCGAATCCCGACTGTTTTTGGCGAGACCGATGCCCGAACGAACGCAGATCGTCCGGTCCGAAATAGCGGTAACTGCGAAGTTGTTCGTGAGTGCGTTTTGTGCGTTGAAACATGGTGTACTTGTGGTGGATGTCTAAAGTAAGGAATGAGATGACAGCGGCAGGCAAGCCTTAATTATTCTGTGAGCATCGTCCAGTCCGCAAACGCGGCCGCCTGTCCGACGTAGGCGTCGTTCCCGTCGACGACGTTCCACACCGTTGCCTGATGGATGCGAAACCGTTGCCCGGTAGATGCAATTCGAATGCCGGTGTAGTCGTCGATGTATCCGTGTTCGCGAGTCCGCCGCAACAATTCGGCTCGTTCATCGCGATGCACGGGTTCGGCTGTTTTGCGAGACGGAGTGCCAATGAGTTCGTCGAGCGACATTTGCCACAAATCAAGTGCTGCCTGGTTGCCGTAGTTCAGCAACGGGTCGTCTTCCGTTCCGTGTGCCACGACCACAAACGGAGCGTGGTACAGCGTCTGCGAATCCTGATCAGCTGAGGTTCGCGGAATCAGATCCTTCCCGACAAACTTACGGTAAGAATTTAGCAGTCGTGTCGTCCATGCAATCCAGGCTTTGCTGGACCATGGGGGTGGTTGGTCATTCATGATTGAGTCTCTAACGTGGGCGGCCCCATAGCCGATTGGAGCTGCCGCTCCGAAACACTCCGGTTGGTCGTACTGCGATGATGCTCGCACGACGCGCGGCTCTAACAGTGGCAGTCCCTAATTCCGCAGACTTAACAACCACGCTGTCAGGTCGCGGAACTGCTGTTCCGTCAGAATTTCCGCCACGTTGTCAGGCATCGGCGAACGACGCGACACGACTAATTCTTCGATGTCGTCGCGTGGGATGGAAATTTCTGCGCCCTTGCTGTCTATCAAAATTAGGCGAGCTCCATCGTAGCCGCGGCTGAGTCCGCTGGCGACCTTGCCGCTTGTTGTCACGACCGTTGACGTCCGGAAGGCGATATCAACGTTGCGGTTGGGAGCCAGCATGTCTTCGATCAGCCGATTGGCTCCTCGACTACCAATGCCGTCCAGATTGGGGCCGACTTTTTTCCCCTTGCCCGCCACCTGATGGCACACCGAACAGTTCTTGGCGAAGACTGCTTCACCGGCTACGGCCGATCCTGGCTGTTGCACGTAGTTTTGAGTCCGCGAGGCGATGAGGGCATCGCGTTCGGCATTCTGGTCAGGCAAGCTGTTTAGCAGCTGCTGGACTCGACTGTTTAGCGATTCATCCGCAACCGCCTTTAGAGCATCCGCGACCGTGGGCCGTCGCAGCAATTCTGCAGAAGCCTTGCCTTTATCCACCAAAGCTACCAGCAACTTTGCGCCGGTAAGGTCTGAACACAGTGGCTCGGCGACTCGCAGTTGTTGAGCTGACGTCGCTGACGCCATGACTTTGCCGAGTGTCTCTTCAATGTTGTCGGTCGAATCGGATAGCAGCGCGTTATGTACAGACGAACGGACGGTCGCCGCCAAGTCGGTGACGCCGCACGCCGCCGCCAGAGCATGAAACCGGCTATCGGCCTGCATGCCCGCGATGGCTTTTCCGAGGAGTTCGCCGGTCGTGACGTCTGAGTTTGATCGCCGCAAAAGGATGGACAGCACATCTCTGAAGTCTGCAAGTTGGAACAAGCCAATCAGCTCAATCCCTTCTCGCCGCTGTTCGATGCGAGTGTTCGGGTTCAAGCCCTCAACAGAAAAACGCCCGACTGCCAGCCATGCAAACGCATTCCCGGAGTCGCCGTCGACGACTTCGATGTAGGTACATTGGACGTCGTCAGTGTTGGTCCAATTGAATTGATGAGCCGTATCGTTGCGAGGTGGGGGCCAGGTGTGCAGCGTTTCGTGAGTCGCCGCATCGCGAAGTCGGACAAGGTTCTTGCCGCCCGCGGGATCTTTGGGAACGCCATCATGGCCGGCCATGTAAAACGAAAACTGCTCGCCGGGATTGAAGCTGCCCGATCGATAGATCCCTGTTTGCTGCTCGCCCTTCGGAAGGCTGCTGTAAAGTGGAGTCTCTTTCATGCCGTCAGTCGACGTTCGACGATGGGTTACCTGAAATGGACTGCCCTGGTCCTTGCCGCCGGGATATGGAACGTACGACCAAACAATTGGGTCAGCATCCGCGGCAGGTAGTTTTCCGTTTTTCAGGCCGATTAGTTCTGCGGCCAGCGTCGCGGCCCAGTTTCGGATCACTTCCGGCGTCGACGCTCCACGCTGCTTCAGACCGTCGGAAGCGGCTTTCAGCAGTTCCAGCTGCATCGATGGGTTGTCGGCGAATCTTTCGCGAACCACCGCGGTCAGCGTGCCCACGTTCTGGGCCGACACATGTCGCACGGCAAAGCGAGTGTAGTTTGCGAATTCATCAGGCGGTGCGTCGCTGAGTACTCGGATGTGTCGGATCAAAAACGAACCGGCGTCGGGCGTGTTCAATGCCAGACAAATTGCGGCGACCAGTTTAATGTCGCGATCGGTGAGTTCCCGATCCAACTGCTGAAACAGTTCCGGCGATTGCAGGTGATTCCGCAAAGCCATGCGAACGCTGTGCTGCAGGTAGACATCTTCCGCTGGCGTGTCGTGATACAAATCGATTAGCGGTCGCAGCTGCGAAAAATGGACGTGCTTTGCAGCGGCCAGCACGGCGGCTCGACGAACCAGCGGCGATGCATCCCGGAAGCCCTGCTGCATGATGGTACCGCTGTTCGCGACGGCTTCGTCCCGGTCGGCAATGATTCGGAACGCATGCACGCGAACAAGTTCTGATTCAGCTTCGGCGCTGATGCGGATTGCCTGATCATTGAGGTTGCCTTGTCGTTGTTGAAGCCACAAGGCGTGTACCTGAGCGTCGACACTTTCTGCGGCATCGCTGCTTTGCGATGGACTGGCTGCGTTACGATAGCTGTCCAGCAATCGATTCATCGCCAGCGTGCGGCGAGGCATATTCGGCGATGCCAGTTCGGCAAGCAATTCGTCAGGCGTCGCTGATTCACCTGGCATTGGGACCGACTTTGTGTTGCCGTTGTTGCCCTGGTATTCGACCTTCCAGATTCGCCCACGCTTGCGATCGCGGCCGGGATGATCGAGGCCAACTTCGTAGTGCCCAATAATGCGGTTGTAGAAGTCGGCGATATACATCGCTCCGTCAGGACCGACCTGCAAGTCCATTGGTCGGAACCACGGGTCCGTGGAAACCAGAAAGTCGGCCTCTTCTTTCGCTCGAAAACTGCTGCCGATTTGTTGCAACGAATTGCGGTTCACGCAGCCGGTCATCACGTTGCCGCCGAACGTGTTGCCATGATATTCGGCAGGGAAGACGTCGGCGTTGTATTGAGCGATCCCGCCGATGGCCGTGCTGCCATGCAGGTGATCCATCATGGGCGGCACGTAGCCAAGGCCATCGTGAGGCTTGCCGAAACTTTCGTAGTAACCGCCCGGCAACAGCAGGCTGACCGGCTTCGTGTGGCAGTCGGCGACGAAGAGATCTGCGGCCGGACTTTGAGTCATCCCGAAAGGGTTGACCAGGCCGTGAGTGAAGTGTTCGATGCGCGACCCGTCCAGTCGAAACCGAAACGTATTGCCGGACTGCATCGTGATTTCGTGCCCGTCTGCGCCCGCCACAGTAGTGTGATTATTGAATCCGTGGCACGCGTAAAGCCATCCGTCGAAGCCTCGCGTAAAGCCGTTGCACATGCCGTGAGTGTCGCGTTCGAAGCCCATCGGACCGTACAGCTCTTTGCGTTCATCGCATTTGCCGTCGCCGTCGGTGTCTTGCAGAAACCAGATGTTGGGAATGCTAAAACAGATGACGCCGTCCTTGTACGGATACACGCCCATCGGAATATTCAGGCCATCCGCGAATGTGGTGACGGTTTCGCGAATTCCGTCGCCGTCTTTGTCTTCGAGGACCACAATGCGATCTTTGCCAGCTCGATCCGCCGGCGCGGGAATTGGGTATTCTTCGGACGTCGTTACCCACAACCGGCCTCGTGCGTCGAAGGCCATGTTCATGGGTTTGGCGATGTCCGGTTCGGCCACGACCAGACTCGCTTTGAAACCTTCTGGCAGCGTGAATGTTGCCATCTCATCGGCGGGGGACAGCGGTTCGGTGGTGCGAACGACTTTCGCGAATTCGTCGGCGGGTGCATTGTCCTGAGCATGGGTGGCAGTGGCGAAGCACAACAGCAAACCCAAGGCCGCGAACTGGAAACGGAACAAGGCTTCGACCACCTTCTCCCACGCGAAGCGTAGGGGGAGGTCGCACCAGCGAAGCGAGGTGCGGGAGGGGGAAGCACACTTTGAGGTAGCAACAACGTGCCGCTTACCGGCAAGCTGCGCCGCGGCCCTCCCCCGATCTTGCTCCGCTCGATCGACCCCTCCCGTAATAAATTGCGGGAGGGGTTGATTCAGGAGCGGTGCGTTCACGCCGACATGCCTTCGCCTATCAGACGCCAATCGGGCTCCCGCGGGCGGAGTGTTTGTTACCACGGTTTCCACCATGACTTCTTCTTCCCACGAACTGGCGGTGCCATTTGTTGATAACCGCCGGGCGGGTCTGCGCCCGACGTGATCACGATATTTTCCGGCAGCAGCACGCAGCTAAGGTCGCCGTACACGCCGCCGGTTGTGTCTGTCCCGATGACTCGATTACCAAAACGAACTTCCGGCAGCGGCGTGTGGCCGACGACGACGGTGACGGGGCAATCCGGAGCCGCGGAACCTCGCACAAACGCCTTGTCATACAGCCACGGCGGGTGAGCCAACGTGTAATCGCGCTGCCTCAGAATGTTGACCTGCATGTCGAACGGCAGGTTGTTATCCAGCCCCGCATGCACGAATAGATACTTGGCGTGCTCGACACTCCACGGCAGATCCGACATCAGCCGAGCGTGTTCTTCCGGCAGAGCTTCTCGCAAAGCGTCCAGTTCTCCGAACGGGACATTGTAGGAAGCGAAGGTTTTGTCAGAATCGTAATGAGGCAGCCAGCGGCCGGGCCAGTCGACGAAGTCCGGCACGTCGATCAGCTTCAGCGAACCGGCCATTGCCAGTTCATGGTTGCCGCAAACCCACGTCACCTTGTCATGCTTCGACGCGATGTCGCAATAGATGTCGACAGCGCCTTTGGGGTCGGGGCCGCGGTCTACCAAATCGCCGATGAACACAATCCAGCGATGGCGAATGTCGGGCAGGTGAGACAGCTTCTGGACGATTGCTTTTAGCTTATCAACCTGACCATGCACATCGCCAATCACGGCAACAGGCCCGTCAATTGTGGTGGGGACGGACGGCATTGGGTTCCTTTATTGGTTGTTGAAACAACTGAACAAACGGCGATCTGATCTTACCGCAGCGGGACAGGCAAGATACAGGCCCAAGGGGCAGCGTGGCAAGCGCAGGTCCGTCCACTATCCGGCGGTGGCTCGCAAGATTGCGATGCCGTCGGTCTACGTCAATTTCGCTGCACGGTGACAAGGATCTCAGCATCGATCGCTTTGGCAATTCTCTCCAGTGTCTCGATGGTTGGATTTCCCTTGCCGTTTTCCAGCAGTGACAAGTTCGCTTTCGTGATCCCGCATGCGTCCGACACATCCTGCAGCGACATGCCCGCCGCTTCGCGAGCTTCCTTAAGAGCCGAAGTCACGTCCGCAAACGAATGTTGGCGTGATGCAAGTTTCGACTTGATCCGTCGCCCCTGGCGTATCAAATCCGTGTCCGTCGGTCCGTCGCAATGTAACTTCTGGTCTGCTTGTCGCTGAGTTGCTGAAACCGGGGGAAGGTCTTTGGCATCCAATCGTTTAAGCTTCTTCATGTCTCAATCCTCGTCATACCACGCCGTCACTGGCTTCACCGTAAACTCATCGATTTCATCATAAGGAACAGCGATCAAACGGCCGTCCAATGCAAATCCCCAGATTATATCTCGACCGCTGCTTCGACTGATGCCGTGACTAACCGGATCAATCAATGCATTCTCGACGTCATCCTGGGTCAGGCCGTGCTCGTGAACTTTGTCGACGTTTCCGCCTGCTTCAAAATCCCAGATGATTGAATCCCAACTCATTTCCGACATGCCCTCACAACGCCAGCCTATTGTACGACAGAATCAGCCGTTATCAAATATACAAACAGCGGCGAAGTCGTTTTGGACTGGTCGTCGGCGGCCAACTACCCTTCAAACGGCAGTGTCGGCTGGTCTTTTTCGCTAAGACCTTCCTTAAAATGCTGTCGGCACACCGAAACGTAGCTTTCGTTTCCGCCGACTTTGATCTGTTCACCGCCACGAATGGGCTTGCCGCTGGAATCGATCCGCAGCACCATCGACGCTTTGCGGCCGCAGTGGCAAATCGTTTTGATTTCGGTAATCGCGTCGGCCCACGCCAGCAGGTACTGACTGCCTTCGAACAGGTTCCCCTGAAAATCAGTCCGAAGGCCGTAGGACAGCACAGGGATACTCAGACGATCCGCAATTTCGCCCAGATCGTGGACTTGCTTCTTTGTCAAAAACTGAGCTTCATCCACAAACACGCAGGCGACCGGGTTTTGCTGGTGCTGTTCGTCGCAGATGTCGTACAACGAATCGGTTTGCGAAAAGGCAATCGCTTCTGACTGCAGGCCGATTCGTGAACCGATCGTCCCCACGCCCGCTCGCGTATCGAGTGCCGGGGTCAGCAGCAGTGGCCGCAGGCCTCGTTCTTTGTAGTTATAAGCCGCCTGCAGCAACGTTGTCGACTTGCCGGCGTTCATGGCCGAATAGTAGAAGTACAGCTTCGCCATGACGGTTTATCGAGTTCCCTGAATGGTCACCACCAGTCGACGGCGTCCACCACGGTCGCGGTGTTCGCACAGATAGATGCCTTGCCATGTGCCGGTCAGCAAGCGTCCGTTGCCGATTGGAATGGTGATCGAGGAATCCGTCAACGCGGTTTTGATATGAGCCGGCATGTCATCCGGCCCTTCGCACGTATGCACGTACGGCCACGATTCGGGCGCGAGTTTGTTAAACGCCATGTTCATGTCGACCAACACATCGGGGTCGGCATTTTCGTTTAGCGTAAGAGACGCCGACGTGTGCTGAATAAATACGTTGAGCAGGCCGACTTTGAATTCGGCAACTTCCGGCACCTGCTGAAGAATTTCGGACGTCACCAGATGGCAGCCGCGCGACACGGCCTGCAAAGTCACCTGTTTCTGAACCCAGTCTGTCATGCTTTGGCTTGAGACAGTTTTGCAATGGTATAGCCCAGCAAATCGTCGTTGGCCGCTGCCGCTTCTTCCAGCTTGTCGGCCATGCCAAGTTCCAGGCAAAGTTTGGTAAACGAAAACCCGTTGGGATCTTCCATCTTGCTGACAAACGCTGCCGTCTGAGCCAGCACGCGTTCTGTCTGGCCAACTCGCTGAGCCAGGTCCAGCAGCACGAAAGCGATCAACTGCTGATCCTGTTCGTCCGGTGCGTCTTTCAGCCGTTGCAGGAAGTAGTCGATGCCCGCGTCAGTATCTTCGCCGGCGATTGCTGTCAGGAAAAAGCGATTCGCTTTGTAGTAATCGTCGAACGGGACGTCGGCCGGATACTGTAACTGTGTCGCCAGCTTCGAACCGTAGTCGCACAATTCGACCGCCAGCAGCAGTTCCGGGTCTCCCTGTTTTAAAGCTCGAGCAAATCCCACGGTCGAATGCAGGTGAGACACGTCGATGTGATAATTGCCTTCTGCAAACAGCCATTCCCGACCGCTGATCAGTTCGGCAATTGACGCATTCGGTGTCAGCACGGGCATCCGTGATTCTACATCGCGACGGATTGTGGCCTGCAGGTCGTCGTAGATATTCCGCACCATCATGGCGGCCGCTGCCCGACGTTCGTCCGGCGTCATTTGTTGTTGCAACTGACTGTACGCGGTGACGGTGTTGCACGTGCCGTGCGTCTTCAGCAGGAATTCCAGGCCGCGAGCGATGTGGGCTCCTTCGTACAACGCGACGTTCATCACCTGATCGAATTCTTCATCCGGTTCACGAGGAACGGAGATCTTATCGATCGCGGCTTTGACTGGTTCTGGTTCGCCGATGGTGCGAAAGTAGGCCCACGCGTCGCCGAGCTGACCATCTTCCAGAAACAACTTACCCACTTCCCGCGCTGCAACGACGTATGCATCGCGGAAATCCTGTTCCTGTTCGGCAGGCACATTTTCCAACGACGTGGGCTGAGCCAGCGGCAGCCCCATCCGTTGACGGACCTCAAGCAACTTCGCATCGAACAATCGATGGAAATCCTTTTGGTCCGTCAGCGTTTGTTGCAGCGACGCGATTAAGTCCTGAGGCGAAGGTGACTCAGGCAACGCAGCCTTCAATTTGTCGAGGCGGGACGTGGTAGTTTTGGTCATGGTTAAAAACGGTTACTTCACGTCGACCAGTTCGATATCGAAAATCAGCAGGCTGTTCGGACCAATGCTGGGTGGTCCGTTTTCGCCATAGGCCAGAGCAGGGGGGACGAACAGACGGTACTTGGCACCGACTTTCATCAACTGCAGAGCTTCTGTCCAACCAGGGATCACTCGGTTAACCGGGAACGAGGTGGGCTCATCTTCAGCCGTTGGTTCCTTGCCTTCGTAGGATTCGTCAAACACTTTGCCGCTGATCAGCTTGCCTCGGTAGTGTGTGCTGACTTCACTTTCTGCCGTTGGAGTCTTGCCGGTGCCTTCTTTTAGAACCATGTATTGCAGCCCAGACTTCGTCTGCTTCACGCCTTTTTTCTCAGCATTCTCAGCAAGAAACTTCTTAGCGGCGGCCTGGTTGTTGGTGGCCGCTTCACGCTGGAGCTTTTCCTGTTCCTGCTGCATGACCTGAAACGCAGCCTGCATTTCCTGCTGAGTCAAAGCCGGCTCCACATCGTTAAGAATCGCGGCGATGCCTTGAGCAACAATGGCTGGATCAAGGTCCATGCCCTGGCTTTTGAACTGGCGACCGATGTTCAGCCCGATGGCGTAGCTGACTTTGTCTTTATTCGTTTTCAGTTCGGACGCGGCTTCTGGCTTATCCTGAGCCTGAAGTGGCAGAGCGATCAGCAAGACTGAAAAGGCGGTGAGTAACAAACGCATGAACGCAGCTTTCGGTGTTGAAGGTGGGATTTTGCACATGGTGAGACGCGGAACTATTGACGATCTGGCGTCGAAAAAAAAGGGGCGAAATCTTGTTGTGGCCAATTTTGGGCCGATCGCTGTTCAAATTTGCAAGGTTTCTCGAAAGCGGGTGTCCGCTCGAACCGCCCCAGTCGTAAGATGTGTTCATGGCAGGTTCCGCCAAATCCGTCCGGATGGTACGCGATCGGATGACTTCGTTTAACCGTCGGCAGCGGCTGAATTGTCGCCAAAATTTATCTCCCGACCGACCCCTACGGCCGTCGCGGTGGCGTATAATTTGGCATGAGAAATCGTGATCAGCACAGAACCGATGCTCATGCTGGCTGCGATCTGTGCAGCGCCGCCGGAGAGTTCGATTCGTGGCTGGCCGGAATCCAGCGGCAGGACCTGGATATCGTGGAACGTGATTCCCTTCACAAAGCCGGTTCCTAAAACTTTGACGACCGCTTCTTTGGCTGCCCAGCGACCGGCAAAGCGAACCGCTGCGTCGCGGTGCTTGTCCGCGTAGGCAATCTCAGGCGTTGTAAAACAGCGCTGCAAAAAATTGTCGCCGTGACGGTCGATCATGTCGCGAATACGATCAATCTCAACAATATCCGTACCAAGTCCGATGATCATAAAGTCAACCTTCAACCTCTCTCGCCGTCCCGCCCGTCGATGAGCCACCAGCCGCCGTGGGGAACCCTGCAAAACCTGCGGCGAACGGTCAATGCCACTCGATTTGCGATTTGCGATTTTCACGTAGTCGAGTCTCTCCGAGACTCGAAAAAGCCGCGCCATTGTCGCTGTGTCAGTCTCGGAGAGACTGACCTACGTGACAAAGTGAGTACCATTGAGCGAACGACTTGCCGCTCACAATACAGTTTTGATGTCCACGCCAGGAAGCGGATCCATGTTAGAAATCACCAGTAACATTCAAATCGACGAATCAGAATTTGATTTCTCATTCGCTCGCAGCGGCGGACCCGGCGGTCAGAACGTCAACAAAGTCAATTCGAAGGCGATGCTGCGCTGGAATCCCGGTGAATCAGACGCTCTCCCCCACGGCGTCCGACAGCGATTCATAAACAAGTATCAGCACCGATTCACCAAAGACGGCGTGCTGATTCTGCGAAGCCAGAAGTACCGCGATCAGGGCCGCAATACAGCTGACTGCATGGACCGCCTGCGTCAGATGATTCTGGACATCATCACGCCACCGACTCAGCGACGCCCCACAAAACCATCGCGCGGCGCGAAACAGCGGCGTTTGACCAGCAAAAAACAGACGTCGCAAAAGAAGCAGCAACGCCGTAAGCCATCGATGAATGATTGAAGCGGCTGCGGCATCGGCAGGCGGAGCGCCAAGCATTGGAGATAACGCTGCCTCAAGTTCGAGCGTTGGCCGTGTGCATTCACCTCTCCCAGCGCAGCGTCGGGGGAGGTCGGACGGAGCGAAGCAACGTCCGGGAGGGGGCGAGCATTTCAGCGCACAGCCCCGCTTGCGCAGACGGCCCTCCCCCGAACATCGCTCCGCTCGTTCGACCCCTCCCTTGCCTTCGGCTGGGAGGGGCGACGGACGTTTTGCCTACCTCGCCCCAGCGAAAGAGCAGGCACGGTGAAAACCACGCGATCTCATTGCATTTGTCGGGGCGGAAACGGAACGGCGCTGACGTTCAGAGCCGCTCCGAATCCCCGTTCTGACACGTTTTAAGTCTGCTTCACATTTTGCAGAAAGCCAGGCGAGTGACGGCCTGAGCTTAAGAAAAGCCTAGCAACAGGGCCGGATTTAGGGCGTTCACAAACGGCAGCAAACGTGGCTGACCGTTACCCCACGGGAAACAACGGCTGTTCGCCCAACGCCCCCAGCAATGCTTCGCCAAGGAAAAGCGAGCCCGCGTTCGGATGCCGCGACTGCTGTTCGGCGTCCATGTGTTCGACGGCCGTTGTCAGCAGCAAATGCACTCGACCATCGACCTTCACAAGCTGTGGGCACGTGACTCGCGGCGAACCCGGACACGTCCAGACAGCTTCCAGTTCGCCCGATTCGATGCCGTATTGACGCGCCATTCCGTAGGCTGGATCGCCTGGATCGTACAACGCCACGATCAGACTTTTTCCGTCCGGCGTCACGATCATGCCGTCCGGGAACACGTCTTCAGACGACAAATCGACAATGACTTCCGGCTTGCCCACGGTGCCGACGGCGACTTCCAGCCAGCACTTGGTGATTGTCTTTGACGGCGAATCAATGTCGACCAGCGTCAATGTTTGGTCGGGGTTCCTGATGACCGCTTTGCCATTTGAACAGATCTGATCGTTTCTAAGCTGGAACAGTTTTTTGTCGCGGCCGCGCCACAAATACAGGCCTGCCTTCTTCGTTTTGAATTCCAGTTCTTTGCAGCCGAAGATGAGGTTGTCGTCGAACACGACACCGTCGTTGATGATCGTGTTGTCGACGTCACTGTCGATGCCGCTCAGGATTTCCGTCCACGAACCATCGCTGACATCATACAGCCCCAGCGACCGCTCAACGCCGCACACGAATACGTTCTGCTTCGTCGTGGGGAATGCGAACCCCGGTCGGCCCGGCAGGTTGAAGGACTGGTTCGTGCCGGAGGCCGGATCAAGAATGTTCAGCGAACCGACCGTAGAATTGCTGCCGTGTTGAATTCCCACCCAGCTGATGTTGCCATTCGGCAGCGAATAAGGGCCTTCAGGTAAAAAACGAAGCTCGTCCGTCGGCGGCTGAAACAGAACGCGGCATTCCGTCGTCGGTACGTTAGCCTGCGTCGAAGTCGTGGACTGATTGGTCGGCGGGTTTGAGCTGTCGGAGTTCGATTCGGGCACGTCTGTGTTTCCTTGTGAGTCTGGTTTCGAAGCTGTTGTGGTGGTCGATCCACCGTCCAGCGAAATTCCTTCAAGAGCGTGCATGGCCGCCTTTTGTTCGGCTTCTTTTTTGCTGCGGCCCCACGCGGATTCGAATTGAGTTTCTGCAATTTCAACGGCCACACAAAACTCCCGAGCATGATCGGGGCCGCGGTGTTCGATCACCACATAGCTGGGCGGATCGCTGCCGTCACGCTGAGTTTCTTCCTGCAGGATGCTTTTGTAGTTTTCCTGGTCGGCCTCGTCGGTGTTCTGCAGTTCTTCCTCGAAGACTCGCATAATAAAATCGACCGCCGCCGCGAATCCACCGTCCAGATATATGGCCGCCACCAGCGATTCCACTCCGGCGGCAATCAACGAATCGGGGATCGTCTGCAGGCCCTTTCCAACCAGAATCAGGTCCTTCAAGCCAAGCCGATTGCCGACTTGCGTGCAAACGGTGCGGCTGACAAGGTGCGACTTTTGTTGCGTGAGCTGCCCTTCACGACGATCGGGATATTTGAGATACAGGAATTCACAAACGACCAGCCCCAGCACAGCGTCGCCGAGGAATTCCATGCGTTCGTTGCAGTCCAGGCGAGACGTCGCGCACGAACTGTGAGTCAAACCGCGACGCAGGACATCGCGATCCTTAAACTGATAACCGATCGCTTCTTCGCAACGGCGAAAAATGTCTTCTCGCTGATTTTCGTCCACGTGTGATAATTCCAGGTCTGATCTTGAGGGCGCAAAACTCCCGCACGGGCGGAAAAATCACACAAAATCGGCTCGGACCTGGCGGCCGTCCGGCATTGCGTTGAGTCGCCTGTCAGCACGATTTTCTGACGACAGAACAACTCGACTTTTGTGATAGGTGCCGGTCACCCGCTGAGTTCGAATGCGGAATTTTCCGGGCGGGACGATAGCAGGATGCGTCGAATTTGGCGAGCGGTCAAATCGCAAAGCAGGCAATCAGCCACGAGTCGGCATGCGATCAGTGACTGTTCGCAGCATAAATCTGTGAAGGTCGACAAAGTGCCGATCGGTGGTGCTCGGAATTCCGGAGGCTGCCATCTAACTCGCGATGAAGACGCCTGCATCCTGTGGTTGCAGGCCTTCTTCGGTGGTTTCAATGTCGCCGCCATCGTCTTTCTGATCGAACCCGATGCTGTAGATCGTAATGCCGGTGTTGTCGCTTTTAAAACGCAGCGGCTGGCCGTCGAAGTGGTCAAGCTTCAGGTCTGCTTCGGTGGACGGCAGGAACTCAGAAGTCATGTCGTCAAGGCTATCGGGCAGGTGGCCGTGTTTCAGGCGATAGCGTTGTGCGGCAAGTGCGAGCACGGTGAAATTCTTTCGGCAGTCCGATCGTGCGCCTGCAACAAAACATTGAGTCGTCGCGGGAGCAAGCATAGTGAGTGGCATCGTGGCAAACCGACCGATGGTCCCTTGCGAGCGTTGCTTCAGATTGGCGTCAATGGCTTCCATGCGAACAATGGCTTCGGACCACGGCTGTTCTGTGGCTTCCAGACAATCTTCGAAATGCGCCAGCACGTCGCGCGACGCCGACTGTCGAAACGGCCCCAATGGAAAGCTGCCCATTCCGGTTAGCACAAATGTACGTTCGCCAATCAAACCGGTGCGTGCACCATGCATGAAATCCATAGCAGCGACGACCGTCTGCAGTTTACTCAACTTCTCATCGTTCCAACCACAATGCGGCAACAGGTCTTCAGTCGCCTCGCACCCGATCGCGTGAAACGCGTTGACGATCAGTTGCGAGATCATGGTGGGTTCCGCCTGGAACGAATTCCGCAGTGCAAAAATGGCCAGAATATCTGTGTGACTCTGATCGAAGGCTCGGTCATGCGCGTGGACATGAGCCTGCAAAGTGAACAGTCTGGCCACGCTGCGGGCGTCCTGAGCGTACGGAAGTACAGCATTGAAGCCCGGCGTGAAATCGACCGGATACCGAGCCACTCCGCCCGCTTCAGCAGCTGCGTACACCAGCTTCATTTCATCAGAGAGTGTTTCCAGAAACTCACGAGACTCATCCAGCTTCTCCCATTCTTCGTCGGGCGAAGGAACCGGCTCGGCATCAAACCCCAGAACTGGCATATCCTTTGGAACCGAATCCAGATCTACATTCGTGACAGCGTCGATCGCCGCGACCCACAGATCTGTTGTGTCCTTTTCGCCTTCGGGCACCTTGTAGTAATCGTTTAGTTCCGTTGAGGTTGTCGGCAGGCCCTGTTTGCGTAACTCAGCCAGCTTCTTGCCGAGCGTTGACCGCCCGGAAAGCCAAAGCAGAAACAGCGCAAGACAGCCCAACGCAAAAAAGACGAGCAGCCATTTCGACGGCTGCTTGTAGTATGGCTTTGAATCGGCGGCTGGAGGCATCGTTGTCTGCTCCGTGCGTGGAAAGACGATTGCGTCAAGGAAATCGGTCGACCTTCGGCCCAACGGACGAAGCGCAGCGTCGGATCACGCCATTTATGGACTTCAGCGAATCTCGCTGCTTTGTGGCCGCGGGACATGCGGTTCGGACGATGAAGGCTGTTTGCCACGAGCCCGAACCGTCCACAACAAAAGGAAAACTGCTCTGATCTTAGCGATTGGTGCGTAAAGACCGAACTGACTCCCCATCAAAATGGGAGCACGGTTCCTTCGCGTTTGGCCGGGGTTGGACTGAGCGAAGCGAAGGAAACCCCGGGGGTTCACTCGTGCCTCGCTCCAACCTTGGCCACCCAATTCGCTGCCGTTTCCACAAGGATCGGCTCAGTGCCCAGCTCGCGAGCGATACAGCTCGGACGCCCATCGCTCGAAACGTCTACAGCGTGCCGCAAACTATTTTTCGCCAGCGAGCGCTTCGGCCACGTTCACGAGGTGGTCTCGAATGCGGCGGTACGCGGCGACCTGGCGGTTGTAGGACACCATCGCTCGAGGTTCAATTTGTTCGGCCGGTGGTTTGGCAAGCAAACGCTTGTACAAAGTCTTCGCGTGCTTGGTGATGACTTCACCGCGAGGTACCGCATCCGCTGCCACTTCGGCTCGACCTGATTTTTCGGACGAATGAGTGACCAAATCCAGGTAATCCGAAACCATCTCATGCAGTTCGAACAGTTCCTGCTGTTGAGGTTCCGGGAGGCGAACATCGTGCTTGTAAAGCGTTCGATGAGCTTTCAACACGGTGGCGATGCAGTCGCTGACGGATTCGTATTCGTCCGCCATTCGCAGTTGGGCGCGAGCTTCATCGACGATGTCGTGAGGCATGTTGCCGCCCAGCAGGTTCGACATGAATGTCACCACTTCATCCTGAATGACGTCCTGCTCATCCTCCATTTTCAGGATCTTCTTCATCAGTTCCGGATCGGGCGTTTCCTGATGAGTCAGCTCTTTCAAGCCCGCCATCATTTTCCGGCATGCTTCCGCCATGCGAAGAACTTCCGACCGAGACTGCTCAACCGCAACAACGGGTGATTCCAGCATGCGGATATCCAGGTTCGTCAGATGCGAAGCTTCTTCGTCAGCATTAGGTTTCTGAGGAATCAGGCGTTGCAGCAAAGTCGCCAGGTATCCTGCGATCGGCAGAAAGACGATCGTGTTGGTCACGTTAAAGCCGGTGTGAGCGGCCGCGATTCCGGCGGTAATTTGTGCCGCAGAAACGATGCCGAGAGACATGTCGGCATTGGCGTCGCCAACCACAATGTACCGCACCAGCATCAGAAACGGCGCAAACGCAGCCGTGACCCAGGCCACGCCCAGCAGGTTGAACAATACGTGAAAGTAGGCCGCTCGCTTGGCGTTTGTGTTTGCTCCGAACGAAGCCAGCCAGGCCGTGATTGTGGTGCCGATGTTTTCACCCAGTACCAGTGCAGCGGCCGTTTCGAATTGAATGACGCCAAGTTGAGCGAGCCCAATGGTGATACCAAGCGTCGCTGAAGACGACTGCACAATAAACGTCAGCACGCAGCCGACCAGAGCACATTTCAGCACGCCAACATAGCTGTCGGCGGCAAATGTTTTGAACCATGCTTCGAATGCAGGAAGTTCCTGAATGATGCTGAATCCGTCTTTCATCAGTTCAAGACCCAGGAACACCAGTCCCAACCCCATCACAGTCAACGCAGCATATCGAAGGCTTTCTCGCTTTGAGAACAGATAGAAGAACGCCGCTACGCCAGCCAGTGGCAGTCCGTACTTGCCGATCTTCAGCACCAAAATCCAGCCGGTGATTGTTGTGCCGATGTTCGCTCCCATGATCACGCCGACCGCTTGAGAGAGCGTCATGAAACCACTGTTTACGAAGCCTATCACCATCACCGTCGTAATCGAACTGGATTGCACGAGCATCGTGACAAGGACGCCGACACCTGTGGCCATCAACCGGTTATCGGTCACAGCGCTGATCATGCGTCGCAGCCTGTTGCCCGCGACGACCTGCATCCCTTCGGACAGATTTTTCATGCCCAGCAAAAACAGACCGAGCCCGCCAATGACTGTCAGAATCAGCTTCCAATAATCCGGTTCCCACAGTTCGACATGCAGCTTGGTGTCGACGTACTCACCGGATTCCGTGGATGCGCGAATCATGATCTCACGCGACTTTGCCGTCTTTTTGCCCCACTTCAGCCGCAGAATGTCGCCATCGATTTCGGCAGCGGCGACGTCTGGTTTTTCTTCGCGGATGACTTCGATGGTCAGCGGTTGGTTGTCCCGGCCGATTTCGGTGTCGGCAAATACCTGCGACAGATCAATCAGCGTATCAGGCGATCCCAAAAACGCGCGCTGGTCGGGAATCAGTTTGATGGTGTGGCCATTTGCGCTGTCCTTGACGGGGACAACTTCATCCGCTGAAACTGCGGTTGCCGAGCTGAAGAGAGCAGTTGCTAACAACCCCAGAAAGACTGGAGTGCGGAAGACTGGTGATGTCATTATTTGCTTGTGTCCGGGAGCCCGCACGAGCTGATGTTTTGAATCGGGTGACGAGACCGCAAATGTTACCGCGCCGAAAGTACCATACACTGGTGTGTTAGGATTTTATTAAGATTCGGGAAAGCTCTTCCGTCATCTGGTGTCAACGGCAGCGTACGCACTGGCATGGACCACAATTCACTTGAAAATTTGCTGGTGTGTCGGGAAGCAAGCGACACACGGCGGAAATTGCGAGAAACTCGGTTCCCTTAAGTGTGGTCAACAGCTCCGGCGATTTCGTCGTTATTCAAAAAACAGGCATCTCTTCCCCAAATTGACACAATTTCGCCGTGAGCGGGCCTTTGATTCGCGTTTCACATCTTTCCAAAGCGTTTCCCGCATCTGACGGCGTCCCCGTGGCAGCGGTCAACGACGTGTCGTTCGAAGTCGCTCGCAGCGAAGTGTTCGGACTTCTGGGTCCCAATGGGGCGGGTAAGACAACGACTCTTAGGATGATGCTGGGCCTGATGCAGCCGTCCGCCGGCGATTCCACGATCGACGGCGTTTCCGTGGCCGCTCATCCGGATCAAATCAAACGCCGCGTCGGCTTCGTGTCAACCAGCGTCGGCGTCTACCAATGGCTGTCGCCGCGCGAGATGCTTTCCTTTGTGGGCGATTTGTATGACGTGCCGCCTGACACTGTTGAACAGCGCATCCGCAAGTTGACGGAATTGCTGGACATGAAGTCCTACATCCACCGGCGTTGCGGCGTGTTGAGTACCGGGCAGAAACAGCGAGTCAACCTGGCTCGTGCATTGATGCATGATCCGCCCGTGATGTTACTGGACGAACCGACTCGCGGCCTGGACATTGTCGGCAGCCAGGTCGTGTTCGACTTCATCCAACATTTGCGCGGCGAAGGTAAAGCTGTGATTATTTGCACTCATCGCCTTGACGAAGCAGAACGCTTTGCCGACCGCTTCGGATTGCTGCACAACGGAGCGTTACTGCATTGCGGCACGTTAGCGGAACTGCAACAGGAAACCGGCGCCGCTACGTTGACCGATATGTTTCTGCAATTGCTAAACGAACCAGCCAGCGAAGGCACCGCGTCATGAGCGTTCCCGACGACGACGGTGCGAACTCGATAGAAAAGCAGGGCGAATCCACAGGCCGAGCATGGCGGTTGGCTCGCAAAGAACTGCGCGAAATTCTGCGTGACCGGCGAACAGTGATCACGCTGATTCTGATGCCGCTGCTGGTCTACCCGTTGCTCGGTTCTGTCATGAGCAAAGGAGTCCTCAGCACACTATCGACGGCGAAAGCGGTCGACTGCCACATCTACGTCGAAACTGCCGAGGACGCTCAACGGTTCGCCACGGCAATGGCCATGGGCGAGCAGATTTTGGCCGACGAAAATCCGCCGAGTGAAGACGACGTCAAGGCGGTGGCTCGAGCGACCTCTGACGGCAGGACCAACGCCCTCGTGTTTGCGACCGACCCCAATCTGCGAATCAGCGTCTTTCCACTGCGTGACAGAGAGGGCCTGACGCTGGAACAAACCGTGGCCGATGGCTTCGCAGACCTGGCGGTACGCGTGAAAAATTCTGAACCCGAAGCAGACACTGGCGGCGTGGAACCGCAGCCGTTTCAGGACTGGGAACTGATTCAACGATCGGATTCCGCACTTAGTAAAAGGTGTTTCGATGCGGTGACCAAGCGGCTGGAAGCGTACAACCGCCGCTATCTCGAAAGCCTCGTCAAAGCCGGGCAAATACCTCCCGTGCGTCCGTCCACCATCCGCACGCGGTCGATCAAGTCCACCTATCAGGCGCCATCGCCGCTGGTCACCTTCATCCCGCTGGTGCTGGTGCTAATGACGATGACCGGAGCCGTTTACCCCGCGATCGACTTGACGGCTGGCGAACGCGAACGAGGCACAATGGAAATTCTGGTCGCCGCGCCGGTGTCGCGGATGACTTTGCTGGCCGGAAAGTTTGTCGCGGTGCTGGTGGTGGCATTGTTGACGGCGTCGATGAATCTGATTTCGATGTTCGCCACACTGTTTGCGCTGGGGCTGGAAGGGACCGTGCTGGGCAGCTTTAACGCCACCATGATCGTGCAGGTCATCGTGCTGATGGTCGTCTTCGCCGCGTTCTTTTCGGCCGTGCTGTTGAGCATCACCAGCGTGGCTCGCAGCTTTAAGGAAGCTCAGGCGTACCTGGTGCCGCTGATGTTGGTTTCGCTGTCCCCCGGCATTTTCGCACTGATGCCCGAAGTGAAGATGAATGGGCTGATGGCTGTCACTCCGCTGATCAACACCGTGTTGATGGGTCGCGACTTGTTGCAGGGAAACGTGAACCTGCTGATGTTTGCCATCGTCCTGATTTCCACGGCGCTGTACGGCGTGCTGGCATTGTCTCTGGCGGCCAGAATCTTCGGCTCCGACGCGGTTCTATACGGCAGCGCCGGAACGTGGAACGACTTGCTACGCCGACCGACGGAACCCAACGTCGTCGCGCCCGTGCCGGTTTCGATGTCGTGCCTGGCGATCCTGTTTTCGCTGTTCATCGTCATCGGCTCGCTGCCCGGAAAAATCACCGCCAACCTTTACAGCCAGCTACTACTGAACGCCGTCGTGTTGCTGCTTTTGTTCGTTGGCGTTCCGTTATTGTTTGCAGTGGCGGCAAAGGTTCGACCGACCACCGGGTTCGCTCTAAGACTGCCGAAGTGGCCCATGTGGCTGGTGGCTCTGATGCTGGGCGCGTCGTTGTGGCCGTTTCTGTATGAACTACAGATCCGAACGCTGACCGAAGACCGCATCGCGTTCCTGACGGAGTTGTTCGAAAAACTTGATCTGAACCTGGCGTCGATCCCGCTGTGGTTGAAGCTGCTTTCCTTGGCCGCGGCTCCGGCGATTTGCGAAGAGTTCTTCTTTCGAGGCTTCCTGCAGACGTCGATCCGCAGTAAGTCATCGGCGGCTTTGGCAATTCTAGCGACGGGAGTTCTCTTCGGCCTGTTTCACGTTATCGTGAAGGATGCTTTGCTGTTTGAACGCCTGCTGCCCAGCACACTGATGGGCATTGTTTTGGGAATCGTGCGAGAACGTTCGGGCAGCGTGTTGCCAGGCATGCTGCTGCACGTGCTGCACAATGGCTTGATGCTGACGATCGCCGAATACGAAGACCAGCTCTCCGGCTACGGCATTGGCATGTCGACTCATCAACACCTGCCCACCACCTGGCTGTTGTACGCTGCGGTTCCGGTGGCCGTGGCGGGCATTCTTCTGTGGAAGCGACCAAAGCCATGAGGCGAGCGATCCTCAATCTGATGAAGGATTACCCTTTTCAGTTGTTGGCGATCGCATTCAGTCCAGGCATGATTGCATTGGCGTTTCTATTATTATTGCTCGAAGGTCTGTTCGAACCGCCTGTCTTGGAAGTGGCTGCAACAACGTTCTTTTCGCTGGGCATGGTACTTCTGTTGCCGTCCGGTACTCTTTGCCTCGTGCTGAGCTGGCGGATGTCACGTGGGAAGAACGAAGAAAGCGACTCACGGGATTTGGTGGAATTTTCACTCGGATTCTTCGGGTTGATCATGTTCAGTTTCGGTGTGATATTCTCTCCGTTCACATACTGGTTTGCGGACCTGCTGTCATAGCAAAGTTGAATCTCCGCCTTAACGCCGCCGTCGCTTCTTGCCCGTCCCATCAAACGTTGCCTTTTGCCGTAGCATGTGGTGGTAATGCTGAGCGAACCGGTGAGATTCGTCTCGGACATACTGCAGCAGCCGCAGGGCAAACGAATGGCGGCTTAACCGGTGAGGGTCTGACTGACCGGGCACGTAGATTTCTTCTTCGCGTTTGGCCAGCGAAATCGTGGTTGGCGGAGTAATCCCGATGGCTTCAAACGTCTCCATCACTGCGTTTAACTGCCCTTTGCCACCGTCGATGAGCAGCAAATCGGGGAACGCTTCTGATTCCTGTTCCAAACGCCGAAACCGGCGAGTGACAACTTCGCGCATCGACGCGAAGTCGTCCACGCCTTCCACGGAATTAATCTTGTAGCGTCGGTAGCCGTGCTTGAAGGGCAGCCCGTCAATGAATTGCACAAGGCTGGCCACGGTTTCGCCGCCCTGAAGATGAGCGATGTCGATGCCTTCGATGACGCGTGGCAGTTCTTTCAACTTCAGTACCTGCTTTAGCCCTGTCAGGCCTTTGCGCGGGTCGACGTAGAAGACTTCCGGTTGAGCGTGGTCTTCCAGGTCGCCTCGCAGATTCAGCGTCTTCAATTGTTCGATGTCGTCGCGCAGTCGAGCGGCTTTTTCGAACAGCAGCTCCTTGGACGCGGCCACCATTTCCTTCTGCATGTCCTTCAGCAGTCGATCCTTTTTGCCGTCGAGGAACATTCTGAGGCGGCGGATGTCCTGCTTGTAGTCTTCTTTGGAAATTCGCATGTTGCACGGAGCCGTGCATTGGTTGATGCTGGCCAACAGACACGGCCGAAACCACCGCCACCGCTCGTCGTTTTCTTCGATGTCCAGCGTGCACGTGCGAAAGCGAAAGATCTTTTGCAGCACGGCGATCGTGCCTCGCAGTTGCCCGGCGCTGGTGAAGGGGCCGTATAGCCGCACGCCTTTGGTTTCGGGGGTGCGAGTGAACTCCACACGAGGAAAGTCCTCTCGCGTTGTGATCTGCAGGTACGGAAAGGTCTTGTCGTCTTTCAGAAGGTTGTTGAACCGTGGCTGAATGTCCTTGATCAGGCGAGCTTCCATCAGCAGCGCGTCGACTTCGCTGTCGGTTTCGATGTAATCCAGATCTGCGATTTCCGTGACCAGCTCCGCCGTCCGCCGATCAGTCTCCGCTGCCTTGTTAAAGTAGCTGCCCGCACGGTTGCGCAGGTTGACGGCCTTGCCGACGTAGATCACACGAGCCTGGTCGTCCTTCATTAAATAGACGCCTGGGCCGGTGGGAAACTTCCGAACTTTTTCACGCGGCGGCAATGCTTCTGCGTTGTCGTCGGCGGGCGCACCGGCGTCCGATGCGGTTTCGTCAGAGAGTGGACTGGGATCCGTCATTCCGAGGTGTTTTCAACTCCGTGAATTGTCGCGGCGCATTCGGCGCGGGGTGAGTGTGCCTCATTGTACCAGCAAACGGGCTCGTTCCCAGGGCTGCCAAAACGAGCGGCGGGCGTGCCGGGTCGGGCACAACTTCAGCGGCGGCAGTCGGTGGGCTGCTACTTCACCAGAATCAGCTCGGAAGTCGTATAGACGCGTTCCGCCGACAACTCCATTTTGGCGTGGATCAGCAACTTGCCAGCGGCGTCTGATTGCAGCGACGCCATTTGATCATCACTAAGTCGTGTCTGGATGTGGAACCCGGACGACACCAGGCCTCGCGACCACAGACGGCGGCTTTCTGTGAGGTCAAACGTTTTTGTGACCAACGGGTTTGGCGTTCCGTCTGCGGAAATCGTCGAAGCGGTGAGTGTCAGCGTGGCGGCGACTTTCACCAGTTCGTTGTCCTCATCCAGCGGCTGCAGCACGACGTTAAGTGAATGAGTTTCGCCGGCGGGATCTTTCACAACGCCTGTTGTCAGCTTATGAATGCGGACTGAGTGCACGCTGCCCCAGGCCGTTTCCGCTTCCGTGGTGGCCGAAACGTTCGAGAACCCGGTCGAAGATTTTCCGCCCACTTTCGCGACCGTGGTTGAACGCGTGGTGTCGGCGGCAGACCGCAGCGTTTCGATTTCACGATCCTGATCGGCCAGCAATTGCTCGGATTCGGTCACTCGTTTTTCGAGGTGCCGAATGGTCGATTCCTTGTCGCGCAGTTCCGTTTCGACGGTCTGCTGCTCACCATCCATCGCGCAGCCAGCCGCTGCAATAAGGCAGATAATGACGATGTGGATTCGAAGAATGTTCACGATTCGACGCACCTTACAGCAACCGGTAGAACGCGCAAACCGCAGTTTGCTATAGTGCGAGTCAACTCGCGCGACGACACGCGATTCTCGCCACGTCACAAATTCGCCATCTCTACTTTGCTTCCACCCAAATGAACCAATACGCCCGTAGCCTGCTTTCTGTCTGCCTGACGGCCGCTCTGACTGTATCGGCAGTTTCTGCCGCTGATCGCCCAAACATTCTGTGGCTTAGCTGCGAAGACATCAGCCCGCACCTCGGCTGCTACGGATATCCCAACGCGACGACTCCCAATGTCGACGCTTTCGCTCAACAGGCCACACTGTTCGAACACGCCTACACCACGGCCGGTGTCTGCGCACCGTGTCGGTCGGCCATTATCACGGGCATGTACCAGACATCGATTGGCAGTCAGCACATGAGGTGCGAGGCCATTTTGCCGGACCACGTGAAACCGTTCACGTTTGCCATGAAAGAGGCTGGCTATTACTGCACCAACAACAGCAAGCAGGACTATCAGTTTAAAACGCCGAAGGGCACGTGGGACGAATCCAGCGGGAAGGCTCACTGGAACAAGCGACCGGACAACAGCCAGCCGTTCTTCTCCGTGTTCAACTTTGTCGGATGCCACGAATCTCGCATCGCCGACACGGACAGATACAAAAGTGCGATCAAAGGTTTGACGCCTCACGATCGAGGCAAAGTCGCCGCAAGCCTTCCGCCGTACTATCCCGACACGCCGGTCACGCGTGAAGACTGGGGCCGTTACTACGACGTCATCACCGCCATGGACCGCTGGGTGGGCGAACACCTTAAGGCTCTGGACGAAGCCGGTGTGGCGGACGACACCATCGTGGTCTACTGGTCCGATCACGGCGTCGGGCTTCCGCGAGCCAAGCGGTGGTTGTACGAAAGCGGGACTCACGTGCCACTGATTATCCGCGTTCCGGAAAGGTGGCAATCGCTGGTCGGCGAAGGCTTTCAGCCGGGAACTCGCAGTGACCGCATGATCAGCATGATTGATCTTGGCCCGTCGATGCTAAGTCTCGCCGGCGTCCCTGCACCGGAACACATGCAGGGGAAAGCGTTCATGGGACCGCATTCGCAGGCGGCTCGAAAGTACATCTTCGGCGCGCGAGACCGAATGGACGAACGGTACGACATCATTCGCATGGTCCGCGACAAGCAGTTTCGTTACATCCGAAATTACGAACCGTACAAGACATGGTTTCAATACATGAACACGGCCGAAACCGGGCGAACCATGCAGGAAATCCGTCGAGTCGCCGCGGAGGCTGCTGCGGCGGAAGATGATGATAATTCCAAAGAGGAAAAAGAAGAGGCAACAGCCAACAAAAAGATGGCTCCTGCGGTCGCCCAGTTCTTACAGCCTCGCAAGCCGTTGGAAGAATTGTACGACGTCGATGCTGATCCGCACGAACTGAACAACCTGGCCGCAGATCCGGCCTTCGCAGAAAAGCTGGAAGAGCTGCGAGCACAGCATTTGAATTGGGTGCTGGAAACTCGCGATCTGGGTTTGATTCCGGAGGCCGAACTTCACCGCCTGCGCGACGAAGCGGGCAGCGAATGGGCCATCTTGAATGAGGGCGAAGCGGAAGCGGCCGAAACACGCATGCAGACGATTCGCGACGCTGCATTTTTGGCGGGCGGGACTGCGGCTGAGGATCTGACTCAATTGGCAACATGGCTCCGTCATGAAGACGCAATCGTTCGCTACTGGGCGGCCACGGGGATCGGCAATCGAGGCGACTTGCGAGAGACCTTCTTTATTCCGACGTCGTTGTTCATCGCGTTGCTAAGTGATGAGTCCGAAAACGTGCGTGTCGCGGCGGCTCGAGTTCTGGCAGAGATCGGTCAGGATGAACTCGCGTTAAATTCGCTGTCAAAAATGTTGGATGAAGGCACCCAATGGGCTCGCCTGCACGCCGCGATTGTGCTGGACGAAATGGGCGAAAAGGCTCGCCCCGCCATCGACGCCATGAAACGCAACAAGGATTACCGCGACGGACTTGTGGCGAAAGGCAAGTATGTGGTGCGAGTTCTGAACAAGGCGCTGAACGACCTGGAAGGCACGCAAAGCACCGTGCCATAGCCGCAGGCCCTCCCCCGATCTCGCTTCGCTCGATCGACCCCTCCCGCAATAAATTGCGGGAGGGGTGTGTGGCGTGAAATTATGGCGAGGACGTTCAATGTGGCTACCTGACCTCCCCCAAGCGAAGCTTAGGGGGAGGTCAGACAAGCGAAGCAATGTCCGGGAGGGGGCCCTGCACGGAACGCCAGCACATTACGACTCCGGACCACCTCGCGATTCGCGAGCTTCCTGATCAACCTCAATCCGGCGCCGATCCAGCACGCTCGAAACGCCACCTTTTCGCTGCGTGAACTCATACTGCAGCGAAAGACTCTGAGCAATCGCGACGGCGACCGCTTCCACATCCTGTAGCACGTCCTCGTTGGTGAATCGCAGCACACGCCACCCTTTGCGTTCGAGAAACGCCGTGCGGCTGGCGTCCTTTGCGGCCTGCTGATCGTGGTAGCCACCGTCAATCTCGACGGCCAGCTTTTTGCCAAGGCATGCGAAGTCGATAATCCATGGTGGCTCCGGATGCTGTCGTCGAAACTTAAGGCCGCACACCTGTTTCCCCCGCAGCACGCTCCACAAAAGAGCCTCAGCTTTTGTCTGCCGCATTCTCAGGTCACGTGCATCGGCGATAATGTTGCGACGGGGCATTGAGGGGCACCTTCGAAGTGATGGTGATGTTTTGATTATAAGATACTCAACGTGACACACTTTTGCAGCGTGATGCTGACGCCGTGTGGCAGGCCCTCCCCCGATCTCGCTTCGCTCGATCGACCCCTCCCGCAATGAATTGCGGGAGGGGTGTGTGGCGTGAAACGCCGGTGCGTAAAATAATGGCGATGATTTGCACCTCCTCCCAAGCGAAGCTTAGGGGGAGGTCGGACGAGCGCAGCAAAGTCCGGGAGGGGGCTCTGCACGGAACGCCAGCACATTACCGCTGCGGATCACCTCGCAATTCGCGGGCTTCTTGATCGTGGTAGCCACCATCAATCTCGACAGCTAGCTTTTGCCTGCCGCATTCTTATGGTCACGTGCATCGGCGATGATGTTGCGACGGGGCATTGAAGCACACCTTCTACGTGACGGTGATGTTGTGATTGAGGGATACTCAATATGGTACGTTTCTGCCGTGTGGCGGGCCCTCCCCCGATCTTGCTTCGCTCGATCGACCCCTCCCGCAATAAATTGTGGGAGGGGTGTGTGACGCCGCAGGTTTGCGAGCCGGCTCCTGCGTAGTGGTTGACGCGAAGATGCCGGTTGTGTGGACTTGGCGAATTCACGTTGCACCGCCGTTCGCAACCGCTGCTGAGACTGCTTGACCATTGTGCGCCGTGTGTCACAACGTAGTGTTAGTACGCTCTGCCCAGTCTCCGTCGTCCTCTGGCTCATTCCCGCGCAGTCAACGGCAATCGCATGCCGCTGCTTCGATCCGGTGCCCACTCCGGTTCGTTCACTGAAAGCCCCCTGCATGAACCTCCGTTCCCTTCTGCGAGCAACACGTGAAGGCTTCGTCGGGAAACGGAATCGGCGGCGGGCATCGGCACGTCGCAACGGGGCTGCTTATGCGGTTGAGGTGCAATCACTGGAGCTTCGTCAACTGCTGGCGGTGGCGGGCTTCCATGCTGTAGTCCAGTCGCCGAAACCGGGGCAGGCTGTTGATCGGGCCAACATCGCTTTGCACTGGCATGACAGTGATGACTCAACCGGAGCTCACTACGAAGTCTGGATCAACCAGCACGTTTCATCGCTCGCGAACAACGCACGAGCCCACTACCGATCCGCGATCACGGCCGACGATTTCACGCAAAGTGGCAGTGAGTTTCGGTACGCTCTGCCCGAAGAAATGTCCGCCGGGGTCTACACGGCGTTCGTTCGGCGTCATGACGTTGCTGGTCCTCGCGAATGGCACCGCCACAGCTTTCAAATTGATGACGACAACAATCCGGCCACATCGCTGCACGCGGTTTCGCCTCCGATTCGTCCTCACGTCACCGTTATTCGCGAAGGCCAGGCTGCCGCTGGCCAGGCGTTTTCGGAAGGCGCTGTTCGATGGGTTGGTGACACGACTTTGTACGACGTTTGGCTGGGCCGCAAACTGGCCGACGGCACGGTCGTTGAAGTCCGGACCATCCGCAACGTGCCCGGCCAATCGATCAGCCTTCGCGAAATGGCGATCGCGGGCGACGCGGGCCGTACCGTTTTCTACGGTGAAATTGCCAGCGATTCGCGGTTGGCTCAACTGGAATCCGGCGACTATGTGTTCTATGTGCGAGGCGTCAATGCGGCAGTCGACGGCGATCGCAACTGGATCGGCAAAGGCGCGTGGAGTCTTCCGGTCGACTTCCGATTCGATCGGGTGGAAGGCGGCGAAGCGGTCCCTTCAAATTTGACAGCGACGAACAGTGAACGACCCACGATTTCGTGGTCTCCCGTGGCGCATGCCGAAGCGTATCTTGTCAGTTTGTGGCAGGGGCCAGACTACGGAAACCACGCGCCGGTCAGTCTGCGAGTTGCCGGGACGTCGTTGGCCGTGACGCCTGCTGAGCTGCAACAGCACGGAGCAAACCTGACGCTTCAGCCCGGTGATGAACTGTACGTGCGAGTTCGCGCGATCGGCAGTGAAGGTATGCTGGAAGGCTTGCGAGCCGGCAACTATGCCGCGATCACGGTAAAGGTTCCCGCGACTTTATCAGCAAGTCAATTGCTGGCTCCGCAGATCGAAGGGCCAAACTCCGACATCGGCGACAGACGGCCCGTACTGCGTTGGCAACCCGTCGAACACGCGACCAGCTACGAAGTCTGGTTCACTTCTTTGCAGACTCGCAGCCGCATGTTCCTGGCCACAAACATTCATGACAATTTGCTGCACCTGAGTACCGACTCATTTGTGGCAGCATCCGCCATTGGTGTGGCGAGCCATTCCGATTATTCCCTGCAGGAGGGACTCGCCGACGGCAGCTACCGTTTTTGGGTGCGAGCTCACAATACTGCTTTCGGGCTGGCTGGAGAATGGAGTAACGGAACTGAGTTTACCGTCGATTCGACTCGAATAACGCAGCTTGACCTTTACGACGTCGACGACCCGGCCGCCTTGCCGCTGGCCTCACCCAATCTTGTCGAGCGTTATGACGACAACGGGAAGCAATATCTTCTGGTCGCCAATGGTCTGGGTGAATCGTTTGGCGCTTCAGTGCTGGCACGGTTTGAACTGGATGATCAGGGATTTCCTGCTCGGCCCGTGATCCAGAATAACGATACCGGCCGCAACGAATTGCAGTTTGCTGATCTGCCGATGGGAACCAACGTCGGCGACATGACGTTTCTGGACGACGATCGTCTTCTGGTGCTTAGCCGCGGTTCCAATGAGCTGCGGATCGTCAACGTCAAACAGTGGCGCGTTGTATCGGAGTTCCAATTGTCGCCCGGAGCAGCCAACACCGCGCCGGACGCGATGGATGTCGAAGTGCTGTCCAACGGCCAAATTCTGGTGGTGTTCAACCGCAGCGACCGGTTGCGAATTCTGGATGTGGATGCCGCCGGTCAGCTTTTTGAAGTGGGAGTTCCAGCAGCGACTGAAACGGACCAGGGCTTCATTTTAACAAGCGGGCGAGCCATGCAGGTGTCGGCGGTGGCTCGCGATAACGGCACCTACACCGTGTTTCTGGCGACTCCGACCGTCGCTGGAATCGTCGTCAAGACGTACGATCCGACCGCAAAAACGCTGACGAACGCCGCAGACCAAGCTGGAAATGCGGTGGCATTCATTTCGCGCAGCCCGTTTGCGGGGCCGTACCTTGGTGGGAAGCTAAAAACGGTTGCGTTACCGAATGGCCAGAGCACCTTGTTCTACCTGTCGACTGATCGCAACGGGTTTTTGACATGGAACAACACTCAGACCTACGAATTTGGATTCGTCGATCTGGTCGATTATCTGCCCGACGCGTCACGTGATCCCAGCGACTTCAACTACCGTGACCCCAACGACAATTACGTCGACCCAAGCCGGATTGCCGATGTCGATGACAGCCACATCGCCATCTTCAGCAATCGTGAACACAGCGTACTGTTGAAGGTATTGGCGACACCAGATGGCCGCTTAAGTGTCTCCAATTCGTCGACGTTGGTTTCCGGCTACAGCGGCCGATTGGTGCAAACATCAACCGGCGCGAAACTGATCAGCACGTCCGGCGGCTTGCACGTTCTGGTGCTGACGGAACTTTCTAAAAAAGTGAACGCCGATACCTGGACCGTTGGTGATTACACGTCGATTCCCGTCGCGAGCCCTGTGGACCAGGCGACGGTGATCACTGACGACAAACTGCTGTTCGAATACCGTGGCAGTCGTCGTTCGATTGTGGAGTATTCGGCGGAAACGAACCAGATATCCGAAGTGACGTTGCCGACGCAATTTGTCGATCCGCAGTTCGGGGTGCTCAATGACTGGGGCGGCGTCGCGGGCACGTATGTTGATCCGACTTCGAAGCGCGAATACATCGCGATACACGCTGGCCGAAAGATATCCAGCGAACCTGTTGCGGATGAGTTCCTTTTGGTCCTGGACGTCACAGATTCGGAGGCGCCCGTCATTCATCGAGTCTACGAAGTGGATGCCGCGCTAAGATGGTATTCCATCACAATCACTGATGACGAAATTATCCTGCTGGATCGGCTGAGTGCGAAGATGCTGACATTCGCTGGCTGGCGTGACACAGGGCGCTACGGTTCCACACCTGCATCTGTTTACGAATTCCTGCCTCAACATGGCTACGGTTTTGGCGGTAGTCGTTCCGGGCGAGTTGTCGTGATGGACGATGGAACTCGCGTGGTGTTGCACGACACAACGCCGGATAAAGTCTTCAGCGTTTTTGCGCCGGGTAGTTTGCAGTCGGCCAATCCGGTGGCAACCGTGCACGCTCACAATGTTGGCCAGTGGATTTATGAGATGGAGAAGTTTGATGACGATCGCGTGATCGCTGTCACGTGGGACGCGAAGGTCGTCATTCTCAACATTCGCACGGGCGTGTTTGAAACGATCCAGCAACTGGACAGCTTTTCTGACCTGTCGCTGGATCTGTACGGCGTTCGCGGTATTTCGTTTCACGACGGAGTTTTGTCCGTCAGTAGTCCCGCGTTTGGCCGAATCGCGGACTTCCGGTTTCGACCGCAGGCATCCGGATTGGGCTTCACGGCAGAATTGATTCGTATCGTGGAAACGCCGGACGTGGTGACGACTCTGCTGACGCAGACCGCTCAATGGACGCTGGATTCGGGCCGAATTGTGCGGACCTCGCTGCGTGAATAAGCTGATCGCCGTCGCTTTGCCGTCCCCAATTCGGGAGTCGTTCCGTTTTCGCACGCCCAATTCCTTGAGCCGATCGCTACACTGCTCGCATGAACCTTCCGCCTCAGAATCTGCCTCCAACCGATCGCGCTCGCACCGATATTCTCAGCTTGCTAATTATCGCTGCCGCCGCGATTTATATGAGCATCTCCGTGGGCAACAGTGCCCCGCTGCAAAGTGCGAACGACCGCTCTCGCTGGTGTACCGTGTGGTCGCTGGTGGAACGAGGCACGTACCACATTGATGAAATCGATCAGGTGCCGCAGTGGTCTACAATCGATAAGGTGCGCCATCGAGAAAGCGACGACGAACCGTGGCACTTCTATTCGTCAAAGCCGCCTCTGTTTCCGACGATGGTGGCCGGCCTTTATTGGCTGGAAAAGCAGACTCTGGGTTACGACCTGTTCACAGAAACCGCAACCGTCACGCGATTGCTTCTGCTGATCATCAACGTGCTTCCCATGGTGTTGGCTTTGTTGGCGTTTCAAAAGTCGCTGCGTTTGTTGAACGTCTCTGCGTCCGCTCGCCGAGTTCTATTGGCAACGGCCGGCTTCGCGACGATGCTGAATCCGTTTTTTACCACGCTAAACAATCACACGCCCGGTGCTGTGAGTCTGATCTTTAGCCTGGCGGCAATTGTACGCCTCAGGCAATCCGATCAACCGAAGCCCGCTGATTTTGCGGCTGTCGGATTCTTCGCGGCATTGACGTGCTGCTTCGAATTGCCCGCTGCACTGTTTGGAGTGCTTTCGTTTCTGTTTGTGGTGTCCATCGATTGGCGCCGCACGGCCAAGTACTACGTCCCGGCGGCCGTCATCCCGTTGGCCGCGTTTTTCGTTACCAACTGGATTTGCACGGGCGGCATCAAGCCGTTTTACACCTATTACGGCACCGAAAAATATGTGTTCGTGCATGAAGGCGTGCCAAGTTATTGGGCTGAGCCTCAAGGTATCGACGCCAATCAGGAATCGCCGTTGGTGTACCTGTTTCACTGCGTGCTGGGCCATCACGGAATCCTTTCTTTGACGCCCATGTTTCTGCTTACGATTGCGGGTTGGTCCTTCGCCGTGAAAGCGGGACGAAAGCGAAGCGATTGGCCGGTGATGTGGATGGGCATTGTGATTTCGGCAGCGGTGCTGACGTTCTATCTCACACGCACCGAGAACTACAACTACGGAGGCAATTCGTCTGCGCTGCGTTGGGTTTTGTGGCTAGCACCCTTCTGGTTTTACGGCATGATTCCGGCCGTTGAACGTGTGTTAACGTCGAAGAAGCTGGTGCTGCTGTTGGCGATCTTGTGGGCAGCGTCGGTGTACTCGTCGGCGTATTCTTTGCAGCGGCCGTGGAAGCCGAGTTGGCTGTATACCAGAATGCAGAACGCAGGCTGGATCGACTATGGCACGCAAGTGCTGCCGTTCGATCCACCGCGGTATTCTTTATTGAATAACCTACCGGCAGAATCCGGCGTGACGAACACGTTTGTTGGGACTCTGGACACAGCCGGGCAATCGGTTGAACTTACAACTGCGCCCGAAGCTGCCGCGAACAAAGACGAGCTACCCCTTACAGTCACGCTCACTGATCAGCAATCGTCACCGCGCACGGCGCAGTTGCTGGTGCAGAAAGCTCCGTTTGCAGCAGGGACAGACGTCACGCAGTGGCTTCAATCTTCAGACGGCACCGCTGCTGCACCGACATGGGCTACGCAACTTTTGCGTGGTCTGCCGTCGGCCAAACCGTACAATTCGGCGAGTCCTCGGTATTTGAAATATGTGACGGAAGACGGCGAAAAGACGGCGGTGAAGTGCGATCGCGGTGCGGCGCGAGTGGCATTTCAGCACCCGGAATTCGGCAAGTGCTGGCACAGATGCGACGTGTACTATTGCGACGAACTGCCGTTCGGGGTGGCTCAATGGAAGATCACGATCACTCAGGCGGCCACGAACAAAGTGGTGCGGCGTGAATTGTGGACGTGCCAGCAGTTGCCGCAATAGGGATGTGCATTGCCACAAAGGCGAAGGGATAAGGCTGGGCGGTGAATTGATGGCGAAGGGCGAACAGGAATTTCCGAACGAAGAAGGAAGTCGCAGCAGCGTTCGCCTGATGAGACGTCTCGTGTACTGCCTTCTGCTTTTCGTCGTCGTCGCGCGTGGTCCCGCGATCGGTCAGGATTCCCGCCCGGTGCTGCCGTTTGCCGGGACGGACGCGGTTTCGATTCTTAACGACAACGGCACAACTGATCGGCTAACCGGAACGATCGAAAATATTGCCGGTGAGACCTTGCGGATCCGACGCAGCGGGCGTGGGAACATTCAGGTTTTGCACATGTCCGACGTGGCAGAACTGTCGTTTCACAGAAGTGCGGCATGGGATTCCGGGCTGAATCTGTGGCAGGCTGGTGAGTTCAAAAAAGCGTTCGCAGCGCTGAGCCAGGCGCTGCGGCAGGAGGACCGTGATTGGGCATGGTGCGAACTTCAGGCCAACATCGCCAAACTGCTGGTGCGAATGGGCGACCGTGACGCGGCCGTCGATCGGATCGAACAAATTTTGCAGAAGGATGATCGATCACGCCATGTCTGTCTGTTGCCGCTGGTCTGGGACGAAAGTCTTCTGGCGGACGAACGAGTGAACGCAAGTCCCGAAGATCTCGGCAACCCATTACCTGCGCGCCGGCTTGTGGCCGCTTCGGCTTTGCTGCACAACACCGTACATAGGCCAGCCGCGGCGGCGGTGCTGCACCGGATTCGCCAGCAACAGGGGCTCGACCGACTGGGCGAACTCGCGGGCGCTCAGCTTTGGCGGCTTCCGATGCTGGACAAACCAGACAGCCGCAACCCGCTGGCGCAGGTATGGAGTGACCAGGTGCGTGAGATGCCCGTCGAATGTCGCAACGGGCCTCAGTATGTGGTCGCCAGGATCCTGCAACGGCAGCATCAATACGACAAGGCGGCGTTGGGGTTCCTGTGGACTTCGCTGATGAATCCGATTGACGAAGCTCTGGCGGCCAAATCACTGGTGGCGGCGATTGATTGCCTGCAACAAGCCGGACGCCCCAATGAAGCTCATGTGATGTCGGCTGAACTGAAGCTTCGGTTTCCGAAGGCGTCGGCCACGCGAGAATTTCAGTCGCGGGCGACCAACGAATGATTCACACCTGCTGCCGGCGAATTTCGTACAGCAGCATGCCAGTCGCGACGGCAGCGTTCAGCGATTCGACCTGGCCCATCATGGGGATACGCAAACGCAGGTCACAGCGTTCCAGCAATTCGTCGCTGACACCTCGTGCTTCGCTGCCGACAATCAGGGCAATGGGCCGTTTCAGGTCGGCGTCCCATGCGACGGATTCAGATTTTTCAGACGCCGCTGCGATGGCGAATCCTGCCTCTGCCAGCCGCCCGACAGCATTGACGACACTTTCGCTCATCACGATCGGCACGTAATTGACGGCTCCTGCTGACGATCGAGCGACCTGAGGCGTGACCGTTGCCTGTTCGGCTGCACCGATCACAACGCCGGCGACATTCATCGCATCGCAGCAGCGTAAAATCGCGCCGAAGTTGAAGGTGTCCTGAATGCGATCGCAGACCACCACGATCGGTGATCGCCCGGTTGTTGCGTCGGACGATTCGGCGGAGCACGTCGCCAGCAGTGATTCGACGTCGGAATACGAGAACGGGCCCATTCGAGCCGCCATTCCCTGATGATGCTCCGCATGGCAAAGTTCGGACACTCGAGCGGCCGGAACCATTTGCCAATTGACGTCCGCTTGTTCCGCCAGCCCAGCGACTTCGTTGACGACGTCGTTGGCCAGTTCCTCAGACAGAAACAGTTCGTCCACCGGCCAGTGCTGGGCCGTCAGAGTTTCGACGACGGCGTGTCGACCGATCAGCCAATTCTTTTGGTGACTGGCCTGCAGTTGTCGTTTGCGGCTGCGACGACTTCCGGAAGATCGAGACATGCAGATTGGCGTCGGCTATGTGGCGTTGATGATGTCGTCGCCGTTTCCGTACGGATAAAACAGGCGTCCGACTTCTTCGGCAAGACGGAAAAAGTACTCATTGCGAAACGTTTCGTAGCTCACGTCGCTAGCCGATCGAGGCACCTGAGTCGGGAAGATGGAGTTGATGTCTTTGGTGAAGATTCGTTGCCCGTCTCCGCCGGTATCCATTTCATAGACGCTGACGATGGCTTCGCAGCGACCGCGAAACAGACTGCTGCTGTCCTGTTCGTACAGCGAAAATTCACTCATGTCGACATACACGACATAGTTGACGTCGAATTCTGCACCGACATCCACCGCACTATCCCAGTCGGGATTATTGACCATCCATGCCTGAATCGCGTCAGGTTCGACGACGTCGATATGGTTGTGGTTTAGCAGTGTCGCCAATCGCCAAGACAGCATCTGGTCGATGTTGTCGTGAAATTTTCTAAGATCGTCCGGTGCATAACAAACCACAGCGACTCTCACATTGCGGTCCGTAAAGGATTTGTTCGTTTCCTTTTCGAACAGTGGCTGAATCTGGGGCGGTCCGCCGATCAGGTAGCCCAGCAAAATGAAGTAGTTGCATCCGGGCATGATCGTCAACAGCAGCGCGGGCACCAAAAGATGTCGCACGGCTTTGCGAAAGCGTATCGAAGGTGGCGTTGCCGTATTGATAGAGTTTGATGTCATGACGTTGCGCATTCCTTACAGCGTCTCACGCTGACTTGTGGCCGTGGGAATCGGTTTTAGTCCTACGTGGGCGGGTTCCCACGAGCCAGAACCGTCCACAACAAAACGTAGATTGCTCTAGTGAATGGCTTCACTCATTCGATAGTCGTAAAAATGCTGGCTGATATTCTGAGCCACGCGGTCCAGGAATCCCTGCATGAACAGTTCTTCCGAACGGTTTTCACGAGGCACCGGGTACGTGGATGGGAACTGAAGGTTGAAGTCGCGGTCGAAGGCCAGCGATACCGGGGCTACGTATTTTCGAGAAGTCAGCGGCTTCGTCGGTCCCTGGCGGACTTTGTGAACACTGATGCGTCCGTCGGCCTTGCCCTGCATCAAATTTTCGCTTTCCGGCACTCGACATCCGAACTCACGAATGTTGACGTGAATCACGAACGTCGCGTCGAATTCCGTCGCCATTTCCGAATAGTCGCCCCACTCTCCGTGGTCATCAAACCATCGAGCGACGTCACCGGACGGTACAACTTTCACGTTGCGAGTCTTCAGGGTCCGAGTCACGCGGTCGACAATGTCAATCTGCAGTGATGGAAACCGAGACACAATGCCATGCGGCGCGGTGCAAATGATCACGACGGAATCTTCGCCCGTCGTCAGGTCTGTTCCAGTGGCGGTGCGGAATTCGGCCGGAGCTTTTGGATCACCCATGATCGCTTTTCCGGCCATCACGAACAGCGAACATCCGGAACTGGTCACCAGCAACATGGCCACGCACGACAGGACGAGTACTCGCCGGGCGGTGGTCGTTGGTGGGATTGTGGAATGTTGGTGCAACATGAATGAGATCAAAAAGTCGTCAACAGCCAAATGGCGACTGACAGAACCAGGTACCCGATGGCTCCAAACACGAACCATTGAAACGGTTGATCCGTCACCATCCATCGACCAGTGACAGCCGTCGTCAAACTCCACACGATGCTGACCGCAAAGACTGCTGCCAGCACGATGCCCAACGGATTGGCCCGCCAGGCGTCTTCAAATCGGCCTCGAACCAGGTTCGAGAAACTTGTCGTCATGCCACAGTGAGGGCACGCGAAACCACTCCATTTACGAAACTGACATCCGGGCAGTCCAAGCTGTTGGTGAGTTCCAAAACCACGCGGGTCAGGTTCCAGCCCGACTGCGATTGCGAAGACACTCAGCAGGCCAGCGGCCAGAATGCTGAGTAGAATTCGCGTGTATCTGTCAGGTCGATCAGTGCTGTTCGTCACATTCATGGCTGGCAGCTCTGATTTCCATGGATGGTTATTAGCAGCAGTGGGCAAATGCCCTCAAGGGCAGACGAAGTGGCAAAAAGTCGGTTTTGCGAGGCTCCGGCGGCAATTGCCGAAGCAGACCTTTGTTGCGCACAACCGGCGTCGAGGCAGGGCAGGATCTGCCGGAAACACTACGGAAACGCCAGGTCGAGCCATACCATGCGGTGATCCGAACAGTCAATTGCGTCAGCCAGAGGCTCGCCCGACTGAGGCCACACCACAGCGCCTGCCTTCACCTGGCATTCACGCGACGGCAACACGTAATCCACTCGTAGATTACCCACCACGCGGTCCGAAAAGTCTGCGGTATCGAAGGCGGCATCACCTTGCTGCTTCGCGTTCGCTTTCCCTTGTTGCTTGGCCGCTGCTGCCCCGCCGTCGCTTTTTGGGGTGAAGGTTGAGTTCACGCGAGGGTGTTCCAGCAACCGACGAATGGCGTGCTGATGACTTCCACCGTCGACGGGGTCAGCGTTCAAATCGCCCAACAAAACAAATGGTTGCTCCTTCGCAATGCCACCCATGCGACCGGCATCGTCACGAATCCAGTTGCCGCGATTGTCATCGGACGGATTCGAAACATAGTCCGCCCAAAAGCGGATCTCATCGTGATTACGGCGTCCGTTGCGATCTTCCGGCCCATCAAAAGCGGGCGGGGTGGGGTGACTGGCCAGCACGTGAAGCACTTTGTCGCCAATCTGTACCGGCACATCCCAATGACTCTTTGATGACAAACGCAACCGCTGCCACACCTCGTCCGAATACCACGGCTGGTTGGTTTTCGGATCAACGGGAGCCGCCGCGTCTGGCACGTTGTGCCACAGCAACTTTCGAAACGTCCGCACGTCTTCCGACCGGATGGGATACTTCGACAGCAGCAGCATTCCGTACTGGCCGGGAAAATTGCCGAACCCAAATGCGTCTGCCGGACCATCGGTGGATCCGTCCTTGTTCAGGTCCAGACCGCTTGGCTCACCCGTGTTGGCGGCGTCGCAATAGGCATACGGCATCGCCAGCTTTTGCAGCCCGGGAATGTCGGATTCCAGGTACTTCGAGCGAAACAACTCTGCCGCTACGCCCGCCTTGTCGTAGTCGAATTCGTTAAGCAGCACGATATTGGGTTGGATGGTTCGAAGCACGCGAGCGACCTTTGTCGCTTGAGCGTCGTTGTTCTGCAGATCGCGAACCAGCGCGCCTTCAGTTTTCCGATTCAGGCTGACGTTGTACGTTGCAACGCGGACCGTCGCATCGTCGGCGGCGTGGGCATGCATTGAAACGCCCAGCAGCCAGCATGAACACAGCCTGACAATCCAGCCGATCATGTGGTCCCTTACAGGTTCTGCCAGTCGACTCGTTCGGCGTCGGCTTTTAGGTTTTCGAGGTCGTATAGTTGGCGGCCTTCTTCCGTGAAAACGTGCAGGACGACGTCGCCGAAGTCCATCAAAATCCAGTTTCCTTCTGTCCGGTAGCCTTCGATATTCAGTCGCGTATTGCCTTCTTCACCTTTGAGCTTACGATTGACTTCATCTGCAATCGCGTGCATCTGACGACGGCTGGTGCCCGTGCCGATGACGAAAAAGTCGACGATGGAAGCGATCTTGGTCATATCCAGCACCACAATGTCGCGAGCCCGCATTTCGTCAGCACAGCGTGCTGCGATCAGAGCATTCGCGAGGCTGCGCTGATACAGTTGCTCGTCTCGGGGCTGCGTGACGGTTTCGGTGTCGAACGTGGGATCGAAATCCGGTTCAGCACTTTCAGCCATCGGCTGACCGTTTTCAACAGGCGAATCCGCGTCTGAGCTGTCGTTGGGTTGTTCGGAAGAGGCGGACGGATCGGACATGGAACTGAGACAACTTTTTTCGAGAGAACAATGGAAACCGGACGAAGTCGGTCGAAGTCGATCGCGACGAATGAGATTGCTGGTGAGAATAACGGAAGCCGCATGGCAAGGCGAGCGGCCACACCAAATTTGCCACGTCCGGCGGGACTTAACCGAATGCAGATCTACCTTCTAATTGCGGGCGGCGTTTTGGCTGTGGGAGTTGCCGGCGTGTTCCTGCTTAGCCTGACCGCGTCGCCCCCCAAAAGCCTTGGCGTACACGACGGAAAGCTGGCCGAATTGCCCGATACGCCCAATTGCGTGTCGACTCAGACACAGAACCCGGACCAAAGGATGACACCGCTGGCGTACGATGGTTCGCCGGAAGGTGCGTTGTCCAAACTGCGGGAAATCGTCGAATCGATGCCGCGCAGCCGCATTGTGGAACAGCGGGACCTGTATTTGCGAGCCGAATTTCGCAGCGCCGTGTTTCGGTTTGTGGACGACGTCGAATTTCTGATCGACCCGGAGAGCGACCAAATCCACTTCCGATCGGCGTCGCGGGTTGGGCATTCGGATATGGGCGTCAATCGAGATCGGATGGAGCGAATTCGGGAACGGATGGTTCAGGCAGGAACAACAACAATATGAGCACACTTCCGCGCGAAGAGTACATCGAACAGGAATACTTCTTTCGTGTGTATCGCGAGCGTTTGGAGCAGAACACGCCTTCGCAGGACATCCTGAAGACCGTTCACGAAGAGATCCTCGCAACCACCCGGCTGCCGATGGCCGTAGATTTCATGCGCGCCGAGATTTTGCACGCAGGCAAGATCAGCGACGCGATGGCGCGGTTGCCGCACTATTTTACCGCGTTCCAAACGTTTGTGGTGGCTCGCGCCGAAGACGAAGTTTCGAAGTTCGAACAGTTGACCGCTTTGGAGATTCTGGAACGCGAAGCCAAATATCGTGCCGGGGAAGCGTCGCGGCGAGGCCTGTTTGTGTATCAGTTCGAATGCGTCACTCGCAACCGCCTGGGCTTTGCTGATGGCTTGCGTGCGATTGCAGCCGACCCGCTGTACGACGAACGTTGGAGTCGCTGGATTCGCAGCCTGCACAATCAGTTGGGCGTCGCCGAACTGTCTGAACTTGTCTATCGCGCGTCGGAGAATTTTCGCACGCGGCGAAAGAGTCAGCAAACGGCCGCTCAAAAAAACGACGACCAAAACACGGGCGACGAACCGGAGGCGTTGTTCGGTGAGCAGGATGGACGGATCGCAAAAGCCAATATTGGCCGCGATCCACTGTACTTCTTTTCCGCACTGCAGCGTCAGCTCAATTATCCTCAGGTACCGCTGTCGAAGAAACTGATCGACGAACGGCTGTCACCATTTCTGGAAGCACGGCTGTCAAAGATTGAACAGCGATTGAAGATCGCCGAAATGGAAGTCAAAGGCGGAATCGACCTGACTCGCTTTTACAAAAAGGACGGCTCTGACACACCACCGAAGTTTTCGGACAACGCCGGTCTTCCCGATTAGGGAGTTGCGCTTTCGAAACGGCGAAGGAACACCGTGCGACCTGGCGGCGAGTCGCACCGTTGTTAGTGGAAGCAGTCTTTCAGCAATGCGGTCACGTCTGTCAGAGTGAATGGTTTTGCCAGGAACCCGTTTGGTGCAGCCATGGTGGGCGGAGCGAATGTGGCGAGGTCCGGAATTCGGCCGCTGCTAATCACCACGGGAACATCTTCGTCGATCTGCCTGATCCGTACATAGGTCGCTTGACCACTAAGCACGGGCATAGAATTGTCCAGCACGATCAGGTCAAACGTTGCGCCTTCGTCCATCGCGACCAGCAAATCGGCGCCGGACAGAAACGTGGTCACATTGTGACCGCGGTGTTGCAATAATCCACGCCCAACACTGCGAACATCGGCGTCATCATCGACTAATGCCACCGTCAGTGCCCGGTTGGCCGCAACTTCGGAACGCCCACCGTTCGCGTCTGGCTGTGCGGTCACGGCGGCGTTGGAAATTGGCGTTAATTCTGGCGACGATGGTGCCAGGGGCAGAGTGACTCGGATCCGCGAACCTTCTTCGCTGCTGCCAACGATGCGAATTGCTCCGCCCATTTCTTCGATAAGACTATAAGCCAGCGCCATGCCGAGTCCGGGGGCGCATGAGCTTTGTTTGGTGGAAAAAAATGGCTCAAACGCGCGTGCCTGAGTCGCCAGAGACATGCCGTGTCCTGTGTCGTTGACGTCTATCTGCACGACTGGCTTGTGGCTGGACGTGCACTGAGATTCGCACACGCCGATTTCAATGCAGCCGCGATCCGTACCGATGGCTTCGACGGCGTTAAGCCCGAGCTTAAGCAACGCGTCGATAAGGGCGTCGGCGTTGAAGAGGGCTCGCAACGATTGTTGGTCACCTTTGATCGACGACAGAACTTTGATGTTTGACGGTGCCGTGCCAGCGAGTTTGCGGTGCACGCGTCTGACGATCGGAGCCAACGCCTGGGCTTCCTGATGAGGCGGATTGCGGCTGGAAAAACGTCGCAGTTCGCCGATTAACCGAGTGGCTCGCAACGACGCAGATTCGGCGGCATCAATGTTCGTCAGCACCGCCTCAATGGTCTCAGCAGGGCGAGTGCGAATCAGTTCCAGGTTACCGAGGATGGCGGTCAGCAGGTTATTAAATTCGTGAGCCATTCCGCCCGCAAGACGCGAAATGACGTTCATCTTTTCGGTGTGAGCTTCGTAGTCCTGCAACTGCTGAGCGTGGCGAATGTCTTCGAACTGCCAGACCAGGTATTCCACCGTGCCGCCAACCACCTGTGGAAAAACGATCACCGAAAATAGAATGTCGTCGTGACCAGAAAGCTCAAAACGTTTGGCGACGCAGGCGTTGGTGCACCGGCCGTTGAACGATTCCAGAATGGAGTGAGTGTTACGCACACCACAGCGGTTCTGCAGTAGCGAAGAAACACAAACCGGTTCAGTCACAGGCCCCGCGACTGTGTGTGGAATCAGTCTGGCAAGCGGCCCGTTTATCGTCAGTACTCGCCCGCAAACCGTGGTCAGCGCTAGAGCACATTCTGCCTGACTGACCCAATCGGTGAGTTCGATGGGCGGAGCCTGGAACGTTTGGTAGCCGTCGTCCGGTAATGGGAGGGATGCCATGAGCAAGCACGGAAGGTGGGGCGGTTGCCAACAACGCAGACCTAATATTTCTTAAAGTCCACGCCGCGCGACGATATTTGGGTGAGATGATCTCCGAACGGTCAGTCTCGCTTCCTAATTCGATAAACGCAACTCCGGATCGCCGACCGATTTCGGGAACTTACATGGTCAACACCGCCGTGGGAGAGGACACCCGCATTTCGGCTGTAGCGAATGACACCTGCCATGGTCGGGTAACTCCTTATGCAGTGCATCAGATTCGAAACGCCCGGTTGGCGTCGCGAGTTCTGGATAAAAAAGAAGCCCGGTGTTCGAGAGACATCGGGCTTCTGGTGGTCCGTTGTGAATGGCTTGGCGAGCTACCTGAGCGTTTGCAGCCACGCGACCAGATCGGCAATTTGCTGCGCAGTCAGGGTTTCATCCAGCCCCTTGGGCATGATGGATACGGTTGACGGCACCAGTTCTTCGACGTCGTTGCGTGCGACTGTCACCGGATCGCCCGTGCTTTGTTGAATCGTGATTTCTTCGGCCGTGTCTTTGATGACGAGGCCCGAATAACTGCGACCTGCGGTCGTCACCAGCGTGTAAGGTTCGTACTGCCGCACGATTGTTGACGACGGAAACAGAATCGATTCCAGCAAATCTTTTGGTGCTCGGCTGGCTCCGATCGTGGTCAAATCCGGACCGACTCGCTTACCCAGCAATTCGCCGTTGTCTTTCTTTCCAACAACATGGCATGTGGCGCACTTCGCCTTTTCGCTGAAGAAGACGTCGCGACCGCGGGCCGCATTGCCGTCTTTGAGTTGCCCGATCAGCGAATCCAGCTTCAACAGCTTTGCCTGTTCGGCCGCCTGCATTTTGTCCAGCAACGAGTTCGCTCGATCATGCAGTTCTTCCGGAAACCGCTTCACGATTTCGGAAATGGTGAGGGCGGGAACGCTGCTAAGTGAACGAGCATTTTCGACGTTGTCGAGAAAGCTGCTCGCCTGTTCTGTTGTCAGTCTGCCGCTGAACAGAGCCAGCAAATCGTTCAGTTGCTGCGGCCCGGCGTCTTTCAGGAATTGTGAAACGACTTCCGATTGCGCTGCGGTCAGTCCGGACGACGCCAACAACTTTGCGGCTTCCGCAGAATCGGGGCCATTGTTCGCCATGATCTGGCTAAGCACTGAGAAAGCGTCATCGGGCAGGCCTCGCCCCGGTCCGGCGGCCGCGCTGAACGCTCGAGCCTTGATCAGAGCCGGAGTGTTTTCGCTGGCTGCAATCTTCGCCAACGTCTGCTTGATCTCCGGGCGGTCGACTCGCTTTGCCGCATCAAGAGCCAACTGAAACTGTTCGCCACCGAAATCGTGACTTTCCAAAGCGGCGACAATCGTCTCCTGCAGCTTTGGGACCTTCGCGACAGCGGGCACGTCGCCTGTGAGCGATAGTAGAAACTGCTTCAATTCAGCCGGGCAATCCGCATCCGACAGTCGAGTGTTGACGCTTGACCGAATCTGAGCATTGTCGCCATATCGCCGCAGCGCAAATTCGATCGCTCGAAGTGCGCGATCGGTTGCGTCATTATCGGCCGGGTCGGGTTTCAGTGTTAGCCACACCGGCACTTGCTGAGCGACCTGTTGTTGAGCCTGTTGTAGCAGGACCTCGTTCTTGTTCACCTTTGTCTGCGTCAGAACCCGCGACAACAGACTCGTGGCGTGTTCAGATTGTTGAAACAGTGTCAGGGCTTTTACGATCTGCTGAACGGCAGATTCGGACGGCGTACTGGTTTCGGCCAGCACCGTCAGTAACTCAAGTCGCGGCCCATCAGAACTGTCGATCATTTTCTGAATCGCCATGGGATCTGACTGTTCGATCAGAGCGTACATTCGGGCATGCTGTTCTTCTCGGTCCGCGTCGCCGGGGTACTGAAAGACGCCCTGAGCCCAAAGAGCGGACGTCATGTCATCACCCTTGATGCGCCCAGCGGCAACGGCGGCCTGCCGGCGGACAGCCGGGTGAGAGTCACTTAGGCGGGCAGCCAGCGCGTCTTTGGCGGCTGGGTTCGGAATGACCGAAAGCACGTAACAAGCCGCTTGTCGAATCCTGGCATCACGATCAGCCAGCGCCGCAACGATTGCCGCCTGAGCAGTCTCCGAAGCGGTGACGGAGAGTAATCTCGACAATGCCCAAATCGCATTCTGCCTCGCAACGATGTCGCCGTTCTTTAACGTGGAGGCCAACATCGGCACCACGCTGTCGCCTCGCCGCACGCATTCCTGAATGGCTTTCTCGCGGACGGCGTGACGCGTGTCTTTGAGATCCTGCATGAGCTTTCCTGCCGTGCGATCGGCCCAGGCAATACGATTACCTCGTGGATCCACCTGAGTCGTCATTCCGTCGCGGACGATGCGGTACAGGCCACCCTTCACGTCGGGCCTTGCGATCTGAGACGTCGGGCAGCCTCGGTAAAACCAGCCGCCGGTGTCGACCACAACCAGACTTCCGTCGGCGTCCTCGATCACGTCGGTGGGATGGAAGTCACGGTTATTGCAGGATAGGAACTCACGTTCGGTGCACGTGAACGTGCTGCCGCTCGGTTCTAATTCGACTCGCACAACTTTGCCGAGATTGAATTCCGTGGCGAAGAAGTTGCCGCCCCATTGATGATTCATGACTCCGCTGCGATAGCGAGTCGTTCCGGAAATCGCGACGTGGCCGAATTTGTGAATCGGCCCCAGCAAGTCGCCCGTGACTTTCAGTTCGTCCAGAACGGCTTCGCGGTGAGGGTACGCTCCACCGTATTGCCAGTGCACCAGGCAGTCGATGCGCGGCCGTGTGTACATGATGTTCACGGTGCCAATGATGTCGCCTTCGTCAGTGAAGTCGACTTCCACCGGGTTGTCCATGCCGCCGCCACAGTGAATGCGAACGTCGCTGCCATCCGGCCAGCAACTGAAGATGTACGAGCCCTTTCGACTGCTGGTGACGTTGCCGTCTTTGTCTTTGAATTCGTGGCCGTGATAGCCGTCGCACCAGTAGATTCGTCCACTCGGGTGCTTAAAGCAGCCATGAATACTGGCCGCGTTGCCGGTGTAGCCGAACTTATCGACAAGGATGTCTCGCTTGTCGGCCTTGCCGTCTCCGGTGGTGTCTTCCAGTCGCCAGATGTTCGGCGGGGATGCTACGTAGAGTGCTCCGTCATGCCACGTGCCGCCCATCGGAAACGTCATCTTGTCGGCAAATACGGTCGACTTGTCGAACACACCATCGCCGTCCTGATCTTCCAGCATCTTGATTTCGTTGGGAAGATTCTTCTCCAGTTCCTCAGCCGACATGTTCGCTCCGGCACCATCGCAGATAAACAGCCGACCGGTGTCGTCGAAGCAGCCCATCGTTGGGTGGTTGACCAGCGGCGGACCGGCGATCAACTTTGAACTGAAGCCTTCGGGCAGAGTGAATTCCTTGGCTTTGAAGCCTTCTGGCAGTGCGGGCGGTTCCACCGGATCTGCCTGAGCGATCTCTTCTTCAACGCCGTCGTAGATCACGGTTTGCGAACCGCCGCCGTTGTAGAGGTCGTATTTGGGCGAGGCGTATTTCGCGAAGAACGTGCGCAGGCGGTCTTGGAGTTGCTGCTGGATGGCCGCGGGCTCATCGCGATATAGGTTATTGAATTCCTGCGGATCGTTCTTCAGGTCGTATAGCTCATGAGGCCCATTGGGGAACCGTTCGGTGTATTTCCAGTCAGCCGTGCGAATGGTACGTAGAGTTTCGAATTCGTAGAAGATGGCGTCCTGGTGCTCAGTCTTTTCGAGGCGGGTTGTCACGTAGCCGTCACGCTCCGCGTGACGTGGCGACGCGGGGGTTGAATTGGCGGACCGAGCGAAGTTGTCGTTTCGAACAGCTTTCGCAAACTGCGGATCTTGTTGTGAGGGGACGGTAGATCCGGCCGTGGTGGTGTATGTTTTTTGGGTGGTCCCAACGCGCGGCTCATCACGCGGAGCGATGATGGCTACTTTGGGCTGCAACTCTGCCGCGAAACTCTTTCCGGGCGAAACCGGTTCGTCGTCGGCTTTGTTCGCGTCGACTCCCAGATGATCGAGCAGTGAATTGTAGATGTCGTAATTCGCGACGAGTTTCTGGCTGCGTTGACCGGCGGCAATCCTGCCCGGCTGTCGCACGATCAATGGGATCTTCATCATGCCGTCCACGGCCGTGGTTGGGCGGGTGTGGTCGCCCATGCCGAAGAAGCCGCCGTGGCCTCCGACCCAACCCTGATCGGCCATGAAGATCACGATCGTGTTGTCGTCCAGGCCGTTTGCCTTGAGTGCCGCCATCACCGTGCCGACGCCATCGTCCACGCCGCTGACTTCCGTGGCGACTCGTTGAATCGACACAGGATTGTTTTGGTAGTCGCGGTTGTGTAACTGCCAGGGATGAGGCGTTTCGCGCGGGAACGACGGCAGTTCTTTGCCGCGATAGAATTCCGCGTGACGGTTTTGGCCTTCGCGAAGCAGCAGGCGGCTTAGCGAATACGGGCCGTTGTAGGCCAGGAACAAAAAGAAAGGTTTGTCGTCGTCGGTTTCGACAAACTTCACCGCATGCTTAGTCCAGAAATCCGTCAGGTATTCCGGCTCCGTGCGTTGTTTGCCGTCCTCGATAATCTTCGCATCGTAAAACGTGGACGTTCCGCCATGGGGCATCGTGATCCAGTAATCGTCCATGCCTTCCTGAGGCGACGCATTACTGCCCAGATGCCATTTGCCTACCAATCCGCAGCGGTAGCCCTCGCGCTTCAGCACTTCTGGTAATGAAGTGAACTCGTCCAGCGTATTGCGAGCATCCGGGCCGGTTTGAAGGCGGCCTCCGCGCAGAAAACAGTGCACTCCGTGTTGCGACGGAATCAAGCCGGTTAACGTGGTGGCGCGAGTCGGCGAACATACCGGATTGCTGGCAAAAGCGTTGTCAAACAGCGTGCCTTCTTCCGCCAGTTTGTCGATGTTCGGCGTGCGAATATCTTTGTTGCCGTAACAACCCAGTGTCCACGCGCCATGATTGTCGGTCATGATCAGCACGACGTTCGGACGGCCTGCTGATTTGTCTGAAGTCGAGGCACGCACTTCGTTTGTCAGGAGTGTGGCAGATGACGCCAACACGGCCAACGCACTCAACAACAGCGGCACAATTTTCGTTCGGGATATTCGGGGCGGCAACCCTGCTCGATGAACGGTTCGGACAGAAGTGTCCATCATTGTCGCTGCCATCAGCACTGCTCCTTAAGATGAATCGGCCAATAAAAAAGGCCACAGAACCGGGGCGGCAACCCCAAGGTGGTCCTCTGGCTGGCTCGAACGGGAATGCCCCGTTCGGAATTCATTCTATGGCCCAGCGGCTGCAGGACACAACTCAGCAGAATTCCAAACATCGCACGACACAGGAAACGGTATCGCGCGGCGCTGCAAACTTGCGGCGATGGAGCCGACTGCCTTCTGCAAGTGTGCGATGAATGGCAGGCGTGTGATGGGATCCACTGCAGAGCGGTATCGGCGGAGGCTCGGTTTCAGCAGCGATGACGTTTTCAATACCGAACGGTGATTCCGACATCAGCAATGTGAACGGAACTTTCATTCGTTACGTTCGAACCTGGAATCGCGCCTGCAGGTGTGACAATCGGCCCGGAGATGTCGTTCTCAAGATAATACGTGTACGCCAGGTTGATCCAGACTCGTTTGCTAAGTCGGTACGAACCGCCCACGTGAATTTCATGCTGGTAGTACAACGGCGATCCAATGTTAAAGAACGCCTGGCTGTCCGGGATCGGATTTTCGTTGAATGTGTACCCCATTCGCAAAAACAGATCTTCGGTGGCGGCGTACTGCACTCCCGTGGCAACTGAGAAAACGCTGTCCCAGCCGAGCCCCTTAACCGTTCCATCCGGCTCGTAGCCGCTTGAAGAGAAACCGTCTGTGTTTGAGTAGTCGAAGTAGCGAACGTCTGTTGCAAACACAAAGCGGTCCCAGCCGGACCATGCGGTGCCAAGTGACACCATCATCGGCAGATCCAGCTTGGCTTCGACAGTGCGGGGGCGGCCAAGTTCGTCTTCCGAGTTATACGAAAATGTCTCCATCCACTGTGTGCTTTTGAAAGTCGCACCCAGATGCAGCCCCTGCTCGTTTTCGTAGTAGATACCGGTTTGGAATCCTCCGCCCCAGTGTGTTCGAGTTCCGATTCCTGAGGCATAGCGCGGTGCACCGCTGCCGTCCGCATCATCGGGCGAATCAAAGACAAACGGGTCAACAATCAGATCTCCGATCGTCACTGTCGGGCCGAAGCCAATCGAAACTCCGTCGCTGACCCTCAAAGCCATGGTGGGGATAAACTGAATGAAGGCGGCTTCCGTATACACCTGCCCAAGACCACCGGGAACGCCAGCATTATTCGACTGTGGCGTAAAGACAGTGTTGGATACGCTGGCCGGAAAATTTGCTCGAAATCCGGCCGCCGAAAACAGGCCGACTCCGTACGTGACCTCAGAATCTTCCGGGCGATGAACCCATCCCATATTCACAAGCGGCGTAATCCCGGGTTCGGCTGAGGTGGAGCCGCTACCAAATCCGGCGATGGACGATTTGGTCTGCAGGACAGGCAAAACGCCCGCCAGCCCGATGCTTAATTCGTCTTCCGGAAGCGCTGAAATAAGGGCGGGATTCGAGAACAAAGCTCCCATCGATTCCAGCGGAGCCGCAGTGCCTGCTCCACCCATGGACCGATTTACGGGCCCCACCGCAGACACGATAATTCCCTGTGCGTTGACATACGAATTCAACAGGCCCCACAGAACGATCGCACAAGCGGCCGACTTTAAAGTGGTGTTCATTATTGCGATCCAGAGCGGTACATCATTGCTGTGAGTAATTGCTGCTGACTAAAGCGTCGTCAGAATCGTTACAGTCATGCCAATCGAAATACCGTATCCGCTCATCAATCTTCGCAAGGTCGTAGCTCGGACAACGCGTCTTGCCCACTTTCATCAGGTTTTCCCCCACCTTGCAGCGTATCCCTACCATGGGCTGCACTCACCAGCGATACGCCCTTTTTCACGTTTGCTGCACCGCACGTCGGTCGACTTGAGGCACTGGAATTTGCTTGGAGACGTCAAGCGAAACAGCGATGGCAACCTGTGTTGCCATCGCTGTTTTAGAGAGACGTTTACTGTCTGGTTCCGCGTGTCACCGTCAACCAGATGGAAGCGGTGTCTGGACGTGAGTCATCACGAGTTTTCCCAGCGTTTGGCGACGGAGAATGAGTAGGTCTTGAACACCATGTCCGATTCATTCAGGTAGTCGCCGCAGCGAGTCGTTTCCACGAGCCCCAAACCAATTTGTTTTAGCCAGGCGTCTGGGTCTTCGACTCCGAAGATGAATGCTTCGCCGAGTTCATCCATGCCCTCAAGAAACGCGGCAATGCTGCGATCATTTGTCCGACCGGTGACCACTTCACGACTTACGAAATCGGCCCACAAGCAACTTTGCGGGTGCTCCATCAGTTCCTTCACCATCTTCAGCAAGTGCTGATTTTCGGGTTCGGTAAAGTACATTGAGCAGCCTTCGTAAATGAACATCGTGGGGACACCGCGTTGGAAGCGAGGATGCTCATCAAGGATTGCGACAAGATCGTCTGACCGGAAATCGACCTCAAGCTGCACGCGCTGGTCATCAAACGACTGCGGCAACTGTGCCACGATTCGCTTACGTTCAGCAATCATCTCGGGAAGGTCGATCTCAAAGAAAGTGAGCCCCGGATTTGCTGCCGCATGCCGCATCGGTCGCATGTCCAGACCGGCCCCCAGCATGACCACCTGTTGCAGACCGTCAACTTCGCGAAGGACTTCGTCAATGTGCTGCGTCCTGGCCAGAACCATATCGGTCAGTTGCGGAAGTGCACTTTCCAGCCGCATTGCCAGCAATTCGCCGTGCGGACCAGCACCCACTGAGGCATGCGGGCAATGGGCCGTGAGCCTCGGATTGACCGATTCTCGAGACCGAATTCCTGCGATCATGCGGGCCGAAGCCTTAAGCTTGTGGCTGAACAAAGCGGATCGGTTCTTGCTGCCAGCGGCTGGCGTAAGCTGACTAGTCGGCTGAGCGAAATATTTCATTTCCGCGATGGCGACCAGGTCACCGTTGGAATGGAACTGAACTTCCAGCGTGGCGAGGATTCGGTTTCCGCTGAAGTAACGACTGCGAATCGCTTCGGCCTGCTTCGGGTCGATGCGGCATGTACCGACAAGATGGCCCGAGCTTGGACTGCGATACTTGACGTTCATCGAAGCCAGCCATAGCGATGCCGAATTATCATCCTGACACCGGTGCACGCCTGAAAGCGGAACGCCTCGCAGCAATGTGGCCAAAGCGAGTCCACCTGTGTAATCCGCTGACAGCGAAATTAGGGCGGCCTGGTGAGTCCCATGTTGATTTGTTGTGGGACTGTTTAGCGGAAGAACGGATTCGCAGAATCCTTCTTCGACTTTGTCGATGTACCAATCGGATTGGTCGAGGACCGGAATTGCTTTGCGAAGCAGTCCTGTCATGAGTTCCGGGTTAACTCGCTGATCGTAGTCCTGTTCCCATGAAAGTGTCGGAAGTGTGAGTGTGTCTGATTTCATTGTGGTAAGTCCTGAGTTGAAAAAGTTGAAGGGCCAACTGAGACTCAGAATAAACTTGATCGTTCAGACGCAAAGGGGGTCTTCCCGACGTGACCTTTTTGTGCCCGCCGAATTCGACGATCGCGAAGATTTATGACCGCCTTAGGGCCGTCGACGACGCTCCATCCGCATCAACATAGGAGAGCGCAGAAAACTTTGCGGCTGAAGCTGGAGCAACAGCGCAAAGACTTCCCGTTATTCCACATCAATGGGGGGGGAATTCCTGCGAACCGGCAAATTTCTCTTGAGAAGCTCAAGGATATCGTCATGGAAATCGAGGCAGCGAGCCCTGTCGATCTGCCGCCGCTTATCGCAGGCTGATGTAGTGCATGTGCGCATCCTGTGCGCAGTTGGGACGGCACATCGCGGTACTTGTCCCGCACGCAAGCGGGCTCAAGTCACAAGGCGGCGTTGAAGTTGCTCAACCGTGCTATTCAGCTGTTCGACCACGCGCCGTGCAGTTTCAAAGTCTCTGGCTTTTGCGGCGTTTTCCAGAGCGATCCCCATTGTTGTGATCACGGGCAACCCCACTGTGCCGCCAGTTCCCTTCATCCAGTGAGCCTGCTCAGCCACTGTTTCTGCATCGAGGGTGTCGAGTGCATGGCCCGATATTGGCAGAGTTTCGACCAGCTTGGAGACCAGTTGAGACGCCAACCCGCGGAAAAACGGATCTTCAGGAATCGCAAAGTCAGCTGCGACTGGAGCGTCCTTGACAGGTTTGGTTGAACCACTGACTGGCGAGCGTTTGTCGGTGCTGTCATCAACGACTGGAGGCGGTTCCATGGTTGCAGTAATGCCAAGCTGTTCGGCAACCTCAGTTAACAAAGCATCCATGGATACTGGTTTTGTAAGATAGCCCGAACACCCCGCGTCGCGACAACGAACTTCGTCTTCGGCCAACCCGTTCGCCGTTAATGCAACAATCGGTACCTTAGCACCCAGGTCACGCAGCAGTTCGACGGCCGTATAACCGTCCATGACTGGCATTCGCATATCCATGAGAATCAGATCGGCGCCGGATCGGTTCCACACGTCGATCGCAATCTGTCCGTTTTCTGCCGTCTCAATTTCGGCGTTTGCGGCCCTGAGCATATGCGATAGAAATTCCCGGTTCGTTAACACGTCATCGGTGACAAGAATTCGGATTCCGCTGAGGTCAACAGTCGCCACGCTTTTTTCGACCGATTGAGACTTGGCTGCCGCCGCTTCTGTTATTGTCAGTTGGCGGACGTCGTCCAGCGGACCAGTGGCGATGGTTGTGGTAAACGTGCTGCCTTCGCCTGGTGCACTGACAACCGTGAGGTCTCCGCCCAGAGCACGAGCCAGCCGACGACTGATCGGCAGGCCCAATCCGGTTCCACCAAAGTTGCGACTGACTGTTTCGTCTGCCTGCTGGAATGGTTCAAACACATTTCTCTGAGCTGACAGCGGTATGCCCATACCACTGTCGCAAACTTCGATTTGCATCACGCCGCGATCAACATCGGTGCCAATCAACAAATCGACACCGCCAGCAGACGTAAACTTGATAGCGTTGCCCACAAGGTTGGTAATGATCTGACGAAGGCGAGTTGGGTCTGTCGCAATGGTCTCAGGAATCGTGTCTTTAATCGCGAGTGACAGCTTCAAACCTTTATCAATCGCTCTTGCTTCCAGGGAGGCGAGAATATCTGATATCAAAGTGAATGGCTGGCAGGACACGGTTTCAATTGTCAGTTGACCAGCTTCAATCTTGGACAGATCCAGCAAGTCATTCAGCAACTGCAGAAGGTGGGCGCCATTGCTCTGAACGCGTCGCAAATGCTGAAGCTGCTGAGGGTGCAAAGGATGCTCGCCATTCAGCAGCAGCTCAGTGAAGCCAAGGACCGCTCCGATAGGTGTCCGAATCTCGTGACTCATGTGCGCCAGGAAATCTGTCTTCGCCTGGTTGGCAACTTCTGCTTTGTCACGCGCGGCTGCCAGTTCAGTCTGGGTTTGTTGCAGGCTGCGAGCCGTTTCCTGCAATTCAGCCGACCGGGCCTCCACGACAGCCGTTCTTTCGGTCACGATGTTCTCAAGATTTTCATTCAGCCTTCGTAGATTGCGAAAGCCTTCAGCATTTTCCAACGCCGTACCGCAAATTGTGGTGATATACGTGATAATGCGCAGTTCGTTCTCACCGAACAAACCACGAACCTCTGTGTTTCCAACGCACAACCCGGCGACGGCCGAACCTCGTACAAGAATCGGACACACAACTAAGGAACGAAATTGTTTGTTGGGCGCCTCGGCTGCTTCCGCCACGCCCGTCTTCAAACAATGGGCCATATAAGGCCGCACTGATTCTGATATGTTTCCGACTTCGCCATCCGGACTGATTGAAACAACTCGGCAGTAGTCACTGCGCAATAGTTGCTGACTCGCCTCGATCGTCATCGCGACGATATCTGCCGGCTCCGTCGCTGACGCAATTTTTCGCCCCGACTCCAGCAGAGAATCAAACCGGTCGACTAAAGACAGTGAAGTCGGGACTCTGGCGGGCAATTGTTCATTGTTGAATGCCGAATAGCCTTCTTCGACCTTCTTTAGCATCTCCCGAGCATCCGGGTAATCACGTTCGACGCGAACCTGCTGCAGTATCAATTCGCTCTGCAGCGATTCGTATTTTGCGGATTGCGCCTGAGCCGCTCGCACACTCCATTTCAAAAGACACATCGCTCGTCGCACGCGATTTTTGAACACGAAGCTCCAGGCCAGCTCACGCAATGCATGAGGGAGCTCACCGCGAAATCGGATGGCGACCAGAAAAGCCACCCATGCGGCACGACGATGCGCGCAGATCGTCTTCTGGCGAGAACGCCGAATGACCGGCGATTCTTCTTCCAGAAAAAGCCGCAGCGACGTTGCTTTCCACGCGTAAAGCGGGGCCGTATAGCAGTTTGTGATACCCGCCGCACGACTGGTGCGTATTCCTTCACCAAAGGTTTCAGAGGCATCATGAAATTTGCGTTCCGCAATCAATTGCACGCCCCGCGCAAGGAGTACGTGACTTCTTCCCTGCACGTCAGCTCGTGGACGGTTCAGCTCATTCTGCACGATATCCGCGGGAAGGTCGCCGTTGGTGGCTCGAGCCCAAACATCAATGATATTGCCGCAGACCTGATCGTCACCGACAGCAAGACCTGAATCGTAGGCTTCGCGGGCCAATTGCACGGCTTCAGTCAGGCGGCCAACACGAAACAGCGATGCGGCAACCTGATACTGAGCAATATGCTTTTCCCAAAAGTCACCTGCACGATCGAGAATGCGAACACTACGTGAACCCACTTCGATGCATTCTTCAAAACGCCCCGCAGCGTAGAGTGCAATCGCAAGAAAATGCAGCGACTGTCCCTGCCCCCAGACGTCGCCCAGCGCGGTACGGATTTCCAAAGAACGCCGACCGTAGGCAATGCCTCGATTTCGCAGTGGGATCAGACTCATTGCCGGAGCATGCTCTGAATAGGCTTGAGCAAGCTCAGCGGTCGGGGCAAAGTTTTCTGCCAGATTCATCCCTCGCAGGTGGACGAACAACAGAGGAACTTTGCCCTTCAGGTACCAATAGCCATAGGCCAGGCGACTGTAGAGTCGACAGATCAGGCGATCGCGAAGAGTGGCTTCTTTCTTTGGGGCACGTTGCAATCCGGCTGGGATGAAACTGTGCAGCGTCTGAACGGCGATTTCTTTTAGCGTGCAAAATGGCATTAGCCAATTCGGTGGAAGCTTGCCACCAAGTTTTCGCAAAGCCGTTTCCCAGCGTGCCACGGCCCGATCTTTGTCGTCACGCTTGAAAGCGAGTTCCCCAAGCTTCAGGCTGATCTCCGCTTCGTCCACTGCCGTTTTCGCATGCAACAGGGCAGCTTCCAACATCGGCTCCGCTTCGGCATAGCGGCCGCTTAACATCAGAACACTTCCCATTCCGCTTAGGATTTGGAACCAGAGTTCCGTGCAAATATTTTTGCAACTGCGCAACGCGATTTCGTATTGTTGGATCGCGATTCCCAAAGCGTGGCGGCGTTGAGCTGATGCGGCGGCTTTGAGGGCCGACGGCAAAGCTCGTTCCGGGCATCCGGCCGCATCGAAATGGCATGCGATCTGGAAGTGGCTTTCCGGAGCCGCTTCGGCAATGTGTTCTCCCGCCGCCAGATGAATGCCTGCCAGCTCTTCCTTACTCAACGTCGTAAGAACTGCTTCTCGAATTTGATCGTGAACAAATTTACAAACACCGTCTGCTTCATTCTCCCAGATCAGGCAGAGGTCTCGAGGCGATTTGAGATGTCCGATGGCTGTTTGATGCGACAACCCAGTCAGCTTCGCAACGGTATCGATCGCAAATTCTTTTCCCAGCACAGCGCCGATGGCCAGTAGTTTTCGCGAATCCACCGGCAGACGTACGAGTCGTTCCTTCAGAACCTCGGCTGCTTCGCCGGACATCTGAATGTCGCGTAATCGCTCTGCGTCGACATCCCAACCATCGTCGGTTGGTGTAAGGACGCTACCTTCCACAAGTCCGCGCAAAACGGCGGATGATGCAAACGGATTTCCGGCGGCCATTTCCCAAACGGTTTCAAGAATCTCAGGCGGCAGCACGCCTGCCATCGATTCGAGAAGTAAGTCGGAATCCTGTCGCGACAGCGGCGCCAAACTGATCTCAGCGGAAAACTGAATGTGGTTTCGCAGACGGCTGGCCAGGTCATCGGACGGCCGAGTGGAAACGATCAGAAGTGTCTGTTCCGGATCGGTTAGTTGCCAGCAATCCAGCATGGCCAAAGTCAGGTCGTCGGCCCATTGAGCATCATCAAGCAACAGCACAATTGGCTGACCGCCAAGACTAAGCCTGCCCAGCAGTGTCGCCAGTGCAACTGCGATGCGACGGTCCGACAACGCTCGATCACGCGTGTCCGGTTGCTCAAGCTGCAGCGCAACTGCGAGCTCCGGCGCGGCTGCGTGCAGTTCGCTGGCGTACTCCTGCATCTTGCCCTGCAATGCCGTTTGCAAAGCGGCATCGTCGCGGATCAATTCGGTGGCGGCCAAAATCGCGGGTTGCATCGTTGCTAAAGGACTCAACCCGGGTTGGTTTTTTCCCTGGCCTCGCAGCAAGCGAAATCCTTGCGCGACGGCATAGGTCGAAGTCTCCTGCAGTACGCGTGATTTCCCGATGCCGGACGGCGCGCTGATCAGAACAGATCGACTCTGGCTGGCTGAAACCGTGCGGAGTGCCGACTTCAGCACTTTTAAATCGGTGTCCCGTCCAACATGAGCGGGTTCGATCAAAGATTCTCGGTGATCCTTCGTCCCCAGGACCAGTGGCGTCGCCGGGCATATTTCATCTTCCGCACAGAGCGTGGCTCGCACCTGTTGGATGTCGAACAACGCACCGGTCGCAGACTGATATCTGTCACGCGGATGTTTTTGTAGTAACCGCCGAACGATGTCATTCAGCGTCGGAGGGATCGACGGATCGAGTTCGCACAGATCAGGAACCGGTGTGGTCACATGATGGAACAACAGGTCGTGAGAAGTCTCGCCTTGGAACGGCGGATGTCCGGCAAGACATTCGAACAGAACAATGCCAAGGGAATACAAGTCAGCCGACGCTCGAACGTCGTATTCAAGGGCGCCAAGAGTTTCAGGGGCACCGTATGGAAGAGTGTCACTCGCCAGTTGATTTGTGTCGGAGCATTCAAGCAGCAAGAGTGGCGGACAGCCTCCGACCATCGCCTTCAGCGAATCACCAGACGACTGCACGTAAATGTCTTTGGGACGAAGATACCGCAGGACCAGACCGGCGTCGTGCACGCTGTGAAGCACCTGAAGCAGGCTCTGGGTGATATCGAGTATGGCTGACAGCGAAAGCTTAGACTTAACGACTTCAGACAGTCGTTCGCCGTTGGCATCCGGACACACGATAAGGCTGACTTCGTCCGAGTTTTCGACTTCCAGCGGTCGTAGCAGACAGTCGTCCTTGATATCGGAGAGTCGATGCACTTCATGCATCACCCTGTAAAAAGCGGCCGAAGGCACGTCAGCGGAACGATCGATTTCGTAAACAATAAAGCGCGCAGTGTCGCCGCTGTTGGCGTACAACGAACGATAGCCCGTTGTGCGTTCAATTTCGTGAAGTGGCTCGTAGCGAGACCAGAATTCAGGCAAATGCGGCGTCACAGTTTCTTTCTCCGGGGCGCGAATTGATGCCCTGGAAGAACAGTCGAAGCCCCATCGAAGATCTTGCGTCACTTGACAGGTTCAGTGACGCAAACAGGAAAACTGCTGGTGCGGTTCTCCCGAATGAATACTTTTGTCAACGGGTTTTCCCTGGTAAACAATCGATACAACGCGCATCTTCGCGCGTCCGGGGCTATTACGCTTCCGTTCTGTAGCTCAGTCAATCGAAGTGCGGAAATCCTTCCAATACGTTGCATCGGCAGGCACTTCAGCGGGCCGTTGAAGGGCAGCTGTTCGTGCCTCATACGTATCGCTTTCGGCTGATCCCAGGCGTACGAGTTTCCTCGCACCATTCGCAACCAATGAGTGCCGTGACGACGCCTCCAGCAGTGCATTGCTGCCAGACGTCCGTATCGCGATGCGGACCTTGAAATGAAGAACGCCACGCATGTTGACGTGGCGTTTCTAAAACGTATGCCTGAAGGGCTGGCGTTAATCAGGCGAGCGATCCGACCCGCACTCTGCGCGGCTGTCGGCAGGCACTGCCGTTTGAGTCTATTCGCGACAGTCGTCTGTGGGCAGCTTTAGTGTTTTGACCTGCAGGACCGGTTCGCGAGATTCCTCTTCCGGAAATTGCTTCAGCTGTCCCACCAGGGATACGTGTTGATTCAGCAACGATTCGGCAACGGGCTGCAGTCTGAGATCAGTTGCAAAGTCGACGGGCCAGCTTTGGCCACCCGCTTCAATCGTCATTCCCGCTGCAACGCCCGCGGCTTTGCTTCGCAGCGTGCCGTGGATGGCGAGCAGAGTTTCTTCTCTGTCTTTGGTTGGGTCGCAAACCGCGATGGTCTTCACGTCGACAATCCAGCGGTCCTTGACTTCGATTCCTTTCACCTTGCGAAGTGAACCAGTGACGACGACCTGTTCTTTGTTGTGCTTTTCCGCAAATGCTCGGTGAGCCGCGTCATTCAGCTTAAGTTCCCACGAGATTCGCTCAAATCGAATCTTCGTTCCTGTGGTTTCACCGCCGATCGCCATCAGACCGTGCCGAATGCGACCACAGCACTTCACGTGCACGGACGGTTTGGGTGAAACATCATCCGCCACTGCAGACGTACTGAGGCACAGACTCGCTACAGCCATTACAGCGAATCTCGCTGACCTGTGGCCGCAGAACAAACGTTTCGCAGTACGAAGGCTGCTTCCCGCGAGCCCGAACCGTCCACAGCAAAAGACAAACTGCTCCAGACACCACATACTGAACTCCATCCGCAAAAACATTTCCACGACTGACCTCACTGCTGGTGAGGACTTTCCTGCCGTGGTGGACTTCGCCGGAAGTCCCGGCGTTGGTTCCGTGATCAAAGGAATTCTGACGAATCCCACTACGGTTATTTCTTATCTGCCGAACGACTTACAGCCGAGTCGGATCCACAATCATACGATTTTCCACCAGCCGTCGTCGAGGAGTCGGCGTGACCGGCGGAACGTCCGGAGCAGTGCGAGCGAGAAAGGAAATGTCGAGCACACCGCCGGGAATTTTTGCTGGAGCTCGATGCCCCCAGAACTGCCTGAGTGCTGCGACGGGACGAGCGTTTTCGTAAATCAGATCGCGAACTTTCGTCATCTGCGTCGGTGTTTGAGTGGGCGCTGCAAAAGTGTTGGCCCAGACCAATGCCGCCGCTCCGGCCACATGAGGAGCCGCCATGGACGTTCCACTGTAGCTGTCGTACTTATTGTTTCGTGTGGTGCTCAAAATCTGCACGCCCGGTGCGCCGATGTCGACGGACTGTTGTCCATAGTGACTAAACGAACCACGTGCATCGTTTTCATCGATCGCTCCGACCGCAATGACGTTTGCCTGAGTCAGCGAGGCGGGGTAGCCTGGTCGAAGGTCGTTGTTGTTGCCTGTTCCGCCTGTGTTGCCGGCCGCGGCGACGAACAAAACGCCCTTCCGTTCTGCGCGGGCGACAGCTTCCGCCAGTTCCGGCGACGAGTCCGGACCGCCCCAACTGTTGCACAAAATGTGAGCTCCGTTGTCGACCGCCCAGTCGATGCATCTCACAGCATCCGAAGTCGCTCCGGAACCATCCGGCCCCAAAAATCGCATGGCCATGATCTGAGCCTTCCATGACACGCCAACTACGCCGACTGCATTATTGCCGACGCCTGCGATGGTGCCGGCGACGTGAGTTCCATGGTTTTCTTCATCCAGCGGATCGTTATCGTTGTCGTAGAAGTCGTATCCATGCTGGCCTCCTCGAGACCACATGTTGTCTTTCAGGTCGGGATGTCGGTAGTCGACACCGCTGTCAATCACGGCGACGATTACTGTTGGGGAATCACGTATCACGGGCCAGACCTTTGTCGCGCCGCAGTTTTTCATTCCCCACAGCCTGTCAAGATACGGATCGTTTGACAGCACGTCCGGATTGGCCGGTCCCGTTGTATCAGCGGCTTCCCTGTCCGGGATCGACATGATGTAGTCAGGAGCCACATAAGCCACGGCGTCGTCCGCCAGTAGAGTTTCCACAGCGTCGGATGTGACGGCTCCCTGGGGCTCAACAATAAGAAACGAACCGTGGCTGTAGTCCTGAATCATGTTCAGCCCGGCGGCTCGCAGAGTTTCAGCGCGAGGCTTGCTGCGTTGATCGGCATAGCTGATTAACAGGCGCGTCGATCGCACTTCAGGCACGGCGTCTTCTTTTTCAACGCCTTCCGCCATCGAACGCATGACCTGTTCCTGCTCGACCGGCACTTCAAACACGGCTTTTCCGTCGCGGCAGACTCCCATGTAATGAGACTTGGCGTGACGGACCATCGCCAGTTCTGAAGATAGCCGATGCTCCGCTCGGCACCGCGAATGCAGTCGGAACTTCCGCGCGAAGGCGGTCTGTTCTGTGAAGAACAGGACGGCGCAGACCAGTAGCAGGATGCGATGGGGACGAATGTTCATGAATTCCTCGGCAATTCCGTAGCGGACGCTTTGCAAGCGTATGGCCTCGCGGCGGACGTTACCTGAGTGAGCGAACTGCGTAAATATCGTTCCTGCGTCAGCCCGCGGTAGTCGCATCGCGTCATCCCGAACAGCAGTCGACGAACGAGCACCAGAAGCGGTACCAGTATTCAAAACGCAGTTGGAAGGCTTCTCACCTGGCCACAGACGTGAACCGGCAGAAGTGACCTTTTCCTGATTTGAAAATCTGCATACATTGCGACTTCTCTCCGGTCTACGGCAACTATGGCCAGCCAATCTGACGGTTGTCTATGTCGCGGGCCAAAAGTCTCCTGGTTGTGATCTGGTTTCTCAGCGACCCAAAGCGTTGCGGCACTCACCGACAACGATTGCGTCAACTCCAAATCGCAGCATCCTCTCTCTCCTGCTGCTACTTCAAATATCATGAAGATTTCTCCACCGCAATTGCTGCTGGGATGTTGCTGCGCGTTCATTCTGCTGGTCGGATGCGGCCCAATGGTCGGGCCGGGCAGATTTCCGAACGGGTACGCTGGTCAGCCATTTGGGTTCTACAACCCGCGCGCTTTTCCTGGTGGACTGCCCTGGTACAACGTTGGCTATCCGGGAATGCCCGGCGGGCCAGGCGGTGCGCCGATTGTTTGGAATCCTTCACCGTATCCCGGCACATCGCCATACCCACCCGGCGTTCCCGTCCCGGATCCGGACACAACTCCGACAATTCCTGTCACCCATCCCAACCCTGCGCCGACAGAACCTGGCGAGGATCCGACCGAATTCTGGAGTCCATGGCCCTTGCCGCCGCGCGGTGGTTCGCTGGCTGTCCGAGCGGTCGGATATTCTCGAGCAAACGGCGAAAATACGCGAGGCTCACAAACCCGAAGTCAGCGCGGCGCGTTTGTCCAGGCGTCAGGAAACGGTTACCGACGCCAGCAACTGTTGGACGGCGCGACCGAATCGCCGAGCGACGACCTGAAGTATCGAGGCGGCAAGATTATTCGCGATCTGTTCTACGTGAATCTTTACGTCAGCGGCGACACAGACTGGTCTGCGGCAGACGTTGAGTTGATCGATGGAAGCCTCGCAGCCGCGATGCGAGACGAGCATTTGAACAACGTGCTGCTGCAGTACTATGACAACCAATCGATCCGCTCGACCCCGTTGCCGTCACACCCGCTTGTGGGCTATACGCCGACGACCGTAACACGCGGCGACATTCAGAACTACGCAACTTATCTGTACCGAAAGGGCCTGCTGAATTCGTACGACCTGGAAAACACGGTCTTCAATTTTATACTACCACCCGGCACCCTTCTGACGACGGACGCTCAAGCCGCAAACTCCTCACAGGCCAGCACCGCGTCCCGCTCACGAACGTATGAAACCGGCTCGGAGTTAGACGAAGTCGATTCCCGATCAGGGATGGGCGGCTATCACGGGTCTGTCGAAATCGCCAATGGCAGCAAAGTCTATTTTGCGGTAAGTGTGTATTCGGAACGGTTCAGCAACGGAGTAACGAACGGTATTCCCGTGTTTGCTGAGCCATGGAAGAACGTCACGGCAACGCTCTACCATCAGTTGATTGAAGCTCGCACGAATCCCGATGTGGAAGATGCTCTTCGATATTCGTCGGACCTTAATGCCGACCGCAACCTCGGCTGGGTTTCTGACTCAGGACTGGAAATCGGTGACATCCCGATTCGTGCCAACGTGCCGCTCACGAGTGTCATGACAGAAGTTCCGCTCGCTGACGGGCGTGGTCTGGTCCCCGTGCAGTTGCCGTATTCCAACTACGTTCATGGTCCCGAAGGCCCCATCGCACAACCACACCCACTGCCATAACATCGTGTAACACCGGACAGTCTCCGGCCGATTACAAACGTAACCAATGCCATGCCGGCCAGATCCTGAGAGATTAAGTGCTACCGGCTCTGCCATCGTTTTCGTCGAGGTAGGGCACCAGCCAAGTCCGTGGCACGCCTCAATTCATGCCGAGCACGGCCCTGAGCTCTGTCGTGCAATTCGAAATTCGCCCAGAAATTCGTCAGCCGCACGACGCTAGCCGCAGGTAAATCGTCCCATCGGCGGCTACGGCGAATTTCGGTGCAGGAGGTTGCCATCACGCCAGTTGCTTGCGGAATCGCATCAGGCTGAGAGCCAGAATCAGCACGGTGGAAATACCGAGCCCCAGCACGGATGGCAAAACGTCAATCAGGTCCGCTCCGCGCAATACGATTGCTCGCAGAATTTCCAGGTAGTACGTCACCGGGATGGCAAACGTCGCGATGTAAATAGGGCCGGGCATTTGGCTGCGCGGAAACATGAATCCAGACAACAGCACGGACGGCAGCATAATGATGAAGGCAAACTGAAATGCCTGCAGCTGCGTCTTCGAGATCGTTGACACGAACAGGCCCAGTCCGAGGGCACATAGCAGGAACAGAAACGACAGCATCAGCAGCAGACCGATATCGCCGCGGATCGGGACGTCGAACAGAAATACCATCACGTTCATCACGATAAGTGTTTCACCAAACGCCAGCAAAGCGTACGGAGCCAGCTTTCCCAGCAACAAGCCCGCTCGGCTAACTGGTGTCACGAACAACTGTTCCAGAGTCCCCAGTTCTCGTTCGCGCACGATGGCGAAGGCTGTCAGAAACAGCGTGACTAGTTGCAGAATGATTCCCACCAGGCCAGGCACGAAAAAGTGCGAGCTTTCGAGATTCGGGTTGTACAGCAGCCGAGTGCGAATCTGAATGGGCAGCGCCGTCGCCCCTGTTTCGTCTCGAGCAGGGACGACGGGCATTGTGTCGGCCAGTGCTTTGGCTCGACCGATCGACAGATTCATTGCCAGCAGATTGGCCGTGTTTAGCGCCGTGGTGGCGACCTGCGAATCACTGCCGTCGATCAACACCTGCACCTGCGTCTGTTGACCGGCCAACAAGCGATCGCTGTAGTCGGCCGGAATTCGCACTCCCACCTTCGCGCGGCCTGACGTGAGTGCTCGGTCGAACGCTTCCTCGTTTAGCACTCGTTCGACGATGGTAAACGTATTCGTATTCCGAAACGCGTCTTTCAGTTCGCGCGCATGGCTGCGCCCGTCCAGGTCGAACACCACGGTGGGGATGTCTTCGATTTCTGTGTTGATGGCGATGCCGAAAACGATGGTCTGCATCACCGGTACCACAAACGCAAAAAACAGCGTCGCTGGCTCACGGCGAATGTGTGAGAACTCCTTCAGAAACACGGCGGCGAATCCCGCGAATGTGCCTCGCTTCTTTTGCAAAGGGCGCTCGTCGAATGCCTTTGCCGGTGATGCCTTCGGGACGGAATCGTCGTCTGCGACAGGCTCGGCGGGAACTGGTTCGGGCGACACTGCCGGCTGTTCAATGATTTCGCCACGCTCGGCGGCGCGGCTGAGCGTCACGAACACGTCTTCCAATGACGGCGTGATGCTGCGTGCTTCCACCTCAGACGGAGGCAGGCCAAGGTGGTCAATCATTGTAGGCGGCGATGTCGCGTCGTCAGACAACACGTGAATCGTCTGGCCGAACAGCGTGGCGTCTCGGACACCTTCCAGAGATCTCAGCTGCTGCAGGTGAGTGGCCGGATGGTTGACTTCCAGTTCCCATCGCTGAGTTCCAGTGGGCGTGACATCAGGCAGTTGTTTGAGTTCGTCCGGCTTTCCGCAGACCAGCAGCCTGGAATTGTAGATGTAGCCGACATCCGTGCATCGTTCGGCTTCGTCCATGTAGTGCGTCGTCACGAACAGCGTCACGCCCTTGCCAGACAGTTCAAACAGCAAGTCCCAAAGCTGCCGCCGGGCAACGGGGTCGATGCCGGCGGTGGGTTCGTCCAGAAAGATGACGTCGGGTTCGTGGATCAACGAACCTGCCAACGCCAGTCGCTGCTTCCAGCCGCCGGACAGCGTGCCTGCCAACTGATCCAATCGGTCGCCAATGCCCGTGAGTTCGACAACGTCGTCAAACCGGCGCTGCAGTCGAATCGGATCGAGACCGTAGATTCGCCCATAGAAATGAAGGTTCTCCCGCACGCTGAGATCTGTGTACAGGCTGAATTTTTGAGACATGTAGCCGATGCGGCGTTTGATCTGCTCGGCTTCAGTGGCGGCATCGAAACCCAGTACCGACGCTCGTCCATCGCTGGGCGAAAGCACGCCACACAGCATGCGAATAATCGTTGACTTGCCGCTGCCGTTGGGGCCGAGCAGTCCGAAAATCGAACCTCGTTCCACCTGAAACCTGACGTCGCGAACGGCGGTGAAGGTGCCAAACCGTCGCGTCAGTCCATCCACTTCGATGACGGGCTGAGTCACGCCGGGTTGCCTTCGCTGGAAAGAATGACGTCGGCCGCCATGCCAGGTCGCAGCACGTCCAGGCCTTCCACCAGCCGGACTTTGATGCGAAAGACCTGCTTCGATCGTTCTTCCGGTGTTTGAACATTTGCCGGCGTAAATTCCGCCTGCCTCGCCACAAAGACGACTTCACCAGCGAAGGTGCGGTCCGGAAAACTGTCGACTTTCACATCCACTGCTTGGCCGGTCTGCAGATTGAGATGATCTTCCGGCACGTAGGCTCGCACCCACAGCAATTCTGAATTCACCAGTGAGATCGCGGGGGCGTTCGGCGACACCAGGTCTCCCGGTTGCAGTTCGATGGCTTCGACAACAGCGTCGGCGGGACTCACGATTTGCAATTCATCAAGCTGTCGTTCGATGATTCGCAGTGAAGCACTCGCCGCGTCCAGCCTGGCCTTCGCTTCTCGAATTTCTTCCGCACGAAAACCGTTCTTCTGAAGAGCCAGCTGTTGTTTCGCTTCATCCAACTGAGCTTTCGCCCGTGCTTTGTCTTCCGCTCGCGAGCCTTCCTTTAGCAAAGCCAGTTGCTCAATGCGTGAATCGACGGCGGCTAGAGCGACGCTTAGCTTTGTGGCTGATTCGTCCAGGTCGCTTTTGTCGGCGGCCTGTTTTCCAAACAGCGTTTCGACGCGGTGATAGACCTTCTTAGCCAGTGCTAGTTTGGCTTCCGCCAGTCGAACGTCGGCTTCCGCGGCGGCGATTTCCTGTGGTCGAGGTCCGTTGTTCAGCAAATCGAGCCCGGCCTGGATCTGCCTCACGCGAGCTTCTGCCTGACCAACTTCTTCCGGCCGCGACCCCGCGACCAGCTTGTCATGAGCGGCACTCGCGACCGCCACCATTTGCTCGGCCTCGGCCTTGCGTTCGAGCAGGTCGAACGGTTCGAGCTGGACCAGCACTTGATCGGTCGCAACCGTCTGGCCCTCGGAAACCAGAACGTTTAGTACTCGCCCACCAACGCGCGAGCCCACGCGGATTTCGTCAGCTTCGATAAAGCCGGACACAACAAGCGGCCCGCTGGTCTGCTGCGAATACACAAGCAGCCCAATCAGGACTGCTGCCGCGATAAGAGATACGATGAAGCGGGGCATGGCGAAAGCCGTTTGTCAGACTACAGTGACTCTGGTCGACACGGGCTTCATCCTAACAGGCAGCAACGTAGCCGCCAATCAGCCGCGTCGCTGCACGCGTCGTGGCGACGTTCATGGATGCTTGATTTTTGGCGTGGCAGCGGGGACTTAGCGAAGTGAAGGAAGCCCGGGGTTTCGCTCGCATGTCGCTCCAACGCCGGGCACGCTCACCAAACAAACATGCATCCATGATTGCACTCCACGTCACGCTTCTTTTCTGCCGAAGCGAATGAAGCGGGCAAGTGCCACAACGTGGGTTCGGTGGTTGGCTACTTTTTCTTTCGCACCAGTTTGCTGAGGATCACGTCGCCAGCGTAGCAGCCGCCTTCGTAGCAGAGTTCCTTGCCGCCGCCGCCACCTGCGAAGTGTGGTTGGTGAGCATTCTTCGCTGGCCACCCGGGGCCATTGATTGATCCCGTGACAAACAGGTTGCCATGATGGTCAAGAAAACCGGATCGACCGTAGTCGTAGTTCTCACCCCCTAAAAACGTGCTGTACTTCAGCGTGGAAAAATCAGCGGACAGCAGAACCAGCGTCGCGTCGTACTGCCCCGATCGCTGCGACTGAACAGCACCGGGCGTGACGGGGAAATCGGCCGATGACGTCTTACCAGTGAAGAACACGTTGCCCGCCTTGTCCGTGTAGATCCCGTCGGGTTCTTCGTCGGAAGTGCCGCCCACATAGGTGCAGCTCAGTAGAGCCCCGGCGTCCGCTGAAAACTTTGCGAGCGCGATTTCGTTCTGTCCGCCAGCCATTTTCGTTTGCCAGGCTCCTGCCGTGGTCGGCAAATCGCGACTGGTGGTGATGGTGGACAGGTACGCGTTTCCGTGATTATCAACGCACAGATTGTGGGTGCTGTTGCCTTCCTCCATTTCGCTGCCGCCAAAGTAGGTGCCAAACAGCAGCTTCGATCCGTCGGAACTTAGCTTCGCGATGAATGCGTCGTCGTTTCCGTTGTAGGTTCGATCGTGAGCTCCGATCGTTGTGGGCATGTCGGAAGACTGGGTCGTGAAGTTCAGGTAGACGTTGTTCTGCTGGTCAAGACGTAGTCCACAGTTTGATGTTTCTTTCCCAGAACCGCCGAACCACGTCGCCCAATGGACACGACTTCCATCGCCCGCGATCTTGACCGCTCCGATTTCCACGTCGCCTGCGGGAGTCGGCTGATAGGCATTCACAAACCACGACTTCGGCGGCAGTGGTCCTTTCCCGCCGTAATGCAACGCGACATAAACATCGCCGGCGGCATCAACAGACACGTCGCGACACAATTGACCCACGCCGACAAACGCGGACCAATCCAGCGCGGAACCGTCCGGCTGAAGCTTGCACAGAAAGCCATTCTGCATCCCGTAGATGCCGGCATCGGTGCCTCGGAATTCCGACTGGAAGGATTCATCTGTCACCGGAAACCCGGGTCCGCCCCGCCCGCTGACATACACGTATCCGGCGTTGTCGACTTCCACGGCGTAGGCGCGGTCGTAGTTCGGTCCGCCCAGAAGAGTCGACCACAACAACTTGCCATCGGGGGCAAATTTGCAGACGAAGGCGTCACAGTAGCCTCCGCTGCCGATCTGCTGGCCTGCCATGTCGTGCTTCGTCTGAAAGGCGCCTTCCGTGACGGGAAAGTCGTCCGACTGCGTTCCGCCGACGATGTACACGTTCTGAGCGTCGTCGACAAAGACATCGCGAGCGTGCTCCCAGTCCGAACCGCCCAAAAACGTCGAAAACGAAAGCTCGTACTCAACGATGGCATTCGCCGTTCGATCGTTCGCACGTTCTTCCGTCTTCAAAGCTTCAGCGCTGGACGACGCCGTAGCCAAACCAGCATCGACCTGATCGGTCAACGCCTCGCTTTGTGCTCGGACGTGACTTCCCGACCCGCTTAACAGACTGACGGCGAACAGCATCACCAGGCAGGCCCGATCGGGACACCGCAGGAAACGTTTCATGTGAGGCCCCGTTGACACAGCCACTTCGAACGTAAACCGATTCGCATCGATCAGAAGCCAGTGATTGTTCGAAATCCGACGAAGCAACACAAGCTAAACACGTCTGCTGGCTGTGTTGCAGTCGCCGCCCTGGCCGCCTAAGCGAGGATCAATATTCGCCAATCACGTTGCCGTCGGTGGCTCGACACAGATCGATAAATGTCTGAGCGTCAATGTTTTCTGAAACGGACCGAGTCGAACCATCCGCCAGCATGATGTTTACGATACCGGTATGGAAGCTGTACGGTGACAGTTCATTGTCGACGTTGATGAACTTAGAACAGTTGTCGCAGCCTTTACTGCTTCCGTCGTCGTTCCAATTGTAGATGCCCACGCCGTTATTGCCGGCCCATGGACCGTGAGAATAAAACTGAGCGTTGGTTGGCGTTCCCTGCTGTTTGCCAAGCTTCCAGTGATGCGGCTTGTCGGCCATTTCGAACAACAGAATGGTGTTGCTGGAACCGTCGGTGATGTGTCCGATTTTTGTTCCGCGTTCGTTCATGATGCCGGCCGTGCCGTCCCAAATGTGCGTGCCCGTCTGGTCCGGGTAGTGCAAGCCGCGAACGCCGAAGTAGTCAGCTGCTGCGGCCGTTTGGCCCGTTAGAGCGGCGACGTTTGTCGTCCAGCCCATGTTCCAGCCGGAGTAAATTGGCGTAATGCGTTCGCCAGGAGCCGACGGACATAGAAATCCGGGCACGACTGTATTGACGGCCTCCTGATTGATCGGATCATCAAAGCCAAACTTTTGATCGTATTGGTAGTAAAGATTTGAGCCTTCCATCTGAGGCAGCACCATCGCCAGAAAGCCCGTTACAACTTTGGTCGGGGATCCCGTCGAATCCGTGCCGTCGTACACCAGACGGCCGGGGGCGAACGTGCCGTAAGTGGAATGATAGTTGTGGCAGGCGATGCCAATCTGCCGCAGGTTGTTCTTGCATTGAATGCGTCGAGCGGCTTCGCGAGCCTGTTGCACAGCGGGCAGCAACAGAGCAATTAAAATCGCGATGATCGCAATGACAACAAGCAGTTCAATCAGAGTAAACGCGGTGCGACGGCGCACGGGGGCCGTGGAAAATCTCATTGCCAGTTCTTTCTGCCAGACTCTTGGGCGGGACGGAACGACGGGAGCGTGTTCCGGGGATTGAGGACGGTTCAGGCTGGCTGGCTCGCGTGTCGCTGGCTGGCTGGCAAAAGATTGAGGCCTCGAAAAGCTTGCGTCTGAGACTCAATCTCAACGCTATTTTAGGGCGAACGCAGAGAAAATCCACGGTCAATCGTCAGCATGCCAGATTTCTCATCGCCGAAAATTCCCCGGCAACGCAGCAGGCGCACGCGGGCATCGCTCCAATATTTAACCAGCGTGTCGGAACGTACGTGCGGACCGTTGAAGGGCGCTCCGACGCTTTCGCAGCACCCGCCGGGCCACCGAACCACTGGCATAGCGGTCGCCGACAACTCAAAGAGGCGGCCACCGCGATGTCGCGGCTCATTCCAATTGCAGACGCAGTTGGGGCGATGTCGGGTGAGCCTCAACTGCGGCGGCGGCATCAATACATCGTGCGGCCCAGCCAGCGGTCAAACCATGCGAAGCTCATTCGTCGCGCGACGCCGGGCAGGCCATGACCGCCGGGGAATGAGAACCAGCTGAAGCAGTCTCCGGCACCGAATTCGCCAAACTGCTTCACGATTGTCGATTCGCTGATGTTGTGCTGAGTTTCGTAGTAGTCGAGCGTTTCTGCGAACCCCGGCAGCTCTTGCCTCGCCTTCAGAACGCTCGGCAGACCATCGGTCTCCTGCCAGTTGATGTAGACGTCCAGAACTTTCGGGACCTTCTGGAAGAACTTGTGCCGGTAAAATTCCTGCTCCGTCGAAATCACCAGCAACGCGCGCGGGGCGACCATCGCCATCAGTTCGCTGAAGTCCACCGGCAGTGGCCGAGTCTGATCGTCAATGTACGGGCGGAACTTCTTGATGTAGATGTACGGCCCGCTGTTGGTCTTAAACCCGAACCGCTTTTCAAGCTTCGCACTGCTTGTCGGTTTGTCGACGCCTTCTTCCCACGGACGCCAATTATCGCCGGACGGAACGCGCGACCATGAACTCGTGTGGCGATGCCAATCCAGAACGCCACCGTTCGGTACCGCCGCGGTAATACGAGGTTCAAACGCGGCCGCGAACAGAGCATAGTGTCCGCCCAGCGACAGGCCTGTCACGCCAATTTGATCCGGCGTGACGAAGTCCAGAGTTTGCAGAAAGTCCACGCTTCGCATGCAGTCCCAGATCATTTTTCCGACGATGGACCATTCGGGATGCTTCAAATAAAACCCGCGCGTATCCATCACTCGGCGTTTGGGTTCAATCCGCTCGCCATCCGTAAGTGCGTCGATGCTGAGCGTCACGAAGCCGTGTTGGGCATGAGTCAGACCGTAGTGACGGCCCGCCTGCGGATCTGGCGGAGGATCAACCGGGCGTTTCCCGGACAGGCCGATCGTTTGATCCTTGCCGGAACCCCAGGTCGTACTGTGAAGGCAAATAATTGCCGGTGTCGGCTTCTTCTTCGCAGCATCAGGCACCAGCAGCCACGCGGTGACTCGATCATCGTCTTCGGCCTGAAAGCTAACGTGATACCGAGTGATCCCGTCCTTGTGTTCGACTTCCTTCATCTCCACTCGCAGATCTGGAACCTGAGTCGGAAAGTCGCCCAACAGATCCAGCCACTTGCGTTCGACCACCTTTCGCCGCTCAGCCCACGCCTTCCCCGATACCGCTTCGGAAACATCCTCCGCGTTTGCCGTTTTCTCGGCGGCAATGCCAGAGTTCGAACAAACGGCCGCGCCAGCAAGCGCCGGAATCCCCATCCCCAACAGTTCACGCCGAGTACTCTTATTGTCGTTCATGAAAGACCTTACCTTCGACAGTCACTGTCGGCATCGTCCGCTATGTCTCACCGCTACAACGCTTGAAGCGATCGAGAGACATGCCATACGACCTGAAAAATCCACGAGTCCACAAATTAGGCCATTGCCCCCTTGCGAATACCCAGTCCACATTGTGTGACAATTCCCAACACCATGCAACAACTTCAATCCGGGCGCACACGAGCCCAATCAATGACTGTTGAGCAAGTAGGATGGGCATCGCCCATCAACGCATCAATGCGTTCAAAACAATGTGCGGTCGCGGTGCTGAAGAAGAATAGCGAGTCAGCCACGAGGAGCTGGAAAGAATTCACAATGAGAAGGTGTTGCCGATCCCCGAATGGTATTGATGTCATCGACGGTGTGTGCGATCAATCGCCAAAAATTCAGACTCCACATTGTTCTGGTGAGTCACGCTGCGGAGAAGAAGAATGCTCTTTGAATCCAATGCGGCAAATATTGACAATCTTGCACGTGATAACACCTATTGAGGCGTCTTCCACATCAGCTATGCTTCCAATTGGAAACATGTTGTTGAATTAGTTTTTCTGAGCAGCGACCGAGCGTTCCTAAGCGTCAGCCCAAATCCTCAGAGACGCTACCTCATCTCAGCCGTCACGAAATGGAGTGCATTCATGATTGTAAACGGAAGTCGTCCAGAAGGTGGAAATGTACGCGTCGTGCGAAACGCTGAACCTTGACTCTTCATAGTCTGTGCCAGCCCCCCCCGGGCTTCATCGTTGGCCATTCCCAAGCGACTTAAGAAAGCTAGGCGTCGCGTTCGAGCATGTTGACGTGTTCAACGAATGAGCGGCCAATTGCATGTCCCAATCTGACAGGAACGGCATTCCCAATCAATCTGCCCATCGTGTGAAAGACAACTTTTTCCTTCGCTCGCAAGAACTTGTACCGACGCGGGAAGGTCTGCAGCATGGCGGCCTCGCGGAGGGTGATTGCGCGATCTTGCTCCGGGTGACCGAACCGCCCGTTACCGTAGCCAAAACACTGGGTCGTTATCGTGGGGGCTGGTTCATCCCATTGCATCCTGCCGTAAACGCTGGGGTAGGTTTCGCCAGCTTCTTGCTTATGGCAGTTAGCCCGCAGTGAAACAGGCCAATCTCTCCACGTGCCACCTGGTTGCGACGCACGAATTCGCTTCAGGTTGATAGCGGAAAGGTTGCAGGCATGATGCAACGGGTCTTTGCAGTCGCTCTCTCCTGCTGCCAACTGCGGGAGCCTAGATATCGCGGTTGCGACGGTCGCTTTCCCTGCCGAGGGATTGGGACGAGACATCTTTATTGGCCCCAGCTTTGAAGCCAATAGGACGAGGCGTTTCCGCGTTTGCGGGACCCCGAATGCACGGCATTCGACAACTGAGTGCCAAATCGAGTAGCCAGCCAATGATTCTAGGAACTCTTGAAAGACATCATGCCTAACGATCTGTGCAACGTTTTCCATCGTCACTAAATCGGGCTTCGCTTCTCCAACTAGTCGAGAGAAGTGGCGGACCAGCTCCCATTTCTCGTCAGGTTTGTCTTTGCGGCTGGCTCGACTATATGTTGAGAACGGCTGACACGGCGCACAGCCAGCCAAAAGTGTCGTAGTGTCTTTGTCCCACAATGCACGTATGTCCTTACCAACCAACGCCCCGACATCTTCGCGAACGAACGTGGCGTCGTTGTTGGACTCATACGCGTACTCGCATAGCGCATCAGTGTCGAAGCCGGCAACCACATCAATGCCGGCTTTGGCCAACCCATGAGTCAGGCCTCCAACACCGCAGAACAGATCCACGCACGTAATCACGGCGACCCCGCCAAACTATGCCTCGCCCCTGATTCCAAATACATATGGCTCGCAACGTAGTTCTCAAATGATTGCAAGACCTCGCGGAGATAGTTGACCGTTCGATTCTTCAGGTCAACTAAGTCCTGAACGGTGACGTTTTCGCCTGACTGCTCAAAAGAGATCGATCCGTGAGCCAGTTTGTTGCGAAGCTCCTTTACGTATTGGAATGCATTCTTGTCGTCTCGAAATGGGCGTTTCGCGGCAGACTTCGTTGCTGTTGCAATTTTCAAGACACAGCCAACTCTCTCGCTGATGTTCTCGATCGCTCCATCGTCCCAGTTCCCTCCGCCCCCTCGTTCGATGCCCCATTCTTCAATCGGAGCACCATTGAGAATGCTCTCGCAAACTACAAACGAGGTGCTTAGCCGGTTGCTTGGATTCAATTGTGTATGCGTTCTGAGGTTTGTCCGAAGCCACTCTCGCCGAACGGCCGAGTCGAGCTGTTCGAGTTTCCACGCCTGCCCAGCTGCGGTTGCTTCAGTAACCGCAGACGTACACCAAGTCGCCGTCGCTTCAACAAGGTTGTAGAGATGTAAGTAGACTGACGAATACAACATTCGTTGTTGACATGTCGTTATTGCCGAATTCCCGATTTCAGGTGGTCCAGACTGAGCCGCGGACTCCACTACCTTTAGCAGGTCTATGTAGCTTTCAATTTCGACAACTCGGTCTTCGAATTGCGTGGTGTCCATGCTAGCCCTCCGTGAGCTTGTCACGAACAAATTCAAATCGATCTTTCATACGACGCTTAACGTTTGAGCTTCCTGACTTGCTATATTCTTTGAATTGATCACCGGTAATCCAACAGCCAACGTCAGGTGGAGCCTTCTTCAGTTCAGGTTTTTTGCTTATCGCCAAGAAGCTACCGACCGCGATCGACTCAAATCGCGTGTAGTACGTTTGGGTGGCCGTTGCAGATTTCCGAAATCCGTACGGAAACGTCTTGTCAATAAATTTCATTGTCTCATTGAAACGTTTCTTGAAAGCCTTCACGCGTTTCTTGTCTTGCAACTCTTCATTCTTTCCCTTGGCGTACTCAAATAGATACTCTGCAGGGCGGTCGTTGTAGTCCGTGAAGCCACTCGCATACAAGTCTGAGTACGCGAAGAAGCGAGTCACCATTTCTTCTCGCTTACGAAGGCTTACGCCCATTTGAGGTACTGGAGCCAGTTTTACAAAAAGGTCATCTTGGGCAAGCTCGATAACCAACTCCAAGAACGGTCCCGCCAGAGCTCCGCGTCGAACTTCCGCCTTGTTGGCGATCTTGCTCCCAGTGTTAATTCGTTCGAAGATGTCAAACCGCGCCTGCTCGTCAGCGTGCTCATTCAAGATGATTCCTCGGATGCTCCGGTTCTTGATTTTGAGTTGGCGAGACTCTGGCAAGTCTTGAAACCGCAGTCCCGTCAATTCAGTGAGCTGCGTCAGCTCACCGATCTCAAGTTCACCATTCAAGAATTGTGCGATCGTCCGCAGACGCTGCGATCCATCGACGACTTCGAGCCTGCCGTCACTTTTTTCCCAAAAGAACAGGAACGGAATGGGAAGTCCCATTAGCAGAGACTCGATGAACCTCGATTTCCGATCGTCTTCCCACGTATCGTCTCGTTGGTATGACGGAATCACAAATTGTCCATTCCCCATCTTCATCGCCAACAACTCAACCGAATAGTCTGTCAGGTAATACTCAATCCGCTTCGACTGCTCAACGATCTGCGTCTCTGCCAACTTCACTTGCTCCTGAAGTTCAGCATTCTCGGCCTCGTCGTCAATTGGCATTTGGTCAACACTCGGAGCCATGGATAAATTTCGTCTAAAAAGGTTACTCGGTTGCGTACGAAATTGTACCGATGGGCTTCATATTCACAACGCCACCTAGGCAAGGCAGTCCAAGACACAATTTTTTCGTTTCTAAGGGAGAGAAAGAGGACGCAGCTCATTTTCAAATTGGCCAGAGAGAGGCTCGCAAGCTGTGTGCGAAGCACAGGAGAACATTCCCCTCGTAGCAAGTAGGATGGGCATTGCCCATCAATTCACAATTGGTGGGCAATGCCCAGCCTACTTCACTGGATGTAGTTACGTGTCGCGGGGTCACGGCATGGCCGCGGATCGAATGTCACATTCCGCAAAGTAAAGTCATTCCTGCCGCAGATTTGCATATGATGTTCGCAACGGACGGACGTACTTCGAAACAACGCGGTCCCATTCGCCGCTCGCCTTGTCGTTAACGAAGTTCACTGCGTCGCGCTGATGACGGGCGGGCCGACGATACAGGCACGTCGTTCGGCTGGATCTGATACGATTGCGAAAACAGTGTTCACAGTTAAGCCAAGGAATCGGAGCAGGAAAATGAAAGTCGCATTCAGCGCGTTGTTGTTGACCGTTTTTGCTTTTCAGGTGCACGCAGAACCGCCGTTTGCTGGTAAGAAGGGGCAGTTTCAGGGGTTTGACCGCTATGACTTTGTGCATGATGGCACTCAGTGCATCGTGGTTGTGCCAAAGAACGCGGCGCCGGGTAAGCCGTGGATCTGGCGTGCTCGTTTTTTTGGCCACGAACCTCAGGCGGACAAAGCCCTATTGGAAAAGGGCTTCCACGTTGTCTACGCGGAGGTTGGCGGCCTATTTGGTTCTCCGAAAGCCGTGGCGATCTGGGATGAGTTCTACCGGTTTCTGACGGAAGAACATGGCTTCGCAAACAAGGTGGCTCTGGAAGGCATGAGCCGCGGCGGTTTGATCATCTACAACTGGGCCGCCAAAAACCCGGACAAGGTGTCATGCATTTACGCGGACGCGCCAGTGTGCGATTTCAAAAGCTGGCCGGGAGGCAAAGGGAAAGGCAAGGGCAGCCCCGGTGACTGGCAGAGATGCCTAAAGGCCTACGGCTTGTCGGAAGAACAGGCTCTAAGCTGGCGACGGAATCCCATTGACAATCTGAAGCCACTGGCCAAAGCCGATGTCCCGCTGCTGCACGTGGTCGGTGCCGCGGATGTTGTGGTGCCGGTGGAAGAGAACACGGCGATCATCGAACAGCGGTACAAGGAGCTTGGCGGAAAGATCACGGTGATTTCCAAGGCCGGCGTCGGCCATCACCCGCACAGCCTGAAAGATCCGTCGCCGATCGTCGACTTTGTGGTCGTGCACAGCCGCGTCAAATAAGCGTGTCATTGATGTGTCTCAAATGAGGCAGGCCCGTTTGGCACTTTCATTCTGACGAATGCTTCCCGTGCAGCGTTTGCTGAATGCGACTCGCGGCACGCGCCACTGGTGCTCGACTCAATCCTTAAACAGTGGATTTCTTTGAGCTGGTGGTATAGACACCACGGTCTTCATGGGCAAGTTCAACCAAGGTGCGCCACAAGTCTACATTTGCTTTCCGCAAGCGCCGACGGATGTATCCAAAAAAGAATTGTGCCTTTGCTCTCACGGCGGTGGTAAGGGGTGAGCCTCCGCTAACGCCCGCCGGCAACAATCATGCACGCTGTTCGACGAACCAAGTCACGGTTCCGCTCCTATCGCTGTAGCCTCCGGATGATCTGACGAAAGGCGGCCAAGCAGTTGCCGACTAATCTTTCTTCCCCTGCTGAACCCAGGCTTCGTCAAAGCTGGCGTGCTTCATGCTTTTGCCGCCGGTCACAAAGTAGCTGTAGACAACGTGGATGGTGCCATCGCTGCCCTGAATCACAGCGGGATAGTGGTACGAACCTTCCTCCTGTCGCTCCAGATGCCTTGTCCATTTCCAGGATCGGCCTTCGTCGGTTGAAATCGAAACCGCAAGGCTGTTGCGACCTTTCTGAGTGTCGTTGTAGACAAGCAGCCAGTGACCATTCTTCAGACGGACGCCGTCCAGCCCGGAGCCGGGATTGACCAAAACAGACTCCGTGACCGGGCCCCAGGTAATTCCATCGTCCTTCGATTCGCAGACTCGAATGTGCTTTCGAGGACCGTTCTCTCGCATGTAGGCGATCAGCGTTCCGTCGTCACGACGCAGAACGGCCGGTTGAATGTTTCCGAAGCCAATCAGTGGCTTGCTGGCGTACCAGTGAGCACCATCGTCGTCGCTGATGGCCATGATGCAGATGGAATACGTGTCGGAATACAGAGGCAATAGAATTCGCCCTGACGGCAACACGGTCGGCTTGCATCGCGGTTGCCATCCGAGTCGCTGGTAGAGTTTCTGAGTGAGGAGTTCTCGGAGATCTGACAGTTCCGTGCTGTAAGCGTCCGCGAGTTGAGTCGGCAGCTTTGCAATTTCTTCGTCCAGGACCTGTATCGCTTTGGGGCCAAAGTCCTCCGGCTTCAATAGGATAACGCCGCCGTCCGACCACTCGGGACTTCCTTTGCCGGTCGGTTGATCAGACACCTTGTAGAACGTGAGGCAGGATTCCCAGGTGTTCGCGATGATGACCGGCCAATACAGGCACAGTCGATTGTGTCGGTCGATCATCATGCACGTGTTGCAGTCCGGAAACCCCGGTGTATCGACCATCCGGAAGGGATCGCTCCACGTCTTGCTGCCGACAGGCTTGCGAGCACCATAGACAGCGACGTCATCGGCTTTGCGTTCTCCGCTGCCGCGATACCACGAAACCAGCAGTTCACCATTTTCGAGTTCCACAATGCCTGGGGCATGGTTGTGACGCTGATCCAGCGGAAACACCAGTTCCGATGTCAACGTGGACTGACCAAACGCTGAAGGCACGCCGCCTGCCGCAACAAACATGGCGAGAAGAACAGTTGCCTTCGTCATGAGGGACAGATTCTGCTGAAGTCGTGTGCGATTGTGTTTCGTTATCACGGCGTTGTATTCCGATGTGAGTTTGATGAAGTCGTTCTTCGATTGTGATTGATGCCAACCACCATTGGAAACTTGCGGCGTTCGGTTAGTCAAGCGTGTCTTCGCAGTGACAATGAGATCGCAGTTAGCGAACTGCAGAGTAAGAAGTAGGCACCTACACCGAATCTCGCTGAATCGTGGCCGCGGAACTGGCGTTGCCTACGGTGAAGGCTGTTTCTCACGACCACGAACCGTCCATGAAAAAGGGAAACCGCTCTAATTGAATGTTTCCGCTTGCTGAGGCTTCAGTCAGTCGCCCGTTGCAGGTCGTGCTTGGTCAGGAATTCGGCCAGCTCCGGCAGGTTGTCCGTGTTGATCAGATCAACGTTGGCATCGTTCAGGACTTTCCAGGCAGCCGGAGTATCAGGCGTGGCCCAAAAACGGAGCCGACGTCCTTTCGCGTGAACCTTCTGGACGATTTCTTTCAGCTTCCTTGCTTCGTCGCTGGGGATTTCTCCCTTACCGTCCCAGTGAAAGTGCTTTCGCCAGTTG